>NZ_NHOU01000005.1 GCF_002179555.1 Salinicola salarius | reverse complement strand
TACGGGTCTATTTTTCAGACAGAGCGTAGGGCGACGGCGAAGATGCCGAGTTCGAATCCCTTGAACTGCTCTACAGCCGCCTGATTGCGGATTTTTGGGAACTACAGGGCGGCGTGGGTTACCAGGGCGGCGTGTTTTCCGATGATCACGCCGAGCGCACCTACGGTGTGGTCGGCCTGCAGGGTGTGATGCCCTACGGTATCGAAACGGACGTCGCCCTACAGCTCAGCGAGGACGGCGATCTGGCCGCCAGTTTCGAGGGCGAATACGACCTGCGCCTGACCCAGCGGCTTTACCTGCAGCCACGCACGGAAATCGCCATGGCCGCCAATGGAGTCGAAGCATTTGGCGTGGGCGAAGGATTGAACTCCGTGCGTGTCGGCATGCGATTAGGCTACGAGGTAACGCGCCGTGTCGCGCCTTACATCGGCGCTTACTGGGAAAAGGAGTACGGTGAGACTGCGGATCTAACTCGTGCCAGCGGTGATAGAACGGAGGGCACGGGCGTTGTCGCGGGTATCAGACTAATCTTGTGAATCATCCGGTGGATTCAGGGCAACGTCGGGTAGTGTTTGCGGAATACATGGGTGGTGGCGCAAATGCGCAGTGGAGACGGTGAGTCGGTTCGAGGCGCACTGTAGTGTGTGTTCGAGTAGTGTTGCGCTATCTTGACCACTGCGCCGCCGTCTCGAGCACCGTTGCCAGGGGAGAACTTGCCATGACCGTAATGACCGCCGCCGAAATCGAGGACTTCCTCGATGACGTCTTTCCTCAGCGTCAGGGCACCATCGAGGCCGTGGATCACATGCGGGCGACCATGAGCCTGGCGATCGAGGACGAGCATCTGCGCCCCGGCGCCTGTGTTTCCGGTCCGTCGATGGTCAACTTGGCCGACGTCTGTCTCTATGTGGCGGTTCTGGCCCAGATCGGGCCGGAGGCGATGGCGGTGACCAGCAATCTCAATTGCCATTTTTTGCGGCGTGCGCGCAGCGACCGGGACCTGATCGCCAACGCACGCATTCTCAAGCTCGGCCAGCGTCTCGCGGTAGGCGAGGTCCAGCTCTTTTCCACCGGTGACGACGAGCCCGTCGCGCTGGTGACGGCGACCTACGTGTTGCCGGATCGGGATGACTGAAGCGCGGGCTCGATGCAGGACGCTTCGATCTACGCCGTAGCCGGCCGTTGACGCCAGGCACTCCACGCCAGCACCAGCCAGCCCGCCATCAACAGCAGACCGCCGAAGGGCGTGACTATCCCCAGCGGGCGTGCGCCAACCAGCACCAGGCAGTAGAGCGAGCCGCTGAACAGTACGATTCCCGCGAACCAGAGCTTGATGGCCAGCATCTGCCCCTGCAGGGCGCGTTGTCCATGCCAGGCGAGCACGGCCATGACCGCCAAGGTGTGCCAGGCCTGGTAGCGCACGGCGGTATGGAAAACTTCGAGATCGCGCGGGGAGAGCGTGCTGGTCAGCGCATGGGCGCCAAAGGCACCGGCCGCCACGAGAACGAATCCGCTCAGGGCAGCGAAACTCCAGGCCCACTTTTGGTGCATGTTGCGACTCCTTGATGGCGACTATGCTTTGGGGATGTTGACGTTCGGTGCGGCCTTGCGTGAAACGTCAGCCATCCCTAGGGGCGTCAGCCGCGGAATTGACGCCCGCTAGTCTAGCGCGTAAAAAACCGCCTCGGCAGCCGCCCTGCAGCGTTTGCGACGTCATCGTTATCCATAAGGATCTCCGAAATGGAATTCATCAACACGCTTCACGACGCGGTCTACGCGGTCATGACTCCGGTCAGCGAATTTGTCTGGACCTATATTCTGCTCTACCTGCTGCTGGGTGCTGGGCTTTTGTTCACCTTGCTCACGCGTTTCATGCAATTCCGGCTGTTCGGCCACATGGCTCGCGTCACCTTCAACAGCCGTGGTTCCGGCAGTGGCGTCAGCGGCTTCCAGGCCTTCGCGACCTCGCTGGCGGCGCGGGTCGGCACCGGCAACCTCGCTGGCGTGGCGATCGCGCTGTGGGTCGGCGGCCCCGGAGCGATCTTCTGGATGTGGATGACGGCGCTGGTCGGCTTCGCGACCTCGTTCATCGAGTCGACCCTGGCCCAGACCTACAAGAAGCGCAACGAGGACGGCGTCTTCCGCGGCGGCCCCGCTTACTACATCGAGCGGGCGCTGGGGCAGCGCTGGATGAGCGTGCTGTTCGCCATTTTCCTGCTCATCGCCTACGGCCTGGCCTTCAACGGCGCGCAGTCCAACACCATTGCGCAGGGGCTGTCCCAGGCGTTCTCGATCCCCAACTGGGTGACCGGCGTCGCGCTAGTGATCATCACCGCGCTGGTGATCTACGGCGGGCTCAAGTCCGTGGCGCGCACCGCCGAGAAGATCGTGCCGATCATGGCCATCGGATACTTCCTGGTGGCGCTGTACGTACTGGTGGTGAACATCGGCGAAGTGCCCGCCATGCTGGAGCTGATCGTCAAGAGCGCCTTCGGTTATGGCCCGGCGGTGGGCGGCGCCGTCGGCTACACTATCAAGATTGCGATGGAAAACGGCATCAAGCGTGGCCTGTTCTCCAACGAGGCGGGCATGGGCTCGGCGCCTAATGCCGCCGCCCAGGCCGACGTCAAGCATCCGGCGGCGCAGGGGCTGGTGCAGTCCTTCGGCGTATTCATCGATACCCTGGTGATCTGCAGCTGCACGGCGGTGGTGATTCTGCTTTCCGGTGTCTACGAGCGCCTGATGAGCACCTCGCCGGGTCAGGACATCGTCGGCATCCAGTTGACCCAGGACGCGATGGTCGATCACCTTGGCAGCTTCGGCGAGATCTTCATCGCGATCGCCATCTTCCTGTTCGCGTTTACCTCGATCATCGCCAACTTCTCCTACTCGCAGATCAACATCGAATATCTGTTCCGGGGCCGTGCCAAGGCCGCGGTTTCAGTACTGCGGGTGGCGGTGCTGGCGATGGTCATGATCGGTTCCGTGGCGCAGTTGCAGTTCGTGTGGGACTTTGCCGACCTCGCCATGGGGTTGATGGCCACGACCAACCTCATCGCGATTCTGCTGCTGTGTCCGATCGCGCTGCGCGTGCTCAAGGATTACGAGCGTCAGCGCAAGGCGGGCGTGCACGAGCCGACGTTCGATCCCAAGAAGGTGCTGAAGCGCCCCGAACAGGTCGACGCCGACGTCTGGCCCGCGCGCGAAAGCACCGACCAAGTCGCGCGCGACGCCTGACCGGGATGCCTGGTTCTCCTTGAGGCGCTACAATGCGCCTCCTCGAGATCTGCTTCAGGGAGGCCGCCATGCAGATTCAGCTCAACGGTGAACCCAGCCAGCTCGATGGCGAGCAGACACTGGCCCAACTGGTCGATTCGCTCGGCCTGACGGGGCGGCGTATCGCCATCGAAGTCAACGAAGAGATCGTGCCACGCAGCCTGCACGCGCAGACGCGCCTGAACGACGGCGACAGCGTGGAGATCGTGCATGCCATCGGCGGGGGTTGATCCCCCCCAGATCCATGACCAGGAGTCATTCATGTCTCAGTTGATCCAGGACACCCCGCTGATCGTGGCCGGACGCCGCTTTGCGTCTCGATTGCTGGTCGGCACCGGTAAATACCGCGACTTCGACGAAACCGCCGCAGCCATCGAGGCGAGCGCTGCCGACGTGGTGACGTTCGCGGTCCGTCGGACCAACCTGGGCCAGAACCCGGACGAGCCCAACCTGCTCGATGCGATATCGCCGTCGCGCTACACGCTGCTGCCCAATACCGCCGGCTGTTACACCGCCAAGGATGCCGTGCGGACCTGCAAGCTCGCGCGCGAACTGCTCGATGGCCACAACCTGGTCAAGCTCGAAGTGCTGGGCGACGAGAAGACGCTCTATCCCAATGTGGTCGAGACGCTGGCTGCCGCCGAGACCCTGGTCAACGACGGCTTCGACGTCATGGTCTACACCAGCGACGATCCGATCGTTGCCAAGGAACTCGAAAAGCGCGGCTGCTGCGCGGTGATGCCGCTGGGCTCGCTGATCGGCTCCGGCAATGGCCTGCTCAATCCGGCGACGCTGGCGCTCATCATCGAGCACGCCGAGGTGCCGGTGCTGGTCGATGCCGGGATCGGCACGGCTTCCGATGCGGCGTTGGCGATGGAGATGGGCTGCGATGGCGTGCTGATGAATTCCGCCATCGCCCACGCCAGGCATCCGGTGATGATGGCCCACGCCATGCGCAAGGCGATCGAAGCCGGGCGCGAAGCGTTTCTCGCCGAACGCATGCCGCGTCGCCAGAGCGCCAGCCCCTCTTCGCCGTTCGCCGGGCGGATCAACGCCTGAGCCTTCCGGTCGACTCCCGCAGGGCCGCTGCCAGCCAGCGGCCATTTCCTTTACTTGCCCTGTTGATTCCTCCGCATGACTGACAAGACGACGCCCGATACCCAATCTCCCGCCGAAGAGGCGCCCGTGCGCCGTGGCATCAAGAGTTACGTGCTGCGCGCCGGACGCATGACGGCAGCGCAGGAGCGTGGCCTGAAGGAGGTCTGGCCCAAGTGGGGGCTGACGCTGGCCGATGGCCGCCAGGATCTCGAGCAGCTGTTCGGCCGCAAGGCGCCCTGCGTGGTGGAAATCGGCTTCGGCATGGGCAAGTCGCTGGTCGAGCAGGCCGAGCGCCATCCCGAGACGGACTTCATCGGCATCGAGGTTCACGCACCCGGCGTGGGCAAGCTGCTCGACGAGGCCGACAAACGCGGGCTTACCAACCTGCGTGTCTATCGCGAGGATGCGCTCGCCGTGCTGGCGGACTGCCTGCCGGAAGCGAGCATCGACACGCTGCAGCTCTTCTTCCCCGACCCGTGGCCCAAGAAGAAACACCACAAGCGGCGTATCGTGCAGTTGCCGTTCGTCGAGCTGGTGCGTTCCCGCCTCGAGCCGGGCGGCAAGCTGCACATGGCGACCGACTGGCAGCCCTATGCCGAGTTCATGGCGGAGGTGATGGCCGAGGCGCCGGGGTTCGTCAACACCGCGCCGGCCGAGACGGCGCCCTACGTCGAGCGCCCCGATTTCCGCCCGCTGACCAAGTTCGAACAGCGTGGCGAGCGCCTGGGTCACGGCGTCTGGGATCTCATCTACCGGCGCGTCTGATCGCGCCGCTGCCCATCGCCGAACGCCGAGATCAGAAAGACGAGACCCGCCGCGCCAAGCTGTGCCGTCAAGGTCGCCGGCCTGCCGCGGCCCTGGGGCGCCGGCATACCTGGGTCACGGGCATAAAAAAGGCCGCCCTGGGCAGGGCGGCACTAAGGACCGTGACTAGCATGATGAGGAGATAACCATGGCAGGAACCTGACATTCGCTGCTGTGGTCAGTGGCGTTTGGCGACGCCACGATGGAAAGGTTAATCATTCTCATTCATCGTTGCAAGCGTAACGAGAATCTTTTTTATTTGGGGCGGTCAATTCCTCCCGACACCGTGTGCTCAGTTCACGCCAAAAGCGTTCAAGAGCAGCGGCAATGTCGCCATGGCCAGCAGCGTCTGGCCGGTGATCACGGCGGCCATCAGTTCCGCGTCACCGCCCAGTTGACGGGCCAGGATATACGCCGACGTGGCGGTCGGCAGCGCGGCGAACAGCAGCGCGACATCTCGGTCCGCGCCGTGAAGGCCGACCATCCAGGCCAGCGCCAGTACGATCAAAGGGGTGACGAGCAGCTTGAGTGCGCTCGACAGCCAGAATGCCTTGCCGCTGTGCCATAGTGCCTGGGGGCGCAGTGCCACGCCCACGGCGACCAGCCCCAGCGGCAGAGCGGCATTGCCGAGCAGTTCAATGGCCTCGAAGCTCCAGCCGGGCAGTCCGATACCGCTGAGATTCAGCGCGATACCCAGCAGACAGGCCAGAATCAGCGGGTTGCGCAGCAACGCCACGGCGCTGCGACGCAGGCTGGCGCTACCCAGCGTGCCGGACGCGATGAAGGCCAGCACACAGAGGATATTGGCGGTCGGCACCATTAGCGCGACTGCCACGGCCGCCACCGTGGTGCCGGCCGCGCCATGCAGCGCCGTGGCACCGGCGACGCCGACATAGGTGTTGAAGCGCACTACGCCCTGAAAGGTCGAGGTGAAGGCGGGTGGCGCCAGCGCCAGGCGATGTCGCGCCAGCCAGAGGCCCAGGCCCAGCAGTGTCATGGTGCCGAGCAGCGTCACGCCGAGGCGCAGTACCGGCACCTGTCTGACGTCCGCGGTTGCCAGCGTTGCCACCAGCATGGCCGGGAACAGCAGGTAGTAGATGAAGCGCTCGAGTCGGGGCCAGAAATCGCCACCCGGAAATCGTGCCCAACCCAGGGCGGCTCCGAGTAGAATCAGCAGAAAAAGCGGGCCCAGGGCGTTAGCGATATCGCTCATGTGTCATCCTTGTCGAGCGCTCCGATGAGGTTCGCGGCGCCGGTGCCGGCCAGTTTATCGACTAATACCCAACCCTTGGAGTCTTCGAAAGTCCATGGCTGCCTACGAAGAGGAAACTCCCAGACCGCGAATGCTCAACCTGCTGATCGGCGTCACTCTGATGACGATCGTCATCGCGCTCTGGTATTTGCTCGATTACTACTACCTGCGGGAGTCGACCCATGACGTGACCTGGTATCCGCCGGCACAAGGCTGCGTGCTGCTGGATGGTGGGTGCCACGCCAACCTTGGGATCGATTCGTCATTGGGGTTCGCGTTGCAGGAGGTGCACGACGGCGAAGGCATGTTGACGTTCGAGGTTCGCGTTCATGGCCGCGCGCCGCAATCGGTGACGGTCCAGTTCATCGGTCGCGACATGAACGTGCAGTCGCGGCGGCTTTCGCTACAGTCGAAAGGGGATGGCTTGTTCGTCGGGCAGGGAACGCTGGGGCTGTGCAGCGCTCACGTGGATGCCTGGCGCGCGCAGGTGGTGGTGCTGAGCGATCATGGCTTGAAAGGCAGCTGGTTCGACTTCGACAGCCAAGAGCTGGGCGGGCCGACGGGAAGAGACGACAGGCGCTGCCTGTAAACGCCGACGCCGGCCTCGATGGGCCGGCGTCGGGTGAAGCGGTGGGTGAACGTGGCGATCGAGACGAAAGCCACGCCGTCGGCGTTTAGCTGTCGCCGTTGTCACCCGCGGCGCTGCTGCTGTCGTCGGGGTTGATGGCAAGCAGCTCGACCTTGAACTTCAGCGCCTGGTTGGGGCCGATGGGGCCGCCGGTACCGGCCGGGCCGTAAGCGAGGTCGGAGGGAACGGCGATTTCCCAGGTATCGCCGACGTGCATCATCTTCAGCGCTTCCTGCCAGCCGGGGATGACCTGATCGACCTTGAACGAGATCGGTTCGCCACGCTTGTAGGAGCTGTCGAAGACGGTGCCGTCCGGCAGGGTGCCTTCGTAGTTGACGCGAACGGTATCGTCGGCGCTCGGGGATTCGCCGTCACCGGATTCCAGGACCTTGTACTGCAAGCCGGAATCGGTGGTCTCGACGCCCTCTTTCTTGGCGTTTTCGGCGAGGAAGGCTTCACTCTTCTTGCGATTCTCGTCCGCGACCTTCTTCTGCTCGGCCTTCTGCTCGGCGATCTTCTGCTGCTGATACTGGGTCAGCGTGCTGCTGATCTCGTCCTGGCTCATCTGCAGGTCGGCGTCGCCGTAGACGTCCTTGATGGCCGCCGCGAAGGCATCGACGTCGAGATCCTTGATGTCCTTGGAAAGACCCTGACCCAGCGTGGCGCCGATGCTGTAGCTGAGCTTCGCCTGGTCACTATCGAGGTCGATCTTGTCCTGGGCGAAAGCCGTTAGCGGCAGCGTCATGATGCTGCCGAGCGCGACGGCGGTTACCAAACGTTTCATGCAAACTCCTTGGGTCACGAATGAAACCGATGTTGGCCAGAGTGTAAAGAAGCCTCGAACACCGGCTGGATAGTCGTGTTGTGACTCTAACAGGTGGGTTTTGGTTCCGCATCCGGGGCATCGATTGTCCAGCGCGTCATCAATCGGCGTAACGGCAGGTAATCGTCGGCCGTCATGTCGCGCAGGGTTCGGCAGGAAGCCAGCGCCTGCTCGAGCGGGGAATTCCCCTCGGCGACGAGCGTGGGGAGCGCTTCCAGGCGCGCCAGCATCTCGCGTTCGGCCTGCAGCTCGGCCTGCTTGAGCGTCTGGCGTAACGGCTCCAGCTGCGGCCGCCGCTGCGCCTCGCTTTTCAATGCGCGTCGTCGCTCGCGCAGCGGTACGGTCATCTCGCGTTGCCAGCATCTCGCCTCGGCCAGGGCATTGGCTGCCGCCGGGTCAGGGCGTTGGCGGCGCTCGCTCAGCCAGGCGACCCACAGCAGTTCGCAGATGTCCCAGCCGTGTTCATCCTGCAGCGTCAGGCATTCGGCCTCGACGCCGGGGCGAGCGTAGCGGTCCAGGGCATAGGACCAGAGTGAATCGGACCAGAGCGAGTCGGATGCAGCGGTGACGGACATGACATTCCATACCGGTGGCGGATGGCTGATAGAATGAGCGCCCATTCGATGCGCCCTGGAGCCCGGCATGATCGCATTCCGCCAACTCGCCCTGCAACGCGGCACCCGACGACTGTTCGAGGGCGCCGACCTGATGCTGCACGAGGGGCAGAAGGTCGGCATCGTCGGTGCCAACGGTGCCGGCAAGTCGAGCCTGTTCGCGCTGATCCGGGGTGAGCTCGGCGCCGACGCCGGCAGCGTGGAGATCGCCGGTGGCAAGCGGATCGCCCACATGGCGCAGGAGGTTTCCGCCATCGAACGGCCGCTGGTGGAGTTCGTGCTCGATGGTGACGCCGCCTTGCGCGAGACGGAGACCGCGCTGGCCGAGGCGCAGGCCAACGGCGACATGCAGCGCGAAGCCGTTCTACACGGCCAGATCGAGGCGCTCGATGGCTATACCGCCCGGGCTCGCGCCGAACAGCTGCTCGCCGGGCTGGGATTCGCCCAGGACGATCTCTATCGCCCGCTGGCGGCCTTCTCTGGCGGCTGGCGGATGCGCGTGGGTCTGGCCCGGACGCTGTTCACGCCGTCGGAAATCCTGTTGCTCGACGAGCCGACCAACCACCTGGATCTGGATGCGCTGCTGTGGCTCGAGCAGTGGCTGACGCGCTATCCCGGCACGCTGATGCTGATCTCCCACGATCGCGATTTCCTCGACGCGGTCTGCGACCACATCCTGCATATCGATCAGGGCCAGTTGATGCTCTATCGCGGCCATTACAGCGCCTTCGAACGTGCCCGTGCCGAGCGCCAGATCCAGCAACAGGCGGCGTTCGAGAAGCAGCAAGCGCGGCGGGCGGAGATCGAAGGCTTCGTCGAGCGCTTCCGCGCCAAGGCGACCAAGGCACGTCAGGCCCAGAGCCGATTGAAGATGCTCGAGCGCATGGAGACCATCGCCGCGGCGCGGGTCGATTCGCCGTTCCGCTTTCAACTGCCGTGTGCCGACAAGACCTCGACGCCGCTCCTATCGCTGGATCAGGCCGCCCTGGGCTATCCCGAGCGCACGATACTCGAAGGCGTGAAAGCGTCGATCCTGCCCGGTGAGCGTATCGGCTTGCTGGGGCCCAACGGCGCGGGTAAATCGACGCTGATCAAGACCCTGATCGGCGATCTGCCGCCGCTCGCCGGCGCTCGCGTACCGGGTGAGAATCTGGTGGTCGGCTACTACGCCCAGCATCAGCTGGAGCATCTGGATCTCGGCGCGACGCCGTTCACCCACGTGCAGCGGCTCTCGCCCACGGCCAGCGATCTGTCGATTCGCAACTTCCTCGGGGGGTTCGGCTTCCGTGGCGACGACGTGTTCGGCGATGTGTCGCGGTTCTCCGGCGGCGAGAAGGCGCGTCTGGCGCTGTCGCTGGTGGCCTGGGAAAAGCCCAACCTGCTGCTGCTGGACGAGCCGACCAACCACCTCGATCTGGACATGCGCGAGGCGCTGGCCGAAGCGCTGGCGGAGTACGAAGGCGCCGTGATCATCGTGTCTCACGACCGTCACCTGCTGCGGGCCAGCGTCGATACGTTCTGGCGCGTTGCCGACGGGCGCGTCGAGCCTTTCGATGGCGATCTCGACGATTACCATCAATGGCTGAAGTCCCGGGAAGCGGAGCGGCGGCGCGATCTGAAGCAGGAAGCGCGCCAGGAGAAAGGGCCGGCGGATGGCGGCGATCGCAAGGCGGCGCGGCGGGCAGCCGCCGAACGCCGCGAGCAGATGAAGCCGCTGCGCAAGCAGCGCGACGCGGCGGAAAAGAAGCTCGACAAGGCGCAGGCAGCCCTTTCGGCCCTGGAGGCGCGGCTGGCGGACCCGGACATTTACGACGCCGCCCGCAAGGACGAGCTGGCGCGCCTGGTCCGCGAACAGGGCGAGCTTCAGGCCGAGGTGGAGCAGCTCGAGAGTGACTGGATGGCGGCGGAAGAGGCCTTGGAGGCGATGGAGGCGGAACTGCTGCAGGCGGAATCCTGACGCCATTGATGCTGGCCGCTGGCTTCGAGCTTCGAGCTTCGAGCTTCGAGCTTCGAGCTTCGAGCTTCGAGAAAGGGATTGCGAACTTTCAGCGGGATCGAATCCTGAATTCCGCGGCTCGCGGCTCGCGGCTCGCGGCTCGCGGCTCGCGGCTCGCGGCTCGCGGCTCGCGGCTCGCGGCTCGCGGCTAATCGGCGTAGATCATCTTTCTGGTCATCCCTCCATCCACGCTGATGTGCTGGCCGGTAATGAACCCCGCCTTGTCGCTGGCGAGAAAGGCTATCGTCGCGGCGACATCGGCGGGCTGGCCGACGCGTCCTGCCGGATGCTGGTTGCGATCGATATCGCGATGTTCAGGCTCGCTACGCTGGCTAGTCTTTTGCCACGGTCCGGTTTCGATCCAGCCCGGGCAGATGGCATTGACGCGAATCTCCGGCCCCAGGCTGACGGCGAGTGCATGGGTCATGGAGAGCAGCCCACCCTTGGCCGCCGCATAGGACTCGCAGTGGGGTTCCGATTGCAGGGCGCGCGTGGAGGCGATGTTGACGATGGCGCCGCCACGGTGGCGCAGGCCGGGCACGGCGGCGCGGGTGCACAGGAAGGCGCCGGTCAGGTGGCTCTCCTGCCATCGTCGCCAGTCCGCCAGCGCCAGGTCCTCGATCGGGCCACACACCGGGTCGGCGAGGCCGGCGTTGTTGACCAGCAGATCCACGCCCGTGGACTGATCGTTTTCCTGCTGCCAATCCGTCAGATGCTGGAAGGCTTCCTTGACCTGCAGTTCGTCGCTGACGTCGACCACCATGGCCAGCAGCGTTGCCTCGGGGTAGTCGGCATCGAGTTCGGCCACCGCTTCCGGATCGCGATCCAGCGCCGCGACACGCCAGCCTTCGTCCAGCAGGAGCTCCACCGTGGCGCGCCCGATGCCCTGGGCGCCGCCGGTAATGATGGCGAGGGGGTGAGTCATGATCGAGAATCCTTTCATCGCGGCTCGAATGGCCGCTGTTCCCTGTTTATGCACCGCCGAATCCGGCGGGCATCGTTATTACCCGAGCCGTCGGTCAGCTCAAGTTTCCAGCATGAAAGTCACCGGCCCGTCGTTGATCAGCTCGACCTGCATGTCCGCGCCGAACCGGCCGGTTGCCACTTTGGGCCACGCCGTTTGGGCCTGCTCAACCAGATAGTCGAACATGGCCTGGCCGTGGGCCGGCGGCGCGGCGCTGGAAAAACTCGGGCGCAGCCCCTTGTCGGTCGATGCCACCAGCGTGAACTGGGAGACCAGCAGCAACCCGCCCTCGATCTGTTGCAGGTTGCAATTCATGCGTCCCTCGCCATCCGCGAACACCCGGTAGTGCAGCAGCTTGTGCAGCAAGCGGTCGGCGTTGGTCCGGTCGTCTTCCGCGGCGACGCCGACGAGCGCCAGCAATCCTTGATCGATACGCCCGACGGTCTCGCCGTCGATGTCGACCGAGGCCCGGCTGACTCGCTGGATCAGAGCTCGCATGGCGGTTTGGCATCTCTCTCGATTGGGAATGGGGCGATGAGCGAAAGTTTAGCACGCTGAGCCCCCGATGAAATGATCGAGATTAGTAGCAAGCAAAGCGTTATTGAAAACAGGCGGTACTAGAACGTATGTTTATGTTACCCATGCCTCAAGGGTTGGGTGACTGCTGGAAACTGGCGCCACACGCTGCCTGCTAACGTCGCGATGGCCGAATCGCCTTTCGAATAGCGGGTTTTGACGGCGTCAGGGTGCAATTGTCATGGGTCAATAAAGGCTTTGACGCCCGCCGCTTGGGTGGTGCTACTATCCAGACGGATCGAGCTGCTGCGAATTGTCCTGGTTTGTCGAGGATGAGTCATGACAATTTGGCAAGGCCACGCCAAGCTGGGCGAGATGAAAATGATAAATGCGCCCGTCACCGAAAACTTGAGTTAATCGCGATCCGCCGCTGCGGATCCGAACCTTGCAGACGGAGATTTGAACGATGCGATACAACATCAATAAAGGCGTTATCAATAAAGGCGTTATCAATAAAGGCGTTATCAATAAAGGCGTCACGACACTGATTGCCGGTTCCGTACTTTCCTGCCTGGCCGTAGGCATCGCGCAGGCCGCGTCACTCCAGGAAATCAAGGATTCCGGTTCGATCAAGATCGCCGTCGCCAACGAAATTCCCTACGGCTACATGGACATGAGCGGTGAGGCCAAGGGCGCTGGGCCCGATGTCATCCGCCATATCATGAACGAGATGGGCGTCGACGACATCGAGTGGGTCACTACCAACTTCAGCTCGCTGATTCCGGGCTTGCAGGCGAACCGTTTCGATATCGCCGCGGCCGAGATGGCCGTGTTGCCGGATCGCTGCCAGCAGGTGATCTACTCCGAGCCCAACTCCTCCTACGGTGAAGGGCTGCTGGTCAAGGAAGGCAATCCCAAGGATCTGCATGCGTTCAGCGACTTCGTCGAGGGCGACGCCAAGATCGCCATCATGGCGGGCGCGGATCAGTTGGACATGCTGCAGGCGCTCGGCGTACCGCAGGAGAACATGGTCACCATCTCCAGCAATGCCGATGCGATCTCCACAGTTTCGACCGGCCGCGCCGATGCCTATGCCGCGACCAGCCTGACGGTCAGCGAGCTGGCGGGCAAGAGCGATGACGTCGAGTCGGCAGCGGAATTCGTGGACCCGGTCATCGATGGCGAAGAAGTGCGTAGCTGGGGCGCGTTCGCGTTCAACAGCGACAATACCGAACTGCGCGATGCGGTCAACGAAGCACTCGAAGAGTACAAGCAGACCGACGACTGGAGCGAGACGCTGATGGGTTACGGTTTCAGCCAGGCCGATGTCGACGGCTCCAGTCACCGTACCACGGAAGAGCTTTGCACCGCGGATTCCTGAGTTTTGCAATCGAACTTCTGAACCCGATGTGACGGTGAGCGCTCGCTCGAGACGACGGTTCTCGGGCGAGCGTTCGGTTCGTCCTTGAACGGTGCCGGTACTGCCGGGACCGTTCGTTAGCGAATGCGGAGTCTCCCCGATGGAATGGACGAGCTATCTCGCCCCCTTGTCCCAGGGTGCGTGGGTGACCGTGCAACTCACGGTCTACTCGACGATTCTGGGCGGCATCTTTGCCTTCCTCTTCGGTCTCGGCAAGCTGTCTCACAATCCCCTGCTCAAGGGAATCAGCGTTGCCTATATCGAAATCTTTCGCGGTACGTCGCTGCTGGTGCAGCTGTTCTGGATCTACTTCGCGCTGCCCATCATGGGACAGGCGATCGGTCTCGACCTGCGCTTTCCACCGGTGGTGGCAGGGGTAGTCGCGCTGGCGCTGAATATCGGTGCCTATGGGGCCGAGGTCGTGCGTGGCGCGGTGCAGGCCGTGCCCAAGGAGCAGTACGAGGCGGCGACGGCGCTCAATTTCACCTCGCGCAAGCGGCTTTGGCGAATCACGCTGCCCCAGGCGATCCCGGAGATGATGCCGACCTTCGGCAATCTCGCGGTTCAGAATCTCAAGGACACCGCGCTGGTATCGCTGATCTCGCTGGGCGACATGGCTTTCCGCGCCGAACAGATCCGCAACTTCACTCAGGACAGCGTGACCGTCTATACCCTGGTCCTGTTCATGTACTTCGGCATGGCGCTGGTATTGACCGCGTGCATGAAACTGCTGGAACGCTACGTTGGCCGCTGGCGCGCGGCGGGGAGATAACGCATGTTTTTCGGCATCGAATGGGATACCAGTAGCC
Organism: Salinicola salarius; assembly: GCF_002179555.1. Lineage (GTDB taxonomy): Bacteria > Pseudomonadota > Gammaproteobacteria > Pseudomonadales > Halomonadaceae > Salinicola > Salinicola salarius_A. The sequence continues at coordinate 200,443 of NZ_NHOU01000005.1, read as the reverse complement.
AGTGGGCCTTTGCGGTCTCGATCTTTCCGATTCTGCTGCATGGTCTGGTGGTGACCCTGCAGGCCACCGTGGTCGGCTTCTTTATCGCCCTGATCCTGGGGCTGGTGCTGGCGGCGCTGAAGAGCGCGCCGACTCGCCTCATCCGCTGGCCGGCCAAGCTGGTGACGGAATTCATCCGCGATACGCCACTGCTGATCCAGCTGTTCTTCCTGTTCTACGTTCTGCCCGAGTTCGGACTGACGCTGCCGGCGTTCCTGACCGGTGCGCTGGCGCTGGGCGTGCAGTACAGCGCCTACACCTCGGAAGTCTATCGCGCGGGCCTGGAAGCCGTGGCCAAGGGGCAGCGCGAAGCGGCGCGGGCGCTCAATCTGGCGTCGTCGCGAACCTTTACCCATATCATTCTGCCGCAGGCGGTTCCACGCATCATTCCCGCGCTGGGTAACTACCTGGTCTCGATCATGAAAGACGTGCCCGTGCTGTCGGTCGTGACCGTGCTGGAAATGCTTGGCGTGGCCAAGATCATCGGCGACCGCACCGGCGGCTATCTGATTCCGCTTTCCATGGTGGGTGGCCTCTATCTGGTAATGACGATCATCGCGTCCTTCGGTGTGCGCTACCTGGATACCCATTTGCCCAAGCGAGGCCTTTCTCTCAAATGAACGACGCCACGAAAACTCGCGATCCCATCATCAAGTTCGACAAGGTCGTCAAACGCTTCGGTGATCACGTGGTACTCGACGAGCTCGACTTCGAAGTCCAGCGCGGCGAGAAGGTCACCATCATCGGCCCTTCCGGCTCCGGCAAGTCGACCGTGCTGCGCATCCTGATGACGCTGGAGGAGATCAACGACGGCGTCGTCTACGTCGGCGGCGAGCCTCTCTGGCACCAGCGCAAGGGCGACTCGCTCGCGCCGGCCAGCGAGCAACATTTGCGCCAGATGCGCAGTCAGTTGGGCATGGTCTTCCAGCAGTTCAATCTGTTTCCGCACATGACGGTACTGCGCAATCTGACCGAAGCGCCGGTGCAGGTGCTGGGCGTGAGCAAGGCCGAAGCGAGAAAGCGCGGCATGGAGCTGCTGGAGATGGTGGGCCTGACCGATCAGGCCGGCAAGTATCCCCACCAGCTCTCCGGCGGCCAGCAGCAGCGTGTGGGCATTGCCCGTGCGCTGGCGATGCGGCCCAAGGTCATGCTCTTCGACGAGCCGACCTCGGCGCTGGATCCCGAGCTGGTGGGGGAGGTGTTGAACGTCATTCGCACTCTGGCGGACGAGCACGACCTGACCATGCTGCTGGTGACCCACGAGATGCATTTTGCGCGCCAGGTTTCCGACCGTATCTGCTTCTTCGACCAGGGGCGGATCAAGGAGCAGGGCAAGCCGGAGGATATCTTCACCGCGCCGAAGGAAGAACGGACCAAGGCGTTCCTGAAGGCGGTTCTCGATCCGGATGATTGAACACGAGCCACGAGCCACGAGCCACGAGCCACGAGCCACGAGCCACGAGCCACGAGCCACGAGCCACGAGCCACGAGCCACGAGCCACGAGCCACGAGCCACGAGCCACGAGCCACGAGCCACGAGCCACGAGCCACGAGCCACGAGCCACGAGCCACGAGCCACGAGCCACGAGCCACGAGCCACGAGCCACGAGCCACGAGCCACGAGCCACGAGCCACGAGCCACGAGCCACGAGCCACGAGCCACGAGCCACGAGCCACGAGCCACGAGCCACGAGCCACGAGCCACGAGCCACGAGCCACGAGCCACGAGCCACGAGCCACGAGCCACGAGCCACGAGCCACGAGCCACGAGCCACGAGCCACGAGCCACGAGCCACGAGCCACGAGCCACGAGCCACGAGCCACGAGCCACGAGCCACGAGCCACGAGCCACGAGCCACGAGCCACGAGCCACGAGCTACGAGCTACGAGCTACGAGCGTTGCCGTGCTGCCTCGCGGCGCCGGTCCAGCCAGAGCATGATCGGCCCGGCGGTCATGCCGTGGAAGAGGATGGAGGCCAATACCAGGAAGCTGACCAGCGTCCAGGCGCTGTCGAGCTCGCCGAATTCCGCCTTGCTGCTGGCGTAGGCGAGGTAATAGAACGAGCCCACGCCACGGATCCCGAACAGGCTGACCACCGCCTTTTCCCTCGACTTCATCTTTGAGCCGATCAGCCCGATCATGCCGGCCAGTGGCCGGATCACGAACAGGATCACCAGCCCGGCCACCGCCATCGGCCAGGTCAGGCCATCGAGCAGCGGCCCGGCCAGGCTGCCGCCGAACAGCACCAGCAGGAACATCATCAGCAGCCGTTCGATCTCTTCGGTGAAATCGTGCAGGCGCACGTGATAGTCGTGGGCTTCTTCCTGGGTACTGCGCAGGGCCAGCGCGCCAACGAACACGGCGATGAAGCCGTAGCCGTGGATCGCTTCTGCGCCGGCATAGGTGACGAAAGTGCCACCCAGGGCGACGAAGCCTTGCCCGGTGCTGGCGAGAGACATACGCCCCGACCGGAACATCAGCAGCCCCAGCAGCCAGCCAAAGAACCAGCCCGCCGCGACGCCTGCGGTGATCCGCCACAACACGTCCATGGTGAACCAGTCCCATGTCCACGCGCCGGGCGAGGTGCCGTTGATGGCTACGGCGATCGCCAGATAGGTGAACGGAAATGCCAGGCCATCATTGAGGCCGGCTTCCGAGGTCAGGCTGGCGCGCACCTTGTCGCCGGGGCCGGAACTCGGCGGGCCGACCTGGACGTCGGCGGCCAGCACCGGGTCGGTCGGCGCGATCACGGCGCCGATCAGTAGCGCGGTTTCCCACGGCAGGCCCAGGTAGTAGGCGCCCAGCGCGGCAATGCCGCCGATGGTCAGCGGCATGGTGATACCCAGGAGACGCTGCGTGTCCGTCCAATGACGCCATTTCAGCGGGTCGTCGATCTTCAGCCCGGCGCCGGCCAGCGAAATGATCACCGTGAGTTCCGTGAGTATCTCGAGCGTCCTGACGTGTTCTCTGGGCTGCAATCCCTCCGCGCCGAGCTGAGAGAACAGGGCGAAACCGATACCGATGCAGATGATCGGCAATGACAGCGGCAGTTTCGGTGTTAACGTCGGCACCCAGGCGACCAGCAGTATCAGCACACCCAGGCCGCCCAGAACAATGATGTGGGGGTCCATCCAGACTCGATCTCCCTATCTCTCCATCTCACTATGTGGGAGCCGGGATCCTTCCCGGCAGATGGCGAAGCAGTCACATACTATGGACCACGAACGAGAAGTTCACGACTGTTAGGGGAGATGTCGAAAGCTCGCGTTTAATGCAGATCACCACCAGGCATGAAAATGATGCGGTGGCCCTTTGCCTTGCCCTACATCGAGGCGCTCGCTAGCCATCAAGGCCTGATGCAACCATTGCTTGGCCGCTTCGATGGCACCGTCGACATCGGCCTTCTCTGGCGGCAGGTGCGCAAGGCAGGCGGCAATCGCCGAGGAGAGGCCGCAGCCGGCACCGTGAAGGTTGCGCGTCGGCAGGCGCGGCGCATCCAGCCAGCGTCTGTCATTTGGCATCCACAGCAGATCCGGGCAGCGTTCCAGCGGTAGATGGCCGCCTTTCAGCAGGCCATAGGGTGCCCCCAGCGCCGCAAGATCACCGACCATCGCCTCCATGTCGGCGAGGGTGCGGGGCGTCTCGGTGCCAAGCAGCGCGGCGGCTTCCGGCAGGTTGGGGGTGATCACGTCGGCCAGGGGGACCAGAACATCCCGCACCGCGCGCAACCCTTCGTCGTCTACCAGTCGGTCGCCGCTCTTGGCGACCATCACCGGATCGAGCACGATCCAGCGCGGGCGGCGTCGTGTCAGCGCTTCGGCAATCGTCCCCGCCACCTCGCGGCTGGCGACCATGCCGATCTTGACCGCGTCGATCTCGACGTCGTCGAGCAGGTTGTCCAACTGGGTGCGAATCAGCGTCACCGATACTGGCTCGACGGCTGCCACCCCGCGCGTATTCTGTGCAATCACAGCCGTGATCACGTTGGTGGCGTACACGCCGAGGGCCGAGAACGTCTTGATATCAGCCTGTAGACCTGCACCACCGGAAGGGTCCGATCCGGCGATCGTCAAGGCGTTGGGAATCGAGTGAGAAACCATGTGAGGACATTGCAAGCGACGGGAAAGCGTCTAGCCTAAGACAAGATGCTGCCATTGCCCAATGGCAAAGGCGTTTCCGCATGATATAGGCTGGTGAGGTGAGGCTGTTACGGGGGCCGCCAGATTTTCTGACAGACTGCAATAGGACTAATTAGCAGGCTTGCTATCAACTATCAGTCGTGTAAACTCGTAAACTTACGAAACTGTCAGTTTGGTTGTTTTCACTGCATTCAGGTTCCATCACTTCTGCGAGGGATGCATGTCCGATCCGGTCACCGCATGGATTGCCAGTTATTGGGCTACCGGTTTGTTCGTGGTGGCCGTGGTTGCACTTTGCGGTTTGATGATCGGCGCTGCCAGCCTGCTCGGTGGGCGCAGTCAGGGTCGCAGCAAGTCCCTCCCTTTCGAATCCGGCATCGTTGGCGCCGGCTCAGCGCGTCAACGGTTCTCGGTCAAGTTCTATCTCGTTGCCATGCTGTTCGTCATTTTCGACATCGAAGCCGTTTACCTGTTCGGCTGGGCCGTTTCCGTGCGTGAAGTGGGCTGGACGGGATTCGTGGCAGCGGCGGTGTTCATTCTCATTCTGTTGGCCGGCTTGGTGTATGACGCCCGCGTCGGGGCGCTCGACTGGGCGCCGCGCAAGCGAGGGCGCGAAGAAGCGTCGAGAGCGCGTGAGCTGGCCGCCGTGCCGGGCGTCGACCGCCATGCACGCTGAAAGAAAAGGGCGCCTCGCCTCCGGCACGCTGGATCGCGATGGCGATCGCCAAAAAGATCATGATGGGAGTCTGGCCTTCGTGACAGACCAGCGCTTCCGCGACCGTTTTTCTATCTGGTTTGTTGAGGCTCACTATGCAGTACACCCTGACCCGTGCGGAGGGAGGCGATTCCGCGGCTGATCGTTACCCCCTCGGCGAACGCGAGCTCGTCGACGATCCGATGAAGCAGCAGGTGCATCGCAATGTCTTCATGGGCAAGCTCGAGGACGTGCTTCATTCGGCCGTGAACTGGGGGCGCAAGAACTCGTTGTGGCCCTACAACTTCGGCCTCTCCTGTTGCTACGTGGAAATGACCACGGCGTTTACCGCGCCCCATGACGTTGCTCGCTTCGGGGCGGAAGTGATTCGTGCCTCTCCGCGCCAGGCCGACTTCATGGTCATCGCCGGCACCTGCTTCATCAAGATGGCGCCCGTCATCCAGCAGTTGTACGACCAGATGCTCGAACCCAAGTGGGTGATCTCGATGGGATCGTGTGCCAATTCCGGTGGCATGTACGATATCTATTCAGTCGTCCAGGGCGTCGACAAGTTCCTGCCCGTGGACGTCTACGTACCCGGTTGCCCGCCGCGCCCGGAAGCATTCCTGCAGGGCCTCCAGCTGCTTCAGGACTCGATTCAGGAGGAGCGACGCCCGCTCTCCTGGGTGGTCGGAGATCAGGGCGTCTATCGCGCCGAGATGCCCTCGCAACGCGAAAAGCATCGCGACCGCCGTATCGCGGTCAAGGAGCTGCGAACCCCGGATGGCGTCTAGACGACCGACCGCATCGATCGTCCTTTGCCATTGATTCTTGTGGTCGTTCTCGACCATTGATTTTCGCACCGGGGGCCGCCAGCCATGACTGCAGCCGATGATTCTCAAAACGGCGCTTTTCAAAACGAGAGCACGATGACTTCCAGCGCTTCCCATGCCGCCGGCTCGGCCGACGTCGTGGCCGAACTGGCGCGCCATTTCGGGGAAGCCGCCTTTACCCCGCAGGATACCCTGACCGGCATGCCGGTGATCTGGGTGGCGCGAGAGCATCTACGCGATGTCCTCGCGTATCTGCGCCGCGTGACCGGGCCCTTCTCGATGCTGTTTGACCTGAGCGCGGTCGACGAACGCTTGCGGACCCATCGTCGTGGCCTGCCGCCCGCGGACTTCACCGTCTTCTACCAGTTGCTGTCGGTCGAACGGAACGCTGACCTGATGATCAAGGTCGCGCTGCACGAGCGGGATCTGACGCTGCCCTCGATCAGTGACATTTTCGTCAATGCCAACTGGTACGAGCGCGAGGTGTTCGACCTGTTCGGCATCGACTTTGCCGGCCACCCGCATCTGACCCGGATCATGATGCCGCCGACCTGGACCGGCCACCCGCTGCGCAAGGACTATTCCGCCCGTGCCACCGAATTCGATCCCTACACGCTGACGGTGAAAGGGCAGGAGGTCGAGCAGGAAGCGCTGCGTTTCGATCCCGAGGCCTGGGGCATGAAGCGCGAGGGTGAAGAGACCGAGTTCATGTTCCTCAACCTTGGTCCCAACCACCCCTCGGCGCATGGCGCCTTCCGCATCGTGCTCCAGCTCGACGGCGAAGAGGTCGTCGATTGCGTGCCGGACATCGGCTATCACCACCGTGGCGCCGAGAAGATGGCCGAGCGCCAGTCCTGGCACAGCTTCATTCCTTACACGGATCGCATCGACTACACCGGCGGGGTGATGAACAACCTGCCCTACGTGCTGGCGGTGGAGAAGCTGGCCGGCATCACCGTGACGGACCGGGCCAGGACGATCCGGGTCATGATGGCCGAGATGTTCCGTATCAACAGCCACCTGCTGTTCCTGGGTACCTACCTGCAGGATCTGGGGGCGATGACGCCGGTTTTCTTCACTTTCACCGACCGCCAGAAAGCCTACGAAGTGATCGAGGCGATCACCGGCTTCCGCATGCACCCGGCGTGGTATCGCATCGGCGGCACGGCCCATGACCTGCCCAATGGCTGGGACAAGCTGGTCCAGGGTTTCGTAAACTGGATGCCCAAGCGTCTGGCCGAATACGAGAAGGCGATGATGGAAAACGCCATCGTGCGGGACCGCACCAAGCACGTCGCCGCCTTCGATACCCAGCAGGCGCTCGACTGGGGGGTCACCGGCCCCAACCTGCGCGCCACCGGGCTGGACTTCGATCTGCGCAAAAAGCGCCCCTACTCCGGCTACGAGAACTTCGACTTCGAGGTGCCGACGGCCGCCAACGGCGATGCCTTCGATCGCGGCATGCTGCGCATCGAGGAGATGCGCCAGAGCGTGCGCATTCTTCAGCAGTGCATCGACCACATGCCGGCGGGCGACTACAAGGCCGATCATCCGCTGACCACGCCGCCGCCGCGGGAAAAGATGCTCCAGCACATCGAGACGCTGATCACGCACTTCCTGCAGGTCTCCTGGGGGCCGGTGCTGCCGGCGGCCGAGTCGATGCAGATGATCGAGGCGACCAAGGGCATCAACAGTTACTACCTGACCAGCGACGGCAGCACCATGAGCTATCGCACGCGTATTCGTACGCCCAGCTTCCCGCATCTGCAGCAGATTCCTGCCGTGATGCGCGGCGGCTTCGTGCCGGACTTGATCGCTCACCTGGGCAGTATCGATTTCGTCATGGCCGACGTGGATCGCTGAACGAGGCCGGTAAGGACGTTGGAGACGAACATGAACCAGACAACCGCGAACTCTACTACCGCGACCATCGCCAGCGATGCCTTCTCGCTCGACCCCGTCGATCGCGAGGCGATTCTCGAGGAGAGGGCACACTATCCCTATCCGCAGGCGGCGAGCATCGAAGCGCTCAAGATCGTGCAGAAGCGTCATGGCTACGTGCCGGACGGCGCGATTCCGGCAATTGCCGAGACGCTGGGAATCCGTATCGCCGACGTCGAGGGCGTGGCGACCTTCTACAGCCTGATCTTTCGCCAGCCGGTCGGCCGTCACGTCATCCTGATCTGCGACAGCAGCTCCTGCTTCCTGACGGATTACGAGGAGCTGCGCGACGCCTTCATCGCGCACCTGGGTATCCAGATGGGCCAGACCACGGCGGACGGACGCTTCACGCTGCTGCCGGTGTGCTGTCTCGGCGCCTGCGATCGGGGGCCCACGATTCTGATCGGCGAGGATCTGCATGGCCCGGTGACGCCGGACGAGATTCCCCGTCTGCTGGAGGCCTACTCATGACCTTGATGCGCATGACGCGGGGGAAAGAGACATGAGCCGTATTCTGCAATCCGCCAGCGAGCGTCGCGCCGAGACCCATCCGCTGACTTGGCGCCTGCACGACGACCAATCCCCGGTGCTGCTCGACGAGTACCGCGGCACGCAAGGCTATGATGCGGTCACCAAGGCGCTCGAGCAGCACACCTACGAGTCGCTGACCGAAGAAGTGAAGACCGCCAACCTGCGCGGTCGCGGCGGCGCCGGCTTCTCGGCGGGCTTCAAGTGGAGCCTGACGATGAAAGGCGAGGACGTCCCGCGCGGCTACATCGTCTGTAACGCCGACGAGATGGAGCCGGGCACGTTCAAGGATCGCCTGCTGATGGAGCAGCAGCCTCACCTGCTGATCGAGGGCATGATCCTGGCCGGCTTCGCCAACCGCTCGAAGCAGGGGTACATCTTCCTGCGCGGTGAATATCATCGCGCCGCCGCCTCGATACAGCGCGCCCTGGCCGATGCCCGCGCCGATGGCTGGCTGGGTTCGGACGTGCGCGGCAGCGGCTGGGATTTCGACATCGCCCTTCATACCGGGGCCGGCCGCTATATCTGCGGTGAAGAGACCGCCTTGATCAACTCGCTGGAAGGCAAGCGCGCCAATCCGCGGGCCAAGCCGCCGTTTCCCGGTCAGTCCGGCGCCTGGGGGCTGCCGACGGTAGTCAACAACGTCGAAACGCTGTGCAACGTGCCGGGCATCGTCAATCACGGCGCCGACTGGTTCCAGGCGCTCTCCGGCGATCTCAGCAGCGATGGCGGCACCAAGCTCTACGGGGTTTCCGGCAAGGTCAAGACTCCTGGCCTGTGGGAGTTGCCGATGGGCACCACTGGCAACCGGATCCTCGAGCTCGCCGGCGGCATGCGCGATGGGCTGACGCTCAAGAGCTGGCTGCCCGGCGGGGGCAGTACCGGTTTCCTGCTGCCGGAACACCTCGATCTGGCGCTCGATTTCGACACCATCGGCAAGACCGGCAGCCGCATGGGCACCGGGCTTCTGACCGTCGTCGCCGACAACCAGAGCATGGTGTCGTTGACCCGCAATCTCGAAGAGTTTTTCGCCCGCGAGTCCTGCGGCTGGTGTACGCCCTGCCGAGACGGCCTGCCGTGGAGCGTCAAGCTGCTGCGTGCGCTGGAGGCGGGCGAGGGCGAGCCCGGCGACATCGAGCTGCTCGAGCAGATGGCCCGCGACCTTGGGCCCGGCAAGACCTTCTGCGCCCACGCGCCGGGGGCGGCGATGCCGCTGGCATCCGCGATTCATTATTTCCGTGACGAGTTCGAGCGTGGCATCACCCGACCCAAGGGTGAAGCGCACGCGGACCCGATCCCGGTCGGCAGCGTGTAGGAGGAGTTCGACGCCATGGCCACCATTCACGTCGACGGCAACGACTACGAAGTCGAAGACAGCGACAACCTGCTCCACGCCTGCCTTTCGCTGGGGCTGGATATCCCCTATTTCTGCTGGCATCCGGCGATGGGCAGCGTCGGCGCCTGCCGTCAGTGCGCGGTGAAGCAGTACAAGGACGCCGATGACACCCGCGGCATGCTGGTCATGTCCTGCATGGCGCCGGTCAAGGACGATGCCTATATCTCCATCGCCGATGAAGAGGCCAAGGCCTTCCGCCAGACGGTGATCGAGTGGCTGATGGTCAATCATCCGCACGACTGCCCGGTATGCGAAGAGGGCGGCCACTGTCATCTGCAGGACATGACGGTGATGACGGGCCACGATCGCCGTCGTTATCGCTTCCGCAAGCGGACCCATCGCAATCAGGATCTCGGCCCGTTCATCGCTCACGAGATGAATCGCTGCATTACGTGCTATCGCTGCACCCGGTTCTATCAGGACTATGCCGGCGGCGAGGATCTGGGCGCCTTCGGCGCGCACGACAACGTCTACTTCGGCCGCGTCACCGACGGCACGCTGGAGAGCGAGTTCTCCGGCAACCTGACCGAAGTCTGCCCCACCGGCGTGTTCACCGACCAGACCCACTCCGATCACTACACCCGCAAATGGGACCTGCAGTTCGCGCCGAGCGTCTGCCACCAGTGCGCGTCGGGCTGCAACATCAGCCCCGGCGAGCGCTACGGCGATATCCGTCGGATCGAGAATCGCTACAACGGCGACGTCAACGGCTATTTCCTCTGCGACCGCGGCCGTTTCGGCTATGGCTACGTCAACCGCAAGGATCGACCGACACGCCCCGAATGCCGGGAGACCGGTGGTGAAGCGCGCACCATGGAAGTCGACGAGGCGCTGGACCGTGCCGCCGATGCGCTGCGCGGTGCCAGACGGATCGTCGGTATCGGTTCGCCCCGGGCCAGTCTCGAGAGCAACCATCGGCTGCGCCAGCTGGTCGGCGCGGACAACTTCTCCACCGGCATCGAAGCCGGCGAACTGGCGCGAATCCGCCGGATGGAAGCGCTCAACCGCGAGACGGGGCTGGCGACGCCGAGCCTGCGCGAGATCGAACAGTGCGACGCGATTCTGGTGCTCGGCGAGGATCTGATCCAGAGCGCCGCCCGCATCGCGCTCTCGGTGCGTCAGGCGGTCCGTGGCAAGGGCGCCGAGCTGGGCGCGGCCCGAGGCATTCCCGAGTGGAACGCCGAAGCGGTGAAGACCATCGCACAGGATGCCGGCCATCCGCTGTTCCTGGCTACGCCGGACGTGACCAAGCTCGACGGTATCGCGACTCATGCCGAGCGTGCTGCGCCCGACGATATCGCTCGTCTCGGGTTCGCCGTGGCGCACGCTCTGGATCCTACCGCGGCAGCTGTCGACGGGCTCGACGACGTCACATCGCAACTGGCCGAAGGTATCGCCGATGCGCTGATGGCGGCGAAGAAGCCGTTGGTCATCGCCGGCGAGTCGCTGGGCTCGATGGCGATTCTCGAAGCGGCCGGCAATGTCGCCCGCGCCCTGGCACGGCGCCAGAAGGCGGACGCCAGCCTGACCCTCGTTCGCCGCGAAGCCAATAGCGTCGGGCTCGGGCTGCTCGGCGGCGAGTCCCTCGACTGGGCGCTGGAGCAGCTCGATACAGGTAATGCCGACGGCGTGGTGATTCTCGAGAACGATCTCTATACCCGGCTGCCGGCGGCGCGCGTGGATAGCGCGCTCGCGAGAGCGACGGCGGTCGTTACGATCGATCATCAGCGTACGGCGACCTGGGAGCGCGCCGATATCGGCCTGCCGGCCGGCACCTTCGCCGAAAGCGACGGTACGCTGGTCAGTCTGGAAGGGCGAGCGCAGCGCTTCTATCAGGTCTTCGATCCCAGCTACATGCGCCCGGATACCCGTATCCGGGAAAGCTGGCGCTGGTTGCATGCCCTGCATGCGACACTGGATCGTCAGCCGGTGGAGACGATTCTGCTCGACGACCTGACCCAGGCGGTGGCCGAGGACGCGCCGGCATTGGCGCCGCTGCACCAGAATACGCCGGAAGCGATGTTCCGGATCCACGGCCTGAAGCTCGCCCGTGAGCCGCACCGCTACAGCGGCCGTACCGCGATGCGCGCCAACCTCAACGTCAACGAGCCGCGGGCGCCGGTGGATCTCGATACACCGTTCGCCTTCTCGATGGAGGGCTACGCGGGCTATCAGGAACCGCGCCGCGATGTCGCCTTTGCCTGGGCGCCGGGCTGGAACTCGCCTCAGGCCTGGAACAAGTTCCAGGACGAAGTCGGTGGGCACCTGCGCGCCGGCGATCCGGGCAAGCGGCTGTTCACGGCGCCGGTGGCCGGTGGCGACTACTGCACCGAGATCCCCGCCGCCTTCACGCCGCGCGCGGATGAATGGCAGATAATCGATCTGCCGCAGCTGTTCGGTGGCGACGAGATGTCGCGTCGTGCCGAACCGATCCGCGAGCGCATGGCGGTTCCGCAGGTGGCGTTGAGCGAAGCCGATGCGGCGCGACTCGGCGTTGCCGCGGGCGACGTGGTCTCGATTTCGCTGGACGGTGCTACCTTCGACCTGCCGGCGCGGCTCAGCGCGGGAATGCCGAAAGGCATGATCGGGTTGCCAGGCGGCACGATTCAGGAGGTCACCGGCGCGCTGACCCCGGGCGCCACGCGGTGGGGGCGTATCACCCGGGCCGGTGGGGAGCGTCAGGCTTCGGTTGAGGAGGTGCGCCCATGAGCTGGTGGACGCCTCAAGTCGAAGCGACATTGATCGCGATGCTCCAGGCCGTGGTGATTCTGCTGGTCGTGGTCGTTTCCGGTGCTTTGCTGAGCATGATCGAGCGGCGCCTGCTGGCCCTGTGGCAGGACCGCTACGGCCCCAACCGGGTAGGGCCGTTCGGGCTTTTGCAGATCGCGGCGGACATGCTCAAGATCTTCTTCAAGGAAGACTGGATCCCGCCGTTCGCCGACCGCACCTTCTTCGTGCTGGCGCCGGCGATCGCCATGGCCTCGCTGCTGCTCTCGTTCATGGTCATTCCGATCACCCCCGGCTGGGGCGTGGCGGATCTCAACATCGGTATTTTGTTCTTCTTCGCGATGGCTGGCATCAACGTCTACGCCGTGCTGTTCGCGGGCTGGGCCAGCGGCAACAAGTACGCACTGCTCGGTGCGCTGCGCGCCTCTGCCCAGACCCTTTCCTACGAAGTGTTCATGGGCCTGGCGGTGATGGGCATCGTCGCCATGACCGGCTCGTTCAACATGCGCGACATCGTCAACGCGCAGGAGAACGTCTGGTTCATCATTCCGCAGTTCTTCGGCTTCTGCACCTTCGTCATCGCCGGCATCGCGGTGACCCACCGCCATCCGTTCGATCAGCCCGAGGCCGAACAGGAGCTGGCCGACGGTTACCACATCGAATATTCCGGCATGAAGTGGGGCATGTTCTTCGTCGGCGAGTACATCGGCATCGTGCTGATCTCGGCGCTGCTGGTGACGCTGTTCTTCGGCGGCTGGCACGGGCCATTGCTGCCGCCGATCGTCTGGTTCCTGCTCAAGACGGTGTTCTTCGTCATCCTGTTCGTGCTGTTGCGGGCGGCATTGCCGAGACCGCGCTACGACAAGGTCATGAGCTTCGGCTGGAAGGTGTGTCTACCGCTGACACTCGTCAATCTATTGATCACCGGGGCGATGATTCTGCTCATCGATCCGGGCGTCTAAGGGGATCATCGATGCTTGATCAGATCCGCAAGATCATCAACGGCACCGGCACGCAGTTGCGCACGCTGTGGATGGTTTTCTCCCACAGCTGGCGCAAGCGCGAGACGCTGCAGTATCCGGAAGAGCAGGTCTATCTGCCGCCGCGCTATCGCGGGCGCATCGTGCTGACCCGCGACCCGGACGGCGAGGAGCGCTGTGTCGCCTGCAACCTGTGTGCGGTGGCGTGTCCGGTGGCCTGCATCTCGCTGCAGAAGGGCGAGAAAGAGGACGGGCGCTGGTATCCGGAGTTCTTTCGCATCAACTTCTCGCGCTGCATCTTCTGCGGCATGTGCGAGGAGGCCTGCCCGACCTCGGCGATTCAGTTGACCCCGGATTTCGAGATGAGCGAGTTTCGGCGTCAGGAGCTGGTCTACGAAAAGCAGGACCTGCTGATCGATGGCCCGGGCAAGGATCACAGCACCAATTTCTATCGTGTGGCGGGCCTGTCGATCGCGGGCAAGGACAAGGGCGAGGCGCAGAACGAGGCCGAGCCGATCGACGTCAAGTCGTTGATGCCATGAGTCACGGCATCGCTGCGCCGGAACTTCGGCGCCAACGTGCAGGTTGCGGTTCGAAGCCGTTTGCTGGGAGAGAAGCATGCAAATCGCGTTTTACTTGAGTGGGCTGGTCGCGATTCTCGCCACCCTTCGCGTGGTGACGGGTACGCACCCGGTTCACGCGCTGCTCTATTTGATCGTGTCGCTGATCGCGGTGGCGATGGTGTTCTTCGCCCTCGGTGCGCCGTTTGCTGGGGCGCTCGAGATCATCGTCTACGCCGGGGCGATCATGGTGCTGTTCGTGTTCGTGGTGATGATGCTCAATCTCGGCGAGTCGGCGGTGGAGCAGGAGCGTGCCTGGCTCCAGCCCAAGGCGTGGGTGGGGCCCGCGGTGCTGACAGCGGTGTTGCTGATCGTGATGATCGTCACGCTGGCCAGCGGCGACTACCAAGGCAGCATCAGCGGCGAGACGCTGACGGCCAAAATGGTGGGGATCTCGCTGTTCGGCCCCTATCTGGTCATCGTCGAGCTGGCCGCCATGCTGCTGCTGGCGGCGCTGGTGGCGGCGTCTCATCTGGGCCGCAGCGAAGCGCACGATGAAGCCGATCTGGCCCGCGAGCGCCAGCGCGAGCTCAACGAGCAGGCCCAGGCGGATGCCGCGCCGGTCCGTGAAACCCCGGTCAATACACGTGAACAGAACCGCACGCAGGAGGGCAAGGCATGACGGGCATTCCGGTAGAACACGGCCTGTGGCTGGCGGCGATCCTGTTCGTGCTGGGGCTGGCCGGGCTGATGACGCGGCGCAACATGCTGTTCGTGCTGATGAGCCTAGAGATCATGATGAACGCCGCCGGCCTGGCGTTCATCGTCGGCGGCACTCATTGGCACCAGGCCGACGGCCAGGTGATGTTTCTGATGATCATCACGCTGGCAGCGGCCGAGGCGAGCGTGGGGCTGGCGCTGTTGATGCAGCTCTATCGGCGCTTCAAGACTCTCGATATCGATGCGGCTGGCAGGTTGCGCGGATGAATCTACTTACCCTCACCTTCGTCTTCCCGCTGCTGGGATCGTTGATCCTGGCGCTCTCGTTCGGCCGGCTCTCCGAGCGGGCCAGCGCCACCATCGGTGTCGCTTCGATCGGCCTGGCGGCGCTATGCACGCTGTGGGTCGGGATCGATTTCTACGACCACGGCCAGTCGGCGCAGACGCTGACGCTCTGGCACTGGATCACGGTGGGGGATTTCCAGCCCACCATGGGGCTGATGCTCGATGGCCTGTCGCTGACGCTGCTCGGCGTCATCACCGGCGTCGGCTTCTTCATCCACCTGTTCGCGGCCTGGTACATGCGCGGCGAGGAGGGTGTGACCCGTTTCTTCTGTCACATGAACCTGTTCGTGTTCAGCATGATCCTGCTGGTGCTGGGCGATAACCTGCTGCTGCTCTACTTCGGCTGGGAAGGGGTGGGGCTCTGCAGCTATCTGCTGATCGGCTACTACTACCGTACGCCAGCCAACGGCTGGGCGGCCTTCAAGGCGTTCGTCATTACGCGTACCGGCGACGTGTTCCTGGCGATCGGTATGTTCCTGCTCTATGTCGAACTGGGTTCGCTCAATATCCAGACGCTGCTGGCGCGCGCGCCGGAGATCTGGAGCGAGGGCGGCCTGATGCCGCAGCTCGCGGCGCTGATGCTGCTCGGCGGGGCGATCGGCAAATCGGCACAGCTGCCGCTGCACACCTGGTTAGCGGACGCCATGGCCGGCCCCACGCCGGTGTCGGCGCTGATCCATGCGGCGACCATGGTCACCGCAGGCGTCTATCTGATCGCACGCATGAACGGAATCTTCCTGATGGCCCCGGACGTGCTGCTGCTGGTCGGCGTAATCGGCGCGCTGACGCTGCTGGTGGCGGGGTTCGCGGCACTGGCGCAGACCGACATCAAGCGGGTGCTGGCGTACTCGACCATGAGTCAGATCGGCTACATGTTCCTGGCGCTGGGTGTTGGCGCGTTCGATGCGGCGATCTTCCACCTGATGATCCATGCCTTCTTCAAGGCGCTGCTGTTCCTCTCCGCCGGTTCGGTAATCATCTGCACCCATCACGAGCAGGACATGCGCCGCCTCGGCGGGCTGTGGCGCAAGCTGCCGCTGACCTACGCCGGGTTCATCGTCGGGGGCGCGGCACTGGCGGCCCTGCCACTGGTCACGGCTGGCTTCTACAGCAAGGACGCGATCCTGGTGTCGGCGCTCGCTTCGGGCCACGGCATTCTGATGCTCGCCGGTCTGTTCGGCGCACTGCTGACCTCGATCTACACCGTGCGCCTGATTCTCGGCACCTTCCATGGCGCGCCGAAGAGCGATCACGCCCGCGACGCCCACGCTGGCAAGGGCTTGGTGCATGGCGTACCGCTGGTCGTGCTGATCGTGATGTCGACCGCGATCGGTGCGCAACTGACGCCTCCGCTGGACGAGGTGTTGCCTCCCGGACCGGCGGGAGAGGGGCTGGGAACTCACATTCTCGAAGTCGTCGCGATGATCGTGGCCGTCGGCGGCGTACTGTTCGCCGGCTGGCTGTTCAAGCGTCGGCGCGACCTGATTCGTCGCGGGATGGCGGATCCGCGCGGCGCCCGGCTGTGGACGTTCTGGCACAACGCCTGGGGTTTCGATGCGCTTTACGACTGGCTGTTCGTGCGCCCCTATCAAGGACTGGTCAGGGTCAATCGAGACGACTGGATCAACTCGCTGTGCAATATCCTGCCGTGGCTGGCGCGTGCCTCGCACCACGGGCTGCGCATGACCCAGACGGGTCTGATGCGCCATTACGCCGTGTCGATGGTGCTGGGGGCGACGCTGCTGCTTGCCTTCCTGCTGGTGGGCTGACAGATGGGCGCAGGAACGATGCACAGTGCTGACGGCTCGGCGACATCGTGTCGGGAGCACACGGAATTCACTCTATCGCGGATGGCTGATTCATGACTCTGGTCTGGCTGATACTGATCCCCTTCATTGGCGGCCTGCTGTGCTGGCAGGCCGAACGCTTCGGCGACCAGGCGCCACGCTGGATCGCGCTTGGCACCATGCTGCTCGAGCTGGCGATGGTGCTGGGGCTGTGGGTCGGCAGCGACTTCAGCCTGCCGGCGGAAGGGGCCGCCAGTGCCTGGACGCTGGAGTGGCAGGCCGACTGGATTCCGCGTTTCGGCATCCAGGTGCATCTGGCGATCGACGGATTGTCGCTGTTGATGATCGCGCTGACCGGGCTGCTCGGCGCCATGGCCGTGATCTGCTCGTGGAAGGAGATCGTGCAGCGGGTCGGATTCTTCCACCTCAACCTGCTGTGGATTCTCGGTGGCGTGGTCGGGGTCTTTCTCGCTATCGACCTGTTCCTGTTCTTCCTGTTCTGGGAAATGATGCTGGTGCCGATGTATTTCCTGATCGCGCTGTGGGGCCACAGCGGCTCCCGGGGCAGTTCGCGGATCGGCGCGGCCACCAAGTTCTTCATCTATACCCAGGCCAGCGGCCTGCTGATGCTGATTGCCATTCTTGGGCTGGTGTTCGCTCACCATGGCGCCACCGGTGAATACACCTTCGCCTATGCGGATCTGCTCGATACGCCGCTGTCCGAAACCACCGCCTGGTGGCTGATGCTCGGCTTCTTCGTCGCCTTCGCGGTCAAGCTGCCGGTGGTGCCGCTGCACGGCTGGCTACCGGATGCTCACGCCCAGGCACCGACGGCTGGTAGCGTGGATCTTGCCGGTATCCTGCTCAAGACGGCGGCCTACGGGATGCTGCGCTTTGCGCTGCCGCTGTTCCCGGAAGCGTCCCAGGCCTTCGCGCCGGTGGCGATGACGCTGGGCCTGATCGGCATCTTCTACGGCGCGATCCTCGCCTGCGGCCAGCAGGACCTGAAACGCCTGATCGCCTACACCAGTATTTCCCACATGGGCTTCGTGCTGATCGGTATCTATGCCGGTACCGAACTGGCACTGCAGGGCGTGGTGGCGTTGATGGTGGCGCATGCGTTTTCCGCCGCCGGACTGTTCATCCTGTCCGGCCAGCTCTACGAGCGTCTGCATACCCGCGACATGCGCGAGATGGGTGGCCTGTGGGGGCGTATCCGTGGTCTGCCGGGATTCGCGCTGGTGTTCGTGGCGGCGTCGCTGGGACTCCCCGGTACCGCCAATTTCGTCGGTGAGTTCATGGTGATGTTCGGCGCATTCGGCGTCGCACCCTGGATCGTGGTCATCTCCAGCGTTGGCCTGATCCTGGCTGCCGTCTACTCGCTGTTCATCATGCAGCGCGTCTACTACGGGCCGCCGAGAGAGGAGACGCCGCTGGCTGGGCTGGATCGACGCGAGACGGTACTGCTGTTCGGCATCGTCGCCCTGGTGGTGTTCTTCGGCATCTATCCCCAGCCGCTGCTGGATACCTCCGCCGGCGCCATGCAGGTCGTGCAACAGAGCGTTCAGCAAGCCGGGGCAATGACGGGAGGTGCCCAATGAGCCACGCTACCACGATGGCATTACTGGCCATTTCTCCGCTGATTCTGGTCTGCCTGACCGTGATCGTGGTGATGCTGTCGATCGCCTGGCAGCGCAACCACACGCTGAGCGCGATCCTGACCGCCGTCGGACTCAACGTGGCGCTGCTGGCGTTGCTGTTCGGCTGGACGCTGGGCACGGTCGATGTCACTTCGGTACTGGTGGTCGACGATCTGTCACGTTTCGGCGGCGTGCTGGTGCTGATGTCGACGCTGGCCTGCGTCACGCTGGCTCACCATTACCTCGAGGGCTACGAAGGTCCGCGGGACGAATTCTACCTGCTGCTGCTGAGTGCCGCGGCCGGCGGGCTGGTACTGGTTTCCGCACGTCACATGACGACGCTGTTTTTCGGCATCGAACTGCTGTCGATGCCGCTGTTCGGGATGCTTGCCTATACCTTCCGGGACCGTGGCGCGCTGGAAAGCGGTATCAAGTACATGGTGCTGTCGGCGGCTGCCACCGCCTTCCTGCTCTTCGGCATGGCGCTGCTCTATGCGATAACCGGCACATTGGATTTCGCCGAGCTGGGCGAAGCGTTGTCGACCTACGGCAGCGACCCCTGGCTGCTGGCGGGCGCCGGCATGCTCTTGGTAGGTCTGGCGTTCAAGCTCTCCATCGTGCCGTTTCATCTTTGGACGCCGGACGTCTATCAGGGCGGGCCCGGGCCGGCAACGACATTCCTGGCCACGGCCAGCAAGGTGGCGGTGTTTCTGGTGCTGGTGCGGCTCTTCCAGTCGACGCTGGCGTTTCACGAAAACTGGTGGCACGACCTGCTCGGCTTCATCGCCGTCGTCACCATGCTGGTAGGCAACCTGCTGGCGCTGACCCAGAACGATCTCAAACGCCTGCTGGGCTACTCTTCGATTGCCCATTTCGGCTATCTGCTGGTGGCGCTGGTGGTCAACGAGGGGCTGGCCGTGGAGACCGTGGGGATCTATCTGGTCACCTACGTGCTGACCACGCTCGGTGCCTTCGGCGTCGTCACGCTGGTATCGAGCCCCTACGTGGCCACCGGCGGTACGGCGGACGCGAGCCCGTTGCACCACTACCGCGGCCTGTTCTGGCGCCGCCCCTATCTTACTGCGGTAATGACGGTGTCGATGCTGTCGCTGGCGGGGATTCCGTTCACCGCAGGCTTCATCGGCAAGTTCTACATCATCGCGGTGGGTGTCGAAGCCCATCGCTGGTGGCTGGTCGGCGGCGTGGTGCTGGGAAGTGCCATCGGGCTTTATTACTACCTGCGCGTGATGGTCACGCTGTTCCTGCACGAACCCGGCATGCAGCGTCGCGACGCGACCCACGACTGGGCCGAACGGGCCGGCGGCATGGTGGTGTTGGGCGTGGCCACGCTGGTCATCCTGCTGGGGCTCTACCCGACGCCGATGATCAACTGGGTAAACTGGGTAGCGGGATGACGGTGGTCGGCGGATGACTGCCGGCCGTCTCGATCCGGTAGGGAAAAGCGCCTCCTCGGAGGCGCTTTTTCGTATCTCAGTCGTATCTCAAGTGTCCGTGCTGCGATCGGCGCCGAGGCCGATGCTTCGCCGGCAGGCAACCGGCAGATGGATGTCCATGGCAATGGGGAGATGGTCCGAGAACATCGCCTCCAGGACACGAGGCGGCTCGGCCTTCAGCGATGAAGACAGCAGAATATGGTCCAGCGCCCGGCGGGGCTGCCAGGCCGGATAGCTGAGCTGCGGTTTGAGCGGATTGAGGTCCAGCGCGCGGCAGAATCGCGGATGCGCCAACAGCTGCTCCGGCGTGCAGTTGAGATCGCCCATGACCACCACGTGATGCAGCGGCTCGATGATCTCGCCGAGGTAGTCGAGCTGACGCAGGCGACCGCGCTGGCTGAGCGCCAGGTGCGCGACGAAGACATGCAGGGCGTCCGGCCCTTCGCCGTAGCGGGCATGAATCGCTCCTCGCCCACGCATGCCGGGCAGACGGTGCTCGTCGACCCGGTTGGGCATCAGACGCGACAGCAGACCGTTGCTGTGCTGGGCGACATGCCCCAGGTTGCGGTTGAGCTGCTGGAAGTGGAAATCGAACGCCGAGCGCTTGGCGAGATATTCCACCTGATTGACGTGATTGGAGCGGAAGCTGCCGCCATCGACCTCCTGGAGCCCGACGATATCGTAGGCCGATAGCGTGCTGGCCACGACATCGAGGCGCGAACTGCGCTTGGGATGGGGCAGCAGATGTTGCCAGCTTCGCGTGAAATAGTGATGGTAGGCCGAAGTGTGAATGCCGACCTGCAGATTGCAGGTCAGCAGCTTCAGCGTCGGCGCGACCTCGCTGGCGGGTGTCGAGGCGGCTAGGGACATGGCGTCACTCGCTCTCGGTGCGTTCCTCGCGAACCTTCTCGATCAGCGCGCTGGCGATCTTGGGCATGTTTTCCAGCGAGCCGGCGGAATCGGGCGTGACGACATAACGGCCGTCGACGATCAGGTCGGGGACACCCATCAGCTTGTAGCCGCGCATCTTGGCGGAAGCCTGCTGGATCTCGCTTTTGACGCCGAAGGAGTCGAGCGCCTTGAGCGCTTCATCCTTGCTGACACCATAGTGGGTGAAGAACTCGGCGATGTCGTCCTTGTCGGTCAGGCGCTGGCCATTCTTGTGGATGGCGTCGAAAAAGTCCTGGCGCAGTTTCTCTTCGATGCCGAGCTGTTCGGCCGCGTAGAAGGCCGTGGCGTGCTGTTCCCACACCTTGCCCAGCGGCGCTGCCATGCGATCGAAAGCGACATCGTCGGGAAGCTGGGCGACCCACTCGTTGAGCGGTTCTTCCAGCGCGTAACAGTGGGGGCAGCCATACCAGAACACTTCGGTGACTTCGATCTGGTCCGCCGGCACGTCCGTTTTCATCGGCTCGTCGACGACCTGATAGTCCTGACCTTCGACGATATCCGCCGCCATCACTGCGCCCGAGAATGTCAGCCCGGCCAATAGCGCCATAAAAGACTTGATCATGCGTTACTGCTCCTGAATATCGAAAATCATTGTCGATGACATCGTGTTCCATGAAACCGCTGTCGGTGGTCGGCACGCCACGGGTATTGGAGCCCCGAAGGACTGCGAGGTTCCCTTGCTAGCCTGCTACCGACCGGTTTCTCTTAGCCTGACAGAAATGGACGCAAAAGCGTAGGCCGCCAAACGCTCGTCTGGGAGCGTCGCACAGAAGTCTCGTCTGCGGGAGCATCGAGCAGCAGCCCCGCCTTCGGGAGCGCCGAACGTCACGCCTCATCCTGGGTGGAATACGCGTGGTACACTGCGCGACGTTACCGTCTCAAGATAATCGAGCCTGCCATGACTGCCACTACCGAGCGCCGCAACTATCAGACGGCGACCTTTCTGATCAGTGCGCCGACGCTGGCCAAATGCCCGCCGGACCGAGGCGTCGAGGTCGCGTTCGCGGGGCGCTCCAACGCCGGCAAGTCCAGTGCCATCAATGCGTTGACCCAACAGCGGGCGCTGGCGCGCACCTCGAAGACGCCGGGGCGCACGCAGTTGATCAACTTCTTCACGCTGCAGAACGATGACCAGCTCAGGCTCGTCGACCTGCCGGGTTACGGCTACGCCAAGGTGCCGGAGGCGATGAAGAAGGAGTGGCAGGCACATCTCGCCGATTACCTGCACCGGCGTCGCTCGCTGGGCGGGTTGATCCTGTTGATGGACGTTCGTCATCCGCTCAGCGATTTCGATATCCAGTTGCTCGAGATGGCGGACGATCGCGAACTGCCGGTGCATATCCTGCTGACCAAGGCGGACAAGTTGAAGCAGGGACCGGCCAAGGCCTCGCTGCAGCAGGTCAGGAAACGGCTGGCCGAGTGGGAAGACCTGGTCAGCGTGCAGCTCTTCTCCTCGCTGAAGCGCCAGGGGCTGGATCAGGCGTATGGCGTGATGGATCGGTGGTTGGCCAGTTGAGTTCTCTTCGAAGGAGCGACTCATTCGAGCGTTCCTGGCTTACAACTGGCCGAGTACTAACCACCCTTTTGCTCGTTGATGCGAGGGGCAAGCCCCTCGCGCTCCCCTTTTTGACGCCCAGGGCGGCGAAACCCTTCGCGCGTCATCGCTGAGCTCGAGTCGGCGCGAACGGACATCCTGTCCTGCGCACCTCTTGCGACATCCATGTCGCAAGACCCGGCTCATCGATTCTGCGCGCAGCGCCACCCTGAACAGGCGTCGAATGGTGGCCGATTCAAGGTTCGCCGTGAGCTGGGAAGTGTCGAATCGGCCGCCAGTGCAGATGTGGTGAGTCGCTACTGGCGCGCTTCGTCGTCCAGCTGCGCCACGATACCCGGCAACTCCCTCACGTGCGTCACGCGATGCACCCGGGGCGGCAGCTCCCGCTCGCCTTCGTTCTTGGCGTCGATCCAGACGGCGTGCATGCCGAGGCGCTGCGCGGCGAGCACGTCCTCTTCCCAGTTGTCCCCCACGTGAAGCGTGCGATAGGGCTGCGTGCCGAGCCGGGCCACAGCCGACAGGAACGGGCGGGGGTCCGGCTTCGAGGCGTGCATTTCACCGGCGAGAATGATCACGTCGAAATGGTGATCCAGCGACAGCCGGCGCACGTCGACGTTGCCGTTGGTGATGATGCCGAGCCGGTAGCGCCGTGCCCAGGCGTCGAACATCGGTACGACCTCGGGATAGAGCGCGACCTCGTGGCGCAGCGTCATGAAGTGCTCGAAGCCGGCTGCCGCCCACTGTGCCGCCTCGTCGGGAGACAGGCCATGCTCGATCAGCAGTTCGCGCATGGCGCGCTCGCGAATCCAGCTGTGATCGCCTCGACTCAACGGGAAGCGCTGCATCAGCGCGGCGCGGATCGACTGATAGGCTTCCAGCGGAAAGGCTTCGGCCAGCGGTGTCGCCGCCGGCCCTCGGTGAGCGTCGACCCGTTCGGCGAGCCATTGATAGTGCGCCGGCTCGGCGTGGGCCATGACCGGGCCGTTGTGCCACAGCGTGTCGTCGAGATCGAAGGTGATGGCGTCCAGCGGCATATCGGGGAATTCCTAGGGTTTGTCTGAACTCTCGTCGTTGACTGAGGCCGACTTGCGCCGCGCCCGAGGATGGGCCTGGTCGTAGACTTCGGCGAGCTGCTGCCAGTCCAGGCGCGTGTAGATCTGCGTCGTCGAGAGATTGGCATGGCCCAGCAATTCCTGCACCGCGCGCAGATCCTGGCTGGACTCCAGCAGATGACTGGCGAAGGAGTGGCGCAGCCGGTGCGGATGCAAATGCTCCGACAGGCCACGCTTGCGGGCGGTATCGGCCAGCCTGCTCTGGATCGACCGATGACCGAGACGGCCGCCGTGCTGGGCGACGAACAGGGCGGTCTCGCCCTCTGCCGCCAGCGTGCTGCGAAACCCGAGCCAGGTCTGGATGGCCTGGCCGGCACGTTTGCCCAACGGTACCTGGCGTGGCTTGCCGCCCTTACCCACCACTCGCACGTGGCGGTCGGCAAGGCTGGCAAGGTCGAGCGCTGCCAGTTCGGCCAGACGCAGGCCGCAGGAGTAGAAAAGCTCCAGCATGGCCTGATCGCGGCAGTCCAGCGGCCCGCCATCGTGGGGGGTGTCTAGAAACTGGCCGAGCAGGTCGACATCCACCGGGCTGGGCAGGTGGCGCGGCTGCCGTGGCGCCTGCGTCAATTGCACCGGGTTATGATCCAGCTCGCCCCGATGGACCAGTTCATCGGCGAAGCGCGATAGCGCGGCGCGGCGTCTCGCCAGCGTTCTCGGCGCCATGCCGCGCGTTCGCTCATGAGCCAGATAGCGCCGCAGCAGCGTGACGTCGAGCTGGCGCCAGCTGTTCACGTCCTGCGACTCGAGATAGCCGATCAGGGCGGTGATATCGCGACGATAGGCATCCACCGTCGCCGGGCTGGCGCGCTGCGCCAGCCGCTTCAGGAAGGCATCAAGCGCGGCTTGCACTGGCGACCTCGGTACGCCGCAACAGCCGGCTGACTACCTCGCCCAGGTACTCGGTGAACAGCGTATCCAGGGTGGCCCGGAAGTGCTCGCTGTCGTGGCTGGCCAACAGCAGAAATCCCATGGGCTCGCCCTGGGTCAGTCGCGTGATGGCACAGGAGCCGGATCCCTGCGGCGCATTGCAGTGTGGCAGCAGGATTTCCCAGTCTTCCCGGTGCAGCGCGGTACAGCGGCTGGTTTGCTCGTTGAGCAGCAGTTCCAGGCGCTGGCGCGCTTCGTCGGTCAAGGCGAAGCGGGGCGGCTGCCAGGCGTTGGTGTCGCGGGGCGTGGCGTGGCAGGCCGGCGGGGCGTTCAGCCACAGGCCGATGCCGTGGGTACGGAAGCGCTCCGCCAGTTGCGTCGACAGCGCTTCGGCCAGCGCATCGGCGCTCTCGGCCTCGATCAGGTCGAGGATCAGCTCGCGGGTCCGACGATACTGGGCTTCGTTGTAGCGGGCCGACTCGAGCAGGTTCTCGAGTCGCCATTCCGCATCCTCCGCCCGGCGGCGAAGGTCGTGAACCAACCGCTCTAGCAGCGAGACAGCGCCGGGAATATGAGGATGCGGCACCTTGAGCTGTTGCAGCAGCCCCTCCCGGCCAACGAAGAAGTCGGTATGCTGCGCCAGCCACTCGGCGACCCGATCGGGGTCCAGGGTCTGGCGGGGCTCGGGGGCCTGAGCGCGTGACATGCGTTGGTTCTCCTGTGAATCCCTCACGACGTGGCGGAGTTTCGCCGCCGCGTCTTCTTTATTTATTGGTTCATGTTATTTGTTGGTTCAGGGCAACTTATCAGTTCAGGACAATGCGTCCCTCGAAGACGCGCTCGGCCGGGCCGGTCATGATGATCGGGGCCTCGCCGCCTTCCCATTCCAGGGTCAGCCTGCCGCCGCGCAGCTCGACGTCGACGGGGCTTTGCAGCAGGCCCCGGCGAATGCCGCAGGCCACCGCCGCGCAGGCGCCGGTGCCGCACGCCAGGGTTTCACCGACGCCGCGTTCGAAGACGCGCAGTCGCACGGCGTGCGGGGAGTCGACCTGCATGAAGCCGATGTTGGCCTGGCGCGGAAAGCTGGGGTGCTGCTGCAGCTTCGGCCCCAGCGCTTCGACCGGTGCGTCGTCGACATCGTCGACCTGCAGCACGGCGTGCGGGTTGCCCATCGAAGCGACGCTGAACGAGACGGAGCGGCCATCGATCTCGAGATGGTGCAGCGGCTCGTCGCTGTCCGCCACGAACGGCACGTCCGCCGGCGCGAAGCGTGGCGTGCCCATGTCGACCCGCACGCGGCCGTCGTCGTCCACCTTCAGCGTCAAGGGGCCGCCCAGAGTCTCGACCTTGAATTCACGCTTGTGGGTCAAACGCTGATCGATGACGAAGCGGGCAAAGCAGCGCGCGCCGTTGCCGCAGTTCTCTACCTCGCCGCCGTCGGCGTTGAAGATCCGGTAGCGAAAATCCATGTCCGGCTTGCGCGGCGGCTCTACCAGCAACAGTTGATCGAAGCCGACCCCGAAATGGCGGTCGGCCAGTTGGCGGATCTGCTCGTCCCGCAGGTAGGCGCGCTGGGTGATCAGATCGACCACCATGAAGTCGTTGCCCAGGCCGTGCATCTTGGTGAAGTTCAGCAGCATCAGCGCTCCTCCGGCAGCCGGGGCTTTTCTGGCAAGCACGACTCTAGCGCCCACAGGGAGTCGAGGCTTTCGCGACGGCGTACCAGATAGCTCTTGTCGCCGTCGACGAGGACTTCGGCGGGACGGCCGCGGCTGTTGTAGTTGGAGGCCATGGCGAAGCCGTAGGCGCCTGCCGAGCGCACCGCGAGCAGGTCGCCTTCGGCGACGGCCAGCTCGCGGGCCTGGCCGAGGAAGTCGCCGCTCTCGCAGATCGGGCCGACCACGTCATAGACGGCGCTGTTGCGGGGCTGGCGGGTGTCGACGCGCTCGATGCCCTGCCACGCCTGATACAGCGACGGGCGGATCAGATCGTTCATGCCGGCGTCGACGATGGCGAAGTTCTTGGTTTCGCCAGGCTTGAGGTATTCGATCCGGGTCAGCATGACCCCGGCGTTGGCCGCGATGGAGCGCCCGGGCTCGAGCAGCAGCGTCAGCTCCCGACCGCGCAGGCGCTCGCGCACGGCGGCGACGAAATCCTCGGCCGCCGGCGGGCGTTCGTCCTGATAGGTCACACCAAGGCCGCCGCCGATATCCAGGTGCTCGATGACGATACCATGATCGGCGAGACGGTCGACCAGGGCGAGCAGGCGATCCAGCGCATCGAGATAGGGCGAGAGCTCGGTGAGCTGAGAGCCGATATGGCAATCCAGTCCCACGACCTTGAGGTTGGGCCGTTCGGCCGCCCAGGTATAGAGATCGAACACCTCTTCCGCGGCTACGCCGAACTTGTTGGCCTTGAGCCCGGTGGAGATGTACGGGTGGGTCCTGGCGTCGACGTCCGGATTGACGCGAATCGAGATGTTCGCCACCTGGCCGCGCTCGGTGGCTACCCGATCGAGACGTTCGAGCTCCGGACGCGATTCGATGTTGAAACACTTGATGCCGACTTCCAGCGCGCGGGCCATCTCGTCGGCCTGCTTGCCGACGCCGGAGAACACGACCTTGGCCGGATCGCCTCCCGCGGCAATGACCCGCTCGAGTTCACCGACCGACACGATATCGAAACCGGCGCCGAGACGCGCCAGCACGTCGAGAACGGCGAGGTTGGAGTTGGCCTTGAGCGCGTAGCAGACGAGATGCGGCATGTCGCCGAGCGCCTCGCTGTAGGCCTTGAAGTGGCGGGTCAGCGCCGCACGCGAATAGACGTAGCAGGGCGTGCCGTACTGCTCGGCGAGTTGATCGAGAGCGATGTCTTCGGCGTGCAGCACGCCATCACGAATGGGGAAAGCCTCGAACGTCACGGTAACTCCTCGGCGTTCGGTTGCGTGGCGGCCGGCGCCGGGCTCGCCTGCGGCGCCTGGTCTGCGGTATCGGCGTCTTCCTCGCCGGGCGACTGGGCCGCCGAGCCTGACGGCCGAGTGTCCTCTTCGTAGACGCCTTGCGGGTCGTAGGTCTTCGCCGCTTCCTCGTCTCCGGGCATGTAGAGCGGCCCTTTCTGGCCGCAGCCGGACAGCGCCAGCAGCGACAGGGTCAGCAGCGCCAGCGGCTTCGATAGCTGCGGGAAGATGGCCGGAACGTTACGCGACATGATGGCTCTCCTGCAGCGTGCCGAGGGCATCGCGCGCGCGCTGGGCGGCGGCGCGAACCTGATCCGGCGCGGTGCCGCCGATGTGATTGCGCGCGGCGACCGACCCTTCCAGCGTCAGCACCTCGAACACGTCCTCGCCGATGACATCGGAGAAGCGCTTGAGCTCTGCGAGCGACATCTCGGAGAGATCCTTGCGCTGCTCGATGCCGTAGGCGACCGCCTTGCCGACGATCTCGTGGGCGTCACGGAAGGCGACACCGGCACGGACCAGGTAGTCGGCCAGATCGGTGGCGGTGGAGAAGCCGCGGCGTGCCGCTTCGAGCATGTTGTCCGGCTTGGCCACCAGCGCCGGCGCCATGTCGGCGAAGGCGCGCAGGCATCCCTTGACCGTGTCGAGGGTATCGAACAGCGGTTCCTTGTCTTCCTGGTTGTCCTTGTTGTAGGCCAGCGGCTGGGATTTCATCAGCGTCAGCAGGCTCATCAGATGGCCGTAGACACGCCCGGCCTTGCCGCGCACCAGCTCCGGTACGTCCGGATTCTTCTTCTGCGGCATGATCGAGGAGCCGGTGCAGAAGCGATCGGGCAGATCGACGAAGTCGAACTGGGCGCTGGCCCACAGCACCATTTCCTCGCTCATGCGGGAGAGGTGCATCAGCAGAATGCTGGCGAAGGCGGTGAATTCGATGGCGAAGTCGCGATCGCTGACCGCATCCAGCGAATTTTCCGCCGGGCGGTCGAAGCCCAGCAGCTTGGCAGTGACATGCCGATCAATGGGGTAGGTGGTGCCGGCCAGCGCCGCCGCGCCCAGCGGCAGCACGTTGACCCGCTTGCGAC
The DNA here is from genome assembly GCF_002179555.1 of Salinicola salarius. Classification (GTDB taxonomy): domain Bacteria; phylum Pseudomonadota; class Gammaproteobacteria; order Pseudomonadales; family Halomonadaceae; genus Salinicola; species Salinicola salarius_A. The sequence goes on along the minus strand of NZ_NHOU01000005.1, from coordinate 172,133 downwards.
AGTCGAGCAGCCGCTCGTGATCCCGGGTCAGCATCTCCTGCCAGGCCAGCAGGTGGTGGCCGAAGGTCACCGGCTGCGCCGTCTGCAGGTGGGTGAAACCGGGCATGATGGTATCCGCTTCGCGGTCGGCCAGCTCGATCAGGCCGCTGCGCAGGCGCGAGAGCTCGGCGGCGACGGCATCGATCTCGTCGCGCAGATAGAGCCGGATATCGGTGGCGATCTGGTCGTTGCGCGAACGGCCGGTATGCAGTTTCTTGCCGGTAATGCCGATCTTGTCCGTCAGCCGCGCTTCGATGTTCATATGGATGTCTTCGAGCGCGATCGACCATTCGACCTCGCCGCGTTCGATCTCGGCCTCGATGGCTTTCAGGCCATCGATGATGCTATCCCGTTCGTCGTCGGTCAGTACGCCGACCCGAGCCAGCATGGTGGCATGGGCGATCGAGCCGCGGATGTCGTGGTGATAGAGACGCTTGTCGAACGGGATCGAAGCGGTGAAAGCGGCGACGAATGCGTCGGTAGGTTCGCTGAAACGTCCGCCCCAGGATTGGTTGGTTGCCTGCGTCATCGAAATCGAGCTCTGCGTGGTCTGCGAATAACGGGTTTATGAAGCGCTGATCGGAGTGTATCAGAGACGACGTCGGCATAGGACGGTGTAAGGCGGTGTGAAGCGTGCCGCCAAGGTACAAAGAAAGCCGTAAAAAGATGCAAGAAAAATCGCAAAGGGAGGTGCAGGGAAAGCGGTAAAAAAGCACTACCGAAACGGTGCCCCGGGAAACTGACGAATTTGGCCGGTCATTCGACGATGCGGTCGATTTTTCCTCATCCAGCGACTGCTCTATCATGTAAGACAAGGTTCGTGAACGCGAACGCCCACTTGGTGACGAACCGAATGCACCCATCAACGGTGCCGACGGTACTCTCCATCAGACTCGGAGAACGGCGTGCTCGACGCAAACAGATTGAGAATCGCAACCCGCAAGAGCGCGTTGGCGCTATGGCAGGCTGAACACGTCAAGGGGTTGCTGGAAAGGTTTCACCCGCACCTGAATGTCGAACTGGTGCCGCTGTCTACCCGCGGCGATCAGATCCTCGACACGCCGCTGGCGAAGATCGGCGGCAAGGCCCTGTTCGTCAAGGAACTCGAGGAGGCGATGCTCGACGGCCGCGCGGATCTGGCGGTGCATTCGATGAAGGATGTGCCGATGCAGTTCCCGGAAGGCTTGGGACTGTCGGTGATTCTGGAAAGCGGCGCGCCCACCGACGCGTTCGTCTCCAACCACTACTCCGGCGTCGACGGACTGCCCGAGGGCGCGCGGGTGGGCACTTCCAGCCTGCGCCGCGGCCTGCAGGTCAGCGCGCGGCGTCCGGATCTCGAAGTGCTGCCGCTGCGCGGTAACGTCCAGACCCGCCTGGGCAAACTCGATGCAGGCGACTTCGAGGCGATCATCCTGGCCACGGCGGGGCTGGAGCGGCTCCAGCTCGCCGATCGGATCACCGCGGAACTGACGCCGGAAGAGAGCCTGCCAGCCTGCGGCCAGGGGGCGCTGGGGATCGAATGTCGCTACGACGACGCTGAACTGATTTCGCTGTTGGCGCCGCTGGATCACGCCGCGACGGCGACGCGGGTGCGCGCCGAACGTGCCCTGAACACGCGCCTCGATGGCGGATGCCAGGTGCCGATCGGCGGCTACGCCGTGCTCGAGAACGGTGGCGATACGCTGTGGCTGCGCGGCCTCGTGGGGCATCCCGACGGTTCGGTCGTGCTGCGTGCCGAGAGCCGGGGATCGGCCATGGAGCCCGAATCGCTGGGGATTCGCGTGGCGGAAGACCTGCTGGATCAGGGAGCCGGCGAGATTCTTGCCGAGGTTTACGGAAGCGCCGGTAACGAGTGATGCCTGACCGCGTGCTGCTGACGCGCCCCGGGGCTCGCGGCGAGGTCCTGGCGCGGGCACTGGGCGAATCCGGCTACGCCACGGCCGCGCTCGACGTGCTGCGTTTCGAGCCTGTAGCGCTGTCGGACTCGGCTCGCACTGCGCTGCTGGATCTCGATCTGTTCCAAGGCATCATCGTGGTCAGCCCGCAGGCCGCGACGTGTCTTGCCGAGGCCATTGCGTCATACTGGCCCCAGTTGCCTCTGGGCCTGCGTTTCTATGCCATTGGCAGAGCCACCGCGCAGACGCTCCACGCGGAACTGGGCGTGCCGGCGGTCATTCCCTCCGGAGCGAACGGCGAGGACAGCGAAGGGCTGCTGGAAGTGGCATCGCTCAAGGCGATAGTCGGCAAGCGCCTGCTGCTGGCTCGCGGCGAATCGGGTCGGGAACTGCTGGCGGAACGGCTGCGTGAACGCGGCGCCGAGGTCGAAGCGGTTTCGCTTTACCGGCGTTGTTATCATCCGCCTTCTCCCCCCCTGGACACGTGTCTGGAAAGCGGAGATTTTGCCGCGTTGGTGGTGACCAGCGGGGAAATATTGCAACATTTGGTCACATGGTGTGGCCCGGTTGCGTTGAACCAACCGCTAATCGTCTCGAGTCCGCGGTTGGCTACACTGGCGGAAACGTTGGGGTTCGGCTCGCCTCATGTGGCGTCGGGCGCTTCCCCGGCGGCATTGAGCGCCGAGGTCCGCGCGGTGCTCGATCCGCGGGGCGCCACCTTCGATCAGGGTGATCACGAAAAAGGCAAGCGTAGATGAGCAAGCAAAGCAAAGATCAGCAACCGCCGTCGGCACCGACATCCGGTAGCGAGCAGACATCGGACGGCACGGCCAAACCGACCGGACATGACCCGAAGGCGGCCGCGGCGTCGAACGCGGACAATAGCCAGCCGTCATCACCTGCCGATCCCTCTGCCAAAAGCGGCTCGGCCAAGGCCGACCCGATCAAGCCGGATGTCGCGCAGCCGGCCACTACGGGTGATACGACTGGCGACACGAACGTCACCAGCAAACCGGATGCCACCAGCAAGTCGGGTAAATCCGGCGCTTCCGCATCGAACACGGCTCAGGCGGCCGCTGCATCCGGCGCCTCTGCTCAATCCGGCTCCGCGGGTGGCAAAAACGGCGCCACAGCCGGCAAGAAAAGCGGCAAGTCGGGTCCGGCAACGCCATCCTCGGGAGGCGCGGCCACTCCGCCAGGCGGTACTCCGCCAACGGCTGGCAAACGAGGCAATGGCGCCAAACTGGGGCTGCTGGCCTTGGTTCTGGTCATCCTGCTGGCGATTGCCGTGGCAATCGTCGGATATCTCGGCTGGCAGAAAATCCAGCAACAGCAGACGCAGTTGAGTCAGGTCGGTTCCAATAGCACCACGCTCGACCAGCTCGAGTCGAAAGTCGGCGAGCTCGACCAGAATCGTCAGCAGAATCTGAGAATGATGCGTGGCGAGTTCGATCAGTACCGTCAGAATCTCGACAACACCCTGGACAAGGTACTCAAGGAGCTGGCCCAGCAGCAGCAGGCCGACCCGCGGGAGTGGCTGCACGCCGAAGCCGAATATCTGCTGCGCCTGGCCAACCAGCGGCTGCAGCTCGAGCGTGACGTCGAGGGCGCCAAGGCGCTGTTGAACGCCGCCGACGCGCGTCTGCGCGAGGCGGACAATCCGGCGCTGGTGCCGATCCGTCGAGCCATCCAGTCCGAGCTGGCTTCGCTCGATTCCGTGCCGGTCATCGATCGCACCGGCCTCTATCTGGCGCTGATGGCGCAGCAGGAGCAGCTGGCGCGTCTGCCGCTGAAGCAGGACATCGAGGAGATCGCCGCCGGCGAGGGCGACACCAAGCCGACCGGCGGCTGGCGCCAGCAGCTGGCGACGCTGGGCAGCGAGCTCAAGGATCTGGTGACCGTGCGGCGTCATGACCAGCCGCTGGAAGCGCTGATCACGCCGCAGCAGGAGTCCTACCTGCGCCAGAACGTCCGGCTGCTTCTCGAACAGGCGCAACTGGCGTTGCTGAAATCGGAACCCAAGCTTTACCAGGCGAGCCTCGACAAGGCGATCGAACTGGTCGAAGGCTACTACGCGACCGACAACGACGGCGTGGCCAACTCGATCGACAAGCTCAAGAGCCTGCGTGACAACGAGGTTCGACCGGAGCTGCCCGATATCAGCGAATCCTCGCAGTTGCTCAAGCGCTTCATCGAGCAGCGCTTCGGCAACGGCAGCGGGAGCCAGGGCGGAAGCGGTTCACAGAACGGCGGCGCACAGGGCGGTACCAGCGGATCGGCACAGGGAGAGGGCGCATGAGAAAGCTGATCCTGCTGATCGTCTTCGGTCTGGCGGTCGGCGCGCTGTTTGGGCAGTTGATGCAGTCGCTGCCGGGCTACTGGTTCATTCGCGTTGGCGACACCTCCATCCAGACCTCTTTCTGGTTCGGCTGTGTCCTGCTGCTGGCCGCTTTCCTGATTCTGCATTTTCTGCTGCGTGCATTGACGCGCCTGCGCCGCCCGGTGAGCCGGCTCAAGGTCTGGAATAGCCGTACGCGTCACCGCACCGCGATGAAGCGCACCGTTCGCGGGCTGGTGGCGCTGGCGGAAGGCCGCTGGAAGCGTGCCGAGAAGTCTCTCACCAAGGCGGCCGATGATTCCGGCACGCCGCTGGTCAACTATCTCTCCGCAGCGCTGGCGGCCCATTACCAGGGCCGTTACGAGCAGGCCGACGTGCTGCTCAAGCGGGCGCATCACAGCACCGAGGGCGCCGATACGGCGGTGGGGCTGGTACAGGCACAGCTGATGCTGGATCGCCAGCAGTTCGAAGAAGCCCTGGCGACCCTGACGCGTCTGGAACAGCAACTGCCGGAGCATCCCCAGGTGCTCAAGCTGCTCAAGCAGGCCTATCTCAGCGTCAACGACTGGGATGGCATGCGTCGACTGCTGCCGCGTCTCGACAAGCATCGCTTGATTACCGAAGACGAACGTCGTGAGCTCGACCAGCGGGTCTATCGCGAGCTTCTGGTGCAGGCCGCGCAGCAGGAAGGCAATCTGCCGCGCGTCCGTTCGCTATGGGCGGACATGCCGGATAACCTGCGTGGCGACGTTGAACTGGTCGGGCTTTATGCCGAAGCGCTGATCAAGGGCGGAGAAGAGGGCGATGCCGAGCGCCTGCTGCGCAACGCACTGAAGGAGCACTGGGATACGCGGCTGGTGCTGCGCTACGGTCTGCTCAATGTCGACGCCGCCCGACAGCTGGCCTATGCCGAGAAGTGGCTGCAGGAGCGCCCCAACGATCCGGATCTGCTGCTCACCCTGGGCCGTCTGTCGCTGCGCAATGCCTACTGGGGCAAGGCACAGGAGTACTTCGAAGCGAGCCAGCGCCAGCGCCCGAGCGGGGTCGTCTGCGCCGAGCTGGCACGGCTGTATGCCAACCTCGGCGATCACAGCAAGAGCCAGCTCTACTACCGTCAGAGCGTGACGCTGCTCGACAAGTCGCTGCCGGCGTTGCCGCAGCCCAGCGACATGACGCGCTGATTCCGGCTGACGATCGATTGCTCTCCTGGGCGCCTGCGGGCGCCTTTTTTCGTGCGGTAGGTCACCGTCACCCAGTTTGAGGATCCCACGCATGCATTACGGTATCGATGTCGGCGGGACCAAGATCGAGATCGCGATCTACGACCCGGATTGGCAGTGTCTCGATCGCTGGCGCGAGCCGACGCCGGCGGATGACGGCGAGGCGCTGATGGCGCTGCTGGCCGGGTTGGTGCGAGAGGCGGATCGTCGTCATGGCGGACGCGGTTCGCTGGGACTGGGTTTTCCCGGTGTCCTCGATGAGCAGGGGCATCTGGTGTCGGCAAACCTGCCGGGGCTTCGTCCCTTCGTCCTGGAGACGGCGCTGGCGACGCATCTCGATCGTGATTTCATCATCGAGAACGACAGCCGCTGCTTCGTGGTGTCGGAAACCGGGCCCGGTGGCGCGGCCGAGGGCGTGATGCACGCCTTCGGCGCGATCCTGGGTACCGGCGCGGGTGGCGGCGCGATGGTGGACGGCCGGCTGCTCAAGGGCGCCGGGCGATTTGCTGGCGAGTGGGGGCATCTGCCGTTGCCCGCAGCGGCCGCCCAGCACTATGACCTGCCGCTGTTGCCTTGCGGCTGCGGTCTCGAGGCGTGCCTGGAAGGCTACATTGCCGGGCCCGGGCTGGTGAGATTGCACCGCCATTTTGGCGGCCGGTCGGCCTCCGCCGAGCAGTGGCATCAGGCCTGGCTGGCAGGGGAAGGCGCGGCGCGGCGCGCGCGCGAATGTCATCTGGCGTTGCTGGGCGGCGCTCTGGCCAATGTGGTCAAGCTGCTATCGCCCCAGGCGATCATCATCGGCGGCGGCCTGTCGGCCGTGGACGATCTTGTGATGGCACTGCCGGCGGCCATTGGTGAACACCTGTTCCCAGGTGTCGAGGTGCCCGACGTGATGCGCTCTCGCCTGGGTGATGCCAGTGGCGTGCGCGGCGCCGCCATGCTGGGCGCCGGTATGATGACGACTGCCTGACAACAGGACACAAACGAAAAGGGCCGCCCGAAGGCGGCCCGAAAAGACGAGGGGATTCCGGCTGACGGTCTAACGATCTAGCGTGGCTCGTCCGTCTCGTCGCCATCGACATCGTCGTCGGTGGGCTTTCGATGCGTCTCGTCCTGCGCTCGCTGATTCGGCGTCGATTCGGACCGGCTTTCGCCTTCGATCGCCGTGGGCGCGTCGGTTTGATGAGCCTTCGGCTGACCGGCGGGGCTGCCGTCGATCGTGAAGTCCTCCTGCATGATGCGCAGGTTGGCGGGCGGCGCCGAACCGGTGCGGTCCTGACCGAAGTAGAGCGTGGTATGCGGGAACGGAATCTCGATACCGGCCTTGTCGAAGTAGAGCTTGACGAGGCGGTTGTAGGCGCGCCCGACACCCCACTGATCCCCCGGCGTGGTCTTGATCACTACGCGGATGTTGACCGAGCTGTCTGCCAGCGCGATTACCCCTGCCACCGTCATTGGCGCCAGCAGTTTGTGGCCATGCTCCTCGCTCGCCTTGAGCTCCTCGAAGGCGGCTTCCAGCTGTTCGATGGCGTAATCGATGTTCTCGCGATAGGCGATACCGTATTCGCCGACATGGTTACCGAACTCGCGCATGAAGTTGGAGACGGTATCCACGGAAGAGAACGGCACGATGTGATAGGTGCCGGACAGATCGCGGATCGCCACGGAGCGGATGCTGATGCGCTCGGCGGTGCCGGTGATGCCGCCAGCGGTGACGACGTCTCCGGTGTTCATGGCGTTTTCCAGCTGGATGAACACCCCGGTGATGACATCCTGGACCAGCTTCTGGGCACCGAAGCCGATAGCCAGGCCCAGTACCCCGGCGCCAGCGATGAGCGGCCCGATATTGATGCCGATCTGAGACAGCACGATCATCACGGTCATGATGATCAGCGTGATGGCCAGGGCGTTGCGGAACAGGCTCATCAACGTCTGCGCGCGTGCGGTGGGCGCGCCGCCACCCGTTTCGGGATTGAGGTAGTTCTCGATCAGACTGGCCAGGCCAATCCACACGATGGCAGCGATGATCAGGATCAGAATGACCTGAATCACGGTCGCCACGGTGTGCGATCCCGCGTCGCTGGCGTACCAGGCGGCGAGGTCGAACGCGCCCCAGGCATCCAGGGTGTACATCACCACCGCAATCAGAATGAGGGCGCGGACGATCTTCAGCAGCGTCGGGATATAAGAGTTCAAGCGCGGTTCGAGCAACGGCAGTCGCTTGCGCATGTTGTCGCCGAGGTCGATGCGCCGGCCGATGAGCTGGGTCAGCAGGCCGGAGACGAGCATACCGATGCCGATGTAGAGAATCGTCTTCAACGTCGCGATCAGCACGAACGGTAGCGCGGTTTCGGGATGCAACAGCGTCACGGCGAACACCATGACGGCGTAGATCACGGCGATGACGTGCCAGACCCGCGCGAACAGGCGAAGCGCGACGCGCGATGCGGACAGCTGTGCCGAATCTGCCTTGGCGATGATCAGGTCGCGTACACCGGTACGGTTCTTGAACACGACGCCCAGCGACCAGATCAGCGCAATGAGCATGATCAAGACGCCCACTGCCTTGCCGAAGGCGAACGAGAGGCTGGTATTGAGGATGGGAACGGCCACCAGCATGCCGTAGCCGATGAAGCTGGCCAGTGTCGCCAGGAATCGGTTGCAGTACCTTGCCTGACCGTCCTCGATGGATACCAGGCGCAGCCCTTCGTGGCGCGAGGAGAAGAGTATCCGCAAGGCGCACTTGAACAGCTCGATCATCAAAAACGCATTGAGGAACAGCGAGAGCCGCGTGTCGAGACTGCCGCTTTCGCCGACCAGGAAGGTCGCCACCAGGTTGCCTGCCACATAGGCAAGAACGACGACGACGACATCGACGATGGCCGCTAGCACCACGCCCACGATGACGCGTAACAGGTGGCTGCGCCCTTCGCCCTGAAGCGCCCAGTGACTGAAGCGGGAAAACAGCGGTTTGGCGATGGCGCGTAGAATCAAAAAGGCTGCGACCGTGGCGATGATCACCAGGGCAAGGTCGATCGCCGCACTCAGGAAATCGCTCATGCTGAACGCCGGACCGGCGCTCGCGGCGGCGCTGTCGCTGGTGAAAAATCCGCCGATCATGGCCGCCAGACTGGTGATCTGGCCACCGATATCGCCGGCGAAACTGCTGGTGATCTGTGCCATTCGTCGAGGGAACGAAGTGGCGGTCTCGGCACTCTCGCCGCTTTCGTTGGCGGCGCTGCCAGTTGCTTGGGTAGCTTGCCCGGAGGCGGTGTCGCTACCGTCATTGTTCGCGGCCGCGTTGTCGGCTGCGCCCTCACTCTGAGCTGCGTCGGCTTGCGAATCGCCGGAGGAATCCTGTCGAGAAGCCAGCTGTCGTAGCTGGTCGATCAAGGCTTGCCGCGATTCCGGATTTTCCAGCAGATCCGCCATTGTGGAATAGGCAGGGCCATCCTGAGCAGACTGCCCTTCGGTGCCACTTTCCTGAGCCAGTGCGGGAATAGCGAATATCAAAAGTAGTAACAGTAGCCAGCGACTGAGCCAGCGATCGGGGCGAAGGGCTATCAAGCTCCAACCTCCTTGTCTTGTGGGCGGTTCGATTTCGGCGACACGCAGCCAGCCTAACCATTTTTAGGATAACACTTTATCGGTAATGGCAAATTCACACGCCCATGCAGGGCGATGACCATCTCGTGAGGCTAGCCGATTCGGGTGGGTTTTCCAGAGCGGGGTACGGCATTTGGTCGTTCGACGACTTGCCTCCTCCACCCGCTTTCGATGAGAACGCCACCGAGCCGGTAGTGGTAAACAATGAGGTTACTGGCCCCGGTACGCTGAAAAAGTTCATGCCCGACGGGCGATGTCGAGTCAGGTCAGCGCTGGGATATAGTGACGATGAAGCGAAAGATCAGAGACAGGATCCGGCATTAGGGCGGTGCGGGGCGATGCATTGACGGCGCAAGTGCCGGGCCATGGACGGGCACCATGACCGACGTCGTCATGGATGACGCAGGGCATGCGATGGCGAATGCGCGCTGAACCATCATGACGGCGCCATATCGTCAGCCTCCCGCCCGGAGTCTTCCGTTGCAACCATCAGGGAGCCGTTATGAATTCTTTTTCCGTTGCCGAACGCATCGAGGGGGCACCCGAGTTGATGGCCGAAGCTTCTGCTCGACTGGAAAGGCGCGACTTTTCGGACGTGATCGCCTTGCTGGAGCCGGCTTATGACTCGGGCGTCGACAGTCTCGATATTGTTCAGACACTGATGCAGGCCTACGAAGGTGCCGGTGATGCTGCCAAACACGAAGAGATGATGGCGGCCGCGCTGCAAAAATCCTCCCAGCCGCCGCTCAAGCTATGGATTGCCTACGCCGAAGCGGCCATGACGCGCAAGGACTGGCCGGCGGCTGTCGAAAGATGGCAGGCCATAGTCGATCGTTACACCGTATTCCCTTTCCAGCTCTATATACGTCAGGCGCGTGCCCTGCTTGCGGCACGCCAATTCAGTGCAGCACTTCACGTGGCCAATCTGGCGCTGGAGAAGCAGCCCGGGAATTCGGTCATCGGCGATCTCAAGAATGTCATCGCCAGTCAGAAAGCGAAGAAGTATCAGTTGGCGGGGCAGTCCATCGCCTCGCCGGTCTCCATGCGCTGGGATGCCGACGAGGGTCAGAAGTGGGTGGCCACACTCGAATTCTTTCGCCATTTTCGCATTCACGGACGGATCGAGACCGCTTCGGATCAGCAGCCCGTGTTGATTGCCAAGTCATCCGAGGAGGTCTCGACCCTGGCGCTCACTGTTCGTGAGCCGAGCTTATCGACAGAAGACCTGCCGACGGGAACGGTCGTTTGGGAATTCGAGCACGCGTTGGATCTCGCGCGCGACCTGGTCCTCGGTGTCCGGTTCGAGGATGACGGGGAAGTACACGATTGCGTGCGCTTCTCGTTGACGCCGGTCATGGAAGTCGTCGAAGGGAAAGAGGGGTGGCTCTTCCTGGCCAACGATACCAATGCCAGTATCGATCAGTTCATTGGCAAGAAGCGTCTGGGGGCGGAGGAAAAGCAGCAGTGGCAACGTTTCTCCGCTGAGATCAGACCGCTTCAACGGCAGCGCTCTCTACTGTTGTTGATCGCCAATTCCAAGGAAAAGGTCAGGCCGGAATATTACCCCTACGAGAAAGCCAGCATCACGCCTACCGAGCAGGTCGAGGAGCTTCTCCAGGCAGGAAGGATCGACTACTGCAACCCCGTGGCGGCCATGCAGGCGGAGCTAGATAGCTATTACCCCACGGATACGCACTGGAGTGGCCGCGGTGCTTATCTCGCATTTCTCGCCTGCATGCGGCATTTCGGCTTCGATGACGACTTCGCTTCGCTGTATGCCTTCGAACAGCGGGAAGTCGTGGGTGACCTGGGGTCCAAGATGGATCCTCCCGCCAAATCCCTGTCGACCGTCGCCGTTTTCCGGGAGAAGAGTGGCGTGTCCTGCCGCTTTTCCAATTACCTCCCGGGTACCGGGAACATCACGATCTTCGAGAACTCCAGGCCCATTCATGCCCGGACATTGGTCATCTTCGGTGGCTCTTCGGCTGGCGCGGGGGGGTTCGCGCTGCTGTTCGCCAACGTCTTCCAGCGGGTCGTCGTGGTCAACCTGCCTGGCAGCTATGTCCATGAAATCGTCGATCATGAAGCTGCGGATCATGTGATCCTGCAGACCAACGAGCGCTATCTCGCCACGCCCGGACGCATCATCAACACATTGGCCGAGGCCAATCTCGACCATGCCGTGCGAGGCGTGCCGGCGGCCGAGCGAGCCAAGCTGCTGCAAAGAATGAATCGCTACGCGAGCTGCGAGCCGTATCACGACTTCATGACTAGGCTACTGGCAGGATGAACCCGCGCTTCGGCATCGTGCGGTGGAGGGACGCATTGGTGATGTACCCCTGTCTTGTCGAAGCTTGCCTGGAGTCTCAAGGGTTGGCTCGTGATATGGCCCTTCGGGCTGGCTGGTCGGATCACCGCTAACATAACAAAACGGCCACTCACGAAGGGGCCGGTACCAAGGAACGACAATGCTAAAAGTCACGTTGGGTCTACGTTGCAACGTTTGTGGTGGGGAACGGTTCTTGCTGCCGACGCTGCATGAAGCGTCCGAGGATGTCCGTTGCGCCGACTGTTCTGCGTTCAAATGCAAGAACGATGATCTGGAGCGCGCCATGTCTGCGGTGCAACGACAGAAGGCAGCCGCCATGGCATCGGTTGCCTGAGAATCGCCGTTAGCTGGCTGGCATCTGGAAGCGCGAGCACAAAAAAGCACCCGATCGGGTGCTTTTTCATGTTTGGTGGAGGCGGGGTCCACTGAAAAGCTTGCCTATCTATCCGATTGGTAAAGGCTTTTCTATGGAGTCCTGATTATGTGCCCCCAGATATGCCCCCATTGGTGGCTCGTTGCCCTGGCTTCGATGTCATCGCGTTGAACATGTGCTTTGAACTCGAATGCGTTACCGGGATTGTGATTCGCTGACGTGCTGTAGTGCGATCAGGTAAGCGGCTTCCCCTCCTTCCTCTTCCTGCTCACCTGCTGCGATGCTCAGATACTCACTGGCCATTTCTGGATCGGTGCGCAGCATCTCGACCACTGCCTCATCGTGACTCGCCATAACCTTGGCCCTCTGTGAGTGATTCAGCGAGAGTAGCGCTGAAGGGGGGAGCGGTCGAGCCACTGGAGAATTACAGTTGCTGATTTTGCTGAATTGCTGAAAACAAGGCCCCAAGGGGCCGTCGAGGTGCTGAAAGCGTTGCTGATTTTCTGCTGAAAATGCATTGGTCAGGCTATCGTGCGGGGAAGGTGGGGGCGTTAGAACTGGCGCCAGCGACTGGTTGTGATGTTCGGAGTGAAATCGTTGCTCCGATGGGGCCCGTTCATCAAGTGGTTGGGGCTATCGCCCGTGGTGGTTACGGCAAGCTATTCGGGCTTTCCAATCAATGGGTTGTCTTGCTAGGCGCTGTAATGAGAGAGCCGCTTTCAGGTACGTGGCGTTAGGACGCGGCGTGATTGGCGACGAAACAACAACCAATGCTCTGGAAAATCTCGTAAGTAGCCAAATTCCGCGATGCTCTGCCCCCGTAGTTGGGGTAGGGGGTGGGGGAGGACCCAGTACAAAAAAAGGCGACGGGCGGGTAGCCGCCAGTCGCCAAGGCTGCGCTCGCGGAGCGCAACGCGCTTGCAGTCTTACGATTTGGAGCCGCGCACCATCCCCCGCCAGTCGAGAGGCGCCACGCCGGCATCGATACGGCACTTGTAGCTGACACCATCCACCGTCCAGCCAGTTTGCTGCTCGAGGTAAGGCGTGTCGACGCCATCCAGATACGCAACCTCGACCGTATCGCTCCCTTGAGCCGCGGTGACGTACCAGGATGAGTCCGAGCCGGCATCCAGTCGGCTTTCGACAATGAGTTCTCCCAAACCGTTGACCGGGTTCATGATGCCGCTGTTGCTCTCAGCTCCCGGCACCGAGGTGCTTCGCAGTACTTGCATGGCCGTGGACTCTAGCGCTGCCGGCACGATCACGAAGGCGGGCGCGATGTTCAAGGTGTGCCCCTTCCCGTCTACCTGCATCCGCATCAGCCGCCGGGCGTTGCCAAACGCCTCTGGGTTCAGAGTGTCGTAGCTGGTCACGTTCTTGTGGTCTTGGCTGAACAGTGCCTTTCCGTCGACGAACTTGCTATTCGAGGTCAGCACCGCGTAAACCAGGTCGCCGATCGTTCGACTGGCAGCGCGTCCCATGCTGGCGGGGATCGACTCGAAAGCACTCAAGTCATCGTTGATGATCGCCTGACGTGTGATCGAGAACAGCCCGCCATAGGTGGCCAACGCGATCGGGGCGGCGCGATCATCTGTCGAGACATACTTGTACTCCGAACCTTCTTTCACCACCGGGAGCGATGGAAAACTGTCCAGTCCGGTCCGATAAGCGGTATGGAAGTTTGTCAGTGTCCCCTTCTTGGTCCAGCGCGGATAGGTTTCGCCACTTGCGCCCCAGCCCGCCAGCATCGCTTTTTCGCTGACGTTGATGAGCACATTGCCGAAGTCACTGCTGGTATGCGTGAAGGCCGAGCCGACCAGTTGCATCTTGGTGCCGAACCCACTCACACCGATACCGCGCTCTGTAAGCGAGGCTCTGGCCATTTCCATTAGGCTCATGGTGCGGTAGGGATTGCCGGCGTCCTGCGATCGCTGAAGCCCTAGCCTGTCCGCCAGCGCATCAACCATGCCATCGCGAACGATACTACCGTTGCCAGCGTGCACGCCGTGATCGATTCGGGTTGGTGCTGTGGGTGTGGTGTTAGGGTCTGTTGACGTTTCAGCGCGAACCGCGTTGCTGCGCCAAATGGCGCCAGGCCAGGCGCGGGATGCAGAGAAGGGTGGTTCCCTTTTCCAATCCCGCAACGCCGCATGGCGCCATTTGCCGTGCAACCCGAAGGGCCGGGCCAGTTTTTGCACGGTGCTGCGTTATTCGTCGTTCATTTGGAATGACCAAACTACGCTCCTCACGCCTTGCCCCGCACAAAAACTGGCTCCGGCGCGGCCGTGCATGAAACGTCAACAGACCCTAGCACCGAGAGCTTGAAGGACAGCTTCACGGACTTGATTCGGGGTCTGGCTCATGATGTTGGGATCCTCTTTGAGAGCGGCCACAGCGGGTATATTGGGGAAGGTGTCCAGCAGTTCCGTTACCTGCTGCTCGCGACGTTGGGCCTTGGATTCAGTCGGGGTGGTGATGCTACTCAGGTAGGCCAATGCAACAGCGGTGAGCCGTGGCTTTTCTTGGTCGCTGGTTTCAACGCGGTGAGCAAATCCGGCCTCAACCGCTTCGGCGGCGTTGAACCAAGTTTCGGCTTCCATGATGGCTGCGATCGCCTCGGGCGCTTGCCCTGTGCGATCAGCGTATAGACGGATCATTTCCTCGCTGGCCTTATCGAGTGTTTCGGCAGCCTTCCGCATCTGATTGGCATCGCCTGCCGCGACTGTCCACGGGTCATGGACCATGATCAGACTGTGCTCAGCCATCACAATCTCATCGGCTGCCAGCATCACCAGCGTGGCCGAACTAGCGGCCAGCCCATCCACCCTCGCTGTCACCTGGCCCGGGTAGCTGCGCAAGTTGTTATAGATGGCCAGTGCGTCTGTCACACTGCCGCCGGGGCTGTTGATGTAGACGGTGATAGGAGTGTTACCGGCCAGAGCGTGCTTGACCTCAGCGGCTGTGGTCCCGTCGATAAGGTCATAGATCTCGATATCCACTATCGGCCCTCCTGCTCAGCTGACGCGGCCTGAGCTTCGCACCAGCCCTTGACCGCTTGTCTGGCCAGCATAGGGAGAGTGCAGAACGGCAGCGCGTAGTCGGGTAGCTGTTCGGCCAGCTTGACTCTCTGTTCTTCCAGGGCAGCTACGGTTTCTGCATCGAGATGGACTGTCATTCCTTTCTTGTCAGACATACGACACCTTTACTGGTTAAATATACAGTTAATTTAAATTCTATCTGTGAGAATAATCAATACTTAAGTTCTATTTGATAGAACTTATTCACAATATTTATCCACAGCCCTGAGCTGCTAAAGACTGATCCTGCATGTACTAAGGGCTATCGCTTGACTACCGCCAGCAGTGAGCGGTTCGCTGCGGCTCGGCCGCGGTTGGCTTTGAGGTGATGCTGGGGTTCGGCATCGGCTGCGGCGTGCCAGATATCCACGTAGCGCGTCGCGGTGCGTTCGGCGACGCGAGGCGGCAGGGTGCGCATCCGCTGACAGATGAAGGCTCGATCTTCCGCCAGCAATGCGCAGCGCTCAGCTATCCAGTCAATCCAGGGCACGCGGCCGCCGATCGTTTCTCGCCTTGCCGCTCTGGCCGTTGCATCACCCAGCAGGGCCAGTGCTTTTCGGCTGGCTTCGTCCAGGTCATCGGTGGAGGCGAGCGCATCATCCACAGCGATGGCCAGGTCTGCGCGTTCACGGCGCGACAGTGGTGCCATGGTTTCCCGTAGCTGGTGTGCCAGCCTGGCATCCACGTCGCGACCAGCGTTCACTAGGCTGGAGATGATCGTCTCGATCTCTCGCACTGGCGCGGGGCTGTGC
This sequence comes from Salinicola salarius, assembly GCF_002179555.1. Taxonomy (GTDB): domain Bacteria; phylum Pseudomonadota; class Gammaproteobacteria; order Pseudomonadales; family Halomonadaceae; genus Salinicola; species Salinicola salarius_A. Next base: position 156,504 of record NZ_NHOU01000005.1, on the reverse strand, counting down.
TGATTCTGCTGAATTGCTGAAAGCCCCTCCGTGTCGGGCTTGGCGCCTGCTGAAAACGATGCTGATCGAGTTGCTGAAAAGGGCGCGGTGGTGGCTTCCCATAGCTGGCGCCCTTGCTCTACCAGATTCGTGACGGGCTGGGCATCGTCTGCTTGCGCGTTTGGATCGGCGTCGATGATTTCCCAGAGTCGGCGTCCGGCTTCTACCAGGTCGATCATGATTGAGCCTCCCGAATCCGCCAGCTGGCTGGCTTTCCGTGTTGGTTGCTGCTGGCTATCTGCAGGTGGCCGGCATCAACCAGGAAGGTCAGCAAGGGGCGTGCAGCTTTAGCGGTGCGGTACTCGCTCGGAAGACGGCTGAAGTCATGGCAATGCAGCTCGCCGCCGTGCGCCTGAATCCACTCCAGCAGATCACGGGCCTTGAGTTCGTTTGCATCCTGCCGCGCCTCTCCCGTGCGAACGGCCATCGATTCCAGGTAGTACGACATCAGCAGGCCGGCGCGCTCGATGTGCTGCGGCGTGGGGTTCGGCTCACCCTCCACGACTGCCAGCACGGTGGCGATGCGGGCGGCGTTGTCGGCTGCCTTGCTGGCGAACGCCTGCACGTCACGAAAGCGGCCCTCGGGGCTCAGCTGCCATTCGATGCTGTCGTGGAGCCGTGCCCATGCCTCGTAGGCAGCGCCATCGATGGTGGCAAGCCGCGGGGAAAGGGCGCCGTTCTCATCGGTTGCCAGGGGCTCGCGGATCAACGCCGCCAGCGTTTCCCAGTAGCGGACGATCGCCGGATCGTGGTGGGCGCCGTATCTTGGGTCGCGGCCCTTGAGTAGTCGACGGCCCACCAGGCTGGTTTCCTGCACGATCAGGAACCGCGCCAGGAAGCCTTGGCCCTGTAGCAATGGATCGCCCAACACCTTGGCAGCGACAACGGGTTGCACCATCAGGTGAGCGGATAGCCGGCGGCCTGACAGAAAGCCAGACTCCCCGGCGGTGCCACGGGTCCGGGTGATCGGTGAGCCGTCCCACAGCTTGGAAACCATGGCCACCGTACGGCCGCGGCTCTCGTCGCTCATGCCATGTCCGCCGAAGAACCCCACGCCTTCATCGCTGAATAGGCCGGAGCTTGGATAGCTGTGCTGTAGGTGCCGATAGATACCCTCGGCTGTCGGCTCGGCAAAGGTCATGCTCGGCGTGGCTGGCGGCTGTGGCTCCTGTCCATCGATCTCCGCCAGCTGTTCCTGCAGCAAGGCTTGATCCACTTCCTTCATGGGTTGCCGGCCCTTGGGCTTGCTCGCGTTTACCACAGATTCCCTGCGCATCTCCCACGCTTCACGGGCTGCCTTGTAGCCAGCCAAGGCTTCGGGGTGTCCCTGGCGCTTTTCGGCTTCCAAGTCGCGGATGGGTGCCAACGCCAGCCCGTCGAGGCTGGACTTGCGCTCTCCACTGCCGGCTACGGTCATGCAGAACAGTGAGACGGGGCCGCGACCGATCGGCCCGCGGGCGACATCGACTTGCCCTTGCACGGCCAGTGATGCTGCCGCCAGCACTGATTGGCCGGCCATGCCAGGCGGCGTCTGGACGTGGTAGGCCAGACGCTCCGCTGCCTCTCCCAAGATTGGCCCCAGCGCCTCGAGCGGAAATGCAGGGGATTTCTCCCGCTTCGCCAGCGGGATAGGGTTCAGCTCGAGTACGCTTCCGCGCTCGATTGGCTGCCCCAACTGCTGTTTGACGGCGGCGTGACTCATATGGCGCCCTCCCGTGATGTCTGGCAGCGAGCCAGGTCGTTGAAGTCGGTACAGGAGCAATCCATGCAGGAGAATCGCGGCCAGGTCAGATCCGCACGGATGGCGGCTGCTACCTCTTTGGCGGCTGTGATACCGGGATTGCCTTCGGTATGGCGATCGTTGTCGGCAGCAACGGTGATAGCCACGCTCGCCGGCAGGCGCTGGCGCAGCATTCGCCCAACGATGGCCAGGTTGTTGGCGGTCATGGCAGCGACCACGGGGTAGCCGGTTGCCTCATGAAGAGTTGCGGCCGTCGCCCAGCCTTCGCACAGGTACAGGCGCGATGCAGCCGCCAGCCGGCCGATGATCGTCGCGCAGCCCTTGAGGTGAGCTCGGGGCATGAAGCGCTTGCCACCGTCCGGGCCGATCCGTTGCAGGTTCACCAGTTGGCCGCCAGCAAACAACGGAACCAACAGCCGGTCGCCGTGCTGGCGCAGGCCATGGGGTGCCACCTGCTTGGCGACCAGGTAGGCGTGGTGCCGATCGGCAGGGCTGGCGCTCGCCCATAGCCGTCGGGCGCGTTTGGCTGCCTGCAACTGCTCTCGCTGGCGATGGGATTCCCTCACTTGGCGGGCTCTCTGCGCAGCCTGCCGGGCTTGCTCGGCGGCGATGGGGTCATGCTCGCCCGCCAGCGTCAGCGTGTGTTGCTCGCCGGTGTGCCAGAAGCCATAGACCGCGATCGTATCGGTGGGGCAGACGTACCAGCCCGACAGGTTGCCGCGACGCTTATCCGGTGCGTCGAAGCGATGGATCTCGCCATCGGCCCGAATGGATAGCTGTCCGATGCCGTGAGAGAACAACGCGTCCGCCAGCTGCTGCTCAATGTGATTGGACTGCATCGGCGGCGGTCTCCCTCAGCAGGTTGTCGAGCCGGTCGCGGCGATGCGCCAGCCGGCGGCGTAGATCGCGGAGTTCTTCCGCGTGCCAGCCTTGCAAGCTGCCATCGGCTTGCTCGAGGTCTTCGAGCGTGGCTTCGATCGCGAGACGTAGAGCATCATTCATGGTCGCCACCGTGCTGGCGGGTTGGTTCGAGGCGATCGGCGAGGGTGTCGAGACGCAGCCCCATACAGCCAAGGGCAACGCCCAAACCGGCCTGGCGCTCGTCGCTCAGGAACGGATCTTCATCAGGACTGCGACGGCGCAGGTTGTCTTCGCGCATCAGATCCGCCAGCGCGGTAACGGCAGCGCCGATCTCGCGCAGCTCTTCCAACTGATCGGCGGGGTTGTTGGATTGGTGGCGTGACTTCATGACAGCACCTCCCGGCTTTCCAGGAAGCGCGCTTTTTCAATGTGGTGGTTGTAGCGCTTGAGCCGGACGGCGGCGCTTGAATTGCTGAACAGGGCGGCTTTGGCCATCGCTCGATGAGCGGCAGCGCGTGCAGACGCAATTCGGGTAGGGAATAGGCGTGATGCCATGGGTGACGCTCCTTTGTGTTTGGAGTCGTCCCCGGCTGCGGCCAAGCAGCGGATGGGGGCGACTGTACGCGGGTTGGCCGACCGGTCACAAAGGAAACCGGCACACCGTGAGGTGTCCCGCGCACAGCCGCCATAGCGCATGGCAGGCACAAAAAAAGCGCCCATCATGGTGGTGGCGCTCGTGCGCCTTTGTGAATTCGACCGGCCAAGGTCGGTTACGGATTTTGCCGCAACGGTTGCAGCATATCGGCGCAAGGAGAGTAGGGCAAGCATTAGGCCACCTCCCCGCGCTCGGCTTCCCATGCCTCGAGGTCGGCAAGCCGCCAGCGCGTGCAATTGTCGCCCAACTTCACAGGTGTAGGGAATTTGTCTTCACGTGCCCAACGCCAGATGGTGCCGACGCTGACGCTTTCGCGCTGGGATACTTGACGAGCGGTAAGAAATACTACGGGTGTGGTGGGTGTATCGGGCTGTGACATGCCGGGTTGCCTCGTCGTTTGGAGTGACAAGGCAAGGCTGGCGTTTCAGGAGTGAGATAAGAGGGGAAAAACTACTACGAATTTTTAACCTTTTTGCGCCGGGTCGGATCCTTTATCCCCCATATTCGCATGTCGGCCCATATCGAATTGGGCGCTTTCTCTACCGCGCTCTTGATTGTGTCGGCCGAAACGCCCCGATATCCAAGCTGTTCCAGCTTTTCTGACGCTCGCTCATAGCCCGTTGGAGTCTTCTGGAACTGCCCCGGATATGCATGGCGCCAGGTGTAGAAGTGATTGGCAATTTCGATATGCTTCTCTTCGGTGGCAAGTGCGGATACTGCTTGTGGCGTGTCGGGTTTGATGGCGCCTTCACCGAGCGATGCCACCTTCTGCTTGGCGAACGTCACGAAGTTTTCGTCGATTGTGTCGGTGCTGGAGGTGGGAGGCGGGAAGTTGTGATGCCGCGAGTAGCCGTGCTCGACCAGCGCTTGTCTGAGTGGTTCGCCTGGGTACCGCTCGGGATAAACCTCTCGGACGCTTCGTATAGTGTCCCGATGGATCTTCCACTCGGAAGCGCCAGCCACCAGGTCTGTATGGCCCTTCTTCATCATGTGGAAGAGAACCGCCAGCGCTGCCTGGGGAAACCCATCGAATTTCCAGCGAGTAGCCATCTCTGGTAGTACGTTGTCACGATCGCTGGTAATGCCGGGTTCCATCTCTTCCATCCGCGCTTCGAGTGCGCTCAGCGCCTCAATGGCATTGGCAACGAGCGCATCGTCGATCGGTTTCTGGGTTTCCTCGTAACGCTGCCAAGCTTCCGCGTTCGGATCTTTGGCCGGGCCTTCGACTTGGACCAGTTCACCATCTCGACGAATGTAGCGACCGCCTTCCTTGGGATTCATGTTTTTCTCGTCATCCATCGCGGTTCTCCACACGCCAGCAGGTTTTCAGCAAACTTATCAGCAGGCTTTCAGCAGGGTCCGAACCCCGTAGCCATGCGGCTTTCAGCAATTCAGCAGAATCAGCAAGGGTCATGTGCCAGCTTTGCGCAGCGGGACCACGTTGGTGGTGCCAGCTCGCAGGGCGTCGAGGTAGTCCGCCCACGCCTGCAGCATCTCCCGGCGTTGCTCGAGGTGCTGTGTTCGGTTGTAGGCCCGGCCATTGGGATCGCGTACCGAGTGGGCCAGTTGCTGCTCGATGTACTCGCTGGGAAAGTTGAGACGTTCCGCCAGCACCGTCCGGGCCATGGCCCGGAAACCGTGGGCGGTCATCTGGCCTTTGAATCCCATCGTGTCCAACGCGGCCTTGATGGCGGCATTGCTCATGGGGCGTGCGTTGCTGCGGGCCCCGGGGAACACGTACCGGCTATGCCCGGTCAGTCCTTGGAGGTCAGACAGAATCGCCACGGCCTGGGTGGGCAATGGCACGATCAAGGGATCAGCGTTCTTGCTGGGTTGGAACGCCCATTCGCCGGCCTCGAGGTCGATGTCCTCCCACAGCGCTTGGCGCAGCTCTCCCGGCCGGACGAAGATCAGCGGGGAAACCCTGAGCGCGGCGATAACGGTCGGTGTGCCGCCGTAGCCGTCGATGGCTCGCATCAGTGGGCCTATCTGCTCGGGATCCGTCAGCGCGGCGTGGTGGCCGCCTCTGGCGCTGCGCAAGGCGCCCTTGAGGTCTGGCGTCGGGTCACGCTCGGCGCGGCCCTTGGAGATGGCATAGCGGAATACCTGCCCGCACAGTGTCTTGACGCGGTGGGCGGTTTCCAGATGCCCGCGGTCCTGAATCCGTTTGAGGCAGTCCAGCAGCTCCGGGGCGGTGATCTCGGCGATCGGCCGGCGTCCCAGTATGGGGAAGGCGTCGCGCTCCAGTCGGCGCTTGTTGCGCTGGTAGTGCTCTGGCACCACCTCATGCTGGTGGACCTGCTCCAGCCATTCCACGGCCACAGCCTGAAACGTGCTGGCGGCATTCTCAACGCCATACTGGCGGGTCAGTCGCTTGGCGGTGCTGGGGTCAGTGTCTTGGGCTAGCAGGCGGCGGGCTTCTTCTCGTGCCTCTCTCGCTTCTGACAGACCCACATCGGGATAGACGCCGATCGCCAGGCGCTTCTCCTTGCCATGGATCCGGTACTTCATCCGCCAATAGCGTCCGCCAGCGGGTGTGATCTCCAGATAGAGCCCGCCACCATCCGCCAGCCGCTGGATCTTCTCGCCGGGCTTGGCGTTACGAACGGCCGTGGCGCTGAGCTTGTTGGTTGGGCGAGACATTTGGGGGCACCTCGTGGCGTGGTAGTAGCCATGTGCCCCCAACTTGGCAGGGAGATGCCCCCACGTTGGGGGCATCTCTCATTCTCAGCCAGTGCCCATGGGGCGGGGATTTCCTGCCGCTTTGGGGGCATAAGATCGGGCGCTATGGCGATGTGCCCCCAAATATGCCCCCAAAGATAGTGATATTACAAGGTATGGGATGATATGCCCTGACAACAAAAAAGGGCCCGAAGGCCCTTGTTTGCTGGTCTCATGACACTTCCTGATATGCCCTGAAACCCTTGTTTGGTGGAGGCGGGGGGAATTGAACCCCCGTCCGCCGGCACTCGCCCATCAGCTCTACATGCTTAGTTCCGTCTTTTGATTTAACTCAGTGCTCTCCGACGGGCAGGATGGCACTTCGCGATCTCTCTAAGGTTTAACGAATGTCAGGAGAGCGCTGACATCCGCGGTCCCATCAGCTTTAGCTCGTATCCCCGCCGCGATGAATGGGCACATCGCTTTGGGGCCAGGCTAACAACTAGCAGTTTTTAAGCTGCCAGTGCGCCCTGAGCGTAGTTTTCGTCGTTTGCGACTATTTGATTGCAACGTTGGATTTACGAGATACGTTACGCTCTCGGCATGCACCTCAGGGATTGTCACCGGCGTCGAAGCCATGTCGCCCCCGTACAACTCGTTCATTCTACCAGATGGCGACGAGCCCACGCCATATCAAGTGCAATCTCGAACATTTATGACCGATACCGTACTCAAGCGTGATCCCGCATGACCCGGGCCTTCTCCCGATTCCAGTCGCGCTCCTTCTCAGTGGCGCGCTTGTCGTGAAGTTGCTTGCCACGTACCAGGGCCAGTTCACATTTGACCAGGTTCTGTTTCCAGTAGAGTTTGAGCGGCACGCAGGTGTGGCCCTTCTCCTGCGTCTTCGAGAAGATCTTGGCGATCTCCTTGCGATGCAGGAGCAGCTTGCGGGTCCGGGTCGGGTCCGCCAGAACGTGGGTGCTCGCCGTGTTGAGCGGCATGATATGGCTACCCAGCAACCAAGCCTCCCCATTCTTGACCAGAATGTAGGTGTCGGTCAGCTGAGCCTTACCGGCGCGCAGACTCTTGACCTCCCAGCCCGCCAGCGACAGGCCAGCTTCGAAGGTTTCGTCGATGTGATACTCGAACCGAGCCTTCTTGTTCTGGGCGATCGTGTTGCTGCTTGGCGCGTTGCCTTTTTTCTTACCCATGACACCTCTTTACGGCGATATCCGGTATGCCCTCGGGCGGTATGATGAATGGCTGCACTTTGGCGCGCCCCATTCTGCGCGCTCTTCCGCCAGACGCCAGAGAGCGGTATTGGCGAGTATCGTGTGAAGCCTAGTTATGAGGGCAGCCGTGATACCATTCAAGCATCGAAAACGGTGCCCCATGATACGCATGTCGGGGCGATAAATCAGTGGAGACCTCTATGCCCAATGTGAATCGGTCTGCATTCGTTCGGCATACACCGGAACAGATGTTTGAACTGGTCAATGATTTCGAACGCTATCCCGAGTTTCTGCCCGGATGTCGACGAGCCAGCGTCGTCGAGCAGGGGGATGACTATCTGGTCGGCCGAATGACCCTGGCCAAAGGCGGTGTGGAGCAGAGCGTGACGACCCGCAACGATCTCGAGCGTCCCGAACGCATCGATTTGTCGCTCGTCGATGGTCCCTTCAAGCGGCTTAGCGGCTGCTGGTACTTTCGTGCGATGGGAGAGGACGCCTGCAAGATAGAGCTCGAAATGAGTTTCGAATTCAGCAATCGGCTGCTGGGCATGGCCTTTGGCCGATTGTTCCAGCAGGTGGCGGGCCAGCTCGTCGACGCATTCACGCGCCGTGCCGATCAGGTCTACGGGCGTTAGGAGGCAACCTGATGGCAAATGTCGAAGTCGCGTTCGCAACGCCGGAGCATCAGGTCATCGTTCGGCTCTCGCTCGAGCCCGAGATGTCCGCAAGGCAAGCAGTCATGCTCGCCGATTTGCCGGCCAGGCACACGGCATGGGCAAGCTTCGACTTCGCAACGGCACCGCTAGGTATATTTGGCGAGCGTCTGCCAGCGCCGGAAGACTATTCGCCTCTCGAGGGAGAGCGGATCGAGGTCTATCGGCCGCTCGAAATCGATCCCAAACAGGCAAGACGTGAACGGGCAGCCAGCGTGTCTTCACGTTAGCTGCCATTCATTCATTATAGGAATCGTCAGCGTTTCAGATGCCGCTGGGGCCGATCTGCGGTACCGGTGTGCCTTCACCCGCCCCTTCGACTGCCGGCCCGGGGCCGCCGTCCTGGTTCAGTTCGACATCCGAATCCATATCGCCGGATTTGGCGATATCGGTCAGCTGGTCGTTCTGGAACGTCAGCGTCAGCCGCTTCTGCACGGTGCCGCCGTAGGCTTCGTCAAGATAGAAGACGTAGTCCCACTGATTCGACGAGAACGGGGCTTCCATCAGAGGCGTACCCATGATGTAGGCGACCTGTTCACGGCTCATGCCGGTGTGCAGTTGAGACACCATATCCTGGGTGATGAGATTGCCTTGCGGGATGTCCCTCTTGTAGACGCCCAAGTAGCTGCAGCCTGCGATGAGAGAGACTGCGAGGAGGAGTACGACCGTGCTGATCAGTTTTTGCATTTGAGTCCGTCTTTCACTATCGTTGCGTGGATTGATCATACCCGACACAAGACGCTACTGCGAAGAGCGACCATGGCCGACGAAAACCAAGAATTGCGTAAGGCAGGCCTGAAGGTCACGCTGCCACGCGTCAAGATTCTGCAAATCCTCGAAGCGACTCGCATGGAAGAAGAGCTCCATATGAGTGCCGAGGACGTCTACAAGGCGCTGCTGGAGTCGGGAGAAGATGTCGGGCTGGCCACCGTATATCGCGTCTTGACGCAATTCGAGGCGGCAGGGCTGGTCGTACGACATAACTTCGACGGCGGTCACGCGGTTTTCGAGATGTCCCAGGAAGAGCACCATGACCATATGGTGGATCTGGAATCCGGAGAGATCGTCGAGTTCTATGACGAAGAGATCGAGCGTCGTCAGCGCGAGATCGTCGAGGAACATGGCTATGAGCTGGTCGAGCATGCACTGGTGCTCTATGTCCGCCCCCGCGGCTCCAAGGCCACGCGTCAGGATGGCATCAAGAAGTAAGCGCTACTGACCCGCATTGCAAAACGCCGACCTTAGGGTCGGCGTTTTTCGTTTGGGTGCCTTTACAAGGCCGGGTTCGGGCTGATGCCCCGCTGCAGCCGATACCCGGTGAGTCAGCGCCTGGCGGAGCGGCGCTGGGGCTCGCAGTGCGCGAGTCAGTGCGCCGAGTTCTGACTGGCCGCCAGCATTTCGCGAGCGTGCGCCAACGTCTGATTGGAAAGTTTGACCCCGCCCAGCATTCGCGCCAGTTCGCGTACCCGGCCAGCCTCGTCCAATTGCGCCATTTCGGTGCGAGTCTCGTTGTCATTCGAGCGCTTCTCGATATGCAGATGCTGATGGGCCTGCGCGGCGACCTGCGGCAGGTGGGTGACGGTCATGACCTGGGCATCGCTACCTAGCCGACGCAGCAGTTGGCCGACGATTTCGGCGGTCGCGCCGGAGATGCCGACATCTACCTCATCGAAGACCAGCGTCGCCAGCGTGCTGTGGCTTGCGGCTACGACCTGAATCGCCAGGCTGACGCGCGAGAGCTCGCCGCCGGAGGCTACCTTGGCCAGCGGCCGTGGGGGTTGGCCCGGATTGGCGCTGATCTGCAGGCTGACCCGGTCCAGGCCGTGAGGCTGGGGCGTTTCCAGTGGCGTGACATCGACGGCAAAGCGAGCCTTGTCCATTCCCAGAAACGCCAATTGCTCCTGAACCTGCTGGGCGAAAACCGTGGCGGTGCGCTGGCGCGTCTCACTGATCTGTTTGGCGGCGTCGCGGTACTGCTGGCGCAGGTCGTCGAGCCTGGCTCTTAGCGTTTCGAGATCGTCGTCGCCGCTATCGAGCGCTTCCAGCTCGCCGCTCAGCCGGCGGTGCAGGTCGTGCAGCTCTTCCGGCATGACGTGATGTTTGCGGGCGATGCGATGAATCTCGCCGAGCCGCTCATCGACCCAGGCCAGGCGCTGCGGGTCGAGCTCGGTCGACTCGACATAGTGGTGGAGCTCGCGAGCGGCTTCCTCGAGCTGGATCTGTGCATCGTTCAGCATCACCAGAGCCTCGGACAGGCTGCCGCGATCGCTGCCGGGCACCCGGGATAGCCGTTGGGTCGCCTGAGACAAAAGGGTCAACGCGCCGCTCTCGTCGTGATCGCAGCTGTCGGCGGCGAACTGCGCCTCGCGCAGGCTCTCCTCGAGATGCGCCAGCGTCTCCTGTTCCTGTTCCAGGCTCTTCAGCTCGTCGGCCTGCAGATCGAGCTGATCGAGCTCCTCGACCTGATAGCGCAGCAGCTGGCGCTTGGCCTGACGCTCCTCGTCGTTCTCGCTGCGCTCGCGATACTGCCGGCGCAATGCGTGCCATTGACGATGCAGCTCGCCAAGCTCGGCCACCGCCTTGTGGTGGCCTGCCGCGTCGTCGAGCAGACGACGGTGAGTGTCCTCGTTGAGCAGTGCCTGATGCGCATGTTGACTATGCACGTCGATCAGACATTCGCCGAGCTCGCGCAGATCCGCGATAGTGCAGGGCTGGCCGTTGATCCACGCCTTGGAGCGTCCGCTGGCGGTGACGACGCGCCGCAGCAGGCAGTCGTCCGTGGCGAGCTCCCGCGCCGCCAGCCAGGCCTTGGCGTCGTCGCGTTCGGTGATATCGAAGCGGGCGCTCAGGTCGGCGCGGTCGGCACCATGGCGAACGCCGCCGGCATCCGCGCGCTCTCCCAGGCAAAGCCCCAGCGCCCCGAGCAGGATCGATTTGCCGGCGCCGGTCTCGCCGGTAATGGCGGTCATGCCGGCCTGAAACTCCAGGTCCAGTGTGTCGACGATAGCGAAGTCACGAATGGCGAGTTGAATCAGCATGCTGCCTCCCGGGATCGATGGCGGCCATACGGGGTCTGTTGGGCGATCGAGATCTGGCGGTGAACGATCGGGTCATTACTGTCTGGTTGTTTATACAGTAGTCGAAAACCCCGTTCAACGGCTGTGGCGACGGCTCGAAAGATCGGTGCTTGAGATCTGAATCGATAGCCCCATATAGGCAGACAACTCCGACGCTTGTCGAATCACGCTTTGTCGAATAACCGTCACAACACCTTGCCAGGAGAGACTCATGGCTAGAGATCCGCAGAATCCCGTAGACGAAGAACTCGAGCGCGCCGAACGCGACGGCGAGCCGCAACAGCAGACCACCAACGAGGCGTTGGACGGCGACCTGGAGCAGTTCGCGGAATCGCTCGAACACGAGGCGGATGACATCGAAGGCCAGGCCAATCCCGAAGCCGAAGTGCTGGCGGCCAGGGTCGAGGAGCTCGAGCAGGCGCTGGCGGAGGCCAAGGATCAGTCGATGCGTGCCGCTGCCGAAGCCCAGAACGCTCGCCGTCGGGCAGAGCAGGACGCCGACAAGGCAAAGAAGTTCGCGCTCGAGAAGTTCGTCAAGGAACTGCTGCCGGTCGTCGACAGCCTTGAGAAGGGCTTGGAAAGCATGCAGGAGGTCGACGAGACGCACCGGGAAGGGGTCTCGATGACGCTCAAGATGCAGCTCGACGTATTGAGCAAGTTCGGCGTCGAACAGCTCGAACCGCAGGGCGAACCGTTCGACCCGCAGTTCCACGAGGCGATGACAATGGTGCCCAACCCGGAGCTGGAGCCCAACACCGTGATGGATGTCATGCAGAAGGGATACACCCTGAACGGGCGATTGATCCGCCCGGCGATGGTGGTGGTCAGCAAGACAGCAGGCTGAGACAACAGGCTGAAGAGGGCCGCTATCGGTTCGACTCGGCGCTGTATCGGAATCGTCGATGAGGACTTGAAAGGCGCTTAGCAGCCCCCACATAGCAGTCAATCGCGCAGCAAGCGCCGTCATCAAAACGAATTCAGTCGTCAACGAATAGTTATGAGGTGAGGAATTATGGGACGCATCATTGGCATTGACCTGGGTACGACCAACTCCTGTGTCGCCGTACTCGATGGTGACAAGACCCGCGTGATCGAAAACGCTGAAGGCGGCCGCACGACGCCTTCCATCATCGCTTACACCGAAGACGGCGAAACGCTGGTCGGTCAGGCGGCCAAGCGTCAGGCGGTCACCAACCCCAAAAACACGCTCTACGCCATCAAGCGTCTGGTGGGTCGCAAGTTCAAGGACGACGTCGTCCAGAAAGACATCAAGATGGTGCCTTACGAGATCGTCGAAGCCGATAACGGTGATGCCTGGGTCAAGGTCAACGACAACAAGCTGGCGCCGCCGCAGGTCAGCGCCGAAGTGCTGAAGAAGATGAAGAAGACCGCCGAAGACTATCTCGGCGAGGAAGTGACCGAGGCGGTCATCACCGTACCGGCCTACTTCAACGACTCTCAGCGTCAGGCAACCAAGGACGCGGGCCGTATCGCCGGTCTCGAAGTCAAGCGCATCATCAACGAGCCGACGGCTGCCGCGCTGGCCTACGGCATGGATCGCTCCACTGGTGATCGCACCATCGCGGTCTACGACCTGGGTGGCGGTACTTTCGATATCTCGATCATCGAAGTGGCCGACGTCGACGGCGAGAAGCAGTTCGAAGTGCTGGCGACCAACGGCGACACCTTCCTGGGCGGCGAAGATTTCGACCTCAAGCTGATCGACTACCTGGTACAGCAGTTCAAGAGCGACTCCGGCATCGATCTGTCCGGCGACAGCCTGGCCATGCAGCGCCTGAAGGAAGCTGCCGAGAAGGCCAAGATCGAGCTCTCCTCTGCGCAGCAGACCGAAGTCAACCTGCCGTACATCACGGCTGACAACACCGGTCCCAAGCACTTGGCGATCAAGGTGACGCGCGCCAAGCTGGAATCGCTGGTCGAAGATCTGGTTCAGCGTTCGCTCGGGCCCTGCAAGACGGCCATGGAAGACGCCGGCCTCTCCAACAGCGAGATTCACGACGTGATTCTGGTCGGCGGTCAGACGCGCATGCCGATGGTCCAGAGCAAGGTTGCCGAGTTCTTCGGCAAGGAAGCGCGCAAGGACGTCAACCCGGACGAAGCCGTCGCCATGGGCGCCGCGATTCAGGGTGGCGTGCTCGGCGGTGATGTCAAGGACGTGCTGCTGCTCGACGTCACGCCGTTGACGCTGGGTATCGAGACGCTGGGTGGCGTGATGACCCCGCTGATCGAGAAGAACACCACGATCCCGACCAAGAAGACGCAAACGTTCTCGACCGCCGAGGACAACCAGACGGCCGTGACGATTCACGCGCTGCAGGGCGAGCGTAAGCAGGCAGGTCAGAACAAGTCTCTGGGTCGTTTCGACCTGGCCGACATTCCGCCGGCGCCGCGCGGTGTGCCGCAGATCGAAGTGGCGTTCGACCTGGACGCCAACGGTATCCTTAACATCACGGCGAAGGACAAGGCGACCGGCAAGGAACAGTCGATCGTGATCAAGTCCTCCAGTGGTCTCTCGGACGAAGAGATCGACCAGATGGTCAAGGATGCCGAGGCGCACGAAGCCGAGGACAAGAAGTTCGAAGAGCTGGTCCAGCTGCGCAACCAGGCCGACGGCATGATCCACGCCTCGCGCAAGACGCTCGAAGAAGCCGGCGACAAGGTCGATGCCGAGGAGAAGAGCAAGATCGAGGCCGCGATCAGCGAGCTCGAGGAAGCGCTCAAGGGCGACGACAAGGATGCCATCCAGGCGAAGCTGGATGCCTTGACCGAAGCCTCCGGCAATCTGGCCCAGAAGATGTACGCCGAGCAGGGCGAAGGTGCTGGCGCGCAGGCCGGTCAACCGGGCGACGATGCCCAGTCCAGCGGCAAGAAAGAGGATGACGTGGTTGACGCCGAGTTTGAAGAAGTCAACGACGATCAGAAAAAGCAATAACCACGACGTCTGACGTCGTGTGACCGGCAGTAGCGCGGGAGCCAGTGAAGACTCCCGCGTTGCTGTTTCCACGGCGTCGACACGGAGGCGGACTCAGTAATGTCCCAACGTGACTATTACGAAGTATTGGGCGTCGACAAGGGCGCTGACGGCAAGGACATCAAGAAGGCGTATCGCCGGCTGGCGCAGAAGTATCATCCGGACCGCAATCCGGACGACCAGCAGGCGGCGGAGAAATTCCGTGAAGTTTCCGACGCCTACGAGGTGCTTTCCGACAGCGAAAAGCGCGCCGCCTACGATCAGTTCGGTCATGCGGGCGTCGACGGTCAGGCCGGCGGTTTCGGCGGCGGTGGCTTCGGCGGCGGTGGCTTCGGCGGTGCCGGGGCCGGTGGTTTCAGCGACATCTTCGGCGACGTGTTTGGGGATATCTTCGGTGGCGGCGGCGGGCGGCGCAACCCGAACGCGCCGCAGCGTGGCAGCGACCTTCGCTACAACCTCGAACTCGATCTCGAGAGCGCGGTGTTCGGTACCACGGTCGACATTCGCGTGCCGCGGCACATCGAATGCGGGCATTGCGATGGCAGTGGCGCCGAGCCGGGCTCCAGCAAGGAGACCTGCCCGACCTGTCACGGCCAGGGCCAGGTACGGATGCAGCAGGGCTTTTTTGCCGTGCAGCAGACCTGCCCGACCTGTCACGGCAGTGGCCAGAGCATCAAGGTGCCGTGCCGCAAGTGCCATGGCGAAGGCCGCGTTCGCGAGACGCGCACGCTGTCGGTGAAGATTCCGGCGGGTGTCGATACCGGCGATCGCATTCGGCTCAACGCCGAAGGCGAATCCGGGCTCAACGGCGGCCCCGCGGGCGATCTGTACGTCCAGGTCGAGATCAAGGCGCACCCGATCTTCGAGCGCGACGGCCGGCACCTGCACTGCGAAGTGCCGATCAACTTCGTCGACGCGGCGCTGGGTGGCGAACTGGAAGTGCCGACGCTGGAAGGCCGGGTCAAGCTCAAGATCCCGCCCGAAACCCAGACCGGCAAGCTTTTTCGGCTGCGCGGCAAGGGCGTCAAGCCCGTTCGCGGCGGCCCGGCCGGCGATCTGCTCTGCAAGGTGGTGACCGAGACCCCGGTCAACCTCAACGAAGAGCAGAAAGACCTGCTGCGCAAGTTCCAGGACAGCCTGGGCAGTGCCAGCCGCCACTCGCCCAAGAAAGAGGGCTGGTTCGACGGCGTGAAGCGCTTTTTCGAGGATATGAAGCCTTAAGAAGCATGCGCGCTGGCTAGCTTGAGAGGCCTCATCCGATCAGTCGGGTGGGGTCTTTTGTTTATCGGGAGCTTTCGCTGCCAGTATATCTTGGTGCGGTAATTGCTTGGCCTGCGGCAGAGGTTATCTATCCGGCTCGAGAATCATTGGGCTTTAGGGTCGATGTCTTTCACGGCAAAGCAGCTCAGCAGGGTGCGCTGTCTCAGGCTGAAGTTGTCGTCGCTGACCATCAGGTAGCGATGTTCGCCGATATGGGTCAGGCCTTCGAAGTTGTCCACCGACCAGCCGTCGCTGTTGGAGAGCCTGGCCAGCTCGCTGATCTCGACGCCGCCATCGTCATCGAGATGGGCACGACGCAGCCGGATCACGATCGATGCCGGCGGAGTATAGGCGCGCTCCAGAGTCAGCAAGTCACCATCCAGGCTTTCCATCGCGGTCAGGGCGCTATTGGCATTGGCCGCTAGCGGATAACGCCACGCCTGCCGGTCGTCGAGGGTAAAGAGCCGGGTCACTTTCTCGGGCCAGTCGTCGGGTGGATTTTCTATACCACCCACTAGTCCATGCCCGGGCAGCGACGCAATCGCCTCCAGTCCGCCATTGGATTGGATGCCCAACAATCCCTCGGGACGATGCGTCGGTTCGCTGGCGATACCCGAAGGCAGGAAGCGTTGCCAGCGGGCGTTGCTTTCTACATTTCCCGCCGTATCACTCTCCGCGCCACCTTCGAAACCGATCACCAGCTGGGTGTTGCCGCGGATGCCGTCGTCCGCGTTTTCCAGCGACAACGCTTCGGCGTCGCTTTCGGCGCTTGCCAGAATGGCGCCGTCCTCGCCGCGCAGCGGATAGGTGTCCAGCGGTTCATAATCACGGAGTTCGCCACTGCCATCGAATGTCAGCCGGGCGCGATGCAGCCAGCCTCGGTCCGAGATCAGGAACAGCATCGCCTCGTCTTCGTCCCAGCCGAGACCGGAAAGCCCACCTACCGGCGTGCCATCCTGCCACTCGCCAGGTAAAGACAGCGTGCCGCACCACTCGATGTTCGGCGTGCTCGCCAGCAGGTCCGCCGGGGCGATGGCCGTGCGATGGGGCGTGGCACTGCAGCCGGTGAGCCACGCCACGGTGATGGGTAGCAGAACAGAAAAGAAGCGAGGCGGCATGGGCTGGTGGCTCCCCGAAGTCGTCGACGTCACCCAGTGTAGCCCGTGCCGACGGTAAGACGTCGGCTGATATACTGTTGCCACTGACGATCACCAGCGCAGCCTGGCTGCGCCAAATGAAGGTAACGGGAGGAAGCATGACGCGGATTGCGATCATGGGAGCGGCCGGACGGATGGGGCGCATCTTGCTGGAAGCCACGCACAATAGCGAAGCCGCGCAACTGGGAGCGGCGATCGTGCGTCCCGATAGTTCGCTCCTCGGATGCGATGCCGGTGAGATGGCTGGGCTCGGCAAGCTGGGCGTCGCCTTGCGGGGATCGCTGGATGAAGTCAGGGAGGAATTCGATGTCCTGATCGACTTTTCCACCCCGGCCTTGACCCTCGACAACCTCGCCTGGTGCGCCGACAACGGCAAGGCGATCGTGATCGGCACGACGGGGCTCGACGAAGCCCAGCTGAAGACGCTGGACAGCCATGCCGACCGGCTTCCGATGGTGTTCGCGGCCAACATGAGTACGGGCATCAACCTGACAGTGAACCTGCTCAAGACCGCGGCCAGGGCGCTGGGGGATGCCGGCTACGATATCGAAGTGATCGAGGCGCATCATCGTCACAAGGTCGATGCGCCCTCCGGCACGGCGCTGATGCTGGGCGAGGCGGTGGCCGAGCCGCTGGGACGTGACCTGAAGACCCACGGAGTATTCCAGCGCGTCGGCCAGATCGGCCCGCGCGATCCCAAGGAGATCGGCTTTGCCACGGTGCGCGGTGGCGATATCGTCGGCGAGCATACGGTGCTGTTTGCCGCCGAAGGCGAGCGCATCGAGATTACCCACAAGGCCTCGAGCCGCCTGACCTTCGGCAACGGCGCGGTCAGGGCGGCAGTCTGGCTGGCCGAGCGAGCCGCTGGACGTTACGACATGCAGGACGTGCTGGGATTGAAAGCGTAGCGTTATCGAACGGCCAGGTGCGAACGTCTGGGCGCCGGGGAAGCGCCGTTCAAGGCATCATTGGGTCGAATTGCGTTCGGTACTGGAGCCGGGCGTTGGTTTCCGGTATCATTTCGCCAATTTGGCCGGGCCAGAGCCGCAGGCAATAGAGATTCGCCGCAGATGATGCAGCAGTCAGGACAATAAGCGGGATGAAATCGGTTTTCCGGATTTCGTCCCGCTTTTTTACGACCTTGCGGCGGCTCGCTCGACCAATGCACGAAGCAGGGGCGTGATGCTAGACCTCGACGTAATGTGTTGATGACCAGTTAAGGAGGATGTTGCCTTGAACAGACCCGCGATACTGGCTCTCGAAGACGGCAGTGTGTTTTACGGTACTGCGATCGGAGCTGATGGACAAACTAGCGGGGAGGTGGTCTTCAATACCGCCATGACCGGTTATCAGGAAATCCTCACCGATCCCTCCTACACCCGCCAGATCGTTACGTTGACCTACCCGCATATTGGCAATACCGGCGTCAATCTCGAAGACGTCGAATCGGATCGCATCTGTGCGGCCGGTTTGGTGATTCGGGACCTGCCGCTGATCGCCAGCAATTTCCGCAGCACGATGTCGCTTTCCGAGTATCTGACCGCGCAGAACGTCGTCGGCATCGCCGACATTGATACCCGCCGCCTGACGCGCATTCTGCGCAACAAGGGTTCGCTGAATGGTGCGATTCTGGCCGGTGATGCCGCCCAAGGCGATGACGCCGTCGAGCGGGCGCTGGCGGCGGCTCGCGACTTCCCGGGGCTCAAGGGGATGGACCTGGCCAAGGAGGTCTCGTGCGAGTCCACCTATGAATGGACTGAGGGCGAATGGACGCTGGGCCAGGGTTACGCCGATACCGCCAGCGGTGAGCGGCCTTATCACGTGGTCGCCTACGACTACGGGATCAAGCACAACATCCTGCGCATGCTCGCCTCTCGCGGCTGCCGCCTGACCGTCGTGCCGGCCCAGACGCCGGCCAGCGAGGTGCTGGCGATGAACCCGGACGGCGTCTTCCTGGCCAACGGCCCGGGCGACCCCGAGCCCTGCGACTACGCGATCAGCGCGATCCGGGACGTGCTTGAGACGGATATCCCGGTCTTCGGTATCTGCCTGGGTCATCAACTGCTGGCGCTGGCCGCCGGTGCCAGGACGGTGAAGATGAATCACGGTCACCATGGCGCCAACCATCCGGTCCAGGATCTCGATAGCGGCCAAGTGATGATCACCAGTCAGAACCATGGCTTTGCGGTGGACGAAACCAGCCTGCCCGGAAACGTGCGCGCCATTCATCGGTCGCTGTTCGACGGCACGCTGCAGGGCATCGAACTGACCGATCGTCCGGCGTTCAGCTTCCAGGGCCATCCGGAAGCAAGCCCGGGGCCTCAGGATGTCTCGCCACTGTTCGATCGCTTCGTGACGATGATGCAGCGTCGTCAGCAAGCCGCTTGAGTCAGCAGCGGCGGTTTGGAATTCAGTCTATCGGGTCGGCGCCAGCCGCCGACACCCTCATTTTCGACGAGTGTTAGCGCATGCCAAAACGTACGGATCTCGACAGCATTCTGATCATCGGCGCCGGCCCCATCGTTATCGGGCAGGCGTGCGAATTCGACTACTCCGGGGCCCAGGCCTGCAAGGCACTGCGTGAAGAGGGCTACCGCGTCATCCTGGTCAACTCCAATCCGGCGACCATCATGACCGATCCGGTGATGGCCGATGCCACCTACATCGAGCCGATCACCTGGCAGGCGGTGGAGCAGATCATCGAGAAGGAGCGCCCGTCGGCGATCCTGCCGACCATGGGCGGGCAGACCGCGCTCAACTGTGCGCTGGAGCTCGACAAGCACGGCGTGCTCGAGAAGTACGGCGTGGAGATGATCGGTGCCAACGCCGATGCCATCAACAAGGCCGAAGATCGCGACCTGTTCGACAAGGCGATGAAGAACATCGGGCTCGAGTGCCCCAAGGCCAAGGTCGCCCATACCATGGACGAGGCCTGGGAAATCCAGGCTTCGCTCGGCTTCCCGGTAATCATCCGCCCCTCCTACACCATGGGCGGCTCCGGCGGCGGCGTGGCCTACAACAAGGAAGAGTTCGAAGAGATCTGCGATCGCGGCTTCGAGCTTTCCAACAACCATGAGCTGCTGATCGACGAGTCGCTGCTGGGTTGGAAGGAGTACGAGATGGAGGTCGTTCGCGACAAGAACGATAACTGCATCATCGTCTGTGCGATCGAGAACTTCGACCCGATGGGCGTGCATACCGGCGACTCCATCACCGTCGCGCCAGCGCAGACGCTGACCGACAAGGAGTACCAGATCATGCGCAACGCATCCCTTGCGGTGCTGCGCGAGATTGGCGTCGAAACCGGTGGCTCCAACGTGCAGTTCGGTGTCGATCCGGACACCGGGCGCATGGTCGTGATCGAGATGAATCCGCGTGTGTCGCGCTCCTCGGCACTGGCCTCCAAGGCGACCGGTTTCCCGATCGCCAAGATCGCCGCCAAGCTGGCGGTGGGCTATACCCTGGACGAGCTCCAGAACGACATCACCGGCGGCGCCACGCCGGCCTCCTTCGAGCCGTCGATCGACTATGTCGTCACCAAGATTCCGCGCTTTACCTTCGAGAAGTTCCCGCAAGCCAATGATCGCCTGACCACGCAGATGAAGTCGGTCGGCGAGGTGATGGCGATCGGCCGGACCTTCCAGGAGTCGATGCACAAGGCGCTGCGCGGCCTGGAAATCGGCGTCGACGGGCTCGATCCGAAGATCACCGACTTCAATGCCGAGAACATGGCGCTGATCAAGGGCGAGCTTCAGGCTGCCGGTGCCGATCGGATCTTCTATATCGCCGACGCCATGCGCAGCGGCATGAGCGTCGACGAAGTCTTCGCGCTCACCAATATCGACCGCTGGTTCCTGGTCCAGCTCGAGGATCTGGTGCTGGCCGAGGCAGCCGTCGCCAAGCGCTCGCTGCACGACTTGAGCGCCGACGATCTCTACCGTCTCAAGCGCAAGGGCTTCTCCGACGCGCGTCTGGCATCGCTGCTGGGCGTCTCCGAGAGCGAGTTCCGCCAGCGGCGTCAGCAGCTCGACATTCGCCCGGTCTACAAACGGGTCGACACCTGCGCGGCGGAGTTCGCTTCCGATACCGCCTACATGTACTCCACCTACGAGGAGGAGTGCGAGGCGGAGGTCAGCGATCGTCAGAAGATCATGGTGCTGGGCGGCGGTC
Organism: Salinicola salarius; assembly: GCF_002179555.1. Classification (GTDB taxonomy): domain Bacteria; phylum Pseudomonadota; class Gammaproteobacteria; order Pseudomonadales; family Halomonadaceae; genus Salinicola; species Salinicola salarius_A. The sequence goes on along the minus strand of NZ_NHOU01000005.1, from coordinate 135,946 downwards.
CCAACCGGATCGGCCAGGGGATCGAGTTCGACTACTGCTGCGTGCATGCGGCGCTGGCCATGCGTGAAGACGGTTACGAGACCATCATGGTCAACTGTAATCCTGAAACCGTCTCCACCGACTACGACACCTCGGATCGCCTCTATTTCGAGCCGGTGACGCTGGAAGACGTGCTCGAGATCGCCGACAAGGAGAAGCCGGTCGGAGTGATCGTGCAGTTCGGCGGCCAGACCCCGCTGAAGCTGGCGCGTGCGCTGGAGGCAGCCGGCGTACCGATCATCGGCACCACGCCGGATGCCATCGACCGCGCCGAAGACCGCGAACGTTTCCAGAAGATGATCGACAAGCTGGGCCTCAAGCAGCCGCCCAACGCGACCGCGCGCAGCTTCGAGGATGCCTTTGCCAAGGCCGAGAAGATCGGCTATCCGCTGGTCGTTCGTCCGAGCTACGTGCTCGGCGGCCGCGCCATGGAGATCGTCTATACCGCCGAAGAGCTCGAGCGCTACATGACCCACGCGGTCAAGGTCTCCAACGATTCGCCGGTACTGCTGGATCATTTCCTCAATGCGGCGATCGAGATCGACATCGACGCGGTCAGCGACGGCGAGCAGGTGGTGATCGGCGGCATCATGCAGCACATCGAGCAGGCCGGCGTGCACTCCGGCGACTCCGCCTGTTCGCTGCCGCCGTACTCGTTGCCCGCCGAGGTGCAGGACGAGATGCGCGAGCAGGTCAAGCGCATGGCGGTCGAGCTCAACGTGGTCGGGCTGATGAACGTGCAGCTGGCCTGGCAGGATGGCGAGATCTACATCATCGAGGTCAACCCGCGCGCCTCGCGCACCGTGCCGTTCGTCTCCAAGTGTATCGGCACGTCGCTGGCGCAGATCGCGGCGCGCTGCATGGCTGGCAAGACGCTGGCCGAGCAGCAATTCACCCGCGAGATCATTCCGGGGTATTTCAGCGTCAAGGAAGCGGTGTTCCCGTTCAACAAGTTCCCGGGTGTCGATCCGATCCTGTCGCCGGAAATGAAGTCGACTGGCGAGGTGATGGGCAGTGGTGCGACCTTCGCCGAGGCCTTCTACAAGGCCCAGCTGGGCGCAGGCGAAGCGATTCCCAGGCTGACCGGCGAGCGCCAGGCATTTCTCTCTGTGCGCGACCCGGACAAGCAAGGTGTTATCGAGGTAGCGCAATCTCTGCTAGCCTTGGGCTTCAGTTTAGTGGCAACGCGTGGCACGGCCAGGGCTCTGGAAGAGGCTGGTCTGTCCGTTGCTGTCGTCAACAAGGTTTTTGAAGGCCGTCCGCATATCGTCGATCTGCTCAAGAACGACGAAATCGCCTATATCGTGAATACCACGGAAGGCCGCCAGGCGATCAATGATTCCTCGGTCATCCGGCGCACTGCGCTGGCCCGCAAGGTGCCCTATGCCACGACGCTGGCGGGGGCGCGGGCCGTTTGCATGGCACTGGAGTATGGCAACGAGATCACGGTGCGGCGGCTGCAGGAACAGCACGCAGGAGTAGTTCATGAATAAGGTCCCGATGACCGTCCACGGCGAGCAGGCCTTGCGCCAGGAGTTGGAGCAACTGAAAGGCGTCGAACGCCCGCGAGTGATCAGTGACATTGCGGAAGCCCGGGAACACGGCGATCTCAAGGAGAACGCCGAGTATCACGCTGCCCGCGAGCAGCAAGGGTTCATCGAGGGGCGTATTCAAGAGATCGAGGGCAAGCTGTCGTCGGCGCAGGTCATCGACGTGACCAAGATGCCGAAGACCGGCAAGGTAATCTTCGGCGTTACCGTCGAACTGCTCAATCTCGAGACCGACGAAGAGGTGTGCTACCGGATCGTCGGCGAGGACGAGGCCGATATCAAGGCCGGCAAGATTTCGGTCACCTCGCCCATCGCACGAGCGCTGATCGGCAAGCAGGAAGGCGACGTGGTCAACGTTCGCACGCCAGGTGGCGACGTGGAATACGAAATTTCCAGCGTCGAGCATCTCTAAGCTACGAGCTACGGGCTACGGGCTACGACTGCGCCGGCTTCGGGGCGCTAAACGGCAGCTACGAGCCAAAAAAACCGCGACGATGTCGCGGTTTTTTGTATGGAGCGGTCAATGCCTATTTCGCGGCTTGCGGCCCGGCTTCAGTGCCGCCCGTGATGGTCTTCGGCGCGCTGGATGTTGGAAAGCTTGGGATTGACGTTGGGGTTGTGGCGATAGAGCAGTGCCACTTTTCCCAGCGTCTGGACCAGTTCCGCGCCGGAAAGCTCGACCAGTTCCTCGACCATGGCCTGGCGCTCCTCGCGCTCGGGAATCGCCAGCTTGACCTTGATCAGTTCGTGGTCGCGTAGCGCGCGCTCGAGTTCCTGCTGGGCACCTTCGCTCAATCCGTTTTCACTGACGGTGACGATCGGCTGCAAGTGGTGGCCGATGCTGCGGAAGGCTTTCTTTTGTGCGGATGATAGGCTCATGATAGTCTGACCGTTGAACTTCGCGATAATTGTCAGCGGTGCTGCAATCGGTCTCACCACCGCACTGTCGAAACGCGTCATGGTACGGGTTTCGGCCGCAACAGGAAAGATGTCGTCGATTCAGAAGGCGTGTCCGAAGGTGGCAGGAATGCCTCGGAGGGCATGAAAACAAGCGCCATCGGCTCTTTCGCTTCGGGCTTCGAGCCTCGCATCTCCGCTATACGTACTTTGACTATTCTTTCAGGTGATCATCAGTGGCGCGCTCTTCCGGTTCAGGCCCCAAATCCAGCTCCGACAAGACCGGTTCCTCGACCCGGCAGAGCAAAAGCAGCGCTGGCTGGTTGAAGGAGCATTTCGATGATCGCTACGTGCAGCAGTCATGGAAGGACGGTTATCGTTCGCGTGCAAGCTATAAGTTGCTGGAACTGGACGAGCGTGACAAGTTATTGCGCACTGGCATGACGGTGATCGATCTGGGGGCCGCCCCTGGCGGCTGGAGCCAGATTGCCGCGGAGAAGGTTGGCAGCGACGGCCTGGTGATCGCCTCCGACATCCTGGAAATGGATGCGCTGGCGGGCGTCAGCTTCGTACACGGTGACTTTACCGAAGAGAGCGTGCTGGAATCGATTCTGGCAGAGCTGGGCGGTCGCCCCGTCGATCTGGTGCTTTCCGACATGGCGCCGAACATGAGCGGCATGGCGGCGATCGACCAGCCACAGGCGATGTATCTGGTCGAGCTGGCGCTCGATCTCGCGAAACAGACGTTGTCGCCCGGCGGCCATTTTCTGGCCAAGGTATTTCAGGGCGAAGGATTCGATGACTACCTGCGTGATCTGCGAGGCAGCTTCCGCAAGGTGGTAACGCGCAAGCCGGAGGCATCACGGGCCCGTTCTCGCGAAGTCTATCTGCTGGCGCAAGGATTTCAGGGCTAGGCTTGCAAGCGTGGTTGAACGCCCCCATCTGGTGTAGTGTCAGATCACGGCAAGCGCAGGCAGCAAGATTCGTACTACGAGGGTGGTGTCTTGAACGACATGGCGAAGAATTTAATTCTCTGGTTGGTCATCGCGGCTGTGCTGCTGACGGTGTTCAACAACTTTAGCGTCGATAGCTCGCCGCAGACGACGAGCTATTCGCAGTTCGTGCAGCAGGTCCAGAACGACCAGGTGCGTAGCGTGACCATTGATGGCTACACCATCAATGGCGAGCGCAGGGACGGCACGCAGTTCCAGACGATCCGCCCGGCGGCGCAGGATCCCAAGCTGATGGACGATCTGCTGGCGCATGACGTCACCGTCGTCGGCCAGAAGCCAGAAGAACAGAGCCTGTGGACGCGCTTGCTGATTGCCAGCTTCCCGATCCTGCTGATTCTAGGCATCTTCGTCTTCTTCATGCGCCAGATGCAGGGTGGCGGCAGCGGCCGAGGCGGCCCGATGAGCTTCGGCAAGTCGAAAGCCAAGCTGCTGAGCCAGGATCAGATCAAGTCTACTTTTGCCGACGTTGCGGGCTGTGACGAAGCCAAGGAAGAGGTCGTCGAACTGGTCGACTTCCTCAAGGATCCGTCGAAGTTCCAGCGCCTGGGCGGTCAGATTCCCCGCGGCGTGTTGATGGTGGGGCCGCCGGGTACGGGTAAGACGTTATTGGCCAAAGCGATCGCCGGCGAGGCCAAGGTACCGTTCTTCAGCATCTCCGGCTCGGACTTCGTCGAGATGTTCGTCGGCGTGGGTGCATCCCGTGTTCGTGACATGTTCGAGCAGGCCAAGAAGCAGGCCCCATGCATCATCTTCATCGACGAAATCGACGCTGTCGGCCGCCATCGTGGCTCCGGCATGGGTGGCGGTCACGATGAGCGCGAGCAGACGCTGAACCAGCTGCTGGTCGAGATGGACGGTTTCGAAGCCAATGACGGCATCATCGTCATCGCGGCGACCAACCGTCCGGACGTGCTGGACCCGGCACTGCTGCGCCCCGGCCGCTTCGACCGTCAGGTCACCGTGCCGCTTCCCGACATTCGGGGACGTGAACATATCCTCAACGTTCACCTGCGCAAGGTGCCGATGGGTGACGGCGTGCAGGCGAGCATCATTGCCCGTGGTACGCCGGGTTTCTCCGGTGCCGACCTGGCCAACCTGGTCAACGAGGCAGCGCTGTTCGCGGCTCGCCGCAACCGCCGCACCGTGGGCATGGAAGAGCTGGAGCTGGCCAAGGACAAGATCATGATGGGCGCCGAGCGCCGGTCCATGGTCATGTCGGAGAAGGATAAGCTGAACACCGCTTATCACGAGTCCGGGCACGCCATCATCGGCCTGGTCATGCCGGAGCACGATCCGGTCTACAAGGTCACCATCATCCCGCGTGGCCGAGCGCTGGGCGTCACCATGTTCCTCCCCGAGGAAGATCGTTACAGCTACTCGCGGCAGCAGATCATCAGTCAGCTTTGTTCCCTGTTCGGCGGCCGTATCGCGGAAGAGATGACGCTGGGGCCGAATGGCGTGACCACCGGCGCTTCCAACGACATCAAGCGTGCTACCGAGCTGGCGCACAGCATGGTCGCCAAGTGGGGTCTGTCCGAAGAGATGGGGCCGTTGATGTACGACGAGGACGAGTCTCATCAGTTCCTCGGCGGGCCGGGCCAGGGCGGCGGCAAGCTGACCTCCGGCGAGACATCGACCCGTCTCGACAAGGAAGTGCGTCGCATCATCGACGAGTGCTACGCGATGGCGCGCAAGATCCTCGAGGACAACCGCGACAAGCTCGACTTGATGGCAGAAGCGCTGATGCAGTACGAGACCATCGATGCCGCGCAGCTCAAGGACATCATGGAAGGTCGTAAACCGCGTCCGCCGAAGGATTGGGGCGACGACGGACCGACTTCGGGTTCCGGCCGTCCTGTCGACGATCCGGAGCCACAGCCGAGCGGTGAAGGCACGCCGGATGACGAGTCGGGGAATCGGCGGCCCTCGGATCCGCTAGGCGGGTCATCGGGGCTATAATGTGATCCGATGATGAAATGAAATGGCAGATTTGCAGCGGGGCGTCAGAAATGACGCCCCGCTGTATTTCGGCCGGTTGCGTAGCCCTCTCGGCCTGCCTAGAGTGAACGCTTTTGTGAGCGACGGACTTCAATGACAGATTCGGTACCCACCAGCGCCCGATTGCGCTGTGGTCAACATCATCTCGACCTTTCACGCCCCTGCGTCATGGGCATTCTCAATGTGACCCCGGATTCATTTTCGGATGGTGGTCGACACGACCGGCTGGATGATGCCCGTCGTCATGCCGAACGTCTGCTGCGAGAAGGCGCTGCCATCATCGACGTCGGCGGCGAGTCGACACGGCCGGGGGCCGAGCCGGTGACGCTGGAAACCGAACGGGAGCGCGTGTTGCCCGTGGTCGAGATGCTGGTGTCGGAGTTCGATGCGCTGGTCTCGGTCGACACCAGTGCGCCCGAACTGATGCGGGAAGTCGCCGAAGCCGGTGCCGGCATGATCAATGACGTGCGCTCGCTGACGCGCCCAGGCGCGCTCGAGGCGGCGGCGGACACTGGTCTGCCCGTGTGTCTGATGCACATGCTGGGAAAGCCGCAGACGATGCAGCAGGCGCCGCACTACGATCGCCCCGTCGAAGCGGCCGTCGCCGATTTCCTGCGCGAGCGTATCGCGGTTTGCGAGGCGGCGGGCATCGCGCGGGAGCGGCTGCTGCTGGACCCGGGTTTCGGCTTTGCCAAGACGCTGGAGCACAACCTGCGGTTGCTCAATCGCATGGATGCGCTGGAAGCGCTGGGACTGCCGTTGCTCGTGGGAATGTCGCGCAAGAGCATGATCGGACAGGTACTGGAGCGCCCCGTCGATCAGCGCTTGCCTGGCGGGCTGGCGTTGAGCGTGATGGCGGTCGAGCGGGGCGCTAGAATCATCAGAGTGCATGATGTTGCGCCCACGGTCGATGCCATCAATATGGCTTGGGCAGTACTTCAGGAACGACCAGCTTCAGGAGCGAGGCGATCATGAGTAGACGTTATTTCGGTACCGACGGGATTCGCGGCACCGTTGGAGAGTATCCCATCACCGCCGACTTCATGCTGAAGCTGGGCTGGGCCATGGGCCGAGTGCTGGCGCGCAAACTGAGCAGCCATCAGGCTCGGCAGAAGTCCGCCCAGTCGACGCGGCCCAAGGTGATCATCGGTAAGGACACGCGCATTTCCGGGTACATGTTCGAATCGGCGCTGGAAGCGGGGCTTTCGGCTGCCGGGGCCGATGTCTCGTTGCTCGGGCCGATGCCGACACCGGGCATTGCCTATCTGACACGCACGTTCCGAGCCGATGCCGGGATCGTGATTTCGGCATCGCATAATCCCTATCAGGATAACGGCATCAAGTTTTTCTCGGCGGAAGGGCTGAAGCTCGCCGACGAGGTCGAGACCGAGATCGAGAACGAGCTCGACAAGCCGCTGGAGACCATGGCGCCGAACCAGCTCGGCAAGGCGGTCCGTATCAATGACGCCGCCGGACGCTACATCGAGTTCTGCAAGTCCACGGTTCACAATCGCCTCGAGCTGCACGGTTTGCGAATCGTGCTGGACTGCGCCCATGGCGCGACCTATCACATCGCACCCAACGTCTTTCGCGAGCTCGGTGCCGATGTCAGCGTGATCGGCGGCGAGCCCGACGGTCTCAACATCAATCAGAACGTGGGCTCGACGCATACCGAACGCTTGAGCGAGGCGGTTCTGGCGCGCCAGGCCGACCTGGGTATCGCGTTCGACGGCGATGGCGATCGCGTCCTGATGATCGATCGGCACGGAAAGCTGGTAGACGGCGACGAGATCCTCTATATCATCGCTCGTGACCTGCACGCTCGCGGTAAATTGAATGGCGGCGTCGTGGGCACGCTCATGACCAATTTCGGCCTGGCGGCAGCCTTCGAGAAGCAGGGGATTCCCTTCGAGCGGGCCAAGGTGGGGGATCGTTATGTCGTCGAACGTCTGCTCGCCAACGACTGGCTGCTGGGAGGCGAGGCCTCCGGTCATATCGTCTGCCGCAACGTGCAGACCACTGGCGACGGTATCGTTTCCGCGCTGCAGGTGCTGGCAGTGATGGTGCGGGAAGAGGTGCCGCTGGAGCAGTTGCTGGAAGGCTTCGAAAAGGCACCGCAGTCGCTGGTCAATGTGCGCCTGCCTAGTGGTACCGACGCCAAGGCGCTACTGGAGAGTCGAGCGCTGAGCCAGGCGGTAAATGCCGTCGAAGAGGAGTTGGGCGATAGCGGCCGGGTGCTGCTGCGCCCCTCGGGTACCGAGCCATTGATTCGCGTCATGGTGGAGGGGCGGCCCCGCTTCGACGTCCAGGCCATGGCGCAGCGAATTGCCGATAGTGTCGAAACTCTGATTGCCTGAGCCGACCAGATAGCCGAGAGCACTTGTTGTCTTGCTGTCAAGGCTCTTATACCATACCGCACCACCGACGGGAGGTCGCATGCGCAAGCCGCTGATCGCGGGTAACTGGAAGATGAACGGCTCGGCAGAACTGGTCGAGACGTTTGGTCGAGCATTCGCCGAAATCGATCTGATGTCAGTCGATGTGGCGATTCATCCGCCGTTTCCCTATCTCGATGCCGCGCGCCAGGCGTTTGCGGCTACGCCCCTCAAGCTCGGGGCGCAGACGTTGAATCCGTTGGATTCCGGGGCGCGTACCGGTGAAGTCAGCGGGCAGATGCTCGCCGAGTTCGGCGTAGAGTACGTGCTGGTCGGCCACTCCGAGCGTCGCCAGCTCTATCACGAAAGTGATGAACAGGTTTACGAGCGCGTGATAGCGGCGCTCGGCGCGGGCCTCAAACCGATTCTCTGCGTGGGCGAAACCCTCGAAGAGCGTGATGCTGGCCTATCCGAGGATGTCGTGTTGCGGCAGGTGGGCTACGTCATGGCCCGGCTTGAGCCTGGGCAGCGCCAGCAGATGACGATCGCCTACGAGCCCGTCTGGGCCATCGGCACCGGGCGCACGGCGACGCCAGAGCAGGCTCAGCAGATGATGGCTGCGATACGCGGCTATCAGGCCGGTTTCGATCGTGAACTGGCCGATGCATTGCGTCTGCTCTATGGCGGCAGCATGAATGCGGGTAACGCCCAGGAGTTGCTCGCGCAGCAAGATATCGACGGCGGCCTGATCGGCGGTGCGTCGCTCAAGGTCGACGATTTCACAGCGATTTGTCAGTCAGCAGGTTGATTTCATGCAGATAGCGATTTTGTTGGTTCACGTTCTGGCCGCCATTGCATTGGTGGTACTGGTCCTGCTGCAGCAGGGCAAGGGTGCCGAGGCCGGTGCAGCTTTTGGTGGCGGGTCCTCGCAGACCGTCTTCGGGTCACGCGGCAGTGGCGGGTTCCTGTCCAAGCTGACCGGCGGTCTGGCAGCGCTGTTTTTCGTCACTTCATTGGGGTTGGCCTATTTCGCGACCAACGCCAGTAGCGCTCCGCAGAGCGGTATTCCCGATGCGCAAGTGATCGAACAGCAACATAATGGCGCGCCGACCCTTGACGACGGCGACCAAAGCAGGAATAATGCTGCGCCAGCACTTGAGGAAGGTGGCGGTCAGGAATCGTCAAATCCTTGAGTGCAAAGGAAAATTCACAAGCTTCGATGAAGCGATTGAAAGCAGTGAATTTAGTGTAGCGCTTAGGTGCTGCACGCCCCCTGATGCCGAAGTGGTGGAATTGGTAGACACGCTATCTTGAGGGGGTAGTGACCTTACGGTCGTGCGGGTTCAAGTCCCGCCTTCGGCACCATCGTCAAGTCTTCCGGTCGAACTGACTCGGACCTCTGAACGATACCAAGACGATTCTTGCGAAAAGAATCAGGCGATATCGCGACCTTCCTTGACCCATCTCAAGGTCGTTTCTATAATCGCCAACCTGATGTTGCGGGGTGGAGCAGTCTGGTAGCTCGTCGGGCTCATAACCCGAAGGTCGTCGGTTCAAATCCGGCCCCCGCTACCAAGTTTTTATGAAAGGCCCCTTCCTGAGAAGGGGCTTTTTGTTAGCGGCTTTGTCGACTTTCAACATTGCCTGCTGACGTCATTGCCAGTCAGCCACCTAGCACCTTGCATTTCTCTCAACTCCCGGTCAGGTGCCTGATGCAACTGCTGTAGGAGTCGTTTGTGGTCACCAAGGACGCAGCACTGTATGCGATCATCGAGCCGGTGGTAACTGCCATGGGCTTTGAGTTGTGGGGCCTCGACTATCTGGCTCAGGGCAAGCATTCCAAGCTGATGATCTACATCGACAGCCCTAACGGGATCTCGGTTGACGATTGCGCCGGCGTCAGCCGCCAGGTCAGTAGTGTCATGGATGTCGAAGATCCGATCTCGGGCAACTACAACCTGGAAGTTTCTTCTCCAGGACTCGATCGCCCACTTTACACGCTCGATCATTTTTCGCGCTTCAGCGGTCATGTGGTGCAGCTCAAGTTGCGCACGGCATTCGACGGTCGACGCAAATTCCAGGGGCGTCTGGCCGGAATCGATGGCGACGAAGTGCTGCTGCATATCGACTCGGAAGAGTACTGCTTTCCGATAGAAAGCATCGATCAGGCTCGTGTCGTCCCGCAGTTCGACGATTGATTCGACCACCTATCATTTGGTGACCCAGTTATTCGTGGCTGACTCAGGATTCGACACCGATTCAGTTATTCGAGATCAAGAACCGGTTTTTCGGCGAGGCATAGGCATGAGCAAAGAGATACTGCTGGTCGTTGACGCCATCTCCAACGAGAAGAGCGTGCCCCGAGATGTCATTTTCGAGGCTGTCGAAGCGGCGTTGGCCAGCGCGTCGCGCAAGCGTTTCGAAGGTCAGGACGTCAGTATTCGCGTCCAGATTGATCGCCGCACCGGCGAGTACGATACTTTCCGTCGCTGGGTCGTGGTCGAGGACGAAGAGTACCTCAGCGAAGATCGTGAAATTCCGCTCTCCGAGGCAGAAAAGCGCGAGCCGCCGCTGGCGGTGGGCGATGTCGTCGAAGAACAGATCGAATCGGTGGCTTTCGGGCGCATCGCGGCGCAGACCGCCAAGCAGGTCATCGTGCAGAAGGTGCGCGAAGCCGAGCGTGCCCAGATCGTCAGGCATTACGCCGAGCGAGAAGGCGAACTGGTCGCGGGTATCGTCAAGAAAACGACACGTGACGGCCTGATCATCGACCTCGGCGAGAACGCAGAGGGCTTTTTGCCGCGGGGCGAGATGATTCCCGGCGAGCGCTACCGCATGAACGAGCGGGTACGGGCCCTGTTGTGGAAAGTCGATGCGGAAGCGCGCGGTTCCCAGCTCATCCTGTCCCGGACCAAACCGGGCATGCTGGTCGAGCTTTTCAAGATCGAAGTGCCGGAAATTGCCGAACAGCTGATCGAGATCAAGGGGGCCGCCCGCGATCCGGGGGCGCGCGCCAAGATCGCGGTCAAGACCAATGACAGGCGCATCGACCCGGTCGGTGCCTGTGTCGGCATGCGTGGTTCACGCGTGCAGGCGGTATCCAACGAGCTGCGTAACGAGCGCGTGGATATCATTTTATGGGACGACAACCCTGCGCAGTTGGTGATCAACGCCATGGCGCCGGCGGAAGTCGCTTCTATTCTCGTCGATGAAGATGCCCATTCGATGGACGTCGCCGTCGGCGAAGACAACCTCGCTCAGGCCATCGGTCGTAGCGGCCAGAACGTCAGACTCGCCAGCGAGTTGACGGGGTGGACGCTCAACGTGATGACCGTTGACGAAGCCGAGGGCAAACGCGAGCAGGAAGTCGACAGCCTGGTCGAATATTTCATCAACCATCTCGAGATCGACGAAGACGTCGCCCGTATCCTGGTCGAGGAAGGGTTCACGACGATCGAAGAGCTGGCCTACGTGCCGCTCGAAGAGATGCTGGAGATCGAAGAGTTCGATGAGGATCTGGTCGAGGAACTTCGTGCAAGAGCCAAGGATGAGCTTCTCAACTTGGCCATCGCAACGGAAGAGCAATTGGATGGCGCTCAGCCCGCCGAAGACCTTCTCACGATGGACGGCATGGACCGCCACCTGGCTTTCATTCTTGCCAGCCGTGGCATCGTCACCATGGAGGACCTCGCAGAACAGTCCATCGAGGATCTGAAGGATATCGACGACGTGGACGAGGAGCGCGCAGCGGCACTGATCATGACTGCCCGTGCGCCTTGGTTTCAGAGCGAAGAGTAACGTGGTCACGGGTTCAGGAGGGTCGTAATGTCAGACATGACCGTAAAAGAGTTTGCCGGCAAGGTGGGACGCGATGTGTCCCGCCTGCTTGAACAGATGAAGGATGCGGGTCTGCCGCATCAGAAGGAAAGCGACGCCGTCTCCGAAGAGGACAAGCAGCGTCTGCTCGATCACCTGACCAAGAGTCACGGTGGGGGACGCGGTCCGCGTAACCGCATCACCTTGACGCGCAACACCCGCAGCAAGATCCGCTCGGGCGATCGCGGCAAGACCATTGAAGTGCAGGTGCGCAAGAAGCGTACCTATGTCAAGCGGGAAGAACCGGCCGAAGAAGCGCCGGTCGAAGAGACTGGTCCGCGTCAGTTGGTTGGCGACATGGCCGATCAGGCGCAACAGCAGGCCGCCGAGCAGGCCAGTGCCCAGGCTGCGGCGGCGAGCGAAGCGGCTCAGAATCAGACCGCAGGTCAGGAAAGCTCCAACAAGGCTGCCGCGCCGGCGCCTCAGCCCCAGGCACCCGGGGATGACATTCCCGATGAGCCGCAGGTCGAGGATGACGAGCCGACTTCCAACAGTCAGCCGTTCGTCGAGCCGCCGCCCAAGGAGCCGCGCACCGAAAATCGTCGCGCCCATCCGAAGAAGGACAAGGAGCGTGATCAGGGTCGCCGTGGGCGCCGTGATGACGACGACGACCGTTCCGAGCGTCGCCGTGGCGGCGGGGCCAAGAAGGTCAAGCGTGCCGAGCGTCGCGGTAGCCGTCGTGGTCGTGGCGACAACCAGCACGGCTTCCAGAAGCCGACCCAGCCGATCGTGCGTGAAGTCGCGCTGCCGGAATCGATCAGCGTTGCCGAACTGGCCGACAAGATGTCGATCAAGGCCAACGAAGTGATCAAGGCCATGTTCAGCATGGGTGCGGCGGTGACCATCAACCAGACCATCGATCAGGATACTGCCGCGATCGTGGTCGAGGAGATGGGTCACAAGCCGAAGCTGGTCAAGGAAGATGCGCTCGAGACCGAAGTGCTCGAAGGCATCTCCTACGAAGGTGACGAAATCACCCGCTCGCCGGTCGTCACCGTCATGGGTCACGTCGACCACGGCAAGACCTCGCTGCTCGACTTCATCCGTCGCACCAAGGTCGCGACTGGCGAAGCCGGCGGTATCACCCAGCATATCGGTGCCTACCACGTCGAAGGCGAACATGGTGGCGTCACCTTCCTGGATACGCCGGGTCACGCAGCGTTTACCGCCATGCGTGCTCGTGGTGCCCAGGCGACCGACGTCGTCATCCTGGTGGTGGCCGCCGACGACGGTGTCATGCCGCAGACGATCGAGGCGATCGAGCATGCCAAGGCTGCCGGCGTACAGCTGGTCGTCGCGATCAACAAGATCGACAAGGAAGGTGCCGACCTCGACCGGATTCGCAACGAGCTGTCACAGCACGGCGTGATCTCCGAAGAGTGGGGCGGCGACACCCAGTTCGTTCCGGTCTCGGCGAAGACCGGCGAAGGCATCGATCAACTGCTGGAATCGGTGCTGCTGGTCTCCGAAGTGCTCGAGCTCAAGGCCGTGCCGGAAGCGCCGGGTAAAGGCGTGGTGGTCGAGTCTCGCCTCGACAAGGGTCGCGGTCCGGTTGCCACCGTGCTGGTCCAGAACGGCACGCTCAAGCGTGGCGACATCGTCCTTGCCGGCCTGCACTACGGCCGTGTGCGGGCGCTGACCAACGAACTCGGCAAGCAGGTCGAGTCGGTGGGGCCGTCCATGCCGGTCGAGATCCAGGGTCTCGACGGCACGCCGGAAGCCGGTGAAGACTTCATGGTTCTGGCCGACGAGAAGAAGGCGCGTGAAATCGCCAACTTCCGTCAGGGAAAATACCGCGAAGTTCGTCTGGCGCGACAGCAGAAGGCCAAGCTGGAGAACATGTTCAGCCAGATGGGCCAGGACGAAGTGGCCAAGGTCAATGTCGTCCTCAAGGCCGACGTCCAGGGTTCGCTCGAGGCGATTCGTGGCGCGCTGGAAGAACTCTCCACCGACGAAGTTCAGGTGGCGGTCGTCTCTTCCGGGGTCGGCGGTATCACCGGTACCGACGCCAACCTGGCGCTGGCCAGTGAGGCGATTCTGGTCGGCTTCAACGTCCGTGCCGACGCCTCCGCGCGGGAAATCGTCGAGCGTGAAGGGCTGGATCTGCGCTACTACAGCGTCATCTACCAGCTGATCGACGAGGTCAAGCAGGCCATGAGCGGCATGCTGGCGCCGGAGTGGAAAGAAGAGATCGTCGGTGTCGCCGAAGTGCGCGACGTGTTCAAGGCGCCGAAGATCGGTGCCATCGCTGGCTGTATGGTCATCGAGGGCTCCGTCCACCGCAACAAGAAGATCCGCGTCCTGCGCGACAACGTGGTCATCTATGAAGGCGAGCTGGAATCCCTGCGTCGCTTCAAGGATGACGTCAACGAAGTCCGTAACGGCATGGAGTGCGGTATCGGCGTCAAGAACTACAACGACGTTCAGGTCGGCGACAAGATCGAGGTCTTCGACCAGGTCAAGGTCGAGCGTACCCTGTAAGTGACAGGATCCCGCGGGGGCCCAGGTTTTTATGAACCAGGCGCCTGCGGAATCTCGAGAGGCAACGATGCGCGAATTCAAACGAACCGATCGGGTCGCCGACCAGCTGCAGCAGGAGCTGGCCGTACTGATCCAGCGTGAGATCAAGGATCCGCGTCTGGGGATGGTCACGGTCAGCTCGGTCACGGTCAGTCGGGATCTCGGCTATGCCGATATCTACGTGACGCTGCTGGGCGAGAACGATCCGGCTCGGGTCAAGGAAAACCTGGCCGTGCTCAAGCGGGCTGCCGGCTTTCTGCGTTCGCAGATCGCGCGCCGCATCAAGCTTCGTCACGTACCCGAGCTGCGTTTTCACTACGACGAGAGCGTGGTGCGCGGGCACAAGCTGTCGGCATTGATCGATGAAGCCGTCGCCAGCAACCGCCCGCAGGAGAATGACGAAGCGGCGCCGCAGGATGGAGCGCAGGAAAGCGATCCTCGAAAAGAGGATGGAGAGCCACGCTGATGGCGCGCCGTCGCAAGGGGTTGCCCATCAACGGCGTGCTGCTGCTCGACAAGCCCAAGGGCGTGTCGAGCAACCATGCGCTCCAGCGTGCCCGGCGGCTGTTTCAGGCGCGCAAGGCGGGTCATACCGGGACGCTGGACCCGATGGCGACCGGGCTGTTGCCGGTCTGCCTGGGCGAGGCGACCAAGTTCTCCGCCCATCTGCTCGAAGCCGACAAGGTCTACCGCACCCGGATCCAGTTCGGTGCAGTGACCGATACCGGAGACGCCGAAGGCGAAGTGGTGGAGCGTCGTCCGTTGCCCGAGACGCTGGATCGTGACGCCGTCGAAGCCGTGCTCGAACGCTTTCGCGGCGAGATCGAGCAGGTGCCGCCGATGTACTCGGCACTCAAGCACCAGGGCCGCAAGCTCTACGAGCTCGCGCGCCAGGGGGAAACGGTAACGCGTGCGCCCAGGCGCGTGACGATATATGATATGCGCCCGCTCGAGTGGGAGTCCGATGGTATCTGGTTGCAGGTTCGCTGCAGCAAGGGCACCTACATACGGACGCTGGCCGAGGATATCGGCGCAGCACTCGGTTTCGGCGCGCATATCACGGCGTTGGAGCGCCTGGAAACGGGCCCCTTCGACAGTCGAGCGCGGCTCTCTTTCGAGACGCTCGAGGCGATGAGCGACGAAGAGCGGCTGGCGCAGCTGTTGCCGGTCGATGTCATGCTCGAGCATCTGCCGACGCTCAGCGTGGCGGAGACGGTGGCCCAGCGCTTGCTGCTGGGTCAGCGGGTATCGGTAGCGGATACCGAGCTGACGCCGGGCACGACGGCAAGATTGTATCGCGACGAATCCTTTCTGGGATTGGTCGAACTGACCGCACCGGGGGAAGTCATTCCCCGGCGTCTGGTCGACACGGCAGCTTTGAATGCGGTTCAAGCCTGAGCCGGGATCGAGACCCGACAGGTGAAGCCGATCGATCTGTCAGCATCGATTCGATGCACCCGTCCCCGTGACGGTCAACCGGGAGGCTGCAAATATGCGTGGTCTCCGACATTCATCATTCAGGCATATTGCTTGCTGGAGAGTTTTTCATGGCATTGACTGCTGAAAAGAAAGCCGAGATCGTCAAAGAGTTCGGTCAGGGCGAAAGCGACACCGGTTCCCCGGAAGTCCAGGTTGCACTGCTGAGCGCCAACATCGACGGTCTGCAGAGCCACTTCAAGGATCACAAGCAGGATCACCACTCCCGTCGTGGTCTGATCCGCATGGTCAACCAGCGCCGTAAGCTGCTGGACTACCTCAAGGGCAAGGACTTCGATCGCTATCAGTCGCTGATCAAGAAGCTCGGCCTGCGTCGCTAAATCGCTCGGCCGCCGAATCCGGCGGCTCATGCATCCGCGACAACCGATGGCCTCGTGCCGTTGGTGACAAAAGCCCTACCGATCCGTTCGGCAGGGCTTTTTCTTTGTCTGGAACTCCGCATTTCCTGTCGCGCGCGAAGTCTCGCTCATGGCATAAACTGAGACGACCGTATAAAGACAACGATTACGGGGTTTCTCCATGGCCGAACATGCAATCGACATCGGCGGTCGTCGCTACCGCTTCGACAGCCTCGGCGCGTTGATGGCCGCCGCTTCACCGCGCCGTTCCGGCGACGAGCTGGCCGGCATCGCGGCTACCAGCGCGGAAGAGCGGGTCGCCGCCCAGATGGCGCTGGCGGAACTGCCATTGACCACCTTTCTGGAAGAGCCGCTGATTCCCTACGAGGAAGATGAGGTCACGCGGCTGATTCTCGATCGTCATGATCGTGCCGCGTTCGCGCCGGTTGCCTCGCTGAGCGTCGGCGAATTCCGCAACTGGCTGCTTTCCGAGCAGGCCGATGGTGAATCGCTGAAGGCGCTGGCCCCCGGTCTGACGCCGGAAATGGTTGCTGCGGTCTCCAAGCTGATGCGCGTACAGGATCTGGTGCTGGCGGCGCGCAAGTGCCGGGTGGTCACGCGCTTTCGCAGCACGATCGGCCTGCCCGAAAGACTCTCGACGCGGCTGCAGCCCAACCATCCCACCGATGACGCCTCCGGTATTGCAGCCAGCATTCTCGATGGCCTGCTCTACGCCAGCGGCGACGCGGTGATCGGCATCAATCCGGCGACCGACAACACCGCCACCGTGGTGACGCTATTGAAGATGCTCGACGAGATCATCGCGCGTTACGAGATTCCGACCCAGAGCTGCGTGCTCGCGCACGTTACCACGGCCATCGAGGCGATCGAGCGCGGCGCGCCGACCGATCTGATATTCCAGTCGATCGCCGGCACCGAAGCCGCCAACCGTGGCTTCGGCATCGATCTCGCGCTGCTGCGGGAAGGGCGCGAGGCGGCGTTGTCGCTCAATCGTGGTGGCTTGGACAGCAACGGCCTGGGCAATAACGTGATGTACTTCGAGACCGGCCAGGGCAGCGCGCTCTCCGCCAATGCCCACCACGGAATCGATCAGCAGACGCTGGAAGCGCGCGCCTACGCGGTGGCGCGGGAATTCGAGCCGCTGCTGGTCAATACCGTGGTCGGCTTCATCGGCCCCGAATATCTGTTCGACGGCAAGCAGATCATTCGCGCCGGGCTGGAGGATCACTTCTGCGGCAAGCTGCTCGGCGTGCCGATGGGCTGCGATATCTGCTACACCAACCATGCCGAAGCCGATCAGGACGACATGGACATGCTGCTCACCTTGCTGGGAGCGGCGGGCTGCAACTACATCATGGGCATTCCCGGCTCCGACGACATCATGCTCAACTACCAGACCACCTCGTTTCATGACGCCCTCTATCTGCGCCAGGTTCTCGGGCTGCGTCCGGCGCCGGAGTTCGAGGCCTGGCTGGAGAGCAGCGGGATCTATCATCACGACCGCGGCATCGCCTTCGAGCACGAGTTGCCGCCACGCTTTCGGGGCGTGCTGGCACGAATGCCGACGGAAGCGCTCGGCAAGGGGACAACATGAGCGATCCCGGCGATTCATCGAAGTTGACCGTCACCAATCCCTGGCAGCGGCTACGCGAGCTGACCGACGCCCGGATCGGATTGGGTCGAGCCGGCGGCAGCCTGCCCACGGCGGCGCAGCTGGCGTTCCAGCTGGATCACGCCCGCGCCCGGGATGCCGTCCACATGGCGCTGGATACCGAACGCCTGATGCCGGCGCTGGATGCGCGCTTTCCGTTGGCGCTGCGGCTTCACAGCCGTGTCGCCGACCGTGACGAATACCTGCGTCGGCCGGATCTCGGGCGGCAGCTGTGCGAGGAAGCCGAGCGGGAGCTGGCCGGGCTCGAACCGGCGCCCTGCGACGTCTCGATCTGCGTGGTCGACGGTCTCTCCGCCCGGGCGATTCACGAGCAGGCGATCCCGTTCCTCGATGCCGCGCTGGCGGAGATCGAACGACTCGGGCTGTCGCCGGGGCCAGTCGCGCTGGTCGAGCAGGGGCGGGTCGCGATCGGTGACCCCATCGGCGAAGCGTTGGGCGCCCGCATGAGCGTGGTGCTGATCGGCGAGCGCCCCGGTCTCAGCTCGCCGGACAGTCTCGGGCTCTATTTTACCTGGGCACCCCGGTCGGGCCGGCGCGACAGCGAGCGCAACTGTATCTCCAACATTCGCCCGCGCGGCTTGTCTTGTGCCAACGCCGCCAGGCTGCTTGGCTACCTGATGCGCCAGGCCCAGGTGCTGGGCGCCTCCGGCGTCGCGCTGAAAGACGATAGCGAGGTCGAGTCCCGACTCGGCGACGGTCGGCAAGGCAACTTCCTGCTGCCACCCGAGACGTAGCCCGATAAAAGCCCAAGCCTGCCTTGGCCTCAGGCGTCGAATTGATCGTTTGCGCTAATCCATGCGTGGCGCGCAAGCTGAGAGCGTATCTCGAACGCCCAATACAACGACGCAGGGGAGGGAGCATGACGCGACCGAATATTCTGGTGCTGATGGCGGATCAGGTGAACGGCACGCTGTTCAAGGATGGGCCGGCGGACTTTCTGCACGCGCCCAACCTGAAGAAGCTGGCCAGGCGCGCGGTCAATTTCAACAACACCTACACGCCGAGCTACCTGTGCGCGCCGGGGCGGGCGGCCTTCATGTCCGGTCAGCTGCCCTCGCGTACCGGCGTCTACGACAACGCCGCCGAATTTCGCTCCGCCGTGCCGACCTGGGCGCACCACCTGCGTCGCGCCGGCTACTCCACCTGTCTCTCGGGCAAGATGCACTTCGTGGGTCCGGATCAGTTGCACGGCTTCGAGACCCGGCTGACCACCGATGTCTATCCTGCCGACTTCGGCTGGACGCCGGACTACCGCAAGCCGGGCGAGCGCATCGACTGGTGGTATCACAACCTGGGATCGGTCACCGGCGCCGGCGTGGCCGAGATCTCCAACCAGATGGAGTACGACGACGAAGTCGCCTTTCATGCCGAACAGAAACTGTTCGATCTCTCCCGCGGGCACGATTCGCGGCCGTGGGCGATGTGCGTGAGCTTCACCCACCCGCACGACCCGTATGTGGCGCGGCGCAAGTTCTGGGATCTCTACGAGGATTGCGAGCATCTCGAGCCGGAGCAGGACGTGGTGCCGTTCGACGAGCTCGATCCGCACAGCCAGCGGATCTTCGAAGCCAACGACTACACCAAGTTCGACATTCAGCCGGAAGACGTACGTCGGGCGCGGCGGGGGTATTTCGCCAATATCTCCTACATCGACGACAAGGTCGGCTCGATTCTGGACGTGCTCGAGCGCACCCGAATGCTCGACAACACCATCATCGTGGTGACGTCGGATCACGGCGACATGATTGGCGAGAAGGGGCTGTGGTTCAAGATGAGCCCGTTCGAAGGCTCGTCGCGCGTACCGTTGATGATCGCCGCGCCGGGGCTGGAGCCGCGCTCGGTGGAGGCGCCGGTTTCGACCATCGATATCAACGCCACACTGGCCGATCTGGTGGGGATCGATCTCTCCGAAGTCGAACCCTGGACCGATGGCGAGTCGCTGCTTCCCCTGGCCCGCGGCGGCACGCGCGAGGCGCCGGTCTACATGGAGTACGCCGCCGAGGGCACGCAGGCGCCGCTGGTCACGATTCGCGAAGGAAAGTGGAAGTTCAACCACTGCGAGATCGACCCGCCGCAGCTGTTCGATCTCGAGGCCGATCCGCACGAGACCCGCAATCTGGCCCAAGACCCGGACTACGCCGAAATACTGGCGGAATTCCAGGCCAAGGTTCGCGCACGCTGGGACATGCAGCGCTTCGATGCCGAGGTCCGTGAAAGCCAGGCGCAGCGGCTGGTCGTCTACGAAGCGCTGCGCAACGGTCACTACTATCCGTGGGATCACCAGCCGTTGCAGGACGCCTCCCAGCGCTACATGCGCAACCATATGGATCTCAACATCGTCGAGGAGTCACAGCGCTTCCCGCGTGGCGAGTGACATCGCGGCCGCCGGCCGGTCACGGCGTGAATCATTTCGCCCGCGGCATATGAGCGGGCGCTGCATCTGCGTATAATCTGATACGAACGTCCAAACCGTCTGCACCAGACGAACGTTCAGGACGAAGGTCGGGCTCGCCTCGGCTTTCGTCGTTCTATTCATCCCGTCGTCGTTTCATTCACGCCGTTTCCCGCGAGATTCCCCGCTGTGCTCTCTACTGCCAACATCACCATGCAGTTTGGCCCCAAGCCGCTGTTCGAGAACGTATCCGTCAAATTCGGCGGTGGCCATCGCTACGGCCTGATCGGCGCCAACGGCTGCGGCAAGTCCACCTTCATGAAGATTCTGGGGGGCGACCTGGAGCCGACCGGCGGTCAGGTGATGAAGGACGTCACCACGCGACTGGGCAAGCTGCGCCAGGATCAGTTCGCGTTCGAGAACGAGCGCGTGATCGATACCGTGATCATGGGCCACGAGGAGCTGTGGGCAGTCACCGCAGAGCGCGAGCGCATCTACTCCCAGGCAGAGATGAGCGACGAGGACGGCATGAAGGTCGCCGACCTGGAAGTGCGCTTCGCCGAACTCGAGGGTTACACCGCCGAATCCCGTGCCGGCGAGCTGCTGCTCGGGCTGGGCATTCCGCTGGAGCAGCACACCCAGCCGATGAGCGTGGTGGCGCCGGGCTGGAAGCTGCGCGTGCTGCTGGCCCAGGCGCTGTTCTCGGACCCCGACGTGCTGCTGCTCGACGAGCCCACCAACCATCTGGATATCAACACCATCCGCTGGCTGGAAGAAATCCTGCGGGCGCGCAGCTCGACGATGATCATCATCTCCCACGATCGCCACTTCCTGAATAGCGTCTGCACTCATATGGCGGATCTGGATTACGGCGAGCTGCGGTTGTTCCCGGGCAACTATGACGAGTACATGATCGCCGCGACCCAGGCCCGCGAGCGCCTGCACGCCGACAACGCCAAGAAGAAGGCGGAAATCGCCGAGCTGCAGCAGTTCGTCAGCCGCTTCTCGGCCAACGCCTCCAAGGCCAAGCAGGCCACCTCGCGCCAGCGCAAGATCGACAAGATCCAGCTCGAGGAGGTCAAGCCCTCCTCGCGTGTCAGCCCGTTCATCCGGTTCGAGCAGAGCAAGAAGATCCACCGTCACGCACTGACGGCGGACAAGCTCTCCAAGGCGTGGGGCGACAACGTGCTGTTCGACCGTTTCGGCCTGCAGGTCGAAGCCGGCGAGCGTGTCGCCATCATCGGCCCCAACGGCATCGGCAAGACCACGCTGCTCAATTGCCTGGTCGGCACGATGGCGCCGGATGCGGGCGAGGTGAAGTGGACCGATGCGGCGGAAGTGGGCTACTTCGCCCAGGATCACGCGACCGACTTCGAGGGTGGCGAGACGCTGTTCGACTGGATGCGCCAGTGGACCACCGAAGGCGAGCAGACCGTGCGCGGCGCGCTGGGGCGGATGCTGTTCTCCAACGACGATATCGGCAAGTCGGTGAAGGTGATCTCCGGCGGCGAGCAGGGGCGGATGCTGTTCGGCAAGCTGATCCTGCAGAAGCCCAACGTGCTGGTGATGGACGAACCCACCAACCACCTCGACATGGAGTCGATCGAGGCGCTCAACCTGGCGCTGGACAACTATCCCGGCACGCTGATCTTCGTCAGCCACGACCGTGAATTCGTCGGCTCGCTGGCCACCCGCATCATCGAGATGAAAGAGGACGGTATCGTCGACTTCAGCGGCAGCTACGACGACTATCTGCGCAGCCAGGGCGTGTACGACTAGCGCCCGCTTCGCCACCGCGCGCCGGCCGGAGATGGGCTATGCTGCACGACAGCGAGTCCATTTCCGTGAAGGAGCGTCCCGCCATGACCGCCAATGCCCTCCAGACGATCGACCCCGCCAAGACGGCCCTGGTCCTGATCGAATTCCAGAACGACTTCACCACGCCGGGCGGCGTGCTGCACGACGCCGTAAAAGGCGTCATGGCCCGTGAAGACATGCTGGCCAAGACGCAGGATCTCGTCGCCAGGGCGCGTGCCGCCGGTGTCAGCATTCTCCACGCGCCGATCCATTTCGCGCCAGGCTATGGCGAGATCACCGCCCAGCCCTACGGCATCCTTGCCGGCGTGGTGAACGGCAAGGCGTTCGTCAAAGGCGAATGGGGTGCCGAGATCTGCGAGGCGCTCACCCCGCAGGCTGGTGACATCGTCATCGAAGGCAAGCGTGGCCTGGATACCTTCGCCTCGACCAATCTCGATTTCATCCTGCGCAGCAAGGGGATCGAAACGATCGCCCTGGCCGGCTTCCTGACCAACTGCTGCGTGGAATCGACCATGCGCTCGGGCTACGAGAAAGGCTTCGAGGTGCTGACGCTGACCGACGGCGTCGCGGCCACCAGCGAGGCCGAGCACGATGCGGCGATCGCCTACGACTACCCGATGTTCTCCAAACCGATGACCGTCGCCCAGTTCGCCGAGGCGTTACCGGGCGCAGCCTAGCCACGAAACGTTCCGGCTCAGGGATCGAAACGCCATTGCGAGGGTCTATCGAAAAGCCGATGACGATGAATCGCCGTCATCGGCCTGACTGAGATCGCCGGCACACCGACGTGCCGGCTCAATCCGCCCAAGGCGGGACTCGACGAAGGAGCGACGAGCGATGATGTCACGGACACGATCCGTTTCGATGTTACTGGGTGTCCTGTTGACAGCGACGGCAACCGCAGCGGTCGCCTTGCCCAGCAGCTTCCCCACCGGCACGACCTACTACGATCCCGAGCGGGCCTACAACGGCTTTGTGCTGTTTCCCGGCGGTGACGGAAAGACCCACCTGATCGACATGAACGGCAACGAGGTTCACCGCTGGGACTACGAAAGCTTCCCGCCGGTGGCCTTGAGTGCCGACCAGACCAACGGCGAAAAAGGCCACCTGCTGGTGCAACTGGCACGGGCGAAAGAACTCCCGGAACACGCCAGCCCCGGCAACGGGCTGACCAACGCCTCGGTCGCCGAGGTGGACTGGGACGGCAAAGTGCAGTGGCAGTGGGGCAGCCAGCAGAACCCGGTCTATCAGCACCACGACATGCGTCGCCTGCCCAACGGCAACAACCTGGTGATGACCGCCGAGATGCGCGAGCTCAACGGCTTCGACTACCCGATCATCGAAAACGGTATCGAGGAGGTCGACGATGACGGCCGGGTCGTCTGGGAATGGAAGGCGGGCGACCATCTCGACGAGATGGGCTTTTCCGACGCCGGCCTGCGGTCGCTCAAGGATTCCGAGGATCCCGACTTCCTGCATCTGAACACGGCGGTGCCCGTCGGGCCCAATCACTGGTACGACGCGGGGGACGAGCGTTTCGCGCCGGACAATATCCTGGTCAACTCCCGCAACGCCAACGTCACTTTCATCGTCGATCGACAGAGCGACGAGATCGTCTGGCGCATCGGCCCCGATCTGCCGGCGCTGCAGCTCAACGGCAAGCTCGGACGCCCAGTGGATCAGACCGTGGGCTCCCACGATGTTCATCTGATCCCCGAAGGGTTGCCGGGCGCGGGCAACATGCTGATCTTCGACAACCAGGGCAATGCCGGCTTTCCGCCTGCCAGGCAGGGGTTCTTCTCGTCCTCCCGCGTGATCGAGGTCGATCCGAGCAGCGGCAAGATCGTCTGGCAATACACCGGCAACATGTCGGGAGGTTCGCCCTACACCTTCTACAGTTCGTTCATCTCGAGCGCGCGGCGACTGCCCAACGGCAACACGCTGATCGATGAAGGCCAGAACGGCCGCCTGTTCCAGGTCACCCCGGAAGGCGAGATCGTCTGGGAGTACGTGAGCCCGTTCTTCGGCAAGTCGATGCCGAGCGACGACTACGTCACCAACCAGGTCTACCGTGCGCAGCTGGTCGATTACGACTGGGCGACGGACGGCACGCCGCACGAGGAAACCGCGGTGAAGGCGGACTGCAGCCTCTATCCGGCGGCGCCTGGCTGCCATCCGGGCGAGTCCGACGATCCGTCCCACGGCGGAGTCGCGCGATCGGCCGGCGTAGCGGCAAGTCGCCGCATGCCGGCCGGATGCAGGTTGCGTGGTGTCTGCGTAGACTGCCAGTGACATTTTCTCGTGCGAGTCATCATGGACAGTCAGGCTGCAGACGTTTCGACCGCGACGCCTCGTTCCCCCAGCGAGGCCCTTTCCGATACCTTGATCGTCGGCGCTGGCGCCACCGGGCTGGCGGCGGCCTGGGCGCTGGCCAAGCGCGGACGACATGTCACCCTGCTGGAGGGCAACTCCCGGGTCGGCGGTAACCTTCGTACCGAGCGCGATAGCGAGTGGCAGATCGAGCACGGGCCTAACACCGTCATCATGAAGCCCCCCCTTTATGCGCTGCTGGAAGAGCTCGACCTGCTCGACGAGGCGCAACCCGCCAATGCCGTTGCCAACAAGCGTTACGTCGTGGTGAACGGCGAGCCGGTGGCGCTGCCGATGAAACCGCTGGACGCCCTGGTCAGCCCACTCATCGGCTGGCGCGGCTGGGCACGACTGGCTCGCGAGCCGTTCATCGGCCGTTCGAGCGCGCCGGAGGAAACCCTGGCCGCCTTCGTCGAACGGCGGCTCGGCCCGCGCATTCTCGCGCGCATGGTCGATCCGTTCGTCTCCGGCGTCTATGCGGGCGATCCGCGCAGACTGTCCGTTCAGGCGGCCATGCCGCGTCTGGCCGCCATCGAGCAGGAACATCGCTCGCTGATCCTCGGCGGGATGAAGCGGCTGCGTCAGGCGCGTCGTGATCCCGGCGGCGTGCCGGCCGAATGGCGCGGCAAGCTGGTGAGCTTCCCGCAGGGGCTGCAGCATCTGGCCGATAGGTTGGCGGAGCGCATCGCGGCCCAGCCGACGGCCGCCATCCACACCGATCGCCCCGTGCAGGGCATTCGTCGCGACGGCGAACAGTGGATCGTCTCGGATGATCACGGCGGGGAGTGGCGAGCCAGGTCGCTGGTGCTGGCGGTGCCCGCACCGGTCGCGGCCCGGCTCCTGCAGCCGCTGGACCCGGCGTTGGCGGAGCCGCTCCAGGGCATCGTCTATCCGCCGGTCAACGCCATTGCGCTGGGCTTTCGCGAGCAGGATATCGTCCATCCGCTGGACGGATTCGGCGTGCTGATCCCTCGCGCCGAAAAGCGGAGAACGCTGGGCGCACTATTCTCGTCGACGCTGTTTCCGAACCGCGCACCGGCGGGGCACAAGCTGCTCAACGTGTTCATCGGCGGGCGGCAGGATCCGTCGGCGGCGGACGGCAACGACGACACGCAGGTCGCGCGCGTGCGCGATGAGTTGCGCGATCTGCTGGGCATTCGCGGCGAACCGGTATGGCAGAAGGTAACGCGCTGGCCGCAGGCCATTCCGCAGTACGAAATCGGCCATCTGGCGCGAATCGAGGCCCTGGACGATGCGCTGCGGGCGCATTCCGGCTTGCATCTGGCGGGCAACTGGCGCGGCGGTATCGCGGTGGGGGACTGCCTGGAGAACGGCCGACTGCTGGGTGAGCGTCTGCTGTCGGAGACTTGAGCCGAGGCGGCGCGGGAAACGCCGCCTCGACGACGCGGGTAGCGTTACTTGTCCACCAGCTCCGCCACCGACGACAGGATCTCCTTGGGCCGGAACGGATAGCGTTCGATATCGGCCTTGTCGGCGATGCCGCTCAGCACCAGCACCGTGTGCATGCCCGCCTCGATACCGGCGACGATATCGGTATCCATGCGGTCGCCGATCATGCCGGTGCCATCGGAGTGCACGCCCAGCTTGTTGAGTGCCGAACGGAACATCATCGGGTTGGGCTTGCCGACGATATACGGCTTGCGCCCCGTCGCTTCGGTGATCAGTGCCGCCACCGCGCCTGTCGCGGGTAGCACCCCTTCGGCGCTGGGGCCGGTGGCGTCCGGATTGGTGCAGATGAAACGAGCGCCATCCTTGATCAGCCGGATCGCCTTGGTTATCGCCTCGAACGAATAGGAGCGTGTCTCGCCCAGCACCACATAGTCCGGCGCGGTGTCGGTCATAATGAAACCGGCTTCATGGATCGCCGTGGTCAACCCCGCCTCGCCGACGACGAAAGCCGAGCCGCCCGGTGCCTGGTCGCGCAGGAAGGCAGCCGTCGCCAATGCCGAGGTCCAGATGCGATCCTCCGGCACGTCGAGGCCGGATTGCTGCAGTCGCGCGCTCAGATCTCGCGGGGTGTAGATCGAGTTGTTGGTCAGCACCAGAAACGGGATGTCCTTCTTGCGCCACTGGTCGATCAGTTCCGCCGCTCCGGGAATCGCCTTGCTCTCGTGAACCAGAACGCCATCCATGTCCGTGAGCCAGGATTTGATGTTACGTCGGCTCAGGGTATTGGCCTGCGCCTTGTCTGCGCTCTTACCGGACGCGCTCTTGCCCGATCCATTCTGATTCGACATGACCTCTCCTTAGCGACCATCGATGAGCAGCCAGCTAGCGGTGATAGACGACTGGCTGTGGATAAAACCGAGGCAATGACTTGCCCATAGGCAGTCTAGCAAGTTGTTGGCGCTCGGTGGCGAGGCCTTGGGGGCCGTGGCGCTTTAATAGCCCCGCGCGGCGTCGGCGAGATCCGGTACGCTGCCTTCGCGCTCGAATCGCTCAATATTGGCGGCCACGATGCGCGAACCGGTGGGCGCGTCGATCAGCGACGCGGTGTGCGGCGTTATCGTCACTCCGGGATGTGGCCAGAACGCGTGCTCGGCGGGCAGCGGCTCGACATCGAAGACGTCCAGCGTGGCATGACTAAGCTGGCCGCTCTCCAGGGCAGCCAGCAGATCCGCCTCGACCAGATGCTGGCCGCGGCCGGCATTGATGATACTGGCGCTCTTGGGCAGGCGCTCGAACAGCGCGGCGTTCAAGATGCCTGTCGTCGCCACGGTCAGCGGCAGCAGGCAGACCAGAATCTCGCAGCGGCTGACGAATTCGGAAAATTCGCTGTCACCGGCGTAGGTGATGACACCTTCGATCTCTCGCTTCGTGCGTGCCCAGCCGAGCGTCTCGAAGCCGAGTGCGGCGAGCGTCCGCGCCGCTGCACCGCCGAGGTTGCCGAGCCCCATGACGCCCACGCGGCGCTGCGTCGCCGGTGGCACGACCAGCTGTTGCCAGCGCTTCTCGCGCTGGTTGGCGGCAATGGCCGGTATGTCGCGGTGGTGGCGCAGCACGTGCAGCGCCACGTACTCGCGCATGCGCTGGGTCAGGTCCGTGCCCACGGTGCGGATGATCGGCATCTGGCGCGGCAGTTCGGCATCGGCCAGCACGTGGTCGATGCCGGCGCCCAGCGACACGATCGCCTTGAGATTGGGGAAGGGCAGGAAAGCGCCGGTTGCCGGCTTCCAAACCACGGCATAGGTGACTTTCTCGACATCACCCGGGTCGTGAATGGGGCGGATCGTCCAGCCCGGGAGCAGGGCCTGAAGCTGCTCGATCCACCAGTTCGTTTTATCCACATCCGGTATTGATACAACGATAGACATCTCGGAATCCTGCTAGTGAATCAGGGGCGCACGACCGGCTCGTCGTCGAGCGGTTCAATCTGAAACGGCGCCGGTGTGGCACCGCCGCCGATCGGCTGGGTCGGGTCGTTGATGCCGATGCACTCGCCGCTTTCGGGATCTCGCGAAACCGCCGAGACGCAGGCGTAGAGCTTGGGAAATACCAGCTGCTGGGCAATCTCCAGCTCGAAGCGCTCGCCCAGCTTTGCCAGTGTCTCGGGATCGAAGCGCGGGTCGACACGGACCGAACCGCGGTAGCTGGCGTCCAGGCGCGGATGGTGCACGGCCTCTTTCAGACTCATGTCGAAGTCCATCATCAGCGCGGCCACCTGGGTCACTGCCGGCATGATCAGGTTGCCGCCGGAGGCGCCCACCGAGAAGCGCGCCTCGCCGCCCTTCACCGCAACCGTCGGGCACATGTTCGAGGAGTTGATGCGCTTGCCGCCTTCCATCGTCGTGGGATAGCCGGGGCGCGGGTCGAAGTAGCTGACGCTGTCGTTCATCAGCATGCCGGTCGAGGGCAGGGTGACGCCGGAGCCGAAGCGATTGAGCAGGGTGTAGGTGAGCGCCACCATGTTGCCTTCGGCGTCCACCGATGACATCGACGAGGTGCAGGCGCCCTGTTCACCGTCCGTCTCCGTTAGCACGCCGTTGCGAATCTTGTGCCGCTTCCAGCACTGCTCCAGCGCTTCGGCATAGACGAGCCAAGTCGCCGGTGTCGGCGTTTCCGGCGGGGTCGGCATCGCCTCCAGCGCGTACGCCAGCATCTCGCGCTGGCGCAGGCCGCCGGAAACCTCGCCCGGCGTATAGAGCGTGTAGCCGCGATGCGCGGCGGCCATGGGGGTGTATTCGAATACCTCGTAGGCGGCGAGGTCCTCTCGCGAGATGCGCGAGCCGCCCGCTTGCAGATCGCCAACGATCTTCTCGGCCAGGGCGCCGCGATAGAAAGTATCGGCGCCGTTCTCGGCGATCTCGCGCAGGGTGTCGGCCAGTTGCGGAATGCGCAGCCGGCTCTCCGGCGTCGCCGGGTGCCCGCCAGGCAGATAGATTGCCCTCGAGATCGGATCGCGGGCCAGCGTTCTGGCGCAGACGCCGATCTGCAGGCTGGTGAACCAGTCGACATGCAGGCCTCGCTCGGCCAGGGCGATCGCGGGCGCCATGACGTCGGCACGTGGTTTTGAACCGAAACGGGCGAGCGCGTGATCGAGCCCGGCCACGGCACCGGGAACGGTGATCGAGCGGTAGCCTTCGATGTTGGCATTGTCGACCACGCCGGGAAAGCCCATTGGCGTCGCGGGCAGAGCCGGATCGACGGGATAGTCCTCGAGTCGCGTATCGCCGGCCAGCACGCCCTGGAAATCGAGCGCCACGGCGCGCCGTTCCTTCGCCAGCCAGATCAACATGAAACCGGCGCCGCCGAGGCCGCACATCCACGGCTCGACGGCGTTGAGCGCATAGGCGGTGGCGATAATGGCATCGATGGCATTGCCGCCGGCATCGAGCTGGGCCGCGCCCGCCTGCGCCGCCATGCGGTGTTGCGAGGCCACCGCGCCGCGTGTCGATCGGACGGCGGGGGTGGTGAGGAGCCAGTTGTCGCGGTCTCGGTGAGGATGTTTCACGGGGAGGGTTCCTGATTGGGACGATGGGTCGCCTCGATCAAATCGGCAATCAGCGCTTCGACTTTTTCCAGATAGGCGCTGCCATTGGAGGGCGGCGTCGGGTCGGAGGTCATCACCACGGTCATGGCGCGAGATGGCACCACGTAGAGCAGCTGGCCGCCATAGCCCCAGCCGTAGTAGACGGGCTGGCCGGCGATGCGGGTGATGAACCAGCCGTAGCCGTAATCGTCGCCGTTGAAGAACGAGCGGGTGCGCGGCTGCCAGGAGCGTTCGATCCAGTCGGCCGAGAGCACCGTGCGGTCGTCGCGGATCCCGTGCTGGCGGATCATCTCGCCGAAGCGCAGTAGCGCCTGCGGTGTCAGGCCCATCTCGTTGCCGCCGAAATAGATGCCCTGCGGGTCCCGTGTCCAGGGAGGAATCGCGATCCCCAGCGGATCGCCCAGCCAGTCGCGCGCCAGTGCCAGGGTACTGCGGCCGGTCGCTTCGGTGAGCGCCGCCGAGAGCAGGTGGCTGTTGCCGGTGGAGTAGAGCATGCGTTCACCGGGTTCGGCGACGAAAGGGCGTTCCAGTGCGTCGGTGACCCAGTTCGAACTTGCCACCCAGGCGCCATAGTTGCCGCCCGAGGTGGGTTCGAGCCCCGCCTGCATCAAAAGCAGGTTGCCGACGGTGATATCGCTCACCCGCGGATCGATATCCGCGGAAACCCGGTCGCCCAGCAGTTCGATCACCGGCTGATCGACGCTCTCGATCACGCCACGGTCGATGGCCGCGCCCACCAGCGCCGAGACCAGCGTCTTGGAAAGCGACTTGATGTTGGCCGTCTCGTTCGTCCCGTGGCCGCGAAAGCCTTCGTCGATCACGGTATCGCCATCGATGGCGACCAGCAGGGAGTGACTGCGCGGCAGGACGCCCGCCTGCTCGGCAATGCTGTCGCGAGCGGCCTCGGGCAGCGGGGCGGCCAGGGCTGGCGACGTCAGTGTCGCCAGCAGCAGGGCAAAGGCGAAACGTCGCCCGCGGGTACGGGCGGCGACGGTCGGGAATCGAAACGAGGGCAGTATCGGCATGCGTCCAGTCTGGCGCATGCCGCGGCGTTCTTCCATGACGTCAAGCCGTGGACGATGGCGGCAGCGTACGATGCGCTGGCGGGTATCAGCCGCCGAGGAAAGAGGACATGGCTTTGTCGGCAATCATGCCGCAGGCGCGCTCGCCGACCTGATCCTTGAGGTTGGTCAGGCTGAAGGTCTGGCCGTTGCCGCTATCGAGCAGCCCGCCCAGCCCCTTCTGGTAGCTGTCGCTCTCTTCGGCCTGGCTCTGGCCGCCGATCTGCTCGAGCAGGCGGTTCTTGACCTTGTCGGTGGTGCTTTCGGTATAGCCCTGTTCCTGGCAATAACCGAGCACGCCGGCCACGTTCTGCATGCTGCCCAGGTTCAGGGAGCCGGAACTCAGCGCGCCGAGCAGCGAGGCGCCACCGGCGGTATCGGTGTTCTGAGAGGACTGGCCGGACAACATTTCGCCGGCGCTTTTCTTGACGCTATCGAAGCTCACGGCCGCGGCCATCGGGGAGGCGACGACGGAAGCGGTCAGCAAGGCGGCGGAAAGAAAACGAAGATTCATGAATTAATACTCCTGGCGGAAAAGACCCTGCAAACGAGGGGACGATGAAACGATCCGCGAATGGTGACGACAGGGCGATGAGGCGCCGCGCCAGCGCTGTCCTGCGCTAGGGTGACCATGGTCGGGGGTTCGGGGTCGGGTGGCAACGGTCATTCTGTGACCGAATGACACGGTGGTGAAACGCCCCCGGCGTCATGGTCTAGGCTTGGAGTGTCGGGGGGCGTTCGACGTTCCCTAGAACATTTCCTTGAACCATTCCCTCGAAAAAAGGAGAGGTCATGATCATTACCGTTGGCGAATTCAGGAAACTGCTCGAAGAGTACGATGATCAACTGGAGCTGAGCTTCAGCGGTCTGGAGTACCACCGCGTCCGAGCCAAGGGCGACAAGCATCTGGAAGTCGAGTTCGCGGAGAAGGTCTTCAAGGACAAGGTGGGCCATGTCAAGGTTCACAGCGAAAAGCAATGAACGCGCCTGTCGGCCTTGGAAATCGCACCGGCTTGAACACCGCTCGCTCGAACACGGACGGGGAGTATTGCCATCTGGTGCCGAACCGGCCGGATGATGGCGGCGTTAACCTGGGATGCGACGGGTGAGGCTTCGCCGTGGCATCTTTTTCCGTTACCGTTACGCCCCATTGACGCTAGGGAGCGGCACGAATGGATGATTCAATCTCTGTGACGCAGGTCGACGTCGCCATCGTCGGTGCGGGGCCGATTGGCTTGTGTTTTGCCAACGCGCTGTCGCGTCATGGCGTGAGTTCGGTGCTGATCGATCGTCAGTCGCGGTCGGCGATGGTGGAGCCGGCCAGCGATGGGCGAGAGATCGCGTTGACTCGGGCCGCCCAACAGATTCTCGACAAGCTCGGCGTATGGTCGCGAGTCGAGCCGGCCGAACGCGCTCGGATGCGTGCCGCCAAAGTCTTCGATGGTCAGTCGCTGTTCGCGATGGAAATTGCACCAGGCGCTTCTCGCAACGAACCCCTCGGCTGCCTGGTACCCAATCAGGTGATTCGACGTGCCGCCTATGCGGCGTTGCCGGCCGGCTCGATGGACGCGGGAGAGATCCTGTGGCGGGATGAACAGCAGATCAAGCGGTTCGAGGCCAACGACGCCGAGGTCGATATCACTCTCGCCGGCGGCGAGCGGCTGCAGGCCTCGCTGCTGGTGGCGGCGGACAGCCGCTTTTCCACCACCCGCCGTGCCATGGGCATTCCCGCCCATACCTACCAGCATGGTCAGCACATGCTGGTCTGCCGGATGCACCACGAAGAGCCGCACGACCAGACGGCGTGGGAGTGGTTCGGCTACGGCCAGACGCTGGCGCTGTTGCCGGTGGATACGCACTGCTCGTCGCTGGTGCTGACACTCTCGCCGGCGGAGATGGAAAAGCAGCTGTCATTGAGCGACGAGGACTTCGACGCCGATATCACCCGGCGCTTTGGCGGCCGACTGGGCGCCATGCGTCGGGTTGCGGCGCCTCATCGCTATCCGCTGGTCAGTGTCTATGCCGAACGCTTCGTCGGGCACCGCCAGGCGCTGATCGGCGATGCCGCCGTGGGCATGCATCCGGTGACCGCGCATGGCTTCAACCTCGGGCTGCAGGGGCTGTCGCGACTGGCAGACCTGATCGGCGAGGCGCGAGCTCGAGGGCAGGATATCGCCTCGCCGACGCTGCTGGCACGCTATCAGCGCGAGCAGCGTCTGGCGACGGCGCCGCTGTTCGCCGCCACGCTGGCGATCGTCGGGCTCTACACCGACGACCGTACACCGGCCAGATGGCTGCGCAAGGCGGTACTGCGCGCCGGTGAAGTGGCCTGGCCGGCCAGGCGCCTGATCGCGAGTCATCTGACACGCTCGATCGGCTAGCCACACACGCCAACCGTAGGCGCCGAGCGCGGGGAGCATCTCGGCCGACGACGCCTTTCTCGACTCAAGAGGAGTTCGTATGGATCTTGCAATGGTGGGACTCGGGCGCATGGGCGCCAACATGGCGGAACGCCTGGTGCGCGGCGGGCACCGCGTGGTGGGGCACGACCCCAGCGCGGAAGCGATGGCGAAGGCGGCAGAGAAGGGGATCGAACCGTCGGACTCGCTGGCGGCGGCGATCGACGCCCTTTCCTCGCCCAGAATCGTGTGGCTGATGGTACCGGCCGGCCCCCTGGTCGATACGCTCATCGGCGAGCTCGAACCGCTGCTGTCGAAGGGCGACATCGTCATCGATGGCGGCAATTCGATGTACAAGGACACGGTGCGTCGGGCCGAGACGCTGCGCGAATGCCACCTGCATTACGTCGACGTCGGTACCAGCGGCGGTGTCTGGGGCCTGCAGGAGGGCTACAGCATGATGGTCGGCGGCGAGACGGCTATCGTCGAATCGCTCAGGCCGCTGTTCGAGCGTCTGGCGCCGGCCGCCGACAAGGGATGGGGCCATGTCGGTCCCAACGGCGCGGGCCACTTCACCAAGATGGTCCACAACGGTATCGAGTACGGCATGATGCAGGCCTATGCCGAAGGCTTCGCGATCATGGAGCGCAAGGATTTCGATCTCGACCTGCATCAGGCCGCCGAGATCTGGCGTCATGGCAGCGTGGTGCGTTCCTGGCTGCTGGATCTGACGGCCAACGCGCTGGACAAGAATCCGTCGCTGGAGGGCATTGCGCCCTTCGTATCGGACTCCGGCGAAGGGCGCTGGACCGTGGCGGAAGCCATCGAGCTTGACGTCAGCGCGCCGGTGATTACCCTGTCGCTGCTCGAGCGCCTGCGCTCCCGCGAACAGGATTCCTATGGCGACAAACTGCTGTCTGCCATGCGTAACGAATTTGGCGGGCACGCGATCAAGAAGGGGTGATTCGCGTTCTGTCTTCGCTACCCGATCTCTCTTTTCCTGCTACCAGATAGTGTGTTTCGACGCGCCGGTTTGGCACAAGCCATCGGCGCGTTTCCAATTCCGGGGCAGGGCGTTTTCACCCTTGACATGACGGGAGGCGGGCTACCATGCGGCCTCCGCGAGGGCAAAAAGTTGTCCACAGGAGATTAACAGAAAAACAGCACATCTATGCTTGGAAAAAGGCGCGGCTACCATATATAGTATTTTGCAGAAGCGGCGGACACGCTCAGAAAGCGTGAATTCCAGTCGTCCAAGCCTGCACCATCGGACATCGATGGCGTCTTCCCCAGTCAAGGATGGTTATTCATGAGCATCACGATCTATAGCAAACCTGCCTGCGTCCAGTGCAACGCCACCTATCGCGCTCTGGACAAGCAAGGAATCGACTATACCGTGGTCGACCTGACGCAAGACGCCGATGCGATGCAGCGTGTCCAGAATCTGGGCTATCGCCAGGTGCCGGTTGTGGTCGCGGGTGACGATCACTGGGCCGGGTTCCGCCCGGACAAGATCAGCACGCTGGTTGCCTGATCTCTCTTTTTCGTTTTTCTAGGCGCGCATCGGGATTGTTCCGCGCCGTCTGAATGCCGCGCAGGGGCGCAGGAGAACCGTCATGGCTGAGCTGGTCTATTTTTCGACCAAGTCAGGCAATACGCGGCGCTTCGTCGAAAAGCTGGGCCTGTCGGCCAGTCGCATTCCTTTGAGTCGAAACGACCAGCCCCTGCGGGTCGACGAACCTTATATTCTTATCGTACCGACCTACGGTGACGGCGATCCGCTCAGTTCGGTGCCGCCTCAGGTCATACGATTTCTCAATGACGAACACAACCGGTCCCTGATTCGCGGCGTGATCGCGGGTGGCAACACCAATTTCGGCGAGGCATTCGGCCTCGCCGGACGGGTCGTGGCGCAGAAATGTCGGGTACCGCTTCTCTATCGGTTCGAACTGATGGGCACTGCAGAAGATGTCCGTCGCGTTCTTGCAGGGGTGAATGAATTTTGGAAACGCTCAGCCTAGAAAAAGATACGGCAGCGCGACCCGCTGCCGATCACAACGCCAAGACGCTCGATTACCACGCGCTCAACGCCATGTTGAACCTGTACGACGCCAATGGCCGTCTGCAGCTCGACAAGGACCGTGAAGCGGCGCGTCAGTATTTCCTGCAGCACGTGAACCAGAATACGGTGTTCTTCCACTCGCTGAAGGAAAAGCTCGACTACCTGGTGGAAGAGGGCTACTACGAGCAGCAGGTGCTCGACCAGTACGACTTCGGCTTCGTCTCGTCGCTGTTCGATCAGGCCTATGCGGCGAAGTTTCGCTTCCAGAGCTTTCTGGGCGCGTTCAAGTACTACACCAGCTATACGCTCAAGACCTTCGACGGCAAGCGCTACCTCGAACGCTTCGAGGACCGCGTGTGCATGGTCGCGCTGAGTCTGGCGCGGGGCGACGAAACACTGGCCAGACAGCTGGTCGACGAGATCATCCACGGTCGTTTCCAGCCCGCAACGCCGACTTTCCTCAACTGCGGCAAGCGTCAGCGCGGCGAGCTGGTGTCGTGCTTTCTGCTGCGCATCGAAGACAACATGGAGTCCATCGGGCGCTCCATCAACTCGGCGCTGCAGCTCTCCAAGCGCGGCGGTGGCGTGGCGTTCTCGCTCTCCAACGTGCGCGAATCCGGTGCCCCGATCAAGCGCATCGAGAACCAGTCCTCCGGCATCATCCCGATCATGAAGATGCTCGAGGACGCCTTCTCCTACGCCAATCAGCTGGGAGCGCGACAGGGCGCGGGCGCGGTCTATCTCAACGCCCACCATCCGGACATCCTGCGTTTCCTCGACACCAAGCGCGAGAACGCCGACGAGAAGATCCGTATCAAGACGCTGTCGCTGGGCATCGTGATGCCGGACATCACCTTCGAGCTGGCCAAGCGCAACGAGGACATGTACCTGTTCTCGCCCTACGACGTGGAGCGCATCTACGGCGTGCCGTTCGGTGACATCAGCGTGACCGAGAAGTACGAAGAGATGGTCGCCGACGGGCGCATTCGCAAGAAGAAGATCAACGCCCGCGAGCTGTTCCAGACCATCGCCGAGCTGCAGTTCGAATCCGGCTATCCGTATCTGATGTTCGAGGACACGGTCAATCGCGCCAACCCGATCCACGGCCGGATCAACATGTCGAATCTCTGCTCGGAGATCCTGCAGGTCAACACGCCCACCGAATACGACGACGATCTTGGCTATCGTCACATCGGCGAGGACATCTCCTGCAACCTGGGCTCGCTCAACATCGCCAAGACCATGGACTCGCCGGATTTCGGCACCACGGTGGAAGCGGCCATTCGCGGTCTGACCGCGGTCTCCGAGATGAGCAACATCACCTCGGTGCCGTCGATCGCCGAAGGCAACGCCAAGTCTCACGCCATCGGCCTGGGGCAGATGAACCTGCACGGTTACCTGGCGCGCGAGCACATTCTCTACGGTAGCGAAGAAGGGTTGGATTTCACCAACATCTACTTCTATACCATCGCGTTCCATGCCATCCGGGCGTCCAACCGCATTGCCATCGAGCGTAACCAGCGCTTCGCTGGCTTCGAGAAGTCGACCTATGCCAGCGGCGAGTACTTCGACAAGTACACCGAAAAGGCGTGGGAGCCGAAGACCGAGAAGGTACGCGGCCTGTTCGAGAAGAGCGGCATCGCCATTCCGACCCAGGACGACTGGCGCGAGCTGAAGGCCTCGGTCATGGCCCACGGCCTGTTCAACCGTAACCTGCAGGCGATCCCGCCGACTGGTTCGATCTCGTATATCAACAACTCCACCTCGAGCATCC
The DNA here is from genome assembly GCF_002179555.1 of Salinicola salarius. Taxonomy (GTDB): domain Bacteria; phylum Pseudomonadota; class Gammaproteobacteria; order Pseudomonadales; family Halomonadaceae; genus Salinicola; species Salinicola salarius_A. The sequence goes on along the minus strand of NZ_NHOU01000005.1, from coordinate 99,263 downwards.
ATCCGGTGACGGCCAAGGTCGAGATCCGCAAGGAAGGCAAGCTGGGTCGCGTCTACTACCCGGCGCCATACCTGACCGACGAGAATCAGGAGTACTACCAGGACGCCTACGAGCTCGGCCCCGAGAAGATCATTGACACTTACGCCGAGGCGACCCAGCACGTCGACCAGGGCCTGTCGCTGACGCTGTTCTTCCGCGACACGGCGACGACTCGCGACGTCAACAAGGCGCAGATCTACGCCTGGCGCAAGGGCATCAAGACGATCTATTACATTCGTCTGCGGCAGGCCGCGCTGGAAGGCACCGAGGTGGAAGGTTGCGTTTCCTGCACCTTGTGATGCCTGTCTCTCGATAACGACCGACTTTGCGTGAACGCGCCGGGGCCCGATGTCTCATGAGGCATCACCCGCCCCGGCGCCAACCGAACGAGACCACTCTCATGGATATGCCCACCTCTGCTGCCCGCCACCTGAACCGTGTCGACGCGATCAACTGGAACCGCCTGCAGGACGACAAGGATCTGGAAGTCTGGAACCGGCTCACCGGCAACTTCTGGCTGCCGGAGAAGATCCCGCTTTCCAACGATATCCCGGCCTGGAACACGCTGACCGAGCACGAACAGCAGCTGACCATCCGCGTCTTCACCGGCCTGACGTTGCTCGACACCATTCAGGGCACCGTCGGTGCACCGGTGCTGATCGAGGATGCGATCACCCCGCACGAAGAGGCGGTGTTCACCAACATCAGCTTCATGGAGTCGGTTCACGCCCGCTCCTACAGCTCGATCTTCTCGACGCTGTGCGCGACTCGCGATGTCGACGACGCCTACCGCTGGAGCGAAGAGAACCCGTTCCTGCAGAAGAAGGCGGAGCTGATTCTCGAGCGTTACCGCGCCGAGGACCCGCTGATGCGCAAGATCGCCAGCGTGTTCCTGGAATCGTTCCTGTTCTACTCCGGCTTCTACCTGCCGATGTACTGGTCCAGCCGCGCCAAGCTGACCAACACCGCCGACCTGATCCGCCTGATCATTCGTGACGAAGCGATCCACGGCTACTACATCGGCTACAAGTTCCAGCGTCAGTTGGCCCGGCTGCCGGCAGAGCGTCAGGAAGAGATCAAGATCTATGCCTACGAGCTGCTCCACGAGCTCTACGACAACGAGGTCAAGTACACCGAGGCGCTCTACGACGACGTCGGCTTCACCGAAGACGTCAAGAAGTTCCTCCACTACAACGCCAACAAGGCGTTGATGAACCTGGGCTTCGAAGCGCTGTTCCCGGCCAGCGTCACCGACGTCAGCCCGGCGATCCTCGCCGCGCTCTCGCCCGGCTCCGACGAGAACCACGACTTCTTCTCCGGCTCCGGCTCCTCCTACGTGATCGGCAAGACCGTCAGTACCGAGGACGACGACTGGGCGTTCTAGACCGCCCGCCGGCTCCCGAACGAAAACCGCTCTGACAGGAGCGGTTTTTTTCTGTCTGCTGGCAGCGTCGACTAGTGGACCTCGTCACTTGCCGATTTGGTGATTCAACCTTTCACGCTCGCTGCACACTGTCTGCACGAAACGACGAGATAGTGTTCCTGCACCGCGTCTCGGTGCGCAACCAGGAGCGTGAAGTCATGAATTTTTCGAAAAAGAACCTGTTGGCGCTGGCCGTTGCTGCCTCCATCCTGTCACCGCTCGCTCAGGCCGCGCAGACCGAACAACCCCGACCGCCGGCGGCCCATGGCGAGCACAAGGCGCACGGCAATCCTCTCAAGGACGCCGTGGTCGCCAGCTGGAATCTCGACGAAGACGAGCTGGCCAGCCTGGCTCAGGCCGACAGCGATTTCCGTGCCGGCCTCCAGCAACTGCGTGGCGATGATGGCAAGACGGCGCCCGAGCAGCGCCGCGCCGCGATGGAATCGTTGCTCGAGCAGCAGCGCGAACAGCTGGCCGATGTACTGACCGACGAGCAGCTGCACGCCTATCAGATGCTGGAACGGCCGCGCCCTTTGAATATGCGTCATCACGGTGGCCCGAAAATGGATCCCGAGCGGATGACGGCTGGGTTGGAGGATCGCTACGCCCCGTTGTTCGCCACCTGGGATCTGAGCCAGGAGCAGAGTGCCGCCGTGCTGAATGCCGAGCGCACCTTCTTCGACGGGTTGCACCAACTGAAGCGCCCCGATGCCAAGGCGGGCGAAGCGACGAAGGATTCACGCGGCGCGCAGTTCAAGCAGCTGATGGAGCAGCGCCACAGCGCACTCTCCTCGGTTCTCGACGATGAGCAGGTCGCCGCCTTCGAAGCGCTGACGAAACCGCCCCGCGGCATGCACAAGGGGCCTCGACACGGTCCGCAGCCGGAAGGTGAAACGCCCACGGCGGGCTGATACGGTCGGATGCCGCCTGCGTCGATCTCGCTGTATCGACAAGTACGACACTAGCCCTTCTCCGGAAGGGCTTTTTCGTGCCTGACGCCACCGCTGCCTGACGTTGCCGGCCGCAGTTGTTAGTCTTCAGGTGAACATTACCCACCCCTGAATCGGAAATCACCTCATGGAAGATCAATGGCTCGCCTGGGCCAAGCGGCTATCGGCACTCTCCGATACCGGACTGCACTACTGCCGCGACAAGTTCGACCGCGAGCGCTATGAAGAGGTCGCCGAGATTTCGACGTCGATGATGGCGATGCTGGGCGATATTCCCATCGGTCGCGTGAACCTGGCGCTGGGCGACGGCGAAGGACATGTCACGCCCAAGATCGATGTGCGCGCGGCGATCATCGACGACGGCAGGATCCTGCTGGTCAAGGAGAAGATGGACGGACGCTGGACGATGCCCGGCGGCTATGCCGAGATCGGGCTGTCGGCGGCCGAAAACACGGTCAAGGAGGTTTGGGAAGAAGCGGGCGTCACGGTCGAGGCCAAGCGGCTCTATGCCGTTCGCCACAAGGCCAAGCACGCCTATCCGGCGGACGTGCTCGACTTCTACAAGCTGTTCTTCCTCTGCGAGCGGCTCGATACCAAGCCGCTCGATCCCGGTCACGAAGTCTTCGATGCCGCCTATTTCTCGCCGGACGAACTGCCGCCGCTCTCCGAGCCTCGCGTCATCGCCCGGGATATCTTTGATGCCTTCGAGTTTCACGCCGATCCCCGGCGTCCGGCGCTGATCGATTGATCGAATTGGCGCCAGCGTTAAACCTCCTCGCCTCGAGACGGTCTATAGCAGTGCGGAACATTCAGGCAACGGGGTGATGGAGGATCGATGAACGCGCAGAAAATTCTTTCGCAGATCATGAAGCAGGCGGGCAGCAGCCGGAAAACGTCGTCGAGCGGTGGTGGTTTCGATGCCAAGTCGCTGCTGGGTGGCGGCGCGCTGGGCATGCTGGTTGGCAGCAAGCGGGGTCGCAGCATGGGCGGCAAGGCGATCAAGTACGGCGCACTAGCCGGGCTGGGGGCACTAGCCTGGAAAGCCTGGCAGGCTCATCAAGAGAAGTCGTCTGCAGCGCCGGCCAACGCGCCGACGACCGGAGCCGATCAGCCGCTGGAGCAGCTCTCCGGCGATCGGCAGGAGAACCGAAGCCTGGTCATCCTGCGTGCGATGATCGCCGCCGCGCGGGCCGATGGTCATATCGACGCCGAAGAGCGGGCCGCGCTGGCCGAACAGATCGACGCGCTGGGCGCGGACGACGAACTGCATGCCTGGGTCGAGCAGCAGATGTCCGCGCCGCTGGACGCCGAGGCGATCGCTCGTGATACCGATTCACCGCAGGCAGCGCGGGAAGTCTATCTGGCCAGCGTGGCGATCATCGACGAGCAGAACCCGATGGAGCGGGCCTGGCTCGATCAACTGGCAGCGGCGCTCAAGCTCGACGGCGATCTCTGCCGTACGTTGGAGCGCCAGGCGGAAGACGCTTCCTACGCTTTGTCTGAAAAATGCCTGCGTTCACCCATACGGCGTTAAAAATCGACTCAAAATGCTCATTTACTCCGCGTAAACTCCGCTTTTTCGCCGATTTTGATTCGCTACGCTCACCCTTCGGGCCAGCCTTCGGCTGTTACTCCCTACGGTCGTTGCGCCTTGTCTGGCTATCGCTCGTCGATTTTTCAGACAGCTTAGACCTTGGACGGGAAAGCCAGAGGTTAGAACGTCTCCCACTCGGATTCTTCCTGACGCGCACTGGCCAGCGGGGGCTGGGTGCCAGATTGGGTGCGGGGCTGGGGTCGTGTCGGCTGCGGCATCGCCGGAATGGCGGCGCTTTCGCTGGCGCTGAGCCGGAAGACCGCCACGGCGGCCTGCAGCGCCTCCGACTCCCGCTCCAGCGCGCGGGCGTTGTCGGCTGCCTGCTGTACCAGCGCCGCATTCTGTTGCGTGACCTGGTCCATCTGCGTGATCGCCTGGTTCACCTGGTCGATGCCATGGCTCTGCTCCTCCGAAGCCGTGGCGATTTCATGCATGATGGCGTCGACATTGCCAATGGCCGTGACGATCTCCTTCATCGTCGCCCCCGCCTTGTCCACCAGCCGGGCGCCATCCTCGACGCGCTCCGCTGAACGCTGGATCAGTTCGCGAATCTTCTTCGCCGCATCGGCGGAGCGGGTCGCCAGCGTCTGGACTTCATGGGCCACGACGGCGAAGCCGCGCCCCTGCGCTCCGGCCCGGGCGGCTTCCACCGAGGCGTTAAGCGCCAGAATGTTGGTCTGGAACGCAATCGAGTCGATCGTATCGAGGATGTCCACCACCTGGCGCGACTGGTCGCTGATGTCATGCATGGTGGTGACCACCTTGCCCACCACATCGCCGCCCTCGCGAGCGACGGCCGAGGCATCGTCGGCCAGCTGACTGGCCTGGCGGGCGTTATCGGTATTCTGGCGTACCGTCGAGGTCAACTGTTCCATGCTTGCCGCGGTCTCTTCCAGTGCTGCCGCCTGCTGTTCGGTGCGCGCCGACAGGTCGGTGTTGCCCTGGGCGATCTCGATGGCTCCCTGATGTACATTGTCGCTGGCATTCCGGGTATTGCCGACAGTGTGCAACAGATGCGCCTGGGTGCGCTCCAGTGCGGCAAACAGGCGGCCGATCTCGTTGTTGCCCCGGCTTTCGATCTCGCCGGAGAGATCGCCCTCGGCCAGGCGCTCGAAATGCTCGACCAGACGCTTCAGCGGTCGAATGACGTTGACGGACACGCCCCAGAGAATGATCGCGACCAGGACCAGCGTGAACACGATGGCGGTGCCGATGGCGAGGTTCAACCAGCCCGTCGACACCGTGCCGCCAGCGTTGGCTGCATAGGCGGCAAGCCCGGCAACGCTGAGCACCAGGAAGGTAAAAGCCAATATTACCAGTAGCCAACTGGTTTTAACCGTCAGGTCGTCGAGTCGTTTCATGCGATAACATCCCAAGGAGTGGAAAGCCTGGCAGGCCTGCGTAGCCTGCCGGCACGGTCGTTACACGCTGGTTACCTGCCGGATTATCGGCATGGGCCGTGGAGACTTGCAACGAGTCCGACGAGATCGGTAGCTTCGATCACCTGAAGGGAGAAGACGGGAGCGGTATTTTCGACGATTTTGGAGGGATATTGGCGCTGAAGAAGGGAATTAATCGCGATTTCGCGGCACACCCGGGGCGACGAAATGTCACGCTACAGGGAGCTGATTGACGATCTCGCCTTGTGCCGCAACGTCAGCGGGAAAGATTTTGTGCAGATACACGTTAGGCAGGGTTGCGGCTGCGAGCCCGGGACTCGGGCTGGCGCTGCGTCAACGTGCCGACGAAGGCGGCGAGAGAGAGCAGGGCCACCAGGCTGCCGTAGGCGTAGGTGGTGGGGATCAGCCCCAGATGCTGGGTCGCGATACCGCCGCACAACGCCAGCGTGCTCGCGGAGAGATAGCAGACCACGTAGAACGCCGCCATCAACGCCGAACGCTCGGTGGGCGGCGCCAAGGGCATGACGACGCGCATGGCGCCCATGAACGCGGCGCCGAAGCCGATGCCGGCGATCGCCGTACCCGCCAGCAGGATCGCGACCGACCGCTGATGGACTCCCAGCAGCAGTCCCAGCATGCCGACGATCAGACAGGCGGTGCCGAGCAGTACGGCCAGCCTTGGCGGCCTGGCGCGAAGCGTCAGCACGCTGATACCGCCGATGAAAGGCAGCAGGAAGGTAATCAGGCAACCGACCAGCGGATTGTGAACGCCGCTGATTCTCTCTACCAGCGTCGGTCCCAGCGACAGCGAAAAGCCGCCCAGCGCCCAAGAGGAAACCACCGCCGGGATGACGCGAAACAGCGGGCCGCGCACCGCCGGCGGGATGTGCGCGCGCGGACGCAGTGCCGCCAACGCACCGGGCCGCGGTGTCACGCTCTCCGGAATCCGCTTGAGCCATAGTCCCATCACGACGAGCATCACGATCAATATCAGGTAGACCAGACGCATCGGTGCCGGTGCGTAAGCCACCAGCACGCCGGCAAACAGCGCCCCGATCCCCATGCCCGATAGCGGCGCGATGCTCGCCAGCACCGGGCCGCGGTTGTGGTCGCTGTCGAGCATCGCCGCTGCCAGCGCGCTGGTCACGATTCCGGTGGCCACCCCTTGCAGGATCCGGGCTGCCAGCACCCATGCCAGCCCGTCGGCAGCCAGGAACAGCGCCAGCGACAGGAGTTCGCCCACGATCGCCATGGCGACGACCGGCCGTCGGCCGATGTAGTCGGACAAGGAACCGGTGGTCAGCAATGCCAGCAGCAGCGCGAACACGTAACTGGCGAACACCAGCGTCAGCCAGGTGGTCGAGAAGTGCCAGGTCGTCTGGTAGAGCTGATACAGCGGCGTGGGTGCGCTGGAGGCCGCAAGAAACGTCACCATCAAAACTGCGTAATAGACCAGCGAACCGAGACGAGGAGACGGATAGACATTGGTCTTGGGCGCAGACGCGGGCGGTGACATCGAGGAATCCATTAATGCTAAAATTTTGCGTTAGTGGAGTCTGAGCCTAGTCGATTCATAAAGCAAATATTTTGCGTTTGCCTCTCTTTCGTGTAGTGGATAGCCATGCCGATCAAAGAAGCCGTCAGACCGGGCGGCCGCAGCGCCCGAGTACAGGAAGCCGTTCATCAGGCCGTTCGCGAACTGCAGGCCGTGACGCCACGCGACGAACTGACGGTGCCCCGAATCGCGGAGCGAGCCGGTGTCACGCCATCGACGATCTATCGCCGCTGGGGCAACCTTTCGGAGCTGGTTGCCGATGTCTCCGTGGAGCGGATGCGTCCCGACGACGATCCCGTGGATACCGGCGCGCTGGCCGGCGATCTGCAGGTCTGGGGCGAGCAGTATCTCGAGGAGATGACCTCGGTGCCGGGGCAGCGCGCGCTCAACGACGTCATGGCCAGTGCCGACGGCGGGCGCCGGGAGCGTTGCTATCGCTACAGCGAGTCGCTCATGGGCACGCTGCGAGAGCGGGCCCTGGCGCGCGGCGAAGGGGCGCCATCGGTAGTGCAGCTCATCGACGGCATCATCGCGCCGATGACTTACCGGCTGCTTTACGATCCGGAAGCAGCGACGGTCGACAATCTGCGGCGATGGATCGCCGGCACGTTGACGAACGAAAAGTGAGTCGACACCGAGACGAGCCATCATGGCATCCCCGGGCCCTGGCTCGTAGTTGTCCGGTTGCGACAGCGGCGAGCCTGAACTGTCGAATTGGCAACCCGGCGATCAAAGTCCAACCCGCGTTAACTTGATTAACGTCAACGACACGAATTAACCGTGGTGAATTTTCTCTTTAAATTCAATCATTTATTGATATCTGGCGGGGAGGCGTCTATAGTCTGATTCCTCCTTGGGGAGTAGCCGATCACCGCCGACCAGACTTCGGCGGTGATGTTCGTGTCAACATGCTCGGCCGATGCCGTGGCACGAACGCCGGATCCGGTTGGCGAGACCATGGACATTTCGCAGTGCAGAGTCGGGTGCGGCGAATGTCATGGTGATACCACCGGCTGGATAAGATCATGAACCCTGCTTCTCTCGTCATACTCGCCTTTGCCATGTCGACCGATGCGTTTGCCGCGTCGATCGGCAAGGGTGCTGCTCTCAGACGTACTCGCTTCCCCGAAGCGCTTCGTATCGGCGTCATCTTCGGCACGGTCGAAGCGATCACGCCGGTCATTGGTTGGGCCATCGGGCTGGCGGCGACTCGCTTCGTCTCCGAGTGGGATCACTGGATCGCGTTCGTGCTGCTGGGCGCGCTCGGTGCCCACATGATCTGGGAAGGGTTCAAGCCCGTCGAGCCAGAGGCGAACGACGAGCAGGCGCCGGAGCGAAAGTCGGTCTGGCTGCTCGCCGTCACGGCCCTGGCGACCAGTATCGATGCCATGGCGGTGGGGGTGACGCTGGCATTCGCCGACGTGAATATCGTGGCGGCGGCGGTGGCGATCGGGCTGGCGACGACGCTGATGGTCACCATCGGCATCATGCTTGGCCGTGCGATCGGCTCGCTGATCGGCAAGCGCGCCGAAATCGCAGGTGGCGTGGTGCTGATCGCCATCGGCATCACGGTCGTCTACGAACATCTGTTCGCCCACATGGGTTGAAGCGCCGCTTTCCGACCCATACCTTCCTGCCACGGCCGCATGACTATGCGGTCGTTTGGTATCTGATACTTCGACATTCTCCCGCTATTCAGGAGCCGATATGAAACCGCATCCCATCCGGGACAACGCGCTCAAGGCGGCGTTGCGCTCGCCTCAATTCCGCCAGCAGCAACAGAAGCCCAAGAAAGGCAAAGGCAGCTATTCGCGCAAGGGGCGCGCGCCTCGGGGAGGACACCATCGCCAAGCGGCCTGAGGCAATTTCGGTCCCGGGCTGTTTCGCCATGGTGTCTTCCCCTATCCCATTTTCTGCTGCTATCTCTCCGTCCTCTTCATCTTCATCTTCATCTGCTACCGCTCCTTCCGCTTCCTCTCCTTCCGCTTCCTCTCCGTCCGCTCTCTCCCGGCTCGTATTCGCCTCCTCTTGATTTGCCACGCTTCGTCTGGCGGCGTCTATGCTGAGACATCGATCCTCTCCGGGAGTCCCCATGTCGACCTCGTCTTCGCTCTGGCAGAGCTCGCTTGCCGATTTTCAGCACGCCGTCGAAACGCGCTCCACCCCGGGTTGTGGCGCCGCCGCGGCGCTGAATGGATGCCTAGGGTTGTCGTTGGTTCTCAAGGGGGTGCGGTTGCATCGCGGCGAATCCGACCGCGACCTTCACCGCCGGCTGGTTGCCGAGGGCGATGCGCTTCATGACGCGTTGGCCAGCGCCGTGGATGACGATGCCGCGGCGTTTGCCGATTATCTCGACGCGCAGCATCTGCCACATGACACCGGTGCCGAGGCGAACCGGCGTGATTCGGCGTTGCGCGAGGCCCGCGACGCCTCGATCCGGATTCCGCTGGCTGCCGCCGAGCGGTGTCGTGACGGGCTGGCGCTGGCGGTCGAGGCGTTGCCTCTGACATCCAAGGCGATGCGCAGCGATACCCTGGCCGGCGCCACGATGCTCAGGGCGGCCCTGGAGGCGTTGTTGATCGGCGCGGAGGCCAACCTGGAAGCGCTGGCCGACCAGACGTCGCGCCGAGAGCGGGAAGAGCGCTGCGATGCGCTTCGTGCCGACGCTCGCGGCCATTGTCGGCGGCTGGGCCTCGACGCCTGATCGTGCCCTCAGCCGCTATCGACGACGCGTTTCAGCCCGGCATCAGCACGCTCCACCACGCTACGCCCAGCAGCAGAAAAGCCAGCCCCCGGTTGAACCATTGCCATTGACGCGATGTGCGAAACAGCCGGCCGACACCGCTGCCCATCAGCGCCCAGCTCGCCAGACAGGGCACGGCGACGACACCGAAGATGAGTGCCAGCGCGGCGACGTGCGTCGTGCTGGCGTTGCCAGCGGCGAACACGCCGACGACCGAGAACGCCATCATCCAGGTCTTGGGATTGACCAGTTGCAAACCGGCAGCCTGCAGGGCGCCGAAGTGCGGCAGGCGGCCGGTTGCCACGCTCTCCAGCATCGGTGGCGGGCTGCGATAGAGCTTCCAGGCCAGCCAGCTCAGCCAGGCGACGCCGACCATTGCCATGACGTGGCGCACGAGCGGATAGGCCAGCAGGGTCTGCGCCAGACCGCCGCCGATGACCAGCACGATCATCGCGGCCGCCAGGCTGGCGCCGAATACCGCGGGTAGTGCGCGCTGCCAGCCCCGGCGCGCGCCTTGCGTCAGGATCAACAGGTTGGTCGGCCCCGGCGTGATCGAGGCGACGAAGGCGAAAAGCGTGAAGGGCAACCAGGACGACATGGACAACTCCTCGAAAGTCGGGAGCGTCACTATGACGTCGGCGGGCGTTGGCGTCTGGAAGGTTTGAGCAGCCGTGCGGCACGAGCGGGCTGAACGACTCGACCCCGTGAGCCAGCGTCAGCGCGATGGCCGGCAACGACGGCGATAGTCGGCCGGCGTCAAACCGTAGGCGCGGCGAAACCAGCGGCCCAGATGGCTCTGGTCGGCGAACCCCAGTTGGCTGGCCACGATGGCGGGTGACTCACCGGTGGCGAGACGCTGGCGGGCCTGGGCCAGGCGCAGCTGGACCAGATAGGCATGCGGCGCCAGGCCGAAGGCGGCCTTGAAGGCGCGGGTAAGGCGGAAGCGGTCGACGCCGCACTGTTCGGCGAGGGTCTGCAGACCGATATCGTCACCGCTGTGAGCATGAAGGTACGCCTGGGCACGTCGCGCCACGCGGGGCAGGCGCGGGTCGTCGTCACGGTGTCGCTGGCGCCAGCCCAGGTGCGGAAGCATGCCCTGCAGCAACGTATCGAGCGCGGCATCGCGCTGGAGTCGCGTGCCCGGCCCGCGCAACGTGGCGAACGCGTTGGCGACGGCGGCGATCAACGGCGCATCGTCGACCAGGGTCGCGGCGAAGCCCGGCTCCCCCGAGGCGAGGCCCGGCGTGCCGAACTGGCGCAGTTCGCGCTGCAGCCAGGCTGCGTCGAGATAGAGCATGGAGTAGGTGAAGCCGCCGCTGGCCGGTGCGTGTCCGTCATGGATCTCCCCCGGCTCGACGAAGAAGAGGCGGCCCGGTGTGCTGTCGTGTCGCGAGTGCCGGCAGTGGAACTGCTGCACGCCCTGTTCGGTGAAGCCGACCAGATAGCTGTCGTGCCAGTGCGGATCGTAGGCGTGGCCCTCGAAATGGGCGCGGATCGTCTCGATGCCCGTATCGCCATCCTGTTGCAGGTCGATCCAGTTCGTCGATGTCATGCTGCCTCCCGCGCCACGGCCGATGCGGTATGCCGTCTCGATCCGTCAGCATGCCAGCACGAGAGAGGCTTGTCTGGAACGTTCGTGCAGTCAGCCCTTCGGGCCTTTTCCGAAGCGCCTCAGTCCGGCACCGGCGTTTCGAAGGTGTCGCGTCGGCGTACCGTCAGCGTGGTGCCGATCGAGGCGACGATGATCAGACCGATGGCCAGCCACTGCAGCCCGCTCAGGAGCTGGCTCAGGAACAGCAGGCCGGAGAGCGCCCCGATTGCCGGTTCCAGACTCATCAGGGTGCCGAAGGTCTGGGTCGGCAGGCGCGGCATGGCGATCATCTCCAGCGTATAGGGCAGGGCCGTGGAGAGCACGGCGACGGCGAGCGCCAGCGGGAGGACATCCGGGGCGAAAATCGCCGGGCCGACGTCGATCAGGCCGACGGGGGCGATGACGACGGCGGCGATGGTGATGCCCAGCGTGGCGCTCTGGGCACCGTTGATCGAGCCCGCCTTCTGGCCGAACAGGATATACAGCGCCCAGCAGACCCCGGCTCCCAGCGCGCAGGCCGCGCCGTAAGGGTCGACCGGGCCGTTGCTGTCATCGCCCAGCAGCAGGAGACACGCCAGGCCGAACATGGCGAATGCCACCCACAGCAGGTCCAGCCAGCGTCGCGAGGAGAGCATCGCCACGGCGAGCGGCCCGGTGAACTCCAGCGCCACCGCGATCCCCAGCGGCACCGTCTGCAGCGCCTGGTAGAACAGCAGGTTCATGATGCCGAGCGCGACGCCATAGACGAGCGTCGACTTCCAGGCGCGGCGGCTCAGCGGCTGGCGCCAGGGCCGCATCACGACCAGCAGGATCAGCGCGGCGAGAATCAGGCGAATCGAGGTCGTACCGGTGGCGCCGATGACCGGAAACAGCGACTTGGCGATGGACGCGCCGGTCTGGATCGAACACATCGCCACGATCAGCATGGCCACCGGCCAGGCTCTGGCCACGGATTCACGCATGGCGACTGACATGACACCTCCTGAGGTCTGCGGCATGATGGCTCGCCAGACGTTGCCACTCGCCGAACCGGCGGCCGAGTGGCATTCGACGAGAGCCGCGATTGTACGGATGGGCAATATATTGCACAAGTCTAACGAGCGCCCCGACGTGCTGGTTCATGTGGCGACCAACGTCCGGCGCCTGCGTCAGGCCGCGGGGCTGAGTCAGCAGGCGCTGGCCGATCAGGCCGGGGTGAGCCGGCGCATGCTGGTCAATATCGAGAAGGGTGACGTCAATGTCAGTCTGAGCACGCTCGATCGCCTGGCCGAAGCGCTGGGCGTGCTGTTCTACGCGCTGGTCCAGCCGCCGGACAGCGAGGATTCGGCGCGCATCGACGAAGTCGCCTGGGTAGGAAAGCACCCCGCGAGTCGCGCCCGGCTGCTGGCGAGCAAACCGGCGCGGCAGGAGGTCGAGCTATGGTCCTGGTCGCTGGAGCCGGGAGATAGCTACGAATCGGCCGCCGATGACACCGGCTGGCACGAGATGCTGGTGGTGATCGAGGGAACGCTGACCCTGGAGCTTGCGGACAGCGAGGTGACGATCGAGGCCGGTGACTTTCACGTCTACCCCAGCGACCAATCCTACCGCTACCGCAATGAAGGGCCGGGTCGGCTGCGCTTCATCCGCAACGTGGTGCACTGAACGGCCAGCGCACAGACCGTGGAGGGTGCCGCTTTAGCGGGGCTGGCGGTTCCGGTCTTCACGCTTTTCACGCATGATTGGCGGCACCGTTTTCCGCGCCCGACGATGCCGTCGGCACACACTGCAGAGGATCGAAACCGTCATGAAACGAATCGCGTTAGGGGTGTCGTTGCTGCTGCTGGGTTCGTCGACCGCCGTATCGGCACAGAGCGACGGAGCGGGCATCAGAGAAGCCGTCGATCCGGTCATCGGGTCGTTGATGCAAGAGCAAAGTATTCCCGGTATGGCGGTGGCGGTGGTTCGCCCGCAGGGGGCGCGGATTCTGAACTACGGCGTCGCCGACCGTGACGACGGCACACCGGTCGATGGCGACACCCTGTTCGAGATCGGCTCGCTCAGCAAGACCTTTACCGCCGCCCTGGCATCGCTTGCCGTCGTCGAGGGCAAGCTCGACCTCGAGGCGCCGGTCAGCCGTTATCTGCCCGAGCTCGAGGGCAGCGCCTTCGACGAGATCTCCGGACGCAATCTTGGCACGCACACCACCGGCGGGCTGCCGCTGTTCGTGCCCGACGAGGTGACGGACCGCGACTCGCTGATGGCCTGGTATCGCCAGTGGCAGCCCACCGAGCCGATCGGCGAAAGCCGCACCTACTCCAACCTGGGCATCGGGCTGCTGGGGCTGGAAGCCGCCGCGAGTCTCGATCAGGCGTTCGTGCCGGCGGTGCAGGCTCGCGTGCTGGAACCACTCGGATTGCAGCACACCTGGTACGACGTCCCCGAGGCGCAGATGGCGCATTACGCCATGGGCGAGGACAAGCAGGGCCAGCCCGTTCGCGTGTCGCCCGGTGTGCTCGACGACGAGGCCTACGGCATCAAGACCACCGCCGGCGATCTGGCTCGGTTGGTGCAGGCCAATCTCGGTCTGCTCGAGATCGACGATGATCTGCAGCGAGCGATCGATGCTACGCGCCACGGTCATGTCCAGGTCGGCGAGATGACCCAGGATCTGATCTGGGAGCAGTATCCGCTACCCGTTTCGCTCGATACGCTGCTGGCGGGCAACGGTTACGACATGATCCTGAAGCCCAACAAGGCCGAGGCGATCGAGCCATCTCAGTCGTCGCAAGTTCAGGCGCCGCGGGACGACGTCTGGGTCAACAAGACCGGCTCCACCAACGGCTTCGGCGGTTACGTGGTCCTCGTGCCCGGCAAACAGGTCGGATTGGTCATGCTGGCCAACCGCAACTATCCCAACGAGGCGCGAGTGAAGGCGGCCTACGAGATGCTGTCGAAACTCGATGTGATCGACGCCAGCAGCGCCGTGGAATAGCCAGTCTCGGGATGTGGGGGCGAGCCGCCGCAACGGAAACTCAGGTCTGCCAACGTAAACCGCCCGCCTCGGCTTGGCCGAGGCGGGCGGTCGTCGCTTACGGAGACGCGATCCGGATCAGCTGCCGCTGGTTTCCGGCTCCGAGGTCGAGGCGGGTGTCGTGGTCAGGTCCGGCTCGCTCAGCTCCAGCAGCTCGCGTGACATGGCGCGCACATCGTAGAGCAGCTGCGGATTATCGGCCAGTGCCTTGCCGTAGGAAGGTATCATCGCCTTCAGCTTGGTCTGCCACTTGTCGCTGGCTACCTGCTCGGGAAAGACTTTCTCGAGCAGCGCGAGCATGATCGACGGTGCCGTCGAGGCGCCGGGCGATGCGCCCAGCAGCGCGGCGATGGAGCCTTCCGCACCGGTGACCAGTTCGGTGCCGAACTGGAGCGTGCCGCCCTTGCCTTCGATGTCCTTGATCGTCTGCACCCGCTGTCCGGCGGTCCACAGCTTCCAGTCTTCGCGGTTGGCTTCCGGGTAATAGTGCTGGAGCTCCTTGAACTGGCCGCTTTCGGACATTCGCAGCTGGCTGATCAGATACCGCACCAGATCCATGTTGTTGATGCCGACCTTGGTCATCGGCCACAGATTGTTGGGCGTGATCGAGCGCATCAGATCGGTCCAGGAACCGTTCTTGAGGAACTTGCTCGAGAAGGTGGCGAACGGCCCGAACATGATTGCCGGGGTGCCATCGAGAATGCGCTTGTCGATGTGCGGTACCGACATCGGCGGCGAACCGGCGGGCGCCAGACCGTAGACCTTGGCGTCGTGCTTGGCGACGATTTCCGGATTGGTGGTGAAGAGGAACTGACCGCCGACCGGAAAACCACCGTACTGCCGGGCTTCCGGAATGCCGGATTTCTGCAGCAGCGTCAGAGCCGCACCGCCCGCGCCGATGAACACGAAGCGGGCGTTGACGGTGCGCTCGTTGCCACCGTCGCTGGTGTTGGCCACGGTGACTTTCCAGGTGCCGTCCACGTTGCGCTTCAGATCCCGCACCTGGGTGTTGACGGACAGGTGGAAATTGTCGCGGCGGGCCAGCGCGTTCATCATCTGGCGGGTGATCTCACCGAAGTTGACCTCGGTGCCGATCGGCATCCGCGTCGCGGCGACGGGCTCGCTGGTATCGCGCCCGGTCATGACCAGCGGTATCCACTCCGAGATCTTCTGGGGGTCGTCGGAATATTCCATACCGGCGTAGAGCGGGTTCTGGCGCATCGCCTCGAAGCGGGTCTTCAAGAACGAGACGCGCTCGCCACTCCAGACGAAGCTCAGGTGCGGTACGGTATTGATGAAGGAGCGCGGATTGGCCAGTACGCCTTCGCGAACCTGGCTCGCCCAGAACTGACGCGAAACCTCGAACTGCTCGGTGATCTTGACGGCGCGCTGAATGTCCACGCTGCCATCGGGCTGAGGCGAGGTGTAATTCATCTCGGCGAAGGCCGAGTGGCCGGTGCCAGCGTTGTTCCAGACGTTGGAGCTCTCTTCGGCTGCCTTGTCCAGACGCTCGTAGAGGTGAATGGTCCAATCGGGCTGCAGTGACTGGAGCAGGGTTCCCAGGGTGGCACTCATGGTGCCTCCGCCGATGAGGACGACGTCGACGTCTTGGGTGTCGCCGGATTCGGCTCCAGACTGGGTCTGCAGGCTAGAACAGAAGGTCATGCCGTGACGCAATTTCATGAAGGTTCTCTGTCTGATGGATACGGACAGGCGCGAACGCGACTAGGACGACAGTTTAATGAGGTCGTGGCGTTAGTGCCATGATTATGACGGCCCAGGGTTGGCGGCGAACGTAGTGTGAAGTTCTTTTTTAAATTACAAATCAATGCTTTATCTTTAAATTACGGAATTTTTACAACATTGAGAGGAGCGCGGGATGAATCTGTATCCAGGCGTCTGGACGCTGGCGGACCCGGAGACGGCGCTAGCCGGAGCTTGTCGACCGGGCTTCACATCATCGAACCTCGAGGAAAAATGACATGACACGACAAGCAGCACGCTATCTGAGTGTGGCGATCACGATTCTTCTGCTCGCCGGATGCACCCAGTCTCGAACACTGCCGGACGGTGAAACGGCAGGTAGCCAGCCGGCCGGGAGTGGTCAGGCCGTGACTGATATTCGTTACCAGGTCGGTCCCTGTCACGGTACGTGCCCGGTTTACAGTGTCGAAATCAGCGAAGACGGCACGACGCGCTTCACCGGGGAGCGATTCACGGCTGTCGATGGCGAGCGCGTACGCGTCAATGATCCCGAGCGATTCACGCGGATCGAGAGGCGGCTCGCCCCGTGGCAGCCAACGATGGGAACGACGATCGACACGCCGGATTGTGGCCCGCGCGCGACGGACCTGTCTCATTACACGGTGACGTGGACGAGCCGCGATGGAGAAACGGCGACCCTCGAGCATGACAGTGGCTGCCATTCGGCGGAGGCTCGTCGGTTGACGGAGCAGCTTCGCGCTCTGCCGCAAACGTTGGACATCGAGCCCTGGATCGAACGCTGACCGACCAACGGGGAACGGCGAAGCACCAGAGATGCTACGACCATTCAGTGCTTGACGTGCGGACATTCGTTTAGCATGCTAATTAGGCGTCGCGACAAAACGTCGCAGGACGTGCCATTACCGAAGGAGTGGTCATGAAAGCGTTCAATAAACTGTTTTCGATGTTGGCCGCCATCGTCGTCTCCGCCGTGTTGCCGTTTTCCATGGCCGCGGAGAGCGAAGCCAGCCAGCACCAGAGTTCCTACAGCGGCACCAGCGTCAATTCCTCCGTGGTCAGCGAGGACAAGCAGGACGACGAGTCGGCCTGAATCCCCATGTGCGAGATGCAAATGACGATGAGGCCCCGATGTCGACACGATATCGGGGCCTCGTCGTCTGCGTGGGCAGTAACGTTTATCGTTGTAGCTCAGGGTCGAATCTCTGGGCCTAAAGTCGGCTGGCAGCCGATGCGGCCGCAGGCGAGGATGATGTCACCTTTCAGCCGGAGTCATGCCCATGCCTGTCTATGCCTATTTCGATGCAGTGCCGAATCTGCCGGACAAGGGGCGCTACTGGGTCGCGCCTAGCGCTCACGTCATCGGGCAGGTCGAACTGGGAGAGGACGTGGGCGTCTGGTTCAACGTGGTGATCCGGGGCGACAATGACCGGATCCTGATCGGCGAAGGCAGCAATATCCAGGAAGGCTGCATGCTGCACACCGATCCCGGCTTCGTGCTGCGCGTCGGCCGTGGCTGTACCATCGGCCACCACGCGATTCTCCATGGCTGTACCCTGGGCGACAACACGCTGATCGGTATGGGGGCGACCGTGCTCAACGGCGCGCAGATCGGCAATAACTGCCTGGTCGGCGCCAACGCGCTGGTGACCGAAGGCAAGTCTTTCCCCGACAATTCACTGATCGTGGGCGCGCCGGCAAAGGCGGTGCGCACGCTGGACGACAAGGCAATCGAGGGGCTGAAGGCCTCGGCAGCGCATTACGTCGAACGCTGGCAAGCCTTCTCTCGAGGTTTGAAACCGATCGACATCGATTGACATTCGAGGCCTGTCCAGCCCCTGATCCAACCCGATAAACCTATTCCGCTTTCCTGCTTCTTCCCGAATATCGGCATGAACCTTCGTCATCGGCGAGGGTTTTGTCATTTGCGACTATCTTTGTATTCAACACGGCTAGCTTGTGTTCAATGCGGCGAGAAAACGGTTTCAGGAGACTGCCATGACGAGCCAGTACACGACCGACGAACCCGCCCGGGAGGCGCTGTACGACATCGCCGGGCCCGCCGTGATCGAATTCGGCGCGCCCTGGTGCCCCTGGTGTCAGGCAGCTCAGCCGCTGATCGCCGAAGCGTTCGAAGGCGCGCAGGAGCTACCGTACTTCAGGATCGAGGATGGCAAGGGCCGGCCGCTGGGGCGGGCCTTCCGGGTCAAACTCTGGCCGACGCTGATCTTTCTGCGTGACGGCGAGGAGGTCGCGCGCTGTGTCCGGCCGGAGTCGGCGGCGCCCTTGGAGCAGGCGCTGGCGAAAGTCGTCACGCCATCGTGAGAATTTCCGCTACGCTTGGCGCATTCCTGATTCACCGATAGAGGACTCTTCGTGGCCGCAGGCAGTCTACTGACACTACTCGACGATATCGCCACGTTGCTTGACGACGTTTCCCTCATGACCAAGGTGGCTGCCAAGAAGACGGCGGGCGTGCTGGGTGACGATCTGGCGCTCAATGCCCAGCAGGTCACCGGCGTTCGCGCCAGTCGCGAGCTGCCGATCGTGTGGGCCGTGGCGAAAGGGTCGCTGCGCAACAAGCTGATTCTGGTGCCGGCGGCGCTTCTGATCAGCGTGATCGCTCCCTGGCTGATCACCCCGCTGCTGATGCTGGGCGGTGCATTCCTCTGTTACGAGGGCGCGGAAAAGCTGGCCCACAAGTTTCTGCACGGTGGCGCCGAGGCGAGCAAGGAAGACGTCCGCGCCGCCGCGAAACTGAAGTCGAAGGAGGAGCGGCTGGCGTTCGAGAAGGACAAGATCAAGGGCGCCGTGCGGACCGACTTCATCCTCTCGGCGGAAATCATCGCCATTACGCTCGGCTCGGTGGCCAGCGCCAGTTTCACCCAGCAGGTCGTGGTTCTGGCGATCATCGCCGTCGCCATTACCGCAGCGGTCTACGGCCTGGTAGCCGGCATCGTCAAGCTCGACGATCTCGGCGTCTATCTCACCGAACGCTCGGCGAGCTTCGCCCAGTCGATCGGTCGCGGGATTCTGTGGGCGGCGCCCTATCTGATGAAGCTGCTGTCGATCGTCGGCACCATCGCGATGTTCCTGGTCGGCGGTAGTATCCTGACGCATGGCGTTCCCTTCATTCACCATGCCATCGAGAATCTCGCCGAAGCGCCGGCCGATATTCCCGGCGTGGGTGCGATCATCCAGCCGCTGGCTCCCATGCTGCTCAACTTCGCTTGCGGCCTGCTGGCCGGGGCGGTCGTGCTCGGGGCGGTGCAACTGATCAAGAAGCTCCGATCCGGCAGCGGCCACTGACAAGGCAAAGCGCTGCCCGCGAGAAGCGGTCGAACTCACGGATCAACCCATGGATCAATCCGCGAGCAGGGCGCGCTCCAGGGCGAAGACATGGGCGTCCTCGAATCCCAGCTCGCGCAACGCGGCCGCCAGATTGAGCAGATAGTCGCGGTTGGGGCCGCTCGGGCCGTGAGAGGCCGCGATCTGGCGCGCGATCTCGGCTTCCGAAGCCGGACCGAGATAGGCGGCGTTATCCTCTCCCGCCAAGTACACCACGCCCTCGACTCGGCTGACATGATCCGAGGGCGAGTCCTCGAAGGTCATCTCTGTCACGACGCGCAGATAGCCATTCTTCTCACGGATATCCAGCGGTTCGAACACGCGGGGAGAGATGCGATAGGCCATGCCGTGGCAGATCGCATCGGCATCCGGCGTAAGCGTCACGACCCGCCCCGGCGCTTCCGGCGTGCCACGATGATCGTGGGAGCCTTGCCAGAAGCGCCGCGTCCAGCCGCGAATCGAGGCCGGGCGGCGTTCCAGGTAGTCGAAGTCCGCCTTCCAGATCAGCGAACCGTAGCCGAAAAGCCATACCGATTCGTGATCGTCGAAGTAGGTCATCCGGCGATTGTGGGCAGTGGTATCGAAAGACATGGGGCTCCGGTGTTGAAGACTGGCGAACGGGCGTGTGCCGCGGCGGGGGAATAATATGCGGTGGCGAGTGTTCGATCTCAAGGCCGGCGGGGCGCGCGTTTTCCGTCACCCGTCGTGGCGGTTCCCGCCGATTTGACAGTTGACCCGGCGATGCCATGTTGAAGTTCCAACATCATTGAAACTCCGTCATCGCTTTCGGGAGTCACCATGGCCAGTCAAAAACGGATCATCGCGGCACTGATGCAGCGTCATGGACGCACCTTCGCCAGCGAACTGGGCATCGACCTGCGTAAGAACACACCGTCGCCACTGTTTCGCCTGCTCTGCTATTCGCTGCTGACCAGTGCGCCGATCAGTGCCGAGCTGGCGATGCGTGGCACCAGGGCGATGGCCAAGGCCGGCTGGACGACGCCGCAGAAACTGCAGGCGAGCGACTGGGAAACCCGGGCGCGGGTACTCAACGAGTCCGGCTACGCGCGCGTCGACGAAAAGACCGCCACGCAGTTGGCGGAAATGAACGCCGCGCTGCTGGAGACCTACGGTGGCGACCTGCGCAAGTTGCGCGAAGCGGCGGAAGGTAGCCCCAAGGCGTTGCGGAAACGGCTCAAGGCCTTCAAGGGAATCGGCGGCACCGGCGCCGATATCTTTCTGCGCGAGATCCAGCTGGTGTGGGACGAATGCTACCCCTATGCCGACAAGGCCGCGCTCTCCGCGGCCGAAAAACTGGGGCTCAAGGCCGATGCCGATAAGCTCGCCGACAAGGTATCCCGCGAGGATTACCCCAGGCTGATGGCCGCGCTGGTGCGCTGCAAGCTGGAGAAGGATGTCCAGGGCGTGCGGGACGCGGCCAAGGGCTGAGCGCCTACCACTGGCGCTTCGGGTCGCTCAGCCACTTGCCCACCGGCCCGATGCCGTCCGTACACCAGGGCTCGCTCAGCCGGGTGATGAAAAAGCGGGGCTGCTTGCCGAACGCCCGGTTCAACCGCGAACGCAGAAACTCGATCGGGTCGGTCGACTCGATCAGCCAGGTCGTGCGAAACAGCGGGATGGATTCGAACCGTCCGAGCATCGACTCCAGGCGATGGCTATCCATTCTTCCCAGCGGTCTGTCGAAGGTCAGGCAGTAAATGCCCATGGCATGCTCCTTGCTGCCGAATTAGCCAACCTTCAGCGTAGACCGATCGGCGACGGCTTGTCCTTGTCCCCGATCGAATCCGTTGGTCATGAGCGCTCAGGATACAGGGTCATCCGCCGTTGCCGCTTCGCCGGCGGCCTTTGGCAGGATCAGGTTGAGAATGATCGATGCCAGCGCCCCGGGGATCAGGCCCGACTCCAGCAGTACGCCGATCTGCTGAGGCGCGCCTTCGTACAGCCCGCTCTGGGCCGGCAGGCCGATCGCCAGTGCCAGGGAGATACCGACGATCAGCATGTTGCGCTTGTTGAAGGCAGCGCGGGAGAGCATCTTGACGCCGGCACTGGCGATCATCCCGAACATGATGATGACCGCGCCGCCCAGCACCGCCGCCGGGATTGCCGAAACCAGCGCGCCCAGCTTGGGGATCAGGCCCGCCAGCACCAGAAACCCGCCGCCGATGGCGACGACGAAACGGCTGGCGACGCCGGTCAGCGCGACCAGGCCGACATTCTGGCTGAAGCTGATCTGTGGGAAGGCACCGAACAGCGACGCGAAACTGCTGGAGAGGCCGTCCGCCATGACGCCGCCGGACAGCTCCCGCTTGGTGGCCTCGCGCTCGGCGCCGCCAATCGCCGTGCCGGAGATGTCGCCGATCGATTCGGCGCAGGTCACTACCGCCATCAGCGCGATGGCCATGATCGCCGCCGGATCGAAGCTGAGACCCATCTGCAAGGGCAGCGGCAGCTGGAACCAGCTGGCATCGGCGACCTTGGAAAAGTCGAGCAGGCCGAACGGCGCCGCCGCCACGCAGCCGACGAGGATGCCGATCAGCACGGCGGCTTCCGACAGAAATCCGCGACAGAACTGGTGAAACGCCACGGTGACGATGAAGACCAGCGCGGCCAGCAGCAGGTGATGCGGCGCTCCGAAGTCCTCGGCACCGACGCCGCCACCGACATAGGCGAAACCCACCGGTAGCAGCAGAATGCCGATCAGCAGCACGAAAGTGCCGGACACCACCGGCGGAAAGAACACGCTCAGGCGCTTGTAGAAAACGCCCACCACCGCCATGGCCAGGCCGCCGATCAACGCGCCGCCGAAGACGGCCGGCAGACCCTGGGCAGCGGCGATCGGGATCATCACCGGTACGAAGCCGAAACTGGTGCCCATGACGATCGGCAGGCGTGCGCCCAGCGGGCCGATACCCAGCGTCTGGACCAGCGTGGCGATCCCCGCCACGAACATCGCCATCTGTACCAGGAAGACGGTATCCGCCCCCGAAAGGCCCGCCGCGCCAGCAATGATCAGCGGCACGGCGGCATTGCTGACGAACATTGCCAGCACGTGTTGTATACCAAGTGGAATCGCCTTCCTGAGCGGAGGGAAGTAGTCGACATCGCGTAGCCGGCTGTCGCTTTTACCGGCATGGCGGCGGTCCTCGCGACCGTCATGGTGGCTCGACGTGGTGGTATCCTGACTCATCGGGAACTCCAAAGTCCGTTGTTGTTGTCTACCTTTGTCGAACTACTCTAGAGCGTTTTTGTGTACAAAAAAACCGTTAAAGCGAAAGGCTTGGGCGACGCCGGCTTCAGTTCCCGTTGTCCTCCGGCCACCAGCGTGCCAGCACGGACTCCGCCTGGCGCTTGATGTCCTCGTCGATATAGATCGACACGGCCACCAGCGCGGCCGCCAGTACGCTGGCGTCATCGGTATAGCCGACGCCGGCGACGAAGTCGGGGATCGCATCCAGCGGCGAGATGAAATAGCCCAGCGCCCCGATGATCGTCGACTTTGCCCAGAGAGGGACATCGGGCCGCTTGAGCACGAAGTAGAGCTGCAGCGCTTTCAGTGCCACCTCGCGCCCGGCCCGCTTGCCGAAGCGGGTCAGCTTGCGCCAGAAGCGCTCGTCGCTGTAGGCGTCGTGATGGGCGTTTTCGTTCTGGAGGCCGAGGTCGCCTTCCGGCAGGTGAATGGCATCGTCGTGGACGATGTCGCCAGTAGGGCCGGACGTTCGAGCGCGAGAAGCCCGGACTCGAGAAAACGGGTCACGGCTAAACAGTGAATCACGGGTAAACAAGGGCATGATGGTGCTCCGTCGTGGCGGGCAATCGCTACAGTCTAGTCATCACGTCGGCGGGGGCACAACGCTGGCCAGGGCGATCCGCTGACAGTAGCGGCGATACCGGTGATCTGGATCCTGATGACATGCTAATGTTGAATCTAACGTCGACTGTCGACACTTATCGCGTTCACGGCTGGCGCTTTCGGGGTGTGATTATCTGCCCGGAAGCCTGGCATCGAACCAGGCGGATCCACTCCAACATAACAAGGACAACGACATGACTTCGGCTCTTTCAGATCAAGACCCTTCACGACGCATAAACCCAGCGCCACATTCTACGCAATCACTCGACGTCGACGGCGAACGGCTGTGGCAGACGCTGATGGAGCTGGCCGAGATCGGCGGCACGCCCAGGGGCGGCTGCAACCGTCAGGCACTGACCGAGCTCGACCGGCAGGGGCGTGAACTGCTGATTCGCTGGTGTGAAGCCGAAGGCCTCGAGGTGCGCTTCGATGCCATCGGCAACATCTTCGCCCGGCGCGCCGGCCGTGAGGACAGCGCTGACCCGATCGTCATCGGCAGTCATATCGACACTCAGCCTACCGGCGGCAAGTATGACGGCTGCTTCGGCGTGCTGGCGGCGCTGGAAGTCATCCGCACGCTGAACGCCGGCGGCATCGAGACCGAGCGGCCGATCGAGCTGGTCTCCTGGACCAACGAGGAGGGCTGCCGCTTCGCGCCCTGCATGATGGGCTCCGGCGTCTTCGCCGGGCAGGTGGCACTGGAAGACGCGTTGTCGCGTACCGACGCCGATGGCGTCACCGCCGGCGAGGCGCTGAAGGCGATCGGCTACGTCGGCGACAATACCGCTTGCCCGACGCGCTTTGCCGGCTATCTCGAGGCGCATATCGAGCAGGGGCCGATTCTCGAGGATACCGGCGACACCATCGGTGTGGTGACCGGGGCGCTGGGCCTGAAGTGGTTCGACGTCACGATCACCGGCATGGCCGCCCACTCCGGTTCCACGCCGATGCATCTGCGCCAGGATGCGCTGCTCGGCGCCACCCGGATCGTCGAGGCGGTCAATCGGATCGCCCAGTCGCATCAGCCTGACGGGCGAGGCACCGTGGGAGCCTTCCAGCTACTGCCCAACTCTCGCAACGTGATTCCCGGCCAGGTCATTCTCAGCGTCGATTTTCGCCACAGCGAGAGCGAAGTGCTCGAGACCATGGTCGCCGAATTCCGGCGAGCACTGGACGAGATCGTCGGCGACAGCGCTCTCGGCATCGACGTCACGCCGACGGCGGACTATCCGCCCCAGCACTTTCATCCCGAATGCATCGCAGCGGTGCGACAGGGTGCGCTGGCAGGCGGCTATGCTCATCGCGACATCGTCAGCGGTGCCGGGCATGACGCGGTATTCATTGGCGACATCGCACCGGCCGCGATGATCTTCATCCCGTGCGAGAAAGGCATCAGCCACAACGAAGCCGAGTACGCGACGCCGGAGGACATCACTGCCGGCGCCAACGTGCTGCTGCACGCAACGCTGAGTCTGGCCGGGGTGGGTGAATGAGTCCCGATATCCAGGCGACCAGGCTCGCCGAGCTGACGGCGCACGAGGCGTTGGCCCTATTCGAGCGCGGCGAGCTCTCGCCGCTGGAGCTGACCCGAGACTGCCTGGCACGAATCGAGCGTCACAACCCGGTCGTCAACGCGTTTTGTCATGTCGATACCGAGGGTGCCCTGAACGCGGCACGAGCATCCGAACAGCGCTGGCGACGAGGCGAGCCTGTGGGGCCGCTGGATGGCGTACCCGGCACGATCAAGGATCTGACCCTGACCGCCGGCATGCCGACGCGCAAGGGCTCGACCACCACGCCGGCGGAGGGCCCTTGGGAGATCGATGCACCGTTGACTGCCCATATGCGCAAGGCTGGTGCGGTGCTGCTGGGCAAGACCACCACGCCTGAATTCGGCTGGAAAGGTGTCACCGACAACCCGCTCTACGGGGTGACGCGCAACCCCTGGAATCCCGAGCTCACGGCCGGGGGTTCTTCCGGGGGCGCCGGCGCTGCGGCCGCGCTCAACCTGGGCATGCTGCATCAGGGCAGTGATGCTGGCGGCTCGATCCGCATTCCCTGCGGATTTACCGGCACCTTCGGCATCAAGCCGACCTTCGGCTGGATTCCGCAATGGCCGGCCAGCGCCATGAGCACGCTCTCACATCTGGGACCGATGACCCGCACCGCCACCGATAGTTCGCTGATGCTCTCGGTCATCGCCCGGCCCGACGCCAGGGATGGCTACGCCGGCACCGCCTGTTTGATCGATTGGCTGGCGACCGGACCACGGAACCTCGAAGGCATGCGTATCGCCTACAGTCGCGATCTGGGCTATGTCGCGGTGGCGCCGGACATCCTGCGCGTCGTTGACGCCGCAGTCGAACGGCTCAAATCGCTGGGGGCCGAGGTGGTCGAGATCGATCCAGGCTTCGACTCGCCCAAGGCGACCTTCGATACGCTCTGGCACGCCGGTGCCTCGCGCCTGCTGGACGGGCTGAACGACGCCCAGCGGGACGCGCTCGATCCCGGTCTGCGTGCCATCGCCGAGCATGGCAAGACGCTCACGCTGACCGATTATCTCGTCGCTCGCGAAGCGCGAACGGCGCTCACGGCCCACATGGCCGAATTCCACCGCGAGTTCGATCTGCTGGTGACGCCGACCTTGCCGCTCTCGCCCTTCGCCGCCGGTCACGACGTGCCGCCAGGCAGCGGCTACGTCGACTGGGTCGACTGGACCCCGTTCAGCTACCCGTTCAACCTCACTCAGCAGCCCGCCGCATCGCTTCCCTGTGGCCTGGATGACCATGGCTTGCCGGTTGGCCTGCATCTGGTCGGTCCACGCTACCGCGATGACCGGGTGATGGCGGTGGCGCGACTGCTGGAGGCGCAGTTGCCGCGGCTGACGCCGCAGATGGCGAGAGAGTGAGTCAGCCCCCTCAATGGCTGCGCACCGCGCCCGGCGTCCTGCCCGTGGCGCGCTTGAAGGCGCGGCTGAAGGCGGCCTGGGAGCCGTAGCCGAGCCGTTCGGCGACCTGCTCGATCGATAGCTGCCGCTCGGCGATCCATTGCGTGGCCAGGCGCATGCGCAGTTGGGTGACATAGCCGAGCGGCGACACGCCCAGCGAGTGGCGGAATCGTTCGGCGAATACCGAGCGGGAGCTGCCCATCTCCGCTGCCATGGCGGCGACCGTCCAGTCGCGGCCGGGCTCGCGGTGGACGGCGGCGATGACCTTGCCCAGACGCGGATCGCGCAGCGCCTCGACCCAGCCGCCAATATCGGCACAGTCACACTCGACCCAGCCTCGTACGATGCTGGCGGCCACCACATCGGCCAGCCGCGAGAGAATACCGGCGGCACCGGCGCGTTCGAGACTCGCTTCGCGCGCCATTGTCTCCAGCATCGGCAGCATCTCCGGATGGCGCGAGAGCAGCGTGCCGACATGCATCACTCCTGGCATCAGCGTCATCAGCGGCTGCATGCCCCCCAAGTCGAACTGCATGCAGCCGCTGAACAGGCGAGCCGGCGGCGCGCCGTCGAGCCTGTCGGCACATTCGTCGACGCAGCTGAAGTCCTCGCACAGTGGCAGCGCCTCGATCTGCTCGATATCGCGGCTCTGCACCTCCGGCGAGGAGAGCAGATCATGGCGGCCGCCCCGCGGGAGCAGTACGGCATCGCCGGATGCCAGCACCTGCTCGCTGTCGCCGAGCCGCAGCAGGACCGGCCCTTGGGCGACGAAGTGGAATTGCGCGCAGCGGACGTCGGTATCGAAACGAATGCCGAAGGGCGGCGCGATCTGGACGCGCCGATAGCTCACTCCAGACAGTCGCATGCCGAGAAGCAGCTCGTTGATCCATTCGCTGGAGCTGGCGTCGACGCCGACACTGGCCCCATTTTCGGACTTTTGGTCAAACATGACGGAGCTTTAGTGATAGAGGGTCTTGAGATACTACTTTAGTCTAGGCGTCATCCCAAGTCTTGATCGGAAATCTCGAAATGACGACGCAAGAACCTCGACACTCGACTCAGACGGCGCCAGACCCCTCACGCTGGATCGCCGTATTCTCGCTGACGATGGGCGTGTTCAGCCTGGTGATGGCGGAATTCCTGCCGGCCAGCCTGCTGACGCCGATGGCGGAGTCGCTCGCGATCAGCGAGGGGCAGGCCGGGCAGGCCGTTACCGTAACGGCGATCGTGGCACTGCTTTCAGGATTGCTGGTGACGGCAGTGACTCAGCGGCTCGATCGCCGCCATGTGCTGCTGGCGTTCGGCGTGGCGAACTTCGTCGGCACGCTGGTCGCAGGATTCCTGCTCGAGCGCAGCCTGAGACTGACGCTATTGCTGATGCCGCTGCTCATGGGCGTGCTGGGCTGGATGCTGGCAACCCTGGGCGGTTTCTCGATGGGTACCGACGCCATCATGGTAGCGGTATGGGGCTTCGCCTTCGGCGCGGTGCCGGTCGCCTGGTCGACCTGGATCACCCGTGTCGTCCCGGACGAAGCCGAAAGCGGCGGCGGCCTCATCGTGGCCTCGATCCAGCTGGCGATCGCGCTGGGCGCTGCCGTCGGCGGCGTCATGTTCGATATCAGCGGGGTCCTGGGCGTCTGTGCGACGGCCGGCACACTGCTGCTGGCCGCTGCGGCGCTGATCCTGGTGGCGGTCAGGACGCGGCCGGAGGCGTCGGTCGATCGCGACGCCATAGCGGCAACCTGTCAGTAAAACGTGAAAGCATCGGCAGCCCGGCCGGCGGTGCCGGGGTATCGGTCGGGAGGATGGGCGAGCTCATCTTGCTTGTCGGGCAGAGATGATGGTCTGCTATAAGGAATCCGCCCCAAGGACCATCGAAAGGAACCGACGATGAGTATCGATCCCCAAGCAGGACGCTTGCCCGATGAACACAGTCTCGCCAATCTGCCGCGTCTGGTGTCGCGCTATTACAGCGAACGCCCGGACGCCAGCGATCCCGGCCAGCAGGTCGCCTTCGGCACTTCGGGCCATCGCGGCTCGTCGCTGAAGACGAGCTTCAACGAGTGGCACATCCTGGCGACGACCCAGGCGATCTGCGAGTACCGCGAGGCCCAGGGGATCGATGGGCCGTTGTTCATCGGCATGGATACGCATGCGCTGTCCGAGCCGGCATTCGTCTCCGCGCTGGAAGTGCTGGCGGCCAACGACGTCGAGACGCGGATCGACGCCGGCTGCGAGGAGACCGGCGGTGAGGTCGGTTACACGCCGACGCCGGCAATCTCCAACGCCATTCTGGTCTACAACCAGGGGCGCACCAGCGGTCTGGCTGACGGCATCGTGATCACGCCGTCGCATAACCCGCCGGTGGATGGCGGCTTCAAGTACAACCCCACCAACGGCGGCCCCGCCGACACCAATGTCACCAAGTGGATTCAGGAGCGCGCCAACGAGCTACTCGCCGGCGGGCTCGAGGGCATTCGCCGCGTCAGCTACGCCGAAGCGCTGAAGGCGCCGACCACCCAGCGCTTCGATTTCATCGACAGCTATGTCAGCGGATTGGACAAGGTCATCGACATGGCCGCGATTCGCGATTCCGGACTCAAGTTCGGCGTCGATCCGCTGGGCGGCGCCGGGGTGCACTACTGGCCGCGTATCGCCAAGCGCTACGATCTGCCGCTGGAAGTGATCTCCACCACCGTCGACCCGACCTTCCGCTTCATGCGCGTCGACTGGGACGGCAAGATCCGCATGGACTGCTCGTCGCCTCACGCCATGGCAGGGCTGATCGAGAACAAGGATCGCTTCGACGTCTCGTTTGCCTGCGACACCGACCATGATCGCCACGGCATCGTCGCGCGCTCGACCGGGCTTCTGAATCCCAACCACTACCTGGCCGTCGCCATCGAGTATCTCTTCACTCATCGTCCGGACTGGGGCGACAAGGCCGCCATCGGCAAGACGCTGGTGTCGTCGTCGATGATCGATTACGTCGCCGAAGGCCTGGGCCGGGACGTGGTCGAGGTGCCGGTGGGCTTCAAGTGGTTCGTCGATGGCCTGATCGAGGGCACTCTCGGCTTCGGCGGCGAGGAATCCGCCGGCGCCTCGTTCCTGACGCGGGACGGCAAGCCCTGGTCCACCGACAAGGACGGCATCATCCTCGGCCTGCTGGCCGCCGAGATCACCGCCGTGACCGGCAAGGATCCGGGCGAGCGCTATCAGGCGCTCACCGAGCGCTTCGGGGCGCCGGTCTACGAGCGCGTGGACGCGCCGGCCAACCGCGAGCAGAAGGCCAAGCTCGGCAAGCTCTCGCCGGAACAGGTCACCGCCGATACGCTCGCCGGCCATCCGATTACCCGCAAGCTGACCGAAGCGCCTGGCAACGGCGCCGCCATCGGTGGTTTGAAAGTAGTCACCGACGCCGGCTGGTTCGCCGCGCGCCCCTCCGGCACCGAGGACGTCTACAAGATCTACGCCGAAAGCTTCGAGGGCGAGGAGCATCTCAAGCGGATTCAGGAAGAGGCCAAGGCGCTGGTCGACCAGGTACTGGCGGGCTAGATCCGGCGACGAGACGACCCTGCAGGAAAAACAAGAGCGGGCTGCGCATGCAGCCCGCTCTTTTTTGCGTTTAAACCCTACCCATCACGTCATGCCAATCACCCCATATGGGTGACCAGCTTGGTGGTGAGATAGGCTTCCAGCGCTTCGCTGCCGCCTTCGGAACCGTAGCCGGAATCCTTGATGCCACCGAAAGGAAGTTCAGGCAGCGCGATGCCCAGATGGTTGATGGTCAGCATGCCCGCCTCCAGCCGGTCGCTGAGCGCCTGGGCGGTCTTCGACGAGGCGGTGAAAGCGTAGGCGGCCAGCCCGAATGGCAGGCGGTTGGCCTCGGCCAGTGCCTCTTCCAGATCGTCGAACGGAACCAGCAGTGCCAGCGGGCCGAACGGTTCTTCGTTCATGGCACGCATCTGCGGCGTCAGCCCGGTCAGTACCGTCGGTTCGAAGAAATAACCGGGGCCGTCGGAGCCCTTGCCGCCGAGCTGGACGGTCGCGCCCTGGCTGCGGGCATCGTCGATCAGGGCTTCCAGTGCCGGACGACGGCGCTCGTTGGCCAGCGGCCCCATGGTCACGTCGGGGTCGAGTCCGTTGCCGACCTTGACCTCGCGGGCCAGGGCGACGAAGCGCTCCAGGAAGGTTTCGAACACGCCGCGTTGGATCAGGAAGCGGGTCGGCGAGACGCAGACCTGGCCGGCGTTACGGAATTTCGAACCGGCGAGCAGCCGCGCGGCCTGCTCGACATCGGCATCGTCGAAGACCAGCGCCGGCGCATGGCCGCCCAGTTCCATGGTGGCGAGCTTCATGTGCTCGCCGGCCATGGCGGCCAGTTGCTTGCCGACGGGGGTGGAACCGGTGAAGGTGACCTTGCGGATCGTTGGATGCGGAATCAGGTAGCTGGAGATTTCCGCCGGTACGCCGTAGACCAGACCGATGACGCCGGCCGGTACGCCGGCATCGGCGAAGGCGCGAATCAGCTCGGCCGGAGAGGCGGGCGTCTCTTCCGGCGCCTTGACGATGATCGAACAGCCGGTGGCGAGCGCCGAGGAGAGCTTGCGCACCACCTGGTTGATCGGGAAGTTCCACGGCGTGAAGGCCGCGACCGGGCCGACCGGCTGGCGGACGACACGCTGCTCGACGCCGGCTGCCCGCGCCGGCACGATGCGCCCGTAGGTACGCCGACCCTCCTCTGCCAGCCAGTCGATGGTATCGGCGGCGGCCAGGGTTTCACCGCGTGCCTCGGCCAGCGGCTTGCCCTGTTCCTGGGTCATCAGCCGTGCGATGCCATCGGCGCGTTCGCGCAGCAGTTCGGCCGCCTTGCGCATGATCTTGTAGCGCTCGAACGCGGAAGTGGCGCGCCAGGTCTGGAAGCCACGTTCGGTGGCGGCCAGGGCCGCGTCGAGATCGGCGGTGGTGGCGTGTGCGACCCGGCCGATCACCTCGCCGGTAGCCGGATTGACCACATCGATCTGGCGGCCGTCGCTGCCTTCGCGCCATTCGCCATCGATGTAGAGTTTTACGTCGGAGTAGGATTGTGTTTCGAGTGGCATTCTTCGAGGTTCCTTATTGATGTGTTGTATGTCGCCGTTCAGCCATCATAACCGTTCGGCGCCGGTTGCGGGGCCGTGCCTTGCCCGACGTTCGGCCAGCGCGCAGAAGAAATCGATGTACTGGATGTGGCCGCCGGGGAAGATCACGTCCAGACGCAGCGGATCGTCGGCATCGCTGATCCCTTCCAGCGCCGGCCAGACATCGATGTCCGGATCCTCGGCATGGCGTGACAGCCGCTCGATATCCACCCCGGCGCGCCGCACTTCGCCGCCGCTGCTGTCGACGTAGAGCACCCGGTTGCCGCTGTCGAACGCGTCTCCCAGCTGCTGGACCAGGGTCAGGAAGCCGCGATCGCTGCCGCCGCGCTGGCGCTCGGCCTGCGGGTCGCCCGGCTGGACGAACGAGGTCACGGTATCCCCGACACCGACGATACGCGGCATCAGGGCGGGATCGAAATGCTCGCGAGCCAGCTGCAGCAGTGCGGCGTGGTCACGAGGCGCTTCCCGGGCGTTGAAGGTTTCGCCCAGCGGGTAGTGACCGGTATGGCGATGGTAGTAGCGGTTGAGTATGACCAGCACGCCGACTTCCTTGACGGCGCCACGCAACATCAGCTGGAAGTCGGTGGTGCCGGCGTTGCCGCCATCGTTGTCATCGTCGACGCTCTCCCGCAGGCGCTCGTTGCCTTGCGCGTCTCGCCCGGCATTGGGGGCATAGTGGATGAAAAAGGCGTCGTCGAGGCCGGCCAGACTGGCGGCTTCCAGGCGTTCGCGCATGAAGTCGGCAACGGCGATCTGCAGCGCTCGATAGCGCGCGGGAGTCTCCCGCCAATGACGGTAGAAGACGTTGAGGTTGAGTGTCGGTGACGCCAGATTGTCGAGCACCGCGGCGGCGATCAGGTCGCGTCGCACCTCGGCCGGCAGGTCGTAAGGCGGCCGGGACAGCAGCGCGTCGAGAAAATCCTCGGCCTGAGCGGGGAACGCCTCGAGGAACGCCAGTTCGGCGTCGGTGACGCCGGGATGGCTGACGCTGCCGAAGCGGTCCTGCCACTGTACCCCGCCGGCCGCCAGGCCCGGTAGATAGCGACCCTGTTCGCCGGCGCGGTCGGGCGTCTCGAACAACGCCTCGACGATGCCGTTCACCCCGCGCGAGCCGATGTGCTCGCCGTTGGTCAACACGAAGAAGTGGCCGTCGAGCTGGCGCGCGGCATCGAGGTAACGGCGTTCCAGGCGTCGGGTCAGCGGGTCGCCGACCAGCCCCATGCAGACCCCGTCGAGATCCTGGATGATCAACAGGTTGTCGGTAGCCGCCAGTTCGTCCAGCAGGCTGGCGTGATCGAGAGAGAAGGGGCGAGTCGGGGGCATGGTCAACGTCTTGTTCGGAGGCGAATAGTGATGGCGCGGAAACCGCGGTTCGCCACTAGTATAACGTCAGGCTTCGAGACGAATAGCGGCGGTTTGCCCCGCCGGGAAGCCGCGACTAGGCTGCAGGAAGTCGCCATTGCCGTTTGTCGTCATCGGCAGGGTGCGACGACGGTGCTGGAAAGCTGGAAGGTAGTGCAGAAACGGCAAGACGCTCACGCCCGGATGGCGTGATGAGAGCCCGGTCAGGGCAACATTGACAAGGAGGCAACGATGTCCAGTCCCGAACACAAGCAGAAGATCTGGAAGCTGATCGAGAAGATCAAGGTCGGTATGTTGGTGACCCTCGACGACGGCGTGCCGCGCTCCCGCCCCATGCATCTGGTGCAGGATGCCTACGATGGCAAGCTCTGGTTCTATACGCGACGCAGCGCGGAGAAGACGTTCGAGGCGAAGGCCGATCAGGATGTCTGCCTCTCCTTTTCGGATCAGGATGACGGCATCTACGTCTCCCTGTCGGGTACGGCACGCCTCAACCATGATCCCGAGCTGATCGAAAAATACTGGAACCCGTTCGTGGCAGCCTGGTTTACCGGCGGCAAGGAGGATCCGGATCTCACCATGATGGAGATCGACGTCCATTTCGGCGAACACTGGCAGTCGCGGGAGAGCAAGACGTTCCAGCTCTATGAATTCGCCAAGGCGAACGTGAAGAAAGACCACCAGCCGAATGTCGGCGAGAACGAGAAGTTCGGTCACTGAGGCTGGCCGCCGCCAGCGTCCAACCGGCGCTGGCGGCTTTATGTATTCCGGATCATTGACAGTAGCGCGCCAAGTCAGGATAAAGAGTCCTCATTAGTCACATAGCGACCCCCCATGTTTCTGCTGACGGCATTCGTCGTTCTCTCGATCGGTTTCTCCTTTGTCTGTTCGGTGCTGGAGGCCGCGCTGCTTTCGCTGACGCCAAGCTATATCGCGCAGCTCAAGGACTCCCGCCCCAAGCTCCACGACAAGCTCAACAAGCTCAAGTCCAACATCGACCGCCCGCTGGCGGCGATTCTGACGCTCAACACCATCGCGCATACCGTTGGTGCCACCGGCGTCGGCGCGCAGGTGTCGATCGTGTTCGGCGACGCCCATGTGGCGATCGCCTCGGCGCTGATGACGTTCGGCATTCTGGTGTTCTCGGAGATCATTCCCAAGACCATTGGCGCAACTTACTGGCGAGCGCTGGCGCCGCTGCTGCCGCGTATCCTGAACATCATGGTGCGCACGCTGCTGCCGTTCATCTGGCTCTCCGAGATGATCACCAACCGTATCGCCAAGAACGAGAACGATGTCGACATGCGCGGCGAGATCAAGGCGCTGGCGCGTATCGGGCTCGACGAGAAAGCGCTGGATCCGGACGAGACCCGCACCATCACCAACATTCTCAACCTGCACGAGATCCCGGTGAAGAGCGTGATGACGCCGCGGACGGTGTGCGAGACGGTAACGCCCGACATGACCGTGGCCGAGTTCGATCAGCGTTACGGCAAGACCCAGTTCACGCGCTTTCCGGTCATGGATGGTGCCGAGGATGCGCTGGGTTACGTGCACAAGGCCGATACCTACCACGCCGAGGACGGAGAGACGCTGAAATCGCTGATGCATCCAGTGGCTATCGTCGATGAAGCCGATAGCGTCGAACACGTCTTCACCGCGATGCTCAAGGACCACAACCATCTGCGGGTGGTCTACGACGACCACGGCAACTGGGTGGGACTGATCACCATGGAAGACGTGATCGAGACGATCCTGGGGCAGGATATCGTCGACGAGACCGACAACGTGCATAACCTGCGCAAGTACGCCAAGCAGCGCTGGTTGAAGCGAATCAAACGAGGCGAATCCGCCCAGCCGCCGCCGGACTGATGCCGGCGGTGCGTTGTCCGGGGTGGCGTTTGCAATACCGCTCACCCCGGTTCTGGAGGCTTCTCCCGGCCATCTTCCGTCCCAGCCTTGTTTCCTGCCTTCCTTCGATAACGCACCACGCCTCCCATGATGCCTAGCCATGATGTCTCGCCATGCCGGCGTGGTCCGGGCGCCGTTCCCGAACCAAAACTGCCCGGGCTCGCCGACTTTCTCGCCAGGTCACTCGGCTCTGATTTGCGTGATCCATGCGCCTCACCGGTCGATGCCTAAAATCTTGGGCAATACGGTCGATACTAAGGGCAACGCACTCAGGATAAGGCATTCCATGCACGCACTCACCGAACCGCCAAAGACTCGCAAAGAGTTCGGCGAACCGTAAAAAGGAACGCAGGCATGGCCCTATTTCGTTCGCCGCACCACCATGAAGCCGTGCTTGACGCGATTCATCGCGCCATGGCCGTTATCGAATTCTCTCTCGATGGCACCATCCTTTCCGCCAACGCCAACTTTCTCGATATCACCGGCTATCGTGCCGATGACCTGATCGGCCAGCACCATCGTCGACTCTGCGCGCCTGAACTCGTCGCGAGCCAAGAATACGTAACCTTCTGGGAGCGGCTGCGCCAGGGCGAGTTCATTGCCGGACGCTTCAAACGCCTGACTTGCGACGGCCATGTTCTCTGGCTGGAAGCCTCGTACAACCCGGTCATCGATCGACACGGCAAGATCATCCGGGTGGTCAAGACGGCGATCGACATTACCGCGCGGGTACGTGACGAGCAGGACATGCACAGCCGGCTCAGTGCCATCGACCGGTCCATGGCAATCATCGAGTTCACCCCCGACGGGTACATCCTCACCGCCAACGCCAATTTCCTGGGCACGGTGGGCTATGCACTCGACGAAATCCAGGGGAGGCATCATCGGATCTTCTGCGAGCGCGACTATGCCGCAGGCCAGGAGTACCACGATTTCTGGGCTCATCTGAACGCTGGCGAATTCATGACGGGGCAATTCAAGCGGCTCGACAAGCAAGGCCGGACGCTGTGGCTCGAAGCGAGCTACAACCCGGTCTTCGACGTCGAGGGGCGGCTCTACAAGGTGGTCAAGTTCGCCACCGACATCACCGACCGCGTGACACGTGAAAACGAAAGCACCCGGATGGCCTATCGCATCTCGTCGAATACGGAAACTTCCGCCAACGACGGCTCGCGCATCATCAACGAGACCATCACTGAAATTCGTCGTATCGCCAGTCAGGTCGCGACCACGTCGCAGCAGCTCGACACCCTGGCGCAGCGCTCGATCGACATCAATGCGGTGATCGAAAGCATTCGCGACATCGCCGAGCAGACCAACCTGCTGGCGCTCAACGCTGCCATCGAGGCGGCCCGCGCCGGTGAACACGGTCGGGGTTTCGCGGTGGTGTCCCACGAAGTACGCCAGCTGTCGATACGCACCTCGCAAGCCACCCGCGACATTGCCGCCACTATCGCCAGCCTGCGCAACCTCACCCAGGAGGTGAGCGGCGGCATGCAGGCCTGTCTGGGCAGCGTGGAAAACGGCGTCCGCATGGCGGGGGAAGCGGGCAATGCCATCGACAGAATTCGCGCCGGGGCCAACGACGTCGTCAGTGCCATCGCCCACGTTGCCTCCACCCTGCACGACCTCGAAGCCCAAAAGGATCCGGGAGCCGCGCCGGCCGCCGCCATCGCCGGCCGCGGCTGAGATACCCGCTCCTTGCTGCTCCGGCCCGCCTGGCGGCGGCAATAGCCGGTCCCGCTCGAATCTGCGGGACATTTTCTCGCGGCTGCCGGCTGGGGAGGCATTGCCAAACAATTATTAGCCAGCTACATTTTTGCCATCATTCATCTCAGGAACGCGTTCATGGCATCCCCCAAGCTTTTCACGCCGCTTACGCTCGGCGAGCTGGAACTTTCCAATCGCATCATCATTTCGCCAATGTGTCAGTACTCCGCCGATACGCATGGCAACATGACCGGCTGGCATACCATTCACCTCGGAAACCTGGCGCTCTCCGGCGCCGGGCTGCTGGTGATTGAGGCGTCGGCGGTCGCGGCGGAAGGGCGGATCACGCCGGGCGACGTGGGGCTCTATTCGGACGACAATGAACAGGCGATGGCGCGCATGCTCGAGTCCGTGCGTGCCCACTCGCCGATGCCGATCGGCATCCAGCTCGGCCACGCCGGCCGCAAGGCCTCCTGCCAGGCACCGTGGGAAGGCGGTGCGCAACTGGGGCTCGAGGAGGGCGGCTGGCAGACCGTGGCACCGTCCGGGGTTGCGTATCAGGACGATCAGCGTCCGCCGCAGGCGATGAGCCTCGACGACATCGAACGGCTCAAGGCAGACTTCGTTGCCGCGGCCAGGCGCGCCGACCGTCTCGGCTTCGAACTGATCGAGCTGCACGCCGCCCACGGCTATCTGCTGCACGAGTTCCTGTCGCCGATCTCCAACCAGCGAGACGACCAGTACGGCGGCAGCCTCGAAAACCGCATGCGGTTGATTCTCGAGATCTTCGATGCCGTTCGCGAGGTCTTCCCGAGCGAGAAGCCGGTGGGCATTCGCATCTCCGGCAGCGACTGGGTCGAAGGCGGCTGGGATCTGGAGGAGAGTGTCGTACTGGCTCGTGCGCTCGATGCCCGTGGCTGCAGCTTCATCGATTGCTCCGGCGGTGGTCTCGATCCGCGCCAGGCGCTCGATGTCGGCCCCAGCTATCAGGTACCGTTCGCGCGCCGCATGAAGCAGGAAGTCGCCATGCCGGTGATCGCGGTGGGATTGATTACCGAGCCGGAGCAGGCCGAAGGTATCGTCTTCAGCGGCGAGGCGGACGCCGTCGCCTTGGCACGCGGCATGCTCTACGATCCGCGCTGGCCGTGGCACGCCGCCGCCAGGCTCGGCGCCAGCGTCCACGCGCCGAAGCAGTATCTGCGCAGCCAGCCGCATACGCTCAAGCAGCTGTTCGAATGAGCCGGTAACAACGCCTTCGAGCGCCGCGCTGATCGCATCGACCACGCCCCGTATCGCTGCTGCGATACGGGGCGTGATGTATTCGGATGCGATGTTGTTTGGCGCCCTTTCTCTCGGTCCGCCTCACCGTTCAATGCTTTCCGCTCTCGAACGCTAGACCGTGTCCTCGATCCGCCAGTTGACCGGCACTTCGGCGATGCTGGCCGATGGTGGCAGTTCCAGCAGCAGGCGAACGATGCGTGCGACATCCTCGGGCTGGGTGACCTCCTCGGCATCGATATCGGCGCCAGCGGCCATGTCGGTGGCGACGAAACCGGGGCAGATCGCGGTGGCGCGCACACGCGTCTCCGCACTGCAGTGACGCAGGCCGTGGACGAACGCCTGTGCCGCGAACTTGCTCATGGCGTAGAGCCCCGACCCCGCCGAGCGCACCCGCTTGCCCGAGAGCGACACGATCGACACCACCTTGCCGCGTTCGGCGGCGACGAGGTGGGGCCAGGCCTGCTGCGTCAGTAGCATCGGCGCCTTGGCGTTGACCGCCATGACCCGGTCGAATTCGTCGCTGTCCGCTTCCAGCACCGAGGCGCGGCTGAGAATGCCGGCGTTGTTGACCAGCGCATCGATACCGCCGAACACGCGTACCGTCTCCTCGACCCAGGATCGGGCGCTCTGAGAATCCAGCGCATCGTAGTGGCAGACCAGCCAGTCATTGCGCTCCGGGCGTTCGGCGGGCTCCGTCCGGCAGCCGAGGCTGACACGCCAGCCGGCGGCGTGAAGGGTCTCGGCAATGGCGGCACCGATGCCGCGATTGGCACCGCTGACCATGACCACGGGGGCGTCGTTGGGCATCTCTGGTTCCTCGCGTTGAGACGGGCTGTGGCGGGCCGGGTGGCAGCCCGCCGACTTCTCGATCAGCCTAGCGGGACGTGTCTCATCCCGCGAGCGAATCCGCCAGCGCGCGCCATGGCGATCGAAGAGCCACACGCCGTCACCGCGTACCGGATGGAACGGCTCGTCGTAGAACAGCCGATAGGAGGCGCCGAGCAGGCGTAGGCGGCGTTCGAGCAGGGTGTCGTCGTGAGGGGCTGTCATGCGTGCGAGCCTCCTGCCATGATGGTGTCGTCGAGTGCCGCGGACAGGCGGCGCTCGCCACCCTGCAGAGAGCTCATAGATGCAAGACCTACCTTCTCCCGACTCTTTCCGCGGTATCGTGCATTTCGTCACTGCGGCAGATAGCCAAAGCTTTACAGAAGCTGCAGAGCGGCTGGGCATCACGAAGTCGGCTATCGGAAAGAGTATTACCCAGCTGGAGCAGAGGTTGGGGACGCAGCTTTTTCACCGAACCACGCGGAAAAACAGTTTAACGACGGAGGGGGAGGCCTATCTGGCGAGCTGTTTGACTGCCCTGGAAACCCTTCGAGACGCGGAAAGGGCGTTGCATTCGAAGGCGATTGAACCCGCCGGTACCGTTCGAATCGATGTGCCGGCATTTTTCGGACGTTCGATCCTGATGCCCGTTCTGCTGCAGATGGCTGAACACCACCCTCAACTGAAGCTGACGATCACATTCAACGACCAGATCATCGATCCTGTTGATGCCGGCTTCGACCTGGCTATCCGTTACGGCATCGTGAAAGATAGTACCGACCTAGTTGCCAAAAGACTCAACCATCAGAGGCTGGCGATCTGTGCCGCTCCGGAATACCTGGAGAAGCATGGCATCCCAGAAACCCTGGAAGCGTTGGACTCACACAGGTTGATCATGGCGTGGCGGAAAGGGGCGCCGCTAAGCTGGCTGGTAAAAGATATCAACGGACGTGACATCAGGTTCAAGCCTACCCCTTTTCATCAGATAAGCGACGGCGATGCCATGGTCGACGCCTGCGTTGCGGGCGCAGGTATCATTCAGTTTCCTGAACCACTATTGCGCCCCAAGATCGACCGGGGGCAGCTGATCAAAATTCTTCCAGAACTGGAACCTGCCCCCATCGAATTGAACATTATATGGCCGCGCTCACGATATCTATTGCCGGGTGTTCGCTTCGTGATAGACGAGCTGTTCTCGATGGCGCAATCCAATGCGTTTGATTGAGCTTCGTGATCCTGGGCTCGGCATGGCGTGGTTATGTATCGGTAAGTCCAGTTTTGATAATACCAAGAGAAGTCTGCTCGGTTTGTTTCACAAGCGGTAATGTTGATCGCAAAGGCACTCGTTCAGGCCCGCCAATCGATTGTAGTGTTTCGTTCTACTCTGAGTCGCCCAGCAATGCCTTTATCAAAAACCTCTTCACGTCTAAGGTCCTACTCACCCTGAGTTTGACCATTGATTTTGCCATTGGAGAGAATGCTATGCCTGTCGTAAATATCCAGATGTTCGAAGGGCGTGATGAAGGAAAGGCCGCGATTGCCAAAGCCGTGACCGATGCAATCGTTCAGCATGGCAACGTCGACCCGCAGTATGTCTACGTCATTTTCAATGATGTAAAAATGGATGACTGGGCTATCTCCGGGGAGCTCTTTTCCGAAACGCTTAAAAAGCACAGTTAGCCATTCTCTCTGCTTTAAATATCAAAAAGATCCATTGTGCCGCTGTTTTTCACAGCGGCTTTTCAGGTTGCAGCTATGTCGGGGTAACTTGTCTGGTACATGGCTGTCGTCGTGAATGGACGCTATTTGCCAGCAAGCGATCATGAGCCTCCGGCCGCGTTCGCCTCCCTTCTCGCCGTACGCCGGCTGGAAACGACGAAGGCGATGCCGAAGACGATCGAGAACAGCAGCACGATGGTCGGGGCCGGTGCGCTGTCGATGAAGAACGAGAGATAGACGCCGAGAAAGGCGATGATGGCGGACAGTGTCACCGAGAGCAGCAGCATGGTGGCGAAGCGACAGGCCAGCAGGAAGGCGATGGCGCCGGGCGCGATCAGCAGTGCGATGGCGAGGATGATCCCGGCGGCTTTCAGGGCGCCGACGATGGTCAGCGAGATCAGGCAGAGCAGGCCGTAGTGCAGTGCCCGGGTTCGCAGGCCCACCGCCCGGGCCTGGGTCGGGTCGAAGGCGTGGAGCAGGAAGTCTTTCCACTTCAGGCCGATGATACCGACGGTGATCAGGGCGATCAGCGCCGATTCCCCAATATCGCGCCAGGCGACCCCGAGGATGTCGCCGAACAGGATGTGGTCGAGATGCACCGTCGTCTGGATCTTGACGTAGAGCACCAGGCCGACACCGAACATGCCGGCGTAGACGATGCCCATCACCGTGTCCTGCTTGATCCGGCTGTTCTCCTCGAGGAAGCCGGTCGTGACGGCGCAGAACATGCCGGCGATGAAGGCGCCGATGGCGTAGGGAATGCCGACGAGATAGGCAATCACCACGCCCGGGAAGACGGCATGGGAGATGGCATCCCCCATCAGCGACCAGCCCTTGAGCACCAAAAAGCAGGAGAGCAGGGCCATCGGCACGGTGACCAGCACGGCGATGATCATGGCGTTGACCATGAAGCCGAACTGGAACGGCATCAGCAGCGTATCGAGCCAGCTCATGAGTGCGGCTCCCTGTCGGGCGCTTGCGATTCTGATAGAGGCGCTGGCGATAGCGGCTGGCGCGTTGGCTCACGAGCCAGCGACGCCGCGGCACGGCGTCTTGCCGCCAGCATGCCGTGCTTGGGCGCGAAGGCGAACGCGATCAGGAAGATAAACGTCTGCAGTACGACGATGATGCCGCCGGTGGCGCCGTCGAGAAAATAGCTGGCGTAGGCGCCAACGAAGCTGGTCAGCGTGCCGATCGCCACCGCGATGACCAGCAGTCGCGGGAAGCGGTCGCTCAGCAGGTAGGCCGTGGCTCCCGGGGTGATGACCATGCAGATCACCAGAAAGGCGCCTACCGTCTGCAGGGCCGCGACGGTCGATGCCGCCAGCAGGGTGAAGAACAGGATCTTGAGCGCGGTGGGGTTGAGCCCGATCGAGCGGGCGTGGCTCTCGTCGAAGAACGTCACCATCAGATCCTTCCACTTGGCCAGCAGGATGACCAGCGACGCCACGCCGATCGCCACCAGTTGCAGCGTGTCGGCGGGCGTGATCGCCAGGATGTTGCCGAGCACGATGGTCTGGATGTTCACCGAGGTCGGCGACAGCGAGACCATGAACAGCCCCAGGCCGAAGAACGAGGAGAAGATCAGCCCGATGATGACGTCCTCTTTCAGCTTGCTGCGCTGATTGAGAAACAGCATCGCCGCCGAGGCGAGCCCGCCGGCAAGGAAGGCGCCGAGCGAAAACGGCAGGCCCAGCATGTAGGCGCCGGCGACGCCGGGCACGATCGAATGCGACAGCGCATCGCCGATCAGCGACCAGCCCTTGAGCATCAGGTAGCAGGAGAGAAACGCGCAGACGCCACCGACCAGCGCCGACACCCACATGGCGTTGCGCATGTAGCCATAGCCGAAGGGCTCCAGCAGCAGGCCGGAAGGCATGAGCAGGGCTTCCATCAGCGGGGGACTCCCTCGCCGCCTTGGCGCCGCGCGGCGATGCCGTTCTGCAGCACCAGCGGTCGCTCGTCGTCGGTGAACACGCCCACGGCGTGGGGGGACGCGCCGGCCGGCTGGGACTGATCGAGCACGAAATGGCGCAGCACGCCGCCGAAGGCGCGTTCCAGGTTGCGCTGGGTGAAGATCTCGTCGGTGGGGCCGTGGGCGAGTACCGTGCCCTTGATCATCACCGTCCGGTCGCAGAACTCCGGCACCGAGCCGAGATTGTGGGTCGAGACCAGCATCACCCGGCCCTCGGCGCGCAGCTCGCGCAGCAGTTGAATGATCTGATCTTCGGTCTGGACGTCGACACCGGTGAACGGCTCGTCGAGCAGGATCACCCGGCTGTCCTGGGCCAGCGCGCGGGCCAGGAAGACGCGCTTCTTCTGGCCGCCGGAGAGCTCGCCGATCTGGCGCTGGCGGAACTCGCTCATGTTGACGCGTTCCAGCGCGGTGGCGACCGCCTCGTGGTCGGCGCGTTTGGGGATCCGCAGCATCCCCATGTGGCCGTAGCGCCCCATCATCACCACGTCCTCTACCAGCACCGGGAAGTTCCAGTCGACCTCTTCCGACTGCGGCACGTAGGCGATCAGGTTGCGCTTGAGTGCTTCGCGCGCTGGCAGGCCCAGCACGCGTATCTCGCCCCGGGCCAGACGCACGAAGCCCATGATCGCCTTGAACAGCGTCGACTTGCCGGAACCGTTCACGCCCACCAGCGCGGTGATCGTGCCGGTGGGAATCTCGAAGCTGGTATCGCGCAGCGCGGTGTGGCCGTTGCGGTAGGTCACGGCGGCATCGGCGACGCGGATGCCGGCGCCGGCCTTTTCACGATCGACGGATGTCTGCTCGGGGCTGGTGATCGTCGTCTCGGCCGTCGTGTCGGCATGTCTCGTCATGACGAAGCCCCTCGGGTCAGGCCTTTCACGATCGTCTCCGAAGTGACGCGCAGCAGGTCGATATAGGTCGGCACCGGGCCGTCGGGTTCGCTGAGCGAGTCGACGTAGAGCACGCCGCCATAACGAATGCCGGTCTCGCGGGCGACCTGCTGCGCCGGCTTGTCGGAGACGGTGCTCTCGCTGAAGATCGCCGGAATGTCGTTGGCGCGGATCACATCGATGACCTCGCGAACCTGCTGTGGCGTGCCTTGCTGATCGGCGTTGATCGGCCACAGATAGCGTTCGCGCAGGCCGAAATCCCGCGCCAGATAGGAGAACGCGCCTTCGCTCGTCACCAGCCAGCGATCCTGCTCCGGGATCCGCGCCAGCGACTCGCGGATGGGCGCGACGGCGGCTTCGATCTCGTGCTTGTAGCGCTCGGCGTTGTTGCGGTAGATCGCGGCATGGGCGGGGTCGTGTTCGACGAATGCATCGCGGATGTTGTCGACGTAGACCAACGCGCTCGTCGGCGACATCCACGCATGCGGGTTGGGCTTGCCGTCATACGGGCCCTCGGCGATGCCGATCGGCTCGATGCCATCAGACACGACGACGCTCGGGACATCGCTGAGATTGCGGAAGAAGCGTTCGAACCAGCGTTCCAGATCGAGCCCGTTCCACAGGATCATGTCCGCATCCTGGGCGCGGAGGATGTCGCGCGGGGTCGGCGCGTAATTGTGGATCTCGGCGCCCGGCCGCGTGATCGACTCGACGATGGCCGCGTCCCCGGCCACGTTCTGCGCCATGTCCGCGATCACCGTGAAGGTGGTCACGGCCTTGAACTTGTCCTGGCTCACGTCTTTCCCGGTGTCCTGCGCGCTGGCGGACATCGACAGCAAAACCAGCGCGGCGGTCGCCAGGAGCATCCAGCGGCGGTGCATCAGCCTCGGCATATGACTTTCCTCGATCGACAGGGAAACGGCGGCAGAGCCGCGGATTTGATATCGTCCGCTATTGCGTTGCTTCGATAGCGAACCGTTAGCACGATTGCTTCTTATACCTTGGTTAAACAGTGTTCCCTTGGTTTCGATGTATAGCACTGGTTGATTCGGCTGTGAAGTCGAGCAACGGCGACAAACGCAAAGGACAGACGCAAAAAGAAGAACGAGGCGAGACAAGGAGCGGGGCGGGAAAGTCATCAAGCCGGCACGGAGCCGGTAAAGGAAGAGCCGGTAAAACATAGAAGCGCGCGCTGGGTAACGCACGCCCCGCAAGAATCGAAGTTCAGAGCTGCGCCAGCAGCTGCCGGCAATCCTGATGATGCCAATCGGCGAGTGCCGGCCAGCGGTTCTCCGCCACGTTGACCAGAATCGTGCGGGTACCGGCGGCCCGACCACATTCGAGATCCAGCCGGCTGTCGCCCACCATCACGACCTGCGAGGGCGCCACTTGCCAGCGGCGGATGAA
This sequence comes from Salinicola salarius, assembly GCF_002179555.1. GTDB lineage: Bacteria > Pseudomonadota > Gammaproteobacteria > Pseudomonadales > Halomonadaceae > Salinicola > Salinicola salarius_A. The sequence continues at coordinate 54,843 of NZ_NHOU01000005.1, read as the reverse complement.
ATGATCGAGCCCGCCGGCGTGCGGCTTGGGCGGCGCCTCGTCGCGACCGAGCACCTCGTCGGCGGCAAAACAGTCGCCCAGGCCGATCGCTTTCAGCGTGATGTGCGCCAGCTCCTTGGCGTTGCGGGTCAGAATGCCGAGGCGGCAGCCGCGCTCGCAGAGCGCCTGAACCAGTTCGACCGCGCCGGTCGCGGCGGTGGAACGCATGGCGAGTTCCCGTTCGTGCTCTAGCAGCCAGGCGTGCTTGGCGTTGTGCTCGGCGGCGGGCAGCGTCTCCAGGTGATGCAGAATATCGGCGCCATCCGGAATCTCCAGTTCGCGCCGGATCGCCGGAAAGTCATGCACGCCGACGGTCAGCGTGCCATCCATGTCGAAGACCCAGTGGGTCAGTGTCTTGAGTTTGGCGGAAGGCATGGGATGGGGAGCCCAGATCGAGAGAAGGCTTCATCCTACCTCCCCAAGCAGCCAATGCCAGACCCGGGTGCCAGATTGACGATCGCTTGATCAGAGCCCCTCCCGCTGCCGAAACATCTCTCCGACCCGCTGCTGGGCGATGCCGATGTGATAGTCGAGCGCGGCTTCACAGGCGTCGGGATCCCGCGTGCGCAGCGCTTCGATGATCGGCTCGTGGGTATCGGCGACGCGCAGGGCGTCATCGTAGAGCTGGCCGATCAGCAGGATGCAGAAGCGCATCTCGTGACACAGCTCGTCGAATACCCGCACCAGCCGCTGATTGCCGCTGAACTCGCACAGCATGCGGTGAAAAGCGACATCTTCCTCGATCTGCTGCACGGCGGTGCCTTCCCGGGCGACCCGGCGCATGGTCTCGAGCTGGGCGTTGAGCGCCGTTTCCATCTCCGTGGTCAGCTTGCCGGCAAGCAGGCGAATGGCGTGACGCTCGAGGCACAGTCGCAGGTCGTAGACGTCGTCGAGCTCCGCGGCGTTGAAGGTGCGCACGAAGAAGCCGCGTCGCGGCTGCGACACCAGCATGCCGCGGCTCTCCAGCAGGCGGGCCGCCTCGCGAACCGGCGCTCGGCTGACGCCGAAGTCTCGCGCCAGTTGCGCTTCGGCCAGATGCGCACCCGGCGCGAAGTCTCCCTTCAACAGGGCCTCGGTCAGCATGTCGGCGATCTGGTTGACCAGATCGCGTTGCTGGATGGTGGCAAATCCCCGCGTGGTCGTCGTCATGTCATCTCGTTTGGCTGGCGGTTACCGACCGTTGCACTATCGCTTAAATCGCGCTGAGGGTCGACTGTCGAGTGTCGACAGTTTGGAAATTGCCTGATAGGTTAGGGGCAAGCTGGTGGTGATGACGAGCGCAACGCTGGTTCATGGCGCCATGGCAGATGCCGTCGAACGCCCTCAGGGCGTACGGTATTTATATCGCCACGGATATATCGCCACGCATACACCGCACGGACATGCCGCCACAGAGAAAAAGCCGAAGCTTCCGGAGAAGACCGACAATGGACATGACCACCGATGCCCCGACGCGCGCAGCGCAATCCGATGCGCGCCGTGACCTGGCGGCTGCCTACCGCCTGATTGCCCACTTCGGCCTGGATGACAGCATCTACACGCATATTTCCGCGCGGGCCGAGGCTGGCAAGGAGCACTTCCTGATCAACCCTTACGGCTATCGCTTCGAGGAAGTGACGGCCGCCAATCTGGTGACGATCGACCTCGAGGGCAACTTGATCGACGATCCGGAGAGCGCGGGTATCAACAAGGCCGGCTTCACCATCCACAGCGCGATCCATGCCGCGCGCCCGGACGTACACTGCGTGCTGCATACCCATTCGGTGGCCGGCGTCGCGGTCTCCTGCCTGGAAGAAGGATTGCTACCGCTCAATCAATGGTCGATGGAGTTTCACGGCCGCACCGCCTATCACGACTACGAGGGCATCGCGCTGGATCTGGCCGAGCGTGAACGCCTGGTGGCCGATCTCGGCGACAAGCCGATCATGGTGCTGCGCAACCACGGCATGCTGGTGTGCGGGCGCACGGTGGGGGAAGCGTTCCGGCGCATGTACAACCTGGAGCGCAGTTGCCAGGCGCAGCTCGCCCTGATGGGCAGCGGCATGGAGATCCGCCGGGTCGACCCGGCCCTGGCCGAGCATACCGCCCGCCAGTACGAGCAGTGGGATGCGGATCACGGCGTGGTCGATCACGATCCGGAGTGGGAGGCGTACCTGCGCTTGTTGAAGCGCATTCAGCCCGATTTCGAGGGCTGAACCGAATTGGAGACAAGAAAGCGCTCGGGCATACGGCGTTAAAAATCTAATGGAACGCTAGCCCGGTCCGTTTCGCCGATTTTCGCTTGGCTACGCGCCCCGGCCTGACCTTCGCGCGCTGCCATCAGTCACTGTGATTATCGAGCAGAGCGGTGATGCCGATCGTCGCTCTGCCAGCGGTTGAAGATTCAACAAATCCAATAACACAAGAGACCTGCCATGACCCTGCTATCGTCCGTGACCGGCCGTCTGACGGCGGCCGCCTTGTTGGTGACTCTGGCTGCGCCAGCCTCGGCGCAGGAAACCCCGCAAGCCGGCGGCGTCGCCAATGTCGCCATCCAGCCGGAGCCGCCGGGCTTGATGCTGCCGCTGGTACAGAACGCGCCCACCCAGCGCGTCGCCGGCAACATCTTCGAAAGCCTGCTGCGCTACGACACCGATCTCGAGCCGATGCCGCAACTGGCAGAGTCGTGGGAGATCAGCGATGACGGCCTGACTTACACTTTCCACCTCCATCCGGACGTGAAGTGGCACGACGGCGAGGCCTTCACGTCCGCCGACGTCGTGTTCTCCGCCGACGTCTTCCTGCGCGAGACCAACCCCCGCACCCGGGCGATTCTCGACCATGTGAAGAGCATCGAGGCACCGGATGACAACACCGTCGTCTTTACCCTCAAGCAGCCGTTCCCGGCCTTCATCCAGGCCTTCGAGGTCGGCACGCTGCCAATGGTGCCCAAGCACATCTACGAAGGCACCGATTTCTACAACAATCCGGCCAACAACCATCCTATCGGCACCGGCCCGTTCGAATTCGCCAAGTGGGATCGCGGCTCGGTGATCGAGCTGGGCAAGAACCCGGACTACTACGAAGCCGGCAAGCCCTATCTCGACAAGATCTACTGGCACGTGATTCCGGATGCGGCGTCCCGCGCGGCAGCCTATGAGAACGGCACGCTCAATATCATGCCGGCGGGTTCGGTGGAGAACTTCGACATCCCGCGTCTTGCCGAGATGGAAGGCAGCTGCATGACGGAATCGGGGAACGAATATTTCAACCCGTTCGCCATGCTGTGGCTCAACAACCGCGAGGGGCCGACCGCCGACAAGCGTTTCCGCCAGGCGGTGATGTACGCCCTCGATCGGGAATTCGCCAGGAACGTGCTATGGAACGGCCTGGGCAAGGTGCCGAGCGGTCCGTTCAACTCGACGCTGGCCTCGCACGACGATGATCTCGAACCTTATCCCTACGATCCGGACAAGGCCGAGGAACTGCTCGACGAGATGGGCTACGACGGCGAGCCGGTGCGCCTGCTGCCGCTGCCCTACGGTGAAACCTGGACCCGCTGGGGCGAGGCCGTGCGTCAGAATCTCGAGGACGTGGGCATCAACGTCGAGACCGAATCTTCCGACGTGGCAGGCTGGAACCAGAAGATCAGCGACTGGGACTACGACATCGCCTTTACCTATCTCTTCCAGTATGGCGATCCGTCACTGGGCATCGCGCGCACCTACATTTCCAGCAACATCGCCAAGGGGTCGCCCTGGAACAACGTCGAGGGCTACGCGAACCCGAAGGTCGACGAACTATTCGCCAACGCGGCGGTGGAGAACGATCCGGAAAAACGTCAGGCGATGTACGACGAAGTGCAGCAGATCCTGCACGACGACGTGCCGCTGGCGTGGATCATGGAGCTGGCCCAGCCGACCATCTATCGCTGCAACGTGCATGATCTGATCACCACGGGGATCGGCCTCAACGACGGCTTCAAGAACGCCTGGATCGAGCAGTCGGGAAGCAATGACTAAATGCCTGCGCATGCGGATCGCATCGTTACGCGGTACTGGTGCGCCAGCCCGGTCAAGGCTCGCCTAACTCCAAGTTATGTCTCGCCTTCTCCGTTCCGGGCGCCTTGCGCTCCATCATGCTCGGCGATTTATTCAGCGCTTCCTTAAGCGATAGGTAAGAACGGCACCGGTGGTTCGTGGGCTGCCGGTGTCCCGCTGCGGAGTGGTATTCATGCCTTATGTCTCTCTGATCCTGGGTCGCATCATCAAGGCGGTCATCGTGCTGCTGGCGATCCTGGTGTTCAATTTCTTCCTGATTCACGCTGCACCCGGCGACCCGGCCGCGGTCATGGCCGGCGAGGCCGGCGCCACCGATCAGCAGTTCCTGGACGATCTGCGCGAGCGCTTCGGTCTCGACCAGCCGCTGCCGGTGCAGCTGTGGCGCTACATGAGCGGCGTGCTGCAGCTCGACTTCGGCTACTCCTACCGCCAGCAGATGCCGGTGCTCGATCTGATTCTGGACCGGTTGCCGGCGACGCTGCTGCTGACCGGTGCGGCCTTCGTGATCTCGCTGTCGCTGGGCATCCTGGCCGGCACGCTGGCGGCGATGCGTGCCAAACGGCCCTCGGGGTCGATCATCATGGGACTGTCGCTGCTGTTCTACGCCACGCCGCTCTACTGGGTGGCGATGATGGCGGTACTGGTGTTCTCGGTAGCGCTCGACTGGCTGCCGGCCTATGGCTACTCGACGGTGGGCGCCGGCTATACCGGGCTGGTCCATGCCGGTGACGTCGCGGTGCACCTGATCCTGCCGGCGCTGACGCTGGGGCTGTTCTTCATGGCGGTCTACACCCGCATGACGCGCACCTCGATGCTCAGCGTCTCGCAGCAGGATTTCGTCAAGACGGCCCGTGCCAAGGGGCTGGCGCCCGGCATCATCCAGCGTCGCCATATTCTGCGCAACGCGCTGCTGCCGATCATCACTCTGGCCGGTCTGCAGGCCGGGCAGATGGTGGGCGGTGCGGTACTCACCGAGACCGTCTTCGCCTGGCCCGGCATCGGCCGGCTGATGTACGAAGCGCTGATGCAGCGTGACTACAACCTGCTGCTCGGGATTTTCTTCTTCTGCGCGCTGCTGGTGATCCTGTTCAACATGCTGACCGACGTGATCTATCGACTCGCCGATCCACGCATCAAGGAGGCCGCATGAGTTTCTTCAAACGCTTCGCCCAGAATCGTGGTGCCTTGGGGGGGCTGGTAATTCTGGGGCTGGTGGTACTGCTGGCCCTGCTGGCGCCGTTCCTCTATCCCGACTCGCCATGGCGCATGGTGCAGCGGCCGTTCCTGGCGCCCGGTGAAGTCTCCGGGTTCTGGCTCGGCACCGATGTCATGGGGCGCGACGTCGCCGCCGGGCTCGCCCACGGCGCCTGGGTGTCGCTGCTGATCGGGCTGATTTCCACCGTGGTGGCGCTTGCCATCGGCGTGCCGCTGGGGGCGCTGGCGGGCTACTTTGGCGGCAAGATCGACGATGCGCTGATGCGCTTCACCGAGTTCTTCCAGACCATTCCCAATTTCGCCCTGGCGATCGTGCTGGTGGCGATCATGGAGCCGAGTACCGTCTCGATCGTGCTGGCGATCGCCATCGTCAGCTGGCCGCCGGTGGCGCGTCTGGTGCGCGGCGAGTTCCTGTCGATCAAGCATCGCGAATACGTCGAAGCGGCCAGACTGGTCGGCCAGACCCATCGCGACATCATCATCAAGCAGATCCTGCCCAACACGCTGTCACCGGTGATCGTGTTGGCGTCGCTGATGGTGGCGACGGCGATTCTGCTCGAGTCGTCGCTGTCGTTTCTCGGCCTGGGCGATCCGGACACCATGTCCTGGGGTTACATGATTGGCGCCGCGCGCACGGTGATGCGTCAGGCATGGTGGCTGTCGGTGATTCCGGGCGTGGCGATCCTGCTGACCGTGCTCGCGCTCAATCTGGTCGGCGAAGGGCTGGACGATGCGTTGAACCCTCAACTGGCGCGGCAACGTTAAGGAACGGCAACCCATGACTGCACGACTTTTTCACGGCGTCGCGCTGACGCCGACAGCCCGTCATGCCGCTTCTCCTGCGGCGCGCGCACCGCGTTTTCGAAGCCGTTCGCGGATGAATGCCCTGTCCCCTGGAGTCGATCATGAGTGAGCCATTACTACGTATCGACCGTCTGGCGCTGACGCTGCCGGATGGCGCCGATCGGCTCTACGCCGTCGATAACGTCAGCTACGATCTGAGCGCCGGCGAGATCCTCTGCGTCGTCGGCGAGTCTGGTTCCGGCAAGTCGATGACCGCGAATGCCGTCATGGGGCTGCTCCCGACCGGCGTGCATGCTTCCCGGGGGCGGGCGCTGTTCGACGGCCAGGACCTGCTGGCGATGGACGAGATCAGCCATCGCGCCCTGCGTGGCCGGCGCATCGGCATGATCTTCCAGGAGCCGATGACCGCGCTCAACCCGCTGATGCGGGTCGGCGAGCAGATCGCCGAGGTGTTCGAGGCGCACGGGCTGCTGACGCCCAGAACGCGCAAGGAGAAAGCGCTGGCGCTGCTCGAGGAGGTGCGTCTGCCCGACCCTGAAGCCGCGCTGCGCGCCTATCCGTTCGAGCTTTCCGGCGGCCAGCGTCAGCGGGTGATGATCGCCATGGCGCTGGCGCTCGAGCCGGAGCTGCTGATCGCCGACGAGCCCACCACGGCACTGGACGTCACCACCCAGGCGCAGATTCTGCATCTGGTGAAGGATCTCCAGCAGCGTCATGGCATGGCGGTCATGTTCATTACCCACGACTTCGGCGTGGTGGCCGAGATCGCCGATCGTGTCTGCGTCATGCGCGAAGGCAGGATCGTCGAGATGGGCAGCGCTAGCGAGGTACTCGACAACCCGCAGCACGAATACACCCGCGCCTTGATCGAGGCGATACCCGGCGACGCCGTGCCGCCGAGCCGGGACGAGGCCCAGGCCAAGCCGCTGCTGTCGGTGAAGGGGCTCGACAAGGTCTACCGGTCCAGCGGCGGTTGGTTCCAGCCCAAGCGCGAGGTGGTGGCGCTCGAGGGCATCGATTTCACCGTGGACAAGGGCGAGACGCTGGGTGTCGTCGGTGAATCGGGCTCGGGCAAGTCGACCCTGGGACGCTGCATCGTGGGTCTGAATACGCCCGACAGCGGCGAGATCCGGCTCAACGATGTCGACCTGCGCGCGCTGGAAGGGCGCGAGCTGCGTGAGCACCGCCGTCGTATCCAGATGGTGTTTCAGGACCCTTACGCCTCGCTCAACCCGCGCATTCGCGTCGGCATGGCGATCGCCCAGGGCCCCATCGCCAACGGCGTGGCCAAGGCCGAGGCGATGAAGCAGGCACGCGAGCTGCTGGCAACGGTGGGGCTCGACGCCAGCGCCGCCGAGCGGTATCCGCATGAATTTTCTGGCGGCCAGCGCCAGCGTATCGGCATCGCCCGGGCGCTCGCTCTCAACCCCGAATTGATCGTGGCCGACGAAGCCGTCTCGGCGCTGGACGTTTCGATCCAGGCCCAGGTGCTGAAGCTGCTCGACACGTTGAAGAAGGAGTTCGAGCTGTCGCTGCTGTTCATTACTCACGATCTGCGCGTCGCTGCCCAGATCTGCGACCGGTTGATCGTGATGCAGAAGGGCAGGATCGTCGAGCATGGCAGTGCCACGGAAATCTTCCTGTCACCGCAGCACGCCTACACCCGCGAGCTGCTGGCAGCGATTCCCGGACGCGCGCATCACGCCGAGCCGGCCAGGGCCGCTGCCGTTTAAGTCGCCGAACGACTCCTGGATCAAGGAAAAGAGATCGAGGGCAAGAGATCAGGATAAAGGATCGAGAATGAAGACGATGGATACCGAGCGCTCTAGCGCTTCTACCGGCGCGCTCGAAACGCACGAAGTTACGCAGAGTCAGGGCATAGTGCTGGGCGTATTGCTGGGCTCTCCGGAGATCATGACCGAATACATCGCGGCGTTCGAGCAGGTGACGCCGCAGTTTCGTCTGGCATTGCCCCAGGATGTCGCCGATCCCGAGGCGATCACCTTCGCATTGGCCTGGGATCCGGGCGCCGAGGATTTCCGACCCTATCCCAACCTGCGTCTGGTCTCGTCGATCGCGGCGGGCGTCAACGGCATTCTGGCCAGCGCGAGTCTGCCCAGCGATGTCCCCCTCATGCGCATCGCGGGCGACTCCCAGGCTCAGATGATGGCCGGCTTCGTGACCTGGCACGTGCTGTGGCACCACCGCCGCTTCGGCGACTATCTCGCTCATCAACGCCTGGCGCATTGGGAACGCCTGCCCAAGCGCTATGCCCACGAGATTCGTATCGGCCTGCTCGGCGCGGGCAAGATGGGAAGTGCCACGGCACGCGCGCTCAAGGCGCTGGATTACGATGTCGTCATCTACTCGCGCAGCGGGCGCAACCTGCCGGAGGGCGTGGCGGGTTTCAGTGGTGACGGCGGTCTTGATCGACTTGCCGCTCGCAGCGAGATTCTGATCAACCTGCTGCCGCTGACGCCGGAAACCCGCGACATCCTGAATGCCGAGCTGTTCTCGCGACTGCCTTCGGGCGCGGTGCTGATCCATGTCGGCCGTGGCGAACATCTGGTCGAGGCCGACCTGCTCGCGGCGCTCGATAGCGGTCAGCTTTCGGCGGCGTCGCTGGATGTCTTCGCCATCGAGCCGTTGCCCACCGACCACGTCTTCTGGCACCACGACAGGATCGTCGTGACCCCGCACGATGCCTGCGATTCGACACCGACCCAGGTGGCTCAGGAAGTCGCCGAGGCGATGGCGCGGCTGGATGGCGGCCAGCTGCCGATAAGCGTCGTGGATCGCCACGCGGGTTATTGAACTAGGCACTGTCTGAAAAGTACTGCGCTCGCCCATGCGGCGTTAAAAATCGGCTGGAGCGCCAGCCCGGTCAAAATGCTCATTTACACCCTGTAAACTGGAGCGCCAGCCCGGTCCGCTTTCGCCGATTTTTGCCTTGCCTGGCCTTCGCTCGTCGACTTTTCAGACAGCACCTGGAAACGGATGGCGGAAAAACAAGGACAACATCGATGAAGACATTCTTTCACGACGATCAGCTGCGTCATCAGCCGCAGACCTATTTCTCGCGCGGCAAGATGCGCAAGCCTCAGGAAGTCCCCGACCGGGCCGAACATCTGCTGGCGGCGGCCAGGCGGCTCGGCTTCGAGATCCAGGCGCCGGCGGACCACGGGGTCGCGCCGCTGCGGGCGGTGCATTCGCTGCTCTATCTGCGCTTTCTCGAGAGCGCCTATCGGCGCTGGCATGCGCTGGACGAAGACTGGGGCGAGGAGGTGATCTCCAACATCTTCGTGCGCTCGCCCAATGCGCTACGCGGGATTCTCGCCGAGGCCGCGCGCTATCTGGCGGATGGCAGCGCGCCGGTGGGCAAGCACACCTGGCAGGCCGCCTACTGGGCGGCGCAGAGCGCGGTGGCCGGCGCCGAAACGCTGCTGGCGGGCGAGCGCTTCGCCTACACGCTGTCGCGCCCGCCGGGTCATCACTCGGGCATCGACTCCGCCGGCGGCTTCTGCTTTCTCAACAATGCCGCCATCGCGGCGCAGCATCTCACGTCACGCTATCCGCGCGTCGTTGTGCTCGACACCGACATGCACCACGGCCAGGGCGTGCAGGAGATCTTCTACGAGCGCGATGACGTGATGTACATCTCGATTCATGGCGATACTACCAACTTCTACCCGGCGGTCACCGGCTTCGAGGACGAGCGCGGGCGTGGCGCCGGGCTCGGCTACAACCTCAACCTGCCGATGCCGCACGGTTCGCCGGAGTCGGTGTTCTTCGAGCGTCTGGAAGAGGCCTGTCAGGTCATCCGCCTGTTCGAGCCGGATGCGCTGGTGCTGGCGCTGGGCTTCGATATCCACGAGAAGGACCCGCAGGCCAAGGTGGCCGTTACCACGCCGGGCTTCGGCAAGCTCGGTCGCGCCATCGCCGGTCTCGACCTGCCGACGCTGATCGTGCAGGAGGGCGGTTACTACCTGGAAGGGCTCGAAGCCAATGCGGTGAGCTTCTTCGAGGGGCTATCGGGTCGCTGAAGCTTGGCGACATTTTCCAGCGATCCGGCTGACGGCGCGACAGGTTCGATCGCCGTCTCCCACCATTCGAGAGAGCCAATCCATGTTGAGCGAAAGTCAGGTAAGCCGCATCGTCGATTCGGTGGATGCCCTGTTCGACGCGCAGTTGCAGTTCACCCAACGGCTGGTCGAATTTCCGTCATTGCGCGGGCAGGAGCATACCGCGCAGGACTTTCTCCACGACGCCATGGCCGAGCGTGATTTCGCCATGGATCGCTGGAAGATCGATGTCGAGGACATCCACCACCACGAAGGGTTCGGTCCGGTCACGATCTCCTACGAGAACGCCTTCAACGTGGTGGGCACCTATCGCCCCGAACGCCAGACGGGGCGCTCCCTGATTCTCAACGGCCATATCGACGTGGTTCCGACCGGCGCAGGCGAGATGTGGAGCCGTTCGCCCTGGGAGCCGGCGATCGTCGATGGCTGGATGTACGGGCGCGGCTCGGCCGACATGAAAGCCGGGCTGGTCGCCAATCTGTTTGCCTTCGACGCCGTGCGTGCGGCGGGATTTACGCCCCAGGCGCCGATCTACTTCCAGTCCGTCGTGGAAGAGGAGTGCACCGGCAACGGCGCGCTGGCGGCACTGCTGCGCGGCTATCGGGCGGATGCGGTGATCATTCCCGAGCCCGAGGAGAACATGCTGGTGCGCGCCAATGTGGGCGTGCTCTGGTTCAAGGTGAGAGTCGCCGGGCGGCCCTCCCATACGCGGGAAATGACCAGTGGTTTCAACGCCATCGACGCCGCCTACGCCGCGATCGAAGCGTTGCGAACGCTGGAAGCGCAGTGGAACGCGGAGAAGGCCGAACATCCGCATTTCGAGGATCTCGAGCACCCCATCAACTTCAACGTCGGCCAGATCCAGGGCGGCGACTGGCCCTCCACGGTGCCGCCGTGGTGCGAGTTCGACATGCGTATCGCCATCTATCCCGGCACCAGCGCGGACGAAGCCCGGCGCGCGGTCGAGGAGACGCTGGAACGCGCGGCTCGCAACGACGCACGTCTGGGCGGCGAGGCCCCCAAGGTCACCTACACTGGTTTCTACGCCGAAGGCTACGTGCTGGAAGAGGGCTCCGATGCCGAGCAGACGCTACGCGCCTGTCACGAGATCGCGTTCCGCGAGGAGCTGAAAACGTTCACCACGCCGGGCTATCTGGATGCCCGCGTGTTCACCATCTACGGTGACATGCCGACGCTGGTGTATGGCCCGAAATCCCGGGATATTCACGGTTTCGACGAGTGCGTGCACATCGAATCGCTGCGGCTGGTGACCAAGACCATTGCGCTGTTCGTGGCCGACTGGTGCGGGATCGAGGAGACCGCCGAGGGTGAGACCTAAGCGCAAAAGCCCGCCCACGAGCGAATGCCCCGCAATCGACACGCTGGCCGATGCTGTCCGGCCTGCGAGCGCTAGCCAATACATCCCGCGGACAGGGCGACGTCAGGGGTATTCTTGGCGCGCGTGGAGAATCTCCACGATAGCGATGTGGTCGAATGCAACGCGATAGACCACCAGGTAGTTAGGATGGATAACAGCTTCACGCGTTCCTGGCACGCGCCCGGGTCGAAAAAGATAGGGATGCTGAGGCAGGGCTTCCACGGTGTCTTCGATGGCTCTCTGTAGCCACTCGGCAGCGTAGAAGTTGTGGTCGCCAAGGTAGTCAAGAATTTCTAGAAGCGATTCGCGCGCTTGAGGTTGCCACTCAACCAGCAGCATGACGGCGCTTCTTGGATTCCAGTAGGGCACGCATCTCTGCGATCACATCATCATGCGGAATCGACGAACGAGAATCGTCCAGGCTGCGCTGAACGCGATCACGAAACCAGCGGTCATAGCTGTCCGCTTGCTCTTGGGTCTCAAATTCGCTGATACGAGGATCCAGTGGGGTACTCATCGTGGCCTCTCCTATGCTTCTTGTCTCTTTTTATAGTCTAAGCCTTCAGAGGCTCTTCGTCAGGTGTTCAAACCGAGAGTGAGCTGCACGTGTCAACGGCTCGTTGTCGTAGCTCGTCGCTTCATAGCTTCTGCATCCGAACTCCTCCGGGCTGTGAGGATGTCCGCATGTTTACGATCTACGATGATATGCCAGTTGGAAGTCATAGCTTTCTTCTGACTGAAACCTCCGCCAGTTTGCCGGCCCTCTTACACCTAGACTCCGCTACGACATGGGAGGGCGCCGATATTTTCGATAAATATCGACTTCCCAGCCATGCAATTGGGATCTTTTCTTACGTTCCATCCCGGTCTTAAGAGCAACGCTGGCCGAAGCGGAATGATCAATGGCGACGATCGCGATGATTGAGTCGAGCCGGCACTGCTCGAAACCACAGGTCAGAGCCGCATCGGCTGCTTCTGTGGCGAGGCCCCGCCCCCAAGCAGAGGGCGTCAGACGGTAACCGAGCTCGATTTCCTCTCGACCTGAGAGCTTGGTTGGACTCAGTCCACAGAAGCCGATAAGTGCCCCGTCAGCGATTGTTTCCATGGCCCACATTCCGAAGCCGCACTCCCGATACAGGGAGCGATTGGCTTCGATAAATGCCTGCGTCTGCTCGGTGGTGTAGGAGCCTCCAATCGAAAAACGCATGACCTCTTTATCGGACAGAATCTCTGCCAACGCGGCTTGATCACTAGGTTGAAGCTCGCGAAGTCGAAGTCTTGAGGTTTCTGCAACAAAATGTTCCTGATTTGAGTAGGCAGTCATAAATTCTGAATCCGGAAATCCCGTGATCGGTCGATCTCGTCGCCGGCGACCATGAAGCGGCCGTGGCCACGGTAGTGAAGCGTCCGGGGCAGCTCGATCGAGGTGTCGACGTGTGCCTTGACGATCTCCCAGATGAACAGCTCGTGACGGTCGATCTGGCTGTCGTCGACCAGCCGGCACTCGAAGCTGGCGTAGCACTCGTCGACCAGCGGTGCGGAGACGATCTCGCCTGAAGCCGGCGTCAGCCCGAAGGCGTCGAACTTGTCGAGTTCATCGCCATCGCTGTTGCCCACGCCTACCACGGCATCGGCGAGCTCCAGCGTCGGCACGTTGATGGTGCATTCGCGGCTTTCCCGCACCAGGCGGTGGCTGTAGTTTCCCGCGGTGATCAGACAACCGAAGTGGGCCGGCGAGAAGCCGAGCATCATGTGCCAGCCCATCACCATCAGGTTGCGTTCGCCACGCCAGTGGGAGCCGACCAGCACGATCGGGCCGGTCTCCAGATGGCAGCGGCATTGATCCAGCGGAAAATCGGTCCTGTTTGGTCTCAAGAGTGGTGCCCTTCTGCCGATACGATGATTCCAGCATAGATCACGGCATCGATGATCACTGGCATCTGTGATTACTGACATCTGAGACTACTGGCATCGATGGCTCGTATACCGGTTATCGACGCCTTCAATTTTTCGTCACAGTTGTGTGGTTCTATCCTAGCTGCCATCCCCCCGGACGACAGGCACACCCGACTCAAGGAGAAGCAGCGTGAAGATTTCAGGGCGCATCAAGGCGTTGATCGTTATGGCAGTGGTTGTCTACGTGCTCGCGCACGTGGTGCGCGCCATGCTGATGACGCTGATCCGCTCGAATGCGTTGCTTCACCCTTTGCGTCCCTCGCCGAGAGTGTCGCGACAAACGCCACACCGCGAGTGCGATGATGCCAAAACGCTGAAGCAGTGCACGCGCTGCTGACGCACGCGATCTCGACACATCGATATCCACGAACCCGGCCGCTCAGGCCGGGTTCGTTTTTTATGTCGTTGTTGTTTTTATGCCGTTAGTGATGAGGTTCGACATCGCGCGACCACCCACGTCGGCTATTATGAAAGCAGCCGTGGCAATCGCGTTCTGCCTACGGTGACGACGCCCCCGACGCCAATGACAGGATTTCCATGCAACCCATCAAAATCGCCCTGATCGGCGCTGTCTTCTGTAGTGCGGCCGCCCAGGTCGCTGCGGCGGATAGCGTCACCATCGGTACCAACAACTGGGCCGAGAATGTGGCCGTGTCCAACATGTGGCAGCAATTGCTGGCAGAGAAAAACATCGACGTCGAGCTCAGCGAAATCTCCAAGCCGCTTCTCTTCGGCGGTCTGGCCAGTGGGGATATCGATCTGTTCCTTGAGGTATGGATTCCCAGCGATCAGACCTATGTCGATCGCTACTCGCAAGACGTCGAGCTCCACGAAACTTGGTACGACAATGCGCGCGATACGCTTGTCGTGCCGAGCTACGTCGAGGGAATCGAAAGCGTCGCCGATCTGGCCGAGCGCGAGGAGGATTTCACCTACCAGGGCCAGCCGACCATCTTTGGCATCGGCCCCGGCGCGACCATCTCGGATGAAACCGATGCAGCGATCGAGCACTACATGCCAAGCTATCGTCAGCTCGGCAGCAGCGAGTCGGCAATGCTGACGCAACTGCGCTCGGCAATCGATGAGCAGGCGCCGATCGCCGTTACGCTATGGCAACCGCACTGGGCTTTCGCCGAGTGGGACTTGAAGATCCTCGATGATCCGGCCGGGATCTTTGCATCCAACCAGCAGATCAAATGGGTCTCGCGCAGCGGTTTCGCCGACGACGAGCCGCAGGTCGCGAAGATGCTGGATGCCTGGCACATGACGCCGGAACAGCTCTCCACCCTGATGCTGGAGATCGAAAACACCGGCGACGCCGACGAAGGCGCTGCGCAGTGGATCGACGACAATCGGGAGCTGGTCGACGGCTGGCTGGCGGCGGACGACGACGGTTGAGCGCTGGCTCGGCTTCGTGCCACCAAACACCGATCATCAAAAACGCCCGCATTCCTCGTAAGGAATGCGGGCGTCGTCGTTTCTGCACGGCATCGACTGCGTCACTGACGCGATGCCGGCGCGGTCACTTGTTCGGCTGCTTGGTGACGCGCAGGTAAGGCTTCTTCTCGTCCCAGCCGTTGGGGAAGAGTTCCTTGGCCTTCTCGTTGTCGATCGAAGGCACGATGATCACATCGTCACCGTCCTGCCAGTTGACCGGCGTGGCGACCTTGTGGCTGTCGGTCAGTTGCAGGCTGTCCAGCACGCGCAGGATCTCGGCGAAGTTGCGGCCGGTGCTGGGCGGATAGGTGATCGTCAAACGCACCTTCTTCGCCGGATCGATGATGAACACCGAACGCACGGTGTTCGTGCCGCTGGCATTGGGATGGATCATGCCGTAGGCCTCGCTCACCGAGCGGTCGGCATCGGCCAGCAGCGGGAAGTTGAGCCCACAGCCCTGGGTCTCTTCGATGTCGCCGACCCAGCGAGTGTGGTCATCCAGCGGGTCTACGGAAAGGCCGATCGCCTTCGTGTTGCGACGCTCGAATTCCGGCTTGAGGCGCGAAACTTCCCCCAGCTCGGTGGTGCAGACCGGCGTGAAGTCGGCCGGGTGGGAGAACAGAATGACCCAGCTGTCGCCGGCCCACTCGTGGAAATTGATCGGGCCGTCGGTACTTTCCTGAGTAAAATCGGGAGCGGTATCGCCAAGTTGCAAAGCCATGACTTTCTCCTGTTGCCGTTGACGGCTTCTGTGCGAAGCCTCGAGTCGAGTGCTTATCATGACGGGCGAGAGCAGTGTCGTGAAACAATCGATAGCACTAACGACATGCCAACGCTCGTGATGTGTGAATGACCTACCTATAACGTGGTAGCCAAGGCCCGATATCTCAAGGGCGAGGCCGTTTTTCCCTTCGCCGTCGCGTTCGGGTCAATTCGCTGGCGCGGCCGCCCCCAGGTAGTGCTGGCGCCAGTAGCGAATATCCAGCGACGAAACGCTGACCGTGCGGCCGCTACCGGGAGCATGGATCATCTGGCGATCGCCCATGTAGATGCCGACATGGGTCGCGCGATTGCCGGAGCCGAAGAACAGCAGGTCGCCGGGCCGGGCGACATCGATCTCGTCGAGGGCGTGGAACTGCTCGTTGGAGGTGCGTGGCAGCGAAATGCCGATCTTGCCGTAGGCCATCTGGACCAGGCCCGAGCAGTCGTAGCCGCTGGGCGTGGTGCCGCCCCAGCGATAAGGCGTGCCGAGCGCCTCCTTGGCCGCCGACATCACCAGAATGCGATCGATGGAGAGGTTGTTGCCATCGATGGCAGGCCCGTCGTCGCGGGTGGCGATGGTCTTCTGGGTACTGCAACCGGCGAGCAGCAGCAGGAACAGGCCGATGAACAGCAGGCGCGGATGGGGGAGCGTTGCCTGGCGATTTGATCGGGTCGAGGGAGTCTGCCGCGCCGCGGTGAATCGAGAGAAATGGTGGGTGGTGGTGCCTGTCGCCATGCCCGCGGGCCCTGTCTGCCGGTTTCAACCGAGTGTAGAGCAGCACCGTAAGCCTGCAAAGCCCGTCACCACGTCTCAGCAGCGCAGGATCAGAGGCAGGCCGAGCGGGGCATCGCCACCAGATCTGGCACGAGGTCGGCGGTCTGTTGCAGATGGACGGCGCAGGCCACGCGCAACAGCGAGGCGAGATTGCTGACTTCGCCTTTCTCCTCTACCACCTCGCTGTAAAGCTGGCTGATGAAACGCGCGGTCGAGAGGTTCTGACTCGCGGCCAGCGCATCCAGAATCTCCCAGAATTCGTTCTCCAGCCTGACGCTCGTCACGCAACCCTGCAGGCGCACCGAGCGGGTGGTGTTCTCGTAGCGAGCCGGGGCGGTGCTGGCGTAGAGATGGCACATGGCAGTCTCCTGTCGATGGGCATGGCACGAAGCGGGGCACGCGATTCATTGAACTTAGCGCTCTAAGCACTCTGCTGACCATTCGACTTGAGTCGCGTTTTCTTGCCTGCCGGTTTTGCGGCCTTTCGGCTTTGCGTCGCAGTCTCTTCTAATACCTTGGCCGCAGTAGTAGTCCACTAATACCCGCTGCCGGTTCATGCCTCCTAGTCTGAGTGCAGACCGTCGAGAGCGAAGCGCCCGACGTCAGACGAGGAGATCACCATGACTCATCCATCCCTTTCGCGTCGCGTTTTTCTGAAGGCCAGCGGCGGCACGCTGGTCGGAACGCTGGCGTTCGCCAACGGCGCCATCGCCATGCTGGCGCCGAGTACGAGCTGGGCCGTGACCACGGAGCAGTTCGACGATCATCAGGCGCGAACGCTGCTCATATTCACCCGGCATCTGCTACCTCACGACACCCTCGAGGACGCTGTCTACGCTCTGGTAGTCAAAGATCTCGACCGCCAGGCCGCCGATCCGCAGGTGCGCCAGCAGTTAACCAACGGCATCGCCACGCTGGATCGCCAGGCCGGTGGCGAGTGGCTGGCGTTGAACGAGGACGACCGTCAGGCGCAGGTCGAAGCGATTTCCGGCTCTCCGTTCTTCAAGACCGTACACGGCAGCGCCATTGTAGCGCTCTACAACAATCCGCTGGCGTTCGCCCACTTCGGCTATGGCGGCGGCGTGGACGACTCGGGCTATCTGCATCGCGGCTTCAGCGATATTACCTGGTTGCCGGAACCGCCCATCGCGGCCAGCGGCACGATTCCTGTCGACTCCACCCCGGCCTGACACAGGATCCGACGATAACGACCAAGAGGAGAAGCGCCGTGGACTACACCAATCAGCGCACTTTCGACCATGACGACGACGGCGTCGTGGTTGTCATCGGCTCCGGTGCTGGCGGTGGCACGCTGGCCAACGGGCTCGCTCAGCAGGGCATCAAGGTAGTGCTGCTGGAAGCCGGCGGCCTGCATACGCGCACCGACTTTCACACCGACGAGTGGCGCGCCTACGAGCAGCTGTCATGGCTCGATCCGCGCACCACCTCCGGCAGCTGGCGCGTAGCGCAGGACTTCCCCAATCTGCCGGCGTGGATCTGCAAGACCGTCGGCGGTTCGACCACCCACTGGAGTGCCTGCAGTCTGCGCATTCAGCCCCACGAATTCGAAGCCCGCACCCGTTACGGTGATCTCGAAGGCGCCACGCTGCTCGACTGGCCGATCGGCTACGACGACCTCGCGCCCTATTACGATCGTGCCGAAAAGCGCCTCAACGTTACCCGCACTAACGACATTCCCGGTCTGCCGGGCAATAACAACTTCAAGGTGATGTACTCAGGCGCCCAGAAGCTTGGCTACGAGTGCAACACCGGACACATGGCGATCAACAGCCGCGAGATGGACAGCCGCGGGCACTGTCAGCAGCGCGGCTTCTGCTTCCAGGGCTGCCGCTCGGGTGCGAAGTGGTCGACGCTCAACACCGAGATTCCCGAGGCGCTGGCTACCGGTAACTGCGAGATGCGCACCCGGGCGCACGTCGCCGAGATTACCCATGACGCCAGCGGCAAGGTGACCGGCGTCAGCTACTTCGATGGAAATGGTGAAATGCAGCACCAGAAGGCGCGCGTGGTAGCGGTCGCCGGCAATTCAATCGAAACGCCGCGGCTGCTGCTCAATTCCGCGTCGACCCAGTTCCCCGACGGGCTCGCTAACGGCAGCGGCCATGTCGGCAAGCACTACATGCGCCACATGACCGGCTCGGTCTATGCCGCATTCGAGCAGCCGGTGCATATGTATCGCGGCACGGTGATGGCGGGGATCATTCCCGACGAGGCACGTCACGACGATGGCCGAGGCTTTGCCGGCGGCTACGAGATGGAAACCATCGCGCTGGGACTGCCGCTGGCGGCGGCGTTCCTCAATCCTGGCGGTTGGGGGCGCGACTTCACCCGCATGATCGACCAGTACGACCATCTCGCCGCGATGTGGCTGGTCGGCGAGGACATGCCGCGCGACACCAACCGAGTCACGCTCAACCACGATGTCCGCGATCAGCACGGCCTGCCCGTGGCCAATGTCCACTACGACGATCACGACAACGATATCGCCATGCGCAATCACGCCTACCAGCAGGGTAGCGACGTTTATCGTGCCGCCGGGGCGGTGGATATATACGAAGTCCCGCCGTACCCCTCGACCCACAATCTCGGCACCTGCCGCATGAGCGAGAAACCGGAAGACGGCGTCTGCAACGGCTTCGGCCAGACCCACGAGGTGAGCAATCTGTTCATCTCCGACGGCAGCCAGTTCACCACCTCCGCGGCGGAAAACCCGACGCTGACGATCATCGCGATGGCGATGCGTCAGGCGGAGCATATTGGGGAGCGGATGAAGGCCCGAGCGATCTAGCGACGAGCAGCGAGCCACGAGCTAAGAGCGAACATCACTCACTTCCGCTACCTGAGGTGTTTTCAGGATTCTCGCCAAGCGGTGTGTTCCATCGCTACCGATGAAACCAGAAGGAACAGGAGAAACGACATGGCTAATACTACGAAGTCTCAGCAGAACCCCCGCAACGTACTGGTGACCGGCGCCGCCCGCGGTATCGGGCGCGCCATCGCGCTGCGATTGGCGGAAGACGGTCACAACGTCGCGGTCAACGATATTGCCGCCAATCGTTCGGCGCTGGAGGGGCTCGCCGGCGAGATCCGCGACAAGGGCCGCAAGAGTTCGGTGGCGATCGCCGATGTCTCCAACCAGGGCGAAGTCGAGGACATGGTGACCCAGACGGTTGCCGATCTCGGCTCGCTGGACGTGATGATCGCCAACGCCGGTATCGCCCACGTGCAGTCGTTGCTGGAGCTCGACGCCGACGACTGGGACAAGGTGATGTCGGTCAACCTGCGTGGGGTCTTCCTGTGTTATCAGACCGCCGCCAAGCAGATGATCCAGCAGGGCAACGGCGGCAAGATCATCGGCGCGGCCTCGATCGTCGCCTATCGCCCGTTCGCGCTGCTGGGACCGTATTCGGCCTCCAAGTGGGGCGTGCGCGGGCTGACTCAGGCCGCCGCCATGGAATGGGCCAAGCACGGCATTACCGTCAATGCCTACTGTCCGGGTATCGTCGGCACCGACATGTGGGAGCTGATCGACGAAAAGCTCGCCGCCGAGGAAGGTTGGCAGAAGGGCGAGGCGCTCAAGACCTACTCGGGCGCAATTGCGCTGGGGCGTGTCTCGGTGCCGGAAGACGTTGCGAGCTACGTCTCCTATCTTGCCTCGCCGGATTCGGACTACATGACCGGACAGTCGGTGATGATTGATGGGGGGATACAGTTCTCGTAACCCCACCCCGACTGAAGGGCGGTCCAGCTTGCTTGTGACCGGTGGATGCCGCCCTCATCTGTACGTTCACGATATTTTTCCCTGCATTCAGTTTCGATTCTGGAGTCCCCATGCCCATCAGCGAAGACGTTTCCATCAGCGAAGACCGGGTCCCCGGTGTCGAGCCCGCGCCGCGCGAGACCGAGGGCTTCGTGCTCAATCACACCATGCTGCGCGCCAAGGAGCCAGAACGGTCGCTTTCGTTCTACACCCGCGTGTTCGGCATGCGTCTGCTGCGCAAGCTCGACTTCCCGGAGATGCAATTCACGCTCTACTTTCTGGCGCGGGTCGACGACGAGGGCACGATCCCAGCGGACGACGGTGAGCGCACGGCCTATACCTTCTCGCAGAAGGGCGTGCTGGAGTTGACCCACAACTGGGGTAGCGAGGACGATCCCGAGCTTTCCTATCACGACGGCAATGCCGAACCGCAGGGCTTCGGCCACATCTGCTTCGCGGTGCCGGATCTGGCCGCCGCCGAGCGCTGGTTCGATGTCAATAATGTCGAGTTCAAGAAACGCTCGGACCAAGGCAAGATGAAGAACGTGATCTTCGTCAAGGACCCGGACGGTTACTGGATCGAGGTCGTCCAGCCCTCGCTGTCCAAGGGGCTGGGCCAGTGATCTGCTATCGGGATCGATAACCGCCCAGCAAGGGGCCATCGCCCATCAAGGAAAGTGCCCATGAGCGTGCAGCAGAACCCGGCCGAGCGTCGGCATTTCATCGAGCACCTGACCGATATCGTCGGTCCGCGCCACGTGATCACCAGCGAGGTCGGTACGCGGCGCTATCGTAACGGATTTCGTTTCGGTGGCGGCTCGGTTGTTGCCGTGGTCAAGCCCGGCTCGCTGGTCGAGCAGTGGCGCGTCCTGAAAGCGTGTATCGAGAGCGATCGCATCGTCATCACTCAGGCGGCCAATACTGGCCTGACCGGCGGCTCGACGCCGGACGGGGACGACTACGACCGCGAGATCGTCATCGTCAGCACGCTGCGGCTCAATAAACTGCAGGTGATCGATGAAGGCCGGCAAGTGATCTGCCTGCCCGGCGCCACGCTGGACCAGCTAGAGAAACGGCTCGCCCCGCTGGGCCGCGAGCCGCACTCGGTGATCGGCTCCTCGTGCCTCGGCGCGTCGGTCTTTGGCGGTGTCTGTAACAACTCCGGCGGATCGCTGGTCAAGCGCGGCCCGGCCTATACCGAGCTGTCGATTCATGCCCGGCTCGATGCCGGCGGTCGGTTGCAACTGGTCAATCATCTGGGTGTCAGTCTTGGCGACGGTCCGGAAACGATTCTGTCCCGCCTGGAGCGCGGCGATTACCGCCCGCAGGACGTCTCGCATATAGATGCGGCGGCCTCCGATCCGGACTACATCGACCACGTACGTGAGATCGATGCCGAGACCCCGGCACGCTTCAATGCCGATCCGCGAAGGCTACATGAAGCTGCCGGTTCCGCCGGCAAGCTGATGGTCTTCGCGCTGCGCCTTGATACCTTTCCGCAGGAGCAGGAAGCCAAGGTGTTCTACCTGGGCACCAACGATACCGGCGCGCTGACCGAGCTGCGTCGGTGTATTCTCGCCGAGTCCGAGACGTTACCGATCGCCGGCGAGTATATGCACCGGGAGGCGTTCGACGTCGCCGAGAAATACGGCAAGGACACTTTCCTGACCATTCGCGCGCTGGGCACCGGGCGGCTGCCACGATTCTTCGCACTCAAGAACCGGATCGACGGCTTCTGCGATCGACTGAAGCTTCCGGCCAACATGTCCGACCGGCTGCTACAGCGGCTGAGCCAACTCTTCCCGTCACACCTGCCCGCGCGGCTGACCGAGTATCGGGAGCGCTTCGAACATCATCTGATGCTCAAGGTCTCCGGCGAGAGCGTGGAATCGACGCGGGCTTTGCTAAGAGAACACTTTGAACGTTTCGAAGGTGATTTCTTCGAATGCACGGCGGACGAGGGCGCCAAGGCGTTCCTGCACCGCTTCGCCGCTGCCGGCGCTGCGGTGCGCTATCGCATCATGCATCGCGACACGGTGGAGGATATTGTCGCACTGGATATTGCCTTGAAGCGCAGCGAGCGCGACTGGTTTGAGACGCTACCGGAGGACGTCGAGCGGCCGATGATCAAGAAGCTCTACTACGGCCACTTTCTCTGCCACGTGCTGCATCAGGACTACATCGTCGCCAAGGGCACCGACTGTCTCACGCTGGAGCATCGCTTGTGGGAACTGCTGGATGCCCGCGGCGCCGAGTACCCCGCCGAGCACAACGTCGGGCATCTCTATAAGGCCAAGCCGGCGCTGGCCAATTTCTACCGCGAGCTCGACCCTTGCAACGCCTTCAACCCCGGTATCGGCCAGACCAGCAAGTGCCGGCATTGGGGCGAAACGACGGCGGGGCCGGACGAGGCGACGCCGCTACGCGAATCCGTCCACGGCTAGTGGGGTGCGGCAGCTTCAAGGCACGTCCCCCGGCGTCTCCCCACCCGTCAGGGCGTCGCTCGGGCGTTGGGGTGCATCGACTCGGCTCGACGCATAAGGAGAGCGCCGCAGACAACTGGCATCGAGCTGGGCGAGGGTGGGCCGGCCGAGCTGGGCCATCAGGTTGTGTAGCTGGTCCTTGAGCAGGTCGATGGCATGAGCCGCGCCGGCCTCTCCGCCCAGGGCGAGGCCGTAGAGGGTCGCGCGCCCGCACAGTACGCCCTCGGCGCCCAGTGCCACGGCCTTGGCGATGTCGCTGCCGCGCCGGATGCCGCTATCCAGCAGTATGTGCATCGAATCTCCCACCGCGTCGACGACCTCGGGCAGAGCATCGAGCGTTGCCGGCGCGCCGTCGAGCTGGCGCCCGCCGTGGTTGGTGACGACCACGCCGTCGGCGCCGATGCGCTTGGCCTCGAGTGCATCCTCGGCGTTGAGAATCCCCTTGATCAACAGCTTGCCGGGCCAGCGTTCGCGAATGTCGGCCAGCACTTCCCAGGTCAGCCGGCGCGTCATGCGCTGATTGATATAGCCGGCGGCGCTGCCCGCGCTCTGCTGCTCCCTTGGCAGATACTTCACCAGATTGCCCAGCGTCGGCAGCCCCTGGGGCCAGAGCGCGCGATAGGCCCATTGCGGATGCAGGCCGGCATCCAGCAGGTAAGGCCACGCCAGGCGCCGGGGGTTGAGATAGCTGCGTGAATCCCATTCGCGACGCCCCAGCACGACGGTGTCCGTCGTCACCATCAGCGTCTCGACGCCGACGTTCCTGGCGCGTTCGAGCATGTCGTTGCGTATGGCTTCGTCGTCCAGCACATAGAGCTGAAACCACAGCCGCACGTCCGGCACGGCGGCGGCGAGGGTTTCCAGGCTGGCACAGGAGACCGTGCTGAGCGTGAAGGGGATGCCACGACTGGCCGCGGCCCGTGCCAGGGCGATATCGCCATCCTTCCATAGCATGCCGTTGTAGCCGGTGGGAGCGATGGCCAGCGGCAGTTCGGCAGGGCTATCCACCAGCCGGGTGCGGCTGTCTCTGGCCTCGACATCGACCAGCGTGCGCGGCTGCCAGCCCCAGGCGGCGAAGGCGCGGCGGTTGTCGCCGAGCGTGGTTTCGTCCTCGGAGCCGCCGTGGACGTATTCCCAGGCGAAGGCCGGGAGACGTTGACGCGCCATCCAGGCGAGTTCATCGATGCTCTGCGCGCGGCGCCAGACATAGTGGGAGGAATAGCGACGTTTCACGAAACCTCTCGATATTGGCAGGGGGATCCAGATATCCCGATACGTCAGACGTTAGCACGCCACGCATTCGTCGACGATGCCACCAAGGGTGGGGTGGAGGTTGGCTCGGCCGTCACGAGATGAGTCGTGATTCGGCCAGGGAACCTGCCCGGCGCGAAGGCGTCTGATGAACGATTCTCTTCGGTGCAGCCTGATTCGCGATGATCGGGTATGCTGCCAATTCGACTGCCGACACACAAAGGAAGGGGTGTTCATGGATCGTAGAAGTGTGCTGAAAAGCGCGATTGCCCTGGCTGCCTGGTACGGCCTGCCTTCGGCGCCACTATTTGCGGCGGCGCGCGCCACCAGCGATATCGCCGACGGCGAGGCGGCGGCTTTCAGTTTCGACTGGCTGCAGGGCTTCGCCCGCGATCTGGCCGCCAAGGCGTATCAGAGCAACGTCGAGAAACTGCCGCCGACCCTGGCCAACCTCACGCCGCAGAACTACAACGCCATCGGCTACGATCCCGACCATTCGTTGTGGAATAGCATGAATGGCCCGCTGGACATCCAGTTCTTCCATGTCGGCATGGGGTTCAACCAGCCGGTCCGGATGTACTCCATCGACCCGCAGACCCAGCAGGCCAAGGAGATCCACTTCCGCCCCGACCTGTTCGAATACGCCAGGGCCGGTGTCGATGTCTCCCAGCTCGAGGGGCAGAGCGATCTCGGCTTCGCCGGATTCCGCGTGTTCAAGGAGCCGTCGCTGACCGAGCGGGACATCGTCTCCTTCCTCGGCGCCAGCTACTTCCGGGCCGTCGACGACACCTATCAGTACGGCCTGTCGGCACGCGGCGTGGCGGTCAACACCTATACCGACGGCAAGACCGAGGAATTCCCGGCGTTCACCCGCTTCTGGTTCGAGACGCCCAAGCCGGGTTCGACGACCTTCACCGCCTATGCGCTGCTCGATTCGCCGAGCCTGGCCGGTGCCTATCGCTTCGTCATTCACTGCGAAGAGGAGCGCGTGGTGATGGACATCGACAAGCACCTCTATCCGCGCGAGTCGATCGCCCAGCTCGGCATCACGCCGATGACCAGCATGTTCAGCTGCGGCACCCAGCAGCGCGACATGTGCCTGACCTTCCACCCGCAGATCCACGACTCCGACCGGCTGTCGATGTGGCTCGGCAACGGCGAGTGGGTCTGCCGGCCGCTCAACAATCCGCCGCGGGTCCAGTTCAACACCTTCGGCGACGACAATCCCAAAGGGTTCGGACTGCTGCAGACCGATCACGACTTCAAGAGCTACGAGGACATCGTCGCCAACTACCACAAGCGCCCCAGCCTGTGGGTCGAGCCGAAGGGGCAGTGGGGCAAGGGCGAGATCCAGATGCTGGAGATTCCCACCACCGGGGAGACCATGGATAACGTGGTCGCGTTCTGGAAGCCGGAAAAGGCGATCGAGCCGGGGCAGGAACTCAATTACGGCTACAAGCTCTACTGGAGCGCACAGCCGCCGGTGAAGCCCGAGCTGGCGCGCGTCCGCAAGACGTTTACCGGCATCGGCGGTTTCCCCGAGGGCTGGGCGCCGGGCGAGCACTACCCGAAAGTCTGGGCCCGGCGCATCGCGGTGGATTTCGTCGGCGGCGAGCTCAAGCACTTCTACGACAACGACAACGACATCGATATCAAGACCCAGCTCGACGTGCCGGAAGGCGACGTCAAGCAGCTCGATATCCTGTGGGTCAAGGAGATCGAGGGTTTCCGTATCCAGTTCGACTGGTACCCGACCAGCGAGTCCACCGACCCGATCAACATGCGCCTGAACCTGCTCGCCGACGGCAAGACGGTGAGCGAGACCTGGCTCTTCCAGTATTTCCCGACGCCGCCGGAGGAGAGGAATTATCCGGCGCATCCGGCAAGCTAGATCAGACGAAAATCTGCAGGAATCAACGGGGCGGCCATCTGGCCGCCCCGTTTCTTTCAGGTGTCGTTAGCGCTACTTTCACCGCAACACGAGCCTGCGTCGGTCGTAGGCTTTTAGCCCGATGCCGCTTTTCAAGCGCCGAAGCCGGCGCAAGCCGAAGCCCGTCACTAGTACCCGAACCGCGCCGCGACCGGGCCGGTGATCTCGGCGATCATCGCCACTTCCGCATCGCTGAACCTGGGCTTGTAGTAGGTCGGTGCGTGCAGGCCGCTGGCGGCTTCCGCCAGCGCTTGCGGCTCGAGTTCGAGCTCGGCATGGTCGAAAACCGCCTGCAGGCTCTCGCGAGGCGTGCCGCAGAGATCTTCGTAGCGCACGATGAGACACGCCTTGCGCAGCTCGGGATCCTCGTTCAGCGTATCGGCGAGGTGAGCATAGATGGCGGCCCAGTAGCGCGCCCATCCCTCGATTTCGTTGCCGGCTTCCCACAGCGCGGTGATGCGCCGGGTTTCCTCGTCGTTACCCACGTTGATTGCCCGCCGATCGAGACCGAACTCGTAGTGTCCCACCCGTCGCATGTGCTCCAGCGCGCGTGGCTCGCTGGTCTCGCCGGCCACGAACAGCGCCTGCTGCTTCATCAGCGAGGCGATGTGCCAGACCGGGTCGCGAATCACCAGCACGAACTTCGCCTGCGGATAGAGCCGGTGCAGATAGCCCAGCCGCACCAGGTTGTAGTTGCCCTTGGCGACGTAGCGCTGGCGCTTGCGCACCGCAAGCAGCTTGCGGATATGTTCGTCGTAGAAGCGCTCGAAGGCGGGATGCTCGGCATGGCGCCCTTTCACCGAGCTCTGGGTCGGATCGTGGGTCTCGGGAAAGAACGCCATCCATAGCATCTCCTCGAACGCCTCCGGGCTCTGCGAGGTCACCTCGATGCCGTCCTTGTGGGCGCGTTCCTGGGCCTGCTCCTGCTCTTTTTTTTGAGTCAGGGGCACCAGCGCGAGCCAGCGATTCCACCAGTAGGGCGTCAGCAGCGGCGGAAAATCGACGTAGCGGTGAGTCGCCACGGCGGGGTGGGAGGCGAGATGCTCAAGCAGAATGGTCGTACCGGAGCGGGCGAGGCCGGCGACGTAGACGGGACGGTCGACGTGCTTGTCGGCGATCGCATCCTGCACGGCTCGCGTTTCCAGGTTGCCGAGCTTGATCCAGGTGCCGGGCTTGCGGTGAATCCAGCCCCCCAGCCAGTGCATCCAGCCGGGCACCACGAAGCCGGGATCGCTGACCTTGCCGCTGGCGGCCGGGCTGGTGCCTGCGTTGCCGGTACCTGCGTTGCGGGATTCGACCGGCCGGGAGGTCGAATTGTCGGAATCCGAGGTGCTCATTCGATTTTCGCCCAACGATAAGTGAGAAGAGACACGATCGTCATGACCGGGAAGAAAATGACGAGCCAGTGGCGCATCCAGCCCGGCCCGAACGGCAGATATTCGGGCTGGGGCAGGTCGAAGGTGATGCGCTCGATGGGGCTCTCCGCCGGCAGGTAGCCCAGCGGGTTGGCGGCCAACCAGTTCCACCAATGGCGCTTTTCGATCACCGGGATAGGGGCAGTCATGGCAACGTTGGCCAGCTCGCTGCTGGCGTCGTTGACGATCACTCGCAAACCACCGCCTTCCCGAGTCCATCGCGCGTCGTAAGGGGTGTCGCTGTTTGGCGGAGTCACTTCCACGGAGGGCGTCACACCCTCTGCCGGCAGCGCGTGGGCGTAGTGGCTCTCCAGCCAGGTCAGTAGCGCCAGCAGCGGCAGGATCGAGACGAACGTGGGCAGAAACACCAGCCCGAGATGCCGGAAGGCGCTGGTGAACTGGTCGCGAATCAGCGGGCCGGCATCGCTGAACTCCCCGTCGAAGTCATTGAGTCGCCTGCGCGCCGTGCGCGCTTCCCGTTTGGCATGGGCGATCCTGCCTTGCGGTGACACCAGCCGATACAGGAACAGCGTGCCGACACCGGCGATCGCCGCCCATACCACCAGCCGCAGCGTGGCGGGCAGGACGCTTTCCATCCCGCCATCGATGGCGGCGAAATCGGATCCGGCAGATCCAGTAATCCCATGTGTCCTCCTGACACCAGCCCATCGTCCGCGCGTCACTGGCTACCGGAGCCGAATGCCCCGGCAGGATGACGAGCGCGCAACGCGGGCATTTGAATCCAGGCTTCTAAACTCAGGCTTCCAACCCCGGGCTTCCAACCCCAGGCTTGCTGGAAGAGACGGGCCGACGGCGACGCCTTGCCGGCCCGCTTTATGGGTATTCAAGAGATGATATTGCCAAGGCGTGACGCCGCTAGGAGCGATGTCCGGCGTGGGGCGCTCCGCGCTGACTCTCCTCGACGCGGGCGGTGGTCGGTGGCGACTCCGGATCCTGGGCAGTGCGGGCCTGGGCCGTGCTCGTACCGCTCTCGGCGGTGCCAGTCTCGAAGGTACTATTCTCGGCCGCGCCGCTCTCCGCCGAGGCGGCGGCTTCGGCCTTGCGTCGGCGCCGCATGCGCCGGATCGGCCACATGATGACGAAAAACAGCGCCATGCCGATCGCGGCGATGATGCCCCACAGCGCGGTCAGCAGGCTCAGCCCCGCGCCCGGGCCCACATAGGCTTCCGCGGCGAGTGGCAGGGTAGCGCCGATGGCGATGAGGACGGTCGGCAGGCGTGTGGCGTGTCGTTGGGTCGGTCGAGTCATGACGGTTACCTCTCAGTGGCTGAATCAGCCCCTTCAATCACCCCGAGGGCACCCCGACGTCGATGTCGTCACGTGGGGCCACTCCAGCCGACGCTTGTGGCGTCGATCATTATGGTCGGTTCAGCTTAAGCGGGGTCAGCCGGAAATTGAATGAGGTTTTTTGTTAGCACGTTCGCCGACATTGGCGTCGTTTTGTAATCAAGAGTGAGCTGGGTAACCATGAGTTCCGCTATCGGCCGGGCCTCGCTTCCGGAATTTTTCTGGCGTTCGCCGACTGGGTCGATATCATCGGCGGCTTCGTCTGCCGGCTGCGCTCGGCAGGCACGATTCACGGTTTGAAATGGGGCGATGCATGAATGCTGTGGTGCTGGCCATTCTGATAATGGTCACGTTGAGTCTGGCGCGGGTCTCGGTCGTGTTTGCGCTGATCGTCGCCGCGCTCGTGGGTGGGTTGTATGCCGGCATGCCGCTGGGCGAGATTCTCGATGCTTTCAACGACGGGCTGGGCAATGGGGCGACGGTGGCGATCTCCTACGCGGTGCTGGGGGCGTTCGCGGTCGCGCTGTCACGCTCGGGCATCACCCAGGGGCTGGCTCGCCGCGCCGTTCAGCGATTCCATCTCGAGGGCTCCGGCCTGCGCCAGCGCCGCGTGGTACTGGCGCTGCTGGGTTGCCTGCTGCTGGCGGCGATCAGCTCGCAGAACCTGATTCCCGTCCACATCGCCTTCATTCCGATCCTGGTGCCGCCGCTGCTGGCGCTGATGAACCGGCTCCGGCTGGATCGCCGCGCGGTGGCCTGCGTCATTACCTTCGGGATCACGGCGCCCTACATGCTGCTGCCGGTCGGGTTCGGCGCGATCTTTCTCAACGACATTCTGCTCAACAATCTCAACACCAGCGGTGCGGAATTCGGCCTGCAGGTCGAGGCGGCCCAGGTGCCGCTGGCGATGGCGATCCCGATCGGCGGCATGGCATTGGGCCTGCTCGTTGCCGTCTTTTTCAGCTATCGCCGCCAGCGCACCTACGAAGACCGGGCGCTGGTGGGGCAGCAGGATAGCGAGGAATCGGCGTCGGCCGGCGCTGATCGCCCCCTTCGCGGCTGGCAGAAGATCGTGCTGGCCGCGTCGTTGATCGGCACCGTGGTCGTCCAGCTGCTGACGGATTCGATGGTGCTGGGCGGTCTGTTCGGCTTCGCGCTGCTGTCGCTGAGCGGCGTGTTCCGCTGGCGGGAGCAGGATGACGTGTTTACCGAAGGCATGCGGATGATGGCGCAGGTCGGCTTCATCATGATCGCGGCGGCCGGTTTCGCCGGCGTGATGCAGGCGACCGGCTCGGTGGATAGCCTCGTGACCAGCTCCGCGGCGATGATCGGCGATCACAAGGGGCTGGCCGCGCTGATCATGCTGCTCGTAGGCCTGTTCATCACCATGGGGATCGGCTCCTCGTTCTCGACCATTCCGATCATCGCCTCGCTCTATGTGCCGCTGGCGCTGAGCTTCGGCTTTTCGCCGCTGGCGACCGTTGCGCTCGTCGGCACGGCGGCAGCGCTGGGCGATGCCGGCTCGCCGGCCTCGGATTCCACCCTCGGGCCGACTGCCGGGCTCAATGCCGACGGCCAGCACGACCATATCTGGGACAGCGTGGTGCCGACCTTCCTGCACTACAACGTGCCGCTGCTGATCTTCGGCTGGGTCGCGGCGATGGTGCTCTGATTTCGGGCTCCGGGCTCCGGGCTCCGAGCTTCGAGCGACGGGAAACGGGGAAGCGGAAAACAGGAAACGAGAGCCGGCCTCGGGGATGCGAAGAGCAGCGTTGGCGGGTGGTGCCTGTTAAGCTGGCTGACTATTAGCGGAAACACATTGCCTGAAACAAGGAGCTCGAGATGAGCAAAAGCGCTGATAAAACGCCCAAGACGACCAAGCGCAACGCGGCGCCGCTGAACGCGGATGCGATGACGTTTCTGGAGCGCTATCTCAACAACGCCTCGCCGACCGGCTACGAGTGGGAAGGCCAGAAGCTGTGGATGGAGTACCTGCGCCCGTACGTGGATGAGTTCATCACCGACACCTATGGCACCGCCGTCGGCGTGATCAATCCGGAGGCCGAGTACAAGGTGGTGATCGAAGGTCACGCCGACGAGATCTCCTGGTACGTCAACTACATCACCGACAATGGCCTGATCTACGTCATCCGCAACGGCGGCAGTGACCATCAGATCGCGCCTTCCAAGCGCGTCAACATTCATACCGACAACGGCATCGTGCCGGGCGTGTTCGGCTGGCCGGCGATCCATACCCGCCGTCAGGGGCCGAAGGAGAAGCCGCCGGAGCTCGACAATATCTTCATCGACGTCGGTTGCAGTACCAGGGATGAGGTCGAGGCGCTCGGCGTTCACGTCGGCTGCGTGATCACCTACCCGGATGAATTCTTCGTGCTCAATGGCGACAAGCTGGTCTGCCGCGCCATCGACAACCGCATCGGCGGCTTCATGATCGCGGAAGTGGCGCGGTTGCTGAAGGCGCGCAAGCAGAAGCTCGATTTCGGCCTCTACATCGTCAACGCGGTGCAGGAAGAAGTGGGCCTGCGCGGCGCGGAGATGATCGCCGAGCGCCTGAACCCCAACGTCGCCATCGTTACCGATGTCAGCCACGACACCTCGACGCCGATGATCGAGCCCAAGCGCGAAGGCGCCAACAAGATCGGCGACGGCCCGGTGATCTGCTACGCCCCGGCGATCCAGAACAAGCTGCGCGAGCGGCTGATCAAGGTCGCCCAGGAGCAGAAGATCCCGTTCCAGCGCCTGCCGCGTTCGCGGGCCACCGGCACCGATACCGATGCCTTCGCCTACAGCAATTCCGGCGTCGCCTCGGCGCTGATCTCGCTGCCGCTGCGCTACATGCATACCACCGTCGAGATGGTCCACAAGCAGGACGTCGAGAACGTGATCGAGCTGATCTACCACACCCTGCTCGACATCAAGCCCGGCGAGACCTTCAGCTACTTCGAGTGAACGACTTCGAGTGAACGACTTCGAGTGAACGACTTCGAGTGAACGACTTCGATTGAACGGCCTTCGCGTGAATGGCCCTCGATTGAACAGCGTTTATCCCGCTGCCCGCGCCCCGACGAGCGATCGTCGGGGCGTTTTCGTATGGGCTCAGATACTGATCAACCCTTCCCACCACTGGCGAATCGGCTTCCACCAGTCGGGCGCCTCTTCGCGGCCCTGGCGGTCGCTCTCGAGGTAGACGGTGGCGGTGAGGCCGGCGGAGAGCTTGGTGCCTTCGGGGATCTCGTCCAGCGCGATGCGAACGGGAATCCGCTGGGAAAGGCGTACCCAGTCGAACGAGGCGTTGACCGAGGCAAGGCCGTTTTCCTGGCTGCTCAGGCTGCTGTCGCTGATACCGCGGGCGAAGCTGTCGACATGCCCCCAGATGGGCTCGTCGCTGGAGAGCAGCTGGACCCGAACGGGCGCGCCGACATCGATGCTGTCGAGCTTGGTCTCCTCGAAGTAGCCCAGCACGTAGAAGCTTTCGGCATCCACCAGGGTCATGGCATCGGTGCCTACGGTCACGTACTGCCCGGGTCGCAGCAGCAGGTTGGTGACGTAGCCGTCGACCGGTGCGCGAACGGTGGCGCGTTCCAGATCCAGCTCGGCCTGGTTGACCTCGACTTTCGCCTGTTCGACGGCGGCCTGGGCCGTGGCCAGCGCGAAGCGGGCGTTGTCCTTGTCCTCCTGGGAGACGTAATTCTTCAGACGCTGGCGACGGCTGTTGGCGGCCTGTGCTTCGTCGCGCTGCTGCGTCAACTGGTTGAGATTGGCCCTGGCTTCGTTCAGCGCCAGCTGGTAACGCTGCTGGTCGATGGTGAACAGCACATCGCCTTTTTTCACCAGTTGGTTGTCGTGCACCTCGAGGCTGTCGACGATGCCGGCGACATCGGTGCCGAGATTGACCACATCGGCACGAACGCGACCGTCGCGGGTCCACGGATCGTGCATGTAGTGATCCCAGATCTGAGCAACGCCAATGACCGCCGCGATCACCACAGCGATGGTCAACACTAGCCGCAGCGTCTTGCGGAGTCCGGTAGGCCAATTCATGAAGGTCTTTTCCTCATCCAGCGATCGGCAGCGAGCCCGTCAGGGCGAGTACCGACCACAACAGCAAAGCGTAAATCGCGATATCCAGCAGTACCGGTTGCGAGAACCAGTGATAGAGCCCCAGGCGCACGAACACGCGCCGCAGGATCAGATAGAGCCCGAGGGCCAGCAATACCGGCACCGTCAGCGGCGGTATCAGGAAGCCCAGGAACGACCATTCAGCCAGCATGTCGAGTGTCTCCGGTGGTTGCCCTGGACGCATCGTGTTCTTCGTCCGCGCGGGCCTCGAGTACCACGCCCGGCGCTTCTCGCATCAGATGCCCCAGCATGGCGATCTCGCCGATGCTGGCGATCGGCAGGCGGGTTTCATGATAGAGCCGTTCGACCCAGGCAATGGCCTCGTCAGCCAGCTCGTGCCAGACGGCCGGATCGTGATGGCGGCGCGACACCACGCGAGTGCCGATGTCGCCGAGCCAGGCTTCGATCTCCGCGCGGTGGGGGCCGAGTGCCTCGCGCAGACGCCGGATTCGCCACACGCACAGTGCCAAGGCATGCAGGTCGATCGCCTCGCTGACCGAGCGATCGCTGCCACCCAGCGCGACCAGCCGGCCCAGACGGTCGTAGAGACGGCTCTCCAGGCGGGCGCGATTGGGCAGCGATTTCTCCCGCAGCAGCCGGCTCAGGCCGCGCCAGTAGGCGGCCATCAGCGTCTCGATGCGTTCGCCGGGGGAGCGCTGGCGAAACAGCGAGTAGGTAATCATGGCGGCAATGGTCCCGATGATCGAAGCCAGCCCGCCGTTGATGTAGCTCGAGGGCGAAAACGTATAGGTCGAATGCAGGTTGAGCAGCGTCATCATGGTGATGGCGCCGGCCATTCCCATCAGCGACCAGCGGGGGTGCGGCGTCATCAGTGTGCCGATGGCGACCGGGATGCCGATGGCGATCGCCAGTAGCGGGAACCCGTTGATCACCGGTAACACCAGAAACAGCAGAACCCCGCCCAGGATGACCGCGGCGATCGACCCCCACAGAAACTGATAGACGATGGCCGCCGGGTTCGGCGCCTTGGCGAACAGCATGGTGAAGACGCTTAACAGCATCATGGCCAGATAGCCCGAATGCCAGCCGCCATGAACCCAGACCTGGCCCAGCAGCTCGAAGGCGATGAACACGCGGAAGGCGTTGAAGCGGGCGACGAAGTGTTCGTTGTGGGTGGCGCGGTAGCGGCGCTCGCGGGGCAATGTCTTGACCTTCGACGAGGTCGGATCGTTGAGCGCGTTGCGCAGCCGGCGGCCGTGTTGCAAAAGCCCCAGCACTTCGCCCAGGCGCTGTCGCACCAGCTCGGCACGGGTGCGGGTACGTGGCTCCACCGTCGCTTCGTCCCACTCGAAATCGGCCAGCAGCAGGCGTTCGGTTGGCTTGCCCTCCGGCTCGGCCTCGATCGCCGTCAGCAGCGGCTGCGCCTGCCGGCTCAGCTCGGCTAGCCAGCGCTCGCCATCCTCGCAATCGCGCAGGTAGTCCAGTGCCGTTTCCAGTTCGCGGACGGCGGTGATCAGCGCCAGGCCATCGCTGGCAAATCGATCCAGCGCTGGAATGAAATGGCTCAGGCGGCGGGTCTCCAGCCGTGTCAGCCCGCGCAGCGTCTCGAACTGCTGATAATGCTGGAACAGCGTCTTCAACTGCGCATCGCGATCGTCGCGAGCGCGAGGTTCGGCGAGCGTTGCCAGCGTTTCGGTGGCGGCCCGCGAGAGAAACTGGGAAAGCGCGCTCGGCAGGGCATGACTGCCATAACGCGGGGCAATGACCACATGCATCAGCAGCCCGCAGCCGATGCCCAGCGCCGTTTCGCTGAAGCGCCCTTGGGCCACGGACCAGATATCCTCGATGCCGGTACCGATCGCGGTCAGCGACACCAGCGTCGCGATGTAGCCGCTGAGCATCATCACGTAGCCGATGTATTCATCCGGCTCGAGTATGACCCAGTACATGCAGAAGGCCAGCCACGCGCCGGCAAACAGCAGATAGAGCATCGGCTGCTGGCCGAACAGCGCGATCAGCACCAGGCCGACGATAGCGCCGAACAGCGTGCCGAACAGGCGCGCCAGGCTGCGGCCGATGATGATGCCGATCGGCGGCGTACCGCCGGTGAACATGACCGGCTGCAGGGTCACGATCATCACCGCCAGGATGGCCCAGGCGGGCTGGTAGAGATCGAGGCGCATGGACAGGAACAGTGCCAGCCAGACGGCCAGCACCGTTCGCAACGCCAGTAACCAGTGATCGGCAGAAATTCGAATCATAAATGACCAAAACCCGTGAATGCGGGCATCCACGGGGCATTTCCATGGGCACAACCACGGAACATTCATTCCACGGGGCAGTGTATTGAAGCGCAATAAAGGTGTATCAAAGCGCCATAAAAGTTAGGCTGCGAATGATCACATTGTCTTCAACTTATGTCTATAGCTTTGTGCAGATAGCTTGATGCAGAAGCGTCGGATGTAGGCGGAAGAGTCGGATGTAGGCGGAAGCGTCAGACAGGTTGGGTGGTAGGGAGGGGAGAAAACGAAAAATGGCCACCAAGCGGTGGCCATGAGATGACCGGTTTGGGTCCGAATCCGGCGGCTTCAAAAACGGTAACCGATGCCGCCCATCACCACCCAGGGGTCGATGTGAACGGTGGTGTCATAGGATTGGCCACCGACCTCGGCGGTCGCGTCGGAGTCGATGTCGAGATACCAGGCGGCGGCGTTCATCGACCAGTGATCGTCGATCAGCAGGTCCACCCCCAACTGGCCGGCGGCACCCCAGGAGTCGTCGAGATCGAGACTGCCGACGTCCAGGTCTTCATCGGAGAAATGGGTGTAGTTCACGCCTGCGCCGATGTATGGCTGAACACGCGACTGGGTGCCACCGAGCGGATAGTACTGCAGCGTCAGGGTCGGCGGCAGATGCTTGGTCGAGGCCAGCTCGTTGCCGTTCAGGTTTATGTCGTGCTCGAACGGTTCGGCGGCCAGCAGTTCGACGCCCCACTTGTCGAGAAAACGGTAACCCAGCGTGAAGGCGAAGCCGGTGTCGTCTTTGACATCGACATCCATGTTCAGACCATCGAAGTGGCCGTTGTCGCTCTTGGGCGAAACCTTGGCGACCCCGAAATGGGTGAACACATCACCGGCACCATAGGCAAAGGCATTACCGGCGCTCAGCGCGGTGACCAGCGCCATTCCGGCGACGGAGAAGCGATGAAGAATCGTGTTCATGATGATGCTCCCTTGTCCTTATGACTGACATTGACTCGCCTCGGAATCGGTAGCCTCGAAGGCGACGATGTCAGCATACGCCTCAATAACCTTATTGTTAGTGTGGTTATTTGCCGCAAGGTCGTCACTTCGCCACGGGAAGCGTGGTCGAGTCGGACAGCGTGAGCATGTCGATGCCCGTTTGCGTGCCGGGCTGCCGCCCTCTCAGAGCGACAGGCGCCGATAAGAATCCACCGGCCACAGGGCGCTCAGACGCTGGGCAAGGGGGCGCTCGCAGGCCAGGTGAATACGCGGTAACCCGAGCCAGCATGCCAGACGTTCGAGCTGGCCGGCCAGTGCGTCGAGTTCGGCGTCACGGAACGTCACGGCGGGCTCGGGGTGAATGGCGAGAACGCTCAGTTCCCCCTCGGCGCGCCGGGCACGCAGGTCGAGCCGGGCGATGAGCCGGTCGCCGTGGAGGAACGGCATGACGTAGTAGCCGTAGGTTCGTTTGGCCGGCGGGACGTAGAACTCCAGGCGGTAGTGAAAGCCGAACAGGCGCTCGGTGCGCTCGCGATACCAGATCAGGGAGTCGA
The DNA here is from genome assembly GCF_002179555.1 of Salinicola salarius. Lineage (GTDB taxonomy): Bacteria > Pseudomonadota > Gammaproteobacteria > Pseudomonadales > Halomonadaceae > Salinicola > Salinicola salarius_A. Next base: position 18,290 of record NZ_NHOU01000005.1, on the reverse strand, counting down.
ACGGCGAGAGCAGCGCGGCGGTCTCGAGTCGGCGGGGAATGCGCGGCTCGCCGACGACATAGGCCGGCTGCTGCCAGCTTTCCACCGATACCGGCGTCACTGTGCCGTCCTCGATCAGCGTCTGTAGCGCGGCACGGGTATCCTGCGGCGCCAGCCGGTAGTAGTCCCGCAGGTCCTTCTCCGTCGCCACGCCAAGCGCCCGGGCGGATTGATGCAACAGCTGCCGATGCGCCTCGAGCAGATCGGGTTCGGTCTGGTTCAGTACTGTCGCGGGGAGCACCCGTTCCGGCAGGTCGTAGAGCCGTTCGAAACCCCGGCGGCCGGCGACGGTGACCTCGCCGGCGGCAAACAGCCATTCCAGCGCGTGCTTCTCATCGCTCCAGTCCCACCACGGGCCGGCAGGGCCTTCCCGCGTGTTCAGTGCGCCGGCACCCAGCGGGCCGTGGTCGCGTACCTGGGCCAGTACGCGTTCGATCACCTCGCCCCGTTCACGGCCGAACCGCGCCAGATGCTTGTAGATGCCGATGCCATCCTGCGCGCGGCGCATGCGCCAGCGCATCGCCGGGTAGAACGAGAGCGGCAGCAGCGAGGCCTCGTGGCCCCAGTATTCGAACAGCGACCGGTGCCGGTTACGGCTCCAGGCCAGCTCGTCGAGCAGCGGGGTCGGGTAAGGGCCGAGACGCGAAAAGGCCGGCAGATAGTGGGAACGTGCCAACGCGTTGACGGAATCGATCTGCAACACGCCGAGACGATCCACGAGACGCCGGAGATGGCCTCGGTTGGCGGACTCGGGGGAGCGGGAGGTGAAACCCTGCGCTTTCAGGGCGAGACGACGCGCCTGGGAGAGCGTGAGGCGGCGTTGCGGCGACGGAACGGCTGACGGCATACGAGACGACACTTCTCGGTGGAGGCTTGAGCGGATGCTGCCCGAAAAGTGTCGTTCAGTCTTGAAGAAGAGGAAAGAGAGAGGAAGTAATAGGGAGGGGGAAGAGGGAAGAGGGAAGAGAGAAGAGAGTAGGAAGCAGGTAATAGAGAGCAGGAAACAGAGAGTAGGCCAGCGCCGCCGTCGCGGGCTGGCCTGTCGGGTCGGGGTCAGTCGTCGGCTGCCAGCGCGTCGAGCAGGGTGTCGACGTTGTGCTGGAACATGCCGAGATAGGTGCTGCCTTCGCCCTCCGCCGTCAGCGCGTCGGCGTAGAGTGTGCCGCCGATGGCGATGTCGGTCTCTTCGTGCAGCTGGTTGATCAGCGCCGGGTTGGTCATGTTCTCCAGGAACAGCGCCTTGGCGTGGCTGGACTCGATCTGCTGGATCAGGCTGCCCATATCGCTGGCGCTGGGTTCCGCCAGCGTGTTGATGCCCACCGGCGAAAGCAGCTCGAGATCGTAGGCGTCGGCGAAGTAGCCGAAGGCATCGTGACTGGTGATGATCAGCCGGTCGGATGCCGGAATCTGCGACAGGCGTTCTTTCGCCTCCTTGTCGAGCGCTTCCATCTCGTCGATGTAGCGCTCGGCATTGGCGCGGTAGGCATCGGCATGAGCCGGATCGGCCTTCACCAGCGCATCGCGGATGTTGCGCGCGTACTGCTCGCCATTCTCCAGATCCTGCCAGGCGTGCGGATCGACATCGCCGTGATGGTGATGCTCCTCCTCGCCGTCGGTCGCATGATCTTGATGGTCATGATCGTCATGATCGTCATGATCGTCATGGTCGCCCTCGTCCTCGTGCCCCTCGAACGAACGCGTGTCGATACCGTTGCTGGCAACCACGACTTCGCCCTCGTAACCGCTGGCATCGACCAGGCGGTCGATCCAGCCTTCGAACTGCAGGCCGTTGACCACGACCAGGTCGGCATCCGCGAGCGACTGGGCATCGGCGGGCTTGGGCGAAAAGGCGTGGGCATCGCCATCGGGGCCGACCAGCGACGTGACGCTGACGTGATCGCCACCGATCGTCGACACCATGTCATCGAGAATGCTGAAGCTCGTGACCACCTGCAGCGGTTCCTGGGCATGAGCGATGTTGGCCGAGAGCGCCGAGGCGCCGAGAGCACCCAGCAGCACGGCGCGAAGGGAAATGTGAGCCATGATGTAACGATCCTTGTGGAGAGAGGAGGAAGGGTCAGCCGTGGGCATCGGGCGGCAGCATGGGCTGCACGCGACGACGCCAGCGGGCGAAGACACTGTGGTAACGCCCGAACAGCGCGGAAAACAGATAGATCACGCCGGCCAGCAGGATGATGCAGGGCCCCGAAGGCAGGCCGGCATGATAGGAGAGCAGCAGCCCGCCCACGCTGGAGACCATGCCGATGGCGATCGCCAGCCCCATCAACCCTTCGAGCCGCTTCGACCAGAAGCGCGCCGCCGTCGCCGGCAGCATCATCAGGCCGACCGCCATCAATGTGCCCAGCGTCTGGAAGCCGGCGGTCAGGTTGAGCACCATCAGGCCCAGAAACAGCCCGTGCACTGCGCCGCCACGAATCCCCTGGCCGCGCAGGAACAGCGGGTCCAGGCACTCGACCACCAGAATGCGGAAGATCGCCGCCAGCACGATCAGCGTCAGGCTCGACACGCCGACGATCAGCCACAGCGCGGTACTGTCCACCGCCAGGATCGAGCCGAACAGCACGTGGGTCAGGTCGACGCTGCTGCCGCGCATCGAGATCAACATCACCCCGGCCGCCAGCGAAATCAGATAGAAGCTGGCAATCGCCGAGTCTTCGCGGTGGCCCGTCAGGCGCGACACGCTACCCGCCAGCCCCGCCACCAGCAGCCCTGCCACCAGACCGCCGAAACTCATCGCCGGTAGCGAGAAGCCCGCCAGCAGAAAGCCGACCGCCACGCCCGGCAACACGGCGTGGGCCATGGCATCGCCCACCAGGCTCATGCCGCGCAGCGTGAGGAAGACCCCCAGCGGTGGGGCGACCAGCGACAGCGCCAGCCCGGCCACCAGTGCGCGGCGCATGAAGCCGAAATCCACCAGTGGAGAGAACAGCCAATCGATCATGCCAACGTCTCCGCCGGTGAAGAGGAATCGTTGATCGTCGCGGGCGTGAACCAGAACCCGTGCCCGCGCTCCAGCCGCAGGACGCGATCGGCCAGCCGTGTCATCTGATCGTGATCGTGCAGCACGATGATGATCGCCGCGCCCTCGGCCGCCATGGCGCGAAGCACATCGATCAGGACTTCGACGGTCGCCGCATCGACATTGGCGAACGGCTCGTCGAGCAGCAGCAACTGGGCCTCCTGCATCAGCGTACGGCCGAGCAGCGCCCGCTGGCGCTGGCCGCCGGAGAGTTCACCCAGCGGGCGGTGTTCGAACGACTGCAGGCCCAGCCGCTGCATCACCGCCTGGCCGCGACGATACTCCGCCGGGCCGTAGCGCTTGAAGCTACCGTGAGTCGGCCAGCAACCGCTCATGACCAGCTCTTCGACGCTCATGGGAAAGGTCAGATCCAGCGCCAGCTGCTGCGGTAACCACGCGCGCCGCGCATTGGGAACCTCGCAGCGAACGCGGCCGCTGACCGGGCGCAGCTCGCCCATGATCCCCTGGACCAGCGTGCTCTTGCCGGCCCCGTTGGCCCCCACCAGCGCGGTGATGGTGCCGGCCTCGAAATGGCCGTCGATGTTTTCCAGCACCATGCGGTTGCCCTGCGCCAGCGACAGGGATTCCAGCGTCAGCAGCGTGTCGGGTTTTGCCATCGAACGAGCCATCAACCAAACACCCCGGCAGCCCAGCCCGCGACGAGCCACAGCAGCGCCAGGGGAATGAGCGCGAGCAGCACACGCCGCCCGGCGCCAAGCGACATCAAGGAAAAATGGCACGGCCCATCCGGGCGGTGACGGTGACGATGTGACATGAACAGACCCCTTGGATGAGGCGGAAAGGTTATATCATAACAAAAGTGGTGCCAAGCGGAGATTGGCTGACACCATTTGTAAGAGATCCCTGACAATCCTTTTGGCGGGCTTGTCGCATCGTAAAAACTGCGTTACCAACGGTTACAAGACAACTGGCAGGTGACGCCACGATGGAAGACCTTTCTTCAAGCGACCTCAAGACGATCCTGCACTCGAAGCGCGCCAATCTGTACTACCTGCAACATTGCCGCGTATTGGTGAATGGCGGCCGTGTCGAATACGTCACCGATGAAGGCAAGCGCTCGAAGTACTGGAACATCCCTATCGCCAACACCACTTCGCTGCTGCTGGGGACCGGCACCTCGATTACCCAGGCCGCGATGCGCGAGCTGGCCAAGGCTGGCGTGTTGGTCGGCTTTTGCGGTGGTGGCGGTACGCCGCTGTTCGCAGCCAATGAAGTGGACGTGGAAGTTGCCTGGCTAACCCCGCAGAGCGAATACCGGCCGACGGAGTATCTCCAATACTGGGTGCGATTCTGGTTCGACGACGACAAGCGGCTGGAGGCGGCCCGATGTTTCCAGCGTGCCCGGCTCACCCAAGTCGAACGCCTCTGGACGGCGCCGCGTTTCCAGCGCGATACCGGCTTTACCCCCAGCAAGGCAGAGCTGGACGCATTGCTCACGTGTAGCCGGCAGGCGATCGACTCGGCTCCCGATACGACCGCGCTGCTGACCGAAGAAGCTCGGCTCACCAAGCAACTATTCCGGTTGGCGAGCCACGCCGCCGACTATGGCGAATTCACCCGGGTCAAACGCGGCCAGGGTGCCGATCCGGCCAACCGCTTCCTCGATCACGGCAATTATCTGGCCTACGGGTTGGGCGCTACCGCGACCTGGGTGCTGGGGATTCCGCATGGCCTGGCAGTGCTGCACGGCAAGACACGCCGCGGCGGACTGGTCTTCGATGTCGCGGATCTGGTCAAGGACGCCGTGATCCTGCCGCAGGCGTTCATTTCCGCCAGCCGTGGCGATGAAGAACAGGAGTTTCGCCAGGCCTGTATCGATAGGCTCACGCAGGTGGAAGCCCTGGATGTGATGATCGATACCCTGAAGGCGACGGCCGAACGCCTCGGCCATGGGATCACACCATGAACGTGCTGCTGGTGTCGCAATGCAGCAAGAACGCGCTCAAGGAAACGCGCCGTATTCTCGACCAGTTCGCCGAACGGCGCGGTGAACGCACCTGGCAGACCTCGATCACCCAGGCCGGGCTCGATACGCTGCGAAAACTGCTACGCAGCAAGGCACGCAAGAACACCGCCGTGGCATGTCACTGGATTCGTGGTCACGACCACAGCGAACTGATGTGGGTGGTCGGCGATGCCTCGCAGTTCAACACTCGGGGCGCGACGCCGACCAACACCACCCGGCGCAATATTCTGCGTACGGAAGACGAAAACGACTGGCACTCGCTCAGGTTGATTCACCTGCTCGCTTCGATGGCGGCGCTCTTCCACGACCTTGGCAAGGCGACGGACGCCTTTCAGTTGCGCCTTGTCGGCAGGCTGGAGGGCCGCAATCGCTACCGCCACGAATGGGTGTCGCTGCGGCTGTTACAAGCTTTCGTGGGTCAGGACGATGACGCCAGCTGGCTTGCACGTCTCGAACGGCCGACGCCAGAGGACGATGCCTGCTGGCTGGATCGCCTGATTCGCGATGGAATGGATGAAAGGGCCAGCGACAGCGCTCCGTTCAATCAACTGCCACCGTTGGCGGCGGCCATTGGTTGGCTGATCGTCAGCCATCATCGGCTACCGGCGTTCCCGGCTTTCGACGAGGCCGGCACCCAGAAATGGGTGGGTGTGCGCGCCACGCTCAACGCCAGCATCCTGCCTTCATTGCCGAAGGACATTACTGCGGCTTGGAACGAGCGTGTCGAGCCTGCTAGTCGCAAGGAGGACTCGCCGTACTGGGAATTCTCCCGTGGTCTGCCCGTAACCCATGAAGATTGGCGAGCGCGAGCGGCTCGTCTGGCACGACAGCTGAGCGAGCTGCGTTGGGAGACGCGGCCACTTGAGTCACCGTATGTCATGCACATGGCACGGCTCTCGCTGATGCTTGCCGATCATCACTACTCGAGTCTCGTTGACGAAGGACGACTGAGCGGGAATTGGTGTATGGCCGATGACAACGTCTTGCTCTACGCCAACACGACGGTTAACCGAGGCAAGCGCGAATTCTGCCAACCACTGATCGAGCATCTGCTTGGCGTCGTGCGCGCAACGGGCGAGATCACTCACCACCTTCCCGACCTGGCTACGGCGCTACCGCGGATCGCGCGTCACAAAGGCTTCAAGGCGCGCAGCCGCAATGCAAGATTTCGCTGGCAGGACAAAGCCTACGACCTCGCCGTCGGACTGCGAGACAGAAGCCGTGAGCAGGGCTTCTTCGGCATCAACATGGCTTCGACCGGCTGCGGCAAGACCATCGCCAATGGCCGCATTCTCTACGGACTCGCGGACCCGGAATCGGGCGCACGTTTCTCGATCGCGCTCGGCCTGCGCACGCTGACGCTGCAAACAGGGCAGGCTTATCGCGAGCGCCTGGGGCTGGGGAGTGACGAACTCGCCATTCGCGTTGGTGGAAGTGCCAGCCGGGCGCTCTTCGAACATCAACAGTCGCGCAACGATGGCGGTTCCGAATCCCGTGCGGAACTCCTCGACGAGCAGACACACGTCTTCTTCGAGGGCGAGCTCGATAGCCACCCGGTGCTGCGCAAGGCCATCGCTGATCCTCACGCCCAAGCGCTGATCGGCGCGCCGGTGCTGGTTTGTACCATCGACCACTTGGTGCCGGCGACCGAGAGCCTGCGCGGCGGCGGTCAGATCGCGCCAATGCTCCGCCTGATGAGTGGCGATCTCGTGCTCGACGAACCGGACGACTTCGATATCGCCGATCTTCCGGCGCTGACACGTCTCGTCTACTGGACGGGGATGCTAGGCTCCCGCGTGCTGCTCTCCTCCGCGACCTTACCGCCGGCCATCGTGCGCGGCCTGTTCGATGCCTACAGGGAAGGCCGGGCCGAATACCAACGCCATCGCGGCTCGCCGGGTGCCCCGGTAGAGCTGGTGTGTGCATGGTTCGATGAACATGGCTGCTCGCATGCTGGCTGTACCGATGGGGCACAATTCGACGTGGCGCACGCCGACTTCGCCCGCAAGCGCGCCGCGCGTCTGGCCCAGTTGGCACCACGGCGGCGCGCTTGCGTGGTGCCGGTCTCCGCGCCGGATACGCGGCCCGAGAATGTCCATGCGGCGATGGCGGACGTCATGCTCGAACAGGCACTGGCTCTGCACGAGGCGCATCACACCCTTGATCCTCATACCACCAAACGGGTCAGCTTCGGGCTGATCCGCATGGCCAATATCGAGCCGCTGGTCGAGGTGGCGATGGCGCTCTATCGCAGCGACATACCCGACGGCTACCGCATCCACCTATGCGTCTATCACTCGCAGTTCCCGCTGCTGCTGCGTTCACGGATCGAGGAGCGGTTGGACCGCACGCTCGATCGCAGCAATGAGCTGGCAGTGTTCGAGTTGCCCGACATCCGCCGCCGGCTGGATCGCACCGACGAGCCGGATCAACTTTTCATCGTGTTGGGCTCGCCAGTGACTGAGGTTGGGCGCGACCACGACTATGACTGGGCCGTGGTCGAGCCCTCCTCGATGCGCTCGGTCATTCAGCTCGCCGGGCGCGTGAGGCGCCATCGACCGGCGGCGATCGATGCTCCCAACGTTGCGCTGCTGGACGCCAACGTCAAAGCGCTCGGACGCAAGCGGCCTGCATTCTGTCGGCCCGGCTTCGAGACCGAGCAGGACTGGCCTTTAGTGAAACACCGACTCACCGCACTGCTGAGAGAGTCGGAAATCGATGTCATCGACTCACGTCCTCGGCTGCTGGCACCCGAGCCTCTCGAGCCGCGCGAAAAGCTGGTGGATCTGGAGCATGCGCGCCTGGCGGCGTTGATGGTGGAAGGGGCGGCGCCTGCGCCAGCCCGCCGCCGCTCCCGGCTGAAAAAGCCAACCTCGCTGGGCGCCTATCTCTTCTATCGTCCTGCCTCCCTGTCGCTCAGTGCACTGGCGATTCAGCAGCAACCGTTTCGGGAAGACAACGAACCCGATAGCGAATTCGTGCTCTTCCCGGACGAAACGGAAGAGAGCTACCGCTTCTGGCGCGTGGATGCAGACGGAAGAGAAGAAAAGCTGACACCGGCCGAGGCCGAACTGGATCGCCTGCCGGACGAGTCGCTGTCCAATCCACGGATAACGCCCTGGAATGACCCGGACTACATGGTGGCGCTAGCCGACCAGGCGGAAGCGATGGGGATGGGGTTGGAGCAGTGCGCGATGCGTTTCGGGCGTATTCGGCTCAAGCCGAATCGGGCGCTGAACGGATGGCATTTTCATCCGGCGTTGGGATTTGTGAAGCGGAGGTGACTTAGTGCTTCGAGAAGCTATAGCGGCAGCTCGTTTACGAAAACCAGAAAAGTTCTAACGCAATCTGTGCGCAGGGAGGATTGAGTGAATGCATAGAGAAACGACGCTTACCACCCGTGGTGAGTCCATGTTGCAACAAATGAACGCTCATGTTCAGCGACGCTTGGATAATAAGCTTGCCAAATTCGAGGGTAGAACCGACGCGCAAGCCAAGTCAGAGATAAAAAGAGCCCATGAAAAATATGTGCTGAAAAGTATTTTGGTGAAAGGAGCGAGTAGTGCTCCCGGGGTTGCTATTGCCACACATATTGCTAAGGCGACGCACCCTGACCCGCAGGTAAAGCAGGTTGCAAATCTCTTAATAGACTTTGGAAGCCTGCCAAGCCGAGTAGAGGTAGGGTCGCATGTATTGCCAGATGATGAGAGTTTGGCGGACGCGACTGGCAATGGAGCGGTTAACTCTGCAGCGTACGAACTGTATTTGCTTCTCGGTACTCGTTTCGAGGGTAGGAAATTTAGTGAATGGCTTAGTGGAATGGATCAAGACGCCCTGTCGGCTTTTGCGAGGGGCATGGGTACGGATGACGATTCGGATGTATACAGTGTCCTTCTAAATAGGAAAAACCTGAAAGTCTCTACTGATGCTCGGCTTAAGCAAGTTTACTGGCTGGTCGGCGATGATCCTGCCGATAACACCGGCTTCCGCTTGCTGGCACCGCTCTACGCCACATCGCTTACACACCGTTTCTATGCGCAAGTCAGCCCGAACATCTGGTTCTATGGCGACCACAACAAGGCGGCGCGAAAGGCACTGCGTGAGCGCACCGCGTTTGACGGCGGTTACACCAGTTACCCCAATCTCGCGGTCCAGAAGCTTGGCGGCACTAAACCGCAGAATATTTCACAGCTCAACAGCGAGCGCGGCGGCCAGAATTATCTGCTCGCGTCGCTACCGCCCAGCTGGCAGTCGCGGTCGGTCTATGCACCGATGAACGAATCATTTCGTTCGTTCCAGGGGCGTCCCGAAGTTCGGCTAATCCTCAATGACTTGAAACGGTTCCTCGAATCCGACCCTGCAAAGAACATGCATACGCGCGATCTACGTGACGACCTGACCGCGATGCTCGCCGATGAGCTGATGATTTTCACTGTTGAAATTCACTCGTTGAAACCGGGATGGACGATGGATGAGCGTTGCCGCCTGGCGCCGGACGAGCAGTTCTGGCTCGACCCGGGCCGGGCCGAGTTGGACAACGAGTTCGCGGCCGCGCGCCGCCAGTCGGATTGGTCGGAAAGCATCAGCATTCGCGCCGCCAACTGGTTGAACGGCAGGCTCAATGATAAGAGCGCGCTCAACTTCGGTGATGTCGAGCATAAGCACTGGAAAGGCGAGTTCGGCGGTGTATTGGAGAGCTTTCGCCGTCAGCTCGATGACCTACAGGACGCGCTACGCGATGAAGGCGACGAAGGGGAGGCCGCATGAGCGAACGTCTCAACCACCTGCTCGTTCTACCGCGCCTGCGCATCCAGAACGCCAACGCGATCTCCAGCCCGATGACTTGGGGCTTCCCCGCCATGAGTGCCTTCATAGGTGCGATTCAGGCGCTTGAACGCAATCTGCCCGACGAGACCAGGCTCATCTTCGAGGGCGTCGGCGTTGTCTGTCACCGGATCGAGCCGCAGGTGACCGAAGGTGGGGTTATCAAGGCATTTCACCTGACGCGTAACCCTGTCGACAAAAGTGGCAATACGGCTGCCATCGTCGAGGAGGGGCGTGCACATCTCGAGATTACCCTGCTGATTGGCGTGGGTTCCGAGGGTGAGGAGCTCGACAGTTTCGATAGCCGGCAGGCGCTCGCCCGCCAGATCTTCGACCAGGTGCAGGGAATGCGAATCGCCGGGGGCAGTGTCATGCCAGCAATGGGCGAGAAGCGCTATCGGCCGGAATTGATCAGCTTTGACGACAACGAGGACAAGCGGAAGAAACAGTGGAATCGTCTCCGACGTCGTCTATTACCCGGCTTCGCGTTGGTGCTGCGCGATGACCGCCTCCGTGCGCATACCGAAGCGCTGAAAGCGCAAGATGCCAATGCCACGGCGCTGGATGCCTGGCTCGATCTCTCGCGGCTCAATCACGAATGCCACGTCACCGTCGACGAAAACGACAAACAACAAGTGGAGTGGCAGGTGCGCCGACCGTTCCCCGGCTGGCTTGTCCCCATCCCTGTTGGTTACGGCGCCATCTCGGATCTCTACCAGCCGGGTGAAGTCGCCAACGCTCGGGACCCAAATGTGCCGTTTCAGTTCGTGGAAAGCCTTTACTCGGTTGGTGAATGGGTGAGCCCGCACCGGCTGCGCCATCCCGATGCATTGATGTGGTTCGTGGAAAACGATATCGAACGAGGTGTCTATCGCCTCACTAATGACTACGCCCTGACCCATTCCATTGAAGACTAATCATCAAGGAGACATACGCATGGCTAAGAAAAACGATGCTTTAAAAACTACTGTCCTGGCTTTTGAGCGTAAGCTCGATCCATCCGATGCGCTGTTCCGCGCCGGTAACTGGGAAGATCGCGCTCAGGCAGCACAGTGGAATCTTGTTCCGGTACGCGAAAAGTCGGTACGAGGCACCATTTCCAATCGCCTGAAAGCAAAAGACCAAGACCCGGCGAAGCTCGATGCCGCTATTGAAAACCCCAACCTTCAGACCGTCGACGTGGCCGCGCTGCCTCACGATGCCGATACGCTAGCCGTGCGTTTTACCCTGCGTGTACTGGCAGGCGCAGGCACTCCCTCTGCCTGTAACAACGCCGAATATCAGAACAAGCTGAAGCAAACCGTAACGGGCTACGTCAACGAGCATGGCTTTGGCGAGCTCGCTCACCGCTATGCTTGCAACCTCGCTAATGGCCGCTTCCTATGGCGCAATCGGGTGGGGGCCGAGCAGATCGAAGTCGTAGTCAGCCAGATGAAGGGAGGGCAGGCCGAGAAGCAGTGGACCTTCAACGCCCTTGATCTGTCGTTACGCAATTTCGAAGGCAACGACCAGACACGCGAGCTAGGCAAGCTGATCGCCGAAGCTCTGGCAGGTGATCGCTACCTGCTGTTGGACATAGTGGCTTTTGCTCGTGTCGGCGCTGGTCAAGAAGTCTTCCCGTCTCAGGAACTGATCCTGGATCGTTCTCGCGGTGACAAGAGCAAGACGCTTTACAAGATCGGCGATGACGATAACGCTGCCATTCACTCCCAGAAGTTGGGTAATGCCCTGCGCACAATCGATACCTGGTATCCGGCGCCGGAAGACGGCAGCGACCTTGGCCCTATCGCCGTCGAACCTTACGGCTCTGTCACTACTCAAGCTACCGCTTTCCGTCAGCCCAAACAAAAAATGGATTTTTATAACCTATTAGATAAATGGGCTAAAGAAGACCAAGTTCCACCTGTAGAACAGCAGCACTTTGTCATGGCGACCCTGATTCGTGGCGGCGTTTTCGGCGATGTGGAGTAAGCCATGGACCACTATCTCGACATTCGCCTGCGCCCCGATCCGGATTTCCCGCCCGCCATATTGATGGGGGCGCTCTACGGCAAGCTGCATCGTGCGCTTTTCGATCTGGATGCCAATGACATCGGCGTCAGCTTCCCTGATCACAAGTTCGGCGTGCGCGCCCGTACGCCGGGCGATCGGCTGCGGTTGCATGGCAGCAAGGAACGGCTGGAGCAACTGATGGCGATGCCGTGGCTCACCGGCATGCGGGATCATGTGCAGCTCGAAGCCGTTCAGCCGGTGCCCTTGGAGGTGAGTTATCGGGTCGTTCAGCGCAGGCAGTTCAATACGGGCAGTCCAAGCCGCGCAAAACGCTATGCCAAGCGCCATGGCATCGAGTTCGATGAAGCGCAGCGCCTGATGGAGAAGCCCGCTGCACGGCAAATCGCCTTGCCATTCGTGCAAGTCAGCAGCCGATCCAGCGGTCAGCGCTTTGCGCTGTTCATTGAACACGGCAAGACGCAGTCGCAGCCCGCTGTCGGTAGTTTCAATCACTACGGCTTGAGCTCGGAAGCCACGGTGCCCTGGTTCTGACCCTTTTTTGCAAACCAAAAATGGGTCTTTTAAAATCAATTAGTTAGCGACATTGCCCAGAAAAGGGGGATGTCGCTTTTTTCATCCAAAGCTCTTTAACAATCAGGACGTTATTTGTAGTAACCTCTAGTTCGCTGCCGCCCAGGCAGCTCAGAAACACGAACACCTGGTCGCCAGCGAGTACGGCGAGTTCGCTGCCGCCCAGGCAGCTCAGAAATGGCGAAGTGACGTCTTCTCGGGGATCTGGCCGTTCGCTGCCGCCCAGGCAGCTCAGAAAAGCGAAAACGCTTTCATGTCGCCCGGGTGCTGGTTCGCTGCCGCCCAGGCAGCTCAGAAAATCCTCCCTATCTGGTATCTCGTAATCCCCGGGTTCGCTGCCGCCCAGGCAGCTCAGAAAATGATGTCGCGGCTGATGGAGCGCTACACCACGTTCGCTGCCGCCCAGGCAGCTCAGAAAGCGCTGAACCTCGACCAGTACGAAGCTCAGTTGTTCGCTGCCGCCCAGGCAGCTCAGAAACGTGGTTGTCGGCGGCGCTGCGCTTGCGCGCCGTTCGCTGCCGCCCAGGCAGCTCAGAAAAATGCCTGAAATGTGCACCGACAGAGAGCATCGTTCGCTGCCGCCCAGGCAGCTCAGAAAATCAGGGAAAGACGGTAGATGAAGCTATAGCGGTTCGCTGCCGCCCAGGCAGCTCAGAAAACTCGCCTCGGCATGCAGGTCGACGCTGGGCGGTTCGCTGCCGCCCAGGCAGCTCAGAAATTGTACCGGCGGGGCGTGATGTACTGCATCCGGTTCGCTGCCGCCCAGGCAGCTCAGAAAATCACGAGATCGGAAAATGCGACATCACCGTTGTTCGCTGCCGCCCAGGCAGCTCAGAAATACGCGACGGCAAGATTCCGGGCGTGAAGCTGTTCGCTGCCGCCCAGGCAGCTCAGAAAGAGCAGGTAGCTCAGGATATAGCGCACTCTAGGTTCGCTGCCGCCCAGGCAGCTCAGAAAAACCCCCTCATTTCTCGTCCGTGAACTGGTCTGTTCGCTGCCGCCCAGGCAGCTCAGAAAGTCAGACGATGGTGATACGGCACGCGCATCACGTTCGCTGCCGCCCAGGCAGCTCAGAAAGTGCGCGAAGTCCTGATTACCGGGCGCCGTCCGTTCGCTGCCGCCCAGGCAGCTCAGAAATCGATCAACTGTCTTGCCAGCGGATGCGCCATGTTCGCTGCCGCCCAGGCAGCTCAGAAATGAACCCTGGCGTCCCTCAACGCCGGGGTTTCGTTCGCTGCCGCCCAGGCAGCTCAGAAAGTGACCGAGCAGCTCGCCGTCGTGCTGGTCGCGTTCGCTGCCGCCCAGGCAGCTCAGAAAGGAACGTTCGCCTTTGCTAAGACCAGCGGCATGTTCGCTGCCGCCCAGGCAGCTCAGAAAAGGAAAATGGGATTAACAGGCAGACGCTAAAATGTTCGCTGCCGCCCAGGCAGCTCAGAAATACTGGGTAGGCGAGGGCGTCGATGCGACGGAGTTCGCTGCCGCCCAGGCAGCTCAGAAAACCACGCCCACCTGGTCGTCCCAGTCGTGCTTGTTCGCTGCCGCCCAGGCAGCTCAGAAAACCCCGCACCTGTGACAAATCATCGTCATTGCGTTCGCTGCCGCCCAGGCAGCTCAGAAAAGACCACCAAAAACACCGGACAGACAGCCAAAGTTCGCTGCCGCCCAGGCAGCTCAGAAAATCGGCTGATAGACGGCGTTGGGCAACGGCTCGTTCGCTGCCGCCCAGGCAGCTCAGAAATGGTACTGGTAGTTGCCGTAGTTGTCGCTGGCGTTCGCTGCCGCCCAGGCAGCTCAGAAATGGTCGACGCGACGATAGTCGTCGACGTGCTCGTTCGCTGCCGCCCAGGCAGCTCAGAAATTGAGCTCGCGCTTGATGAAGTGATCCAGCGTGTTCGCTGCCGCCCAGGCAGCTCAGAAAATGGTGCGCGAGCAATCGATCACCCGGGCCACGTTCGCTGCCGCCCAGGCAGCTCAGAAAAAGCTGCCAAAGTGTAGCCGGGCCGGTAGTCGGTTCGCTGCCGCCCAGGCAGCTCAGAAAAGTCGATGCACTCGGCGGCGGTGCGCCAGGCCGTTCGCTGCCGCCCAGGCAGCTCAGAAAGAAATCCCGATCAGGTGTCTCGGCGTAGTTCAGTTCGCTGCCGCCCAGGCAGCTCAGAAAAAGCTGCCAAAGTGTAGCCGGGCCGGTAGTCTGTTCGCTGCCGCCCAGGCAGCTCAGAAAATTCAGTGTCGATGAAGTTTTCATTCTCGCCAGTTCGCTGCCGCCCAGGCAGCTCAGAAAAGTCGATGCACTCGGCGGCGGTGCGCCAGGCCGTTCGCTGCCGCCCAGGCAGCTCAGAAAGAAATCCCGATCAGGTGTCTCGGCGTAGTTCAGTTCGCTGCCGCCCAGGCAGCTCAGAAAAGCGTTGGCCGGAGGCTGCCGACTACGCACTCGTTCGCTGCCGCCCAGGCAGCTCAGAAAGAAAGCGCTCTCGCGGCCCCGGCCGAGGTCGCGTTCGCTGCCGCCCAGGCAGCTCAGAAAACGAGGATGGCATCGGACTTCCGGTGGGTGCGGTTCGCTGCCGCCCAGGCAGCTCAGAAAACGGCGGCGCTGGACTCGTTGACGCGCCCCTCGTTCGCTGCCGCCCAGGCAGCTCAGAAATGGAAACGCGCGATCGACCCGCCGTTGTGGCGGTTCGCTGCCGCCCAGGCAGCTCAGAAAAAGCTCGGCGAGGTAGTCCGCCTTGGGACTTCGTTCGCTGCCGCCCAGGCAGCTCAGAAATGATCAACCTGCACAACCACCTGGTGTGGCAGGTTCGCTGCCGCCCAGGCAGCTCAGAAAGCACCATAGCCAGCTGCTGTCGTTCCGCCGATGTTCGCTGCCGCCCAGGCAGCTCAGAAACCCAGCCCGCCCATCGATCCGACACCCGACGCGTTCGCTGCCGCCCAGGCAGCTCAGAAATACATACCCGGCCCCGCCGGGCATAGCCCGTTGTTCGCTGCCGCCCAGGCAGCTCAGAAAAGCAGCTGCTCGCGCGCCGCTTCGGCGGTCACGTTCGCTGCCGCCCAGGCAGCTCAGAAAATGCCAGCGCTGGCCGATCATGCCGGAGCTGTGTTCGCTGCCGCCCAGGCAGCTCAGAAATACATGGCGGCCGACCCGAACCTGTTCGACACGTTCGCTGCCGCCCAGGCAGCTCAGAAAGCTGACTTCCTCGAGCGGATGTTCGCTCAGTTGTTCGCTGCCGCCCAGGCAGCTCAGAAACTCATGCGCTGGGAACCGCGGATCCGCGTCAAGTTCGCTGCCGCCCAGGCAGCTCAGAAAAAGAGATGGAAGACGTCGACCTTGAGCACCGAGTTCGCTGCCGCCCAGGCAGCTCAGAAAACGTTGGCCGTGCTGGCATCGATATCGATCCAGTTCGCTGCCGCCCAGGCAGCTCAGAAAACCACACGGATGCCATAGATGGCGCGGTCATCGTTCGCTGCCGCCCAGGCAGCTCAGAAAGCAGCGCATCACTGACGTGCTGCTGACCGCGAGTTCGCTGCCGCCCAGGCAGCTCAGAAATGCCGGCGCTGGCTCGGACCTATCGGGCGACGGTTCGCTGCCGCCCAGGCAGCTCAGAAATGATCGCCAACGCTGCGTTCTACCCCGAGATCGTTCGCTGCCGCCCAGGCAGCTCAGAAACGACATCAATCAAGAGATCTACGGCGTGCCTGGTTCGCTGCCGCCCAGGCAGCTCAGAAATCGCCCATGAACACGTCGCCGGCGACGATCAAGTTCGCTGCCGCCCAGGCAGCTCAGAAATGTCTGCGCACCCCGACGTCAAGGACGTCAATGTTCGCTGCCGCCCAGGCAGCTCAGAAATCGATCGTCACGATCTGGCGCCACTGGCCATCGTTCGCTGCCGCCCAGGCAGCTCAGAAATTTTCCTCGACCGCCAGTTTCATGAGCCGCTGGTTCGCTGCCGCCCAGGCAGCTCAGAAAACTGGCTGACCATCGAGCAGCTGGCCGAGTTAGTTCGCTGCCGCCCAGGCAGCTCAGAAACCGAGGATGGCGAACAGGAATGCCCCGAAGTCGTTCGCTGCCGCCCAGGCAGCTCAGAAAAGCTGGTAGCGCTCGGCGATCTCTGCCAGGCGGTTCGCTGCCGCCCAGGCAGCTCAGAAATCGAGGGCGGCGGCGTGGTCACTGGTTGGTGTGTTCGCTGCCGCCCAGGCAGCTCAGAAAGGTCCAGAACGGGTAGGCCTCGTGAGCCACGGGTTCGCTGCCGCCCAGGCAGCTCAGAAATCTCTGTCTACAAGATATTCTTGACTTATCATGTTCGCTGCCGCCCAGGCAGCTCAGAAAATATGAGCCTAGCGCCCCGATCATCCACTCCGGTTCGCTGCCGCCCAGGCAGCTCAGAAAATCAACACGGCAGCTCAGGCGCATGGAGCAAGGTTCGCTGCCGCCCAGGCAGCTCAGAAATGCATGATATGCGACGGTAAGTCTGGATGGCAGTTCGCTGCCGCCCAGGCAGCTCAGAAAAAAGTATCGAAGACGATATACCAAGGGATACCGTTCGCTGCCGCCCAGGCAGCTCAGAAAGTGTTTTGCGCAACACGTGTTGTCCATGCCGCGTTCGCTGCCGCCCAGGCAGCTCAGAAATTTGTTGGGTCTAGCGGGTTCGTGATACCCGGGTTCGCTGCCGCCCAGGCAGCTCAGAAATGATGGCGCTGCGCATTAAGGCCACCGACCAGGTTCGCTGCCGCCCAGGCAGCTCAGAAAACATCGGCGGTCACTGTTTCGCGGGCGCTAGCGTTCGCTGCCGCCCAGGCAGCTCAGAAAGCTCGCGGTCAGCTCACGACGGATCGACGAGAGTTCGCTGCCGCCCAGGCAGCTCAGAAATCGACGGCGCGGGCCTGTGCCTTGGCGTAGTTGTTCGCTGCCGCCCAGGCAGCTCAGAAAAGCCCTTCCTGAACTCTCACGCGCTCGAGCAGGTTCGCTGCCGCCCAGGCAGCTCAGAAATGATGGCGATCTAGTCACATACGAGATTGTCGGTTCGCTGCCGCCCAGGCAGCTCAGAAATGCTTGTATCCGAGAACCGTCTGCTTGTCGCTGTTCGCTGCCGCCCAGGCAGCTCAGAAATGACTGCGCAAGGACGCTACAGCAATGGCTGCGTTCGCTGCCGCCCAGGCAGCTCAGAAAAACAGACTCCTCCTCAATGTCCTGAGTATAAAGTTCGCTGCCGCCCAGGCAGCTCAGAAAAGTGAAACCAACGCCGCCGACACGCTGACCGAGTTCGCTGCCGCCCAGGCAGCTCAGAAAACCTCGGTGTCGCGGATCCGCAGCATCAGCTCGTTCGCTGCCGCCCAGGCAGCTCAGAAAGCGTATCGAGGCCGCTCCCAAGTGGCAGGGTAGTTCGCTGCCGCCCAGGCAGCTCAGAAACTGAAATGCCGCTTCTTTCGCACTGGTTACGCGTTCGCTGCCGCCCAGGCAGCTCAGAAAAGCGGGCGGCGTCCGTCAATACCAGAAGGTTGGTTCGCTGCCGCCCAGGCAGCTCAGAAAAACGAGATAAGCGGGGTTCGAACGCGACTTCTGTTCGCTGCCGCCCAGGCAGCTCAGAAAAATACCAGAAGGCTGAGGCCCGATTGTGGTCTGTTCGCTGCCGCCCAGGCAGCTCAGAAAATGTACGCCGCCGGTATCTGACCAGATATGTAGTTCGCTGCCGCCCAGGCAGCTCAGAAAAGAACGGCAGCACCATTTGTAGAAACACCACAGTTCGCTGCCGCCCAGGCAGCTCAGAAATTAGCGTTGACTGGGCAAATATAACAAACGCTGTTCGCTGCCGCCCAGGCAGCTCAGAA
>NZ_NHOU01000049.1 GCF_002179555.1 Salinicola salarius | reverse complement strand
ACGTCTGCCTACACTTCGGTGGCCGAGCGGATGGCCGAGCTGCCGGAAGGTGACGAGCGTGACACCGGCAAGGCGAGGGCAGCCAGCCCCGATAGGCCGCCATGCGATTCACCTCGGGAGACGCCGGTGGGCCAAGGGCCGGCCTGGTGCGAGACGCTGCCTTGCCAACCGCTGATGCCCTTTGACGCGACCGCTCGGCTTTCCCACGCCATTCCCTTCGCCTTCGAGGAGTATCTCGAACTGGTCGAGAGTACCGGCCGCTGCCAGCGCCCGGACAAGCGCGGGCAGATCGGCGAGCGCGTCCCCACGCTGCTCGACCGGCTGGGCATCGACCCGGAGGCCTTCATCGCCGCTTCCAGTACACTCATGCAGCGCTTCGGCAGCGCGGTGGGCACGCCAGCGAGCCTGACCGCTCGGTGCGCGGCCCGCCAGGCCCGGCATCTGCGCGGGATGCGTGCTGCACGCGAGGTCTTCGAGCGCCGGGCGGCGTGAGAGCTGGTAAGTGAGCCACCGGTGGAACCTCGCAGCAAGCAGCCTCACTGAGTATTGAGCAAGTTGGGGAGGCCTCGGGGCAGGCGGAAGCCAGTGGCTGCCGTGCTATCCTGAGCATAATGACGATGGTTCCCATTGGGGTAGAATCGATGCAGCTAGAAGAACTCATAGCCAAGGTCAGCCGTCTTCCTGCCTTCCGTCAGCAGGAGGTGATTGATTTTGTGTCGTTCCTGGAGGCGCGCTACGGGGATGCTGAGCATGGCGAACCGGCTGACTGGTCTGAGCAACAGTTTCGTACCATGAGCGTCGAGCAAGCCATGCGTGGGCTAGAAGACGAACCGGATCTCTACTCCGAGGACGATCTCAAGGAACGCTGGCAATGAAGCATGCCGGTCAGATTGCGTTGATGCCGTTCCCTTATACCGATCTGACACACAGCAAGAAGCGACCGGTACTCTTGCTGCGTCGGCTCGATCATGCCCAGGATGACTGGCTTGTCTGTATGGTTTCCTCCCGGTTGCATCAGGCTGAGCAAGCTCTCGACTGGATGCTGAGGCCAGACGATGATGAGTTTGCGGATTCTGGTCTCAAGGTGGCCAGCGTCTTTCGACTCTCTCGCCTTGCCGTGCTGGACGGAGAATACATTCTCTCATGCAAAAACCCTCGCGACTGAAGCCCCTCCACAAGAGCAGCCCACAAGGCATTCCACATGAGTGAGTTACTCGACCCTCCAACGATTACGTCTTCAAACGGCTGTTTGCCGACGCTCCGGATCTGTTGGTGGATCTGATCAACGACCTGCGCCCGGATCTGCCCGACATCGCCTCGGTGGAGGTGTTGAACCCCAACATCGAAGCCAGTGAACTTACCGGCAAATACATCATCCTCGACGTGCTGGCCCGTGATGGCGAAGGCCACTGCTATAATGTCGAGGTACAGGTGCGTCGCTACGGGGCCTGGCACAAGCGGGGCCTGTTCTATCTGGCCCGTACGCTGGGCAGCCAGCTGAGCGCCGGCGAAGACTATCAGGAACTGCGGGCGACGGTCGGATTGCATCTGCTCGATTTCGATCTATTTACCGCCACGAATGCTGAGCGTCAGCAGGCGATATGGCGGTTCGAGATGCGTGATGAACGCCAGCCGAGTATTTCGTTGGGGAACATCCTGCAGATGAACCTGATCGAACTCAACAAGGCGGATCGGCTGGGCTTGCCGGAAGGCCCCTTGTGCGCCTGGATCACCTTCTTCAAGCACTGGCAGGAGGAACTCACCATGGCCAATATTGCCCATGAACCGGTCAAGAAAGCGATGAGCCGTATCCGCGAACTCAGCGCCGATGAGGAAGCCCGTCGGCTGGCATTTGTGCGGGAACGGGCACTGCGGGATGAGGTATCGCTGCTCAACGACGCCAAACGGGAAGGGTTGGAAGAGGGTGAGAAGTTGGGTCTAAACAAAGGCGAGCGGTTGGGTGTCGAAAAAACCGCCCGCAATCTGATCACGTTGGGCGTGCTCAGTGATGAACAGATTGCGGAAGCCACGGGGCTGACGGTGGCCGACGTGGAAGGACTGCGCGGGGGTGGCACTGGCACGCACTGAAAGGCGGATCGGCTGGGCTTGCTGTTGAGGATGTGACGCGGCTACGTGCCGAGGGCAAGCACTGACGTCGCTGCCCATGATAGCGAGCGCTTGGGGAATCGCTGCATAAACCTCGACCTGCGCAACGTGGCCGCTGCGCTCTTTCGGCTGGAGCACAACCGCGACGAGCAGGACATGCTCGACGTGCTGGGCACGCTGGTCGAGTGGCTCAAGGCGCCAAAAAAAGAAGGACTCCCACTTATTTAGCCGTTACCTGACCCCGGCGTACCGTGCGCCGGAGTGCGGTGTAGGCGTTCGATAATCCGGGGGCTCTTCAGGGGGAGAAGCGCTGGTACAATCGATCGATATTCTTGAATTCCAGAACTGTCGATAGGAGACATCATGCCGGAATGGGTCGCGGTATCGCGCACACAACACGCCGATCGCCATTACCAACCGCGCCAGGGCTATCGTTTCGCTGCCGAACAGCCGGTCGCCTCGATCCTGCTGGCCGAACTGGGCAAGCTGCTGCCGCATTATGCGCTGGGCTTCATCCAGCAGGGCGAGAGCGCTTATCAAAGTTACCAGCCGGTGGCGTTGCTGGGCCTGAATGGTCAGCACAACCTCTATGTTCACCCGGATGGGCGCTGGCTGGGCAACTACGTACCGGCCAGCCTGCGCGGCTACCCGTTCACCCTCGCCAACACCGAAGATCAGCAGCAGGTGCTGTGCATTGCTCAGGATCATCTGCTGGAAGGCGAACAGGGCGAACCGCTGTTCGATGAGCAAGGCCAGCTTGAACAGCGTGTACAACAGACTCTGGGCTTCCTGCAGGAGTGCGAGAAGAACCGTCAGCTGACCCAGGCTGCCGCCGGGGTGCTGGGCGATACCGGCGTGATCGAGCCGTGGCCGCTCAAGATCGAACGTGGGGAAGGGCAGGAGCCGCTCAAGGTCAACGGCCTGTACCGCGTTGACGAGAAGGCGCTCAATGCCCTCGATGCCGACACTTACGCCACGCTGCGCGGCGGCCCGATGGCGTTGGCCTACGCCCAGCTGTTTTCGATGAGCCAGCTTTCGCAACTGGCCGAGCGGGCGAAGTTTCACGACAAGCACCACGCTCAGCAGCAAACCAGCGAAAATCTCGACCAGTTCTTTGGTGACGACGAGGAACTGACCTTCGATTTCGGCGACTGATCCCGTACCCTAGCGGGTTCACACTTCAATCCAATCAAGGACATACCCATGGCGGATACCGACACCCAGGCAGGCCAGACCCTGACCATCGACGGCACCGAATATAATCTGGCGGACCTTTCCGAGAATGCGCGCGCCCAGGTCACCAATCTGCGCGTGACGGACCAGGAGATCGCCCGCCTGCAACAGCAGCTGGCGATTGCCCAGACGGCACGCACCGCGTATGCACGCGCGCTCTCTGCCGAGCTGCCCAAAAAGGCGCACTGAGCCTGGCGCTTTAGGTCATTGCCCTGCGGCTACAACACAAGGAAAGCCCCATGAGCGGGAATGGGCATCGCTTGATTGCATTCACCCTGGGGCAATGTCCCGATCACAAGGGGCGCGACATCGAGGATGTCTGGCGTCTGTCCCACTTCTGGCTGGAACACACCCACGACATCATTCAGTGGCTGTTTCCGATCCCCGAGGCCGGCCGCTTCAATGGCTTCGCGCCGCTGCTGGATGCTGAAGCGCAGGCCGCCTTTGCGGAGTCTGACGAACTGAGGGCGCGACAGCGCCAGTCGCTCGATGTGATGCTGGATTTCTTCGGCCTGGCGCGGGAACCGGATGGCATCGTGGCCTTGCCCCACCTCAACCCCAGGGACCATATCTGGTTGAAGCGGGGCGGGCACAACCACCTGCGGATCTCGCGCATGATCCGCAGCCTGCATTTATGCCATCAACCGGAACTGGCCCGCGCCTTTCAGGCCGCTGTGATCGGGATCGGTACGCAGCAGGGCTTCGTGTCGGCGCAGTCGGTAGATTACTGGCGAGCGGCCAATCAGCCATAGCGCGGGCCGGGAACACGGCGTTAGCCGCGGATTTCGAGAATGACGATCTGAAAGGCACGATTGGCCACGGGCTGGTGATCGTGATTGAGAAAAGGGTGCTGCGGCTCGGAGCTGACCATGTCGATGTCGACGTCAGCCATCCCGGCGGCCTCCATGGCTGCGTTGAGCCGATTGATGAGCCGTTGGGTAGTATCGACCTTCGGCGGACAGCGGCGGGTCAGCACCAGGTAGTTGGTCTTCAGGCTGTGCCGTCCGGCGTGCTGGCTAACCTTGGCCAGTCGGCGAACGTCACCGATCAGCCCGCGGGTCGAGTCGCCGCGCTTGAACTCCAGAATATGCGCCGCACGCCCCCGTTTGCCGGTGCGCAGTACCAGATCGAAACGGCCCTCGGGGCGAAGATCCGGTTCCGACAGCAGCCGATCGATGTCACTGTCCTGTATATCCGACTCCTCGAAGGTCCGCTTGACCTGGGCTTCGAGGCGATAACCGAAGTTGGCAAAGCGCGTCGCGAAATAGTCGGCGACGCGCATCGGCATGAA
Source organism: Salinicola salarius (assembly GCF_002179555.1). Classification (GTDB taxonomy): domain Bacteria; phylum Pseudomonadota; class Gammaproteobacteria; order Pseudomonadales; family Halomonadaceae; genus Salinicola; species Salinicola salarius_A. The sequence continues at coordinate 7,412 of NZ_NHOU01000049.1, read as the reverse complement.
GTATTCCGGCATGCGATGCAGGGAAGAACGGGCATGGCTGATGGCGTCCTGGTGCGCAGCCAGCAAGGCATCTTCAATCGCGATGAGTCGGTTGGTGGGAGAGGACTTCAATGGAGCGGTAGTCACGGGATGGTGGCCTCTTGGTGGCAAGAACGGCGACGAATGGCATATCGAATGGCATATCGAATGACATAAGACACACGATCCATCGGCAAGGCCCAATATTACGTGATCCCGCTAGCCAAGACCCTGATTTAGCGATAATTGTTCGTTTCGCCTGCCTGCGCGGCTCGAGGATCATCAGGCCGCACTGTCTGTGGCATGGAATAAACGTGGCGTCATCACGTTTCGCTATTCGGCTTGAAAAGCAGGGGAAGGTAACTACCCTTGCTGGTTAGCGTTGACGGCCTCCAGGGTCGAAGAGCGCTTACATGGAAGTGGGTTTAGGCTGTTCTGGGCGTTAATTAATGAGGATGTATTTAATTATTACTGGGGCGGTCCTGGGCTTGCACAGAAATATCTTCTAGGAGGTGCACCTTGGCCATTCGAACAAATCAGGAAAATCTTGTAGCGCTGACAACCGTCATGTTCAACGCGGCGCCGGGAGCAGACAACCTGGGCCGGTTTACGAACTATGCGACTCTGGAGCCCTTGGCGACAGATCTCGCGGCTTCCGAGACTTTCAAGAGCCAGTTCGCTGGATTGGAAACATTGGAAGACAAGATCGATCTCGTTTTAACCAATAATTTGGGGATGCAGCGAGGCTCTGACGCCTACGAAGGGGGCATGTCTTTCTTCAGTGCCCGGTTGGAATCGGGCGTTGATGCCGGTAGTGCATTATTGGAAGCAGGCACTTATCTGCTCGGCGATAATGTCGATCCGAAATACGCCGATATTACCCAGACTCTGGAAAACAAGGTAGAGGTCGGTACTTATCACAGCGTGGAGCAAGGGCTGAGTTCCGATCAGCTGAGCGAACTGCAGGGCGTCGTCGACTCGGTAACGGCAGCCCCGTCCTCTGTCGAAGAGGCCAAGGCTGCGATCGATGACGCGGCGGCCGGTCAGATCCTCGACGTACCATATAGTGAAGGGGTTCAGACGAGTTACGACGCGGCGGATCTCGAAGGTTACGGGGCGGTCCGTTTTTCGGGATTCGATGACATCGATCAGCAGATCAATCTTTCCGGTGTCGATGGTAAACAGGTGTTCGTCGAAAACAGCGCCGTGACGCTGAACCTCAATGGCATGAGCGCTGGTAATGTTCAGCTCGCCAATTCGGACGTGCGTTTGTACGGGGACACGCAAGGCGAGAACTATACGCCGACCGGGCTGCTGACAACGCTTGGCGTGACGGTGACGACCGATTCCAGCCTGGAGCTGGGCGAGTCGGCATCCGCAGGGTTGATGAATCTCACGCTAGATGGTGACGGCGCGCTGAATCTTTCCGGCAATGCACTTGCCGAAGGCGCCAGCCTTGATGCCTCCAGCATGACGGGCGGCCTCGTCGTCGAAGATGGAGTGTTGGACGATGCCGCGACTGTCATGGCGGGCAGCGGGGACGATGAGCTGACCGTCGATACTCTCGGTACCGTTGACGAGGCTGACTATAGCAGCGAGCCCGATATCAGCATTGATGGTGGCGCTGGAAACGATACGCTGACCGTCACGGATTCGATGACGGTGGATCAGGTGCTCGACGAAAACGACCAGGATACCAACAGCGGTGCCACCGTCAGCGCCGATGTCCAGAATGTCGAGAATGTCGTTTTCGAGGGATACGCCGAAGTCGACAGTCAGGACTTTTCAGATACCGGTAATTTCGTCTTCGCGAGTGGCGGTAGCATCAGCAATGTGAGTGACCAGACCGTCACGGCATCTTCAGGTAGCGTGGATGCCGATGGGTCGCCTCTCATTTTGCGTGATGCCGCCGAAGCGGTGAATGTCGTCACGACCTTCGAGTCAAACGATGAAGTTCTGGATCTACAAGTCTACGACGACTCCGAAGAGGGTACGGGGACCGGCGGTACGCTGAATCTTGCGGGCAGTGGTGCGGTTGCCTATGCAGAAGCGGGGCGTCAGTTCGATAGTATCGACTCGTCCGAATTGGATGGCGGCTTGACGTTTACAGGCGCCGATTATGTTCAAGAGAACATTGCTCTCGGAGCGGGTGCCGATACGCTGAACATGGCGGGACATTCCATCGTCGGCAGTGATGGTGACAAGATGGATACCATCACTGGCTTCGACGCCGGTAGCGATACGCTGGATATCGGCCCTCTGGATAGTCTGGCCGGCGCCAATGTCGCTGATGCGACTTCCCTGAGCGATGCGTTTGATATCGCAGCGACGACATCGGCAGGCAACGAAAACGGCTACGTGACTTTCGAATTCGACGACAGCATGTACGTTTACGCGGATAGCGAGTCGGCGCCTGGCGTCGATGGGGAACCCGGTACTGAAGGGGTTTCCTACAATGACTTCGCTGTCGAGCTGGTCGGCCTGCAACAAGGGCAGTCAGCTACAACGGGAGCGATTAACGAAAGCCAGGTCTGAATCTGGACTGACGCTATTCGAAGTGGACCCGGGGCCTTGGCTCCGGGTCTTTTTTGACGCATTGTTCATGCAGACGGCTGGTTGCCATGAGGTAAATGCCAGCTTTGATCACTCATGCTCTTTTGGCAGGCGGCCAATTGGCTTTCACAGCTGTGACAGGCTATTGGCCCTGTGTACCCGATTGCGCCCTGGCTGGCGAATGGTTCGACAACTTGGGCTTGAGCCATCGCTGAATCGGGCGCTCGATGGCAATCAGAGACAGCCAGGCCAGCAGCATGGTGGCAACCAATGACAGGGCTATCGCGGGGATAGGGGGCAGCAGGGGCTTGAATACATGCGGCGGGAGGTTATGAAACAGATAAATGCCAAAGCTGATATTGCCGGCGAATGAGATTAGCGGCAGTTTGCGATCGACCAGAGGGCTATTGAGTAGGCACCAGAGCAAGGCGCCATAAAGTACGGTCATGATCTCTTCATAGAGAAAGGTGACGAGTTTCGGTGCATCGAGGCCGAGGGGTTTGTAAAAAGCGCCTGCCGTAACGACCGCTACGGCCAGGGCCACCGCCGCTATGGTGAATCCGGCGCTGGGCTTTTGGGCGTGATGACGCATGACATGGCCGATCGCTCCGCCTAGCACAAAGGCGTAGAAATACAGCGGAAAGGCCCAGAGTTGCAGATAACCGTTGCGCCACTCCAGACCGCCCAGCGTAATGACGACAAAAGGCAGCACGGCCAGCATCGCGACGCTTCGAAAGGTGGGGGTGAACCGTGGCAGGCAGGCGATGATGGCAAAGAAGGTCACGAACACGGGGAGCGACCAGAAGGCGGGGTTCAGCGCATAAACGGTTTCGACGCGAGAGGCCGTGAGCAGAAGGGCCAGATGATGCAGCAGCAGGGGCGGCCATTCTTCCCAGGCCGAAGGCGTCGTTATCAGATAGGCGAATACGGCGGCCAGGTATCCCGGATAAAGGCGGATCATGCGCTTGGCGAAGTAGACGATGCCGCGGCTACGTTCCCAGGTGAGCGCATAGTAACCGGCTACCACGAAGAAGCATCCAGTGCCGAAGCTGTAGAAAGCGCGCTCGTAGAAGACGCTCGAGTAGTGGGCGGTGATGACGAGCCCGGCGCCGAACACCTTGATCAGGCTTAGCGTATTGATTGTGCGTGCGTTCATGTGTCGGCGGTCAGCGGCTTCGAGAGTAGCGTCATGCTACCTGACTGTACTGGAGTTTCCACAAGTGCAGCTTCCCCTTTTCATGCGGAGGTGAGCGGTTGCCCTCCGGTCGGGAGATCGTCGCCCGCTGTTGGCCATCGCGCGCACGGCCCTTCGAGCGGATGGCCCTTCGAGCGTATCCCAATACGTCGCGGCGATGAGTCGAAGGGTGATAAGCCGTAAAAGGGGCACTCCGGGTATGATGGGGCAGGCCTTGGTCGGATAGTCGTGGCCTATGCCAATGACGTGCTGAACTTCCATCGGCTGAAAGCATCAGACAGAGTCCAAAACCTCTTATGAGGTCACGAAACGGGATAGGCAGTGCGGAATGGCATCAATAAAGAACCATCGGTTGTTCACACTGTTTTGTGGCCTGACGCTGCTGGCGCTTCTGACAAGACTATGGACCCTGCAGGAACTTTCGGCGCAAGTGCTTGGTTGCCGGCTGTGCATCATTCCCGGTGTGATCGAGGCAGACGCTCCCTATTTGCTGGGAGTGCTGGGGCTGTTCATGGTGGCAGGGTTGTCGCGTCGTCGTTGGTGGTTCTTGCCCTGGCGAGTATTGGCCTTTATGGGTCTGGCGGTCTATATCGCTGATGTGGTTGTGATGTCGGAGTACTTCACACGATTGAAGCTCTCCGATGCGATGATCTATCTCGCGCAGCCGGCCATCGTATGGCGTTATCTTCTCAACTTTCCGATATTCGACTGGGTCGTTGTTGCCTTTACTCTCGGGATCATGGCGTGGGCAGGTTGGGTTCGCCCGGCCAGATCGCTGCCGAGGCCAGCCGTGGTTATGGCGCTGGCGATGTTGGTGCCGGTCGGGGCGATTGCTCATTATGTCATTCCCAGGCCGGATTATGTTCATGAATGGGCAGTGCGCAATGTCGTTGCGGCCAATCTTCCGTCCGGGTTGGCGGAAGATTATTCTCCGGCAATGCGAAACGATGTCGCACAGGCATTCGGAAATGCTGGCAAGACATGTGTGTCGGGTGAAGGACGCCGCGACGATATCGTCATGCTGGTTCTGGAATCATGGTCTGCCTACCAGAGCGACTATTGGTCGGGTCTCAACGATTGGACGCCCAGGTTGGATGCGTTGGCCAGCCAGGGGGTAAGTTTCATGAACCTCCATGCCGGAGGCTACAACACTAACCTGGGGTTGATTTCACTCTTGACCGGTAAACAGTTTGCTTTGCCGATAGCCGATCCCCAGGCGGCGCAGCCCTTCGCAACGGCATGGGATCTGCCGGATACGTTACCGGAGTCATTGAATCGTCTAGGTTATCATACTGCCTTTTTGACCTCGGGGAATCTCGGCTTTACCCGTAAGGGAGAATGGTTATCCAATATCGGCTTTGATTATCACGAAGGGCAGGACTTCCCCGGTTATGCTGGAAAGCCGCGATACCATTTCGATGCCGTTGCCGATGATGTGCTTTACGAAAGGGCGCTTGCCTATATCGATGAACAAGACCGAATCGATGAACAAGACCGAATCGATGAACAAGACCGAATCGATGAACAAGACCGAAGTGCCCCGCCGAATTTTATCGTCATTGAAAATGTGAGTTCTCACCAACCTTATGAGCAGCCTTATACAGGCGAGCGTGACGAACAAGCGGTATTCCGATACATGGATGATACTGCGGCCGATTTTATTGAAGGATTGCGCCACCAGGGTTTTTTTGAGCATGGGCTACTGGTCGTGATAAGCGATCATCGCGCCATGACAATGGTTTCGTCAAAGGAGCGTCAGCTTCTGGGACAGGCCGCAGACTCCCTGATACCAGCCTTCGTTCTGACAGGGAATCCACGTCAAGAGAAGGTGGATGAGTTGTTCCACCAGGCGGATGTCATGCCGACATTGTTACATCACGTTGCTGACGATGTCTGCTTGAGCCACCCAAAGCGGGACATGCTGGCCCCCGCAGCTGGGCAACCCATGTGCGTGATGCATGCACGCGGGGATCGCCGGGACAACCTTGATGTATTCTGTCCGGCAGGCAGCGGCACGGTCAAAGTCGATGGGGACGATACTCATTTTATTATTTCCCGAGGGCTCAGCGAACAGCGCCAGAAGCGATTGCTATTGCGTATCGCACGCGATCGTCTTGCTGGAGCCCATTCCCCTTCCCCATGACATTGCTGAAAGCACTAAGCTCTGTCTGAAAAATCGACGAGCGATGGCCAGACAAGGCAAAAATCGGCGAAAAAGCGGAGTTTACAGGGAAGTAAATGAGCCTTTTGAGCCGATTTTTAACGCAGTATGGGCGAGCGCAGGCATTTTTCAGACAAAGCGTAGATGATATTGCCAATTGATGTCTTGTGTGAGGTTTTGTTGCCTGCCCGGCCAGGGTTTCGTGGATTGGTGTATTGCCCGATTGACATTAAAATGTAATAATTGCTTATATTTCTTTTAATGTTTGGTGTGGGCGATGGATTTATTCTTTATAAGCCTTTCTCTTCTGTTGTTTGTCGTTGCCTGCTGGTTTTTAAAGGCAAGAAATAAATGGCTTTTGTGTTTGGCATTTATTATTGGTTTTGTTATTGCTTTCCTTTGTAGCGTATATGTTGTTTCCGATGCCTTTACCAATGAAGGCATCGATGAAGCTGTGCTCTATCACTTGAGTGTCGGGCTTGAGGGTGCCGGTTTTAGTGACTTCATTGATATTATGGTCTTTTCAGTATTTTTGCTTTTGTTGTCACTGGTTTATGCCTATTGTTGTATTAAGGTCCTGTCCAGGAAACGGTTTCATGGTGCCCGTTGGGGCGTGGCAGGATTGTTTTTGGCCTCTGCCGCTTTTGCCGTCAATCCCGGCGTTGACGATATTGCAACGGTCGGCACCTTTTATTTTTCCGGCGATGTGGGAACGGATCAACTCCCTCAGTTTTATAGGAAGGGGTATGTTCGTGGTCTGAAAAAGGGTGTCGAGCAGCCCAGGAATTTGGTTGTTATCTACGGCGAGTCTCTTGAAAGAACCTACTTTGACAATTCTCTTTTTCCGGGGCTTTTACCAAACCTGAAAGCGCTAGAAGATAAATCTCTGTCATTCACCAATATTAGACAGCTTCCGGGAACAGGCTGGACGATCGGGGGAATGGTGGCCAGTCAGTGTGGCGTACCTTTGGTCGCGGCATCTGGAGGTAACGGTATGGATGGTGTCGACAGTTTTTTACCAGGTGCTAGATGTCTTGGTGATATTCTGTCGGAAAAGGGATATGAGCTCGATTTTGTCGGTGGCGCCGACACCGGGTTTGCCGGGAAAGAAAGTTTTTACCGGACCCATGGCTTCGATACTGTCGAAGGTCTCAAGGAACTAGGGCCTCGCACGCCGGATGCGGAGTATCGAAATGCCTGGGGATTGCATGACGACACGACGTTTAAATTCGCTAAAGAGCGGTTTGATGAGCTGGCTGAAGGAAAGCGTCCTTTTGCCTTGGTAACTTTGACGTTGGGAACCCATCATCCCGATGGATTTCTTTCTCGGGAGTGCAAGGATACTTCCTACCGTCAGGGAGATAATCCGGTACTCAATGCTGTATCATGTACGGATGAGCTCATCCCACAGTTCATTAATTATATTAGTCACTCAAAGTATGCCGATGATACGTTGATCCCGGCTTATTCATGAGGCCGGCCCGA
>NZ_NHOU01000048.1 GCF_002179555.1 Salinicola salarius | reverse complement strand
GTGCCTCGGCTTCTCGTCATCTCCGATGTCCGTAGCGATCCACCCGGTGCCTGCCGCTGGGCTGGCGCTCACCGCCCGCCGCAAAGCGGTCGGTAAAGGTCTTGCCGTTATCCGTCAGCAGGGTCCTGATCCTGAATGGTGCCCGCTCATGAACGTGTTGCAGAAAGGCATCGGCATTCTGCGCGGACTGATGCTGGCGAACCTCCAGGTAGACCCAGCGCGTAGCGCGGTCGATCGCCACGAAGAGATAGCGCTTGTGGTCTTCATCGGGCATCTGAGGCAGATGTTTGACGTCGACATGGACATAGCCCGGCTCATAGGCCTTGAAGGGCTGATGGGACGACTGCTGAGCCGCTTTCTCCTGCTTTTCCAACGCCGACAGGCTGGGCAGGCCCCCTCGCCTCAGGAGGCGTTGCAGTGCCGAACGTGAGAGGCCGGGGTGAAGAAACTCCTTTGCCACGACTAGTAAGTCATCGACGCTCAGACGCAGGTAGCCGCGCAAGGCTACCACGATCTCTTCCTGGACGGGAGACAACGTCGCGAGCAGGTTGTGTCTCGTGTGGGATCGGTCATGTTGCGTTGCGGTAACGCCACCGGGCAATAGTGGGACACGAGACATGATAACGCCGCGCCAGTTCCCCATCGCTGACCGAGGCGGATGCCTGCTGGATCTCCTTGCGGATGCGCGGTGTGGTGGTCGCCGTCTTATGCAGTTTGATATCCATCTCACTGCTCCTGGATGAACTGAGCAATGAGTTCACGCGCTGCCAGCAGAGGGTAGCTCCTACGGCTTAATCGATCATCCGGCCTCTTACAGCCGCGTACAGGTAGCGTTTCTGCTGCTCATCGGGCGTTTGGGGCAGGTGCTTGATGTTGATGTGTACTATCCCGGCGCATAGTCCTTGAAGGGCTTGTGCTTGAGCGCCTCGTCACCGCCGGCATCTTGCCGGGCTAGTTCCCCAGCGTTGGCACCTCACGTCGCTTGAGCATGCGGTGCAGGCCGGAGCGTGACAGCCGAGGATTCAGAACTCGCGTGCCACGACCAACAAGTCATCGAGGCCAAATCGCAGGAACGCCCGTGCAGCGACTAGCACCTCTTCCTGCTCGGTCGTCAGCGTGGCCAGCAGGTTATGCCGCGTATGTGAACGATCATGGACATCGTCTCGGTACCGCCAACGGCGAATGGTCGAATCGCCGACACCGTACTGGCGGGCCAACTCGCTATCGCTGATGCTGGCGGGTGCCGCCTGGATCTCGGCACGAATCTTCGGTGTGGTGGTAGCTTGCTTATGCAGCTTGATGTCCATGTCTCTGCTCCCGGATGAGTTGCTGTAGAAGCTCTCTGGCTGCCAGCAGAGAATAACTTCTATGACTCATCTGATGGCTGATGATAGCTCAGGCCTAGCCCAGCAGCTCGAACCGATGCGGCCAGATGCATTCCTCTTTCAGAGACCGGCAAAAGCGCTCAACGAGTCCGCCTACTCCGGCGTATACGGCGAGCGGCTCGCTATCTGTTTTTTCTAATGCGACACAAGCAAGACATCACAACACCCAACCCCGTTCCTGAAGTCGAAACCACTACCCACCCTCGACCATTGGTGTAGAACCATCCCGATTCTGGCCGATTGGCAACCCGCCGTCATCCAAGTAGTGCGTCAGCGCCTCCCAACGCTTCAGGTTGTAATCCAATGCTTCCGCCGTTGCCGAGCCGTTGGGCACTGTTTCGCGATGAGCCAACATCCAGCGGTATAGTGCATCAGCAATGGGCCTCGCTCGGGTGTCGCGCAGCCGTTGGCGTTCTTCAGCACTCAGCGACTGGGCCTCGCGCTCCACCTGATAGAGCTGGGCGATGAGTTCGATGGCCTGCTCGGCAATCTGGCTCTTGCCGGCCACGTGCAGATCGACGAACTTGCGCCGGGCATGGGCCATGCAGCCCACTTCGGTAACGCCACTGGCGAAGCTCTGTTTGTAGCCGCCGTAATCGTCGCAGATCAGCTTGCCTTGCCAGTCACCGAGAAAGTCTCGGGCATGCTGGCCGCCGCGCCCGGGCGCGAAGTCGTAGATTGCCGTCTTTAGCTCGGCGTAGGGCGTGGTGGCATAGGCCCAGAGGTAGGCTGTGTGTCTTCTTCTTGCCCGGAGCAGCATCGGCATCGGCGTTTCATCGGCATGCAGTATCGGTTCGGTGATCAGGGGCTCGCGCAGGGCATCGATCAGTGGCTGCAGTCGCACCCCGCAGATGCCGATCCACTCCGCCAGGGTGGAGCATGGTATCTCTACTCCGGCGCGAGCAAAGATCTGTGCCTGCTGGTAGAGCGGTTGATGATCGGCATACTTGGCAATCATCACCTGAGCCAGCAATCCTGAGATGGGAATGCTCTTGTCGATCACCTGGGCCGGCATCGGTGCCCTGGGTCAGCGTCTCGCACCCATCGCAGACCCACTTGCCGCGGGTATGCCGCTCGATGGTGAACACGCCGGGAGTGTAGTCGAGCTTCTTGCTAATCTCTTCTCCGATGCGCCGCCGGCAGCCGCACGTGCAATACTCGCTTCCGGGCTCGTGTCGGATCTCGACACGCGGCAGGTTCTCGGGCAAGGGCTGACGTCTGGGCTTTTGCTTGGTAGCGGGCGGCGGCGCCGGGGTAGCGAGTGCTTCCAGCTCGGTCTCGATGGCGGCGATGGCGGCATCCATCACCTCGTCCAACAGGCTGATCTGAAAGACGTTGAGCTGTTCGCTGCGCTTGCCGAAGGCGTGACGGAACCAACACTTTCATGCGGTTGCCGCGCCGGTTAGCGAACAGGTAGGGCAGTGCGGCCGGGCGATACCGAATACCTTCACCACCCGCGCCAGGGCCGTGTCGGGTCCAGAGCGCATGTCCAACGGCTCGGTGGCCAGCCAGATCTCGTCGATACGGATCACCACAGCAGGTCCCGAAGCAGCGCCCGACAGCCCCGCGCATCGGACACCGGCAACTCGATGGTTACCGTTCCCTTGAGACTCGGTAATACAAGACGAATACGCTCAGCTTCCTGGTGCTGAGCCGGCGCCAGCATGGCAGTGCTTGCCGATGGCACCGGGACAAACGGCGAGGTATCCCTCACTGGCACCAAGCGGCGAGCGTCACGGATCCACTTGTGCACCAGATTGGGTTCAGGGCTTGCTCCAACGCGACGCCGGCTACCGAGGCATCAGGTTGCTGGCACGCCTCGACGACCCTGGCATTGAACTCAACCGTAAAGCGGCAACGTTTCTGAGGCGCCTCCAATACGTTTAACTCACTCATGGTAGGTGCCCGTGAAGGAATAGGTGGACACCTACCGTCATCGAAGTCAAGGCTCAGTGGAAGGTGTGTTCGCCGGCCGGATACCGTCATCTACCCCAGAGATCATAGCTAACGCCCAGGGTGGACCCGCTAAGGAATAGGTTACGTAACCGCATCCGAATCCAGAATCGGTCATCAGGTTGCAGCGACTATTTATCGCTGCATTCCACTGCGCCCCCTAAAGCGTTCTATCACGCCAATCATCGAAGAAATTCACTCTCGTCAGTAATACTTTAGTCAAGGTTAAGTTAACGGATTTTACTTTGGCATAACTCCACGCATATGAATTTAAAGCGGTTTTTTGATTTCCATGACGAAATCTAGCGGCTCCAAGAGCTGTTGACTGCCCAATTAATCAGATCTATTTTGTTCGTATAGGAAAAACAATGTTCGCATAGCGAACATAAACGCCTTGAGATTAGATTCATGTAGATGTCGGCAAGGCGAAAAAAAATTAGGAGAAGAATGTAGCATGGCTGATTTTTTGAGCTTGCATAACGCGGTGGCACGCTACGTCGAAGACGGCGCTACCGTCGCCATGGAGGGCTTTACTCACCTGATTCCTTTCGCCGCGGGCCACGAAGTGATCCGTCAGAAAAAGCGCGATTTAACTCTGATCCGCATGACCCCCGATCTGATATATGACCAATTGATCGGTGCGGGCTGCGCCAAGAAAGTTATCTTCTCTTGGGGCGGTAACCCCGGCGTTGGCTCGTTGCATCGCCTGCGTGATGCAGTCGAGAAAGGCTGGCCGTGCAAGATTGAGATTCTTGAGCACAGCCACGCGGCGATGGCCTGCGCCTTTGAAGCGGGAGCAGCAGGCTTGCCATTGGCGGTACTGCGCGGATATGTCGGCAGCGAGTTGCCCAACGTAAACAATCAGATCAAGTTTATCGATTGCCCATTCACTGGCGAGCGTTTAGCGGCGGTGCCCTCGGTGCGCCCGGATGTCTCTATCGTTCACGCTCAGCGTGCGGATCGTCAGGGTAACGTGCTAGTGGAAGGTATTGTGGGGGTGCAAAAAGAGGCCGTGCTGGCAGCTAAGCACAGCATCGTCACTGTGGAAGAAATTGTCGATGAACTGAACGCTCAACCCAACGCTTGTGTGATCCCGGGCTGGGCCATCAGCGCTATTGCGATAGCCGAGAAGGGAGCTCTGCCGTCTTATACCCATGGTTACTACGATCGCAACAATCGCTTTTATAAAGAGTGGGACGCTATCGCCCGAGATCGTGAGGCCTTTTCCCAGTGGCTCGACAGCAATGTGTATAACGCCGCCGATAATGCAGGAGAGAAAGCCTGATGAGTTTAGAATACACCGCATCGGAAATGATGACCGTGACCGCCGCGCGCGCGCTGGAAAACGGCATGACCTGCTTCGTCGGTATCGGGCTGCCCTCGGAGGCCGCCAACTTGGCGCGCCTGACCCACGCCCCCGACGTGGTGTTGATCTATGAATCCGGTACTCTGCAGACCAAGCCTGATGTACTGCCGCTCTCTATCGGTGATGGCGAGCTGTGCGAATCGGCGCTCACCACCGTCTCGGTACCCGAGATGTTCCGCTACTGGCTGCAGGGCGGCAAGGTTAGCGTAGGATTCTTGGGCACTGCTCAGATCGACCGCTACGCCAATCTCAACACTACCCTGATCGGCGATTACGCATCGCCTAAAGTGCGCCTGCCGGGCGGCGGCGGGGCACCGGAGATCGCCACCAACGCTGGTGAAGTCTTCATCACCCTCAAGCACTCCAAGCGCACTTTCGTAAAGGATGTCGATTTCATCACCACATTGGGCTTTGGTCGCGATGGCAAGGGCCGTGACAGTGTGCCCAACATCGGCCGTGGCCCGACCCGCGTGATCACCGACCTGTGCGTGATGAAGCCTGACCCCGAGACCAAGGAGCTAGTGGTCACCTCGTTGCACCCGGGTGTAACCCGCGAGCAGATCATCGAAGCCACTAGCTGGGAGATCCGCTTTGCCGATCAACTCGAAAGCACGCCGGAGCCCAACGCTCGCGAGCTTGAAGTGCTGCGTGAGCTGAAAGCACGCACTGACCGTCACCACGCCGGCGAATAGGAGTCCTGCAATGAACGACGTCTACCTGTGTCACCCGGTACGTTCGGCGGTCGGCAAGTTCGGTGGCACCCTGTCGAGCATGCGCCCCGACGATCTCGCCGCGCGTATCTTCGAAGCACTGCTGGCCCGTGCCCCAGATCTTGACCCGGCCGGCATCGACGACGTGATCATGGGCTGCGCCAACCAGGCCGGCGAGGACAACCGCAACGTGGCGCGGATGTCGTTGCTGCTGGCGGGGCTGCCGACCAGCGTGCCCGGCAGCACCATCAACCGCTTGTGCGGCTCGAGCATGGACGCCATCGGTACCGCGGCGCGTGCAGTGCGCGCAGGCGAGGCTGAGCTGATGATCGCCGGCGGCGTGGAGTCGATGTCGCGCGCGCCCTATGTGCTGGGCAAGGCTGGCACCGCCTTCTCGCGCACCCAGACCATGGAAGATACCACCATCGGCTGGCGTTTCATCAATCCGCTGCTGCGCGAGCGCTACGGAGTCGACTCGATGCCCGAGACTGCCGAAAACGTTGCCGAACAGTTCAATATCTCCCGCGAGGACCAGGACCAGTTCGCCTATGACTCGCAGATCAAGACCAAGCGCGCCCAGGAGAGCGGCCGCCTGGCCCGCGAGATCGTGCCGGTCGAAATTCCGCGCCGCAAGCAGGCGCCACTGATCTTCGATACCGACGAGCACCCACGCGAAACCACGCTCGAGAAGCTCTCAAGCTTGCCCACCCCGTTCCGCGCCGCCGGTTCCAGTGTGATGGGCTCGGTAACCGCGGGTAATGCATCGGGCGTCAACGACGGCGCGGCTGCAATGATCGTCGCCAGCGAAGCGGCGGTGAAGCGCTATAACCTCACACCAATGGCGCGCATTCATGGTATGGCTACCGCCGGTGTCGAGCCACGCATCATGGGCATCGGCCCGGTGCCGGCCTCACAGAAGCTGCTCAAGCGTCTCGGCATGAGCCTCGACCAGCTCGACCATATCGAGCTCAACGAAGCGTTTGCCGCCCAGGCCCTGGCCTGCCTGCGTGAGCTGGGCATCGACGATAACGACCCACGGGTCAACCCCAACGGCGGCGCCATAGCGCTCGGCCATCCGCTGGGCATGTCGGGCGCGCGCATCATAACCAGTGCCATGCATGAGCTTGAGATCAAACAGGGCCGCTATGCATTGTGCACCATGTGCGTGGGCGTGGGGCAGGGCATTGCCGCTCTAATCGAGCGCGCATAGTGACTTCTTAGACAAAAGAATGGACTTGTGTAGATTAGCGTACAAGTATTCACTAGACGAACAAGAGCTACTAATCAAGCTAACCTTTAACCAGTAGCACCAACGATTTCCGACACCATCGGAAGGAGCACTAATTAATGTCAACCGCAGAATATAAAAGTATCGCTTCAATTTTTGGTGAGGGCGGGCGCCCTAGAAATAGTCGGCGTGAAATAAAAATTATTGATACCACGTTTAGAGACGCACACCAGAGTCTTTGGGCAACGCGGATGCGTACTGAACATATGCTGGGTATCGCAGAAACGATGAATAGCATAGGTTTCCAGCACATTGACATGATGGCTCCTATCCAGTTCGATGTTTCGGTACGTTATCTTAAAGAAGATCCTTGGGAGAGGGTTAGAGAGCTTCATAAAGCTGCGCCTGACACTAAGTTCCGCGCGCTAATTCGATCGAAAAATATCGCAGCTTTCGACTTCCTGCCTGATGATGTTATTGATGGATGGGTTGACCAGCTATATAACAACGGCTTTCGGGTGATAGGCGCGTTTGATGGATTGAATGACATTTCAAACATTGTACGCTGTTTGAAGCGAGCCAAAGAGCTGGGTGCCTATACTTTCGGTGCTCTCTCTTTTTGTGAGAGTCCGGTACACACGGATGAGCTATTCGTAAAAACAGCTATTGATTTAATTGAGAACGCAGATGTAGATTCAGTTATGCTTAAGGATGCGGGCGGGCTGCTTACTCCAGAACGCATTCGCACCTTGGTGCCCGCTATAAAAGAAGTAATTGGTGACCGTCCGCTTGAACTGCATAGCCATTGTTTAACGTCACTCTGCCCTCTAGTCTACTTAGAGGCTGTTGAGCTGGGCTGTGATATGCTACATACTTCTATCGCGCCATTAGCGAATGGTGCTGGACAGCCTGCAACTCAGAATATTGTAAAATCTTTACGTGAGCTAGGCTATGTAGTTAACGTTGATGATGAGAAAATCGAAGAAGTAAGTGAGTACTTTAAAAATATTTGTGAGATAGAAGGCAAGCCAGAAGGTAAGCCAGCCGAATACAACCCCTTGCACTACAAGCACCAACTTCCAGGCGGAATGCTATCTAATTTCCATGCGCAGTTAGAAACAGCTGGGCTAGGGGATCGCTATGAAGAGCTCTTGGAGGAAATTGCGAAAGTAAGGAAAGAGCTGGCTTGGCCAATTATGATTACTCCGTTCGCCCAGTTCGTAGGAACTCAGGCCGTAATGAACGTCATCTCGGGTGAGCGCTACGGCACTGTCCCGAATGAGATTAAGAAGTATGTCCTTGGTTACTATGGGCGTTTACTAGGGCCTGTGCATCCCGATGTATATGATAAAATTCTTAAGAATGGCTCTTCCGAGATCGCAGAGAAACCTACAACGCCGAAGCCCATGATGGAAGATTTGGCTAAGCAATATCCGACTGCCACGAAAGATGAACTTTTGTTACGTGCTATGTTCGCAGGTAATCAAGTTGATGGAATGAAAGAAGCAATTGCTAACGGGGAATCAGGAGATGATTACAGCGGGCAATTAGTGTCTTTTATTAAAGAGATTACAAGCGGTAACGAAAAGCAAATCAGACTATCAACTGATAGCCTTAAACTCTCCATCTCTCGTTAAATTAAATTAATTAGGAGAATCCAATGAAAGATCTAGATATCGGTTTTGACGATCTTAAGCGGCTGACAAAATGGATGAGAGAAAGCGATGATATTCGTGAAATCTCACTCTCATATAATGGCCTTGATTTTTTCATTAGCCGTAATGAAAATACACAGCGTGCTGTAACTGTTGAAGCGCCTGTAGCAACGGAACCCAGCGCTTCCACAGCCAGCCCTTCACCACAAAAAAATAAGCAGGAAGAGAAAAAAGCACCTGAAGTAGCCAGTGCTCCAGCTGGAAAAACGGTGTCGTCAGTAGCAGAAATCTCTGTGGGTGATAATGAACACCTAGTTACTGCCCCTATGGTGGGTACCTTTTACGAAGCGCCGAAGCCGGGCGCCCCTGCATTTGTAAAAGTTGGCCAAAAAGTTGAGCCACGGACTATTGTCTGTATCATCGAAGTGATGAAGCTGATGAATAACCTCGAAGCTAAATTTAATGGGCGAGTGAAAGAGATCTATGTAGAAGATCAGCAGCCTGTGGAGTTTGGCCAACCCATTATGCTTATCGAAAAGGAATAATTCCTTTCTGCTAAAATGGGGGTTATATGCTAAATAAAATTAAGAGCGTAATGATTGCTAACCGGGGCGAAATATCGCTCCGGATCATCCGAGCGTGCCAGGAGCTTGGAGTTGAGAGTGTGGCGATTTATTCAGAAGCTGATAAAGATACTTTACCAGTTAAGCTGGCTGATACTGCCATTTGCATTGGCCCAGCTCCCTCGCAATCGAGTTACCAAAATCAAGAAGCTATTATTAGCGCAGCACTGGCGTTTGGTGTAGATGCCATTCATCCAGGATATGGCTTCCTTTCTGAGAAGGCAGATTTCGCTCAAAAGTGCGAAGAGAACGGAATAATATTTATTGGCCCTTCAGCTGATATCATCGGCAAGATGGGAGATAAAATTGAAGCTAGAAAGATAGCTGACTCAGCTTCAGTTCCTACAATACCAGGCTCCGATGGGGTAGTGACGGAACCCAAAAGAGCTTTAGAAATAGCAGAAAACGTTGGTTTCCCACTACTTATCAAAGCATCCGCAGGCGGCGGCGGCCGTGGTATGCGGGTTGTGAAGTCCAAAGATACCTTGGAAAAAGATCTAAATGAGATCATGTCTGAGGCTGAAGTGGCTTTTGGCGACTCATCTGTTTATATTGAAAAATATCTAACAGACATTCGTCATATTGAGGTACAGTTGCTGGCAGACGGAAAAAACTGCGTTCATCTTGGTGAACGTGACTGCACGGCACAACGGCGTAACCAAAAGCTTGTGGAAGAAGCCCCTTCTCCCGCTCTAGGCGCTGCCCAGCGCGATGAACTGTGTCAGTCTGCTGTTCGTTTAGCTCAAAAAGTAGGTTATAAGAGTGCCGGAACAGTCGAGTATGTCTTTGATAACATCGATAAAAAGTTTTATTTTATCGAAATGAATACTCGTGTTCAGGTTGAACATCCCGTATCTGAAATGATTACGGGGGTTGATATCATCAAAGAACAAATAAAAATTGCCGATGGGCAAGCGCTAGAAATAAAGCAGGAAGATATTGTACTTTCTGGCCATGCTATAGAATGCCGTCTCAACGCCGAAGATCCCGAAAATGGGTTTATGCCTTGTCCGGGCACCATCAGTAATTATCGCCCTCCCGGCGGCTTTGGTATCCGTATGGATAGCCACTTGGAAAGCGGTTATAAAATCCCCCCATATTACGATTCCATGATTGGTAAATTAATATGCTGGGGTGGGGATCGCGATGAAGCTATTGTAAGGATGACTCGTGCTTTGTCTGAGATGAAAGTTGAGGGGATTAAGACAACCGCTCAATTTCATGTTGAGTTGATTAACAGTGAGCAGTTTAAGTCTGGAGACTTTAACACTGTTTTCGTAGCTAGTTTGCTTGAGAAGAAAAACTAAATACAAAACTTGGAGTACTACAATGAGGTTTTTAGCCAAGAAAATTAAATGCTGTGCAATCGCTTTAGCTGTTACCGGTACAGCAGGCGCTGGGCTCCCTTCGCATGTAGAGGCTCAGGAACTGAGTATGCTCGCTGGCTATCCATCTAATTTCGCTTGGTACAGAGAGATTGCTCCTAAATTCATCGAAATGGTGGAGGATAACTCTGATGGCAACCTTCAAATTAATGTAATGGGGCCTGATGTTGTACCTGCATTCGAGCAGTTGCAGCCTGTACAGGCAGGAGCCTTCGATCTGTTATTCACCCATCCTGCATACCACTCTGGTACAACCGCAGTCGGCCTTTCTCTCGATGCTATCGACGTTGATCCTGTAAAGCGTCGTGAAGAAGGCATTATTGATTATATTGATGAGCACTACCAAGAGCGTGGCCTAAAGTTAATATCTGCTCCATCGACAGGAACGAAAGGTTTCCGTTTCTATCTTCGCGATCCTATTTCGGGCGAGCCGGGTCTAGAGGGGCGCCGTATTCGCGGAACGGTTTCATACCACTCCATGATTGAAGAACTCGGCGGCTCTCCGGTAAATATGCCCGTAACGGATATATATACGTCGCTACAGCGTGGTGTCATTGATGGTGCTGCTTGGGGCTTAACTGGTGCTAGTGACCTTCAGTGGCATGAGGTTGTTGATTACATGACAGACCCCGTATTCGGGCAAGTCGGGGTAATGATTTTTATGAACCTTGACCGCTGGAACTCACTAGACAGTGAAGCACAAGAAGCGCTTATCGAGGCTGGAAAACAAATTGAAATTGATTCTGTAGCTCACTTCGATGCTCTACAGAAGAAAGAAGCTGAGTTTTTAACCGAAAATGGTGTAGAAATCACTTCGTTTAGCGAATCCGAGTCTCAAGCACATGAGCGTCTATGGTCAGAAGGCGTCTGGAAAGTAGCCGAAGAGCAAAGCGGTGAAAATGCTCGGAAGCTACGGGAAATGGCGAAATCAGCTGATATGACCTACTGATGCTATCATCATATGGCTGGGCTTAGCCCAGCCATATATAAGGTTATGACTATGTTTACAAAGATTATTGATGGGGTTACGAGAGCTTGCTTTTTCTTAGCTACCTTATCGTTAGGGCTCATCGTTGCCGTTTTCAGCATAGAAGTAATAATGCGTTACTTCTTTGCATCTCCTACATTCTGGGCTCTTGATACTGTTACTTTCCTTTTTTGTGCGTCATTGATGTTGGCCTTACCCGAGGTAACAAGAACCGATGGGCACATTGCTGTATCAATAATTCTAGACTTTTCATCAAGAGGCTTTGCCAATAAGTTTAGGCTAGTAATTTATCTTGTGTCTTTGGTGGTTGTTTCTTACGTTGCGTATATAACTTTAGTAGAGTTTTTACGCTTGTTTGAAACAGGTATCAATACGCTGGGGTCATTCCGTGTTCCTAAGTGGATGGTATTTGGTCTTATTCCCCTAGGCCTATTTTTATCCGCCTTGCAATTGGTTCTTTTGCTAAAGAAGCAATTATCCGAAGTTCACTCAGATAGGAAAGGAGCATAGAATGGAATGGTATTGGGTGCTTACGGCTTCTTTTCTATTTCTGCTTGTGCTGATGGGCACAGGCTTACCTGTTTTTGTGGCTTTCTTAATCGCTAATGTTACTGGTGTTTTAATAACATTAGGGGAAAGAGGTTTTGGCATGTTTAGTAACAGCATGTACGAAACCTTGACTTCTGAGAGCTTCGTTACCATTCCTCTCTTTGTCCTTATGGGAGAAGTTCTGTTTAGGTCTGGATCAGTAGACGTATTATCTACAGCATTGGATAAGTGGATTGGTAGAGTTAACGGACGGATGTATTATCTCGTCATTGCGCTGTCAACTATTTTTGGTGCTCTTTCGGGAGCGGCTGCAGCTGTTGCAGCAATGTTGGGGCGCTCTGTACTACCACAGATGCAAAAACTTGGTTATGACACTAATCTAACAAATTTCACCATCCTTGGTGGAGCTTCACTTGCTCCTATCATCCCGCCCAGCTTGCTAGTTATCGTAATTGGCTCACTAGTTCGTGATACTTCCATTGCAGGGCTTTTAATTGCGGGCATTGTCCCAGGATTGCTAATATCATTAGTTCTTTTTATATTTGTGTATATCCGCGTTTTAAATGACCCCAAGCTCTCCCCCGATAATAATGAAGATGCAAAGGAATATTCCCTAAAAGAGAAATTATTTGAGATTGTAAAAGTCTCGCCGTTTTTTATTGTTATTTTCTCGGTCATGGGACTTATCCTATTAGGTGTTGCTACACCTTCAGAGGCAGCAGCGACTGGGGTTATAGGAGCTATAATTACGGCAGCTGTGTATAGAGCATTTCACCTTAAAATGCTGTGGGAAAGCTTACAATCATCAACAAAAATAAGCTTAATGATTGTGATTATTGTAGCTAGCTCTAAGCTATTTGGACAGCTTCTATCTTTCATGGGAGCGACTTCGGGATTGATAAATTTTGTTAGCACGCTAGAGCTTAGCGACTGGATGATGATATTTATTCTGATGCTTATTCCTTTCGTACTATGCATGTTTATTGATCAGTTCGCTTTCATTTTGTTAGCGATACCATTATATGCGCCTATTGTTAGTGCATATGATTTCGATCCTATTTGGTTCTGGACTATCTTTTTAATAAACCTAACCGTAGGAAGCCTAACCCCTCCTTTTGGCTACACATTATTCGCGCTGAAAGGAGCTGCGGAAAGTGTTTTAATATCGGATGTCTACAAGAGTGCTTGGCCAGTTGTTATTCTCTTCATGGCTTCGATAGTCTTCTTCTATTTTTTTCCGGGAATAATAACGTACCTGCCTAACATTATTTAGTTCAGTCAGGGCGCCTTTTAGGCGCCCTGATTTATTGCGCCATCGTTGATAAGGTGCGTCAGATGATCATAGAAAAGCAGTTTCTTCTTAGCGTTAGCAAACATGATGGTTATCAATTAAATGTTAGGGAGTTTTATTCTAAAGAAAAAGTTAACCCTAAAAATAAGCCAGTTGTTCTTGTCCATGGAGCTACTATTGCTTCTGAGCTTTGGGTGAATGACTATCGAGAATATTCTTGGTGTCATCAGCTTTCTCAGTTGGGATTCCATGTTTTCACATGCGATCTACTTGGGTTTACGCTCTGTCTGAAAAATAGACCCGTAAAC
>NZ_NHOU01000047.1 GCF_002179555.1 Salinicola salarius | reverse complement strand
ACCGTCATCCACCAGATTTGACAATAACTCCTTCATCTTCGTCTTTGTGCTGTTGGTATGGATGCTGTTGGTAATGCAGCGCGAGGCGGTAGCACCGTTCTATGCCACCGCGCTACTGCTAGTAATGAATCAGTTTTCCAAATCGCATCGCTGGGGCTGGAAACAGGTCACCGATACCCTTAGCTCGGCGGCCAAGCTATTCGCTGAACTGATAGCAATCCTAGCCGGTGTTGGCATGTTGGTCGGCGCGCTGTCAATGACTGGCCTGTCAGGAACTATCGCCAACGATTTTATCCACCTCGCCGGAGGTAGCGTGCCACTGCTGCTGATCATGGGCGCGCTGACCAGTTTCGTGCTCGGCATCGGTATGACCGTGACCGCCGCCTATATCTTCCTCGCTGTGGCTCTAGCACCAGCGCTGATCCAAGGCGGCGGCCTCGATCCTATGGCTGTGCACATGTTTATCCTTTACTGGGGCATGCTGAGCTTTATTACACCACCGGTAGCGTTAGGCGCCTTCGCCGCTGCCACCGTGGCTGGCGCGAGGCCAATGGAAACCGGCTTACAGGCGATGCGCCTAGGGAGCGTAATCTATTTCATCCCGTTCATGTTCGTCCTCAATCCGGCACTGATCATGCAGGGCAGCATGATGCAGATTGCGATGGTGTTTTGCCAGGCGGTGCTCGGCATCGTGTTGTTCGCCTCGGCCATGCAAGGCTACTTGATCGGTGTCGGCCGCCTCGGTCATAAACCAGTGATTGAATCCATAATCCGCACTCTAGTGCTCATCGCCGGCCTCTGCGTTGCGCTGCCGGGGGGAGGCCCGATCCCGCTAAGCAACCTACAACTCCTGACTGTCGGTGTAGCCGCGGGCCTACCGGCAGTACTTCTCGCTCGTTGGAGCCAGCGACGCCAACGTGATGCTGACCTCGGCACGTTGACGCCACACTAATAATGGTTCCAGACCGGCGTGGGGCTTTTCGCTCCGCGCCCCCTATAACAACTCGCAGGTGCCTTTATGCTAAGTCAGCCCTGTCGTTCTCTTATTACCGGTGTTTTGCTCACCGGTCTCTTAATCAGCCCTCTCGCCAGTGCCGATATGCCCCAGACGCTTAATTGGACCGCTTACGGTACCGGCACCAGCGGCCATGCCCAGATCATGGCTATTGGGCAGATTATTCAGCAACGCAGCGGCACCCAGTTCCGGGTCATTCCTGGCGCTAACGATATTCTGCGCATGTCACCACTAAAATCCGGCCGAGTCGACCTGTGCGCCTGCGGTATCGCCAGCTACTATGGCTCTGAGGGCGTAATGATGTTCGCCAATCGCGACTGGGGGCCCCAGCCAATCCGCGTAATTAGCACGTCAATGGCTTCGTTTGGGCTGGGTATGGCCGTGGCTGGTGACATGAATGTGCAAACGCCTACTGACCTCAAGGGTAAACGGGTTGCCTACATTCGCGGTGACGATGCGCTCAACAAGGCTGTCGAAGCTTATCTGGCTTTTGGTGGATTAACCTGGGACGACGTCGAGCAAGTCGTCTTTCCCGGCTACAATAGTGCCTTCGATGGCATTATCAGCGGGCGCGCCGATGCTGCCGTGACTACCACCGTTACCCCAGCTGCTCAGCGCCTGGCGGCCAGCCCGCGTGGCATACAGTGGCCAGAACTATCGCTCGACGATACGGCTGGCTGGCATCGTATGGAGGCGGTGGCACCTTACTTCCAGCCACACAAGGTGACTACCGGCGCTGGCATCCCTGAGATTGGCTACTCGAGCGCCAGCTATCCCTACCCGATTATGGTCGGCAATGCTGATCTCGAATACGACACTGCCTACGGTTTAATCAAGACTCTGGTAGAGGACTACGATCGTTACAAGGACGCCGCACCGGGAGCGGCTGGCTATGCCGTAGAAAACCAGAACATGACTTGGGTTATTCCATTTCACGAAGCGGTCGTAGATTACTACCGTGAGGCGGGCCTTTGGACCGACGCGATGCAGGCGCATCAGCAGCGCTTAGTAAAACGTCAACAAGTGTTGGCCACCGCCTGGAATGACTACCTCGCCTCGGCTCCCGAGGACAATGATGCGTTTCGCGAGAACTGGATGGCAGCGCGCTCCCAAGCGCTGCGAAGAGCCGGTATGCCTCCGGTATTTTAATCCCCCTGCTACTGATTGGTTTCTCTCTTCTCGACCACCCTCGGGTGGTCTTTATTTATATGACGTTAACGCCAACTCGTTTTGCTTTGCGAAACTTAATTCCGAAATACTTGACCACCTCTACCTCCCGACGCATTATGTTTAGTGTCCATGCCAGACAGGGAGCCATTTCACGATGCTCAACAACAATACCGCCTCTACCGGCGATAACACGCCGGTGAGCTATGCTCGGCACTCATACGTAGGTGTGATCCGTATTGCTAGCCCACCAGTCAACGCCCTCGGTCAGGCAGTACGCCAAGGGATTGTCGACGCCCTACAACAAGCGCTCGCCGATGACGATGCGGAGGTAATCGTGTTGTTGGCAGCAGGGCGTACCTTCATTGCTGGCGCAGATATCCGAGAGTTCGGCAAGCCACCTCAGGCTCCGCTGCTATCTGACGTTGTTGCTTCACTGGAAGCTAGTCCCAAGCCACTGATCGCAGTGCTGCATGGCACCGCCCTCGGTGGTGGTTTGGAAGTTGCGCTAGGTTGTCATTTACGCATCGCCCTTGAGGGAACCCGCATTGGCCTACCTGAAGTCAAGTTGGGTCTACTGCCTGGCGCTGGTGGCACCCAACGTTTACCTCGTCTGGCCGGGGTCGCTGTCGCCCTCGACATAATTACGAGCGGGCGTTTCGTCTCTACTGATGAGGCCTTGCACCACGGCATATTGGATGAGGTGGTGGATTCCAACGATCCGATGGCGGCGGGCTTAACTGCCGCCGAACAGTGGCTCGCAGGCCGCTACACGCCGCGAAACACGGGCGCACTTCCTGCTCCAGAAGCCGACATCGACGCAATTCAGCGCTACCGCGTGCAGTTGGAACGTGATGTACCCTACTTATATTCACCATTTCGCTGTGTGGAAGCCGTCGAGGCATCAACCCGATTACCGTTCGCCGAAGGCCTCAAACGCGAGCGTGAGTTGTTCATGCAATGCATGGACTCTCCCCAGCGTGCTGGCATGATTCACGCTTTCTTCGCCGCACGCGGTACACATAAGGTGCCGGGTATCGATTCTGACACCACATTGACTACGCTGGGCTTACTGGGCTGTCACCCATTATTCGAGACACTTGCTTCACACGCGTCCAAGGCCCAAGTGTCATTAATCAATCTTAATGATACCCCTAACTCACGGGATAATATTCAGGCCTGTCTGGTCGGACCCGATGTTAATAATAGCCAACGTCAACAGATCCGTGACTCGCTCCCCTTAGGCACGCTGATGGTGGAAATGGGCACACCACACGCCCCGCCTACCCAGCCCGACCATGCTGACGCAACCTTGGTACTCCCGCCACGCGATGTTAGCCAACCAATCTGTGAATTGGTCGATCACGCAGGCAACGCTGTATTGGTTCAAGCGCTAGCCAACACGCTTAAACAGCTAAAACATCAAGTGGTGGTGACCCGCAATAAAAGCGTTATCGCTACGCTCAATGAAGCATTGAGAGATGCTTTGACTGAGGTTCCAGAGCTTCAGGCCGCCGCCTGGCAAAGCCAGGGATGGGACCTGTCGCCCTGGCTATCGAGTGAGGTGTCCACGACACACAACGCCGAAGCCTCTCGAGATTCACAGCAGCTGCTGGATCTCGCCTGGCAGCAAGCTGCGGCGAAGACCGTACAGGCCGACCAGGTACATCGCGACGGCGATATCGATGTGCTAGCAATCCACGCCTTCGGCTACCCCCCGCATCTAGGTGGCCCCTCCTTTCGCAGCAAGACCTCCCGCTGAGCCGCATTCTTACTGATGAGACCGTTATGAACCTACAGTTCACCACAGCAGAAAATGCCTTTCGCGATGAAGTGCGCACCTTTCTCGCAGAGGCATTGCCGAGCGATATTCAAAATAAGGTGCGCCTGGGCCAGCGCTTGAGCGCCGAGGAGCATGTACGCTGGCAGAATCGTCTTAATGAGCGCGGCTGGCTCGCACCGGGCTGGCCTGTTGAGCATGGAGGCACTGGCTGGAGTCCGGTCGAAAAATACATTTTCGAGGAAGAGTGTGCTGCTGCTCATGCGCCCACTATAGTGCCGTTTGGTGTCAACATGGTTGCCCCAGTGATCATCCGCTTTGGCAGCGAGGACCAGAAGCGCTTCTACCTCCCCCGTATCCTCAATAACACCGACTGGTGGTGCCAAGGCTACTCCGAGCCCGGCGCCGGATCTGATCTCGCCAGCCTCAAGACCCGCGCCGAGCGCGACGGTGACTACTATATCGTCAACGGTCAGAAGACATGGACCACGCTTGGCCAGCATGCCAACCAGATGTTCTGCCTGGTGCGCACCGACTCCCAGGCCAAAAAACAGGCCGGCATCAGCTTCCTGCTGATCGATATGAACACGCCAGGGATCACGGTGCGTCCAATTATTACTCTTGATGGTGCTCACGAGGTCAACGAGGTGTTTCTCGATGATGTCCGCGTGCCGGTCAAAAATCGCGTCGGCGATGAAGGCGAGGGCTGGACCTGTGCCAAGTTTCTGCTTACCCATGAGCGTACTGGCATCGCCGGTCTGGGTCATGCCAAACAGGCGCTACGTCACCTTAAGGATGTAGCCCGGCGCCAGCCCCATCGCGGCCGAGCGCTAATCGAATCATGGAGCTTTCGCGAACAGATCGCTCGCGCCGAGCTCGAGCTGATGGCCCTCGAAGTCACCAACCTACGAGTACTTGCCGCTGCTCGCGATGGTGGAGCCCCGGGGGCCGAAAGCTCCTTGCTCAAGATACGCGGCTCGGAGCTGCGCCAGCGCTTAAGTGATTTGACACGCCGCGCGCTGGGCCCGCAGGCGTTGCCGTTCTTTGCTGACTTCCTCGCCGGTAACGACGACAGTCTTGATGAGGAGCAGGCCTTCGCCGCCGCGGCAAGCACACAGTACTTTAATCGCCGCAAGCTATCGATCTACGGCGGCGCCAACGAAATCCAGAAGAATATCGTCGCCAAGACGATCCTCGGCATGTAAGGAGCGCGTATGGACTTCTCCCTGAGCGACGAGCAGCGCATGCTCGATGAGACAGTGTCACGCTTGGTCGCTGATCGCTGTAATCCCGAGCAGCGCCGCGCGCTGATCAATGAACGCAGCACCTCTCCATCTCCATTGTGGCGTACCTTCGCCGAGTTGGGGCTACTGGCGATGCCTTTCAGTGAAGCGGTCGGCGGGCTGGGCGGCGATGGCATCGATATGATGCTGATCATGCAGTCGCTAGGCCGTGGGCTAGTTCCCGAGGCCTACCTAGACGGCTTGGTAATCCCAGGCATGCTATTGGCTCGGCTCGGCGATGACGCCCAGCGCGATCGTTGGCTGATCCCCCTCTTGGAAGGCCAACACCAGTTGGCGTTGGCCTGGCATGAGGCCAGCAGCCGCTACGAGATTAACACCCCTACGACCTGCGCCACACGTAGCGACAATAGATGGAAATTGCAGGGCCGTAAGCAGGTGGTACTCAACGCGCCCAACGCAGCGGCTCTACTAGTCACCGCGCGTCTCGATGATGATGTGCTCGGCCTGTTTCTAGTCCCTTCTGAGTCCGAAGGGCTGCGTCGCCGTGACTACGCCACGCTTGATGACCAGTATGCCAGCGATATCGATATCGACTTTACACTCCCCGCCTCGGCCCTACTTGCAAGCGGCGAGAACCTGCGCACAGCCCTAGACGAAGCACTCGCGATGGGCCGAGCGGCGCTGTGCGCCGAGGCGGTAGGTGCCATGGAGAGGGCTTGTGAGCAGACCCTAGACTATCTCAAGGAACGCCAACAGTTCGGCACCCCATTGAGTCGCCAACAGGCTCTGCAACATCGCATGGTCGACATGTACCTGCACCTGGAACAGGCCCGTTCGATGGCAATTCTCGCTGCCACCAGCCTGACGCTGCCAGACGAGCAGCGTGACTACCGAGTCGCTGCCGCCAAGGCTTATATCGGCGAGGCCGCCCAGTTCGTCGCAGAGCAAGCAATTCAATTACACGGCGGCATGGGCATGACCGAAGAGTGCTCCGTTGCCCACTATGCCAAGCGGTTGATTTTGATCGATCACGCGCTGGGCGATCGCGACTATCACCTCGACACCGTTATAGCTCGACTCGACACAGCGGCATAAGGATGCGCTGTCGCAGTATATCGACACGCTATCGGGCCTAGGCGCTCTGTCCTACATGGCCCGTTTACCGTCTACGAGAATAGCTTGGGAGTTAAAAGTGGAACGCGAATCAATGGACTTCGACGTGGTCATCGTCGGTGCCGGACCCAGCGGGTTGGCCGCCGCCTGTCGACTAATGCAGCAGGCCAACGAAGCCGAACGTGAATTCAGTGTCTGCGTAGTCGAGAAGGGCTCTGAAGTCGGTGCACATATTCTCTCCGGTGCGGTGTTCGAGCCACGCGCACTAGATGAATTGTTTCCCGACTGGCAAGAGCGTGGCGCGCCCTTGACCACACCAGCGACCCGCGACGAGGTCTACCTACTCAAGGACGCCGAGACGGCCCAAAAGCTGCCCAACGCTCTGGTCCCCAAGACTATGCATAACGCAGGGGGACCGACCACGAATTACGTAATCAGCGCTGGCAACTTATGTCGATGGCTGGGCGAACAGGCCGAGGCACTGGGCGTGGAGATATTTCCAGGCTTCGCCGCCCAAGAGGCGTTGATCGACGACAACGGCATCGTGCGCGGCATAGTTACCGGTGACATGGGGGTGGCCGCTGACGGCAGCGAGAAAAGCGGTTACATGCCAGGTATGGAGCTACGCGCTAAGTATACGCTCTTTGCCGAAGGGGCCCGTGGACATATAGGTAAGCGACTCATCGAGCATTTCGACCTCGCCGCGGACAGTGATCCACAGCACTACGCCATTGGCCTTAAAGAATTATGGGATGTCCCAGCCGAGGCGCATGAGCCAGGGCTGGTGCTGCACGGCTCGGGCTGGCCACTTGAGAAGGACATGCACGGCGGCTTCTTCCTCTACCACGCTGAAAATCAGCAAGTGGTAGTGGGCCTGATTGTCGATTTAGGCTATGCCAATCCCTACCTGTCTCCATTCGATGAGTTTCAGCGAATGAAGCATCACCCGCTACTCAAACCTTACCTTGAGGGCGGTTCGCGGGTGGCCTACGGCGCACGAGCCATCACCAAGGGCGGACTCAACTGTTTACCGAAGATGACCTTTCCTGGTGGGCTGCTGATTGGCTGCGATGCCGGGACATTGAATTTTGCCAAGATCAAAGGCCTGCATACGGCAATGAAGTCCGGCATGCTGGCCGCCGAAGTAGTGTTCGAGGCCCTTGCCCGTGGTGACGAAGGCGGCGAGGAACTCAGCGACTTTACTGCAAAGTGGCAGCACAGCTGGGCCTATCAAGAGCTCAAGGCCACTGCCAGCTTCGGCCCAGCAATCCACAAGTACGGCACTGTGGGCGGTGGCGCCTACAATTTCCTCGACCAATTGCTCGGAGGTAAGCTGCCGACGGTCCACGATACTACGCCGGATCATGCTCGACTCCAGCGTGCTGACTCCAGCCAAGTGATCAACTATCCCAAGCCTGACGGTACGCTCTCCTTCGACAAGCCCTCATCGGTGTTCCTGTCTAACACCAACCATGAGGAGGATCAGCCATGCCATCTAAAACTCTCTGACCCCGATCTGCCGACTCGTGACAATCTGCCGAAATACTCAGAGCCAGCGCAACGCTACTGCCCCGTAGGCGTTTACGAGGTGGTTGAGGACGATGCCGGAAAGCCTTACTTCCAGATCAACTTTCAGAACTGCATCCACTGTAAGACCTGCGACATCAAGGACCCAGCGCAGAATATTACTTGGGTGGCGCCAGAGGGAGGTGGTGGGCCTAACTATCCCAACATGTAAAAGCCGTTGTTCTTGTTCAAATTCATTAAGTGTTGGCTAAGACAGACCCGCCCTGGCGGGACGGGGTCTTATCTAACCCCAAGGCTATCAGAAATCATTCGTTCGATTGAAAAAGAGGTTTACGTGACATTGAAGGCGTCGTTGCCTCGAGCTGAACGTAACCTCAATTCAATTTTACCGCGTCAGGCAGGCGTAAACAGTTCAGGCCGGCTGCAACTGCGTCGGGTCCACCCCGGCGCTCTTCTTAATACGCGATAAAAGAGGCTCTCCATGCCCCCTCCTAACCCGGTCGAGGTGATCCGCCACGACGATGCTATCGTCGAGATTCGTCTAGTTCGTCCTGAGGTACGAAACGCCTTGAACGAGGCTACAGCCATGGCGTTAGCCGATGCTCTGCAAGCGGCAGCCGAGGACGTCAATGTGCACTGTGTATTGCTGTGTGGCGATGGCGCCAGCTTCTGTGCCGGCGCTGATATCGCCGAGTTCGAAGCGAACCCAACTGCGCTCGCTAGCGAACGCCTCGCCACGCTATTCACACCGGCGCTACGGTGCATGGTCGAGATGCCAAAACCAGTCATCACTGCGGTCAACGGCGCTGCTGCGGGCATCGGTATCGCCTATGTCCTGTCCAGCGATCTGGTGTTGATGGCGCGCTCAGCCTATCTCAAGCTGGCATTCATCGACGTCGGCCTGATTCCCGATGGAGGCATTACCTGGCACCTGGTGCGCCGTCTCGGCCATATCCGCGCCTTCGAACTGGCAGCCACCGCCGCACCGATTGACGCTCCAACCTGCCGCGCGCTCGGGCTCGCCAATCATGTGGTACACGACGAGTCATTGCATGACGAGGCGTTGCGCTGGGCGCGGGTGCTTGTTTCTCAACCCCGCCAGGCCGTCGCTCACGTCAAGAACGCCCTACGTGCTTCGGCCCTGAACGATTTGGACACAACCTTGGAGTTAGAGGGACAGCTGCAAGATGCCTGCAAGGCTTCGCCGGAGTTCGCTGAAAGAATTGCTGCTTTTCGCGCCGCACGCCGGCGCTGAGCAATAAGCCAATGAAATGGATGGTCAGCCTGGCTTTTGCAATGCGGATCTTCGACACTGACAAAGTGGGCTTGCGCCAATGTATCGGGGCTCTTGAAGGGCACGCATCACTGGTGCCCGGCCCTCGATGAGAAGCCGCGCCTGTCCGCTCTCAAAAAGCCCACAGCATCGTAGTGTTGTTTTCATGGCCAGGTTCTCGGACAGGCAGTGAGCCGTTTGCCGTCATCGCGATCCTACGCCGCAAAACCCGTAGGCTGGGTCAATCTTTCAGGCGAGCGCCGCACCCGGTGATGAGCGGAACTCACCTCCCTTGGCCAGGATTGCCCAGGCGATTCTGGCCATCTTGTTGGCCAGTGCGCAGGCCACGACAACCGCCGTGCGTTCAACGACCAGCCCTTGCCGCGTGCGGTGTAGCGCAGAGAGGATCTGCTGCTCCTCACTCTTGATGGCCGCGAAGCGCATGCAGGGACGTGACACCGCTTCGCAGATGGCTTCGGCATCGGCAAAGTCGTTCTTGTTGGTCTTGACGAAGGGCTTGACGTACTGAGGTGGGAGCAGTCGCACGTCATGGCCGAGTGCCTGGATCTGGCGGGCCCAATGATGGCTTCCGGCGCAGGACTCCATCACGACACGGCAGGCAGGCTGTTGCGCGAGATGTGACAGCAAGCTCTGCCGAGAAAGGACCCTGCGAAACAAGAGTTTGCCATAGTGATTCTGAGCATGCAGATGGAAGGTTCGCTTGTCCAGGTCGATGCCGATGATGGCGGGAGTGGTCATGGCGTGGTCCTCTTAAAAGAAGGGGTATCCGGATTAAGTGGTTGACGATCCCTTCTGATCCACCAAAACCTTAATCTTCCCAGAAGGTTGATAGATCGACGCCGAAGTTCTTCTCGGGCTCGGGGAGACCCCTGCCGTAGGTCATGGTGGCCTTGCCCAGGAAGGGGGATTCCTTGGTCTGCGGCGCCTTCTTCTTGTGCCTGGTGGTATAGAGCATCCGGGCCCGCATCACCTCGAATGAGTACCCCCGGCCATCGCGGTTCTTGTCCTTGNCCGGTTGATCGACTCCGTGAAGGCGTTGGTGACCGGGATATCGGTCTCGAAGTAGGTCAATACCTCTTCTCGCCATCCGCTGACGGCGCTGACAAGATCCTTCCAGACTTCCTTCTGCCCCTGCGGGATGTCGTCAGTCCAGGCAGCCAGCGCCTTCTCAGCATCTCGCCGGGTGGCACAGTCCCAGATGCGGTAGAACCGCTCCTTATGCTCGTAGGCTGCCAGGAGCTGGGGGAAGGCCCCTGTCCAGGTTTCCATGATGAGATGCTCGCGGTCGTAGACGTCGTGAGCCCGCTTCAGCAGGATCTTCCGGTCACCCTTGAGGGTTCGTCGCTGGTTGGCCGTCAGTTCCTTCCTGAGCCCCTTGCGGACCTTCTCCAGGGCTTCGTTGGCCATACGCACAACATGGAACTTATCGACCACGATGCGGGCCTGTGGCAGCACCGCCTGGACGGCACGGCGATATGGCTTCCACATGTCCATGCTGACGATCTCGATCTTGTCGCGCTCGGTCATGCTCATGAGCCGCTTCGTCACTGCCTCCTGCTGACGACCGGGCAGCAGGTCTAACAAGGTACGCTCCTCCAGGTTGGTCAGGATGCAGCGGTAGCGGCGGTTCAGGTACAGCTCGTCGATACCTAGGCAGCGGGGTGTCTCGAAGCGGTGCCAAATCGCCAGGAAATCAGCCTTCTTCTTGAAGATGTCGCGTATGGTCTTCTCATCGAGGCCCGTGGTATCGGCTACATAGGCGTAGGGGTGGTTGAAGGCCTCCTTTTCAACGTGGCTGTATAACCTCCTCGTCATACGGCGATCATCCACCATCTCGGGGAGTGCTGGGCGGAATGTCTTTCCGCAGGCCCGGCAGGTGTAGCGACGACGGACCACCCAGAGGGTGACCCGCTTTCCGTGGATGGGGAGATCACGATAGGCCACATCCCGCTTGCCGAACCTGACAAGCTCACCCTCAACGCCGCATTCCTCGCAAGCTAGAGGCTCAGGAGCTTCGACCTGGTAGTGGAGATCATGTTCTTCCACCTTGGTGCCAAGGACGTGGTACTCCGGCAGACGGAGAATGTTGTCAGCAAACTGCGTCATGGCTTGGGCGTTTTCGTGGCAAGTGTCGGTGACCGGATTAGTGTCTGTTTGGCATGAAGGGCAATGCCGGCTATAGGGTGATGAGTATGCCGCCACTGGCAAGGATGACGACTACCGCCCAGGCGGGCAGTTTCCAGACGCTGAGCAGGAGAAAGCCGGTCAGCGCCAGGGCGAACTCGCGGGGGCCGAGAATGGCACTGGTCCATACCGGCTGGTAGAGAGCAGCGCCGAGGATGCCCACGACTGCCGCATTGGCGCCGCGCATCAGTGCTTGCGCGCTGTCCCAGCTCCGGAATCGGTTCCAGTGGGGTAGTACTGCCACCAGTAGCAGAAGCCCCGGCAGGAAGATCATTACCAGCGCCAGGGCGGCACCGAACAGGCTGCCGCCGAGCGGCGCTATCACCGCACCCAAATAGGCGGCAAAGGTGAACAGCGGCCCCGGTACGGCCTGGGCGGCGCCATAGCCTGTCAGGAACTCGTCGGCACCGACCCAGCCGGATTGGACCACCTCCGCCTCGAGCAGCGGCAGCACTACATGCCCGCCGCCGAACACCAGGGCACCGGCGCGATAGAAGGCGTCCATGACCGCCAGGGCTGCGGAGGGGCTGGCCCAAGCCAGCAGCGGCAGGCCGATCAGCAGAGCAACGAACACCAGCCCCGCCAGATGGCCGGCACGTGCCGAGACCGGCAGCGGGAGGTCATGAACGTCGGCCTCAGCGTGGGCCCGACACAGTGCCATGCCAGCCAGGGCACCGATGACGATGGCGGCCACCTGTCCCAGCGGGCCGCTGACCAGCACCACGGTGAACACGGCGGCCAATGCAATACCGGCGCGCCGGGGATCGGGACAGAGGCTGCGGGCCATGCCCCAGACGGCGTGGGCGACAATGGCCACCGCTGTCACCTTCAGTCCGTGAATGATGCCTTGGCTGATGGGGCCATCAAGCACGGCAGCACCCAAGGCGAACAACACCAGCACGATGGCCGAGGGCAAGGTAAAAGCCGTCCAGGCTGCCGCCGCCCCCCAGGGGCCGGCGCGCATCAGCCCGATGGCGAAACCTACCTGACTACTGGCGGGTCCGGGCAGGAATTGGCACAGCGCCACCAGGTCGGCATAAGCCTGTTCGGAGAACCAGCGACGCCGCTCCACAAACTCGGTGCGGAAGTAGCCGAGGTGGGCGATGGGGCCACCGAAGGAGGTCAGGCCCAGCAGCAGAAAGGCGCTGAAGACTTCTCTGATGCGCCCGGCAGGACGTGGTGTATCGCTCATTGCTCGAATTCCTTGCCACCTTTTGAAGTACAGGTCTCGTTATTCATGGCTTCCCCGGTAAGCTCTCGCAGCTGTCGTTTGGCCACCGCCAAACCTTCCTGACCGAGGTCTGTTGCTCGGTAAAGCTTGCGCCGTCGACTACCATTGCGTTCTTCGTGCGAGACCAAGTACCCCTTGCGCTCCATGCCATGCAGCATGGGATAGAGTGTACCGGGACTCAGCCGATAGCCATGGTTCGCCAGCTCATTGAGCATCCATTGGCCATAGATCTCATGCTCGGCGGCGTGATGCAGGACGTGTAGCCTTACCAAGCCGACGAGCAGATCATGATGTTCCATGGAATTGACACCTGCTTTGCCAAAAACGAAAATCGATATCGGATTTCGTTTTATCAAGCCAGCGTCCATATTACAAGTCGTTGTTTACCGCTCATGCGCAAGGAGTAATCTCTATGGCTAAGCATTCTGACGAGTTTCTACGACTGGCCAATGACGCCAAGCAGCGCATTACCAAAGTCTCGCCCACCGAGGCCCGCAAGCGAGATGCCGAAGGGGCATTCTGCATCGAGGGTGGTCTCAAGGCCTATAAAGCGGATGACGAGACATGATGATAGAAAGTGCGGTTCTGCTGGTGGCGAACGGCTTCGGGTTGGGCTGGCTGCCGTGGGCGCCTGGGACCTTCGGATCGCTGATTGGCTTGCCGCTGGCCTGGTGGCTGCTGGGTCATCTGCCAGGGCGGCAGGTTGCCATCCTGGTGGTGCTGCTGGCCGTAGCCGTGCCGCTGTGTCACTGGGCTTCCCTATGGCTAGGGGGTGGAGATGCTCCCCAGATCGTTGCCGATGAGTACCTGGCGTTTCCTATCGTAATGCTCGGGCTTGCCATGGCGCGCTGCCCGTGGGTGATAGGGGGAGCATTCGTGCTATACCGGCTGTTCGATGTCACCAAGCCATTGCCCATCAGCCATATCGAGGCCATAGGGGGCGGCCTGGGCATTGTCCTGGATGATGTCATGGCAGCCATCTATGCCTGGATCGTGCTCACCATTGGCATCGCCATATGGCGCCGGTGCCAATCCAGATGAAGTGATAGTCATGGAGTCGTCATTGAAAAGGCTTATCAACCAAGGAATCCGGTGAGTAGGCGAGATGTGACATCAATGTGATATCAGTTAATCAACCATCTATTCCGGATACCCAAAAGAAGAAGCCCAGCAAGCATAGCCTGCTGGGCTTCGAGGTCAGGCTGACCATCTCATTAAGCCCCGCGAGCGGGGCCAGGGCAGTGATGAACCTGGAGGGAGCTAGAAGTTGTATTGCGCCGAGAAATGTACCCGGTCGAGATCATAGGTATCACCATCAACTTCCTCAAGATCGAACCGCTGGTACTCGATGCCATAGGTAGTATTTGCCATCGGCGACCACATTAGATTCACGGTAACTATTCAGGTGGCTGCGGATGGCATG
>NZ_NHOU01000046.1 GCF_002179555.1 Salinicola salarius | reverse complement strand
GGATCAGGCAGCGTGACCTGAATAGTTACATTTTTTTAAGCGCACGGTGCCCTTCCGCTGCCGATTCGGCAGCGGAGTAGGTATGAAGGCATCATGCTGGGGATGACTTGCGCGGGAGCCCAAGTCGTTGGGGCAGGAAACGTATCCTGCTACCGCGCCATGTCGGCGCTTGCTCGTTTGTTATTAGCTATCGGAGAGCAGGTAGCGATCATCTCTATAGCGACCTCTCCAGCTCGGGCAAAATCTGGAACAGATCGCCCACCAGACCGTAATCGGCAATCTGGAAGATCGGTGCTTCCTCGTCCTTGTTGATCGCCACGATCACCTTGGAGTCCTTCATCCCCGCCAGGTGCTGGATCGCCCCGCTGATTCCCACCGCGATGTACAGTTCAGGGGCTACGATCTTGCCGGTCTGCCCCACCTGCATGTCGTTGGGCACGAAACCGGCATCCACCGCCGCGCGCGAGGCCCCGATTGCTGCACCCAGCTTGTCGGCGATACCGTCGAGCAGCTTGAAGTTCTCGCCATTGCCCATGCCGCGACCGCCGGAGATGACTACCCGTGCCGCACTCAATTCAGGGCGCTCACTCTGCTCGAGCCGCTCGTCGACAAAGCTCGACAGGCTATTGTCGACCGTGGCATCGACCGCTTCGATGGCGGCACTGCCAGTCTCGCCAGCGGCATCGAAGGCGGTGCTGCGCACAGTAAGCACCTTGAGCGGATCGGCGCTCTGCACGGTAGCAATGGCATTACCGGCATAGATGGGTCGCTTGAAGGTATCGGCGCTCACCACATCGAGGATGTCGGAAATGGCGGCGACGTCCTTGAGCGCGGCGAGCCGCGGCAGCACGTTCTTGCCGGTGGTGGAGGAGCTGGCCAGCACGTGGCTATAGTCATCGGCGAGACGCACCAGCAGATCGGCCAGCGGCTCGGCAAGCTGATGAGCATAGACCGTATGGTCGACGATGCGCACACGGTTCACGCCGTCAAGCTTCGCGGCCTGCTCGGCCACGCTCTGCACCTCCTGACCCGCTACCAGCAGGTCGATGTCGCCACCGCTGTCCTTGACAATCTGTTGTGCGGCCGCCACCACATGAGCCGTGGTGCCGGCGAGTTGACCGTCATGATGGTCGGCGAGAATCAATACGCTCATGAGATCACCTTGGCTTCATTCTTGAGTTTATCGACGAGCTCGTCCACCGAGCCGACCTTGATGCCGCCCTTGCGCTCGGCTGGGGTTTCGACCTGCAACTGGGTGACCTGCGAGGCAATAGCGACACCGAGCTCCTCGGGGGTTCTAGTGTCGAGCGGCTTCTTCTTGGCTTTCATGATGTCGGGCAGCTTGGCGTAGCGCGGCTCGTTGAGGCGCAGGTCAGTGGTGACCACGGCGGGCAGCTTGAGCGCCACGGTCTGCAGGCCGCCGTCGATCTCGCGGGTCACGTTGACGGTGCCGTCCTGGATATCCACCTTCGACGCGTAGGTACCCTGCCCCCAGCCGGTCAGGGCGGCAAGCATCTGCCCGGTCTGGTTATTGTCGGTATCGATGGCCTGCTTGCCGAGGATCACCAGTTGCGGTTGCTCCTCGTCGACCACTCGCTTGAGCAGCTTGGCGACCGCCAGTGACTCGACGCGCTCGTCGGTAGACACGTGAACAGCCCGGTCGGCCCCCAGCGCCAGCGCGGTGCGCAACTGCTCCTGGGCGGCCTTGGGCCCGATGGTCACAGCGACGACTTCCGTCGCTATGCCCTTCTCCTTTAGGCGAACCGCTTCTTCCACCGCGATCTCGCAGAACGGATTCATGGCCATCTTGACGTTGGTAAGGTCGACGTCGGAGTGATCCGCCTTGACGCGGACCTTGACGTTGTAGTCGATGACGCGTTTGACCGCGACGAGGATTTTCATGAACGACTCCCACTACAGCTGTTTCTCTATGCGAAATTACATTTCGTACTTTGAAAAAACGATAGAATCGTTAGCACAATGGCGTCAAGCACTGCGGTTGCTGCCTATACCAAAGGACTACAATCGGATTGCCTGTACTCTGGAAGGCAGATAAGCATTATTTGTTCTGTATAGTGGAATTTATGAGTGCTTATTCAGAATTGATTGGTGAGCAAAAACCAGGCGGCCATCACCGGAACCACGCCGAGCATGAAGGCGCCATTCCAGCGATAACCGATACGCCACGACGATACGCCGGAGAAACGCGAAAGGATTAACATTGACGCGGTGAGTGGCGATGACATTAATGCCAGACACCAGCCCACCATCAGCGACACGCCGATCAAGGGCGGAGGTAACCCGGGAATATTTAGCGCGGGGAGCAACCCGGCCAGCAAAGTAACGCTCACGATGGGGTTAAGCCCTACCTGGGCGGTAATAAGCACCAAGAGCATGGCGATGACAGCATTCCAGGCACCCAGCGGTGCCAGCCAGCCCAGTGGATCCACCAATGTTTGTGGGTCGATCAGCGCCACACACAAGTGGCCGACATAACCCGCCGAACCCAATACAACCACCTCACTACCCAATGGCCCCAGCAGCCACGGCAGTTGGCGATGAAAAGTGATGGCGGCCGGCACTAACCCCCACCCCTTCATCCCTCGACGCTGCCAGGCCAGCCACAACCATGAGGCCAAGGGAGCACCGACCAGGGTTGCGATGGGTAGACGTACATCGAGCAGATAAGCTAGCGAGAAAACCAGCAACACAATGCCCAGCAGTAGCACGCAAAAGCGCCGCAGCGGGGACAGCGAAGGGGCTGAGGAGGATGGAGAGCGACGCGGCGGATGTGGTCCCGTGAGCTGGTCGACCAACCAGCCCCCTAGGAAGATGACTATGGCTGCGCCATATGAGTAAGGTGCCAATTCCCGCCACTGCACCGATGGCATGCTAGCAAGAATCACCGCGACACCGATTCCCATCGGCGAGATCAGCGGCGCCAGCGAAAAACCACGCAGCAATGCCATCAACATGCGTCGCTGACGAGCTTTTTGGACCCACTCCCTGCCATCGGCCGCGGCTAAGGTATTGCTCTTCTCGATCATTCCAGCGAATAGATTGAGAACACCAATATTAAGAATCACACCGAACAACCCTGAGCCGAGCGACAGGATAGGGTAACGCCGCGCCGGCGGCTGATGCAGCATCGCCTGGCTACATTGTCGCACCAGGCGCGAGCGATAGGCTGGTAAGCGTAGCAGGCTCAGGGCGGCAACAAAGGTAGCAAAGAAGGCAAAACGTCCCATCGCTTCGCTGAGCAATGGCCAAACGTCATCAACACGCCATAACGCAACCAGTGTGGTCATGGCAGCGAATAACAGCAGACCCATCGCCATGCGCGATAGGCGCCCCCACTGAGATATCAAATAACCGATCAGCAGCAGCCCAGCTAGCCCGTGCGCCCAAGCATTATCTAGCACCAAGCCAACCAATGTGGCCAACATTACTGTGCCGAGCAGACGGGCACCGGTGCGCAGAGTCACGAAGGCTCCATTATATTACTCAGCCTAGCCAGCGCGGTGTCTGCTTCGGCTTCGAGCTCGGCGACAATATCGGCAAGTGGTGCACTACGTGCCGTTAGCCCAACACCCTGGCCAACCGATAGCGCGCCCTGCCGCCAATCACCGCTGGCATAGGCGGCCTTACCCAGGCTGCCACGCACATACGGCATTAATTGCTGGATATCATTGATGCCTTGCCCCTCGAGCGCCTCTACCATCGCGGTAGTGTCGTTGCGCAGTACTCGCATCGAGTTGCGCAACGACGCCATGATCAGAGTTGTATCCCCTGGCTGGGCTTCGACTAGGCGGCACTTGTACTTAGCATGGGCAGGGATCTCATCAGAAACCAGAAAGTGCGTACCGATGGCCACCCCCGAGGCGCCCAACGCCAGTGCCGCGACGATTTGCTCGCCAGTGGCGATACCCCCGCCCAAGGCAAAGGGTATCGTCAAGGCGCGCGCGGCCAGCGCCCCTTGCACCATGGTCCCGATCGGCGATTCGCCGGGATGGCCACCA
Source organism: Salinicola salarius (assembly GCF_002179555.1). Taxonomy (GTDB): domain Bacteria; phylum Pseudomonadota; class Gammaproteobacteria; order Pseudomonadales; family Halomonadaceae; genus Salinicola; species Salinicola salarius_A. The sequence continues at coordinate 10,021 of NZ_NHOU01000046.1, read as the reverse complement.
CACTCGGCTCCCACCAGGATTACGGCGTCAACACCTGCAGCCTCGGCCTTCAGTGCGTGTCGTAGCTGGGGCACTTTGTGTATTACGCTGCACCCTCCTGCCTTGAGAGCGGCGACGTAGGGCGATGGGTCGCGCCCCGAAGTTTCGACGACAGCGATGCGCTCCTCAACAATCAGCGACATGATCTCATCAGTGCGATCGCCGGGTAACAGCTTGGGGAGCATCGATACGTTGACGCCGAAAGCGCGTCCATTAAGAAGCTCACGGCAGCGCTGGATCTCATCACGTAGGGCACTGGTATCGGAGAACGTCGCCGCTGAAATGAAGCCCATCATACCGGCATCCACCGCCGCGGCGACATACTCGGCATTGGCCAGCCACTGTAACCCGGTTGCCATGATCGGTAGCCGAGTGCCTAACTGCCGGGATAGCAGCGTGTCACGCCAGTTATAGTGAGGTTTGGGAATCGGCGTAGCGCCGGTCATGCCGGCTCACCTGTTTGCGACTGACTGGCGCGGCGTACACGAAAAGTGCCCTCACCCATGGCTACTACGTTTCCCTCGGCGTCTAGCACTTCGCCGCTGGACATGAAGGTTGACCGGCCACCCCCGCGACGGCGTCCGATAGCACGCAATACACCACTGCGCGCCGGGGCGATGAAGGTACTGGTCAGCGAAAGCGTCATACCCTTTCGCACTTGCCCCGGCTCAGGACAGTAGAGACCAGCGAGGCTCAGAGCAGTATCCAAAAGTGAGGTGAGCACGCCGCCGTGAACAATGCCGCTGCGGTTAAGATGTTGCTCACCAATAACGAGTTCAATGACGGCATAGTCTTCTTGCCATTCAGTGATGCGCATGCCCAGCAAACGCTGGTACCCGAACGGCTCGCCGGCATCGGGCACATCGGGCGATAGCAATTCGGTTGCTGTTGGCTCAGCCATGGGAACGATCCTCCTGCGCCTGCTGGCGAAGACGCCCCTTCAAGATCTTACCGGTAGCGGTTGCCGGGAGTGCATCGACTAAGAAAATTTCACATGGACGCTTGTAAGGCGCCACGCGCTCGGCGATGAAGGCTCGTAATTCATCCTCGCTCAGCGCAGCGCCAGGCTCACACTGAACGAATGCGATTACTTCTTCATTGCCGGCCACTTGGCGACCGACCACTGCCGACAGCGTAACTTCGGGATGCTCATTGATTACCGCCTCGACATCTGGTGGATAGATATTGAAGCCGGAGCGAATGATCAACTCTTTGCTACGCCCAACAATATGCAACTCACCGCTAGCATCAACACGCGCGATGTCGCCAGTGTTTAGCCAGCCCTCATTATCAAGGCAAGCGCGGGTAGCCTCCGGCTGTCGAAAATAGCCACGCATCACGTTAGGGCCACGCACCCATAGCTCGCCGGTCTCCGGAGCCTCGGCATCGGTACTTCCCAGCGGCTCGAGGCGGTACTCGAGCAGGGGTAATACGCGTCCTACGGTCGTGTTGGTTGGCGTGTCGTCAATGCGTGTCTGGCTAATTGTCGGGCTGGCCTCGGTAAGACCATAGCCGTTGTGCAGCGTCTGCCCAAAGGCTGCCTCCACGCGGCGCTTAAGATCGCCATCCAGTGGCGATCCGCCAGCTGAGATGTAAATGAGAGCCGGGGCTTCCAGTGCCATGCCTTCCTGTTTGAGATACTCGAGCACGCGTGCGTACATTGCCGGTACCCCTTGAAGCACGGTAATACGCTCTGTAACCAGCGCTTTCAGTAGCGCGGGTGTTTCGAAGCGCGGTACCGGATAGAGGCAGGCCCCGTTGTATAATGAGCCCACGCACACTGAGGCTAGGCCAAATACATGAGACATAGGCAGCACGCCGTAGACGCGTTGTCCTTGAGAGAGGTGGCGCATGCCACCTGAGATCGAAGCGATGTAGAGAATGCCTCGGTGGGTCAACATCACGCCCTTAGGCGTGCCAGTGGTGCCCGAGGTATAGATCATCGCCGCGACCTGTTTGGCACCGCTGGGATGTACCGGCTCGGTGACCGTATCGGCAAGCGGGCTGATCATCAATTCGCCGAGACTGGTGTGCTGGAAGGTCTCTGCACCATGTCTCACGCCATGTGCGGCAGCGTCGCGCGATGCGGCAGTGGTATAAAAGATGCGCCTTGGTTCGCAATTGTTGCGGATCTGATCGATCTCCTTGGCCGACAAGCGAGAATTGACGATCGCCAGCCAAGCATTCATCTCGCTCGCTGCCAGTAGTAGCACCACTAGCGCGCGGCAGTTCTCACTCACTGTCATCAGGCGGTCGCCTGGACGCACACCCAGGGAGTCCAACCAGACGGTAGCGGAACGTACCTCCTCTGCCAGTTCGGCATAGCTCCAGCGCACCTCACCATCGACGATGGCTTCCTGCTGCGGCTGACGTTCGGCCAATTCGAGCACCCGGGTGCTTAACCGTTCAGGCAATTCTGCTATCAGCTCACTGGCCCAACGACCATTGATCCGTTCGTCTGCAGCCTGGTAGGGGTGAGATAGCTGCATTATTGCGCCTCCCGTACCATATTGCGCGCAACTACCAGCTGCTGGATCTGGGTAGTCCCTTCGTATATGCGAAACAGCCGTACGTCGCGATAGAAGCGCTCGACAGCATACTCAGCCATGTAACCTGAACCACCATGGACCTGTACTGCGCGGTCAGCGACACGGCCAACCATCTCGGCGCAGAACAGTTTGGCGCACGATGCTAGCGTCGAAACATTCTCGCCTGCATCCTTGCGCCGCGCGGCATCCATGACCATGGCACGTCCGGCGTAGGCTTCGGTCTTACTGTCAGCGAGCATCGCTTGGATCAGTTGATGCTCGGATAGGGGAACCCCGAACTGTTTGCGCTCCATGGCGAAGTTCAACGACTCCTCTACCAGGCGCTCGGCCACTCCCACGCATACCGCTGAGATATGCAAACGGCCTCGATCTAACACTTTCATCGCGGTCTTGAAGCCTTGGCCCTCTCGCCCGCCGATAATGTTCTCAGCCGGCACGCGGCAGTTGTCGAAGATGATGTCGCAAGTATGTGCTCCCTTCTGGCCCATCTTCATATCAGCCGGGCCACGCTGAATGCCAGGGGTGTCTCCCTCAACAATGAAGGCACTAATGCCTCCCGCACCTTTATTATCTGGATCGGTGCGAGCCATCACAGTGAAAAGATCGGCCTCGGGGCCATTCGTGATGAAGCGCTTGGTGCCGTTGAGTATGTAGTGATCTCCGTCACGAATTGCGGTGGTGCGCAAGCTGGCTGCGTCGGAACCAGAGTCAGGTTCGGTAAGACAGAATGAACTGATAATTTCGCCGGTGGCTAAGCGCGGTACATACTTAGCCTTTTGCTCTGGCGTACCATCGATCAAGATTCCTTGGGCACCGATACCATTATTGGTGCCAAAAACTGAGCGAAATGCCGGAGACGTTTTGCCAATCTCCATCGCTACCAGCGCCTCTTCCTCCATGGTCAGGCCGAGGCCGCCGAACTCTTCAGGAATCGACAAGCCAAACAGCCCCATTTCCTTCATTTGCTCGAGAATCTCGGCGGGGACCGCATCGTCCTCGGCCAGGCGGGCCTCATTGGGAATCAGACGCTCACGTACGAAGCGTGAAATCGTATCCAATAACTGATCCAGCAGTTCCTGATCTCGAATCATGGCGGGTCCTCGCTGTTTTCTTGTCTGGTCTCTTAAAGCTTAAAGAAGCATTTGCGCTGGTGGTCTTCGACTTTAGTTTTGCTTTGCGAAACCGTCTTTCGCATATCTTGCGATGCACTGTTGCACAGCCTATGATGACCGTCAATATTCAGAATCAAGTTTTGCAATGCGAAACAAACAGGAGGCACGCTAGGTCATGAGCAAGCCCATCACCACCATTGGGATTATTGGCACCGGCGCCATGGGACGCGGTATTGCGCAGATTGCTGCTGAAGCGGGCCTGCGAGTCAAGATGCACGACACGCGTGAAGCCGCAGTTAGTGAAGCCCAGGCATTCATAAGCAAACTCTGGTCACGCGCCGTTGAGAAACAGCGCTTCAGCCAGGCCCGTGCCGACGAAATGATCAGCTTGCTCGAGGAAGCAAGAACACTGGAAACCATGGCCGAGTGTGATCTAGTCATTGAGGCCATCGTGGAGCGCGTGGACGCCAAGCAGGCCCTATTCAAGCAACTCGAACAAATTCTCGCTGAGCACGCCATTCTGGCTACTAACACATCATCACTGTCAGTCACCGAGATAGCCTCAGCCTGCGCACGTCCAGAGCGAGTAATTGGCCTTCACTTCTTCAATCCCGTCCCTTTAATGAAAATCGTTGAGGTCATTCCAGGGGTGAAAACTGATCCTGAGGTGACCGAGGCGGCCGAAGCCTTAGGTCAACGATTCGGGCACTTCACTGCAAAGACCACTGATACCCCAGGGTTCTTGGTTAATCATGCCGGACGTGCATTCGGTACTGAGGCCTTACGAATACTTTCGGAAGGTGTTACAGACCATGTCACTATCGACCGCCTGCTGAAGGATCAGGGTGACTTCCGGATGGGCCCATTCACACTGCTTGACTTAACTGGCCTGGACGTCTCGCACTCAGTGATGGAATCGATTTACCACCAATACTACCAAGAGCCGCGCTTTCGCCCTTCACCACTGACAGGACAACGTCTAGCTGCTGGCCTGCTGGGCCGCAAGAGTGGAGAAGGATTCTATCGCTACGATAATGGACAAGCGGTGTTGCCCGAGGAGCCTACAGCTCCGAGCGCCAAGCCGATTCCAGTGTGGATTAGTGCCGAGGACACAAATGCTAACCGGGCGCTGGTCCGTATGGTCGAAGCGGCTGGCTGGGAACTAGAAGCAGGCAATGTTCCCAGTGATAAGGCACTTTGTTTGTTGACACCTTATGGCGAAGACACCACTGACTGTGCCCTGCGTCAGCAACTCGACCCGTCACGTTGCGTTGCTGTAGATATGCTTGCTGGTCTCAATAAGCGTCGCTGCCTCATGACCAGCCCCGCGACCCTCGCTGTGGTACGCGATGCAGCTCATGCACTGTTTTCCTATGATGGAGAGCCCGTCAGCGTGATTAATGACAGCACCGGGTTTGTGCTACAGCGTGTGGTGGCATGCATCGTCAACGTTGGCGCCGATATCGCTCAGCAGCGTGTTGCCGAGCCAGTGATCATTGACCGTGCAGTCGAGCTAGGCCTGGGTTATCCCTGGGGCCCGCTGGCCATGGGAGAGCACTACGGCTCACAGCGCATCCTAACCATTTTGGAAAATTTGCTGGCCGCTACTGGTGATCCACGTTACCGGCCGAGCCCTTGGCTACGCCGTCGTGCTCGCCTGGGTATCCCATTGAACGTTACCAGCGCCTAATAGTTCGTTAAAACACGGAGCTTATCATGCAAGACGCTTACCTTTATGACGGTATTCGCACTCCTTTCGGTCGCCATGGCGGCGCGCTCGCAGGGGTACGTCCAGATGACCTGCTGGGTTTAACTCTGAAGCATTTGATTGATCGTAATGCGTTCGCCGCCGATGCTTATGAAGAGGTCCTTGCTGGTTGCACCAATCAGGCAGGAGAGGATTCACGTAACGTTGCTCGCCACGCGGCGCTTCTGGCGGGCCTACCGGTCGAGGTAGCTGGCCAGACTATCAACCGTCTGTGCGGTAGCGGCTTGGCAGCGATCCTTGATGCCGTTCGAGCCATCCGCTGTGATGAGGGTGCGCTGTTTCTGGCCGGTGGTGTCGAGAGCATGAGCCGCGCACCTTATGTGCTGGGAAAAGCCGACTCTGCCTATGCGCGAAATCAGCCTCTGTACGATACGGTGATTGGTTCACGCTTTCCTAACCCATGGATCACCAAAGAATATGGTAGCCACAGCATGCCGGAGACTGCGGACAACGTGGCGCATGATCTAAGCATCAGTCGAGATGCTGCCGATGCCTATGCCGCACGCTCACAGGCACGCTACGCCGAAGCATTGGCAAAAGGCTTCTATAATGAGGAACTGTTAACGGTCGAGGTTGCCCAAGGCCGCAAGCAGCCGCCCAGGCTAGTAGAAGAGGATGAGCATCCACGACCCGGCAGCGATGTCGAAAAGCTTGGCCGCTTGCCGGCGTTATTCGAGAATGGTGTGGTCTCAGCAGGAAACGCGTCTGGGCTCAATGATGGTGCTGCAGCGATGATCGTAGGCAGTCTTGCAGCTGGCGAGAAGGCAGGTATGGCGCCGCGTGGACGCATTCTATCGGGGGCCGTTGCGGGGGTTCCCCCACGAGTGATGGGGTTGGGGCCAGTGCCGGCCAGTGAGAAGGCCCTTGCACGTGCAGGTCTGTCGCTGGACCAGATGGACCTGATCGAAATCAATGAAGCATTTGCGGTACAGGTGCTGGGCTGTGTTAAACAACTGGGGTTGTCTCCCGAGGACAGCCGCCTGAACCCTAACGGCGGAGCCATTGCAATTGGTCATCCTCTGGGCGCCTCAGGGGCTCGCCTAGCGCTAACTGCACTGCGACAATTAGAAGCAACTGGTGGCCGCTACGCTCTGGTGACTATGTGTATTGGTGTCGGCCAAGGCATTGCCGCGGTGATAGAGCGTTGCGAGTAACTTTGCCGCTATCAATGAAAAACGCCCGTCAAAGCGGGCGTTTTTCATTTGCTCTCCCCAGTAGCAGTTGTGCGATACTTGATTTCATTCTGCAAGTTACTATTTTATTTTGCTCTTGGGAGCGCATATGAATAAATCTATCTCTTTTGAGGAGGAGCAGGACGCCGCTGCCAAGGACCGAAATTTCGTCACAGCGCTCTCGCGTGGACTCGAATTGCTTAGGGCCTTCGGTGCCGGTGAGGAGTATCTAGGCAACGCTGAGCTTTCCAGTCGGACCGGTATTCCACGTCCTACCGTCTCGCGCCTCACTTATACACTCAAACAGCTCGGCTATCTGCAGCACAACGAACGTTTAGAAAAATACCGTTTAGGGGCAGGTGTGCTCACGTTAGGCTATCGGTACTTGGCCAGCATGGGGATTCGCGAAATAGCACGACCACATATGCAACGCTTAGCCGATGCTACCGATTGTGCTATCGCCTTGGGCACTGCAGACCGCCTGTCGATGACCTATATCGAAGTGTGTCAGGGTAGCGGGCCGCTATTGATGCGTCTCGAGACAGGTTCACGTATCCCTATGGCTACTACAGCCATCGGTCGCGCTTGGCTTTGTGGTATCCCCTCTGAACGACGCATGCAATTGATGAATGAGATGCGACAACGCGATCCCGATAATTGGCCGGCCATTGAGGAGTCAATTCAGAGATCGCTTGGGGACTATGCTACGTACGGGTTCTGTCTTTCGCAGGGAGATTGGGAAAGCGAGATCAGCGCAGTTGCTATGCCCCTGATTCTTGAGGAAGGTGCCGAGATAATGGCCATCAACTGCGGTGGCTCGTCATTGCGCCTAAGCCATCGTGTTCTGATAGAGAATCTTGGCCCGCGCCTCAAAGAACTCGTTGAACAGATCAAGCAAACGCTAGAGCCGCCTCGTATCGGATGATCCCCTTTAGGCTGCCATGCCGACGTCCTGGATAGACTCGGCATGGTAGACATCACCAATTCTAGCTATCCCCCAACTGCGCCCTCACCTGTGCGACGATATGTTCACCGATGGGAATCGCCGAGGTCGCTGCCGGTGAAGGTGCGTTGCATACGTTCACGGTGCGCTTGGTATTGACGAACAGGAAGTCATCGACCAGCTTGCCGTCGTTGGACACCGCCTGGGCCCGGACCCCGGCGGGATAGGGCTTGAGATCGTCCAATGTCAGGCTCGGGCAGTACTTGCGGACCTCTGCCAGGTAGCCCTTCTTGTACAGCGAATTCTTCAGCTCGATCAGCCCTGGGCGCAGGTTGGTCTTGAGCACCTTGCGAATACCTGGGTTGGTCAGCATCGCCATAGTATCGGACAACGAAAAGTCGTTCTTGCGATAGCCCTCGCGTTTCCAGGCCAGTACGGCGTTGGGGCCGACCGTGACGGTACCGTCGATCATGCGCGTCAGATGCACACCGAGAAACGGCATCGACGGGTCGGGTATGGGGTAAATCAAGTGATTGACGATGCGGTTATGCTCCGGGGGCAGCAGATAGTACTCACCGCGGAACGGGCAGATCGTGAAGTCCGGTTCGATGCCCAGCATGCGTACCACACGATCGGCCATCAGACCCGAGCAGGACACCAGATGGCGGGTAGTGAACTCGCCCTGACCGGTCTTCACGACGACCTCACCGCTACGCTCCTCCAGGCCCGTCACCGGGGTGGAGCAGCGAATCTCACCCCCCGCAGCCTCGAACTCACGGCCCATGGCGGCGGCAACCTCCGCATAGCTGACAATACCGCTGGAGGGGACGAAGATGCCGCCCATGCCGGTAATGTTAGGTTCGCGCTCACGCAACTCATCCGCACTTAGCCAATAGCGCTCCAGGCCGTTGGCCTCGGTACGCTCCCACAGGGCCTGCATGCGCTGCATCTCGAGATCGCTGGTGGCGACCAGCAGCTTGCCGCACTCATCGTATGCGATGCCGTGCTCGTCACAGAACTGTTTGGTGGCACGATTGCCTTCCAGGCAGAAACGCGCCTTGAGACTGCCCGGCGTGTAGTACACCCCGGCATGAATCACACCGCTATTGTGACCGGTCTGGTGCTGGGCCGGCCCGCTCTCCTTCTCGACGAGGAGCATCTTATGGTCGGGATAGGCCCGGATGAGTTGCATGGCGGTAGACATGCCGAGGATGCCTCCGCCGATGATGATGAAGTCGTACACCGAGCCCCCGCTTCAGATTGCCTAAATCGATACGTAAATGCATCACACAACCGACAAGCAAGGCGGCCTGCCGGTCTTCTTTGGCGACACGTGAGTTCCTAAAGTGCTTTAAAAATAGCCTCTCAGGTATGCTTAGGATTGGCTAACGTCTGCTTATGAGTGAAGTAACCACGTTGGCGCATCAGTTCTCGGCGCAGGTCAGGGTGTGGGGTGAAGCGATCCCGGCCGTGCAACCAAAAGTGATTATTAATGAGCAGGAAGCTCCCCACTGGTACTGGCACTGAAAGGCGTGCCTCGCTGCTTTCTAGGGATTCCGACATTTCAGTCAACCAATTCCCCTCTTCAAAGTCGCGGGGCTGCACGAATTGATCGATATAAGACATCACCGGCCGACCTTCTGCATCTATATCAAAAACCGAATGATAGACATCGTGACCAACATTTTTGCTAGGAGGCGAAGACCAACGCATCTCTCGGCGGGCCATAGGATGACTGAAAAAGCGATTCAGGTCCTTCCAATCGTCTAGATGAAGCAGAAGCGAGTTACCGCCCTCCATATTTTGCTCATCAATCTTCATCATCAGCACATAATCAGTGTCCTGCTCAACAAAAGTTCCATCATTATGCAGCTCCATAACGCGGTGCGGCTGGCGCAAGTAACTGTCTGAGTTATCGACGTTTTGAACCACGAAACGCGCATAATACTGACCGCTCATGGCATCGAAATTGGAGCGTCCGAAGCAGTGCGCTACAGCAGTAGCAAATTTAACCATCTCATCGGCCTGCTCAACTCGATCGAGCCCCTCCGGGGTCACCAGTAGCCCCCCTGTGGATCGATCAACCATCACACTGACCAATAACGGCTGAAGCGTATTGTTACATAGATCATCCAATAGCTTGGCCACGCGGAATCGCAGCATCGACTTATATTCCAATGCTTGGATCGGCCACTGGGCTACAGCTTCGAGGAATGCGCTGACGGTCTTTTCCTCAAAGGTCAAGGTCATCAAGCGTGGGGACTGTTGAGAGCGGGTCAGGGTGAAGCCATCTGTAACAAATTGGGAGATTGGGGTCAGAGCAGTCATTGCAAACCTCTTGGCTGGCTAGAAAGTCGTGTCGAGCTTCATCTAAAAATATCTACATTTTTATTTTTTGTCAAAGTATCTAGGTGTAGGGTTCCGGATGATCAAATGAG
>NZ_NHOU01000045.1 GCF_002179555.1 Salinicola salarius | reverse complement strand
TCCTGGGGGCCGGTCTCACGGATTCAGGTATAAAGGCTGCTCTAGCATTATCTACAACTTGGATACTGCTAAAATCCAGTTCTTTGTCAAGTATCACACTTGAAACCTTTCCAACCACATCTTGCTCTGAATCACGGTTTCCACTAAACCAAAATAGAACCCCAGTGTCGTTAGACTTTCTTATCCCGTAACCTTCGTATTCGCGGTTAGATTGATCCCGTAATTCTGATCTTGCAAAACATTCGATAACTTGGGAAAGATCAGTAATGTGCTCTTTAAATTTGCTGTTTGGCGAACTAGGGTAAGGTTTGGATGTGTATTTTACTGAAATAATGGCGTTGGAAATCGTAAAATCTTCTAACTGGCTTTTATGCGGATAGAATAGGTCAATGCCATGTGTAGTCCGAGGCGAGGCTTCCTTCTTTTCATGCTTATCTGGTTTGTTGCACTGTAGCGTTTCTCCGTCTCCAGGCGCAGCCCAGCCAATCATCTTCAAGAATTCGAGAACAACTTTCTCTCCGTGCTCACCTATTTTTTTAGATAACTCTCCCATAACCATTTCCTTTTTCTATATGTAATTTCGATAGTATGGTTTGTGATGCCAGCCATCATGCGCTTGTCGCATGCATGGCATTGTTAAGTTTCTATACCTCGTCGTCTGGATGAGGAACCCTTTTTCCGAGCCATCTTTCAAATTGCTGCTGCGTATTGCAGCCATCCGCTTCTTTACGTAGATATTTCCATCGAATATCTTCAGGTAGAACAGATACGCCTGACCAGCCTCTAGGAAGCCCAAGTTCCTCTTCAGCGTCTTCGATTGTTAAACCTCGTGATCGAAAATGCTCTTTTGTCAATCGCCACTGACTATTGATGAGTGGATTGAACTCCAAATAGCACTCATATACCAATTCCAACAGCAACTTGTAGAACTGCTCGCACGCCACAGCAACATTTGGCTCGGGGATATCTCCTAGTTCTTTAAATTTAGCGAAATAGTGAGCAACTTCTCCATCTGAAGAGCATCCTCCGCCAATAGGACTTCCACCAATATGCTGCGTCACTCTACGAAGGCGATTAAAGAAAGAACACAAAGGCTGTGTCTTCAAATACTCTTGCTTAGTGGCGTACCAGTTATCGAACTCGGATATTCCTGTCAAAGAAGACTGCATGGCAAAAGTGATACTTCTTGCTGCAGCTACAAATGCAACCGTATCGAAATTTAAGCCATAGATGACGAATCCAGATGAGAGTATACGATCTAGAAAGTACTCCGCCTCTTGCACTTTGTTGTCAACTAAACCAAAGGACCTTGGCATTCTCTCGATACTCTCCTATAAATTTAACGCCAAGCTCTACAGAAATTCAGGAGTACTAGCGAGTAAATTTTCCGTAGCAGCGCCTTGTTATAAGCTACTAGCTCAGTTCTTTTCTTAATACAAATAATTTCCAAACCAAGAACCACATATAGCCAGCGAGCACAGCGGATAGTATTGTTACGAAGCAGTACGCCGTTCTAACTGCGTCGTACCTAAAAAGATCGCGCTCACTCGAAAAATATATTGAAATTGAATCTTTGGCGATTCTAATTGCGTCAGGAAGGAAAATTAACGCCAGCGAGAGCGCCATTATTGCCACCGGCAAGGCTTTACTAAAAATCGCATTGGATACTGAGTTTTTGGCAGCTACGTTATCCTCTCTATGGGGTTTAGGCGATATTTCTAGCGCCTTCGAAATATCACCATACCAAAGACTGAAAAGAATCGCCGCGATGGCCATGAGCAAACTTGATGCTGAAAGTAGATCACTCATTGAAATCACGGCTTCGGCTGAATTTTAAACCTTGTACAAAGCCGATTGTAAGAAGATGGTGATATTTCATATGTAGATACGCTTCCTCTCTTCTTCCCTACTGGCGAAAGGCTTCCGTCAATGTCGGCAAGAGCCTTATTCAATTCATCGACTATATTTTGGCTGTTTATCACTACCGTGTAATCTTGAGTATTATTCTGCCGGATAGCCGCCATTAGTGATGAACTTAGAGTTCTTTCGACATGCGATTTTAATTGGTACTGATACTTTGAAATCACCGACCGAATAAGAGATCGACTCTCTGTCAATGTTGTTTGGAATAGGCTGCTGACTGTACGCTCGTCGGGGATCTCGCCATTAAATGCCGTTTCGATGAGTAGCAGTAGTCGGTATTCAAGCAAGTCGCTGCCACGTTTGAATACTTTTTGCCCACGGAACATGGCCAAGTATTCTTGGATCGAGGCACCCAAGCATGAATTGAGTCGATCGTTTAAGTCAGCAACGTCGCAACCTAATATCGCGGATATTTCTTCCTCTTCGACAGCAGTAAATGTAAGAGTGGTAGTTATTTGCATTTTTCCTCCCTATGATTTCTAACGCCCGGCTCACCGGGCAAATTTTTGATGATGATCTTTGTGCATTTTTTGTAAAAAGGATGACAGCAGAAATTTGCCCGGCGTAGCCGCTTATTATGCATGTATAAGCTTTCAATTTTTCCTATTAATTTTTCTGGCATTTTTCTGAGCCTTTCTTTTTTTATTTTTCAATTTTGATTTTTGCGGCGGTCTAATTAGTGGCTTATTATCAAACATTTCATAAAGTTTGACTTCCTCCTCCAAGGGAAGAATAGGCCCAGAAATCCTAGTGACTCCCAGCTCTTTCTCATAATCTCGCTCTGGAGGTTGTGGTGATTGTATATTTTTATCAAAAACAAGCGCAGAATCGCCGTGTTGCTTACACACAAATATCACTTTAGAAAAAGGAAATGATTCTTTGCTTAAGAGGTGCCATGTCCATGGCTTATGATACGAATCAAAATACTTACTTCTTATTTCCAGGATCTCACTGAATGCAATAAGAATAACTTCTTCGTATTCTCCTGACACCAAGTAATCAGAATATTTTTTAGATTTTTTTTAAAATCCCGCTAACAATATAGCTATTAGGAAAAGAAATTGAAGCCTTTTTATCTGGACGGTTACTATGTCTACCAGAGGCAATCAACTCACCTACTTGTTCTAACTTAAAATCTTTTCCAAATTTTTCGTCATTAAAATATTGCTGGATTTCTTGCCCATCTACAGAAGTGATCTCGATCCCGATTTTGCCCCCAGTAGCATCTAATACTATCGCTGCATCGGGACGGTCTGCTTGTTCTGGAACAATATTAAAATGGCCGTATAGCTCAACTAGAAGTGGTTTTGTTAACTCTAGAATCTTTCGTTCTTCTGAAAACTTATCCACAACTGGAAATCCCTTTAAATCTCAGGTTTTGAGTGCATGCGCCAAACTGCGAATAGCAAATTGATCGCATAATAGATATTAGATAGCGCGTTCGTTTTACACTTGAACGAGCGCGCTTCAATAAGCTTATCCAGCCCGCCTTTTCGTGCTTAATGCCCCAAGGATACTAAGAATAATTCTGCAAACTGTGCGGAATTCTCGTGCCTGCGCGTTTTGCTGGATCTGATTGTGTTGTATATAAATACAGCGGTCCGTGGAAAAGCGCATGGACACGCACCACCGACCACCAAAGCTGATGGATCGCGTGAACGCCATCATACGGGTGAAACGCTATAGCCGACCGCCTACCTGGAAACGTGGATAGCCCTATAAATAGAGACCTGACGGCCAAACAGCCACGCTACCGCCCGCCATGCAGCATAATGCGGGTTCGCATCATCTCCGCGGGCAGTTTCTGAGCCTTTTTGACTATGTAAGCCATCTTTTGCGAATTTCCGTTCACAGTAACCAAGCGTTACATGGCAGGCAATGCCAACGAAAGCATTAGCCAAGCTGCCATGGCTTCAGGTGCAGATTCGCTGTTTCGTCGAGGAATCGATAGGGGAGGCCCAGCATCATGCCGTGGCACGCCATACTTAGGAACGCTTTTCCGCCGCCTTCAACTCTCCCAACGCGCCCTTGCACCGCTCTTCGACCTGGTCGAGTTCACGCTGCATGATGCGGATGTCTTCCAGTTGGCGTTCGAGGTTGGCGCGTTTGTCGGCGAGGATCTCGAGCAGGCGCTCAAGTTGGCGGACGCTGCCGTCATGGCGGGTGGCGTAGAGGCCGAGCACTTCACGGATCTCGATCAGCGAGAAACCCAGCCGTTTGCCGCGCAGGGCTAGCTTGAGGCGAACGCGGTCCTTCTCGTGGTAGACGCGGGTCTTTTTGCTGCTCCGTTAAAGGGAACGCCACTTGCGTGAGATGTATATTATGGCAATATACAAAATATGATCGATTTGGCGCAGATAACCGGTTTCGACTGGGACAAGGGCAATGCCCGCAAAAGTGCGGATAAGCACGGCGTGCGCCAATCCGAGGCCGAACAGGTGTTTTTTAATCAGCCACTGCTGCTGATCGAAGACATTAAGCACAGCCAGGATGAACCTCGATATCATGCCCTCGGCATCGCGGACGATCATCGGCAGCTACACATCACGTTCACCTTACGCGCGGCCGGTACGTTGATCCGAGTTATCTCGGCCCGAGACATGCACCGTAAGGAGCGGAGGATTTATGAGCAAAACCAAGACGACGCCTGAATTCAAGAGTGAAGCGGAAGAGCGCGCGTTCTGGGAAAGCCATGACTCCACGGACTATGTGGACTGGAACCAGGCCAAGCGTGCCGCGCTCCCCAATCTGAAGCCATCGACCAAGACGATCTCGCTGAGGTTGCCGGAATCGTTGCTGGATCGCATCAAGATCGAAGCCAACAAGCGGGATATGCCGTATCAGTCGCTGATCAAGGCCTGGTTGGCTGACGATGTCGAGGAAAATCGACGGTCTTGATGGTGAGATTTCAGGTGTAAGCCGTGCTCAAGAGCGCTTTTCAGCCGCCTTCAACTCTCCCAGCGCACCCTTGCACCGCTCTTCGACCTGGTCGAGTTCGCGCTGCATGATGCGGATGTCTTCGAGCTGGCGTTCGAGGTTGGCGCGTTTGTCGGCGAGGATCTCGAGCAGGCGCTCAAGTTGGCGAACACTGCCGTCGTGGCGGGTGTCATAGAGATCGAGCACTTCACGGATTTCGATCAGCGAGAAGCCGAGACGCTTGCCGCGCAGGGCGAGCTTGAGGCGGACACGATCCTTCTCATGGTAGACGCGGGTCTTGCCGCGCCGCTCGGGGGAGAGCAAGCCTTCCTGCTCATAGAAGCGGATGGTGCGGGTGGTGACGTCGAAGTGCTGTGCGAGTTCGCCAATGGCGTAAGTCTGGCCGGACACGGCGCTGTTCTCTTTTCTGATTTGCCCCCACCCTAGCGCTATTTGACCTTTACGTGAAGATCAACTTTAAACGTTGTTTTCTACACACATCGGCGCCCGGGGCAGGCGCTCGGCAATGAATGGACGGGTGAAATCGCGGCGAAGAATGGCGCTCGAGTTATCAACAGTCTGTTTCAGATTTGGCTAAAACAGCGATTCCTGTCGCTCACCGGGAAACTCCGTCAACGGAGGCAATTCGAGCCGCTCGGCGAGCCGGTTGTAGAAGTTTCGTGCCAGTTCCGGCGCCTGTCGGTTATCCGGTGTATGCACAAAGAGAAAAGGGGTTTTCCCCTGTTTTATCCACAGGATGAGGCGTTCTATCCACGGTTCGAAACGGGCGTGATTAATGGCTTCGTCGAAGTGTCCGATAAAGCGAATAACGGGATTGACCGCCGTGCAGAGCACGTGTAATGGGACTTTGGGCTTTTCGCCCTGCGCCTTGGCGAGCCGGTTGTCAAGTCCTGGGGGTGTGGCAAAGAGGGCACGCACGTCGAGCATTACACGATTGGCGTCTTGACTTATCAACAAGCGGTTGAATGCCTGTTCCGCAGCCCCCTTGTGGAAAAAATCACTATGCCTAACCTCAACCGCACGGGGTATCTCCCGTGGCCAGTGAGTGAGCAATCGCTCCAGCGCGGGCAGCTCTGCCTGGCCGAAATCCCGCGGTAGCTGAACCATGATCGGCCCTAGACGATCTTTCAACGGAGCGAGCCGTTCGATGAAGCGTTCGAACTCGTCATCGATATCGCGCAGGCGTTTGGCGTGGGTTAGCTGGCTGGGCAGCTTGAAGCAGAAGCGAAAGGTCTCGGGAGCCTGTTCGGCCCAGGCGGCGACGGTTTCCGCCTTGGGTATGCCGCTATAGAAGGTGGTGTTGCCCTCCACGGCGTTGAACACGCTGGCGTAGTCGCGCAGCTCCACATCGCCATGAGCGGGCAGCAGGGAGCCTTGCCAGTCGGCGTTGGCCCACATCGCCATGCCCAGGTAGAGCGGCGGTGCAGACTCATCAATCAACATAGTTTTGCTTCCATGCAGTCATAGACTCCGAAAAGTCGGCGAGCGATGGTCAGACAAGGCAAAAATCGGCGCAACAGCAGAGTTTACGAGTTTGTAAATGAGCATGTTAAGCCGATTTTTAACGCCGTATGACCGAGCACAGCCAGTTTTCGGC
Organism: Salinicola salarius; assembly: GCF_002179555.1. GTDB lineage: Bacteria > Pseudomonadota > Gammaproteobacteria > Pseudomonadales > Halomonadaceae > Salinicola > Salinicola salarius_A. Next base: position 8,075 of record NZ_NHOU01000045.1, on the reverse strand, counting down.
TTAGCGGAGGCGTTCGGCATGTAAGGTCACCGTCGGCGAAACAATATCCTGCTGCGCGGCGATCACGGCCAGTTCGCGGGTGCCGGCGCGGCGGGTGTGTTCGAACAGCATCTGCACGGCGGCGGCGGTCTGTTCCAGGGCGCGGGCGGGGCCTTCTTCGGTAAGGCCGGCGCGCAGGCTTTGGGCAAGGAACATGGCGGCGGTGAAATCGCCGGCGCCGTTGGGCGGGATGGTGAAATCCACCTTGGGGGTGGCGATCCGCCAGCTGCCGCTTTCGGCATCGACCAGCATGCCGATATGGCCCTCGTCGTCCCCGGCGACCTCCAGCGAGGTGATCAACACGACCTTGGGGCCTTTGGCGCGCAGCGCGGCGGCGGCGTCTAGGGCGTCTTCCAGCGTGTCGATCTGGCGCCCGGCGAGAAAGGCGAGCTCGAACTGGTTGGGGGTGACGATATCGGCACGGGCGATGGCGTGGTCGCGCATCCATTCGGGAATGCCTTCGCGGACGAAGAAGCCGCGGCCGATATCGCCCATCACCGGGTCGCAGCAGTAGAGCGCTTCCGGGTTGGCCTGCTTGACGCGGTCGACGCTATCCAGCACGGCGCGGCCGATGCCTTCGTCGCCCATGTAGCCGGAAAGCACGGCATCGACGCCATCGAGCCCGACCAGCGATTCGACGCCGTCCAGCACGTTCCTGAGGTGATCGGGGCTGAAGACATCGCCGGTGAAGGCGCCGTAGCCGGTGTGGTTGGAGAACTGGACGGTGTTGATGGCGGTGACTTCCAGCCCCAGCCGCTGCAGCGGGAACACTGCGGCACGATTGCCGACGTAGCCATAGGCGACGTGGCTCTGAATGGAGATGACGTGGGTCATGGGACGATCCTGCGGCGAAGGCAAAGGGCACAGTGTAATGCGCCGGCGAGCGAACTTGCAGGGATTTGGCGGATCGAACCGCCGACTCGACGCCATCGAGCGGCGGCGATATGCTCGCTTCAGTTTTCACTCGACGGTTTGTCACTCTTTCCGACTGCATCGTATTCAAGGATCGAATCTGCATGCTCTCCAGCGTTCCGCGCCCGTTCGCGTCATCACGCCACTTCCCTTCGCTGCTGGCCTGTCTCTTTTTCGCCGTGCTCGTGGCCGGCTGTTCCAGCGGCCCGGTGGTAACCACCGCCCCGAGCGGCAGCCCGGAGGCGCGAGTGGAACAGCCGGCGCGCAAGACCAACTGGCACAACCTGCCGGGCTGGAGCCGTGACCAGCCGATGGCGGCGTGGAGCGCATTCCGGGAGAGCTGCAAGCGGCTCGAGCGCAAGCCGGTGTGGGCGGGCGTATGCCGCGATTCGCAATCGGTGGATCCGCTCAACGCCCAGGCGATTCAGAACTTCTTCGAATCCCGCTTCGTGCCCTACCGGGTGACCAACAGCGACGGCAGCGCCACCGGGCTGATCACCGGCTACTACGAGCCGATCCTGCGCGGTTCCCGCGTGCGTGGCGGGCCGTACCAGACGCCGCTCTATCAGTATCCGAAGTACTGGAAGAAGCACACCCACGTCGGCCCCACCCGCGCCGAGCTGATGCGCAGCGGCGATCTCGACGGCACGGAGCTGGTGTGGGTCGACGATCCGGTGGAGGCGGCCTACCTGCAGATCCAGGGCTCCGGCCGCGTGGAGCTGACCGATGGCACCACCATGCGCGTGGCCTATGCCGGCACCAACAACCAGCCGTTCAAGTCTTTCGCCAGACGTCTGATCGACCGAGGCGAGATCACCCCGGCCCAGGCCACGCTGCCCGGCGTGCGTGACTGGGCGCGCCGGCATCCGGGCGAGGTCGAGGCGATGCTCAACGTCAACCCGCGCATGGTGTTCTTCCGCGAACTCAAGGGCGACGAGGCGCTGGCCGATACCAGCGGTCCGGTGGGGGCGCTGGGCGTGCCGCTGACCTCCGAGCGCAGCATCGCGGTCGATCCCGACGAGATTCCGCTGGGCGCGCCGGTGTTCCTCTCCACGACTCAGCCGCTCTCCAACCAGCCGCTACAACGCCTGATGGTGGCGCAGGACACCGGCAGCGCGGTAAAGGGCGCGGTCAGGGCGGACTTCTACTGGGGCCACGGCGATGCCGCCGGGGAAGCCGCCAGCCGGATGAAGCAGCGCGGCGAAATGTGGGTATTGATGCCGAAAACGGACTGAGCCTGGCGGGATTTGCCGGCCTCGAGATCGCAAAAAAACCGGGAGCCAACGGGCTCCCGGTTCTGGTTCTGCCAGCGAATTTGCGATTCACCGCCTCGATTCAGGCACGAAGGCGCACCCTATCGAGACGTGTCGAACTCGCGCATCAACGGTCGTTGCCGTCCGAGCGCGGATCATCACTGTGCATTCCGCCGCCCTTGAGGGGCGTGGGGCGAGGATTCGAATCGGTGGCTTCTTTCGCGGAGCCGGGCGTCGTGGCCGTAGGCGGCACGGCGGTCTGCCCCTTGTCGATCTCCTCCGCGGTAACGCCGGGCATGCCAGTCCCCGCCGAACCCAAGGTGCCGCGGGATCCGGACGTCTCGTGCGAGTCCGCTTCATGGGAATTCGATCCGGGCGACCCCGCTCCGTGCGAACCCGCTCCGTGCGGGCCCGTTCCGCGTGAACCTGTTTCGTGTGAATCCGTCTCGTGCGAGCCCGTGCCACCCTGGCGCGAATCCTGACCGGCGCTGTTCTGCTGTTCGGTCTTCTCATGGACCTTGCCACGCGCTTCGTCGGCGTAGCGCTCGCCTTCTTGGGAGGCGCGGTCGATGGCCTTGTCACGCAGCCCGCCGAGGCGCTGATCCTCGGTGCGGGTCGACGGCAGAATCCCGCCCAGCGCGGCGCCGATGGCGATGCCGATCGCACCGGCCATTACCGGATGCTCCCGGATGAACTCCGCGGTCTGGTGGCTGGCGTTGTGCGCACGGTCGGAAGCGCCATGCATGGTATCGCGGGAACCGTGACTGAAGCGCGAGGCCCGGTCGTGTAACCCGTGGGACATGGAGTGGGTGCGATCCTTCATGCTATCCGACATGTGGCGCGCCTTGCCGCCGGCGCCAGCGTTGTGCCCCGAGGCTTGAGACTGGGCGTAAGACTGATCGGTGCCCTGGCTGCCGTTCGGCATGCCGGATGTCAGGTCGTCAGCCGCCATCGCTTCGCCGGCCGTCGATGTCGCGTAGGGATCGTAACGGCGGTTGGGCATGTTCGATGACGAGGCGTGCTGGCCACCGTTGCGCTGGGACCAGAATAGCCAGCCAAGCCCGATGCTCGCGACGAGAAACGGCGTCGGGTTGTTCTTGATCGTGCCGCTCAGGTTGGAAGCGAACTCGTTAGCGCCCCCGTGGCGAACATAGTCGAAGGCGCTGTTGACCAGCTTCTCGGGAGAGAAACGCTCTTCCATCTGCCCCAGCGTGTCGTCGAGACGTTCGCGATGCTGCTTGATGTCGGATTCGATCTCTTCGGGTTTGCGCTGTTCGTGTTGGTCGCTCATTTCAACTCCTCCTTGACCTGACCTTCATGCTTCTTCGCCATGTCCTGATCCTTCCTGAAACTGGCCATGGTGCGGTTGGGTGCCAGATTGGCGCTCTTCAGCTTCTTCTTGGCGCTCTGCAGCATGATGAAACCGATGATGACCACGATGGCACCGACGATCAGCGCGGAAAGCCAGGGCCGTTGCAGGAAGGTATCCAGCACGAAGACGGCCGCGGCCAGCAGGACGAGAAAGCCGCTCAGCAGTACGCCGCCCGCTACCGCCATTGAGGTGACGCTCGTCGTTACCTGCGACACCTTCTCCCGCATTTCCGCCTTGGCGAGTTCGACCTCATCGCGGACGAGCGCCGTCACTTCGTGCGTCACGCTGGAAATCAGCGAGCCGAACGAGCCGCTTTCTCCCGAATTGCGATTATCAGTATCCATACTTAGCCTCCCTGGCTTTTGAAGGAATCAAGGCGTGTCGAATTGATTCTGCGTGCGCTCATTCAAGGAGCGCATCCAATGAACCGCTTTCAATGAACGCTTCCAAATGAAGCACTTCCAACAACAGCTTCCTGCGAATCACACTCGATGGTTATCCATCGGTGAAAAACCGCTGGCGAGAACTCTCGGCTGCCCGCCAACGTCAGGATTGACTTCGGTTGCGTTAAAAGGCGCTGCAATGAGTCGAAGGATCCGTTCGATAATCAATAAAGCCCTTTGTCGGCACGATCGCTCGAACGTCTCGAGTCGGTCGTGGAGGACATGCCGGCCGACGTGGTGCTTCCACTGCCTTGCGGCGATGACGTCTCGTCGCGTTTCTGGGAGCTGTTCAGAAACCGCGCCAGCACAAACCCAGCCGCGACCGCGCCGCCCATGAAGAGTGCCGGCTGCTGGCGGCTATAGTCCCGCACCTGCCCCATCAGCCCGTTCATGTCCTGGTTTCGCAAGCGCTCGGAAGCGGTATCGGTACAGTCGGCCATGCGCTTGGCATAACCCGACAGATAGCCCTGTTTTTGATCGTCCAACTCCTCCGCCATTTTGCGGAATGCAGAGGAAAGGCTCTTTGCCTGATCGGCGGCGACGCCCTTCTGCTGGTCGAAAACGCCCTCGGCCTTGTGCTGCGCTGTCTGCCGGATCTCGTCAGCCGTTTCGCGACCTTTCTCGCGCATGTCATCCTGCGGCGAACGATCGACAGAACCCGTCGTGGCGCCCGGCTCGCTGCCCGACAAGGAAACACCGGATGCCGTGCGAGGGTTCGTCTGCTCTTCTGAATTGGCCATGACAGGTGACTCCCTGATTTGATCAAAGTTAAATAACATTTTAACCTTTGACGCTTTGAAAACGCGTACTTTCAAAGTAGTTCCCACCCACCCGGCGTCAATTAAATTATTAATGTCAAATGTAACTCGATCAAAAGGAGAAACTGCGTAGCCTATACTTATAAAGATCAAAGTTATTGTTGTAATAAATATTAATCTTAATTAATGAACTGACCATTTTGTTTTTATCTGTCGGGTCCCGTGTGATTAACCACTCGCTTGGTAAATAAGTCAGGCCGTTTACGCTCTGTCTGAAAAATAGATCCGCAAACAGCGCTCGATGCAGGCCAGCGTGACCATGGCGCGGTAACTTTTCGCCAGCTTGTCGTAGCGAGTACAGAGTCGCCGCTTTTCTTTCATCCAGCCAAATAGACGCTCTATCACGTTGCGACGCCGATAACGCGGGCGTTCGAACAGGCGTGGTAGTCCTGGCTTGGGGCGGCGGTGCATCTGGCGGTGCCGGATTGTCGGTCGTATTCCGCATCGGTCGCAGTATCGACGCAATCGATCACTATCGTAACCTCGGTCGGCCAGCAGATGGCGGCAGCGCTTGCGGGGACGTCCCGTATGACCTGGCAAGCGGATCTGCTCCATGACAGGAACGAGATAGCGTGAATCGGCATGTTGACCAGGCGATAGCAGGAAGCTCAGGGGCACGCCGTTGGTATCGCAAACCAGGTGGATCTTGGTCGTCAGGCCGCCTCGGCTTCGCCCAAGGGCATGGTCTAACGGTTCCTGAGAGCCCCCTTTTTACCGCCGCCAGCGGCAGAGCGAGTCGCTCGAATCGAGGTGGAATCGGCCATCCAGGTATCGAGGTCCATATAGCCATCTTCCCGCAGCTTCAGGTGAAGGCGTGACAGGATACGTTCGAGCGTGCCGTCATCTCGCCACTGACGAAAGCGCTGGTAGACCGTTTTCCACGGGCCGAAGCGCTCGGGCAGATCCCGCCATTTCGCACCGGAACAGAGGATCCAGAAGATGCCGTTGAGCATCTGCCGGTCATCGCGCCGTGGGCGTCCACGCCCAGCGGGCGTGTCAGGCGAAACGATATCTTCAATCAATGCCCAACCCTGATCGGAAATCTCGTAACGTCCTGCCATGACTCACCTCCAAGCCTGATGGAGGAAAGGCTAGCAAGACATCTTTTTTCAGACAAAGCGTAGAGTAAAAGGACTCGTTTCAGTGGTAGGTGGAAACCATTTGTATGGCGCATCACTTTCGGAGTCTTTTCATCCCGAGATATTCATGAGGGCGGCATGAAAGCGTAAATAGCGGATGGTATTCTCTTGAGAAATCAGTGCGTTCCGCCAAGAACCTGAATCAAGAGGACCATCCGCTATGGGTGAAAGGTTATCCCCCTGGATTCCGTCCTGCAACGGGTCCATCCGCGTTGAGCTTGATGGCCAACGCACCACCAGCGACAGCGGTGCCTTGCTGCTCCGTGAAGCCCTCGACAATAGCGGCGTGATCGACGCGCTGGAAGACAATCTGGTCGATCGGCGCGACCCGGATCGCGTCCGACATTCGCTGGCCAGCCAAGTGCGTACCGTGGTGCTGCAACGGGCCATGGGCTGGATCGATCTCAGTGATACCACCACGCTGCGCCGCGATCCGCTCTGGCAACTGGCGTGCAGTGACGCACGAGGCACGACGCCCTTGGCACACAGCCGGCCGTCTCAAGCCACGCTGTCGCGGCTGCTGACGTGCCTGGGCAGTGACGACAACATCGACACCGTGCACGAAGGCCTGCTGCGGCTGGCGATCTGGCGCCTGACCTCGCTGAACGGCGGTGAGCGCCCCACGCATCTGACGCTGGACATCGACGGCCTGCCGATCGAGGTTCACGGCCATCAGGGTGGCTCGGATTACCACGGCCATGTCGGTGCGCGGATCTACTCGTCGTTGATTGCCTCGCTGGCCGAAACCGGCGACATGCTTGGTGGGCTGCTGCGCGAAGGCAACGCCGGTCCGGCCGAGAACGCCGACACCTGGATCCCGCACCTGGTGCGGCGGCTCAACGAGAGCACCGGGGCCAAGGTTCGGGTGCGCATCGATGCCGGTTTCACCGGCAACGACACACTCGAGGCCCTGGAGGAACGCAACATCGAGTACCTGGGCCGGCTGCGCAGCCATACGGGCCTTCAGACGCTGGCGGCGCCGTACCTGAAACGACCTCGAGGCCGCCCCCCGGAGCAGCCTCGGGAGTGGTGCCACGACCTGACCTACCAGGCGGGGTCCTGGCCGACGCCGCGACGCGTGGTGCTGGTGGTGCAGGAACGCCCCGATGATTTGCTGCTGCATGCCTTCTTCCTGGTGACCAACCTCGGCAAGTTCGATTGGCCGCCGGAGAAAGTGCTGGCCTTGTATCGCAAGCGAGGCAAGGCCGAAGCCCACATGGGCGAGGTGAAATCGGCGCTCGACGTGCACCTCTCCTCGACGGATCGCGGCGCCTCCACCGTCCAGGAGGTGATGGCACGCAACGAGGTGAGCCTGCTGCTGAGCCTCTACGCCTACCCGGTGCTGCATGGGCTGCGGCGCCTGCTGGAAAGTCGGACGCACCAGGGGTGGAGCCTGATACGCATGCGCGAGCAAGTGCTCAAGGTCGGGGCGACGTTGTCAGTGCACGCCCGTCGGATCACCGTGCACCTCGGCGACGCGGCCGACAAATGGTGGCCCACCTTGCTGAAGGGACTACCTCGACTGACAGCCCTGGCCTGAAGCCCAGCATCACACAATTGACTCAGCAAGCAGGGCGGCCACATCGGAGGTCGACGACCACGGCTGCGTGGACGCTCGATATTGATTCCTATAGGTTATGGAATCTCGCGCAGAGTGGCGGATATGGCATAACTTATCTGGCTGCCCAGCAGCCAAATGACGTTGAAGTAGGCTGAAACCGGCAATCACCGGTCTCAACACGCCTGTTGGGCACCCTCATGAATGAGGCGGGGTCATATCGCAACGTTTCTGGAGCACGACTTTGCCAAGTCGCAGTTCCCTACTGCGACAAAGCAAACCGAATTGGAATCCAGACTTCTCAGCCGTGCAGGTGGGCCACCAGAGCATCAGCAAAGGTATCGGTTGTTCCTGTGCCGCCCATATCAGGCGTCACTTGATCACGGGCCGTCTCTAGAACGGCACGGATCGCGCTACGTATCCGACCCCCTTTTTCCCCCATGCCTAAATAATCCAGCATTTCAGCGCCGGCTAATAACAGCGCGCATGGATTAGCGATCTTCTTCCCGGCGTAAGCGTTCATTCGGGGACGTAGTAGACG
>NZ_NHOU01000044.1 GCF_002179555.1 Salinicola salarius | reverse complement strand
TCGCTGGCGGCGATGTCGTTCTGCCCGAGGGCCCGGCTCGCCACGTGGCGCTGGTGCTGCGGCTACGCGAAGGCGCGTCGCTGACGCTGTTCGATGGTGCCGGTCACGAGGCGCAGGCGACGCTGGTCGAAGTGGGTCGCAAGCGAGTCGTCGCGCGCATCGAGCAGGTGAGCGCGGGTAGCGGGGAATCGCCGTTGCGCGTGCATCTGGGCCAGGCGATCTCCAAGGGCGATCGCATGGACTACGCTATCCAGAAGTCCGTCGAGCTCGGCGTGGCGGCGATCACTCCGCTCTACGTCGAACATGGCGACGTGCGTCTCAAGGGCGATCGCGAGGCCAAGAAGCTGGCGCATTGGCAGGGCGTGGCGGTCAGCGCCTGTGAGCAGTGCGGACGCGCCAGCGTACCGCCGATTCATCCGCCGCAGACGCTGGCACAATGGCTGGCCGGACGGGACGAAAGCCTCAGGCTGGTGCTGCATCCCGCTACCGACGATAGCTGGCAACAGGCAGCTTCGGTCGATTCGGCAGCTCTGCTGATCGGCCCGGAAGGCGGGCTCTGCGACACCGAGATCGAAGCGGCCCGTAGTGCCGGCTTCCAGCCGCTGACCCTCGGGCCGCGTATCCTGCGTACCGAAACCGCCCCGGTGGTGGCGCTGACGCTGCTGCAGCACCATTTCGGGGATTTGTAGCAACGGACTTACAAGGGGATCTCTTCGATACCTCCCAAGACTCAGGCAACTGTCTCCGTCCACTTTGCATCACGCAGAGCCGGCCTGCGATCTCGCCACGTCGTAGCCTGTTCGTAAGCATGACCCGCACGCAGTACGGTTGCTTCGTCGAAGTAACGTCCTACCAGCTGTAATGCCAGTGGCAGGCCAGTGTCGCTGTAACCACAGCAAAGCGACAGGGCCGGGTGGCCAGTGAGGTTGAAGGGGGCGGTCAATGGCGGCTGGCTGCGAAACGGTACGACTTCGACGTCCTCGATGCGTGGTGCGGGGGCCGGTACGGTGGTACAGGCGATGATTTCGACATCTTCGAGCACGGTTTCGACAGCGGCGATCAACGCTCGCGCTGCACGCTGGGCATCGATGTAGTCGGCCCCGGTAACGAAGGCGCCCATGCATAAGCGCTCGAAGGCATTCTGACCATAGGTTTCCGGCCGTTCCCGCAGGTCTGGCCCGTGAATGCTGAAGCCTTCGGCAGCGAGAATGGCTTGTTGCGCAGCCTGGAAACGGCGCATCGCCGGTAGACTCACTTCGATGATTTCCGCGCCCAACGATGCTAGTTGTCCGACCGCGGTATCCATTCCGCGGATGAGTTCCTCGTCGCAATCCCGGGCGTGGAATTGACGCAGATAGCCGACTTTCAGCCCTCGAATGTTCCCATCCAGGGCTTGTCGATAATCCGGCACCGGGACGCGAGCAGAACCCGGGTCGCCGGCATCGAAGCCCGCCAGTATCTGCATCGACAGTGCGCAGTCTTCCACCGTCCAGGTCAGTGGTCCCACGTGATCAAGTGAATAGGACAGCGGGGCGACACCGCGCCGACTGACTCGCCCATAGGTCGGTTTTAGTCCGGCCAGGCCGCAGTAGGCGGCCGGAAGGCGAATGGAACCACCGGTATCGCTGCCAAGCGCCAGAGGCATGAAACCGGCCGCCACGGCGGCGCCGGAGCCGCTGGAGGAGCCGCCGGTAAAATGATCCGTATTCCAGGGGTTGCGGGCCGGCGGAAAGGGCAGATCGAAGGAAGGCCCACCGATGGCGAATTCATGAGTCGCCATCTTTCCCAGCAGCACACCGCCGGCTTTCCTCAGACGAATGGCAACCTCGGCGTCGGTGGCCGGAACTCGATCTATATCGCGCTGCGAATGACAGGTGGTACGGATCCCGGCGCTATCGATGATGTCTTTCAAACCGTAGGGAATGCCGTGCAGAGGGCCGCGATCGATGCCGTCGGCCAGCTCCCTCTCGGCCCGCTGGGCGTCCTCTAGCGCGCAGGATTCGGTGATGAGCAGCACCGAATGGAGGGCGCCGTCGTAGTGGCGGATACGGGCCAGGCAGTGCTCGGCGAGGGTCACCGGTGAAAGCGATCCGTCGCGAAAGGCACGACCGGCGCTGGCAATGGTCAGTGGTTTGGCATCGAGCTCGATCATGCTGTCTCTCCCGGCGCAGGATGAATGAAGGCCGGTTCTTGGTCCGGCGTGAGCCCCTCGCGGTTGGCGGAGATCAGGTCGCGGAAAGCGAGAAAGGCTTGATACATCGCCTCGCGGCGTTCGGCGGAGATAGTGATGCCGTGACGCGACAGGCAGGCATCGAACTCGGTTTCCAGAAGGGTAGGCGATGAAGACATCATGTAGGCTCCTGCAGCGGTCAATATTCGGCAAAGATACGGGTGATCTCGGCCGGGTCATGGGTGACACCCAGCGCCAAGGCGAGCAGCAGCCTGGCCTTTTGCGGGTTGAGATTGTCGGCGACCAGAAATCCGGCTTCGCGCAGACGGTGACCGCGATAGACGTTGCCACTGCCGGCACGGGTCGATTGCACGACGACGACGCCCTTGTCGACGGCTTCGATCAGCGCGGCTCGCTCCCCGCCGGTGACGAATCCGGGCGCGAATCCCGCCGCGACGATGCCGCGGGCACCGGCCGCGACGAAAGCTCTAATCGCGGCGCCGTCGCTGCCGGCGTAGCTGTAGGCGATATCGACCCGCGGCAGAGGATCGATGGTGTCTAGCGAGAACTCTGTATTCGGTGCCGTACGGCGTAGCCCTTGGCGATATAGCTGCACATGCTCGCCGTCAACATGGCCCAGCGGACCGCTGATCGGTGACTGGAAGGTCTGCAATCGTGTGGTGTTGGTCTTGGTCACCTCGCGAGCCGCATGTAGTTCGTCGTTGAGCAGCACCATGACGCCGCCGTTACGGGTCGCCGGGCTGCCGGCGGCACGGACCGCGTTGACCAGATTCATGCCCGCATCGCTCGATAGCGCGCTCAGTGGCCGCTGAGCGCCGGTGACGATGACCGGGATATCCAGCGGGAGCGTCAGACTGAGACACCAGGCTGTTTCTTCCAGCGTGGCGGTGCCGTGAGTGATGACGATACCGGCGAGATCGTCATGGGTCTGTTGGAGACGAAGGCATTCCGCCACCAGCGCGCGCCAATCGGTTTCATCGATATCGGGACTGACAATGGCGCGGTAGTCGACTACCGTCACCTCGGCGACTTGCGCCAGTTCCGGTACTCTGACAGCGATTTGGCTGGCTTCCAGTCGACGGTTGTTGGCGCCGTAATCGAGAATGTCGAGACTATCCCGACCCAGCGACGAAATGGTGCCGCCCGTACCGATCAGGGCAACGTGGGGACGAGTCATGAATGATGTCTCCGGTGGTTCACAGGCGGACGTCCATGGCCGAACGCAGACTGTCCGACAGCAGGTTGAAGGACATGCAGGTGATGAAAATGATTACGCCCGGCAGGGCCGCATTGATCGGTGCCACGTAGATTGACTCGCGCAGGGCGTTGAGCATCAGCCCCCAGTCGGCGATGGGTGGGCTGACGCCCAGACCTAGAAAGCTCAGGCCGGAGGCGATCACGATGCTGACACTGAGCAGGCTCGAGGCGTAGATCAGGACCGGCCCCAGCACGTTTCCCAGGACGTGGACACGAATGATCGTCAGCGTGCCGGCCCCGGTGGCGCGGGCAGCCTGCACGTAGTCCTCGTTGCGAATCTTGGTGGTGACACTCTCGGTGATACGGGCCAGTGGTGGTATGAAAATCAGCGTCAACGAGAATACGCCGTTGACGATTCCAGCGCCCATGGCGCCAGAAATCGCGACTGCCAGCAGGATCGAGGGGAAGGCATAGAAAACATCGGTTAGGCGCATGATGCACATATTGATCTTGCCACCGGCGTAGCCGGCGATCAGCCCGAGCGTGCCGCCGATCATCAGCGCCATCAGCACGGGGCTGATACTCATCAACAGGGTGACGCGCGCGCCGTAGATCAGGCGGGTGAGAATGTCGCGACCCAGCTCGTCGGTACCCAGCAGATATTCCGCGGTACCTCGACTGGCCCAGGCGGGAGGCGTCAGGCGGTCAAGCATGCTTGCCTGATAGGGATCGTGAGGTGTTATCCAAGGGGCGAAGATTGCAGCGAGCACGATCAGCCCGAGGATCGTCATTGTCGTCAGAGCGACCCAGTCATGGCGTAGCTTGTTGCCGACGTTGTGCCAATAGCCCTTGGGCGGTTTGCCCGAAAGTTGAGCCTCGTTGGCCATGAGTGCTGATGCGGTCGACGTTGTCTCGATCCGAGACTTGTCCCGGGCGTCTAGGGTTGAGGTATTCATAGGCGATTCCTGGAGATGTCAGCGGCGAATACGAGGGTCGATCAGCGCTTGCAGGATGTCCGCGACCAGGTTAGTGGCGACGAAAATCAACGCCATGATCAGAATCGTGCCCTGCAGGATCGGCAGGTCGCGCATGAAGATGGCGTTGTTGAGCAATTGACCGGTTCCGGGCCATACGAAGACCGTTTCGATGAGAATCGACCCGCCCAGCAGTTCCGCCATCTGCAGACCCATGACGGCAATCGCGGCGCTGCAGGCGTTGCGGGCGACGTGCACGAAGACCTGACGTTCCGGCATTCCCTTGGCTCGTAGCGTCTGGACGAAATCCTGACCGTAGGTCTCCGACACGGAGCCGCGCACCGAGCGCGCGATAATGCCGGTCGGAATGAGAGAGAGGGCGAAAATGGGCAACACGAAATGCTGTATGTGGGCCCAGTCAAGCGCGAAGCCCGTCGAGCCACGTGGGCCCATTCCCATGGCGGGCAGCCAGTGCAGACCGACGGCGAAGATGGCCACCAGGACGATGGCGATCCAGTAGTGGGGCACACTGACACCGGTGACGGCGAAACCGGTCACCACCCGGTCGGACAGGGTCCCCTGCCTCGAGCCGGCAATGCTGCCGAGTGTCAGCCCCACCACAAAGCTGACCAGCATACCGCCGAACGCCAGCATCAAGGTGTTCCCCAGCGCGGAAAAGATCTCGGTGCTGACCGACCGGCCGGTGGCGATAGATGTGCCCAGATCACCGGTCAGCGCGTGCCCCAGCCAGGTGGCATATTGCACCGGAAGCGGCTTGTCCAGCCCGTATTCGGCTTTGACCTGATCGATCATTTCCTGGGTCGCTTCTTCCGGCAGCAAGGCATTGATCGGATCGCCGGGCCCCAGCTGTACCAGTAGAAAGCAGATCACGGTCACGCCGAGGGCAATCGGAATGGTGTAGAGCACTCGGCGCAAGATGTAGGAAAACATAGGATTCAACTCCCCAAGGTCGCTGAGCCCATCGATACCGACGTAGCGGTATCGATGGGCCGGGCTTCCTTACTCCTCGAGATGGACCGGTGTCAGATCCTGGAACCAGTTCTTGGCCTGGACAAACCCTTTGAGGTTGGGCGCCAGCGCGCGGGGATTGACGTCATGGGTGACCCAGATCCACTCGGCGTTATCGACCACCTTCTCGTGCAATTCGCTGAGAATCTTGTCCTGCTTGTCCGGATCGAACTCCTCGCGCGCGGCTTTCAGCAACTTGTCGTACTCGGGATTGCTGACCATGCCCCAGTTGGAGCCGTTGGGCGGCACGCGATGGGAATCGAAGAGGCGGGTAAAGGCACTGTAGGGGTCCATCAAGGAACGGCTGATGATGATGCCGTTGATGCCCTTGTCCACGCTGTCAGGGGCTTCGGCCGACTGCCGTGCCAGAGCCAGCAGCGCATTCCATTCCATGACTTCCGCTTCGACATCGAAGTGGCACTGATTCAGCGTGCTCTGAATGTACTGGAACATCGGTAGCGGCTGCATCTGGCCGGATCCGCTTGTGGAAATGGCGATCTTGACGTGCAGTGGGGCATCCTGGGTATAGCCGTGCTGCTCCATCAGCGAGCGGGCATCGTCGGGCTCGTAGCCCAGCTTGAAGGTAGGCTGGCCGAACCACGGGCTGTCCGGTGTGACATGCCCTTCGGCGGGAATGCTCATTCCCCCCAGCAACTGATCGATACCTTGGCGATCGATACACAGGTTTGCCGCCTTGCGCACATCGATCTCGTTCCAGGGAGAGCCTGCGGCGCGGCTCGGTGCAATTGCCCAATTGTGCGGATAGCTGTTGGTGACGATCTGCATGCCGGCGCCTTCCAGCTGCGGAATGGCATCGGGAGAGGGCGCTTCGATCCAGTCCACCTGGCCGCTCAACAGCGCCGAGGTGCGGGACGAGGCTTCCGGGGTGGGTATCAGCTGTACCTGATCGGAAGCCGGCACCCGATCCGGGTCCCAGTAGTCGGGATTACGCGCCATGGTGACCTGCTTGCGCGGCTGCATGCTGACGAATTTCCACGGCCCGGTGCCGGACGGCGCCTGAGCGAAGGCTTCCCAGTCGCCGACTTTCTCGAACTGCGCCGGACTGGACATCATCCAGTAGCTGACCTGGTACGGGACGAAGGCATTGGGTACATCGGTGACGATCTGCACCGTGTAATCGTCGATCTTGTTCACTGCGACGATGCTCGGAATTCGAGCGGCTGCGAGTCCGGCCTGGCGAGGGTCATACTGTGGTGAATCCGGATCCTTGACCTTATCGAAGTTCCATACAACCGCATCGGCTGTGAATTCAGAGCCATCGTGGAACTTGACGCCCTGGCGGAGTTTGAACGTCCACTTCGTCTTGTCATCGGGGTCTACCGACCACTCCGTGGCCAGGCCCGGAATCAAGGTAGAGGGCTTGTCGGCGCTGGAAAGATCCCATTCCACCAAGGAGTCATAAAGCATCAAACCCATGAACCGAAACCCCTCGAAACCCTGGTCGGGATTGCCGGTCGTTAACGGAATATCCGCCGCCGTCATGCCAACTCTAAAGGTCGATAAATCCTGTGCAATGGCTAGGTTACTGGTGCAACTCAACGCCAAGATGGAAGCCGCCGTGCGCAAGGTATTGGGCAATAAATGTGAAAATTTGAGCGACATCGCTAATCCCTTGTGATGGTTATGTTCACGGTGATTGCCGGTAGCCTTTGTCGTTATTACTTTCCTGAATTCCGGCGTCTTTGTCGGCGTCATCACGCAGCCTTAGAGTTAACAAGCTGGAGAAGATACCAACAATGATGAAGCAAAAAGCTTGCCAGATAGCATCAATGGGTGGCGTTGATGCGTCTATTTCCTCTCTTGGTAATAGGATAACTTTATGGTTTTTAGTGGGTTAGAGTTAATGCAATAAATATTTCTCACGCTACCGCTTAGCCTGTGCTTTTCGCTATGAATGTCGTCGGAGGGGGCTCGTGACAGAAGTGAGTTATCCGCAGCGATGCATGATGCATCATGTTGGTGCGAACATGCTTCCCTTGCACCGGAAAATGCTATTCTGTCTGTATATTCTGAAGTGAAAGTTAAGCTAACAGCAGGATGATTTCATTGTGATTTTGATAAGGATAGAGGATTAGATAATCGCGGGTTAGCGGCGATTTTTCCCCATAAACCACGAAGAATATCTTTCCAATACAAGAATATAGAACCCAGCATGGTTCGATATGCAATCGGAGTTTTCCCTATTTCGATTAGCGATTTAAATCTGGAAGGTGGTATTGGGGCTCGTTGCTGGCATCATAATTGCAGCGTTTACCGTAGCGGCCTCGGGCCGACCACGGTAAAGGGTGACGACAATGTATATCACCGCCGAGTTTGTATTGGCGCAGAGTCAGGCGCTCGCATCTCCCGAAATCGATGCCGAACGGGCGGCCCAGTTGGCAATGGAGGTCAATACCCTTCTCCAAAAAGCCACGCCCCTGATCGAGCGATATCGTGATCTCTATGCCGATCCGTTTGCCTTCCTCTCGGCACTCGAAGAGCTATCCATCGCGCAGCTGCCGAAGGAGGAGCCGCATGATGGCAGGCAGTGAGTTGCACTGGATGAGCCTGACCGAGATCGCGTTGGCGATCCGCCAGCGCGAAGTGTCGGTAAGCGAGGTCGTCGAGGCGTCGCTTCGACGTATTGGCGCCGTGCGCCCGATCATCAATGCCTTCATCGACGTATACGCCGACGACGCGCGAGAAGCTGCAGAAGAGGCGGATCGGCAATTGCGACGGGCTACGCCGACAGCACCGTTGTTTGGCGTGCCACTGGCTCACAAGGACATGTTCGCGCGTCTCGGTAAGCGCGCGACCGGGGCATCGAAGATCATGGCCGATGTTGAACCCAAGGCCACTGCCACCGTAATGCGCCGGCTGGACGACGCGGGAGCGATCAACGTTGGTGCCCTTAACCTTTCTGAATTCGCAGCCGGCCCGACGGGACACAACGAGCACTTTGGCCATTGTCGCAATGCGTGGAATCCCGCGCATATCAGTGGGGGATCCTCGAGTGGTTCCGGGGCCGCCACGGCGGCCGGCGCTATCTATGGAGCTATCGGCTCCGACACCGGCGGCTCGATCCGGCTGCCGGCATCGTTCAATGGCCTTGCCGGTCTCAAGCCGACCTGGGGCAGGGTGAGTCGCTTCGGTGCCATGCCGCGAGCCTGGTCGTTGGATACCGTCGGGCCGCTGACCCGGACCGTGGCGGATTGTGCCCTGATGATGTCATTGGTGGCGGGCCATGACGTTCAGGATGCCACCACCAGCCGCCTGGCGGTGCCCGATTATATCCGCAGCCTGGGTCGTTCGGTGAACGGCATGCGCATCGGCATTCCGGCCAACTACTTTCGCGACGGAGTCAGTGACGAAGTCGACACGCTGTTTGAGGAAGCGTGCCGGGCGCTGCAGGATCTAGGCTGTCGGGTGGATATCATTGAGGTGCCGGATCCCGGCGAATACGATGCCATCGCCAATGCGATCTCCAAGTCGGAGGCCGCCGCCATCCACAGCCGCTGGATGCGTGAGAGACCGGAGGATTACGGACGGCATGGCTACTCGCGAACGGAGTCCGGCTTCCACATACCCGCTACCGTCTATCTCGATGCACTGACCGTGCGCAGTGCAGTCGTCCGTGACTTCGTGACCCAGGTCTTCTCGCGAGTCGATGTGCTGGCGACACCGTTACTCAATTTCGAGGTGCCGACTATTGCCGACACCGACGAGCGTGATCCGGGACGGATCCCGGCCATGGTCGGCCGTATCACCCGTAACACTCGCCCTTTCAACTATCTGGGGCTGCCCGCGTTGACGGTGCCTTGCGGCTTCACGGCTAACGGGCTGCCCGCCGGGCTGCAACTTGCCGCTCGGCCCTTCGCCGAATCGACACTGTTCGCGCTGGGCGGTGCCTACGAGCGCGTCACACCGTGGAAGGATCGGCACCCAACGTTATGATGTCTGACGACGGAAATTCATTCGGCACTTCATTCGACAAAGACAAGATGCGCAATGCGTCGCTCATGACAGGAAACCGTGATGGATGATAACGACAAGATTGCTCGCAACGCGACACGAGACCCAAAACGTGACGTCGGTGGTCCGGCGCAGCCACTGCTCATCGTCAATCGACTGAAGAAGCATTTCCCGCTGAAGCGTAAGGGATTGCCGGGGCGTGCCCGGGTTGACGTCGTGCGTGCCGTCGATGGCCTCGATTTCCGCGTCGCCAAGGGGGAGACACTGGGTATCGTCGGTGAATCGGGGTGCGGCAAATCCACGCTGGCCAAGTTACTGATGTCCCTGGTCGAACCCGATGCCGGGGAGGTCGTGCTTGACGGGCTTCCCGTCGGCAGCGCCCAGGGCATTAGCGTCAAGGCGATGCGCAGCCAGGTCCAGATGGTCTTTCAGGACAGCAATGCGTCGCTCAATCCCCGCATGACGATCGGCGATACCATTGCCTTCGGATGCAAGGTTCGCGGTATCGATAGTCGCGAAGCGGCAAGGCAGGCGGAAGCCATGCTGGAGGCGGTGGGGCTGGATCCCGAACTCTATGCACGGCGCTATCCGCATGAACTTTCCGGCGGGCAGCGGCAGCGCATCAACATCGCACGGGCGTTGGCACTGGAGCCTCGGCTACTGATCCTCGACGAGGCGGTCTCGGCTCTCGACAAGTCGGTCGAGGCGCAAGTGCTCAATCTGCTGGAGGATCTCAAGCGCAGGATGTCGTTGACCTATATCTTCATCAGTCACGATCTCAATGTGGTGCAATACATCAGCGATCGTATTCTGGTGATGTACCTCGGCCAGATCGTCGAAATCGGGCCGGTCGACAAGATCTACGATAACCCGCAACACCCCTATACTCAGGCGCTACTGTCGGCGCGCCCCTCGATGGATCCCGATCATCTGACCGAGGCCCTGCCGATCAGTGGTGATCCCCCCAACCCGATCAACCCGCCGTCCGGCTGCCGCTTCCGCACGCGGTGCCCACATGCCGAAACGGTTTGTGCCGAGAAAATGCCGGCATTAGCTCCGGGGCAGATCGGTACGCAGGTGGCCTGCCACATGCTGGTCGACGGTTCCGGACACAGCCAAGCCAAGCGCTACGTGGCCTGAGGAGAGATTTCTATGACACCCCCCTCGTCACTGCTGTCGGTGCGCGATCTGAACGTCACTTTTGCCTCGCGTGAGCGTGAGGTCTATGCCGTCAACGGCGTCAGTTTTGATGTGCAACCCGGCGAAACCATGGTGCTGTTGGGCGAGTCCGGCAGTGGCAAGAGTGTGACCCTGCGCTCGCTGATGAAACTGCATCCGCCTAAAAAGACCCGTTATTCCGGTGAGATTCAGTTCGACGGTACCTCGATGCTGAGCTGCAGCGAACGCCAGCTGCGCCGTCTGCGGGGAGCCGAGATCTCGATGATCTTCCAGGAGCCTTCGACCTCTCTGGATCCGGTCTACAAGGTTGGCGTCCAGATCAGCGAGATGATCGTGCGTCACGAAGGCGTATCTCAAACCGCAGCATTGGCCCGTGCCAAGGACCTGCTCGATCTGGTACGCATTCCATCGGCCGCCGAGCGTCTGAATGCCTACCCCCATGAGATGTCCGGTGGTATGCGCCAGCGTGTCATGATTGCGCTGGCGCTGAGCTGCAATCCCAAGTTATTGCTGGCCGATGAACCGACCACGGCGTTGGACGCCACGGTGCAGATCCAGATTATCTTGCTGCTCAAGCAGTTGCAGAAGGAACTGGGACTGAGCGTAATCTTCGTTACTCACGATGTTGGTGTCGCGGTCGAGATTGGGGCCAAGGTTGCCGTGATGTACGCCGGGCAGATAGTGGAATATGGCAAGTTGCGTGATGTCGTGCGAGATCCCCGTCACCCCTACACCCAGGGTTTGCTCAGTTCCACCGTGCATGCTGGATTGCGGGGTAAGCGGCTCAATGCCATTCCTGGTGCGCCTCCGAATCTCTCCTCGCCGTTGGGTATCTGCGGCTTTGCTCCGCGCTGTCCGCATGCTCACGAGGCTTGCGTTCAGGGCGTGCCCGAGCCGCGTTCGCCAGCACCCGGCCATATGTCACGCTGCGTGTTGGAGGATAGTCGATCACCGCGATCAGCTACGGCCCATAGTCCGAAGTGACCCCTACGGTTTACCCATGGGATTCCGAAATTCGCTCACGACAGGAGTCATTTATGCCCGTGACCATTGATGGCCAGCGCCTGTGGGGGCGCATCGAAGCGATGGCTCGACTGGGAGCTACGCCCAAGGGCGGCGTATGCCGGCTTGCGTTGGATGACAATGACATCGGTGTTCATCGTCAACTGGCGGACATCGCCAAACGTCGAGGCTTTCGCTTGTTGATGGACGATGTCGGTAATCTGTTCATTCGCCGTGAAGGCAGCGATCCGTCATTACCGCCAATAGTCAGCGGCTCGCATTCCGACTCCCAACCAACCGGAGGTCGTTTCGACGGCATCTTCGGCGTACTGGCGGCCTTCGAGTCGCTGGAAGCGATCGATGACGCTGACATCGTTACGCATCATGCATTGGAGTGTGTGATCTGGAACAACGAGGAAGGTTCGCGTTTCGTACCCGGATGCATGGGATCCGGTGTCTACGCCGGAGTAAAGCCATTGGACATGGCCAAGGCAACGCGCGACCGTGATGGCATCAGCATGGGTGAGGCAATCACTCAGCTCTGGTCCTGCTTTCCCGACGCCGAACGGCGTGAGCTGGGGACTCCGTTCGCGGCATTGCTGGAAGCGCACATCGAGCAAGGGCCGTTGTTGGAATCCGGAGGCGAGGTGTTAGGCGTGGTGACCGGCATGCAGGGCATGCGGCGCTTTCTGATCGAAGTCATCGGCAAGGAAGATCATTCCGGTACCACGCCGCGTGGTCTGCGTCAGGACGCATTGGTCGATGCCATCGCCATCATCAACGCATTGCATGCGCTGTTCTGGGATGGTGACGATGCGATCCGTTTCACCATTGGTCATTTCGAACTCTTTCCCAATGCGTGGTCGGTGGTGCCCGGCCGGGTTACCTTCGGCGTCGATTTTCGCTATTCCGATGTCGAGACACTGAAAAACCTGGGCGACCGCGTGGCGCCGTTGGCGGCGGAAGCGGCGGCCCATTGCCGGGTGAGCGTGAACGAGGTGGTCAACGAGCCCCCGGTTCTATTCGAGGGACCGGTATTCGAAGCAATCGAGGCTGCCGTGCGAAGCAGTGGCCAGCCATGGCGCCATATCTATTCCGGCGCGGGTCACGACTGTCGCTTCTTTCCTCAGCGCTGCCCTACCGGCATGTTATTCATACCGTGTGAAAAGGGGATCAGCCACAACGAGGCGGAAAATGCCGAGCCCGAGCATGTTGCTGCCGGTGCCCAGGCGATCGCTGAAAGCCTATTGATATTGGACAAGCAACTGCCATGACCGAAGAGACTCCCTGGGATGCAACCACCGCTCACCATCGTTTTGTAGCAGGCTTGTCGACGCCAGCCGCATGGATGAACAACTGCTTGGCTACCATTGACCGCTATGAGTCCAAGGTACAGGCACTTGCCAACTGGCAACGCGAGCAAGTCGTGGCCGAGGCAGCGGCAATCGCGCCCGACGATGCCCGGGCCTTGGCCGGCGTTCCTATCGGAGTCAAGGACATCATCGACGTCGCCGGGTTACCGACGGCCTGCGACTCATCGCTCTATGCCGATCATCTGCCCATGACAGATGCTACCTGCGTGGAGCTGGCACGGGTGGCGGGTGCCATTGTCGTGGGCAAAACGCGCACCACTGAGTTCGCCTACGCTCGTCCTACGATAACGCGTAATCCTCATCGGCTGAGCCACACGCCCGGCGGATCGTCCAGTGGATCCGCCGCCGGTGTAGCGGCCGGCTTCTTTCCGCTCGCTTTTGGAACCCAGACTGGTGGCTCGACCATTCGACCTGCTAGCTTTTGTGGAATTTTCGGTTTCAAACCGACGTTCAATCGCATTGGTCGGCGCGGTATCAAGCCGCTGTCGGAGAGTTTCGACACACTGGGCTGGTATGCTCGCTCCGTGGAGGATCTGGCACTACTGGATGAGGTACTGAGCGGGGAGAACGCAGCCAAGCTAACGACTCGACCTAGATTGGGCTTATGTCGTACACCAAGATGGCATCGGGCCGATAAAGACATGCAAATGGCGATCGAGAAAGCCGCCCAGGCTTTGGATGCCACGACGGTCGAACTGCCGGCATCGTTTGCCTCGCTCTTCGAAGATCACGCCCGGATCATGGCGGTAGATGCCGCGCGTTCGCTACGTCCCGAATGGCTGCTGCATCGAGGAGCACTGAGCGATGAGATAAGGCGGCTGGTGCGGCAAGGCTTGGCTATTACGCCTGCCGACGAACTGACGGCACGTCGTCGCCTTGATGATGCAAGGCTCCGTCTCGACGATCTGTTCGCTGACATCGATGCATTAATCACGCCTCCAGCACCTGGCGCGGCACCGGCCACACTCGCTTCAACGGGAGATTCCGTCTTCAATCGCTTGTGGACGGCACTGCATGTTCCTTGTGTGGCTTTGCCATTGACCATGAACGCCGATGGCTTACCGCTAGGTTTGCAACTGGTTGGTCAGCGGTATGGCGATCGCCAACTGCTGGCAATCGCCGCGGACGTGAGCGCCAAATTGGCGCTTGTGCCCCCATGTCCGCGTTTTGTTGACTGATCGCCATCGTATCGCCAAGTTCCGGTAGTACCGTCGTGGCTCGACTGAAGGCCGACGTTATTGGATGGCCGAACGACGGCCTCGTCGAGGCACGATGCGCAGCGGGCGGACCTGGTTGAGCGGGCGACGCGTTCAGGACTTCTCTCGAATCATCTTTTCTCTCTCCAGCCGCGCCTGTTCCTCGGGATAGATCGGGAAGTCGATATAGCCGCATGCATCGCCGCCATAGAAGGTGTCTGGATCGAACTCCGCCAGCGGCCAGCCGTTCTGCATCCGCTCGACCAGATCCGGGTTCGAGGTAAACGGACGCCCGAACACCGGCAGGTCGATGGTGCCTTCGTTGACCAGTTTCTCGGCCTCGGCCTGATCGAGACTGCCCGCCAGCAACAGCGTACCTTCGTAGACATCACGGAACTGACGCAGGTAGTCGCGGGGCATCGGCGCCATGCCCTGGCCGCCCTGGTCGTATCGCCGGTGCCAAGAATTTTCCCCAGGCGCGCCTCAAGGAGCGCCTTACCCAGCTCGACAAGTTCAAGGACAAACCGGTCATCGTGGTCTGTAAACAGGGGCAGGCCGCCGGGGCCGCAGTCACCGAGCTGAGCCAGGCCGGCTTCTCCCGTGTCTACAAGCTCAAGGGCGGCATGGCCCAGTGGCAGGCCGACAACCTGCCGGTGGTCAAGCGCTGAATCGATGCAATCGCCCAATGCGCCGAGCGTGTTCCAGCAGCCGTTCAAGCCCAAGGTGGGCCTCGATCTGGACACCGGCAGCCAGTCGGTGGGGCAGGACCTTTACGAGGTCGTGGTCAAGGTCACCGCACAGGTCTCCAACAACGAAGATGGCGCGACGG
>NZ_NHOU01000043.1 GCF_002179555.1 Salinicola salarius | reverse complement strand
AGACGGCTGGAAGATGCGCTGCACTGGTCCCTCTGGCGTCGGTGGCATCAGCGCATCGCCCAGTACCATCACTGGGTGAGACGACAGCGAGCTGAGGGGACCGTAGTCTCCATGTCGCTTAGCGACTATCTCCAACTGTAGTAGTAGAGCTTGTCGATCGACTCGGCCTGGTGGCGGATGCAGCCGATGGCGCCGCTGACATCGCTCTGGGCGCTGTTGATCGGCTTACCCATGTCCAGCGTGTCGAGCAGGGCCAGCGTATCGCGATGGCTCTCCATCAGCGCGGCCAGGCGCAGCAGCGCATGACCAGCCCGAGCTCGAAGCAGATGTCGCGGCAGGTTTCGCCGGCCTTGAGCGACTTGTCGAAGCGCGCCCCGGTGGCCTTGTCGGCGACGATCTCGAGCGCGCCGATCAGTCCCAGGGAGCGGGCCTCGCCGATGAGCGGATGCCGTTCGAGCGCCTTCCAGCGCTTGGCCAGGTACGGCCCCGTCACCTGACGCACTTGCTCGACGACGCTTTCGCTCTTCATCAACCTGAGGTTCTCGAGCGCAACGGCAGCGCAGACGGGGTGCCCGGAGTAGGTGAAGCCGTGATGGAATTCGCCACCGTCGTCGATCAGCGTCCGGGCGACACGATCACCGACAAGCACGCCGCCGATCGGCAAGTAGCCGGACGACAAGCCCTTGGCGATCGGCATCAGGTCGGGTTCGAGATCGTAGTGGACGCTGCCGAACCATTCGCCCAGGCGGCCGAAGCCGCAGATGACCTCGTCCACGACCAGCAGGATGTCGTAGCGCGACAGCACATCCTTGATCGCCGGCCAGTAGCTCTCCGGCGGGATGATCGCGCCGCCCGCGCCCTGCACCGGCTCGGCGATGAAGGCGGCGACCTTGTCCGGCCCGAGCGCCTGGATGCGTGCTTCCAGCGCCTCGGCGCAGACCTTGCCGAACGCCTCGGGCGACATCTCGCGCCCTTCGTCGAACCAGTAAGGCTGGCGGATATGGGCGATGCCCGGCACGCAGGGCCCGCCCTGGGCCTGCATCGGCGCCATGCCGCCCAGGCTCATGCCGGCGACCGTCGAGCCGTGATAGGCGTTGTCGCGGGCGATGATCCACTGCTTTTCGGGCTGGCCCTTGAGCGCCCAGTAGCGGCGCACCATGCGCAACACCGTATCGTTGGCCTCGGAGCCGGAACCGGTGAAGAACACGCGGTTGATATGACCCGGCGCCAGGCCGCAGAGGGTGTCGGCCAGCTCGGCCGCCGGCGGGTGCGTCGTCTTGAAGAAGCTGTTGTAGTAGGGCAGCTGCTGCAGTTGCCGGGTCGCGGCGCCGACCAGCTCCTGGCGGCCGTAGCCCAGGTTGACGCACCACAGCCCCGCCATCGCATCCAGGATCTGCCGGCCTTCGTCGTCCTCGATGTAGACGCCGTGGGCGGCGGTGATGAGTCGACTGCCTTCGTCACCCAGCGCCTTGAAATCGGTGAAGGGGTGCATGTAGTGATCGCGGTCGAGCGCCTTGAGTCTTGCGGCATCTGGCGATGTCATGGCGTGCTCCTCCTGGGTGGACGTGCCGGATTTGGGGTCGGCGGCGGTGTCGTTGGCTGCGGTGTCGTCTTGGCGTCGCCGACGGTTCGCCGATGTGACGCTCCACGGGTCAGACGTGGCGCAGATACCAGTCGTACTCGAGCCGGCTGACCACCTGCATGGCGGATGCCCGCTCGGCACGGCGGTTCGCCAGGAACACTTTCAGGAAGTCCTGGCCGAGCGCCTCGTTCAACACCTCGGACCGCTCGAGTAGCTCCAGCGCCCGAGACCAGCTGTTGGTCAGTACCGGGTCGAACTGCTCGTAGGCATTGCCGGTGACGATCTCTTCGGGGGAGATCCGGTTGGCGATGCCGTGAATGACCGAGGCGAGCAGGGTGGCCAGCAGCAGGTAGGGGTTGGCATCGGCGCCGCCGACACGATGCTCGATCCGCCGCGCGGCATTGGGCCCGGAGGGAATGCGCAGGGCCACGGAACGGTTGTCGAAGCCCCAGGTCGGCGCCATGGGAACATAGAGCCCCGGCTGAAAACGGCGGAAGGAGTTGAGGTTCGGGGCCATCAGGGCGACCGATTCCGGCATCAGCCTGAGCAGGCCGCCGATGGCGTGGCGCAGCATCTCGGTGCCCAGCGGATTCTCGTCGGCGGCGGCAAAGACGTTGCGACCGTGGGCATCGAGCAGGCTCATGTGGACATGCATGCCGTTGCCGGCTTCCGCGTCGTAGGGCTTGGCCATGAACGTCGCTTCGAAGCCATGGTTGACGGCGATGCCCTTGATCAGGCGCTTGAGCAGCACCGCGCTGTCGCACGCCTTGAGCACGTCGCTGCCGTGCACCAGGTTGATCTCGAACTGCCCCGGAGCGCACTCCTTCAGCGCCGTGTCCAGCGGGAGGTTCTGGGTGGCGGCCGCGGCCTGGATGTCGCCCAGGAACCCGGCGTACTCGTCGAGCTCCGAAATCGAATACACCTGGCTCGTGGTCGCGCGTTCGCCGGTCTCGGGAGAGCGGGGCGGCTGCACCCGGCCCAGGTCGTCCCGCGTGCGATCGACGATATAGAACTCGAGCTCCAGCGCGACGACGGCCGTGTACCCCATCGCTTCGAGGCGCTGCACCTGCTGCGCGAGGACGTTGCGCGGGTCGGCGAAGAACGGGCCGTCGTGCTCGTTGCGCATGGTCATCAGCAATTGCCCCTGGCGGCCATCCCGCAGCCAGGGCGTCGGCATCAGGGTGCCGGGAATCGGGCGGCAGACCTGGTCGCAATCGCCGATGTCCAGGCCCAGGCCGGTCTCCTCGATCGTGTTGCCGGTGATATCCAGCGCGAAGACCGAGCCGGGGAGATTGATGCCGTTGACGTAGGCCTTTTCGAGATTTTCCCGGGGAATCCGCTTGCCGCGCAGCACGCCATTGAGGTCGCTCAGCAGCAGATCGATGCTATCGATAGCGGGGTGACGCGCCAGGAAGTCACGAGCCTCGTCGACGGGAAGGGAGGACATGATGTCACCTGCGATCGTTTATTATGGTCGTTGATAGTGTTTCGCCTGCCCGGTATTGTTGTCAAATTATTTACGGATTATTCGCTTCGCTTCCAAGTAAGATTCAAGCTGTTTTATAAATAAGTTTATGAATTTGAATGGATGTTAAGCGAATTTATCGTTTTCCATGACCGGTGCGTGGCAAGAAAGGCAGGCCATCACCTGTTGATAAAAACACAACGGATTCCGGTTCCGAGGAGGCATCATGCAGAAGCGTCCCCTGGTTGGTGTCATTGCCTGCCGTCGTGAGGTGGAAGGCCACCCCGCCCACATGGTCACCGACAAATATCTCAACGCGCTGCGCGAGTACGGGCTGGAGCCGGTCATCCTGCCGGTCTGGCGCGACGGTGACGCTGGCGCTGCCGGCGCGCTGCTGGATCGTCTCGACGGCCTGATGCTGACCGGCAGCTACACGAACGTGCTGCCGAGTCGATACGATGCGGCGCGGGCGCCGGAAAACACGCGGGACGATCTGGATCGCGATCACGCCGCCATGCTTTGGGTGCCGCTGGCGCTGGAGCGGCGCCTGCCGCTGCTGGGGATCTGCCGCGGCTTCCAGGAGTTCAACGTGGCCCTTGGCGGCACGCTGCATCAGGCCGTCCAGCGTGTGCCCGGGCTGATGGATCACCGCGAGCCGGAAGGGTCGAAGGCACAGCAATATGCGCCGAGCCACGAGATCGACATCCGGCCCGGCGGCCGCCTGGCCAGCCTTTACGGCGAGCGCGAGGAAGGGCTGAAGGCGCGGGTCAACTCGCTGCATCAGCAGGGCATAGACCGGCTGGCGGAGGGCCTGTTCGTGGAGGCGGTGGCCCCGGACGGTCTGGTCGAGGCGGTTTCGCTGCCGGATGCCCCCGGCTTTACCCTGGCGGTACAGTGGCACCCGGAATGGGAGCCCCGGCAGCATGCGCTCTACGATGCAATCTTCCAGGGGTTCGCCCGCGCCTGCCAGCCGCAGTGACGGGCGCTGCCGGCGCTCACCTGCATCTGGGTTTTGACCTCCCCATGCGCCCTGTCGGCGTCTGATGCCAAGGAACTTAGATGTCGAGGAACTTAAATGACGAGAAACCTAGATGCCGAGCCGGTCGCGTGTCTCGTAGTACCAGGCGCCCAGCGCCGATAGCGGCACGCGCAGCATGCGGCCGCCGGGGAACGGCTGGTGCGGCAGGCCGGCGAAGGCGTCGAATCGCTCGTCACGTCCGGTCATCACCTCGCTGATCAGGCGGCCGGCGAGGTGCGTGCAGGTCACGCCGTGGCCGGAGTAGCCTTGGGCGTAATAGACGTTGTCGTTGATGACGCCGAACTGCGGTAGCCGATTCAGCGTCATCAGGAAGTTGCCGCTCCAGGCGTAGTCCACCTTGATATCCTTGAGCTGCGGAAACGTCTTGAGCATCTTGGGGCGGATGACGCCTTCGATATCGGCCGATCCTTCGCTGCCGTAGTTCACGCCGCCGCCGTACAGCAGCCGGTTGTCGCGCGTCAGGCGATAGTAGTCGAGCAGGTAGTTGCAGTCCTCCACTGCCATGTCGTTGGGCAGCAGGCTCCGTGCGAGATCTTCGCCGAGAGGCTCGGTGGTGATGATCTGCGTCCCGCAGGGCATGGATTTTCGCTCGAGCTCCGGCATCACGCCGCTCATGTAGGCGTTGCCGGCCATGACGACGCGGTCGGCCCTGAGGGTGCCGCCGGCGGTCTTCAGCGTGACCGGGGCGCCATGCTCGAGGGACAGGACCGGGCTCTGCTCGTAAATCACGCCGCCCAGCGATTCCAGGGCGGCTGCCTGGCCCAGCGCCAGGTTCAGCGGATGAAGGTGGCCGCCGGAGTGATCGATCAGCACGCCGGTATAGCGGTCGCTGCCGACCTCACGTTGGTAGGCGTCGCCTTCCAGCAGTTCGAGCTGATCGTTGCCGTAACGCTGCCACAGCGCCTGATGATGCCTCAGGGCTTCGAGCTGCTTGGCGTTGCAGGCGGCGAACAGGTTGCCGTTGCGCAGGTCGCACTGGATGCCGTAGGTCGCGATGCGCTCGCGGATCACCCGGTTGCCCTCGAACGCCATGTCGCCCAAAGCACGAGCCGTCTCGACGCCGTACTTGTCTTCGATCACGTCCATGTCGCGGCTGTAGCTGTTGACGATCTGGCCGCCATTGCGCCCCGAGGCGCCATAGCCGACGCGCGCGGCTTCCAGCACGATCACCTTCAGGCCTTTCTCGGCCAGATGCAGCGCCGACGACAGGCCGGTGAATCCGGCGCCCACCACGCACACGTCGCAGCTGACATCGGTCGACAGCGCCGGGCGCGCCGGCGCGGCATTGGCCGAGGCCGCATACCAGGAAGCGGGATATTCGAGGGCTGACGGCGGGTGTTTCATGTCGGAAGGCGCGGCCATCCTGGTCTCCATGAATGAAAGGACGAAAGGGAGGAACGAAGGCCGATCAGCGAGACCGGGCTTCCGACCACAACTGCTGCAGCAGCTGCAACTGCTCGCCGTCGACGGAGGGCGTCAGCGACAGCCGGGAGCGGGTGTCGGCATCGGGCATCACCGGCGGCTCGCGCAGTGCGGCGGTCAGCATCGGCTGTGCCGCGGCGTTGGGCGAGGTGTACAGGTTGTAGTTGGAGAGCTGGGCCGCGACGTCGGGGCGCAGCAGGTACTCGATGAATCGGCGCGCGTTTTCCGGATGCGGCGCCCGGGCCGGGATGGCCATCACGTCCACCCAGCGCTGCGAGCCTTCCCTGGGCACGAAGAAGCCGATATTGCCGTAGAGTTCCGGGTCTTCGTTTTTCTTGCTGGCCAGGTCGCCGTTGTAGGCGACGCCGGCGTGGATGACGCCGCTGGCGATCTGCTCGATGGCGGCGGTGGCGTCGACGAAACCGACGAAGTTGTCCCGGGCGCGGGTGGCGATGACCAGCTTCGCCGCCTCGACCCATGGCGCTTGCCCGACGCAGTCGAACCCTTCGCCCTGATAGGCGCAGATAGTGGAGAAGGTGAACTGGGCATCACCCTTGAGCAGGGCAAAGGGATAATCGGTATTGACGTCGGGATCGTACAGCAGCCCCCAGCTGGGGTCCGGGTCGGGGAAGGTGTCGGTGTTGTAGACGATGCCGGTCACGCCCCACTGATACGGCACGGTGTAGGCGTCTTCCGGATCGTAGGCCGGGTGGCGGAAATCCGCCATGATATTGTCGATGCCTTCCAGTGCCTGGTCGTCCGGTGCGAGGGGCTGGATCAGACCCGCCCCGATGAGGCGCGGCACGAAGTAATCCGACGGGATGACGATGTCGTACTGGGCGTCGCCGCCGGCGTTCAGCTTGGCCAGCATCTCGGCGTTGGAGTTGTAGTAGTTCTCCACCACGTCGATGCCGGTTTCGGCCTCGAAATTCGCGATGATCTCCGGATCCATGTACTCGGTCCAGTTGAACAGGTTCAGCTGTGGCCGAGCGTCCGCCAGGGCGCCGCCGCTCATCACTCCCGCTGCCATCAAGACCGCCCAGCGCTTCGTTTTCATGGTGCCTCCTGGTTGCCTGTCCGTCGTCTTGCGAATCGTCGTCTTGCGAATCGTCGTCTCTAGAATCATCGTCTCAAGGACCGTCTCGTGAACCGCCGTCTCACGAATCGTCGTCACGGCCCGGGATCAGACCCGCAGCAGCAGATGCTCGCGTTCCCATGAGCTGATGACGCGGAAGTACGCGCGGTGTTCCGTGTGCTTGACGGCGAGATAGCTGTTGGTGAAGCGTTCACCGAGGATCTCCGCCAGGGCGGTACACTCCCGCATGCGATCCAGGGCCGGGCCGATGTCGTCCGGCAGCTTGTTGCCGCTGGCCCAGGCCGAACCGACCATCGGCGGGCGCGGTTCTATCTGGCCGAGCATGCCGAGATAGCCGCAGGCCAGCGAGGCGGCCAGCACCAGATAGGGGTTGGCGTCGGCCCCGGGCAGCCGGTTCTCGACCCGGGTCGCCGCCGGGGTGGAAACGGGCACCCGCAGGCCGACGGTGCGGTTGTCCGTGCCCCAATCGACGTTGATCGGCGCCGAGCCGCTGGCCTCGTGGCGAAGCAGGCGACGATAGGAGTTCACGTTGGGCGCCAGCAGCGGCATGGCGGCCGGCAGATAGCGTTGCAGGCCGCCGATGAAATGGTGGAACAGGGTGCTGGTCTGGCCCTCTTCACCGGCAAACAGGTTGTTGCCCTGGGCGTCGACCAGGCTCTGGTGAATGTGCATCGAGCTGCCCGGCTCGTTGGCCATCGGCTTGGCCATGAAGGTCGCGTACATGCCGTGGCGCAGCGCCGTCTCCCGGAGGACGCGCTTGAACATGACCACCTGGTCCGCCAGCGCCAGCGGGTTGCCGTGCTGGAAGTTGACTTCCATCTGGCCGGCGCCTTCTTCGTGGATCAGCGTGTCCAGGTCGAGATGCATTGCCTCGCAGTAGTCGTACATCTCCTCGAACAGCGGATCGAACTCGTTGACCGCGTCGATGGAGAACGACTGACGGCTGCTCTCCTGGCGCCCGGTGCGACCGATCGGCGGCTCGAGAGGGTAGTCGGAGTCGATGTTGGTCTTGACCAGATAGAACTCGACCTCGGGGGCGACCACCGGGCGCCAGCCTCGCTGTTCGTAGAGTTCCAGAACGCGCTTCAGCACGTGGCGGGGCGACAGGTCGACCGGCTCGCCCGTCAGGTAGTAGCAGTCGTGGATGATCTGGGCGGTGGGGTCTTCCGCCCAGGGCACCAGAAAGGCGGCATTGGGGTCGGGCACCAGCTCCATGTCCCGTTCGGCGGGATTCCAGAAGCGGATGTCTTCGTCGTCCGGGTAACCGCCGGTGACGGTCTGGATGAAGATGGAGTCCGGCAGTCTCGGCCGCCCTCCGTTGAGATACTTGCTGGCCGGCATGATCTTGCCCTTGAGAATGCCGGTGAGATCGGTCACCAAGCTCTCGACTTCGGTGATGCCGTGCTGCTGAAACCAGTCCTTGAGCGGTGACGATTCCTGGTGGTGACTCATGAGCGTGTCCCGTGTGGTGTTTCTTGGCTGCCGGGCGCAAAACCGCCGCGCCCGGCCGCTGCCGTTATCGGGCCTGGACTTCGGACCAGAGCTGCTGGAACGTCTGTAGCTGCTCGCCCTCGAGGCTGGGCGTGAAACGCAGGCGCTTCATCTCCTCCTCGGTGGGCTGGGCGGGGGGCTGCTTCAGCGCCTCGTCGAGATAAGGCTCGGCCGCCGCATTGGGGCTGGCGTAGTAGTTGTAGTTGGACAGCTGGGCGCCGATCTTCGCGTCCAGGATGAAGTCGATGAACTTGTGGGCCAGGTCCGGGTGCGGGGCGCCGGAGGGGATCATCATGGAGTCCACCCACATTTCGGCGCCCTCGTCGGGAATCGCGAATGCCAAGTGCTCGAAGGCTTCCGGATCCTCTCCCTTGAAGTAGAGATAGTCGCCGTTGTAGGACATGCCCACGTGGGTCACGCCCCGGGCCAGCTGCTGTAGCGCCGGGGTGCCGTCGGTGAAGCCGGAGAAGTTGTCGCGGCTCTTGGTCTCGATCATCAGCTTGGCGGCTTCGCGCCAGCTGTCCAGCGTGTCGCAGTCATAGGGCTTGCCCAGCGCACCGCAGGCGGCGCCGATGGCCACCTGGCCGTCGCCCATGATGGCGAACGGATAGTCGGGATTGACCTCCGGGTCGAACATCAGCGACCAGCTGTTGGGAGCGTCCGGGAAGGTGTCGGTGTTGTAGATCATGCCTGTCGTGCCCCACTGGTAGGGCGCGGAGTATGCGGAACCCGGGTCGAAGCTCGGATCCTGGAACTGCTCCTTGACGTTGGCAAGGTTGGGAATCTTCGCGTGGTCGAGCTTCTGGACCAGGCCCGTCTCGATCAAGCGCGGCACGTAGTAGTTGGAGGGGACGATGATGTCGTACTGGGACGCGCCGCCCGCGTTCAGCTTGGCGAACATCTCCGGCAGCGAGTTGTAATAGTTCTGCACCACCTCGACGTCGTACTTCTGCTCGAACGCCGTGATGATCTCGGGGTCCATGTACTCGGTCCAGTTGAACAGATAGAGCTTCTCTTCCGCGGCCTGTGCGCCGGTTCCCAATAGCAGGCTGCAGAAGGCAACGGCGGCGGCAGTCTTGGTGTGCTTCGACATGGGCTTTTTTCCGGTTCATCGCACTTTGCCGGGAAAGGCGGCACGGATCTTCAGGAAGAAGTACGCCGTGTCGCGGTACCCGTAGGCCATCCGTTTGATGACCTTGATCCGGTTGTTCATGCCCTCCAGCACACTGGTGTTCAGCCGATGGCGGGCACTGGAGACGATCCCCTCCAGATAGGGCTCCAGCTTCCTGGCGAAGTGCACCAGGGCGTCAATGCCACTGCCGAGGGCCATGTCAGCCCACTCCTGCCAGGCGCTTCGGGCGGTGGTCTCGTCGTCGGCAAACCACAGCGTCTTGAGCTGGTCCTTGAGCACATAGACAGTGGTCAGTGACGCATTGGCAGCCAGCAGCTCCTCGAGTTTCACCGCCTGCTCGGGTTTGAGATTGTCGGCGTTGCGCAGCAGCAACCAGCGGCTACCTTTGACCACCTTGCGTGCCACCTTGTCGTCCCGCAGCTGGTTGGCCTGATCGACACGCACCCGGTCCATCACCTCACGTCCGTATTTGGCCACCACATGGAAGCGGTCATAGACCACGACGGCGTTGGGACACTGATCCTTCACCTCCAGGTCGAACGCCGAATTCATGTCCATGGCGACGGCTTCGATCTGTTTTCGGGCATCGCCCAACCATTCGAAGAAGGGACGGATCGCCTCGCGGGAGCGGCCTTCACCGACCCACACCACCTGTTGGGTATCGGCACAGGCGACCACGGTGGCATAGCGATGGCCCTTGTGCAGCGCGAACTCATCCATCATCAGCCGGCGTAGGCGTGTCCTGTCCGGTTCTGGCAGGTCGCGTTGCAGACGCCGCTTGTCGATCGCCTTGACGGTATGCCAGTGCAGGCCGACCAGATCGGCGACATGACGGATAGGCAGCAAGTTCACCAAGCGCTCTACCCACTGGCGTAGTGTCTCGGTGACGCCAGATCGGCCCGGCAGCCAGTCGATCCGCTCACGTGTCGGGCCGCAGGTAGGGCAACGTAGTCGTCTGACCGGGATATCGAGCTCGACCCGGTAGGTCAGCAATGGTGCCTCGCGGACACGCCGGTGATGCACATCATGCACGAGGAAGCAGGCATGACCACAGCCGCTGCAGACCGGGATCTGATGGGGGTCGGGTTCCAGGCGTATCCGCAGCGACAAGTCATCGAGGCATTCGTGAGACGTGGGGAGGAAGCCTTTCCAGAACAGGTTCCAGACGCTAGCATTCATGGTGACGGCGGTATCCCCGGTGAGTGGCTGAGGTTTGTGGTGAACATCAGCTTATCTGGATTTACCGCCGTTTCTCTATCCTGTCTGATTCACGCTAATCTGCGAAGAACCTTAAAAATGGGGGGTTACCGGTCGACTTTTCAGTTTGATTTCAGTTGCACCGGGTAGCATCAATAATCGAGTCACGAACGCAAGAAGCTGTATATACATGGTTTTAGGAGCAACCTATGAGCGATAGACATTTCTATGCAGGTATGTCCAGGCGGCGCCTGATCCAGGGGGCTGCCGCAATGGGCCTTCTCGCCGGTTTTGACAGCCTGATGCCGGCGTTTGCCAGGGGCAATCTGGACAACTCGAATGTTTATCATACCGTGCGTGACGGCGCCGATGTCTATGATCTGACGATCGCACGAACGCCTCTCACGATCGGGTCCAGACTCTCGAAACAGCCTATTACCATCAATGGCACGCTGCCTGCGCCCCTGATTCGGCTCAAGCAGGGCCGCGAAGCGATCATGCGTGTGACCAACACCCTGGCCGAGGCAACGTCCATTCACTGGCACGGCCTGATGCTGCCATATCAGATGGACGGTGTTCCAGGCGTCAGTTTTCCGGGCATCATGCCGGGCGAAACCTTCGAGTACCGTTTTCCGGTCGAGCAGCATGGCACCTACTGGTATCACAGCCACTCCGGGCTTCAGGAGCAACTTGGCCACTATGGCCCCATGATCATAGACCCGGCTGAACCCGAGCCAGTCAGCTATGACCGCGAATATGTGGTGGTTCTCTCCGACTGGACCTTCGATTCTCCCGCCGATGTCTTCCGCAACCTCAAAGTGTTTGACGGCTATTACAACTACAACCAGCGCACCGTTGGCGACTTCTTCAAGGATGTCGAAACCATGGGTTGGGATGCCGCGTGGAGCAAAGCCGGCATGTGGGGCAGAATGCGAATGAGCCCCCGGGATATTCTGGATGTAACCGGTTCTGAATATACCTACCTGATGAATGGATCGCCTTCCGCCAGCAACTGGACCGGGCTGTTCCGTCCCGGCGAGAAAATTCGGTTGAGATTCATCAACGCCTCGGCGATGACCTACTTTGATGTCCGCATCCCGGGACTTCCGATGACGGTTATTTCCGCCGACGGTCAGCCGGTGCAGCCGGTCGAGACCGATGAATTCCGCATTGGCGTGGCCGAAACCTACGACATTATCGTGGAGCCAACGGACATGGCCCATACCGTGTTTGCTCAGTCCCAGGACCGGTCCGGGTTCGTGCGCGGCACACTGGCCACCCGAAAGGGGCTGGAAGCGCCAGTGCCTCCCATGTACCCGCGCACTGAACGGGGCATGGCAGCCATGGGAATGGGCGCGATGAGCAAGAGTGGCGGCAAGGCAGGGCACGGCGGCATGGAAATGCACGGCGGCATGGGAATGGCCCACGGCGACATGGCGGGAGGTTCAGGCGGCATGACCATGGATCATGCCAGCATGAGCATGGACGCCTCGCCTGACAAACCGGACCTGGGCCCGGTTCCAACTGCGGGGCGCCCGGTATCCCATGGCCCGGACAATCACGGCCCCGGGGCGGCAATGGTGGCGTCCAGCCCCCAGTCACGGCTGGATGAGCCCGGCGTTGGCTTTGAAACCGCAGACCACAGGGTGCTGACCTACTCCCAGTTACGGAGTATTGACGGCTGGCCCGACAAGCGCCCCGCGGAACGGGAAGTGGAGCTCCACCTTACCGGCAATATGGAGCGTTACATGTGGTCGTTTGATGGCAGGAAATTTTCCGAGGTGGATGGCCCGATCAAATTCTACCATGGTGAACGCCTTCGCCTGATCCTGGTCAACGATTCAATGATGGACCACCCCATTCATTTGCACGGCATGTGGATGGAGCTGGAAACCGGGGCGGGTGAGTATCGCCCACGCAAGCACACGATCTCCGTCAAACCCGGTGAGCGGGTCTCCGCACTGATAACGGCGGACGCACCTGGTGACTGGGCGTTCCACTGCCACCTTCTGTACCACATGGACGCAGGCATGTTTCGTGTCGTGTCGGTCGTTTAACGGGATAGGGGATGAACATTATGATGAATCGCATCAAGTGGGTTGTGGGTGCCTCAGCCTTCACGATTGCCTCGGGAGCCGGCGCCGCCGGTACTGGCGTTCAGGCCGATCCGGACTGGGCATTGCCTATTCCCGACAATGAGATATTTGGCCAGATACTGGGTGACCGGCTGGAATATCAGCGCGATGGCAGCGACGAGATCGCGCTCTGGGATGTCCAGGCCTGGGTCGGCACGGACCAAAAGCGGCTCTGGATTGAAACAGAGGGTGAGACGAATCTGGCCACCGAGGCTGGCGACATCGAAAATTTTGATGTGCAGTACAGCTATCGCTTCGATCGCTTCTGGGACATACAGACAGGATTGGGTGCCCAGACAACGTTTGGCCCCAGCCCTAATAAGGAGCGCTATTCGGCCATTGTTGGATTGCAGGGACTTGCCCCCTACTGGTTTGAGGTGGATACCAACCTCAGGGTTACTGAAGACGGCGACCTGTCGTATGATTTCGAGGCCGAATACGACTGGTTACTGACCCAAAGGCTCATTCTGCAAGGCCGGGGGGAAACCCTGGTGGCCTTCAGTGATGTCGAGGAATGGGGCGTCGGCAGCGGGATCAACAATATTGGTCTGGGACTCCGGTTGAGATACCAGTTTTCCCGGGAGTTCGCTCCTTACGTTGGTGTTTCCTATACACGCTACCTGGGCAACACAAAGGATCTCCGTGAGCGCGAGGGGGAAGACGTCGAGTCCTCCAGCTTCGTGGCGGGCGTCCGGTGGTGGTTTTAGTACGATAATGCCCAGTAGAAAAGGCTGGCCCCTTTGCGTGGGTCAGCTAGTGTCCTCATTTGGAGGATTTCGTCAAAATCATTGCCGACCTTCCGCATGTTCGGCTCAATGACAAACGGCCGGACTAAGGCCCGGCCGTTGTATCAGATCATGAAATTACACGTTGATCAGTAACTGATATTGACCATAGCTACGACCTTATAGGTATCCTCCGGGTCATCTCCGTAGAAGTCTCCCATGAAACCGTAAGAACCGCGGAGGCTGATGTCATACACGCCGGCAAACTTTTTACCAAGCTGAGCAGCGACTTCAGTACCAAGGGTTGAGCCGTTGGCCTGAGCAGCGCTGTCGGGCGCGTCGTCGGCAGCGCGGAAGTATCCTGTGCCGTACTTCAGGTAGTAGTCGTTGGAAAGCTCCTGATCACCCGAGACCATCAGCCCCATCAGACCGTATCCCTTGTAAGCTGCGTCATAAACTGACTTGGCCCCCTGGGAACCATTGTTGTAGTAGTAGTCTGTTCCGAAGATTTGCAGATTGCTGCTATTCAGCTCCCAGCCTGACTGGTTTGCCGCGAAGCGATCTGCACCATTGCTGCTGTCATCAGCCGGAATGTAGATGCCGTGAATCTTGAGGCTTGCATTGTCCCAATGCCTCTGGGCATACAGATTCAACATGTACGTGTCGCCATCTGTTGCGTCAGAGTCACGCCCGGACGACTTTTTGTAAAGTACCGAGCCGCTATAGGCCATTTTGTTAAAGGTAAAATCGGCGTAGGCACCGAAATAGTTGTCATCCGTTCGAGCCGCCGTACCATTCAGAGCAGCCTGACTGCTGTTGCTGATCTGAGCTCCGGTAAGGCCGTAGTGGAAAACCTCGCTGGGATGAAGTTCGGCATTCAACATGTAGAAGTCCACGTCGTCCGCAGAATCTCTATCGTTTTCTTCCCACTTGAACCAGCCACCTGTCAGCGTGGCCATACCAACATTGCCCGCAAAGGAGACGCCATTCATGTCGTCGTTGGTAACAAGGCCCTCGTACTTGGCGAAGCCATACCCCTGGACGCCCGCTCGCACCTTCCAGTCGCTGTTCGGCACCTTCAGTTCAGCGTAGGCATTTTTGGTCTCAACGCCAACGCCGTCGGCGCTGAGTTTGCCGCAATCGTCACCCTGGCAGCTTCCCGTCTCACCCCAGGGAGAATCGAACTCACCGTACCAAACCAGGCTCACGTTATCGTTGAGGTCGCCGGTGATCTTTGCACGCAGGCGCTGGTCAACAAAAGCAGTACTGTTATCGTCGGTCGTATCTAGGCTTTCTGAGGTCGCCTGCAGGCGGTAATAACCGTTCACCGTGAAGGGGGAATCGCCTTTCTTGAGCTCTTCCACTTCAGCCGTCAGTTGATTTATTTCAACCTTCAGGTCTTCTACGGTTGGTGACGCACGCCCGACCGGCTCCGCGGCCAACGCCGGTGTTGCTACTAAAGCTATCGCCAGCGGAGCGCTTATTGATTTGAAGATTTTGCTCACCTGAAACTCCTTATTTTAATTTTCATATCGACAACGATTTATTGCCTCAATATGGATGTGCCAGTTAAACGGCACTTAATCTTGACGCACAAAGCTTGTAGTGGTCAACTGAAACGAACCTGAATTTTCAGCTAAATTTCATTTTCCCGATTTTCGTACTGACATCCCCACCCGTCAGACTGTCAGACCTGACGACGCATCAAAGAGGCTATTTCGCCCCCAGCGCCCATCTTGGAGAGGTGCTATGATTGTGAAGTGACCCCCTCCAGAACTGCACAGGGT
>NZ_NHOU01000042.1 GCF_002179555.1 Salinicola salarius | reverse complement strand
CTCCCATCCACCAGACTTGAGCTTAACTCGAAGGCATGCTCAAGTCGCTGATCTTCATCCTGTTCATCACCATAGGCAGCCTGCTCAAGTTCGAGCTGATGCCGGACTATCCGTTCGGCGCGATGATGGATTGGCTTTCATTGTGGGCGCTGGGCTGGGGCATGGGGCTGACGCTGTCGGTACTGGGCGATCTGGTGCCGGAAATCGGCAAGGTCGCTCGCATTCTCAACCTGCCGTTGCTGCTGCTCTCCGGCGTCATCTTTCCGGTGCTCTACGTGCCGCATCAATACCGGGAATACCTGCTGTTGAACCCGATCGTTCACGGCCTGGAGAGCATGCGCCTGAACTTCTTTGCCGGCTACCACACGATCGACGGTATCGACATGACGTATCTCTGGTTCTGGGCGCTGGCGCTGATTTCGCTGGGGCTGGTCCTTCACATGCGCTTTCGCGATCAGCTGAAAGCGCACTGATTTTTCAGACAACGTGAGGGGCTTTTCCCATGATCGAAATCCGCAATCTCTACAAGCGCTACCACAACCATCACGACAGCCCGTGGGTGCTCAAGGACATCAGCCTGACCATCCCTTCCGGGGTCAGTGTGGGGCTGCTGGGTCGCAACGGGGCGGGCAAGTCGACGCTGCTGCGGCTGATCGGCGGCATGGATTCGCCGGACCGCGGCGAGATCATCCGCAACAGCCGCGTTTCCTGGCCGATCGGCCTGGCGGGCGGCTTCCAGGGCTCGATGACCGGACGCCAGAACGTCAAGTTCGTGGCCCGGATTCACGGTGCCGAGGAGGAGATCGAACGGGTCGTGCGGGAAGTCGAGGAGTTCGCCGAGATCGGCGATGCCTTCGACGAGCCGGTCAAGACCTACTCCTCCGGGATGCGTTCGCGACTGGCGTTCGGGCTCTCGCTGGCCTTCGACTTCGACGTCTATCTCTCCGACGAGGCGACCGCCGTCGGCGACCGCGCCTTCAAGGCCAAGGCCAAGAACGCGTTCAAGGAGCGTGTCGGCCGGGCCAGCCTGATCATGGTCTCCCACGGCGAAGGGGTGCTGAGGGAGTTCTGCGAGGCGGGCATCGTGCTGGAGAAAGGGCAGGCGAAATGGTTCGACGATATCGAGGAGGCGATCAGCGCCTATCACGAGGCGACCGACGGCAAGAAGACCGCACCGCCCAAGGTGCCCACGTCGCTCGCCGAAGCGAAGCAGCAGCTGATGCAAGCCAATCTCGAGTTCGAGCAGGCCCGTGTCGAGTACCAGATAGCCAGTGACGATCCTGCCCGCAACGATCCCGGCGATGCGCTGCGCTGGCGCATGGAGGAGTCCCGCGAGCGGATGCACGAGGCGCGTCGCCATGTGCAGCAGTTCCAGTCACAGGCGAAAGCGAAAGCCAAGCCTCGTAACCGAACGAAAAAGACTCCGAATAAGCCCCCGAAAAAGACAGGTCGGCCATGAACAAGTCATCTCATACCAATAAATCATCGCGGTTGCGCAAGTCGTTCCACTGGGTCGTGTGCCTGATCGCGATCGTCGTCGTCTCGCTCTACTGGGCGTTGTGGGCCAGCGATCGCTATGTCTCCCATGCCAACGTGGTACTCGAAAGTCCCCAGCTCGCCTCGCCGACGTTGAGCGTGAGTTCGCTGTTGAGCGGCGGGGCGACCAGTAATCTCGCGGACATGCTGCTGCTGCGCGATTACATGCGTTCCGTCGACATGCTGAAGCTGCTCGTCGAGGAGGCGGATTTTCGTAATCACTATGCCAATTCCGGGGCGGACTTCTTCAGCGCACTGGGCGACGTAAACGCGCCGCTGGAAGAGCTTCACGACTACTTCCTCTCGCGGGTCTCGGTGGAGCTGGACGATTACGCCGGCGTGCTGCGGGTCGATGTCGAAGCCTTCGATC
Source organism: Salinicola salarius (assembly GCF_002179555.1). GTDB lineage: Bacteria > Pseudomonadota > Gammaproteobacteria > Pseudomonadales > Halomonadaceae > Salinicola > Salinicola salarius_A. The sequence continues at coordinate 15,487 of NZ_NHOU01000042.1, read as the reverse complement.
CGGAGGAAGCCAACAAGATCGCGCAGTTGCTGCTGGACGAGGGCGAGCGCCACATGAACCTGATGGGCCAACGCCTGGCGGAGGAGCAGGTGCGCTTCCTCGAACAGCAGGTCGCGCTGCTGGAAGAGAAGTTCCAGCAGACCCGCGATGCGCTGCTCGACTACCAGAACGCCAACGGGCTGGTCTCGCCGACGGGCACGGTGGAAAGCCTCAGCTCGGTGGTTTCGGGGCTGGAAGGGCAGCTCGCCATCGCCAAGGCGCGCAAGAGCGCGATGGCCAGCTTCCAGAGCGCCCGCTCACCGGAGATCGTGCGCGTCAATAGCGAGATCAAGGCGCTTACCAATCAAATCGCGCAGGAGCAGCAGCGTCTGGCCCGCCAATCGGGTAACGCGCTCAACAGCATCTCCTCGGAGTACCAGACCCTGATGCTGCGGGCGCAGTTCGCCCAGGACAGCTATTCCGGGGCGCTGGGCGCACTCGAGAACACCCGTATCGAAGCGGCACGGAAGCTGAAGCAGGTCTCCGTGCTGCAGACGCCGACGATGCCGGAATACCCCGAGCAGCCCGAGCGGCTCTACAACTCGGTGGTGTTCGCGGTGATCGCGCTGTTCATCACGCTGATCATCAACATGCTGATCCTGATCGTGAAGGACCACCGCGACTGACGGGCAGGCAGGGCGGGGCCGGCGCATGCCACGGCCTGGTCCTCCCTGGCGGCACGATTGGCCAGCGACACGGTTAACCAGCAAGACGACCAACCAGCAAGACGGTTATCAACGAGACGGTTACCAACAAGACGAATTACCCAACTACAGATCTTCCCAATTAAAGATCTACCCAACTACAGGCTCGACGGGGGAATCACCATGAGCATGACATTTCTAGTGACAGGTGGCGCCGGGTTCATCGGCTCGGCAGTCGTGCGCGAATTGATCGAACACACACCGCATCGCGTCATCAATGTCGACAAACTGACCTACGCCGGCAATCCGGAATCGCTGGCACGCGTCGACAACGACGAGCGCTACGAATTCCGGCTGGCCGACATCTGCGATGCCTCGGCCATGACCCGGATTCTGAGGGAGTACCGTCCGGACGTCGTCATGCATCTGGCGGCGGAAAGTCACGTCGATCGCTCCATCGATGGGCCGGCGGCGTTCATCGAGACCAACATCATGGGGACCTACGTCCTGCTGGAGGCGACACGCGCCTACTGGAAAGGGTTGCAGGACAGCGACCCCCGCAAGGCCGCGGCGTTCCGCTTCCACCACATTTCTACCGACGAGGTCTATGGCGACCTGCATGGCGTGGACGACCTGTTCACCGAGACGACGCCGTACGCGCCGAGTTCGCCCTATTCGGCCAGCAAGGCGAGCTCCGATCACCTGGTTCGCGCCTGGCACCGGACCTTCGGCCTGCCGACGCTGGTGACCAACTGTTCCAACAACTACGGGCCGTTCCATTTTCCGGAAAAGCTGATCCCGCTGATGATCCTCAGCGCGCTGGCGGGGCAGTCGCTGCCCGTCTACGGCGATGGCAAGCAGATTCGTGATTGGCTCTATGTCGAGGATCATGCGCGGGCGCTGGTGAAGGTCGCCAGCGAGGGCAAGATCGGCGAAACCTACAACATCGGCGGCCACAACGAGAAGCAGAACATCCAGGTCGTCGAGACCATCTGCGAACTGCTCGAGGAACTGGCACCGCGCAAACCGGCGGGGGTCGCCCACTACCGGGATCTGATCACCTTCGTGACCGACCGGCCGGGCCATGACCAGCGCTATGCGATCGACGCCTCCAAGATCCAGCGTGAACTGGATTGGACCCCGCGCGAGACCTTCGAGAGTGGCATGCGCAAGACGGTGCAGTGGTTCCTCGAAAACGACGTCTGGTGGCGTCGGGTACAGAACGGCAGCTACCAGGGGGAGCGACTGGGGGCAATCGCATGAGCATTCTGATTCTGGGAGGAAGCGGCCAGGTCGGCTTCGAGCTGCAGCGCGCGCTGGCCCCGCTCGGGAACTGCATCGCGCCAGGGCGCCGGTCGCTCGATCTGCAGGATGCTGCGGCCGTCGTTCGTCTGCTCGACGAGCTTCGACCGACCCTCATCGTCAACGCGGCTGCCTGGACCGCGGTGGATGCCGCCGAAAAGGCACGTGACGAGGCCTTTCGCCTCAACGCGGCGCTGCCGGCCCAACTTGCCGACTACTGTGCGTCGCATTCGGCGACCCTCGTTCACTACTCCTCGGACTACGTCTATCCCGGCGATGGCGACACGGCGTGGCGGGAGACCAGCGAGACCGGCCCGCTGTCCGTCTACGGGAAGAGCAAGCTGGCCGGTGACGAGGCGGTGCTGGCCAGCGGCGCCGATGCGCTGATCTTCCGCACCAGCTGGGTCTACAGCGCGCGCGGCCACAACTTCATGAAGACCATGCTGCGCCTGGCTCGGGAGCGCGAGGCGTTGCGCATCGTCGGCGACCAGATCGGCGCACCGACGCCGGCCCGGCTGATTGCGGAAGTGACTTTGCTGGCCGTGAAGCAGCGCGGGGAGGGCCGTCTCGAACCGGGCCTCTACCATCTCGCCCCGCGTGGCGAGACCAACTGGCATGGCTTCGCCCAGGCGATCTTCCGACATGCCGAGGCACTCGGGGAAACCTTGCAGGTAAAGCCGGATCAGGTGGTGTCGATTGCGACCGCGAATTATCCCACACCCGCGCGTCGGCCGCTCAACTCGCGGCTGTCGCTGGAGAAAGTCGAGCAAGCGCTGGGTATCACGCTGCCGAATTGGGAATCCCAATTGCAGCTGACGCTGGCGGAGCTGCTCGAAGCCGCGTAACGCGTTCTTCCATGACGCGATCGCAACTTCTCGTGAAAGAAGGCCCTTGCAAGAGGGGCGACTTTTATACCGTTACCTTGAATGTCTGAATCGATCTTCGTATCGAAAAGGAGCTTCACCATGGCACGTAAAGGCATCATTCTGGCCGGCGGTTCCGGTACTCGCCTGCATCCGATCACCCAGGGCATCTCCAAGCAACTGCTGCCGGTGTACGACAAGCCGATGATCTACTACCCGATCTCGGTGCTGATGCTGGCAGGGATCCGCGAGATATTGATCATCTCGACGCCTTCCGACCTGCCGCAATATCAATACCTGCTGGGCGATGGCGCGCAGTTCGGGGTGCGATTCGAATACGCCGAACAGCCTTCGCCGGATGGTCTGGCCCAGGCGTTCCTGATCGGCGAATCGTTCATCGGCAACGACTCCGTGTGTCTGGTACTGGGCGACAACGTCTTCCACGGCCAGCACTTCTCGGAGCAGCTAATGCGGGCTTCGGACGTGCAGAAGGGCGCGACGGTCTTCGGCTATCTGGTCAAGGACCCGGAGCGCTTCGGCGTGGTGGAGTTCGATGCCTCGGGCAAGGCGCTGTCGATCGAGGAGAAGCCGATCAAGCCGAAGTCGCCTTACGCGGTCACCGGGCTCTACTTCTACGACAACGACGTGGTCGAGATCGCCCATCAGGTCAAACCCTCCGAGCGCGGCGAGCTGGAAATCACCAGTATCAACAATGCCTACCTCGAACGCGGCGATTTGCGCGTCGAGCGGTTGGGACGCGGCTTCGCGTGGCTCGATACCGGCACGCACGACAGCCTGCTGGAAGCCGGGCAGTACGTGCAGACGATCGAGCACCGCCAGGGGCTCAAGGTCGCCTGTCTGGAAGAGATCGCCTGGAATCATGGCTGGATCGATGACGCGACGCTGGCCGAGCGCGGAACCGCTCTCAAGAAGACCGGCTACGGCCAATATTTGTTGAAACGTCTCGAAGACGCTCAGCGCGGCGGGACAGTTGGCGAAGTCGCAGTGGCCAGTTTCGGTGGCAGTCGCTGATTTGGGTTCGTCAGTTCAGCCAATCACCTCAGCCATCAACCCAGCCATCAACCCAGCCGGAGAGACGGACGACATGAATTACGAAAAGCTGGCCATTCCTGACGTCGTGCTGATGACACCCCATGTGTTCGGCGACGAACGAGGATTCTTCCTCGAGACCTTTCGACACAGCGAATTTGTCGAACACTGCGGCGACTATCAGTTCGTGCAGGACAACCACAGCCGATCCGGTCAGGGCATTCTGCGTGGGCTGCATTATCAGCTGCAGCAGCCGCAGGGAAAGCTGGTGCGGGTCACCCGGGGCGAGGTCTATGACGTCGCGGTCGATCTTCGCCGGAGTTCGCCCACCTTCGGGCAGTGGGTCGGGGCGTTGTTGAGCGAAGACAATCGCCAGATGCTGTGGGTGCCGCCAGGCTTCGCCCACGGCTTCTACGTCACCAGCGAGATCGCCGAGTTCCAGTACAAGTGCACGGATTACTATGCGCCGGGCGATGAATACAGCCTGCACTGGAACGATCCGCAGCTGGCCATCGACTGGCCGCTGGTGGGGGACAAGCCGGTGACTTCCGACAAGGACGAGCAGGGAAGGCGATTGGCCGACGCCGCGACGTTCGCCTAGTCCCGAATCGATTTCGGGACACGCTGCGGGAGCCGTCTCGAAGCGGATTCGAGGCTCACCCGACATTCACTCGACGCTCACTCGAAGATCCTCCAGGCCACCGTTCCTGAACCGTCAGCGCTCGCCGGTCCGCGTTCCGGTCATTGGCCTGATTCACGGATCCAGAATCCAGAATCCTGGGTCGTGGATATCGTGGCCACGAGACGACGTGGCAAAAGTGTCATTCCATGCGGGGCCGGCCGGTCTCGCCTATTCGAATTTCTGAGCTGCCCAGCGGGCGGCATCGCGCATCATGGGGATTTCTCGGATGAAGATCACCGTTTTCGGTACCGGTTATGTCGGTCTGGTCACGGGCACCTGTCTGGCTGACGTTGGCCATGACGTGGTCTGTGTCGATATCGACCAAAGCAAGATCGAGCGCCTGGTTCAGGGAGACATTCCCATCTATGAACCCGGCCTCGAGTCGATGGTGCTGCGCAATATCGAAGGCCAGCGCCTGAAATTCACCACCGATGCCAGGATGGCAGTGGAACATGGCGTGCTGCAGTTCATCGCCGTGGGCACGCCGCCCGATGAGGATGGCAGCGCCGACCTGCAATACGTGCTGTCGGTGGCATCCACCATCGGCCAGTACATGAACGGCTACAAGGTCGTCATCGACAAGTCGACCGTGCCGGTCGGTACGGCCGACAAGGTGCGGGAGCGCATCGAGGGCGTGCTGGCGGAACGCGTCGCCGATCTGCCGTTCGATGTCTGCTCCAACCCGGAATTCCTCAAGGAAGGTTCGGCACTGGAGGATTTCACCCGAGGTGCCCGTATCGTCGTCGGGACCGACTCGGATCGCGTCGCCGATCTGATGCGGGAGTGCTACGCGCCCTACAACCGCAATCGCGAGAAGTTGATGTTCATGAGCGTGCGCGCGGCCGAACTGACCAAGTATGCGGCCAACGCGATGCTGGCGACCAAGATCAGCTTCATGAACGAGATCGCCAACCTGGCCGAACGCCTAGGCGCGGATATCGAGGACGTGCGTCGTGGCATCGGCTCCGATCCGCGTATCGGCTATCACTTCATCTATCCCGGCTGTGGCTATGGCGGCTCCTGCTTTCCGAAGGACGTGCAGGCACTGGCCCGTACCGCCAGCAAGGTGGGATACGAGGCCGAGCTGCTGAAGGCCGTGGAGGCAGTCAACAAGCGCCAGAAATCCACCCTGTTCGAAAAGCTTTCCCACGCCCTGGATGGCGAACTGGAAGGCAAGACCATTGCGGTCTGGGGGCTGTCCTTCAAGCCGGAAACCGATGACATGCGGGATGCGCCAAGTCGGACGCTGATGGAAGCGCTATGGGAAAAAGGCGCCACGGTGCAGGCCTACGATCCCGAGGCCATGAAGGAGTGCCGCCGCATCTACGGCGAGCGAGATGACCTGGTATTGGTCGCGGACCGGATCCAGGCGGTCAAGAAGGCCGATGCGCTGGTGATCTGCACCGAATGGAAGGAGTTTCGCACACTCGATGCCGAATGGATTCGCGGCCAGTTGAGTACACCGGCGGTCATCGATGGTCGCAACCTGTTCGACCCGGAGACCATGTCCGCAGCCGGGGTCGACTACTACGCGGTGGGGCGTGGCAAGACACTCGACCCCCAGATTGCTGCCTGATACCTCCTTCTCCGATCTAGAGCCCGGCCCGCCACTCGAGTGGGCGTTGCCGGGCTACAAAACGATAAGAAAGTTTCGCAAAACGTTTCTGTTGAGTAAGTCTAATCCTGCCGTTAATGAAGTTTTTAATAGAGTTCTGGAATGATTTATTCATCGATTTATGGATGGTGAATATCGATGAGTAAATTCATCTTCAATAAAGGGCGGGTCGCGATTAACCTGACTAAAGTCTTAGCAATGGTTGCTCGGTTACCGGCGCTTAAAACTGACTGAAAGTCACCATTGATTTGATTTTAAAGTTCTATTTCGTTGATTGTTGATATTGCTGGTGGTTCGAGAAGCCTGTTGCCAACCGGCAGTGGCTACTGGGGAATAGTCAACGAATTGTCATGGCGGGTTGTTATAGGGCGGCAATCGATACTCCTAGTCATGACAATAAAGATAACGTTATTACGATGAAGCAACGTTGCTTCTGCCTGTGTCACCGTTACCGATAATGACACTCTGGTGTCATGACGCATTCCGAAGATGCGCCTGGCGGTATTCCATCGCCGTGATGGAAAAGAATAGCAATAAGTCGCTCATAGCAATAAGTCGCTAACAGTAATAAGTCGATCATAGAAACAAGTCGCTCATTGTGACACACCAAACGACAGACGAGGCATCACCATGCAAGCCAAGAGCCGGGCATTATATGAATTCGGGGCGACCTTTCTTGGGCCCGCATTGCACGTTTACGCCGAGTCCATTGAAGCCGAGGTCGAAGGTCATTTGCCGGTGTGCCTGGCGCGAGAAGGCTGGTGCTTTCACCGTCTGTTGACTCGTCTCCAGCGGGAGTCGTCGATCGACCTGCCGCACGATCCTGTCTACCTGCGGGTGTCCAGAACGCTGCTCTTCCGCGCCATGCTGGGCTCGGAGGTAATCACGCCGATGGCGCTGAGCAACGATTTCTCGGGCAGCATTCTGGATCTCATGCGCAAACGATTTGGTCTTCAGTTGCATGAGATATTCGCGGCGTTGCCGTTCGAGCTGCTGCGCTTCAATTGCGAGCTTCCCAAGGACAAGGATCTGGTTCTGCAGTGGTTGACGCCCCATCTCGAGGCATTGAAGAAGGTCGTTTCACCGACCCGAAAATCGCTGGTCGCCTATCTGGAACGGTCCGGATTGATGGACCCGGACAAGCGCCCCTTGATGCTGGATCTGGGCTACTCCGGCACGATCCAGAAGATTCTTACCCATATCCTAGAGCGGGATACCACCGGGCTCTATTTCATCGCTACCAAGCCGGGTGACGCTGAAGTCAGCAAGCATCATGCGCTGTTGAAGGGCGTCTTCCACGAGGGCGTCGGCTGGCGCAATGGCTGCACCATGCTCGACCGCTCTCTGCTTTTCGAATGCCTGCTGACCGCGCCGCACGGGCAGATGGTCGATATTCGGCAGAAAAGCAATCAGGAGTTCGAATACTTCTACGGGCGCCAGGCGGGAACGCAGCGTCATTTCCAGGATTTGAAGACGGTCTTCGATGGGGCGATCGATCATGTCGTGATGTGTCGACGACACGGTGTGAATTATTCGCCAGAGGACGTGCAGGGCTTATACGAGGTCTTTGCGACCCGGCCCAACTGTATTCCGCACGATGTTTGGCACCTTTTCAGTGTCGATGATGACATCACCGGCAACGGCATCGTCAATCCGATGCAAATGTTCGCAATATAAATCAAGAGGTGGGGGCCCACATGAAACCAACGGGAAAGATGATATCGCTACTACCGTGGCTATTTCAGACCCAGTTCGCCAGTCAGGCGCGCAAGAAAACGTCTGGCGGCGGAAGAGGTCGTGGGAATGGACGACAATATCGTCGTGCCGGAGAGCGGCATCGAGGATCAGCCGCGCAAAGAGTCCGTCCCCGATGACAAGAATCTGGTTACCGTGACCGAAACGTTCGTCGTCGCGGAGGGCGAGGCGGTCAACGACGATCTTTCCTCGACCGACGCCGACGGCAAGGTGGCATCGCCTGTCGACCCCGCGACGGCCATCGGTGAGGAAGCGACGAGCTCGCGTATCGGCGATTCCGAAGCCGTCGCTCCGGAAGCCGTCGAGTCCGAGGCCATCGAGCTGCCGCTGGGGGATACCGCACGTGAAGGCGGGGCCCATGCCGCCATGATGAGCCAGGCGTTCATGGATGCGCTGAACACGGGTCTGTTCGATCCCAAATGGTATCAGACGACATACGGGCTGCGTTTTTCGACGCAGCGGGAAGCGTTCGACGACTACATTCGCAAGTCCCGCTTCGCGCCGGTCAACCCCTCGCCGCGCTTCGACAGCGAAACCTATCATCGGATGTACATCGATGTCTTTCATGCCCAGCAGAGCCCGCTTCAGCACTATCTGCTGCATGGACGTAGCGAAGGACGACAGCATGTGCCCGCCACGGTGCGCTGGTTCCCCCGCGAGATCGTCACGCCCGGCAAGCGACTGACACCGGCAGCGAGCGAACTGAAGGTCGCACTCTGTCTGCACGTCTTCTATGTCGATTTTCTGGATCGCTTTGCCCAGGCCATCGAGCGGTTCCCGGTGACCGTCGACATCTATCTCACGCTGGCGGATGCCAGCTTCGAGACGCGTGCCCGGCAGCTGTTCGGCGAGCATGCGCGGGTCGGCAAGCTCGAGACTCGCGTCGTGCCCAACCGCGGCCGCAACTTCGGCCCGGTACTGGTGGAGTATGGCCAGGATCTGCAGGAGTACGATCTGTTCTGCCACCTGCATTCGAAGAAGTCGCTCTATTCGGGCAAGGAGCAGACCCAGTGGGCGGAGTATCTGATCGAATATCTGCTTCGCGATACTTCCGTCATCACGCGATTGCTGAACGCTTTCGCCGCCGACGAATCCCTCGGACTCTACTACCCGACGACGTTCTGGATGATGCCTTCCTGGGTCAACCATCAGACCATGAACAAGGGTTTCATGCGCGAATGGCAGGAGAAGCTGGGGCTGGACCACATTCCCGAGTTCCTGAGCTATCCCGCCGGCGGCATGTTCTGGTCGCGCCCCGAGGCGATGAACGGTGTGCTGGACCAGACCTGGACCTACGAGGATTTCCCGGAAGAGCCGTTGCCCAACGACAACTCGATGCTTCACGCCCTCGAGCGCGTGCTGGGGCCGCTGGCCGAGCATCACGGCTTCCGGCAGCTGTTCTTCTATCCGCCAACCGGGCAGTTCACCACGGACAACGGCTATATCACCGCCAGCTATCACGGCCGGCTGGAGCAGCACATCGCCAGCATTCAGGCGCATGCCTGCATCAGTTTCGATGTATTCGACACCCTGGTGCGCCGCGAATACACGGTGCCGGATTACGCCAAGCTGAAGCTGGGCAAGATGCTGGCGGAGCAGGGGATCGTTCCCTCCGCACAGGCCTTCGTCAAGTTGCGCAACGATGCCGAATCGACCCTGCGCCGACGTGCCAACTTCCAGGGCGACGTGCGTATCGAGGCCATCTACGACGAGCTGGCCGACCAGTTGGACGTCAGCCCGGACACCGCGCAGGAGTGGATGGCGCTGGAGTACGAACTCGATCTCGAGATGATCCAGCCCAAGGACGAGATGGTCGAGCTGTTCAACCATCTCGCCGCGCAGGGGCACATCCTCTGGGTCATTTCCGACAGCTATTACAACCGCGAGCAGGTGGGGCTGATGCTGCGCAAGGCCGGCGTTGCCGCTGCCTATCGGCTGATGGTCTCCAGCGAAGAGCAGGCGCGCAAGGATAACGGCTCGATGTGGGTCAAGGTGAAACAGGACCTGGCCAACGAAGGCATCGATCGTCATCTGCACATCGGCGACAACGTGGTCGCGGATGCCCAGATGCCTGGCGACCTGGGGCTGACGACCTTCCACATTCTCCATCCGATGGACAAGTGGGCGGCCCTGGGATTTCCGCCGGTGCTGCATGGCGCGGACGCGCTGGACGAGATGCAGATCCTCAAGTGGGGCCGGCTGATCAGCGAAGTCGGAAGAAATCCGTTCATCGGCGAATGACATCGTGGCTGGCCACTCGGCGCCGGCGCTGGCCGCTCGGTGGTAAGCGCTGGCCGCTAAGTGGTGAGCGTTGGCCACTATGGTGAGCGTTGGCCGGGAGGCGGGCCCTGTCGCCGATGACGACGAACCGATGCATCGCCAGCGGATTCGTTCACCGTCGGTCGATTGACGAAAGAGCAGATGGAGATCCGCTATCGATCTCCAGTGCCGATCCTGCGACATATTTAGCGGTTGAGGGGGAGAGCGTGACAGTCGATTCAAAGCGCGCGGATTCTCGTTCCACGCCGAACATCTGTTTCACCGCCCTCACTATGGTGCGCGGCGAGAGCGATATCGTGTGGTCGTCGCTGCTTCACCATGCGCGACTGGGGTTCCAGCGTCTGATCGTGATCAGTTATCTGGAACATGACTTCCTGCGTCAGTGTATCGACAAGTTGCGTCGCGATTTCCCTGCGGTGGAAGTCGACCTCGTCGAGCTCGAAAGCCAGGGGCACTTCGGGCGGCGCAAGGCCTTCTACGTCAATCGGGCGCTGTCGCTGTTCATCGACCCCAAGAAGGAGAACTACGTCTACTGCTTCGATGCCGACGAGTTCCTGTCGTTGGGAAGTCATGCCTCGATCGGCGACTTCTTCGCCGCCTTCCTGGCCGGCCTGCCCGCCGGTGCGCGAGAGGGCGCGGTCGGGGAGTGCTTTGCGCTGCCGTGGCTGAACCTGATCCCCCAACGCCGCCACTACGCGGAGCGGGATCTGAGCGGGCAGTTTCTCGACGGGGACTATCTCTGCGTCGATACCCGCCAGAACAGCCGCCACAAGGTGCTGTTCCGCAAGCGTTCCGGTACGCGGGTTCACATGGCCTATCACCAGGCTTTCGCCGGCGAGAAGGATGTTCCGGTACTGCCGGATCCCGAGACGCTGAAGTTCGTCGAGGCCAGCGGGGCGTGCGTCTATCACGTGCCGTTGCGCAGCCCGGATCAGTTCCGGGCGCGCCTGGAAGGGCCCATGCGGCGCGTGATGATCCAGACCGGCTCGGGCCAGTCTCCCGCCCATGCCGAATTGCCTTTCGATATTGCCGATGCGCTGTTTTCGGCGTGTACCGCCAGCCAGCCAAGATTTGCAAGTCTCGCCGAAGCTGCAGACGTCTTCGGTGAAGCCATTACCGATAGAAAGATTCGGGCCATCACTCGATTCATTTACCGCCATCGAGTGGACGTCGGCCCGGTCCTGAGTTCGGCGAAATAGTCGCCGAGTTCGTGTTGCCTGGGAAACTTACGCCGATGATTTCACGTACTACTGCCAATCAAGCCCGTTATCGCTTCGCCATCGTCGCCATCGTCAAGAACGAGCGGCCCTATCTGGCCGAGTGGATCGCCTATCACCGCCTGATCGGCTTCGAGCATTTCTACATTGCCGACCATGGCAGCACCGATGGTACCGATCTGCTGCTGGCGAAGTGGCAACGCCAGGGGCTGGTCACGGCGCGACAGTGGGAGCCAGAGGAGCGGGCGCAGACGCTGTGGTACCAGCATGTACTCGAGCACCACGGGAAGGAGGCCACCTACATGGCGTTCCTGGATGTCGACGAGTTCCTGGTGCACCCGAATTGTGATCGTCCGCTTGAATGGCTGGCGCCGACCCTGGCCTCCCATGACGTGGGCGCCGTGGCGATCAACTGGCGGATCTTCGGCTCGTCGGGCATGCGCTTTCGTCAGCCCGGCGGTGTCCTGGAGCGCTTCCGCCTGGCGAGCGACAGCGAGCGAGTCGTCAATTGTCATGTGAAGTCGATCGTCAAACCGTCGCTGGTTCTGTCGATGACCGCGCATACGGCGGAGCTCAAGCCCGGCTACCGCTATCTCACCGCCAACGGTCAGCAGGCAGATTTCCTGGAAGGCAAGGTGAAGTCCGGCCGTACCGAGCGCGTGGCCGACACACCGCTGAAGGTCTACCACTACAACATCAAGTCGTACGAGGAGTTCGTCGATACCAAGATGGCGCGCGGCCGCGCCAACATGGGGCCGGCGCATTCTCGCGATCTGGATTATTTCCGCAACCACGACATGAACGAGGTGAGCGTTCGCTTCTCGCCCGAGCTGTTGAGCCGGGTGCGTCAGGCCAGCTGTGAGCTGCTGCCGGAAATGGTCGCGCCCCGGCGCCAGCCCTGCTTCTTCGTTCACATTCCCAAGACCGCGGGAACCAGCTTCCGGCTAGGGGCCAGGGCGCACCTCGGCGAGGACCAGGTCTGGCACGACTACGGGGAAAAGCAGCGCGAAACCGCCCCCATGGTGGTGCGCTGGGTCTACGAACGGCGCGACGTCTGGCGGCTCTGGCAGATTCTCTCCGAACAGAATGTACAGCTGCTGGGTGGGCACGTTCGGTTGGATAAATATGCCCATCTGGCGGGCATGCGCCACTGCTTTTCGTTCGTGCGCGACCCCTTGCAGCGGCTGGCGTCCGAATATCACCACTTCGTGCGCCACCACGGCTACCAGGATTCGTTCTCTGCGTTCTACCGGCGCCACGACATGATCAATCGCCAGAGCCGCTTTCTGGAGTCGACGCGGCTCGAGGCGCTGGGATTCATCGGGCTGACGGAACGGTACGCGGAATCCCTGGCGATCCTGAACGATCTCTACGGCTGGCAGATACCGGGCATGGCCGAAAATCTGGGTCACGCCTCCGTCGATCACGTCTACGACATCGATCCGGCCGACGAGCTGGCCTTGCGGGAGCTGAACGCGGAGGACTTCCAGCTCTATCGGGAGAGCCAGCGGCTCTTCGAGCTGCGGCTGGGGCTTTTCCAGCAGGGCCTGCCGTTCGTGCATGGGGCAATACAGCAGTGCGTGGCCGACAAGGTGGTGGGGTGGGCGTGGTGGGCCACCGATGATAGCCCGGTCGAGATCGAGGTCTGGGTCAACGATCGCAAGGTCGGCCGTACGCTGGCCAATGCGCTGCGCCCCGGCATGCTGCGCTGGGGCGCGCCGCGGGGCGCCTACGTGGGTTTCCATCTGCCGCTGGAAGCCGTACCCGGCGACATCGTCGACTGCCGCGTGACCCTGACCCAGCAGTCCCTGGGTCGGCACCGCGTACATCGAACCGCTTCCCTTCAGCCTGTGCTGGAATCTTGAGGGACACGCCATGCAGTCTTCTCTGTCGCCGGTATCGGACGCCAAACACTGGATGTTCTGGCGCGGCCTGAATCGCACCACGCGGATCGTCTGTCACCCGCGCCTGAAGCCGCTCTACCATCTCGAGCGACTGACGCAGGAAGAAGCAGACGAGGCCCGCCAGTACGTCTGGCGTTCGACGGGTAACGACCCCCAGTTCGCCTGGAAGCGCCATTTGCCATTACCCGGTTGGAACATGCTCGAAGTCACGATTCGGCATGACCAGCCGAGCGGAGCGGCGCGGTTGTACGTCGATACGGGGCGGGGATTCAACGAGGCAGAGAGCTTCTACCTGACGCTCAAGCCGGGACGGACCGCCAAGCGGCTCTGTTACATCGGCGCGGGCATCAGGGAGATTCGGTTCGACCCGCTGGAAACCGAAGGGTGCTTTGCCGTCGAGCATCTGAGGCTGGTCTGGCTGAGCCCGTGGTTTGCCTACGACCGCCTGGCCCAGCGCCTGGCCAATCTGCACGGCCAGTGGCTAGAGACCCCCAAGGCCAGCATTCTGCTGCAACTGAAGCAGCGTGCCAGGGAGCAGAACGTCCATTGGCGAGCGCTTGCCCTGCGGCAGTACGAGGAGACGTTCGTTCGACTATGCCCGCGCAAGAGCTATCGACAGTGGTTGGTACAACAGCCCGTGCTGTCCGCCGATCAGATAGCGCACCAGCTGGCGGCATTTTCCTATCGGCCGCTGATCTCGATTCTGCTGCCGACCTATGACCCGGCGCCCGAAGACCTCGAACGTTGTATCGAATCGGTCCTGGCGCAGCACTATCCGCACTGGCAGCTGTGTATCGCCGACGATGCTTCCGCCGATCCGCGGGTTCGGGAGACGCTTTCCCGTTACGCCGAGGGGGATTCGCGCATCGAGGTGGTGTTTCGCCCGACCAATGGCCATATCTGTGCGGCGAGCAACAGCGCGCTGGCACGTGCCCGGGGCGAGTACGTGGCACTGCTGGATCATGATGACCGGCTGGTACCGGAGGCGCTCTATCACGTCGTCGAGACGCTGCAGGAGCAGCCGCAGGCGGAGCTGCTCTACAGCGACGAGGACAAGGTCGACGGGTTCGGCGAGCGTTACGATCCCCACTTCAAGCCGGCCTGGAACCCGGATCTGTTGCTGGGCCAGAACTATATCTCCCATCTCGGCGTTTATCGGACGTCGAGAGTGCGGGCCATCGGCGGTTTCCGCCAGGGCTTCGAGGGCAGCCAGGATCACGACCTGACCCTGCGATTCTGCGCTGGGCTCGCGGTGGATCGAATCGTCAGGATCCCCAGGGTGCTCTATCACTGGCACGCCGGCCAGGGCTCGACGGCAGCCGCGGCCGTGGAGAAGCGCTATACCGCCGGCGCCGGTCTGCGTGCGGTGCAGGATCATCTGGACCGGCACACCGCGGGCGCACGTGCCGAGCCGGGCAAGTATCCCAATACTTATCGGATTCGCTGGCCGCTTCCCGACCCGGCGCCGCTGGTGAGTCTGCTCATTCCGACGCGCGACCAGGTGTCGATCCTGCGGCCTTGTGTCGAGGCACTGCTCGAACGCACACGCTATTCGCGGCTGGAAGTGCTGATTCTCGACAACGGCTCCACCTGCCGCGAGACCCTGGCCTTCCTGGACGAGATCGCCAGGGACGAGAGAGTTCGCGTGCTGTCCTGGCCATACCCGTTCAACTACTCGGGGATCAACAATTTCGGCGCTCGTCACGCGCGCGGCGACATCCTGGGGCTGATCAACAACGACATCGAACCGATCAACGAAGACTGGCTGGAGGAGATGGTAAGCCAGGCCTGTCGCGAGGAGATCGGCTGCGTCGGTGCCAAGCTCTACTACCCCGACGGCACGGTCCAGCACGGCGGGGTGCTGCTGGGTGTGGGCGGTGTCGCGGGTCACGCGCACAAGTATTTCTCGCGCCACGAACCCGGTTATTTCAGCCGGCTGCATCTCGTCCAGAACTTTTCCGCCGTGACCGCGGCGTGTCTGGTGGTGCGCAAGTCGCTGTTCGATGCCGTCGGCGGGCTGGACGAAGAGAACCTGGCGGTCGCGTTCAACGACGTCGATTTCTGCCTCAAGGTGCAGGAAGCGGGATACCGCAATCTATGGACGCCGGTAAGCGTTCATTCCAGGACGCCCTGCCA
>NZ_NHOU01000041.1 GCF_002179555.1 Salinicola salarius | reverse complement strand
ATAGGCGATCTGATCATCCGGGACCCTACAGGTAGCTCCTATGGCTTAACCTATCATCCGGTCTCTTACATCTACCGACGATAAAGAAAACGTGACGGAAAGTAGAGTTATGCTTTGGTGGCAACGGTTGCACTCATGAATGCAACATATGTTCTCTTTCTGTCGACAGGCATTGCGCCTTGGTGGAAGTGTCCTTGACAAGAGTTGCCACCGGCTGTCCCGATCCTTTACATTCTGCTATGCGATACCACCTTCCACTAATTACGAAACAAGAGATCAGCCATGAATCTCAACTTCACTCCCGAGGAACTGGCGTTCCGTGATGAAGTCCGGACCTTCTTGAAGAACCAGTTGCCGGACGACATTGCCGCGAAGGTCAAGGGCGGGCGCAAGCTCTCCAAGGAAGACCACCAGCGTTGGCAGCAGATCCTGAGCAAGCAGGGCTGGTATGCGACCCACTGGCCGAAAGAGCATGGCGGCACCGAATGGAGCGCCATTCAGAAGCATATCTTCGACGAGGAGAGTGCGAGTTTCGGCGCTCCCCGCACGATTCCGTTCGGCGTCAACATGGTCGCGCCGGTGATCATCAAGTTTGGCAACGAACAGCAAAAGCAGTACTACCTGCCGCGCATTCTTAGCGGCGAGGACTGGTGGAGTCAGGGCTATTCCGAACCGGGCGCTGGTTCCGATCTAGCATCGCTCAAGACGCGCGCGGTACGCGACGGCGATCACTACATCGTCAATGGCCAGAAGACCTGGACCACGCTGGGCCAGTACGCCAACATGATCTTCTGTCTGGTGCGCACGGATACCGAAGTGCAGCCCCAGCGCGGCATTTCCTTCCTGCTCATCGATATGAACACGCCGGGAATCACCGTGCGTCCGATCATCACTCTCGATGGTGAGCACGAAGTCAACGAAGTGTTCTTCGACGACGTCAAGGTGCCGGTCGAGAATCTGGTGGGCGAGGAAAACAAGGGCTGGACCTACGCCAAGTATCTGCTCACCTATGAGCGTACCGGCCTGGCCGGCATCGGTGCCTCCAAAGCCGCCCTGGCACATCTCAAGCAGCTCGCCGGTCGTCAGCGCAAGAACGGCAAGTCGCTGATGGAAGATGTCAGCTTCCGGCGCCGCATTGCACAGCTGGAAATCGACCTCATGGCGGCGGAAACCAGCAACCTGCGCATCATCGCGGCCGTTGAGGGCGGTGGTGTACCGGGCGCGGAAAGCTCGATGCTGAAGGTTAAGGGCACCGAGATCCGTCAGGCCATCACCGACCTGCTGCGCCGCGCGCTCGGCCCCTACGCGCAGCCGTTCCTGGAAGAGGAACTGGAACTCGGCTACGGCGGCGAGTATCTTTCCGACGAGTTTGCCGCTCCGCTGACACCGCACTACTTCAACATGCGCAAACTGTCGATTTTTGGTGGGTCCAACGAGATCCAGAAGAATATCGTATCCAAGATGATCCTGGAGCTTTAGGAGACCGGCCATGGACTTCAAACTGACCGAAGAGCAGCAGATGCTGCAGGAAACCGCATTGCGTCTGGTGCGGGACGAATACGAATTCGAAAAGCGTGAAACCTATCGCCAGTCCGAGACCGGCTTTAGCGAGGGCTTCTGGCAGCAACTGAGCGAACTGGGGCTGACAGCGATTCCCTTCGCCGAGGAGTACGGCGGTATTGGCGGCGGCGGCGTTGAAACCCAGCTGATGATGACCGAGCTGGGCCGCGGGCTATGCCTGGAGCCGTACATGCAGTCCGTCATCCTCGGCGGCGGGTTGATCACCCAACTGGGTAGCGACAGCCAGAAGGAAGAACTCATTCCGCAGATCGCCGCCGGCGAGCTCAAGCTCGCGGTGGGCCTGCAGGAGCCGCAGAGTCACTACAACCTGGCAGACATCACCACGCGTGCCGAGAAGAGCGGTACCGGCTATCGCCTGAGCGGACGCAAGGCAGTGGTCATCGGCGGACATGTCGCCGACAAGCTGATCGTCTCCGCCCGTGCCGGTGGCGAGGCCGGCGATTCCCAGGGGATCAGCCTGTTTCTGATCGACGGCGACGCTGCGGGACTCGAGAAGCGCGTCTACCCGACCAATGACGGCTTCAAGGGCTGCGACCTGTTCCTAAACGGCGTCGAAGTTCCCGCCAGCGCCCTGCTCGGCGAGGAAGGCAATGCCTACGAAGGTATCCTCTACCAGAGCGGTCGCGCGATCGCGGCGCTGTGCGCCGAGGCCGTGGGCGCCATGGAAGAAACCGTCGCCCTGACGCTGGACTATCTCAAGACCCGCAAGCAGTTCGGCGTTCCCATCGGCAAGTTTCAGGTTCTTCAGCATCGCATGGTGGACATGGGCTCCGAACTGGAACAGGCCCGCTCCATGGCACTGGTCGTCGCCAGCGTGGTGGACGATGCCGCCAGTCCGGCACGTCAGCGTATCCTGTCCGCCGCCAAGAACATCATAGGGCGCTCCGGGCAGTACGTGGCAGAACAGGCCATCCAGTTGCATGGCGGGATCGGCATGACCTGGGAATACAACCTCGCGCATTACGCCAAGCGCCTGATCATGATCAATCATCAACTGGGCGACAACGATCATCATCTCGAAGTCTTCAGCGAACTGATGGACAACGCCTGATTCGTTGGGCCATGCCTGAAGCCAACGCTTCAGGCCGCTCTATTCTCGCCGGCATCCATCGCGCAGCAAAAAACCAGCCAACATGATGTTGGCTGGCTGGGCTGCACTTCTGACCCCGACTCAGTTGGTCTCGATGGGCTTCTGCACAATCTGACCGTCTTCCACCACCGCCATGGTGGTGTCGGTGATAAAACCGCCGTCGTCGGTCACGCCTTTCACGCCATAGACGTTGTACTGGGAACCCATCTCCTTCAGCGCTTCGTCCATGTGGCTGCGGACCTGCTGGGGCTCGGCGCTGCCGGCGAGTTGCATGGCCTTGACCAGCGCATGCAGCGCCAGATAATTGTAGGCAGCTTCGGAGCCCGGCATCTTGTCATGCTCGGTCTGATAGCGTTCGATAAAGCTCTTTGCCGCAGGAGTTTCGTAGACCGACAGCGGGACGACACCGATCGACACTTCGAGCATGTCGAGTCCGCCCGCAACTTTGGCCACCTCATCGAGCTTGGCCTGATCCATCAGAATGAGCGGGCCTTGGAAGCCCAACTGACGCGCCTGCCGAATGACAAGACCGGTCGGCTCGGAGGCGCCACCCACGAACATCACATCCGGATTCGCGGCCATGACCCGACTGACCCCGGTGTAGAAGTCGGCGGACTTGTTGTAATCCATCGGATTGAGCGCCACCACCTCGCCTCCCTTCTCCTTCCAGGCATCCAGTATCATGTCCGTCCAGATCTTGGCGTACTCATGTGTCGCACCGGCGGCACCCAACTTCTTGCCATAATGCTCCAGAGCATAATCGGAAAAGGCATCGAAGTAACCACTGAACTGCGGCGGTATCCGCAGCGTCAATAGATTACCCCGCTGGGTCACCGACGGCATACTGGTGTATGCCATGATCAGGAAGTCGTCCTCCACGTTGAAGTCCTGCAGGGCGAACACCCCGCCGGTATGCGGTACGAAAATGGCGGTGACATCGGATTGCTGTACCAAGCGCTTGACGTTGGTCGCCGCCTGGCTCGGCGAATACTTGTGCGTTCTGCATATACAGCAGCACCCGATCACCCTTGCCCACGCCCTGCTGCTGTAGGTAACCGGCCAGCGCCTCGACCTCACGGAGCAGCTCCGTATAGGTGATCACCGTACCGTAGTAGATGATCGCCGCCTTGTCGGGATAACGCCGGGCGGAAATCTCCAAGTTGGTGAATAGGCTGGTTTCGGGCACCGTTAAATGCTTGGGCAGATGCTCAGGCCAGACAGCGTACTGACGGGTAAACATGGGGGTCGATCTCCTGTTGTTGTGGATTGTGCAGGCCCCGCAACAGCCGCTTGTTTCCATGCCGGTGCGAAGGAGAGTTCACCGGCGTCTCATCCTGTCTTCCTAGCGATTGCTCGATTTCGAATCTGTCATGTATTGTGGATGAGCATCAATAAACATGAAACACAATTTCATTATACAAAATTATAATGTTCTGGAGATCACGACGATGCTTGCCATAGACGAGAAGACACCCGATTTCTCTCCCCAGGTCGCAGACGAACCCTTCGAACCGCTGGCCGAACGCATCCAGGCATATGCCGTCTCTCAACCCGACAAGATGGCGATACACGACCGCGACCAGCATGTGACCTGGAAGACATTGATCGACACGGTCAACGCCATTGCCCACCGACTGCGGGCTCAGGGACTCCAGCCAGGCGACAAGGTGGCGGGACTTTCGGAAAACAGCGTCCGCTACGTCGCGCTGTACTTGGGAGTGCTGGCAGCCGGCGGTTGCATGGTGCCGCTCTCCGGCATGGCCAGCGATGACGCTCTGGAGCTGATGATCGGCGACAGTGACGCCCAGTTCCTGTTCGTGTCGGCGCGCAATCACGAACTGACACAAAACTTTCGCCAACGTCTGGCTGACATCCCCCCCGAGCGGCAGGTTGGCCTGGATTTTCAGGATGCGCACTGGCAAGGATTCGACGACTGGCTGGCAGACGCGCCTCACGACCGTTGCGTGATCGGGGCCACACCGGACCATCCTTTCAACATCATCTACAGTTCTGGCACCACGGGCACGCCCAAGGGCATCCTCCACGACTATCGCTTCCGTTCACGCCAAATTCGGCGCATGACCACCTACGGGCTGGATAATGACGCCATTAATCTCGTCTCCACGCCCCTATACTCCAATACCAGTCTGGTATCGGTATTGCCGACACTGTTCAACGGCGGCACGCTGGTACTGATGGCCAAGTTCGATGCGCGCGGCTTTCTGCAACTGGCCCAGGAATACCGAGTCACGCACGCTATGCTGGTTCCCGTGCAGTACCAGCGCATCCTCGCCGTCGAGGATTTCGATGGCTTCGACCTCTCCAGCTTCCGGCTCAAGCTCTCCACCAGTGCCCCGCTGCGCAGCCAAGTGATTGCCGAGGCCATGCGCCGCTGGCCGGGGAATATTCTCGAAGTCTATGGCCTGACTGAAGGCGGCATTTCCACCAGCCTCGATTGTGCTGCCCATCCAGACAAGTGGGATTCGGTGGGCAAGCCGACCGAAGGTTCGCAGGTGCGCGTCATCGACGAGGGAGGGCGGGAGCTGCCGCAGGGCGAGATCGGTGAGATCGTCGGTCGCGCCGGCGCCATGATGCGGGGCTATTACAAGCGGGACCAGCAGACCCGTGAGATGTTATGGGCCAGCCCCGAGGGCGAGATCTTCCTGCGCAGCGGCGATATGGGGCGTATGGACGAGGATGGCTTCCTGTACATTCTCGATCGACGCAAGGACATGATCATCTCTGGCGGCTTCAACGTCTATCCCGAAGATCTGGAAAAGGCGCTGCTCGCCCATCCAGCCGTGGCCGACGTGGCAGTGATCGGCATCCCCAGCGAGCAATGGGGCGAGACACCGCTGGGCTTAGTCGTACGCCAGACCAACAGCGAAGTGAGCCGCGACGAGCTGCTCGAATGGGCCAATGCGAAACTGGGCAAGACGCAGCGCCTGAGCGGGATCGAGTTTCGTGACACCCTGCCCCGCAGCACGATCGGCAAGATTCTCAAGCGGGAACTGCGCGCTCCCTACTGGGCCCGGTAGAACATTTCTTGCAAACGCCAACGGGCCACGTTACGGGGCCCGTTGGTGGAGGGCTCGTGAGGAAAGCGCGTCGGACTACTTGCCGCGTTCGAGAAAACGCGCCAATGCCGTCTGACAGTCTTCCGACTTGAGCCGTTCGCCGAAATGGTCGCGCTCGAATTCCAGGGTGTCCTTGACCCGAGCCGCCCAGGCCCGACGCATCAGGGCCTTGCTCAGAAGCACTGACTCGCGGGGCTTGGCCGCGAGACTGCGTGCCATTTCCAGCGCCGTCGCCTCCAGCGCCTCGTCCTCCACGACCCGGTTCACCAGGTCGCAGCGCAGCGCGGTATCGGCATCCAGTGCCTCGCCCAGCAGCAGCAGCTCGCTGGCCTTGCGATAGCCCACCATCAGCGGCATCAGAAACGAAGACGCCGCTTCCGGGCACAGCCCCAAGTCGACGAAAGGCGTACGAAAGATCGCGGAGCGAGCGGCGACGACGAAGTCGCAGTGCATCAACAGCGTGGTGCCGATGCCGATGGCCAGTCCCTTGACGGCGGCGATCACCGGCGTCTCGCAATTCATGAGCTGTTCGATGAAGTCCAGCCCGGCGCTGGGTCGCGGCGCGGGATCCTGGACCCGCTCACGGAAATCGAGAATGTCGTTGCCTGTAGTGAAGCAGTCTCCCGCACCGGAAAGCACGATGGCACCGACTGTTTCGTCCCGGTCGGCCTCACGGACCTTGGCCGAGAGTTCGTTGTACATCGCTTCCGTCAGGGCGTTCTTCTTGTCCGGACGGTTGAGTTGAAGATGGCTGACGCCCTGCTCGGTGGAGGCAAGGATGAGTGACGGCTCGGCCATGACGATGGTCTCCTTTCGACCTGCTTGATTCTTGTTGCAGAATAGTGTTTCACAAATGGTGCCGATGAGCGATCCCTCTCAGGCAACAACTCCAACAATGTCATAAGGAGCATGATATGAAGGCCTTGGTCTGCCGTGAATACGGCCCTCCCGAAACCCTGACCTACGAAGACCTGCCCGCGCCCGAGGTAGGCGACAAGCAAGTCCGCATCCAGGTGCACGCCTGCGGCGTCAATTTTCCCGACACCCTGATCATCGAAGGCAAGTATCAGCTCAAGCCGGAAATGCCCTTCTCGCCCGGTGCCGAAGTGGCCGGCGTCGTGGAATCGGTCGGCTCGGCGGTGACCCGCTTCAAGTCGGGCGACCGCGTCATCGCTATGGCCGGCTGGGGCGGTTATGCCGAACAGTTGGTCACCGACGAGGAGCGTGTCACGTCCCTGCCGGAGTCCATGGATTTCGTCACCGGCGCCGGCTTCAGCATGGCTTACGGCACCTCGATGCACGCCCTCCGGCAGCGCGCCCGGCTCCAGTCGGGGGAAACCCTGCTGGTACTCGGCGCTGGTGGCGGCGTCGGCCTGGCCGCGGTCGAGATCGGCCGCAACATGGGCGCACGCGTCATCGCCGCGGCCGGTTCCCAAGAGAAGCTCGACATCGCCCGGGCCGCCGGGGCCACCGAAACCATCAACTATCACGAGGAGTCGATCAAGGATCGCGTCAAGGAGCTGACGGGAGGCCGTGGCGCCGATGTTATCTATGATGCCGTCGGCGGCGACGCCTTCGACGAAAGCCTGCGCTGCATCAACTGGAACGGTCGCCTGCTGGTGGTCGGCTTCGCCAGCGGCCGGATTCCCCAGGCGCCGGCCAACCTGCCGCTTCTCAAGGGAAGCTCGATCGTCGGCGTATTCTGGGGGCGCTTTCGCGCTGAGGAGCCGGAAGAAGACCGCAAGAATTTCCAGACATTGTTCGACTGGCACGCCGCCGGTCAGCTCAAGCCACACATCAGCCACACGCTGCCCCTTTCCCAGGGCGCCGAGGCCATGCGGGTCCTGACCAATCGCGAAGCCATCGGCAAGGTGATCTTGCAAATGGCTTGACCGCCAGCGGACACTGCGACAGCGTCCGCAATGCCCAAGCGCCGAGTCTGCCATCCGTGGCGGATGGCAGACTCGGCGCTCCAGGCAACTCCCCTTCCACCCATCGCGAGAACGTTCATGAAAGTCATTTTCGTTGCCGGAGATCCCAAGCCCGAGCGCTGGACCGACCTGATCCAGGCCGCCCTGCCCGAAGCCGACATCCACGTCTGGAGCCCCGATTCACCGGCCCTGGACGGCGACTACGCCATCGTCTGGCAACCGCCGACCGTGCTGTTCGAGAAGGAGCGCTATCTCAAGGCGATCTTCAATCTGGGCGCCGGTATCGACGCTCTGCTCAGGGTCCCTAATCTGCCTCGCGACGTGCCCGTGGTACGCCTGGAGGACGCCGGCATGGCGGTCCAGATGGCCGAATACGTCGCCTATCACATTGTTGGCATCAGCCGCGACATGGCGGTATACCGGCAGCAGCAGGCCGAGGGCATCTGGAAGATTCGCCGCCCCATCAAGCGCAGCGAATGGCCCATCGGCGTGCTCGGCCTGGGCCACATCGGCAAGCGCGTGGCGCGCACTCTGGCCTCGCTCGACTATCCGGTACACGGCTGGGCACGCTCCGCACATGACATCGAAGGCGTCAAGAGCTTTGCCGGTGCAGACGAGCTCGACGCCTTCCTCGGCGAAACCCGGATCCTGATCAACACCCTGCCGCTGACTGAGGCGACCCTCGATATCATCGACTACGACCTGCTGACCAAGCTCAAGCCGCAGGCCACGGTCATCAACGTCGGCCGCGGCGAGCATCTGGTCGACGACGATCTGTGCCGCAGCATTGAGGAAGGCCACATCAGCCAGGCGGTGCTCGACGTCTTCCGCGAGGAGCCGCTCCCGGCCTCGCATCCTTTCTGGCGCATGCCCCAGGTCACCATCACGCCCCATGTCTCCGCTCGCACCCTGCGCGAGGCGACCGTCGAGCAGATCGCCGCCAAGATCCAGGCGCTCGAGACTGGTCGGGAAATTACCGGCGTGATCGACATCCAGCGCGGCTATTGAGCCGACATGCGGAGCGCGCCGAAGGCGGGCTTCGTGCCCTTGCTACGCGCGTCGTCGTCAAGGTCCCTCTACGTTCTGCCTGAAGGATGCCAGCCTCGCTCGCCGATTTTTCAGGCAGGACTTAATACTACAGTCGTAATTGTTTTATCTACGCTTTGAAGCAGAGCCTTCTTCCGAGACAGGTGTGTCATGGTGTGCTGTGATTCCCTGATTCCATATGCTTCGACGCTATGCCAGCCGGCTGGGCACGCTCTTTCCACGCTCCGAAACGCGCGAGCGAGCCATAGCCTATATCAAGGGGCCGCTGCGCCAATGTGAACGCAAGAATGGCTGGCAGCTTGCCGAGTGGCTGGGCGACGCGACCCCTGATGGCGTGCAATACCTGCTTGAGCGGGCTCGCTGGGACCCAGAGGCGGCGCGTGATATGATGTTGCGCCAGTAGATAACAGACTACCTAGGCTCACCGCACGGCGTGCTGATCCTGGATGAAACGGGTTCATAAAGAAAGGGCAGCACTCCGCCGGTGTTCAGCGCCAGTACAGCGGTACGGCCGGGCGTGTCGAGAACAGCCAGATTGGCGTGTTTCTCTGCTACGCCAGCTCCCAGGGAAGTGTTTTCATCGATCGCGAGCTGTACCTGCCCAAGGCCTGGGCACAGGATCGTGAACGTTGTCGCAAGGCCGGGATTCCCGATGAGGTCGGCTTTGTCAGCAAGCTGGAACTGGCCCGGCGAATGCTGGAACGGGCGCTCGATAACGGCATGCCTGCCGGCTGGGTCGCCGGAGATTCCGTCTATGGAGGCAACACCGTAGCCTTCGCTTTTGGCTCGAAGAGCGGGGGCAGCCTTTTGTCCTCGCCGTGCCATGCAGTGAGCCGTTATGGTGGCAGGGGCCGGAGTATACCCGAGCCGATACGATTGCAGAGGCGTTGTCGCCCGACATCTGGCGCCGGCTATCCGCCGGCAGCGGCAGCAAGGGCGAGCGCTGGTACGACTGGGCCATGTCCCCCTTATGGCGCCTTCAATTATCGGAAGAAGAGCAACACTGGGGCTAATATCTGTTAATTCACCAATCGTGCACTGACCNTGGTCCGAATTTCGGGGACCACTTCACTCATCCAGGGTGGCGCCCAGCGCCATGAAAGCGTCTTGATAGCGAGTGTAGCGTCGATCATTGCTGCACCAGCGCTGCTGCGCGCTCATTGCGTCGCGCACCACCAGCAGCAGCTCACCGGGGCGTGCGTCGCTGGTGATCACGTCTACAGAGGCCATGACGCCGCAGCCACTACCGACCGGGCGTTCTACGTAGCGCTTGCTCCCCGCGATCAGGTCTCATTGGATGCCCTGATCCGGGTCGCCGGCCAGCGTTGGCATATCGAGCAAGCCTTTCAGACCGCTAAGGGAGAATGTGGCCTGGATCAGTATAAGGTCCGTCGCTGGTCGGGCTGGTACCGGCACATCACGCTCGCTCTTCTGGCCCATGCCTTGCTCGTTGTGATGCGCCAAGCAGCCCAGCAAAAAAACAGTCCACACACGAATCGGTCTGACACTGCCGGAGATCAGGAAGTTACTGATTCGCCTGGTGTGGCGGGGCATGGAAACCGCTGCGCACTGGTGGCATTGGTCCGACTGGCGTCGACGGCACCAGTACCGTGCCTGGCAGTGCCACCGTAAAAGGCGGCAGAAGTATGCCGAAGCTTCACAGCAATTACGGCTGTAGTATTAAAGCCAGGCCATCAGCGCCAGCAGCGTCATGATCGGCGGCAGACACACCAGAGCGAACGGCGCGTTCCAGCCGAACGCCACGGTGTACTTGGAAATGCGTCCGAAGCGGGCCAAGGTCATGGCCGACGGCCCGAAGGGCGACAACATCATGGCCAGGGAGAAGCCGACCACCAGCCCCGTGCCGATGGTCAGCACCGACACGTCGGCTTCCTGCACGCGCGACAGCACGCCGGCCAGAAAGCTCAGCACGGCGATCGGGGCGATTCCCAGCGCTGCGGCTGCCGGCAGGATCAGCATGCCGGCGACCGCCAATGCCAGCTCGTGATGGGCGGACAACAGCGCGGGATCGATCAGCTCGACGGGAATCAACGAGGCCAGTACGCTGCCCAGCGCCGCCGAACTGGCGAAGATGCACATCTCGTTGCGCAGTGCCACGGTATTGGCCGCCACCTCGCGCGCCGTCTCCTGCGGCCGGCGCTCGGCAAGCAGCAGAAATCCCACGCTCACGCCGGGCACCATCAGCATGGCTGCCCGCGACACGTTGAGCTCTGTCGTCGCCACGATTCCGCCCATGGCCGTTAGCAAGACGCCGATCAGGACCATCAGTGTCATCGTGCCCGCAGGCGCCCTCTCGAGCCGCACCCGCTGGCCGCTGATCGCCACGAAGCGATGCTGCTCCAGCCCCCAGCCGATCAGCAGGAACGTTCCGGCGACCAGGGCGGTATAGGGCAACAGACTGGCCCAGGTCAGCGCCGGCACCTCGCGTGTCACGATCGCCACAGCGACGCTGGTCGGCGCGATGAGCGGCACCAGGGCGAAGCCGCGCAGCGTCACGCCGAGCAGACAGCGCAACCATTCGAGACGCTGGGGATAGTGGATGCCCCGCTGATCGAGCGTCTCTGTCAGCCCCCCGCAGAGAACGTTCATCATCCCGAAGTTGAGGACCGACGCCATGGTGCAGCTGGCCAGGGCGTACTTGGGATACAGCCACAGCGGACGCCCGCCCAGCAGGATGTCATGGATGCGCCGCAGTGCATCGAAGCGCCTCACCAGACACTGCATCTGGCCCAGACTGCCCAGGAAGCCGGCATAGAAGGCCGCGGCCTCGATCGCACCGCTCAGGCGCTGCGGCGTCATGCGCCCCGTCAGCGTCACGGCGAGCAGACAGAGCATCGTGACGACAGCAAGCAGTTGCGCATAGCGCTCCAACTGGCGAAACGCCAGAGTGAAATAACACACGAAGCTGCCGCAGGCCAGATAGCTGAGTGCATCGAGCCCGCTGACAATGGCCAACAGCTCGAGCAGGACACCGACCGGGAGCCAGGCGCCGCTCATCGTGGCGCACGAATGGCGAGGGAAAGGCACGGTTCGCAGGGCATCATGGGACGCGCCGTGCAAGACGGGCCTCGCAGAGGCCCGTCAGTTACCGTCACGCCAGGTGGCGTTGTCGACGTCATACGGCGTAGACATGGCCGTTGCTTTCGAGCAGACGCAGCAGCGCCGGCCAGGTCAGCTTGGCCGCCTTGCCCAGATCGCCCGACTGCTGCCGGGTGGTCTCGATCGCCGCTTCCGAGGGCAGATGGGTCGGACCGCAGGCCTGGGCGCGCACCTGGATCTCGCAGGCTTTCATCAGGAAGTAGAGATAGGTGAAGGCCTCCGCCACGCTCTTGCCCACCGTGAGCGTGCCGTGATTGCGCAGCATCATCATCTGCTTGTCGCCCAGATCGCGAATCAGCCGCTCGCGCTCGTCCAGGTTCAGCGCTACGCCTTCGTAGTGGTGATAGCTGATGTGGCCGAGACACAGCATGGCGGTCTGGCTCAGCGGCAGCAGACCGTCGCGATGCGCCGAGACGGCAGTGCCATCCGCGGCATGCAGATGCATAACCGCGCCGGCATCCTCGCGTCCCATGTGCACGGCGCTGTGGATGGTGAAGCCGGCCGGATTGACCCGGTGCAAGCTGCCGCTCTGCATGATCTGGCCGTCGCGATCAACCTTGACCAGAGACGAGGCGGTGATCTCCTGAAACAGCAGCCCGTAGGGGTTGATCAGGAAATGGTGCTCGGGGCCGGGAACCCGGGCCGAGAGATGGGTGAAGACCAGATCGTCCCAGCCGAAGTGGGCCACCAGACGATAAGCCGCGGCCAGGTCCTTGCGGACCTGCCATTCTGCGTCCTGATTGGGGGGTTGCTGTGCCGGTTGCATTTGTTTCATTTGTTTTTGTCTCCTAGTCGCTGGCGTAGCGCCGCGGGCCGGCATCCCGGCCCGCGGCACACATCAGGCGGTCGCCTGCCCGTCATGCTTGCGTTTCTCTTCATCCTGCAGGACCCGCCACATCAGCTTGCCGGTGGAGGAGCGCGGCAGGCTCTCGCGGAACTCGACATAGACCGGCACCTTGTAGGCAGCCATCTCCTCCCGGCACCAGTCGATGATGTCCTGCTCGCTGACCTTGCCCGCCTGCTCCTCATGCAGCATGATGCAGGCCTTGACCGTCTCGCCGCGGCGCGGATCGGGGGTGGAAATGATGCAGCACTCCTGGATCGCCGGATGACGGTACATCAGGCTCTCCACCTCCGAGGGCCAGACCTTGAAGCCCGAGGCGTTGATCATGCGCTTGACCCGGTCGACCATGAAGAAGTAGCCCTCCTCGTCGTAGTAGCCCAAGTCGCCGGTACGGAAGAAGCGCTTGCCGTCGAGTTCGATGAAGGCCCGCTCGGTCTCCTCGGGGCGGTTCCAGTAGCCTTGGAAGACTTGCGGCCCGTGGCTGACGATCTCACCCACCTGTTCCGGGCCCAGTTCCTCCTGGGTGGAGACGTCGATGATCCGGCAGTCGACGTCGAACACCGGTATGCCCAGACACTGCGGCTTGGGATTGTCGGCGGGATTGATGTGCGTGGCGGCGATGGTTTCCGACAGCCCGTAGCCTTCGATGTAGTGCAGCCCGGTCAGGCGCTGCAGTTTCGCTTCGACAGCCTTGGGCATCGCCGCGCCCCCGCCGCCGATGCTGACGAGACTCGACAGGTCGTACTGCTCGACGTCGGGATCGGACAGGAAATCCATGGCCATGGTGGCGATGTTGACCCAGGCGGTGACGCGATAGCGCTCGATGAGCTTGGCCGCCACCCGACGATCCCAGCGGGTCATGATCACCGCCGTCGCCCCGTTGTAGATGGGCCCACTCATCGCCCCCTGCATGCCAGTGACGTGAAAGTAAGGCAGGGTCGCCAGGACCACGGTTTCGCTGGTGTTCTGGTTCCAGACCGCGCGATGCAGGGCCGTCGCCATCGCCGAACGGTGGGTGTGCATGCAGCCCTTGGGCGCCCCGGTGGTACCGGAACTGTACGGGAACACGCAGTAGTCGTCGGGGCCCGCGGTATGCGCGCCGGCGGCATGGCCGGCTTCCAGCGCCTCGCGCCAGCCGATGCCGCCGGCGAAATCGACCGCTTCGAGCGGCGCCTGAACCTCCTTCGGCAGCGTCAGATCGGTGGGCTGGCGCAAGTATTCGGCGTAGGCGGTGACGATGATCCGCTTGAGCCGCTCGGTGCCGACCAGCGATGCGATCTGCGCCGTCATCTCCTGGCCGCAGATGCAGATTTCGGCGCCAGTGTCGCTCAGGTAGTGCTCCAGCTCCGCGGTGTGGTTCATCGGGTTGACCGGCACCACCACAGCATCCGCCCGCAGGATGGCGTAGTAGGCGATGGTGAACTGCGGCGCGTTCTGCATGTAGAGCAGCACGCGGTCGCCCTTCTTCACGCCCTGGTGCTGCAGGTAGCCGGCCAGCACCTCGACCTCCCGCAGCAGCTCGGCATAGGTGATCAGCGTGTCGTAGTAGACAATCGCCGTCTTGTCGGGATAACGCCGTGCCGACACGTCCAGATTGGTGAACAGGCTGGTTCCGGGCACCGTCAAATGCTTGGGCAGATGCTCAGGCCAGACAGCGTAATGACGGGTAAACATGTATAGCAATCTCCTTAACCGAACGTCAGGTCAGATCGGCGACGCTCTGCTCTTCGCCCAGCGCAAGCCAGCCTTGGGTTTCCCGCAGCGCGGTGATGGCGATCCGGTTGTCGCGCAGGGCGCTGATGTCGGCCTCCGGCGCCACGATGTGCTTGGAGGAACGCTCGAAGCCCAGCCACCAGTACGGCAGCCCGCGGGCGTCCTCGCCGGCCAGCAGCCGGGGTCGTTGAATCGAGCCGCGGGACTCGCGCACCATGCGCAGTTGCGTGATGTCGCGTGCGTTGCAGGCGGGAAAGTTGACGTTCCAGCAGCAACCCGTGCCTTGGCGCTGCTGCCATAACCTGCGGATCATGGGGGCCGCGAAGGTTTCCGCGGGCGACCAGTCGACCTTGTCGCGCTCGAAGAAGGCCTGGCTCAGGGCGATGGCGGGCAGACCGAGCAAATCGGTGGAAAGCACGGCGCCTACGGTGCCGGAATACGGCACCGAGTCGCCAACGTTGGTGCCGCAGTTGACACCGGACAGCACCACGTCGGGCGGTGTGTCCTGCAGCCATTCGGCCATAGCGAACATCACGCAGTCGGCCGGTGTCCCGGAAACCGCGAAGCGCCGAGTGTCGTGCTTGAAGACCCGCAGCGGCGAGTGCAGCGAAATGCTCTGCCCGGTACCGCTCTGATCGTGCTCGGGCGCCACCACCCACACCTCGTCGGCCAGGCCGGCGGCGATGCGCTCGAGAATCGCCAACCCGGGGGCGGCGATGCCATCGTCGTTAGTCAGCAGCACACGGCGAAACGGCCGCTCGCTCATGACAAGGCTCCTTGTTCGCCGCGCTGGGCGATCTGCCAGCCGGTCTCGGCCAGAATGCCGGCGCGCTGCCCCACTTCCAGCGCGTTGGCATTGCTCGCGTTACCCTGCAGGGCCCGGGCGTAGACCCCCTGCAGGATCGCCGCTAGGCGGAACAGCGAGAACGCCAAGAACACGTGCCAGTCGCCGATCTCCTGGCGTCCTGTCCTGCGACAGTAACGCTCGAGTACTTCCGCTTCGGAGGGAATTCCCTGCGCCTGCAGGTCAGTGCCGATCAGACCGCGCATGCCCTCCATGTCGGCGGGCAAGTGGTACGGCAGGCAGCAGTAGGCCAGATCCGCCAGCGGGTGCCCCAGAGTGGACAGCTCCCAGTCGAGAATCGCCGCTACGCGCGGCTCGTCGGGGGCGAAGATCAGGTTGCCCAGGCGATAGTCGCCGTGCGCGATGGCGCTTTCGTCACGTGCCGGCATATGCTCCGGCAGCCAGGTCATCAGCCGCTCCATAGCCGGCATGTCACCGGTGCGCGAGGCCTGGTACTGCCCGCTCCAGCGCTTGACCTGGCGCGCGACGTAGCCCTTCGGCTTGCCGTAGTCGCCCAGCCCCACCGCGTCCGGATCGACCTGGTGCAGTTCGGCCAGGGTGGCGATGGCCGCCATGTGAATGTCCCGGCGTCCGGCCTTCTCCACTTCCTGCAGCGCCGGATGGGTCAGCACCCGTCCACTGATGT
This sequence comes from Salinicola salarius, assembly GCF_002179555.1. Lineage (GTDB taxonomy): Bacteria > Pseudomonadota > Gammaproteobacteria > Pseudomonadales > Halomonadaceae > Salinicola > Salinicola salarius_A. Next base: position 4,863 of record NZ_NHOU01000041.1, on the reverse strand, counting down.
AGTCCATGACGTAGAACGGCGTGCCGATGATGCCGTCGTCCTCGCACAGCACGTGGGTCTGCGGCACGGGCAGCGCCGTGTGCTCCGCCAGGGCACGGATCACCCGGTATTCGCGCTCCACCATGTGCGCCGAAGGCAGCACCTTGCCGGGCGGCTTCTTGCGCAGCACGTAACGGCGCCCGGCCGTTTCTAGCAGGTAGGTGGGATTGGACTGCCCGCCTTGGAACTGGAGTACGCTCAGATCGTCCATGGCCGGAAGATAGTCGCGGAGATAGCGGGCCAGCGCCGCTTCATCGAAGCGGTGCGCCGGCAGTACCTCGATCAGTTGTGGATCGCTCATGAGGAACCTCAGCAGGCCGTTTCGCCGCCATCCGCCACGATCACCTGTCCGGTGATGTAGGCACTGGCGGGAGTCGACAAGAACACAGCCAGCCCGGCGATATCCACGGGGTCGCCGATGCGACGCAGCGGCGTCTTGTCCTCAGCCTGCTTGACACGCTTCGGATCCTCCCACAGGGCCTTGGCGAAATCGGTGCGGATCAGTCCCGGCGCGATGGCGTTGACGCGGATGCCCTTGGGCCCCCACTCCACCGCCAGGTTGCGTGCCAGTGCCGCTTCGGCCGCCTTGGAGACACCGTAGGTGCCGATCACGGTATTGCCCCGTAGCGCAGCGATGCTCGACAGTAGGATCACGCTACCCTCGCCGCGCTCGGCCATCTGCGGCAGCACCATGTTGGTGAGCCAGAAGGTGCCCTTGACGTTGGTATCCATGATCTTGTCCCAGGCGTCATCGGTCATCCCGCTGGTCGGACCGTACACCGGGTTGGTGGCGGCGTTGCAGACCAGCACGTCGATACGCCCCCAGGTCTGCAGGGTGATGTCGACGAGACGCTGCAGGTCCTCCTTGCGGCCCACGTGACAGGGCACGGCGACGGCCTCGTGGCCCGCCTCCTTCAGTTCGTTGGCCACGGCCTCGCAGGCGTCCGCCTTGCGGCTCGAGATCACCACCTTGGCCCCGCACTTGGCCATTTCCTCGGCGATCGAGCGGCCGATGCCCTTGGTAGAACCGGTGATTAGCGCCACCTTGCCGGTCAAATCGAACAATGGATTGTTCATGGGTAGAGCTTCCTTTCAGGGATTCGGAAGCCCGACCATCCCCGCGGGTGGTCGAGCTCTGAAGACAGTCGGGATCAGCGCTGCGGGGCGTAGGGACGCATCTCGAGCTTGGCGATGGCATCCAGATGCACCTCGTCCGGTCCATCTGCCAGACGCAGGGTGCGAATGCGCGCCCATGAAGCGGCCAGGAAGCTGTCCTGGCAGACCCCCATCGCCCCGTGCGCCTGGATGGCCCGATCAAGGACCTTCAGCGCCATGCTCGGCGCCGCCACCTTGATCATGGCGATTTCCTGGCGTGCCACCTTGTTGCCCACCGTATCCATCATGTGCGCCGCCTTGAGGGTCAGCAGACGGGTCTGCTCGATCTCGATTCGCGAGCGGGCGATGTCCTTGCGGATGGAGTCGAACCTGGCCAGCGGCTTGCCGAACGCCTCGCGCTCGTGAACGCGTTCGCACATCGCCTGCAGGGCGCGTTCGGCCACGCCGATGGTGCGCATGCAGTGGTGGATGCGCCCCGGGCCCAGGCGGCCCTGGGCGATCTCGAAGCCACGCCCCTCTCCCAGCAGCATATTGCTGGCCGGCACCCGCACGTTATCGTAGTGGATCTCGGCATGGCCGTGCGGCGCATGGTCGTAGCCGAAGACGGTCAGTGGGCGCACGATCTTCACCCCGGGGGTATCAAGCGGCACCAGGATCATCGACTGTTGCTTGTGACGCTCGGCACCAGGGTCACTCTTGCCCATGACGATGGCAATCTTGCAGGTCGTGGTCATGGCGCCGGAGGACCACCACTTGCGGCCGTTGACGACGTACTCGTCGCCTTCGCGTCGGATCTCGCAGGCGATGTTGGTGGCGTCCGACGAGGCGACTTCGGGTTCGGTCATGGAGAAGCAGGAGCGGATCTCGCCGTCGAGCAGCGGGCGCAGCCACTGCTCCTGCTGTTCCGGGGTGCCGTAGCGGGCCAGGACCTCCATGTTGCCGGTATCCGGGGCCGAGCAGTTGAAGACCTCCGAGGCGATGTGCGAACGTCCCATCACCTCGCAGAGGTGGGCGTACTCGAAGTTGCTCAGCCCGGCGCCGAACTCGCTTTCCGGCAGGAACAGGTTCCACAGCCCCTGCTCCTTCGCCTTGGCCTTGAGCTCCTCCAGGATGGGCGGCGGCACCCAGCGGTTCTCCGCCTGGGCCGTCTGCTCGTGGAAGACGTGCTCGTTGGGATAGATGTGCTGATCCATGAAGGTCAGCAACCGATCCCGGATCTGCTGCGCTTTTTCCGAAAGCTCAAACATGGCTGTTTTCCTTGTTGTCCTGTGCCGCAAGAGTAAACGGCACCCCTTCTGGATGTTCGCTGCCGGAACGCAGACGGAAGGTGCCTTCGCCGATGGCGAGCAGCCTCCCGTCCTGATCGCGTATTTCCCCGGAGCTGTTGAATACCCGGCTCCCCCCTGCCCGCCTGGTTCCCACGGCGCGAATCACGCCATCCGAGCACTACCCGGTGAAGGTAGTGGTCAACGACAGGGTGATGGCCTTGCGGATGCGGCCCGGATAGGGGCAGTAGACGCCCGCCTGGGCCAGCACGACGTCGAGGAGCGAAGTGAGTACGCCGCCGTGGATGACCCCGCCCAGATTGAGATGACGAGGAGCGATCTCCAGCTCGATGACGGCCTCCTCCTCGCTCCACGCCACCTGACGGTATCCCAGCACCTGGTGAAAGCCCGGCAGATCCTTGCCGCCGCAGATAGGTAAGCTGCCATCCTCCCGGTTGTGTGACTGAGCCGTCATGGCCTTGCTCCTGTGCAGTTCTGTTGTGGCGTCAGACTTTCATGCCGGGCAGGTTGAGCGAGGCGGTGTTCCCGCCATCTACCGGCAACGCCTGACCGGTGATAAAGCTAGCATCGTCGCTGGCCAGGAAGGCGATCGCCGCGGCGACCTCCTTGGGATGCCCGTAACGGCGAAGCTCGCAGCGCGAACCGAGCTTGTACTCTTTGCCCCTGGCACGGGCGGTCTCGAAGACGCGTCGTGTCATGCCGGTCTCGACCAGGCCGGGGCAGACTGCATTGACCCGCACGTTGAACTCGCCCAGATCACAGGCACTGGTCATGGTGAGGTTGATGACGGCAGCCTTAGAGGCGCTGTAGGCGTTGCCGCCGGCCCCGGAGCGAATGCCGGCCACCGAGGCGGTATTGACGATGGAGCCTTGACCGCGCGCCTGCATGGATGGAGCGACATGTTTGATGAACAGCATCGTCCCGATCAGGTTGACGCCCAAGACCCGTTCCCATTCGCCACGTTCCTGCTCGGCGATCGGCGGATAGCCGCTGCCGGTGATGCCAGCGTTGTTGCAGAGCACGTCGACCTGTCCGAAACGCTCGAGCGTCTGAGACACGACGGTCTCGACCGCCGCCTCGTCGGCAATGTCGATCTCGCACGTCAGCGACTCGGTGTCGTAGGGCAACTGCTCCCGGGTCTGCGCCAGCCCTTCCGCGGACCAGTCGACCAGTGCCAAGCTGGCGCCTTCGCTCGCCAGGCGCAGCGCCGTGGCGCGCCCAATACCGCTGCCGGCTCCTGTCACGATGGCCACCCGTCCCTGAAAGCGCATAGCAAGGCTCCTTCATCCGTTGCAGACTTTGCTGCGTTCGCTGGCTTTCGAATTTGTCATGTCTGGTCGTGAAGCGTCAACATTTACGGAATCTAATTTCATTAGACAAAACGCTAATGGTCAGCTCCCGCGCAAAGATGGCTGAACCGAAATAGCATCCACCATCGATACATCGGCCGAGGTCTCCATGTCGGCTCGGCTTGAAGACAACACCGCATTTACACGCTTAATAGTTACGAAATGCGGCGAAACGCGCGTGCTCCACCGAATCATTTGCCGAAAACCGCTTCCCGCCTCTTCGAAGCTGTATGGCGAGACGGCTCAAGCCGTCACCGATCGCTCAGCCAGAGGCAATGCCGACCTGGACAAAGGGCTGTAACGCTACCGACACTTGGTCGCGAACGCCTTTGCGCAGTTAAAGCACACCGCGCAAAGGCGTTCCGTTATGACAAGCTGAAGCGGAATTAGGAGAACATGGTGACCATGGCGTGTGGGTTGCTCTGGCTAACCAGGTGAAACGTCAACAGCCCCTAACGGTTTCCCGTAGGGGACTTACCCCCCAAGTTATCCCGAGGCCCCACCCTCGGGAACAGCGCCTGACTGACGCACCACCATAAAGGCGCCACCTGTCGGGCGGCGTCTGCCATCGCAAGGTTTGGCGGTTAGCGGTCGACGACTCTGCTACACGGGTCAGGTGTGCAAGCGCACCAGCATCTTGCCCTGATTTCCCCCTTCGAAGAGCTTGAGGAAAGCATCCGGGGCTCTCTCGAGTCCCTCCTCAATAGTTCCTGATAATCGATGTCGCCATGCTCAACATGCGGCGCCACCTCGTCCAGAAACTGCAGGTAGTGGTCCCAGTTCTCCCCGACAATGAAGCCCTGCATACGTGCTCGCTTGGAGGTCAACAAAAATAGGTTCGACGGTCCCGGTTGCGGTGTCGTGTCATTGTAGCGCTCGATCATGCCACATACGGCGATACGTCCATGATCGCGTAAATTGTTAAGCGCCGCTTCCAGTAGCGCGCCCCCCACGCTCAAAATAGACATTAACCCCCTCGGGACAGGCCTTCTTGAGATCTTTGATCAGCTCCTGAGCATCCTTGTCGCGATAGCTGACCGCACTGTAGTGGTTCACTAAAACCGGACACCCAT
>NZ_NHOU01000040.1 GCF_002179555.1 Salinicola salarius | reverse complement strand
GCTGCCCATGTGAAACGTCAACAGACCCTAGGTAACTGATCATTTAAGTGCCTTTTAGCTGCGACAGGCTTTCAGTCAACCGTACAACTGCTGTTTAGCGCGATTGGCCTGCTTCATGATGAGCGCCAGGGGGCTCGCCGGAGAAGCGATTCGAAGACCTGGGCGCCGAGTCGCTGGTGACACGACCGACACCTCTCTTTTCCGGCCGTCTCAGCGTCGTGTTCCGGAAGAAAAACCGTTCATGCCGGATTTCGTGGTGGAGCGCTGGCTGGCCGTCATGCATGACCGCCGCCCTGAAGAGAGCGGCGGCTGCTGGGGTTGGGCAGGAAAGGGATACCGTTGTGACGATATCGCGCTGCCACTATGCCTGGCGCGTGGCCTGGAGTGCTTCGATCAGGCTGCGCATCTCGTCATCGGTGCCGATCGAGATGCGCAGGAAATCGCGCAGTCCATCCTTGTCGAAATGACGCACCAGAATGCCGCGTTCACGCAGTTCGCTGAAAATCATCGCGCCACTGCGTTCCGGATGACGCACGAACAGGAAATTGGTCTGTGACGGCAGGACTTCGAACCCCAGAGCCTCGAGCTGCTGGCGCGTCCACTCCCGCGTCGCGACGACCCGTTCGCAGCAGGCCCGGAAGTGTTCGTGATCTTCCAGCGAAGCGATGGCGACGTCGCTGGCCAGCGTGTCGATCGGATAGGAGTTGAACGAGTTCTTGACCCGCTCCAGCCCTTCGATGAGCTCGCGCGAGCCGATGGCGTAACCCACGCGCAGCCCCGCCAGACTGCGCGATTTGGACAACGTTCCGGTGACCAGCAGGTTGGGATGTTCGTCGACCAGCGGGATGGCGCTTTCGCCGCCAAAATCCACATAGGCCTCATCGACCAGCACGACGCTCTCGGTGATACGTTCGAGCAGACGGGCGATGGCCTGGCGCGGGTGACCGTGGCCGGTCGGCGCGTTGGGGTTGGCGAACACGACCCCGCCGTTATCGGTATCGAAAGCTTCCAGGGCGATCTGCCAGTGATCGTTCAGCGCCACGGTGCGATAGGCAATGTCGTACAGCTTGCAGTAGACCGGGTAGAAGCTGTAACTGATCGCCGGCATCAGCAGCGGCTTCGGCTGGCAGAAGAAGGTCTGGAACGCCAGCGCCAATACCTCGTCGGAGCCGTTGCCGACGAAGACCTGTTCCGGCTCGACACCATAGGTCTTCGCCAGCGCCTGACGCAGTGCCGAAGATTCCGGGTCCGGGTAGAGACGCAGATGATCCACCGCGAACCGTTGCAATACCGCCTCGACGGCGGGAGAAGGCGGATAGGGATTTTCGTTGGTATTGAGCTTGATCAGTTTCTCGCGTGGCTGCTCACCCGGTACGTAGGGGGTCAGGGCGCGAACGGCGGGGCTCCAGAATCGACTCATGATCTCTCGCGGACACGTAATGGATACGATGCAGACAACTGCGGCAGGGCAGCGCTCATAGTGACGTCAGGCTCGAATCGGTGCAAGCCAGCCGGGGAATATGAACGTTCGGGTTGATTAGTGCTCTAACGGCCTCATCTACGGAATATCCGATTCACGATTTACATCCCTATCTTCGAAGGAATTCCATGGCCTACGACAAGCTGCTTTCGCCCATCACCGTCGGTGATGTCGAACTCGCCAATCGCGTCATGATGGCGCCACTGACTCGCGCTCGGACGCCGGACAGCATCCCCGGCGCACTGCAGGCCGAATATTACGCCCAACGGGCCGGCGCGGGTCTGATCATCAGCGAAGCGACCAACATTTCGCCCACGGCACGAGGCTATGTCTACACGCCGGGCATCTGGACCGACGATCAGGAAACCGGCTGGCGCCAGGTCGTCGATGCCGTGCATGGTGCCGGCGGGCGGATCGCCCTGCAGCTCTGGCATGTGGGCCGCATCTCTCACGAGATGGTGCAGCCGGAAGGTCAGGCGCCCGTCGCGCCCAGCGCCTTGCGCGCCGAGGGCGCCAACTGTTTCGTCGAGTTCGAGGACGGCAGTTCCGGCCAGCATCCGACCAGCACGCCACGGGCGCTGACGCTGGACGAGATCCCCGGCCTGATCGACGACTACCGCCAGGCTGCCAGGCGCGCCAAGCGTGCTGGCTTTGATCTGGTCGAGGTGCACGCCGCCAACGCCTATCTGCTGCAGCAGTTTCTCGCTACCGGCAGCAACCGGCGCAACGACCGCTACGGTGGCAACGTGGTCAACCGAGCCCGTCTGCTGCTGGAAGTCGTCGATGCCGTGAACGAGGTCATGGGAGCCGGGCGCATCGGTGTGCGGCTGTCGCCCTTCATCGAAATCTTCGGTCTGTCGGATGACGAGCCCGAAGCGATGATGCGCTATCTGGCCAGCGAATTGAGCCGTCGCCAGATCGCCTACCTGCACATCAACGAGCCCGACTGGACTGGCGAAGGCCCGCAGTTGAGCGACGATTTCCGCCGTGACCTGCGCGAGCGTTTCATCGGCACGCTGATCTACTGCGGGCACTACACCGCCCAACGTGCACAAGCGCTGATCGAAAACGGACTGGGAGATGCCGCTGCCTTCGGGCGTCCCTACATCGCCAACCCGGATCTGGTCGAGCGCTTCCGTCGGGATGCCGCGCTCAACGAGCCGAATCCGGAAACCTTCTATGGTGGCGGGGCCGAGGGTTACACCGACTATCCGACGCTGGATTGAGCCGTTTGCGCGTGGCAGCCTGAGCCGTGGTGGCTGAATGGGGTGTCACGCGGGAAACTTACCGCTATCCTGTCATCATGTGGCCGCCAAGGCGGCCTATATGGCCCAGAAGTGAAGGAGAACCGATATGCAGATCAGGACGTTGCTGGCCAGCGCCGCCACGGTTGCCGTATTGGCCGGTTGTGCCAGCGGTGGCACCCAAACGCAGACCGGCACCGCCGATTCCTCTGCCGGAATGTCGTCGACCACGACCACCTACGAAGGCACGCTGCCTTGCCGCAGCTGTGATGGTATCGACCTGACCGTCGACCTCAGCGGCACCGAGTCGTCGCCTGCCGCCGAGCGCACCTTCACCCTCGAGGCCGACTACCGGAATCATCCGCAGAACCCGGATCCGGAGCAGTACGAAGGCCAGTGGGAAACGATGAGCGGAACGGCGGTCGATCCGCAGGCAACGGTTTATGAGCTGACGCCGAACGGCGAAGGCCAGATCTACTACTTCCAGAAGATCGATGACAGCACGCTGGAGTTGATCGATCCCCAGCGCCGTCGTTTCGAAAACGGCGAGATGCTGCGCCTGAACCGTCAGTAATCGTTACGCTGACGAGCAGATCGAGGCGGCCATTGGCCGCCTCTTGTCGTTGAAGGACAGTCGTCAACGGGCAGCCGGTGTGGAAAAGCCATCTATGGCACCATGCATGTCTGCCATTCACCTGCTTGATGGAGACCGCCGCGCGTGGCAAAAGCGAAAAGCGCCTTCGTCTGCACCGAATGCGGTGCGGACTACAGCAAATGGCAGGGCCAGTGCAGCAACTGCCGCGAGTGGAACACGCTGAGCGAGGTCAGGGTCGGCGGCGCCCGGCCCGGCGCACCCGCGAGCGGCAGTGGTGCTCGGGGCGGTTATGCCGGCGCGCTGTCGCGAGAGGTTGTCGATCTTTCCGGCGTCGATCTTACCGAGGTGCCGCGCTTCAGTTCGACGTTCGAAGAGTTCGACCGCGTCCTCGGCGGCGGCCTGGTGCCCGGTTCGGCCGTGCTGCTGGGCGGCCATCCCGGCGCCGGCAAGTCGACGCTGCTGCTGCAGACTGCCTGCCGCCTGGCCCAGAGCAAACGCGTGCTCTATGTCACCGGCGAGGAGTCGTTGTCCCAGGTGGCGATGCGCGCCCACCGTCTGCAACTGCCGACCCAGGGGCTCAAGATGCTCGCCGAGACCAGCATCGAGACGCTGCTGGCCGTGGCCGAGCGGGAACGCCCCGAAGTGCTGATCATCGACTCCATCCAGACCATGCACCTGGAAGATATCGGCTCCGCGCCCGGCGGCGTCGCCCAGGTCCGGGAGTCGGCGGCGGCACTCACGCGCTTCGCCAAGCAGAGCAACACCGTGTTGATGCTGGTCGGCCATGTCACCAAGGACGGCACGCTGGCCGGCCCCAAGGTGCTCGAACACATGATCGACGCCTCGCTGCTGCTCGAAGGCGGCAGCGACTCCCGGTTCCGCACCCTGCGCGGGCAGAAGAATCGCTTCGGCGCGATCAACGAACTCGGCGTGTTCGCGATGGTCGAGCTCGGCCTCAAGGAGGTCAAGAATCCCAGCGCGATCTTCCTGTCGCGAAGCGAGGAGCTGGCCTCCGGCAGTCTGGTGATGGTGGTGTGGGAAGGCACACGGCCGATTCTGGTCGAAGTGCAGGCACTGCTCGACGAGTCTGCGCTGGGCAACCCGCGTCGCGTCGCGGTGGGGCTCGATCACAACCGCTTGGCGATGCTGCTGGCCGTGCTGCACAAGCACGGCGGGCTGTTTACCGGCGACCAGGATGTCTTCCTCAACGTCGTCGGCGGGGTCAAGGTGCTCGAGACCAGCGCCGACCTGGCGGTCCTGCTCGCCGTGGTCTCCAGTCTTCAGAACCGGCCGTTACCACGGGAACTGGTGGTGTTCGGCGAAGTGGGGCTGTCCGGCGAGATCCGTCCGGTACCCAGCGGCCAGGAGCGCATCATCGAAGCCGCCAAGCATGGCTTCACGCGGGCCATCGTGCCGCGCGGCAATGCGCCCAAGAAGGCGCCTGCCGGCATGCAGGTGGTGGCGGTCGACAAGCTGGCCGAGGCGCTGGAAGCGCTGTGAACGTGGCGGTCCACGGGGCCGCCTGTCTTGTCGCCGGCGGGGATCGTGTCGCCGGCGCTGAGTCTCGTCGCCGCGTCGGGTAAACTGCCAGCCAGGATCGATATCCCCAGGAAAGAGACGAGGAACAGACCATGAGTGCCATTCGCCTGACGCAGTACAGCCACGGGGCCGGCTGCGGCTGCAAGATCGCCCCCGACGTGCTCGACCGCATCATTGCCAAGGCCGGGCCGGGCGCCAACAGCAAGCATCTGATCGTCGGCAACCAGGGGCGTGAAGATGCCGCCGTCTATGACCTGGGCGACGGCCGCGGCCTGATCTCGACTACCGATTTCTTCATGCCGATCGTCGATGATCCGTTCGACTTCGGCCGCATCGCCGCGACCAACGCCATCAGCGATGTCTACGCCATGGGCGGCGAGCCGATCATGGCGCTGGGCATTCTCGGCTGGCCGCTGGACAAGCTGCCGGCGGAGATCGCCGGCGATGTCATGTCCGGCGCCCAGGCCGTCTGTCGCGAACTGGGCGTCGCCCTGGCGGGCGGCCACTCCATCGATGCACCGGAGCCGATCTTCGGGCTCTCGGTCAACGGCCTGGTCGATCTCGACAACCTCAAGCTCAATAGCGGCGCCAAGCCGGGCGACCTGCTCTATCTGACCAAGCCGCTGGGCGTCGGCCTGCTGACGACGGCGGAAAAGCAGGGCTTGCTGGAAGCCGGTCACCACGGCCTGGCCCGCGAGACGATGCTGATCGCCAACGATATCGGCAAGGAACTGGCCAAGGTCGAAGGCGTGCATGCCATGACCGATGTCACCGGCTTCGGCCTGGCCGGGCATCTGAGTGAAGTCTGCGCGGCGAGCGGCGTGGAAGCGCGGATCGATTTCGCCAAGCTGCCGCGGCTCGCCGAAGCCGAGGCCTATCGGCGCAAGGGCGCCGTACCGGGTGGCACCGCGCGCAATCGCGAGGCGATCGGCAAGGCGCTGCCGGACATGGACGCCGCCCACTGGCAGTGGCTGTGCGATCCGCAGACTTCCGGCGGCCTGCTGCTGGCGGTGGATCCGGCCTGGGCCGACGATGTCGAGCGAATCGGGCGGCAGCATCAACTCAAACTGGAAGCGTTCGGCGAATGCGTCAGCAAGCGCGGCGGTGCCAGCCTGATCGAGGTACGCGGTTGAAGGACGACGACAAGAGCCGTGCAACGAGCCATGAGTTGATCGATGCCGATCTGGCGCTGCTCCAACGACCGTTGATCGATGTCCGGGCGCCGATCGAATTTGCCGCTGGCGCCTTGCCGGGGGCGATCAACCTGCCGTTGATGGACGATGACGAGCGCCGCGAGGTCGGCATTCGCTACAAGCACGCCGGCCAGGCCTCCGCGGTCGAGCTGGGTAACCGCCTGGTCTCCGGCGAGAGCCGCGAAGCGCGGTTGGTCGCCTGGGAACAAGCCATCAAGGCAGCGCCGGATAGCGTGATCTACTGCTTCCGCGGAGGCATGCGATCGAAGATCTCGCAGCAATGGCTCGCCGAGCGCGGCTATCCATTGCCACGGATTCGCGGTGGCTGGAAGGCGATGCGCACCCGGTTCATCGAAACGCTGGAAGCCCACAGTCAGGCACCCTTGCTGCTGGTCGCCGGTCTGACCGGCTGCGCCAAGACGGCGCTAGTCAATTCGCTCGATTCTGGCGTCGACCTGGAAGGCCACGCGCGTCACAAGGGGTCGGCCTTCGGCCAGCATCCGTTGGCCGGACCATCGCAGATCGATTTCGAGCATGGCCTGACGCTGGACCTGATGCGCCTGCCTCATGCGCGGGTGGTCGAGGACGAGTCCCAGCGTATCGGGCGGCTGGCGATTCCGGCCACCTTCTGGCAGGTAATGAAAGCCGCGCCCTGTATCCGGGTGGAGATGCCGCTGGAGTGGCGTCTGGAGCAGATCCGCAAGGATTACATCGAGGACCTGAGCGAGATCTATCATCGCGACTACGGCCCGCATCTGGGCGAAGTGCTGTTTCGCAAGCAGCTCTCCGGCGCTCTGAAGCGCCTCGGCAAGCGTCTGGGCGGCGAGCGTCTGGCGCGATTGACCGAGGCGCAGCAACGGGCCTTCGTGGCCCAGCGCCACGGCAACGTGCAGGCTCACGAGGCCTGGCTGGCACCGCTGTTGCAGGAGTACTACGACCCGATGTATCGCCACCAGATCGAGCATCAGCCCCGGCCGACACTGCACGTCGGGGATTGGGACAGCTGTCTGGCGGTCGCCCGGCAGTGGGAGCGCGAACAGGCCGGTTAGGAGCAAGGATATCTAGCTCAACGCTCGCCCAGCCACTGGGTCATGATCCGGTCCAGTAGTGCCGCCTGCCGATCGAACCGTCTCGGGTCGTCAAGAATCTCGTCGCGAGTCTGTACGTAGGGCGCGGCGTTGGCTGCCGGCAGGTCGTGATCGCACAGCGCCGCCGTACCCTGGGCCGTCAGCTCCAGATGGCATTGCAGCGCGACGACGCGGCCCAGATCCCAGGCGAACCCCTGGACCGGGCCGGCCGGCGTGCTGCCCAGCGGCAGGCAGCCATCCGGCAGGCCGAAGATGTCGCGATGCCAGAGCAGGGCGTCGAAGGTTTCCGGCAGGTCGAAGGAGCTTTCGTCCGCCAGGGTCAGCGGCTGCCAGCCGATTTCCGGCTGCACGGCGGGCGAAACGATGGCGCCGAGCGCCTCGGCGATCAGGCCGGCACCGAAGCCGATGCCGAGCACCGGCTTGTTGCTTTTCAAGGCGCGATCCACCAGCTTGCGCTCGCGCTTGAGCAGCGTGGCATCGGGCGGTTGCAGCGCATCGAGCAGTACCAGCGCGTCGCAGTTGGCCAGTGGCGGTGGCAGTTCGCCCTCGTCCAGTCGGCAGTGGTTGTAGCTGTGGCCCATGCCAGTGAGCCAATCCGCCATGCGGGCGGGGCCGAACAGCGGGCTATGCTGAAGAAAGTAGATATGCATGATAGGTCCAATGATGGGGACGACCGGACCACTCCACAAGCGAGGAATGGGGTTTTAGCGATGGCCATTCGTGCCCAGATCCTGGAACAGATCTATACCATCGTGGCGCAGATACCCGCGGGGCGCGTCACCACCTACGGGCGGATCGCCCGGATGACCGAAGGCGCCACGGCGCGCCTGGTCGGGACGGCGATGCGGCAGCTGCCCGCGGGGCACGATCTGCCATGGCACCGGGTCATTGGCGCCAGCCGACGAATCGCGGAGCACGGCGGCGCCCAGCGCCAGCACGAGAAATTGCGCGCCGAAGGGGTCGTTTTCGATGCCGGTGGTCGCGTGCCGATGCATTTGATGTGGCCAGATTGACGAGGAATTCATGACAAAGCCCACGGGTAGCTTTAACGCCAGACTCCGCCAGCTCGACGCGCGCCAGCAGATCGCTTTCATGGCGGCGCTGAGCGAACGCCTGGTGCCCAACTACGCGCTCTATGCCGGCATGAGCGGCCACGGCAATCCGAGCGTGATGAACAATGTGCTGGATCTGGTATGGGAACGGCTCAAGGTCGCCTCGGCCCGGATCGACTTCGACAAGCAGGCCGAGAAGCTGGCCGAAATCGAGCCGCCGGAAGACGACGACAGCTTCGGTGCGCGACGGGCGACGGAGAGCGTCATGGCATTGACCACGCTGCTGGATGCCCTGCGCGGCGAAGCCCCGGAGGCCGCGCTGGAGGTGGGCCGGGTTTCCCGCAATGGCGTACGCGCCTATATCGAGATGACCGAGGGCAGCGAGGACGCCGAGCGGCTCGATGCGCTGTTCCGCGAGCACGAGCTGATGGAGGACGAACGTGATTTTCAGGACGCGGTGCTCGAAGCGCTCGAGGCCGCCCCCAAACTCGATGATCTCTCGGCGCTGCGCGCATTGGGACGCAACCAAGGCGTCAGCAATCTGGGCCTGAGCCTCGATTGATCGGCGTCGACCGGTTGTGGATAAGCTGGTCGTGCCAGAGTCTGTTGATAACGGCTTGTCGATGGAAAGACAGGAGCAAGGCGATTGGAGGCCAATAACCGCGGTAGCGGCCGACGCGCAAAAATAACGTTCAAGGAGGAACATCATGCAGAAACGTTGGTTGGTCGGTGGCCTGGCATTGGCGACAGTGATGCTGGCGGGTTGCCAGAGTCTGGGATGGAGCGGCGATGCGCTGCGCACCGAGCCGGTAGTGAAAAGCGTACACGAGCCCGGCTGCGAGGGTGACGGCTGCGCCACCGTCAACGCCGCCTACCTGCGCTTCCCTGAATCGCCACGGCTCTCCGACGAACTCGAACGGCGGCTGTTCGGGCTGGCGAGCGGACTCAGCGAGAGCCCCGACGGCAACGCCATGGGGCAGGCCCGTTCTTTCGATGACTTCGCCGATCAGGTATTCGCGGCCGCCCGCAGCGCCCGCCAGGACGTACCGGAACTGCCCGGCTTCGAGGCCGATCTCAGGGCGGACATCGTGGCGGATCACGACGACCTGCTGGTGATCGAGCTCGACGGTTATCTGTATAGCGGCGGTGCCCACGGCCTGCCGCTAACCTCTTACCTGGTGATCGATCGCGACACGCAGCAGGTGGTGGCTCTCGACGACATGCTGCTTCCGGGGCAGCGGCCGGCTTACGAGGCGGCGTTGAAGCGGGCGCATCAGCGCTGGCTGAAGACCGACCAGGCCAGCGGATTGTCAGAGATGCAGTGGCCGTTCGCGCTATCCGACAACGTGGCGCCGTTGGTGGACGGGCTGGCGGTGAAGTACCAGGTCTACGATCTGGCGCCGTACGCGGCGGGGCAGCCGCAGTTGATGATTCCCTCCGCCGAGCTCGACGGCGTTCTCGAGGCGCGCTATCTGCCTTGATGATGGCGATTATCGGGCCAATCGCTGGCTACGGTAATCTGTGTTGGGAGTAGAAAACGCAAGCGCCGCGCCTGGAATTCAGGCGCGGCGCTTTGGGATCGCCAGGTTCGCTCGGCAATGGCCTCAGAGGCGCATCTCGATGCCATGCTCGGCCATGTAGCGCTTGGCGTCAGGAATCGTGTACTCGCCGAAGTGGAAGATGCTGGCGGCGAGTACCGCATCGGCACCGCCTTCCTTGACCCCGGCCACCAGATGATCGAGGTTGCCGACACCGCCGGAAGCGATCACCGGCACCTCGACCGCATCGCTGATCGCGCGAGTCACGCCGAGATCGAAGCCCACCTTGGTGCCGTCACGGTCCATGCTGGTCAGCAGCAGCTCGCCGGCGCCGTACTCGACCATCTTGCGCGCCCAGTCCACGGCGTCCAGCCCGGTCGGGCGGCGCCCGCCGTGGGTGAATATCTCCCAGCGCGGCGGTTCGCCTTCGGCGCTGACCTTCTTGGCGTCGATCGCCACCACGATGCACTGGCTGCCGAAGCGCTCGGCGGCCTCGCGCACGAAATCCGGGTTGGTGACGGCGGCGGTATTGATCGAGACCTTGTCCGCGCCGGCATTGAGCATGGTGCGAATATCCTCGCAGCGACGAATGCCGCCGCCCACGGTCAGCGGAATGAACACCTCGCCGGCGATGCGCTCGACCATCTCGACGGTGGTGCCGCGATCTTCATGGCTGGCGGTGATGTCGAGAAAGGTGATCTCGTCGGCGCCCTGCTGGTTGTAGCGCTTGGCGATCTCGACCGGATCGCCGGCGTCGCGAATCCCCACGAAATTGACGCCCTTGACCACGCGGCCGGCGTCGACGTCGAGACAGGGAATGATGCGTTTGGCCAGTGTCATGAGCGGACTCCCGCGGTGTCGATCCGGTCGCCACGCATCGAATCGCCCTGAATCGAATCGCTCAGCGCCTGTGCCTCGGCGACGTCGAGCGAGCCTTCGTAGATGGCGCGTCCGGTGATGGCGCCGATGATGCCGCTGTCGGCGACCTTGGCCAGCGCACGAATGTCTTCCAGATCGGTCACGCCGCCCGAGGCGATCACCGGCAGGCCGCCGTCGCGGGCGAGTTGCGCGGTGGCTTCGACGTTGACGCCCTGCATCATGCCGTCGCGGGCAATGTCGGTATAGACGATCGAGGAAACGCCGTCGTCGGCGAATCGCCTAGCCAGATCCACCGCCTTGACCGTGGATACCTCGGCCCAGCCATCGGTGGCGACGAAGCCGTCGCGGGCGTCCAGGCCGACGATCACGTGGCCCGGGAACCGGCGGCACATCTCGCCGACGAAGTCGGGTTCCTTGACCGCCTTGGTGCCGATGATCACGTAGCTCACCCCGGCAGCGAGATAGTGCTCGATGGTCTCGGCACTGCGGATGCCGCCGCCGATCTGGATCGGCAGATCCGGATAGGCGCGGGCAATGGCCGTGACGGCGTCGCCGTTGACCGGCTTGCCCTCGAAGGCGCCGTTGAGATCGACCAGGTGCAGCCGCCGCGCGCCGGCCTCGACCCAGCGTGCGGCCATCGCGACCGGATCGTCCCCGTAGGAGGTCGCATCATCCATGCGGCCCTGCTTGAGGCGCACGCACTGGCCGTCCTTGAGATCGATGGCGGGAATCACCAGCATGGCTTCGAATCCTTTGACTGTGAGTCGGTTAGGTGCTGTCCGAGAAGTCGGCGCGATGACCAGATAAGACAAAAATCGGCGAAAGAACGGAGTTTACAGAGGGTAAATGAGTATCTTGAGCCAATTTCTAACGCCATATGGGTGAGCGCAGCCACTTTTCGGATGGTGCCTAGGGCGCCCAGTTGACGAAATTTTCCAGCAGTTGCAGGCCGTCCCCGGCGCTCTTCTCCGGGTGGAACTGGACCGCGAAGACGGTACCGCGACCGGTGACCACATGGGCGTCGACGTCGGCATAATTGGTAGTACCGAAGATATCGGCATCGCTGGCGGCCTCGACGTAATAGCTGTGCACGAAGTAGAACCTCGCGCCGTCCTCGATGCCGTTCCACAGCGGATGCTGGTGATGCTGCGCTACACGGTTCCAGCCCATGTGCGGCACTTTCAGGCGCTCGCCTTCGGGCGTGGTCAGCTTGTGGCCGAAGTGACGCACGCGACCGGGGAGGAAGCCCAGGCAGTCGACGCCGCCGTTCTCCTCGCTGCGGTCGAACAGCATCTGCTGGCCGACGCAGATACCCAGCAGCGGCTTGGCCTGCTCCTCGAGCAGATCCTTGACCAGGCCTTCGAGCTCGGTGCGCTGCAGTTCGCCCATGCAGTCGCGGATCGCGCCCTGGCCGGGCAGCACCAGGCGCGAGGCACCGCGAATCGAGCGCGGATCGCGGGTCACCATGACGTTTTCATGGGTGACGTGCTCGAGCGCCTTGGCCACGGAGTGCAGGTTACCCATTCCGTAATCGATCACGGCGATCGTCATTGCGGTTTCCTCGCTGATTCGGTGGTGGCGATGGGCGGTATCACAGGCTGCCTTTGGTCGATGGCATCTGGCCTGCCATGCGGGGGTCTTCCTCGACCGCGGCACGCAATGCCCGGCCGAACGCCTTGAAGATGGTTTCCGCCTGATGGTGGGCGTTGAAGCCCTTGAGATTGTCGATGTGCAGCGTGACCTGGGCGTGATTGACAAAGCCCTGGAAGAACTCCCAGAACAGCTGCGTGTCCAGCCGGCCGATGGTCGCGCGGGTGAATTCGACATCCATGAACAGGCCCGAACGGCCGGAGAAATCGATCACCACGCGAGACAGCGCCTCGTCGAGCGGCACGTAGGCGTGGCCGTAGCGACGAATGCCCCGCTTGTCGCCGATCGCCTGGGCGAAGGCCTGCCCCAGAGTAATGCCGAGATCCTCGACGGTGTGGTGCTCGTCGATCTCGAGATCGCCCTTGGCATCGATTGTCAGGTCGATCATGCCGTGGCGAGCCACCTGATCCAGCATGTGGTCGAGGAAAGGAACCCCGGTCTGGCAATCCAGGCGGCCGCTGCCGTCCAGGTTGACCGTGACCGTGATCTGCGTCTCGTTGGTGTCGCGCGACACCGTGGCGATGCGCTCGGACATGCGTGGGGAATCTCCCGGTACGGTTGGCGAGAATCGGCCATTATAGTGAATCGAGCCCTGCATCCGCTACAATGGCGGTGTTTATCGGGCGGCGATCTTCGCCGCCCACCGATCAGTCAGGCCGTTCTGCCGACAAGGAGACACAGGGGGCATGCCGGAAGCCACACAGCACGTCGAGTCGCATCATCCAGTCGTTCCCGGTAGAGCGATTCCTGGTCGCGCGACGTGGCGACGATGTACCGTCCATCGGCCGCTGGCGTCTGTCGATCACGCACAGGGGGGATGGGAATGAAGGGGCTGTTCAGAACGCTGCTGGCGGCAGTCGGTGTCCTGGGGATTCTGGTCGTGGTGGCGGTGGTCTATATCACCACGTTCTTCGATCCGAACGATCTCAAGCCGCGTCTGATCGAGGCGGTTCGCAACCAGAGCGGCCTTGAGCTGCGTCTCGACGGCCCGCTGTCGTGGTCCTTCTATCCGCGCATCGGCGTCAGCGTCAAGGATGCCGAAGCCTGGCTTCCCGAGCAGTCCCGGGAGGATGCGCCCTTCGTCGGCTTCGACAACGCCGAGGTCAGCGTGGCGTTCACGCCGCTGCTGACCGGAGACGTCTCGGTCGACGGCCTGATCCTCGATGGCATGCGCCTCAATCTCGCCCGCGATGCGCAGGGCCAGGGCAACTGGCAGGTGCTGCTGGATCGCCTGGCCGAGAACGAGGGTCAGAAGGGGGCCGAGTCGTCGAAACCGGCGCAGCCAGAGAAATCAGAGAAAGAGACATCAGAGAAAAAGGGCCCCGGCCTGAAGCCGGGCGCCGATCAGGCGGTGGCGTTCGACATCGCCAGTATCAAGGTCTCCAACAGCCAGGTGAATTACGTCGATCGGCAGAAGCCGCTGGACATCACGCTGGCCAACCTCAGTTTGCAAAGCAGCAATGTCAGCCCGCAATCGTCGTTCCCGATCCAGCTCTCCTTCGATGTCGAGGGTCGCCAGCCGGATGTGAACGGCAACCTGCAGCTCAAGAGCCAGATGCGGATGGATCTCGGTGCGGGGCGCTATACCTTCGAGAGCGTGACGCTCAACGGCAAGGCGCAACTGCCGACACTGGCCGAGCAGGCCCAGACGCTCAACCTGAAGGTCGCCACGCTGGTCGCCGATACCCGGGCGAAACAGTACCGGGCCGACGACATTCAGCTTGGCGCTTCGCTCTACCATTCCGCCATGCAGGAAACACCGCTGTCGCTGGATCTTCAGGGCGATGCGGCGGCCGATTTCCAGGCCCAGACCGCCACGCTCGGCGACCTCGTTTTGACCGGCGACGATGGCCTGGACCTGAAAGGCAGCGTGAACGTCACCCAACTGAACGACGCGCCCCGCTATCAGGGCCGGATGGAACTGGCGCCGCTGTCGGTGCGGGACTGGCTGACGCGCTTCGGTATCGAGGTGAACAGTGCCGACGACGAGGCGCTCACCGCGCTGTCGCTGAGCGGCCCGTTCTCCGGCGATGCGCAACGGATCGACTTCGACGATCTGCAGATGACGCTGGATGACACCCAGTTGCGCGGCTCGCTGGGCGCCACGTTCGATGGTCAGGCGCTGAATTTCGATCTTGCCGGCGATCGGCTCGATCTGGACCGCTACCTGGCACCGCGATCGCAGGATGCCGGTGGCGATGCGACGGGCGACGACGCCAAGGACACCGCCTGGCTCTCGGCGCTCGGCGTCGCGCCGGCGTTGGCCGCGGCCGAAGGCGCCGAGCTGCTTCCCGTCGACTGGCTCGCCGGGCTCGAGCAGGAAGGGCATCTGACGCTGGATTCTCTCAAGGTCAAGGGTATCGACCTGAGCGACGTCGAGCTCGCCACCAGCGGTAGCGGCGGGCGCCAGCGCCTCGACTCTCTCGGCGCCAATCTCTACGACGGCTCGCTGCAGGCTTCCAGCGCGCTGGACCTGCGTCAGTCGCCGATCCAGCTCTCCTTCACCGAGCGCATGAACGGGGTCGACATCGCGCCGCTGTATCAGGGTTTCAGCGGCAAGGCGTCACCGCTGCGCGGCAAGCTCAATCTGCAGGGCGATTTCGATTCGCGGACCAACACGGTCGAAGGGCTCAAGCAGAACCTCGACGGTCAGGCTGCACTGCGTGTCGACGACGGCGCCATGCTCGATGTCAACGTCTCGCGTCAGCTGTGCACGGCGGTCGCGACGCTGGAAGGGCGTGAATCGACCCGCGAGTGGAGCAAGGACACCGCCTTCGATCGCCTGCAGGCCAGCGTGACGGTCGACAATGGCGTGGCGCACAACGACGATCTCGTCATCGCCATCCCGGGCATCGAGGTGACCGGCAAGGGTGACGTCAATCTGGTGACCAACCGTCTCGATTATCGCGCCGCGGCGCGCTTCACCGATACCGCCGACGAAGCGGCCTGCGGCGTCAACCCGAGGCTGGCCCGGATCGACTTCCCGATCCGCTGCCAGGGCAGCCTTGACGAGGCGCCGGGGCAATGGTGCGGATTCGACCGCGAGGCATTCCAGAGCTCACTTGCCGAACTGGCCAAAGACGAGGCCAAGCGCAAGGCCGGCGAACGGATCGACGAAGAACTGGACAAGCAGCTCGACGACGAGACCCGCCAGAAGATCGACGAAAAGCTGGGTGACGGCGCGGCGGAAAAGCTGGGCAACAAGATCCGGAATCTCTTCCAGTAAGCCTGGTCAACACTCAGCCTGGGCGCCGATGCCATGTCGGCGCCTTGTCATCCGGCTGGCGGATGACCGCTTCGCTTGCCGTCTTCCTGCTCCGTTCATCACCTCGACACGGTCCCGTCGCTTGGGGGCCGGAGTCGCTATCATCATTCCGAGCTATCATCATTTCGAAGAGGTGCCGTTTGGCAGAAATAGCCCTGTCGGCCGAAGCCTTCCGCGAGCGCGTGTTCGACTGGTTCGACGCGCACGGCCGCAAGTCGTTGCCGTGGCAGTACGACAAGACGCCCTACCGGGTCTGGGTCTCGGAGATCATGCTCCAGCAGACCCAGGTCGCCACCGTCATTCCCTACTTCGAACGATTCATGGCGCGCTTCCCCGATGTCCACGCACTGGCGCGAGCGCCCCAGGATGAGGTGCTGCACCTGTGGACCGGGCTTGGGTACTACGCCCGCGCCCGTAACCTGCATAAGGCCGCCAAGGTCGTTGTCGACGAGTACGATGGCGAATTCCCGACCCATGATCTCGAGGCGATGACCGCCTTGCCGGGAATCGGCCGCTCCACTGCCGGGGCGATCGTCAGCATCAGTACCGGCCGGCGTGCCGCGATTCTCGATGGCAACGTCAAACGCGTGCTGGCCCGGCTGCATGCGGTGGAAGGCTGGCCCGGCAAGAACGACGTACTCGCCCGGCTATGGGCGCTGGCGGAGCGTTACACGCCCTCGGAGCGGCTGCCGGACTACACGCAGGCGATGATGGATCTGGGGGCCATGATCTGCACGCGCGGCAAGCCGAGCTGCCTGCTGTGCCCGTTCGAGGATGTCTGCGAAGCGCATGCCCGGGGCGAAGAGCGCCGGTACCCCGGTTCCAAACCCAAGCGCGAATTGCCGACGCGGCAGACACAGATGTTACTGTTGCTGGACGAGGCTGGTCGGGTGCTGCTGGAGCAACGCCCGCCCAGCGGCCTGTGGGGCGGCCTGTGGGGCTTCCCCCAGTTCGATGGCGACAGCGAACTGCACGAGTGGCTGGAGCGGCACTGTCGAGGCGTTCATCTGGAAAGCGCCTGGCAGCCGTTCACCCACACCTTCACCCACTTCCGGCTGGAGATCACGCCGCGACCGGCGCGGCTTCCGGATCGGAACGCCGCCACGGCCGTGGCCGAATCGAATCGGCAGTGGGTCGATCCCGCCGAGCCCGCCAGCATTGGTCTGGCGGCACCGGTCAAGGCGCTGCTGGCGACACTGGCCCAGACGCACGCACTCAACGCATGACAGGAGGTTTTCATGGCGCAGACCGTATTCTGCCGCAAGTACCAGCAGGAACTCGAAGCTCTGGCTTTCCCGCCGCTGCCCGGCGCCAAGGGCCAGGAGATCCAGCAGACAGTCTCCAAATGCGCCTGGGAGGAGTGGCAGGCGCTGCAGACCCGGCTGATCAACGAGAAGCATCTCAACATGCTGGACCCGCAAGCGCGGGAGTATCTGATGACGCAGATGAACCGGTTTTTCGACAACCAGGAAACCGATCACGCCGAAGGATACGTGCCGCCCAGCCAGTGAATTTCGGGCGGTGTGAAAAGAACTCATCTTTTTGAAATAAAAGGGTTGACCCCAAAACGGCTTGCTGGTTAAATGCGTCCCCGTTGGCGAGGGCCAGATAGCTCAGTTGGTAGAGCAGGGGATTGAAAATCCCCGTGTCGGCGGTTCGATTCCGTCTCTGGCCACCATCAATGCTGGGGTATCGCCAAGTGGTAAGGCACCGGTTTTTGGTATCGGCATGCGCAGGTTCGAATCCTGCTACCCCAGCCATCGCTAACGTCTCTATGCTCGCCGACATAGCTCAGTTGGTAGAGCAACTGACTTGTAATCAGTAGGTCCCGGGTTCGACTCCTGGTGTCGGCACCAGAGCTTAGAGATGGTGGAATAGCTGAATTGCGATGAGCAGGTCCGGGGTAAACACCTTGGCACCTGCATCAGCGAAAGCCTCAGCATCATGTAGCCTCGAAAATTGTCCCGCCCAGCATCTATTGCACTCATTCCGCTTACCACTGGATGAGGTGCAGTTATGCGTGTTTCAGCAACGGTTTGCTCCAAGGGCGGCGTCGGCAAGACGACCACGACGGCCAACCTCGGCGGTCTCCTGGCAGATGCCGGTCTCCGGGTTCTCCTCATAGATCTGGATTCCCAGCCAACCCTCTCTTCCTACTACGAGCTGTCACAGCCGGCCCCCGGCGGCGTGTACGAGCTACTCGCGACAGAGCTGGTCGACCTCGACCAGATCATCTCTCATACCGCTGTCTCCAATCTCGACATCATCGTCTCCAACGACTATCGGAATCAGTTGCAGCAGCTGTTGCTCAACGCCCCGAATGGACGCTTCCGCCTGATCGACCTCCTCGATCGCTTCGCCGATCGCTATGACGCCATCCTCATCGATACCCAGGGCGCGCGCTCAGTGATTCTCGAGATGGCCGTCATGGCCGCCGATCGGCTGATCTCTCCCATCGTTCCCGAACTGCTCACCGCCCGCGAATTCGTGCGCGGCACTCAGGGCATGCTCAACGAGCTACGCGAGCTGGCACGTTATACCCGTTTCGAGGTGCCGCCGGTCTCCATCCTGCTCAACAAGATGACCGACCAGCTCCGTGATGCCCGTGACATCGCCGACAGCATTCGCACCATGTATGCCGAGGTAGAAGATCACGGCATCAGCGTGCTCGAGACGCCGCTGGTCAATCTCTCCGCTTACCGTTCGGCCGCGCTCCAGGGCTTGCCCGTCCATCGGGTCGAGCCGCGAAAGCCCTACAGTCGCAAGGCGCCGGCCTGCGCCGATCAGCTCAAGGCAGTGGCCATTGATCTCTATCCCGAGTGGGCCGACGCCATCCACGCGGTAGGCGCTGTCATCTCCAACGGTAAATCCGGCACCGGGAAATCGGGGGTGGGCCATGTCCATTGAGACCCAATCCCCTGCACCCGTCGGGGCAGAAGCCATGGGGCTTCTGCCGCCGCACAGTATCGAGGGTGAGCAGTCCACGCTTGGCGCGTTGATGCTCGACAACACGAAGTGGGAGGACATCTGCGAGATCGTCGACGCGTCAGCGTTCTATCACTATCCGCATCGGCTGATCTTCAAGGCGATGGAAGAGCTTTCCCATGATGAGAAGCCGCTCGATGTCGTGACACTCTCCGAGCTGCTCGAGCGCGATGGTCATATCGAGACCTGTGGGGGTCTGCCCTATCTGGCCGAGCTGGCTCGCAACACGCCTTCAGCGACGAATGTTGTCGCCTATGCGGGCATCGTACGAGAGCATCAGCGCCGTCGTCAGTTGGCCAACATGGGCCGCGACCTCTGCCAGCGGGCGCTGGATGGACAGCAACTCAGCCAGGCATTGATCGAGGCCACTGAACACCAGCTGTTCGCGTTGGCCGAGAACCGGCAAGGCAAGGAGACCGGCATACGTCACGCCTTGACGGCGGCGATCGATACTATCGACCGCGCTTTCAATGCCAAGGACGGCATCACCGGCACGCCGACTGGCTACAAGGATCTCGACGAACTCACTTGCGGCTGGCAGGACTCCGACTTGATCGTCATCGCCGGTCGCCCCTCGATGGGCAAGACCACGCTGGGCATGAACCTCGTCGAGAATGCGCTGGTCGCCACGGCCGGTCGCACCGAGCTGGCCACCGCGCCGATCTTCGTCTTCTCGCTCGAGATGCCCGAGGAGCAGTTGATGCTGCGTCTCATGGCCAGCATGGGGCGTCTGGATTTGAGCAAGCTGCGCTCAGGCCAGCTCGATGACGGTGGCTGGGAAAAGCTGACCTCGGCCACGAACCGCATACTCGGCTTCGAGGAACGTCTGTTCGTCGATGACTCCAGCGGCATCTCCGCGACCTCTCTCAAGTCACGCGCCCGCCGGCTGGTGCGCCGCCACGGCAAGCCCGCCCTGATCCTGATCGACTATCTGCAGCTGCTTGAGGAGCCAGGCTCCGAGAACCGCAACAACGAAATCTCTGCGATTTCTCGCATCCTCAAGGCTACTGCCAAGGATCTCAACTGCCCGGTGGTGGCGCTTTCGCAACTCAACCGCACGCTGGAGAACCGTCCCAACAAACGCCCCTGCATGGCCGATCTGCGCGACTCCGGCGCGATCGAGCAGGATGCCGATGTCATCGGGTTCGTCTATCGCGACGAGGTCTATAACCCCGACAACCCTGACAACAAGGGACTCGCCGAGCTGATCATCGGCAAGCAGCGCAACGGGCCTACCGGCGCGGTGCATTTGACGTTCGTAGGCTCGAGCACGCGGTTCGAGTCGTTGGCGTGGAAGCAGGTACAGGAGGGACGGTCATGAGCTTCATTACCACCCACTCAGGCCACTCTGTTCACATGGCCAGCCCAACGCCACGGATGATCGACCCCGTGGACATCGGACGCTCACTGAGCCGCATTTGCCGATTCGGCGGGCATACCCGTCAGCATTACAGCGTCGCGCAGCACTGTGTGCTCGCGAGCCAGTTCGTGCCTGCCGAACATCAGCTTACGGCCTTGATGCACGACGCCACCGAAGCCTATATCGGGGACATGGTGTCGCCGCTGAAAGCGCTGATGCCGGAGTTCAAACGTATCGAAGGTCGGTTTTGGGCAGCGATTGCAGAGCGTTTCGGGCTCCCCGGTGCCATGGATCCCTGCATTAAGAATATCGACCTGATCCTGCTCGCAACGGAACGCCGGGACTTGCTGTGCGAAGGGGATTCCTGGGATTGCCTAGAAGGGGTGGTACCACTGCCAATGCGCACCCAGCCCTGGTCGATGGATCATGCCTTTGGGCAATGGATGGCGCGTTATGAATATCTAGCTTCTCAGCGAGAGGCAGAGGTGGAGTTCAGGAGGGTCGCGTCATGACAGTGAGGATTCCTCTGATGCGCTACCACGGCGGCAAGTTCCGTCTGGCCCCGTGGATCATGGCGCACTTTCCTCCAATCTCCGCCTTCGATGTCTACGTCGAGTCCTTTGGTGGCGCTGCAGGTGTCCTCCTGCAGAAGCCGCGCAACTACGCCGAGGTCTACAACGATCTGGATGGCGATGTCGTCAATCTGTTCGAGGTGCTGCGCAGTTCCGAGCAGCGCCAGTGCCTCATTGAACAGATCGCGCTCACCCCCTATGCGCGTGTCGAGTTCGAGCGTGCCTGGGACGACACCCCGGATCCGGTAGAGCGCGCTCGACGGCTGCTGATCCGTGCCCACATGGGTTTCGGTTCCGCCGGCGCGACCCGAGGCAATTCCGGCTTCCGCACCGATACCCGACGTGCCCACGGCACGACACAGCATCACTGGCAGCGGTTGCCGACCGTGATCGGTCTGGTGGCCGAGCGGCTGTCGGGTGTGCTGATCGAGAACCGCGACGCCCTGACCGTCATCGCCCAGCATGACTCCCCGCGCACGCTTCACTACGTCGATCCCCCTTATCTCGAGGAGACCCGAGAGAAGGGGCATCGGCGCGTTTACAGCCATGAGCTGAGCGACCTGCGTCACATTGAATTGCTAGAGCGCCTTCGGCTCGCTCAGGGCTACGTGATTCTCTCCGGCTACGACGCCGACCTCTATCGTGACGTGCTCAGGGGTTGGCGCATGGCTCGACGGCATGTGCAGGCATCGGCCCAGCGTGGTTCTGGGCAGCGTACCGAGTGTCTGTGGCTCAATCCGCGGGCGGCGGAATGGGCCGGTCAGATGGAACTCAATCTTCCCTACCAGGAGGTGGCCCATGCCTGACGCACTGCCGATTCGCTGCTCGACGCGCGCCCTGAAGCGCGTGGTGCGTTATGCCGTGACTCATGGCTGGATTGTCGAACGCACCCGTGGCGGCCACGTTCGCTTCATCAAGCCGGGCTGCCCGCCCGTGTTCACCGGTTTTTCACCCAGCGACGCGCGTGCCGAGAAGAACGTGCTGGCACGGCTACGCAGGGAACAGCGACATGAGGGGGACGAGGCATGATTCCTGATCGCATCCTTCGCAAGATCGAACGTTGCCTGGCGCTGTCACGATCGGCCAACGAGCACGAGGCCGGAACGGCACTGCGTCAGGCGCAGCATCTGATGGACGAGTATGGCGTCAGCGAGATTGATGTCGCGGCATCGACCATCGACCGAGTGGCCGTTAAGTCGCCGACCGGACGCAAGCCGCCGCGCT
>NZ_NHOU01000004.1 GCF_002179555.1 Salinicola salarius | reverse complement strand
TGCCATCCGCAGCCACCTGAATAGTTACGATTTTTTTTCGCTTCGATACGATTCGGGCGCGCCAAAGCGCGCCCGGTGCTTCGCTCAGTACAGCCCCATCGGACTGCGATCGTAGGAGACCAGCTGACATTTGGTCTGCTGATAGTGTTCGAGCATCATCTTGTGGGTCTCGCGGCCGATACCGGACTTCTTGTAACCGCCGAACGCCGCATGAGCCGGATACTGGTGGTAGCAATTCGTCCACACACGTCCGGCCTGGATGCCGCGTCCCAGACGATAGGCACGGTTCATGTCACCGGTCCACACGCCAGCGCCGAGCCCGAACTGTGTATCGTTGGCGATCGCCAGCGCTTCCTGCTCGTCCTTGAAGGTCGTGATCGCCAGCGTCGGGCCGAAGATCTCTTCCTGGAACACGCGCATGTCGTTGCGTCCCTTGAACATGGTCGGCTGAATATAGAAGCCACCAGCGAAGCTGCCCTCCAGTGAGGCCTTGCCGCCACCGAGCAGCAGTTCCGCTCCTTCTTCCTGGCCGATATCCATGTAGGAGAGAATCTTCTCGAACTGCTCCTTGGAGACCTGTGCGCCGATCTCGGTCTCGGTATCCAGCGGGTTACCCTGCTTGAGCGTTCTGGCCCGTGCAATCGCCCGCTCGATCAGCGTGTCATAAACTTTTTCATGGATCAGTGCGCGCGATGGGCAGGTACATACTTCGCCCTGGTTGAGGAAGGTCATCATCAGCCCTTCGACGCATTTGGCGATAAAGTCGTCACCGTAATCGAGCACATCTTCGAAAAACAGGTTGGGAGACTTGCCGCCCAGTTCGAGGGTAACGGGAATGATCTGCTTGGCGGCATTGGCCATGATCAGGCTGCCGACCGGGGTCGAACCGGTGAAGGCGAGCTTGGCAATGCCGGGATGGGTCGCCAGGGCGTTGCCTGCTTCCTCACCGATGCCATGGACCACGTTGATCACGCCAGCAGGCAGCAGATCGCCGATCAGTTCGAGCAGCACGCAGATCGAGGCCGGCGTCTGCTCGGCCGGCTTGAGCACCGTGCAGTTACCGGCGGCGAGCGCCGGTGCCAGCTTCCAGCCGGCCATCAGCAGCGGGAAGTTCCAGGGAATGATCTGGCCTACGACGCCGAACGGCTCGTGGTAATGATAGGCAACCGTGTGTTCGTCAATCTCGCTGATCGCCCCTTCCTGGGCACGAATGCAGCCGGCGAAATAGCGGAAGTGATCGACCAGCAGGGGTAAATCGGCCGCCAGGGTTTCGCGCACCGCCTTGCCGTTGTCCCACACTTCGGCCACCGCCAGCATCTCGAGATTGTCCTCGATGCGATCGGCAATCTTGAGCAGGATGCGCGAGCGCTCGGCGACCGGGGTACGCCCCCAGGCCGGCGCGGCCTGCTGAGCCGCCTTCACCGCCCGGTCGATATCCGCCGCTCCCGAACGCGGCACTTCACAGAATACCTCGCCGGTTACCGGCGTGATGTTCTCCATATAGCGCCCGTCCGCCGGCGCGGCCCACTCGCCGCCGATGAAGTTTTCATAGCGCTGCTTGAAGGAAACGACGGCGTTCTGCTGGCCAAGGTTAGCATAAATCATAATCGACCTCCTGACGTGCGTATGCTTAATGTTATTGGCGTCTCATCAGGATAGAGCGGCGTCTGGCGGCACACTTGCTTCTCAGTCGCAACCGTTTGTCTGCCAGTCTCGTTTATGCCATCAGGATCAAGGGAGGGGATGAATCGTATGTCAGCGCTTTCATCGTGTGCGGCACGGCGCCAACCGCGCCAGCTGATCGAAAACCGCGTATCCTTCGCCGGCCCCAACGCAGAACTGTCGATCTACGACACCTACATGCCGGCCCGCCAGGTGGCCCTCTCATCGGATCAGGTGCTGTACTGCGGCATGCTCACCGGCCGCAAGGTGATGCACGGCGCCACCGACCAGCCGCGCATCTTCATGCCCGGCGAATCGTTCATTCTGGCCCCCGATCAGCAGGTGCGCATCGATTTTCCCGACGCCCGGCCCGATGCCCCCACCACCTGCATGACCATCGATATCGACCCGCGCCGCGTCAGCGACGTCTGCGAACGCCTCAACCTCGACTTGCCCCGCGAGCGTGAGCTCGACCCCTGGCACTACGTACCGCGCGCCCTGCATGTGCCCCATGGCAGCGAAACGCAGGCGCTGATCGAGCGCATCATGCATCTGTTCACCGATCGACATCCCGATCGCGACGCCTTGATCGACCTGGCGGTCAGCGAACTGATCGTCCGCATGCTGCGCACACAAAGCCGTGAGTTGCTGTTGCTGGAAAGCCAGTTGCGTGCACCACGTCACGGGCTTGATGCCGCACTGCAATGGCTGCGCAACAATCCGACAGCGGAAGTGGATGGCCAGCGGCTGGCCGAGGAGGCCTGCATGAGCAAGGCGCGCCTTTACCGTCAATTCAAGCGCGAGGTGGGCTGCACGCCGTGCGAATACCAGCAGCAGCTTCGCATGCAGCGTGCCTGCCAACTACTGACGGCCAGCTCGGCCTCGGTGACCGAGATATGTTTCGAGCTGGGCTACCGCAGCCTGAGCCACTTCGCCCACCGCTTCAAGGCGTTCACAGGCCTCGCCCCGGGCCAGTATCGGCGTCGCCAGCTCAGCGTCGCTTCCTGACCTGAGCAGGCACAGGCCGCTTGCGTCCCGTTCAGCGTGCCTGTGCCTGACGCTGGCGCTGCAGCCAGCGCTTCTGGTTGCGGCGTGCACGCTGTACATAGGGCGACAGACGAATCAGCGTAAAGGCCATGCGGTTGACCAGCGATGCCGGGAAGCGCATCGGGCGCACCACATCCATGAACAGCACGACCCGCACGCCATCGGTATCATTCCAGACTTCATGATTGTAAGTATCGTCAAACAGCATGCTCTTGCCTTCTTCCCAGTGAGCCACTTCGTGTCCGACGCGGATGCGGCAGCGCTCGCGCGGCTCGGGCACGCTCAGCCCCAGGTGATAGCGCATTACCCCCTTGTAGGGGCCGCGGTGGGCGGGAATATGCTTGCCAGGTGCCAGAATCGAGAAAAAAGCCGTCTTCATGCCCGGCACACGCTCGACCAGCCGGGTTGTCTCGGGACAGCGCACGCAGTTTTCTTCCATCTTGTAGCCGTAGCCATAAAGGAAGAATGTCTTCCACTGATTGTCCTTGCTCAGGCGCTTCTGGTCTTCGGAGATATCCTGAAAATTGGGCAGCGCATCGCGCTCGCGCAGAATCTCGTCAAGCTCGGCGCGGACCACCGGCCAGTTCGCCTCCAGCTCACGCGTCCAGGCAAAGTCAGCCGGATCGAAAAACGCCGGATCGCCGACCAGCGAGTGGCGCGCAATGAAGCGGTCTACCCCCTTGAGTACCTTGCGGCCCATGACGATATACCAGGGCTTCTTCTTTTTCGGCGTGCGCGGCGGTTGCTCATTTGGCGCAGTGGCCGGTGAGGAGGAGGGTTGTTCACTCATGCGCTGTTTGGACCTCTCGACGTAACAGGAAACAAGTCTAGCGGAACTGGCTGACAAGCAAGCAACGATAAAGGCAACGGCCCATGTTCACACGCCCGACTCAGCGCAGCACACGCTCGCGCAGCAACCGCCACAGCAGCGGCCAGCCGAACAGCAACGGATGGCGGCGCAAGCGGTCGCTGACGGGAATTCGCCGGCCACTGTGGCGCTCCAGCTTCCAGACCACGTAATCGACACCGTTTTCAAAGGTCAGAACCGCCTTCATCAGTCTGGCAATATGCAGGACATGGCCCTGTCGGCGTCGCCAGCGCCAGGCGCGTCGTCCCCGGCGGCGCTGCGCCGCGTCCTGGGCATTGCGATAGCGCTCGTCACGACAGTGCTCATCGCCAGTCGCCGACAATCCAGGCAGCGCCTCGGTCGCCGCCGCCAGCCGCCGCCGGTACTCCGCCTCCTGCCCGGCCAGCAGCGAGGCCGGGCGCGATGCGCCTTCGGGACGCAGTTCGACACCGTAACTCAGCGCGAGGGCCTGCTGCCAGCCCTCGGCGGCCTCGAAGGTGTCCGGCAGACAGGGCAGCGCGGCACGCCACAACGCGAGCACCGCCCCGGCCAAGGCGTCGTTCACCCGCATCCGGGTGACTTCATCGCGGCAATAGGCCAGGCGACAGGGCTGGGCGAAGCGCCCCCACAGATAGCTTTCGAACCAGCGTGTCGCTCCCTGTGCGAAGTCATCGAGGGTGATGACCGCGCACTTGGCGCGCAGGCGCCGCCCCTGGGCATCCTGTGCCTCGAGATAGAACACGTTGGGTGGCAGCCAGGCGTTGACCAGCCGCAGCAGACGGCGATCGTAGACGGCGGCGTAGCGGTCGACCAGCGCATAGAGATCGACCACGCCATCACCCGGATCGTGGCTACGCAGGCAGGAGCCGTAGAAGAGCACCGCGCAGGTAGCCTGACCAAAACGCTCCTGCACGCGGGCCACCAGCGGTGCCACCCCCTCAGGCTGCGGACGGGCGGCCTGTTCGGCCACCTGAGCGACCAGCGCCGCGGGCGGAGATAAATGGAGGGTTCGCATGGGGCCTCGGAGGATGGACGAGAAAATCATGGGAAGACGAGAAAGTCGATCGCCGGCGTCGCCGACAGTTCGATGGCCTCGCCAGGTTCGGCGCGGAAGCGTTCACCGTCGAGGATGCCGCCGGCATCGAGCTCCAGACGCAGCGACGTCAGGTTGCGGCTGACATAGCCTTCCCCGTCGCGTACGGCGCGGCCGCCACGCCCGCGCAGAATGGCCGGCAAGCGCCGCCACAGGGCGCGCGGTGGGTAGCGTACCGCGGTAAAATGCAGCGGCGCGGACTGTTCTCCCCAGAACGGTCGCGAGCCCAGCAGCAGCCGCTCGAGGGTCGATACCAGTACCAGCAGGTAACGGCCTTCCAGCACCTCGTCGCGATCCAGCACCAGCCGGCACGACGCAGCAGGCAGCAGCGGATGGGGCCGGCCACGCAGCATCGACACCATCACCCGCAGGAAGGCCAGGCGTGGCCCCCAAGCGCCCGCTACCGGACCGCAACGTACCCGGCTGTTGAAGTAGTCGACGCCGGTCTGGATCGCGCCGCTACCGAAGAACAGGCCATACTGCACCGCCTCCGGGCGCCCCAGCGCCAGGCGCACGAGTGGGCGGGAACAGCAGTGCGGCGCCGGGCCCCTGCGTTCGAGCCAAGCCGCCAGCCTGGTCAGCGCGACAGGCGGCTGGCAGCGCGTGCCGAGATCGGCGGCGCTCATGTTGGTCGTGCCACCGCCAATTACCAGCAGCTTCGGCAAGGTCTCGGCCGGTAGTGCCAGGTCGCGCAGCAGGCCGGTCAGGGCCGCCTGCAGCGTGCCGTCACCCCCCACCACCGCTATCAGTTCGACACGTTCGGCATGAAACGCACGCAACGTCTCGACAATCGCCTCCGGCGTCGTGGCCTCGTGATAGACGAACAACGCCGCCTGCTGCTCGGCAATGCGGCGGATCGCCTCCAGATGGCGGCGGTTGCGCCCGCTGTGCGGATTGCACAATACGCCAACCCGGCGCGGGAGATCAGCGGGATGAAGCATCGGAGGTACCCTACCCGCCCGAGCGGATGGCGGGAAAGGTGAACCAGCGTACCATCAGCGGATGGCGTCCGGCGCGCGGGTCGTCGCTGTATAGCCAGGCCCGAGGCGGCTCGCCCTTGGCGCGGGCCAGCAGCCCTTGCGCGAGGCGCACCGCCAGGACCAGTGTCGAGAGCAGTGTCCAGAGCGTGACCAGGACCAGGCCGATATAGGGCAAGCCTGCCCACCAGGCCAGCGTCAACAGGATCAGATTGGGGTTGCGGCGCGCGGTGACCAGGCGGTTGACCGAGTCGAAGGGGCGCCAGGTGAACATCGAGAATGGCGCCGCGAACTTGAACCCTCCCTCGCACAAGCGTCCGCCGACATAGCCGATCACGGTCAGCCACAACAGCATCGTCACATCCGCGGTGCCGGCGGCCAGGCCAACGCCCCAGGCGATGTACCACAACGGCGGGTGGACCAGGTCCAAGGCGTGATCGAAAACGTTGCCGAAGCGGCTCGACGTCAACGTCACGCGGGCCAGCTTGCCGTCCACCGTATCGAGGAAGGTCATGATCCAGCCGGCGAGCAGGCCGGCGCCGAACTCGCCGTACCCGAACAGCACCCCGGCCAAGATCGCCAGCACGTAGCTCAGCGACGTCACGTGATTGGGCCGCAGCCCCCAGCGCACGCATAGCCGGGTGACGGCGCGTGCCGGCAGCGGCCAGGCCCATTTGGTGACGAGATCGGTCACGCCCTTGTAGGCGGCACTGAACAGGGCGTTTTCGAGACGTCGGCGTGCCGACGCCGACACCCGGGCCACCCAGGGCGTATCGAACTTGCGCAGTTTCGACTGCTCGCTGCTGGCCACGGCGGGAGGCGCCAAGCGTTTCAACGCCGACAATGGCCCATTGGCCAGGGAGGGGCGCGTATTCGGCGGCCACTGATCGGCGCATGCCCGTACGGCGACTACGCTGTCATCGCTGGGGTCAGTGAGCGCGAGTTGCCCGGTTTGGCTATCCAGCAGGCCATTCAGCACGCGTTGATCGTAAATGTAGTCGGCGCGCAGAACGAGGATATCGGTGCCGGGCTGATCGCTGCCGGACCCGGGGGACGTGGCGTCATCCGCGAGGATCACGTTGGACAGCGGTGCCAGCGATTTCACCAGCCGCTGACGAGGCGTCAGACCCCATAACTGGACAGGCGAATCCTCTTCGAAATATACGCGTATCGTCATCATGCCACCAATGATCCTTTTCCTTTCAAAATCCTGCGATTATATTATGCCGATGACGACGAAGGCACCCCCGATTTTCGCTGGGCAAGATATGTCGCTGTGCCTGGCGCATCTCTCCGACCCCCATCTGACCTCTTTCGACATGCCGCCATGGAAAGAGTTGTTCAACAAGCGTGCCTTAGGATACTGGGCTTGGCGACGCAAGCGCCGGCACGTGCATCGGGCGGAGGTGCTGGCGACGCTTGTCGACGACCTGCGCGGTGCGGCGCCCGACCACATTGCCGTGACCGGCGACCTGACGCATCTTGGCACGCCTGCCGAATGTCGTCAGGCGCTGACGTGGCTACAAGCGCTGGGCGCACCGCATGACGTCTCCGTCGTCCCCGGCAATCATGACGCCTATGCACCGGCGCCATGGGCCGGCACCGTCGGGCTGTGGCGTGACTACATGCATGATGAAATGCGTGAAACGATGGGCGACGCAACGGCACCGAGTGATGCACCGCTTGTGCCGCGCTTCCCCTTCGTTCGCTATCGTGGACCGGTCGCGTTGATCGGCGTCTCTACGGCGATACCCACGCACTGGCCTTTGGCTACCGGCGCGCTTGGTGATGCACAGCTCGTGCGCCTGGAGCGCTGTCTGCACCGGGCGGGGCGCGAGGGTCGCTTTCGTATCCTGTTGATCCATCATCCGTTACAGCGCAACGCCGTGAACTGGCGCAAACGCCTCACCGATGCGCCGGCGCTGCGTCGCGTACTGGCACGCGCGGGCGTCGAGCTAGTCCTGCACGGTCACGCCCATTGCCGCATGGACGCCTGCCTGCCCACGCCGCACGGGCAGGCAGCGGTGTTCGGCGCGCCCTCGGCCTCGCTGCTGCCGAACGACGACGTGACGAAGGCGGCCGGGTACACGCTGTTCCGCATCGCGCGCCAGGTGGATCGCTGGACCCTGACGGCCACGCACCGCTCCCTGAGTGAAGCCGGACGCTTGCGCCTCTGTTCGAGCGCAACCTGGCACTGGGCTTCGGACCCGTAATGGGCTAAGAATTCGGATAGCGGCAGGTCGGGTTGAAAGTGGATCCGACTCAATAACCGCGTTGCATTCAGAAGCTGCATCCACCTGGTAAGCCTTTGTTCAGGTCAAGGTGATACATTCAAAAGTGAATGGGCAGGGCAGAATTGTTAAAGTGGAGTGCCGCAACCAAAGAGAGGTAACGTTCGGCTCTCAGAGACTTGACTCTCGGATACCTGGCTCTCAGTACCAGAGGAGCCCGCGCTGGCCTTCATGCACAGCACCACCTATTCATGCACACCACCATACAGACGAGATATCGAATCACCATGCAGCCATCGAATCCTTCGCGGCCACGCCGAGCCATCCTTCTCAGCGCCGGCCAGGGCAAACGTCTATTGCCTTACACCGAACATCGTCCCAAGTGCCTCATTCGCCTTGGCGCTAAGACCGTCATCGAACATCAGATCGATCACCTGCTCGCCGCCGGTTTCGAGCGGATCACTGTTGTACTCGGCTATGGCATCGAATATGTGAGGCAATGCCTGCGTGATCGCTATGCAGACGATCTGGTCGATATCGTCTTCAACCCCTTCTATGAAGTTGCCGATAACCTGGCTAGCTGCTGGATGGCGCGCGAGGCGATGCGGGAAGATTTTTTGCTGCTCAATGGCGATACCCTGTTCGACCTGCCGGTGGTGGAACGCTTGTTGGAGGCGCCGCAGCAGCCGGTCACCCTGGCCATCGATCGCAAGGCACGCTATGACGCCGACGACATGAAGGTCAGTCTGCACGGCGATCGCCTGGTGCGGGTCGGCAAGACGCTCGACCTCGATACGGTGAACGGCGAGTCGATCGGCATGATGACTTTCCGCGGCGCAGGCGCGGCGCTGTTCCGCGACACGCTGGAACGCATCATGCACGACCCTGAGGCGCTCAAGCGCTGGTATCTGAGCGTGATTGACGAACTCGCGGCAAGCGGCAACATTTTCGTCCAGTCCATCGAGGGGTTGCGCTGGGCGGAACTCGACTTTCCCAAGGATCTCGAGCAGGCGCGCGATCTGGTGACTCGCTGGCAGACCCGTGACGCGGCGGTGGAGGCCGCGCGCGGCTGAACGTCTTCTCTCCTTCTCGGACCCGTCGGCTTTTGCGAGCGCTGCCAGGCTCCTAGCCGGTCAGCGTTCGCCGGCGAGAATCGCTTCGACCAGTTGCCGGTCGGCAGGCGTGTCCACGTCGACGGCCGCCTCGGCGTGATCCAGCACTACGGCCCGGATGCGTATGCCGAGCCGGCGGGATAGCCTGTCCAGGGCCTGCTCGAGCGTCAGACGTCCGAGCAGGTAACGCAGCACCGCCCCCCAGCCCAGCGCTCCGCCGATGACCCGCCAGGGCCGCTTGCGTTGCTGCTCGACCTGGCGCCAGAAGTCGGCGAGCGCGCGGCCTTGCGGCGTGGTGAAGACAAACAGGTTGCAACCGCAGTAGGGACCGTCGGACAGGCGTATCGCCGTGCGTCGCGTACCGGGAAAGCGCCTCGTTACAGTCTCCAGGCGTGCCACGCCCACCACGAAATCGCCGTCGCTGGCCAAGGCGCGATCGACAAACGCAGTGACAAGGGTCGGCGTCAACAGGGCATGATCGGCGGTGGTCACCATGACCGGCATATCATCGGGCAGCGACCGCAGGGCGGCGCCGACGCTGGCGCTGGGCGTCGCGGCATTTTCCACCCAGTTCACATCGTCGCGGTCAAGCAGCTCGCCAAGCACCGGGGCGTGTTCGATGATCGCCGCCGACGGTCCGGCTAGGCAGATACGCGCGATACGTGTACTGCCGTCGAGTGCGCCGAATACGCGGCGTAGCATCGGTACGCCGGCGACCGGGGTCAACGCCTTGCAAGCGACGCCGGCCTCCCGCGCAACCGGGTCGTCGGCGCCGCGATCCGCCGCCAGCACCACGGCGCCAATCTGCCCTTCAGAGATGCTTTTCATAGAGACGGTAACGTTTGTAGAGGTCGGTTCCGATATGCTCGAGGATATTTCGCATGCCGGCGTTGTCCTCGAGTATCCAGGACATTTCCACGGCTTCGATGCCATGGCGGATGAGCGACGCCTGGATCGACTCGATCAGCACCAGGGCAAGCGTCGGCCCGAGGCGACTGAACTGGTATTCACCGCGCACCCCCATCAGCGGCACGCGCCCGGTCTTTGGCCTGCGCACCTTGAGTCGCCATAGCAGACGCAGCCAACCCATCGGCCACAAGCGTCCGTGCAGTGGTGCGATCGCCTCGTTGAGGTTGGGCAAGCCGACAATGAAGGCGACAGGCTTGGCGTCGATTTCGGCGATCTGAATCAACTCCGGCGGCACCAGCATCTTCAGGCTAGTGCCCAACTCGTGGAATTCGGCGTCGGTGAAGGGCACGAATCCCCAGTTCTTAGCCCAGGCGTCGTTGAAAATGTCGCGTAGAATGTCGAGCTCTTCGTCGAAGCGGTCGCGACGCAGGGGGCGTAAGTGAATTCGGTCGCGCCAGCGATCGACCATGCGCCGCATCGCTGGCGTAAAATTCACCCCATGCGTCGACATCCAGTAGGCGAGCAGATCCTTGGCGGGCGTATAGCCCTGCGCCTCGACGTGGGAGGCATAGTAGCGCCCGGCATGCCCCATCATCATCGAAGGCGGCCACTCGAAACCGTCGATCAGCAACCCGCACTCCTCGTTGATGGTCAAGTTGTAGGGGCCGGTTATGTGCCGTGCGCCACGCTCGTGCAGCCAGGCCTCCGCAGCGGTGAATAGCGCCGCGAACACATTGGGGTCGTCAATGGCGTCGAGCATGCCGAAATGGCCAGTATCGGCGCCGTGGTACTGGCGGTGGAGGCTGTCAGTCTGGGCACTGATACGCCCCACCGGCCTGCCCCCCGACCAGGCGATAAATCCTTGCCAGGTGACATGGTCGAAGGCCGGGTTTTTGGTCAAATGCAGGCGTCGCTCCAGGTGCAGCGGTTCAACCCACTGCGGATCGTCCTGCAACAGCTCGCCCGGCAAACGCACGAAGGTGGCCAGATCCCGGCGCCCTTTGACCGGCCTGACGTCGATGTCGGCACGCGAGTGGCGGAGGGCGGCGTGACGAGAAGTGTCGGAAGAGACATGCACTGCGGAAGGAGCGTTACTATTCACGTGAAGCCTTTAAGCATGCCATCGCCTCACACCGAGCAGCATGATGCCTCGCGACAACGGTATTCGGCGGGATGGAAGGCGATCTCAAGCCGTAGCCAGACAAGCGGATCGCTTTAGGAATTTTGCATCGGATGCCGCATCATAGGTATCTTCATGCATCACTGCAACGCGAAGGCGTCTGCGATGACCATGGAAGGTGCCTACGATCGCCATGAAAAGGGAAAATTGCCATGAAAAAGGAAGACGGTTGCCTGATGATTTCTAGTAACCTGCTAAATATGTTAAGACATCATTAAGGTTTTGTTCGTTATACTGGGAATACTATAAATAAGCAGAGGTGAGACAAGGATCGTGAATACGCAACCACAAGCCGAGCTGAACTCGACGATGGTGAAGTTCGGCGCTCCCGACAATATTCTGCGTGACTATCGCCACTGGAGTGTACTGTTTCGCGATGCCCAAGTGACCTTGGGTGCGCTGGTGATGATCGCCAGAGGGCCGGAAACCGCCTTTCCCGACCTGCCCCGCGAGGCATTTACCGAGTTGGCCGAGGTGACCGCCGACCTCGAAGCCGCTCTGGGCCAGGCTTTTGCCTACGACAAGATCAATTACCTGATGCTGATGATGGTTGATCCTCACGTCCATTTTCATGTCGTCCCGCGCTACGCGACGCCGCGAACGCTCGATGGTCATGAGTTCGCCGATGCCGGCTGGCCCGGCCCCCCCAGACTGGATGCCACCAATACCAGCGATGCTGCGCTCAATACGCGGATATGCTCAGCAATCATGCAGTATTGGGTATGACCATCGCATGACACGCCGCTACTTTCAGTGTCGACGCCGTCAGATGGCATGTCGGTGCGACACCACGCGCAGGGATAAAGATATATCGAGCCGGTCAGAGCCATCCGGGACGCTGCCATTGATTACGGCGCTTCAAACTGGCACGCATTGTCTTTATAACAACCCCCTCTGCTTCGATGATCGAGACTCTCCTCAATAATGACCGAACTCTATATCACCAAAACGTCAACACGGAACCCGCTTCCCCAGCGGCTGGCCGATTTCACCACTCTGGCCGAAGCGCTCGACTATGCCGCGCAGGGTGTGACGGGCTACAACTTCCACGATGGCCGCGGACGCCTCACCGCTCCCTTGCGCTACGCCGAGCTGCGTCAGCGCGCCCTGGCGGCGGCTTACCGTCTATGTCGCCTGGGGTTGAAACGGGGCGACAAGGTGGCCATTATCGCCGACACCAGCCCACTGTTCATGGAGATCTTCTACGGTTGCCAGTATGCGGGCTTCGTTCCCGTACCGCTGCCGATCAACATGAGCCTTGGCAACCATGCCAGTTATGTCGAACGCCTCGCGCGCCTGCTGCGCAGCTGCGAGGCTCGCGTTGCGGTTGCGCCCGCCGAGATGCAGTCTTTCCTGGCGGAGGCCGGCAGCGAACTCGATCTGCTGTTCAGCGGGGGCAACGAGGCATTTCTTAGGCTCGATGCCAATGTGCACGCTCTAGAGCCTTCGCGTCCGGATGAGCTGGCCTATTTGCAGTACACCTCGGGCAGTACCGGCTTTCCGCGCGGCGTGATGATCGACCAGGCCACCGTAATGGCCAACCTGCGCGGGATCGTCACCCACGGCCTGGGGGTGCGCCCGGGCGATCGTTGCGTCTCGTGGTTGCCGTTCTACCATGACATGGGGCTGGTCGGTTTCGTTCTCGGACCGATGGCATCACAGCTGTCGGTGGATTACCTCGGTGCCCGTGAATTCGCCATGCGACCGATGCAGTGGCTGACCCTGCTCAGCCGCAATCGCGGCACTATCGCCTTTGCGCCGCCTTTTGGTTACGACATCTGCGCTCGCCGCCTGCGCAGCGGCGATCTCGAACGCCTCGATCTGTCGAGCTGGCGTGTCGCCGGCATCGGCGCAGAGCCGGTACGTACCGATGTTCTAGAACGTTTCGCCGAATGCTTTGCGCCTGCCGGCTTCGATTCGCGGGCCTTTCTGCCCTGCTACGGTCTGGCGGAATGTTCCTTGGCAGTCAGCTTCGCGCCACTCAGGCAGGGCATCGCCATCGAGCGCATCGACCGTGCCCATCTCGAGCATCATGCTCACGCCCGCCTGGCATCGGCATGTGGGGATATGGCTGTCACTAGCTTCGTCAACTGCGGTCACGCGCTGCCTGGCCATGAAATCGTGATTCGTGATCAGCAAGGCAACCCCCTGCCCGAGCGTGCGGTGGGTCGCGTCACCGTGCGCGGCCCTAGCGTCATGTCGGGGTATTTCCAGAATCCCGAAAAGACTCACCGGGTGCTCCGTAACGGCTGGCTCGATACCGGCGATCTGGGCTACCTGACCCCGGATGGGCTGTTCATCACCGGGCGTCATCGCGACCTGATCTTCGTCAACGGCCGCAACATCTGGCCCGAGGATCTTGAGCATCTCGCCGGGCATTACCATGGCGTCCGGCACGGCGATGTCGTCGCATTCACGGCGGCAGCGGACGACGAGGAGGCGGTTGTGATGTTGGTCCAGTGCCGTCTCAGCGACGCGCAACGCCGACACGAACTGATCAATGAGCTGACCAGCCGGATACGCAGCGATTTTGGTGTCGCCTGCCGGGTCGTCCTGCTGCCCCCCCCGCTCGCTGCCGCGCACGTCTTCCGGCAAGCTTTCGCGCAGCGAAGCGTCCAAACGTTACCTGCAGGGGGGCCGCGAGTCGCTGGGCCTGGCATCGCCAGCCGAGTCGCCGGTCGGGACCGGTGCTGCATCCTGATCCTATGGCCATGAGTGTCGCGCTTACCGGAGCCACCGGCTTCATCGGCCGCCGGCTGCTCGCCCGGTTGGTCAAGAATGGCGTGCAAGTGCGTGCCTTGACGCGGCGCATGCCAGCCGAACCGGAAGGTCCGCATATCCGCTGGATCAGTGGGTCGCTCGATGACACGGCGGCACTCGAGCGGTTGGTCGAGGGGACGGACACGGTCATCCATTGCGCCGGCGCGGTGCGCGGTGCCAATCACGCCACGTTCCATCGCATCAATGTCGAGGGCAGCGGTCGGCTATTCGAGGTGGCGCAGCGTCAGCAATGCGCCCGCCTGCTATTGATGTCGTCGCTGGCCGCGCGCCATCCCGAACTCTCCTGGTATGCCGCCTCCAAACGCCAGGCCGAGCAACGAGTCGCGTCGTCAGCGCGGCCGGCAGTGACGGTATTTCGTCCGACGGCGGTCTATGGACCGGGGGATCGCGAGTTACACCCCCTGTTCGAGATGCTGATGCGCGGCTGGCTGCCGACGGCCGGCCCGCAAGAGGCGCGTCTGTCGTTTCTGCATGTCGACGACCTGGTAGCCGCAGTGATGGCCTGGCTGTGTCACACTCCGGCCGGCGCCCTCGTCGACAGCGGGCCCTTCGAGCTTCACGATGGCTACCCGGGCGGCTACACTTGGCCGCGCATCGCGGCGATCGGCGCTGCCGTGCGCGGTGGGCCGGTACGTCGCCTGCCAATTCCCGCCGGCGTATTGCACGGCATGGCGCTGGTCAACCTGATGCTGGCGCGCGGATTGCATCGTTCGCCGATGCTCACACCCGGAAAGTTCCGCGAGCTGAGACATCACGACTGGACATGCCATAATGGCCCGCTCACCCGCGCGACCGGATGGGTACCGCAGATTACGCTGGAGCAGGCACTTGGCGATCGCCGGCAGTGGGCGGCGGACTGACTTACTGCCTGCGGACATACTCTTTCATCACAATGATCTGGCGCACGTCGCCAGCAACGGGCATAGCACGCATGACCCAACACAAACAGATTCTCGAGCGGTTGATGGTACATCTCGAACGCCTGGCGCCGCCGGACAGCAATCTTCGTCCCGACATCGACCTGGTTAGCGAGTTGGGGCTCGACTCGGTCAAGGTAATGGACCTCATGCTGGATGCCGAAGACGAATTCAATATCTCCGTTCCCCTGAACGTCCTCGCCGATATCCGCACACCCAACCAGTTGGCCCAGGCGATCAACAAACTGCTCGAGAGCCGATGATGTCTCTGTTCGATAAATTCCAGTCCCTCAGCGATGCGCGCCACGCCTTGATCCAGACGGAACCCAGCCCGATTGGCACACGCATCGACGAAATCCTGTCGTCCACCGAAGGGCGCGTAGATGGCAGGTCGGTAATCCTCGCCGGCACCAATAACTATCTGGGGCTGACTTTCGATCGTGACTGCATCGCGGCGGCACACGACGCTCTCGATCGCGAAGGCACCGGCACCACCGGGTCGCGCATGGCCAATGGTAGCTACGCCAGCCATACCCGCCTCGAGGAAGAACTGGCACATTTCTTCGCGCGCCCTTCCGCAGTCGTGTTCTCCACGGGTTACGTGGCCAATCTCGGCCTGATCGGCACCCTGGCCGGTACCGACGACGTCATCGTGCTCGATGCCGATTGTCACGCCAGCATCTACGATGCGTGTCGTCTCACCGGCGCCGACATCATTCGCTTTCGTCACAACGACGCCAGTGATCTCGAGAAACGCTTGCGCCGTCTAGGCGAGCGCACCACCAATGCCCTAATTGTGGTGGAAGGCATCTACAGCATGCTGGGGGACCAGGCACCGCTGCGCGAGATCGCTGCCGTCAAGCGTCGGCATGGGGGTTATCTGCTGGTCGACGAAGCCCATTCGCTGGGGGTGCTTGGTGCCCACGGCCGCGGCCTGGCCGAAGCCGAGGGCGTCGAGGCCGATGTCGACTTCGTGGTCGGCACTTTCAGCAAGAGTTTGGGCGCCATTGGTGGTTTCGCCACCAGTCATCACCCGCAACTCGACATGATCCGCTACGCCAGCCGTCCCTATATCTTCACCGCCTCATCCTCCCCGGCGACGATCGCATCGGTACGCACCGCCCTGCAGATCGTCGATTCGCGAGGCGAACTCCGCCAGCGTCTGTGGGCCAATGCCGAGCGTCTGTATCATGGACTGTCACGGCTCGGTTTCGAGCTCGGGCCAGAGCCCGGGCCGGTCGTCGCCACCCTGCTGGGGTCGCCTCAGCAGGGTGTCGCCTTCTGGCACGGGCTGCTCGATCATGGCGTCTATGTCAATCTGGTCTTACCACCCGCCACGCCGGGCGGCCGGGCGCTGCTGCGCATCAGCGTCAGCGCAGCCCATGACACGACCCAGATCGATCAAATCATCGCCGCCTTCGCCGCCTTGAAACCCATGCTCGACCATCACGAGCAAGAGTGAGCACCGGCGGTCGTCGAGACCGCCCACGGATCGCACATGCGTCTGCTTTTTGCCTTCTTCCGTCTCTATCCCCAACGCACGATCATGATGTTGATCTGCCTGCTGTTTGCAGGCATTGCCGAGGGAATCGGCTTGACCACGGTGTTACCGCTGCTATCGGTGGCGCTGGGTCAGGACGAGCACCCTAACGCCTTCTCGCAGAAGGTGCTTGCCATCATGGACGCGATCGGGTTACCAACCACTGTCGGCGTAATCCTGTCGATCATCGTCATCGGCATGACGGTCAAGAGCGCCCTGGTCCTGCTCGCCAACCGCCAGGTCGGCTATACCGTCGCTCGGGTCGCCACCGATCTGCGCCTGGAACTGATCCACTCGCTGCTGGCCAGCCGCTGGGAGCATTACCTGCGCCAGCCCGCCGGCGGCATGGCCAACTCGGTGGCCACCGAGGCCACCCGCGCCGCCACCGGCTACGAACACTGCGCCAACGTCATTTCACTGTTCATCCAGGTAGTCGTTTATGCCATCGTCGCACTGATGATCGGCTGGCAGGCAACGATGGTTTCGCTCGGACTTGGCGTACTGATGTCTGTCATGCTGTATCGGCTGGTCCGCGCCTCCAAGCGCGCTGGCAAGAAACAGACCCGGCTGATGCGCGAACTGCTGTCACGCCTGACCGATACGCTGGGCTCGGTCAAGCCGCTCAAGGCGATGGCACGCTACGATGTCGCCGACGCCCTGCTCAAACGCCAGACCCACAAGCTCAACCGCGCGATGGAGCGTCAGGTACTGGCTCGCGAGGGGATGAAGGCCATTCAAGAGCCGATCCTGACGCTGTTCATCGCAGTGGGTCTCTATCTGGCTCTCGTCGTGTGGGGACTTTCGCTGCCGTCGGTAATGGTGATGGTATTTCTGCTGGCGCGCGTGGTCATGCAGCTCAACCAACTGCAGCGGCGCTATCAGCAGATGCAGACTCAGGAGAGCGCCTACTGGGCGTTGAAGGACGCGGTCCAGGCAGCACGCGACAATGCCGAGCCGGTCAGCGGTGATCTGCGCCCGACCCTCGAGCGTGAGATTACCTTCGAGAAGGTCCGTTTCCACTACGGCGACCAGGCAATCCTGAACGTGACCGACCTGACCCTCCCGGCGCGCTCGTTCACTACCCTGATCGGCCCCTCCGGCGCTGGCAAGACCACCCTGCTCGATATCCTGTGCATGCTGCTCGAGCCCAGCGCCGGCCAGGTGCGGATCGACGGTGTACCGATCGACCGGCTCGACCGGCTCGCCTGGCGCCGCCTGATCGGCTATGTGCCGCAGGAGACGCTGCTGCTGCACGACAGCGTGCTCGCCAACGTGACGCTCGGCGATCCCACGCTGACCGAGGCGGACGCCGAACGCGCCCTGCGCCAGGCCGACGCCTGGGCATTCGTCAGCCAGATGCCCGAGGGGATTCATGCTTCGGTGGGCGAGCGCGGTTCACGACTGTCGGGCGGTCAGCGTCAGCGCATCGTCATTGCCCGCGCCCTGGCCCACCGTCCCAAACTGCTGATTCTCGATGAAGCGACCAGCGCGCTCGACATGGAAGCGGAGGCAGCGATCAGCAAGACCCTGCAAGGCCTGAAGAGCGAACTGACCATCGTCGCCGTGTCCCACCAGCCGGCGCTGATGCGCGCCGCCGACCGGGTCTATCGGCTCGAACGGGGGCAATTGGTGGCGGTCGAGAAAAGCGAACTGTCTCGCCTCCCTGCCTGACCGCCGTCGACAACAAGGTACCTCTTCATGCGCATACTGCTTTACAACGCTCTCGAGACGCACCGCATTGCCGGTTTCGACAAGGTCCGTCAGGCCCTCGAGCGCGACGACTTCACCCAGGCGGACGTGCGCAAGGTGGGTGATAACCTCTACCGCGCCCGGCTGAA
This sequence comes from Salinicola salarius, assembly GCF_002179555.1. Classification (GTDB taxonomy): domain Bacteria; phylum Pseudomonadota; class Gammaproteobacteria; order Pseudomonadales; family Halomonadaceae; genus Salinicola; species Salinicola salarius_A. The sequence continues at coordinate 198,191 of NZ_NHOU01000004.1, read as the reverse complement.
CAAGCGTGACCGGCTGCTGTTCAGTCTCTATCGCCATGGCGACGAGACCTGCTGCCTGATCCTCGAGCACATCGCCAACCATGCCTACGATCGCTCGCGCTTTCTGGCCGGCAACGCGTCGATCGACGAGGCCAGAATCCCGGCGCTCGAGACGCCGGCAGCCGGCGAGGTGCCGGAGGCGCCCTATCTGCACCCCGAGCGCGAGCGCTTTCATCTGCTCGACAAGATCCTCTCCTTCGACGACGACCAGCAGGCGATCTTCGAGCTACCGCCGCCGCTGGTCATCGTCGGCTCGGCGGGCAGCGGCAAGACCGCGCTGCTGCTCGAGAAGATGAAGGAGGCCATCGGCGACGTGCTCTATGTCAGCCTGTCGTCCTATCTGGTCCACAACGCCCGCGACCTCTACTACGCCCACGACTACGACAATCCCGATCAGGAAGCCACCTTCCTCTCCTTCCAGGAGCTGCTCGAGAGCATCCACGTGCCGGCGGGGCGCGAAGTGACGCTGCGCGACTTCCAGGGCTGGTTCGAGCGTCACCGCCGCGGCAGCCACCTGAGCGATGCCCACAAGCTCTTCGAGGAGTTCCGCGGCGTAATCACCGGCCCGCTCAGCGAGGGCGGCTGGCGCTCGCGTGAGGCCTATCTCGAACTCGGCGTCAAGCAGTCGATCTTCGCCGAGGAAGAGCGGCCCAGGGTCTACGACCTGTTCGAGAAGTACCTGGCCTTTCTCGACGAGGCCGGGCTCTACGACCCCAATATCGTTGCCCACCACCACCTCGCCCGGGTCGCGCCGCGCTACGATTTCGTGGTGGTCGACGAGGTCCAGGACATTACCACCGTACAGCTCTACCTGATCCTCAAGACGCTGCGCGAGCCCGGCGCCTTCCTGCTCAGCGGTGACTCCAACCAGATCGTCCACCCCAACTTCTTCTCCTGGGCCAGCGTCAAGTCGCTGTTCTTCCAGGAGCAGGCGTTGACCGGCCACGGCGAGATCGTGCGTGTGCTGCACACCAACTACCGCAACGCCGCGGTGGTGACCGAGGCCGCCAACCGCATCCTCAAGCTCAAGCAGGCGCGCTTCGGCTCGGTGGATCGCGAAAGCCACTACCTGGTGCATAGCGTCAGCCGCCAACCCGGCCAGTTGCAGCTGCTCGCCGCCAGCGACGCCGTCAAGCGCGATCTCGACGCACGTACCGCCCGCTCGACGCGATTCGCAGTGATCGTCATGCACCCGGAGCAAAAGGCCGAAGCCCGGCGCTGGTTCAGCACGCCGCTGGTGTTCGCGATCCAGGAGGCGAAAGGGCTCGAGTACGATAACGTCATTCTCTACGACGTCGTCGGCGGCGAGGCGAAGGCCTTCCGTGACATCGCCGCCGGCGTCGATCCCGCCGCGCTGGAGCGCGACAGCCTCGACTATGCGCGGCCGCGGGACAAGCGCGACAAGTCGCTCGAAGTTTACAAATTCTACATCAACGCCCTCTATGTGGCGCTGACCCGCGCGGTGCGCAACGTCTACCTGGTCGAATCCGACCCCGCGCACCCGCTGCTCGGACTGCTCAAGCTCGAACACCTCGACGACACGCTCAGCCTCGAACAGAGCGAGGAATCCTCGGTCGAGGAGTGGCAGCAGGAGGCGCGCCGGCTCGAGCTGCAGGGCAAGGCCGAGCAGGCGGAGGCGATCCGCAGCCAGGTACTCAAGCAGCAGCCGGTGCCCTGGCAGGTGCTCGACCGCGCCGCCTTCGCCGAACTGCGCACGGCGGCGCTGGCCGACGACGGTGGCAAGAAGGCGCGCCTGGAAGCGCTGGAATACGCCCTGATCCACCACCACCGGCCGACGCTCAACGCCCTCGAGGCGGCCGGCTTCAAACCGGCGCTGAGCAGCGAGGCGAAGGCCGTGAGCCAGCTCAACCGCAACCGCTTCATGGCCTACGCGTTCAGCCAGCCGCGCGCGGTGTTCAAGGAGATCGAGCGCTACGGCGTCGATCACCGCACGCGCTTCAACCTGACGCCGCTGATGATCGCCGCCCGGCTCGGCAACGCCGAACTGGTGGCGGCGCTGCTCGAGCGTGGCGCGGATCCGACGCTGCGCGCCAACAACGGCTTCACGGCACTCCACTTCGCCCTCGAACAGGCATTCATCGACGAAACCTTCGCCCGCCAGCGGCTGGCCTCGCTTTATCCGCTGCTGGCACCGGCAAGCGTCTCGCTGCAGGTCGATGAACGTCTGGTCAAGCTCGACCAGCGGCTGATGGAGACCTTCCTGTTGCACGTGATGACGGCCCTCTTCTACCGCTATCTCGGCCCGGCGCAAGCGAGGGGCAACGCCTACACCGCCAAGCAGCTCGCCGACTGGCTGGCCGGGCTGCCTGAGCGCGTGCTGCCGGCGCGGCGCAAGCAGCGCCCCTATATCAGCAGCATCCTGTCCAAGAACGAGGCCGATGGGCGCGATCCCTACAACCGCAAGCTGTTCGTGCGGCTGCAGCGCGGCCACTACATCCTCAACCCGCGCCTCAAGCTGCGCGACGGCGAGCAATGGCGGCCGCTTTACGCCTGCCTGCCACCTGAGGATCTGGGCATCGTGCGCACCGCGCAGGACATGTCGACCCTGGGACGCAGCGCTCCCGAACAGAAATCCCAATCCTTGGTGGACACTCTCGACGCCCACGGCGAGCGCCGGCTCGGTGATTTCCGGGCGACGCTCGCCAGGCTGGCGGAAGAAGGGTAGAGAACGGGACATGCTTGTTCCCGGACGGAAGATGATGCATTTCGGACGCACCTGGTGGGGCCAGCAGTGGCTGGCCGCTCTCGACGACATCGATTTCAGCAACCGCTTGCCTCGGGGCCGGCGCTACGCGGGCAATGGCTCGGTGCGTTCGATTGCGATCGACGATACGGCGGTCACCGCGCACGTAAAGGGTAGCCGGCCTTCGCCGTACCGGGTCGAGGTAGCGCTGACGTCATATTCCGAGTCACAGCGACAGTTCGTACTGGAGGTGGTGGAAAGCAGCCCGGTATTGCTTTCGCGCCTGCTCAATCGCCAGCTCCCCGCGCCGGTGCTGACGCTGCTCGAAGAGCGCGGGATACGGCTGTTTCCGGGCAGTTGGCAGGACATGACCGCGCGCTGCTCCTGTCCCGATGTCGCGCTGCCCTGCAAGCATATTGCGGCGGTGATCTATCTGATCGCCAACGAGATCGACAAGGACCCCTTCCTGGTGTTCGCGCTCCACGGCCTGGATCTGCCCAGGGCGCTGGCGGCGCGCGCTGGAGTCCGGCCGGCGGCGCTGGCGACCCTGCCGGCGGTTTCGGCGGGCTGGTCCGAGGCATCCACCATCGCCGGTTCCGAGCCACCGGACAGCGACGCCTTCACCGGCATCGACCTCTCCCGCGTGCCGGCACTCGAATCGCGTATCTTCACCATCCTGTCCGCCCAGCCACTGTTCCATGCCAAGGATTTCCGCGCGATTCTGGCGACCCAGTATCAGCGCGCGCGCCGCGCCGCCCGCGCCTTCGACAAAGGCGCCGATACGCCCTGGTTCGAGGCCGAGCAGATCGTGGACTTGACCGCGGTCATCGATGACAGCGGGACCCTCGTCGAACTGCGCGGCGATGGCAAGCGACTGTTCACGGCGGGCCACAAGCAAGATGACGCCGATCCGTTCGCGGCTTACCTGGCCGGCCTGCATGCGCTGCCCGCCGAACGCGAGCCGCGGCTGGCGCATAGCGTGCTGCTGTGGCGCGTGCTGCTGCGCTTCGCGCTCAAGCTCCTCGAGCAGGGTGCTTACGTGCCCTGGGCGGGCGAGAACAATGCTGGCGAGACGCTGATTCAGTGGCGCCCGGCGCGGCTGGACGCCAGCGTCGACGCCCTGTTCGCGCGGCTGTGTGAGCTATGTCCGTCGGATCTCGTGCAGCTTCGCATCACAAGCGGGCGGCGCGAGTATGCCCATGGCGACGCGCCGACGCAGCTCATGGCCGCGCTGCATCTGCTGCTGGGACTGTTCATGCGCAGGGGCTTCGAGAACACCGCAGAGGCGCACGGCGATGATGCCGTCAAGCGGCTGTTCTTCGCCGGCCGGCCGCTGCACTTCAAGCGCTTCGAAACACAGCAGACACCGCAGCTCATCGCCCATTGGCTGCGCCGGCTCACCCTCGGCGAGCGTGCGCACCGGCTGCATCTGATGGTCGGCGAGCGTGGCGGCGACGCCTTGAGTGTCGCGCTGAGCATCGAGTGCGACGACGGTTTCGAGCCCGTCGCCGACTGGCTCGTCCGGGCCGAGGGCGGCCAGGCCAAGGCGGCGGTGCTCGCCGATCTGGCGGTGCTCGCCGATTATTTTCCGGATGTAGAGCGCCTGTATGGCCACGCTGATGCGGGCAGGGCCAATCATGAGCTTGTCTACGCCCTGGATGCCTTCACCCCCATCCTGCGCGAGGTGTTGCCGGCGCTGCGCATGCTCGGCATCGGCGTGATCCTGCCCAAGGCGCTGCACAACCTGGCGCGGCCGCAGGCGAGCCTGTCGTTGTCGCGCTCGGGCGACGCGGCACCGGTGTCCTATCTCAATCTCGAGCGGCTGCTGGACTTCGATTGGCAGGTGGCGATCGGCGATCAGCGTATCCCGGTCGATGCGTTCCGGCGTCTGGTCGACAACGCCTCGGGGTTGGTGCGGGTGCTGGATCAGTACGTCCTGGTCGACGAACGCGAGGTACGCCAACTGCTCGACAAGCTGGCCACGCCGCCGGCCGAGCTCTCACGCGCCGAATTGCTGCAGGCGGGGCTGGCCGGCGAGCTCGACGGCGGCGAAGTGGCCCTGCGGGACGACGCACGGGCGCTGTTCGACCAGCTGATCCGGCCCGAGGCGCCGCCAGCGATACCGGAGACGCTCAAGGCCCAGCTGCGGCCGTACCAGCAGCGCGGCTTCGCCTGGCTGGCCGGCAACGCCCGGCTGGGGTTCGGTTCGCTGCTGGCCGACGACATGGGCCTGGGCAAGACGCTGCAGGTGATCACGCTGCTCGCCCATCTCAAGGCCCAGGGCCGGCTGAACGGATCCTGTGCACTGATCGTGGCGCCGACGACGCTGTTGACCAACTGGCGCCGCGAGATCGAGCGCTTCGCGCCGGCGCTGACGGTACAGGTGTTTCACGGAACGCAGCGCAAGCTCGATCCCGACGCCCACGACGTGGTACTGACCAGCTACGGCCTGGTGCGCAGCGACGCGAAAACCCTGACCAAGCCGCGCTGGGGCGCGCTGGTAATCGACGAGGCACAGGCCATCAAGAATCCCGCAGCCGCCCAGACCAAGACGGTCAAGCGCCTGAAAGCCGATATCAGGATCGCGCTGTCCGGCACGCCGGTGGAGAACCGGCTGCGCGAGTACTGGAGCGTGTTCGACTTCATCAATCCCGGCTATTTGCGCAGCCAGAAACGCTTCGCCGAGGCGCTCGCCACACCCATCGAGCGCGAGCGCGACCAGGCCGCGCTGAAAACATTCCGCGCCATCACCGCGCCGTTCATCCTGCGCCGTTTGAAAAGCGACAAGTCGATCATCGCCGACCTGCCCGATAAGATCGAGGCCAACCGTTACTGTGCGCTCACCGCCCGCCAGGCTGCGCTCTACCAGAACACCGTCGACACGATCATGGACGAGTTGGCCAACAGCGAGGAGAGCGTCGCGCGCCGCGGGCTTATCTTCAAGCTGCTCAATGCTCTCAAGCAGATCTGCAACAGCCCGGACCAGTACCTGGGCCGGAGGCAGGTCGACATCGAGGCCTCCGGCAAGCTGGCGGCGTTCGTCGACATCATGCGCGAGGTCGAGGCGGCGGACGAGAAGGCCCTGATCTTCACTCAATACACCGACATGGGCGAGCTGCTCGTCGCGGCACTGCGCAATGCCTTCGGTATCGAGGTGCCTTTTCTGCGCGGCGGGCGCACCCGCAAGCAGCGCGACGACATGGTCGCCGCCTTCCAGCACGGCCGCGGCCAGCGCGCCCTGGTGATCTCGCTCAAGGCCGGCGGCACCGGGCTCAACCTGACCGCCGCCAGCCAGGTCATTCACTACGATCTGTGGTGGAACCCGGCGGTAGAGCAGCAGGCCACCGACCGCGCCTACCGCATCGGCCAGCGCCGCAACGTCACGGTACACCGCCTGATCACCGAGAACACCTTCGAGGAACGCATCGACGCCATGATCCAGGCCAAGAAGGAACTCGCCGAGCTCACCGTGGCCGACGGCGAGCGGTGGATCACCGAGTTCTCCGACGCCGAGTTGCGCGAGCTGGTGAGCCTGTGAGGCGGGCGGAAACCGAGTCCGACAGAAAAAACATGACCGTTGGCAAGGCCATCGTCAGCTCTGATCTGCCCGTATTGTCTGGCCGAACTGGTGCTCTGGCGGGTATATTGAGAGCGGAGTCACTGATTCAGGCATGACAGAGCTGCTTGAAAACAGAAGTAGCCTTTTTGAAGGCACCGGAGAGAGGAGTCATTCATGAAGACGCGAAAGCTGGGATCTGAGGGGCTCGAAGTTTCCGCGCTGGGCCTGGGCTGCATGGGCATGTCCGAGTTCTACGGGCACAGGGATGAGGCCGAGTCGATCGCCACTATCCACCGCGCGCTCGACCTCGGCATCAGCCTGCTGGACACGGCCGACATGTACGGCCCGTTCACCAACGAGCAGTTGGTGGGCAGGGCGATACGGGATCGCCGCGATCAGGTCGTGCTGGCCACGAAGTTCGCCAACGTACGCGGCGAGAATGGCGAGTTTCTCGGTATCCGCGGTGATGCCGACTACGTGCGGCAGGCCTGCGATGCCTCGCTCAAGCGCTTGGGGGTGGATCATATCGATCTCTACTACCAGCACCGCGTGGATCCCAACGTGCCGATCGAGGAAACGATCGGTGCCATGGCCGAACTGGTCAAGGCCGGCAAGGTACGCTACCTGGGCATGTCGGAAGCGGCCCCGGAGACCCTGAGCCGTGCGCATGCCGTGCATCCGATCAGCGCGCTGCAGACCGAGTATTCGCTGTGGAGCCGCGACGTGGAGGACCGGGTCCTGCCGACGGTGCGCGAGCTGGGCATCGGCTATGTCGCCTACAGCCCGTTGGGACGGGGCTTTTTGACCGGGCAGATCAAGCGGTTCGAGGACCTGCCGGAGGATGACTTTCGCCGTCACTCGCCGCGCTTCCAGGGTGAGAACTTCCGGAAGAACCTGGACCTGGTTGCCGAGGTCGAGCGTATGGCGGCCGAGAAGGCTTGCAGCCCGGCGCAGCTGGCGCTGGCCTGGGTGCTGGCGCAGGGAGACGACATCGTGCCTATCCCCGGCACCAAGCGGCGCGAGCGCCTCGAGGAAAACATCAAGGCGCTGGACGTGCAGCTCAGCCCCGAGGATCTTGCACGCATCGACCGCATACTGCCGCCGGGTGCGGCTGCCGGCGAGCGCTACGATGCCTCTCAGATGCAGGCGTTGAACAAATGAGTGGCGTGACTGATGCTGCGCTCGATGGCCGCGTGGCAATCGTTACCGGCGGCGGACGCGGCCTGGGTCGGGCAATGACGCTCGGCCTAGCTCGAGCCGGGGTACGAGTGGTTGCCACTGCGGCACGTGAATCGGCGGAGATCGAGCAGGTGGCGGTCGAGGCATGCGCCGAATGCGGCGAGGAGCGCGTCCTGCCGCTGGTCGCAGATGTTACCCAAGAGGCCGATTGTGAGCGGGTGGTGGCCAGCGCGCTGGAGCGCTGGCAGAGGCTGGACATCCTGGTCAACAATGCCGGCCGCGGCATGAAGTACGTCAGCGAGCGTTTTCTCACCGAGCCCACTCACTTCTGGGAGGTGACTCCCGAGACTTGGCGCATGGTTATAGAGACCAACGTCAACGGGCCCTTCCTAATGGCGCGCGCAGCGGTACCGCATATGCGTGCCGCCGGTTGGGGCCGCATCGTCAATATGTCGATGAACCACGAAACCATGCGGCGACGGGGCTTTTCGCCGTATGGACCATCGAAGGCGGCGCTGGAATCGGAGACCGTGATCTGGGCACATGATCTCGAGGGCACCGGCGTCACCGTTAATGCGCTGCTGCCGGGCGGCGCGACGCTGACCGGCATGATTCCGCAGGACCTGGATGAACACTTCCGTGCACAGCTGCTCGACCCGCAAGTCGTGGTCGCGCCGCTGCTGTGGCTGGCTTCCCCGGCAGCCGACCATATCAACGGTCAGCGCTTACTGGCCAAGTGCTGGCGTGACGACGATCCGGCGGCGGCGTTCGGAGATGCCGGCTGGGGGCACACTGATCGTTAGGGGCTGTTGACGTTTCATGCACGGCCGCGCCGGAGCCAGTTTTTGTGCGGGGCAAGGCGTGAGGAGTGTGATTTGTTCAGTACATCCCTGTACTTCACCCCTTCGGGGCTGACGCGCAAAAACGCTCCAGGCGTTTTTGTGGTCATTCCAAATGAGCGACGAATAACGCAGCACTGTGCAAAAACTGGCCCGGCCCTTCGGGTTGCGCGGCAAATGGCGCCATGCGGCGTTGCGGGATTGGAAAAGGGAACCACCCTTTTCTGCATCCCGCGCCTGGCCTGGCGCCATTTGGCGCAGCAACGCGGTTCGCGCTGAAACGTCAACAGCCCCTAGGTCGCCCCCGTTTGCCCCAGGTGGAAGTGCCGGAAGGAGCCCTCTTCCTTGAGGCCAGGGGCACCTAACTTGGCAGGCCCAACCGGTCCTTGGCCAGACATTCTATAGTGAGGCTCGAATATATGACGACTCAATGGTGCTGGGGTCTATTGCTCGGCGCTCTCGCCACAACGGTTTCCGCTGAGGGCCTGCTCTCTCTGAAAGTGGAAAACGATGCATTCTCTGCTGGTGGCGATCGCCACTACACCAACGGCATCGAGGCAGTCTGGGCTTTTTTTTGAACCTGTTGACGGGCACTGGGCCCGACATTTCGCAGAGGCGCTTCCGGGATGGCCGGCAAGCAGCCTGGAGGTTGTGGCTTACCGATTAGGGCAACAGGTTTATACAGCGGAAGATATCGAGGTCGAAGCGCTCATCAAAGATGATCGCCCCTATGCCGGCCTGCTCATTGGCGGAGTCTCGCTTTTGAACAATCACCAGCATGACAGATGGCGACTGGCAGAAAGCCTACACGTCGATGTTGGCATTGTAGGGCCGGCTTCCGGAGCAGGGAAGCTACAGAGAGAATTCCACAAGTGGATTGCCACGGACGATCCAAAGGGCCGGGATAACCAACTTCCTGAATCCGTGACTTCGCACGGCTCGAATTGCCGCTCAAGCCTGCAACGACAAGGCTTCGGACGGTATAACAGCACCTGACATCCATTCACCCAGTCAGTGCATTGGCCCATGCGCACCTTCACTCTCCAGCAATCCAAGACCGAAGTCTACACACCCCATGGCGGACTGGCCCTGGTGGGCCACTGCCTGAACCGGCACACGTCATTGACCCAAACCGCGCGAACCGTGGTTAAACGCCACGGCATTCCGAACATCGAGCTGATCCGGACCTATCTGGGCCTGATCACGCTGGGCAAAAGCGACTTCGAGGCGGCGGAGCCAGTGCGGATCGATCCGTTCTTCAAGTCCGCCATGGGCATCAAGCAGTCGCCGTCGTCGGCCCGGTTGCGGCAACGCTTTGATGAAGATGCCAAGGCGCTGACACCCTTGCTGGACGATGCCAGTTCCGAGTTTTTGAAGTCCGTGCAAGCTCCGGTTTCCCCGCGGGGCATGGGCCATGTGGCTCTGGATATCGATGGCTTCCCCATGGACAACAGCCAGACGAGCCAGGAAGGTGTCAGCTACACCGACAAGGGCTACAACGGCTATGCGCCCATTGCCGCGTACCTGGGCCAGGAAGGCTGGTGTATGGGTTGTGAGTTACGCCCCGGTAGCCAGCACGCCAATAACGGCTTTCTGGAAACGCTCAAGCGCGTGTTGCCTCGTGCCCGAACGCTCACCGCTTCGCCGATCCTGTTGCGCCTGGACAGTGCCCATGCTGGATACGCTTGCAGCTCCTCTGCCATCCCAATTGTTGATGCAGCGTGCTAATATGTTCAGCTTAGAACGCAGCGCCAATGAATTTCTTGAGATTCTGTTGCCCGATCATCCATCGATTCACGTTGAGCATGGAATGACGCCATGACAATCCCTACTCCACCCTCCTCGCATCATATGTCCAGCCAGAATACGGGGCAGGAGCGCATCGCGATATTCATGCCTTCACTCGATGCAGGAGGCGGAGAGCGGGTAGCGCTGACATTGGCCAGGGCTTTCAGTGAGCGCGGCCATACCGTAGAGCTGATCGTCACCGATACCAGTGGCCCCTATCGTTCCCATATTCCTGAGAACGTAAAGCTGGTAGAGCTTATACCCTCTACGAGATCAAGGGCCTACTGGCAGATAATGCGTAATGAATGGCGGACGCTTTTCACTACTCTTCCACCGCTTCTCCTGCCGGCGCCAAGATTTAAACGACTGATGCCTTATTTACCAGCGCTTGGTGAATATCTTGAGCGCACCCCGATTCACTCATTGCTGGTGTTCAATACTTATTCCAATATCTTGGCTATATGGGCGCAGCGCTGGGTAGGCCGCTCCATTCGCATAGTACTAAGCGAACGCAACGCCTTCTCCGAATGACTCAAACTTGGCCGCTCATGGCGCAGACAACGCCTCTTGAAGCCCCTAGTCCATCAGACCTATCAACGCGCTCATGCCGTGGTCGGGGTCAGCCAGGCTATCAGCGAGGAGCTCGTGCACCATGCGCGACTCCCCTCCGACCTCGTTCAGACCATCTACAATCCGATCTACGATGAATCGTTATTTGCCACTGTCCACCGGATGCCATCACCTCATCCATGGCTGGATGACGAACGGATGATCCCGGTGATTCTCGGTGCCGGCAGACTGGTGGCGCAGAAGGATTTTATGACCTTGTTGCGGGCCTTTGCCCATGTCGGTGAGCGGCGTAGTGCACGATTAATCATTATCGGTGAAGGTGAGCAGCGGGCAGAAATCGAACGTGAAGCACGAAGCTTGGGGGTTAGCGAATCTGTACTTTTACCGGGATGGATACAAGATCCCTACGTCTGGATGAGTCGAGCCAATCTCTTCGTGCTTTCCTCGATCCATGAAGGTCTGCCCAACGTACTGATCCAAGCCATGGCCTGTGGATGCCCGGTGGTCAGTACCGACTGCCCCCATGGCCCCAACGAAATCCTTGCTGGCGGCCAATATGGTCCACTGGTTCCGGTAGGCGATGTAGAAGCACTGGCAGATGCCATGATCAGACAGCTGGATACACCGCAACCGGCGGAGTACATGCGCTCACGGGCCAGCGCGTTCAGCGTTGACCGTTCGGCACAACATTATCTGCAACTCCTGCACACTGGCCCGAAAGAGCTCCCGCCAAAGGCCAAGATGTTCGCCGCAGCCACGTCACTGTAGCCCAGCGTCTCGCGCATGTAGTGGATACCTTCTGCATCTATATCCACGCCGAAACAGCGTGTGGCCGCTTGGTCGAGCGCCTGGTGCAGCCATCTGCCGCGCTGCATTTTCTTACGGATGCCGGCCGAGCCGTGATCAACACATCCCACGTGAATGACTTGCTTGTCGGCCACCCGTTCGGTGAGCACATCGAAACGCGATCGATACTCGTAATCTGCCGGTTCCAGGTCGAACGTCGCAACCAGATCGTTGGAAAAACATTTTCCTCGCAAAAAGCCAGAGGTGTTGTCGCTAAGTTTCATAGGTTGTCACGTCCGTGGTGAACCGAATTCGAGTTGTTCATAGAGGCTGAGGCTATTCCGGTGTGCGGACCACCTGCGGCATACGCTGAACCTGAACGCCCCGGCAACAATAGATCGAGGTAGCGTCCGGCGCTGCGCTGCAGGCTAAAAGCGGCGCCGCGGCGGCGCAGCATATCCGTCGGCAGCGGCGCATCGAGCGTGCGCGTCATGGCCGCGGTCAGCGCCTCGATGTCATCTACCGGCACCAGTTCGCCAAAGCGCCCGCCTTGCAAGATTTCCGTCGGACCGCTGGGGCAGTCCGTGCTCACCACAGGGCAGCCGCAGGCCAGCGCCTCGATCAAGACATTGCCTAGCCCTTCGTAATCGGAAGAGAGCACGAACAGCGCCGCCCGGGAAAAGGCCGCATAGGGGTTATCCACGAAGCCGGGCAGTGCCACATCGCCACTTACTCCCAGCGTATGGGTCAGTACTTCAAGCCGGGGCCGCTCGGGCCCCTCGCCCAGGATTATCAACCGCACCGCACGCTGTTCACGCAGCCGGGCGAAGGCGTTCAGCAGCAACGTAAAGTTCTTCTGTGGCACCAGTCGCCCCGCCGCCACAATGACCGGTGATCCATCATCCTCCAGCCACGGATGCGGTGCCGGCGCGGCGGCACGGACCGCCAACCCCGGCGTGACCACTGGATTGTAGACGGTATCGATGGCGCCGCGCGGCAGCCCGGCGGTAATCGCCAGATCATCGGCGACACCATCGGAAACCGCAGTGATCGCATCGGCCCGTGGGTAGGTGCGTGCGATCAGCGGCGCAATATGACGCCAGCGCCACTTGCGGCTGAGCGTGATGGACCGAGAAAGCTGAGTATGCTCGCTGATGACGACACGGGTGGGCGCGCCGCTCAAGCGCCGAGCCCACAGCGCCAGCAGATTGGTGGGCGTCTTGGCGGCGAGCAGCGCCGCCGGACGCACGCCGGCCAGATAACGAGCCAGATCGGCCAGATAGGGCTGAACAGGCGCCGGACGCCGCGTCAGCAGCACCGGGCGCGCCAATGCAGTGAGGCCGGCGGGGTCCATGCGAACGAGCTCCAGCCGTGTGACTAGACCGCTCCGTGGCTGTAGCGTCACGATGTTGACGCCTGCCGGTATCGCCGATAGATAAGGGCCTTCGGCACGACACAGCACCAGATCCACCGGATGGCCGGCAGCGCAAAACGCTTCAGCCAGATGAAGTATCGAACGGCCTACGCCACCGGCAGCAAGCGAAGGCAATAGCAGGGCAATCCTGGGGAGTTGTTGTGTCACGCAAAAACCGGGCTCATGGTCGAATCGGCGCCAACGCTGCTTTTTGATTTATCGTAGTGTAGCATGCCAACAAACCGCTTTAGGCGCGCTTAATGAAGGGGATTTTCCGTTGACAAGCAATGCTTCATGTCTCAACGAGGAGACCTTGACCATCGCCGCCCGACCGATTCGAGTCGAGCGCGCCGATACCTCGCATCAGCCCCACTGCGTGATACTGCCGGCGTTGACCTCAGCACCCTCGCCGCGTCCTCCGGTGCGCATTTTCCTGGGCACCGAGAAAGCCCAGGTAAGAGCCCAGCGCATATTCTTCTATTCGGTCGAACGCGTACGCGATCCTGCACGGGAATACCGCATCTACCTGATGAAGGATATCGCCGGTTTCGATCAGTCGACATGGCGCACCGGCTTCACCAATTACCGCTTCGCGATTCCCGATTTCGCCGGCCGCGAAGGGCGCGCCATCTATAACGACGTCGACCAGATCTACTTCACCGATCCCGCCGTGCTGTTCGACCTGCCGATGGCCGAACATGGCTATCTTGCCATCTCGGCCAAGGACACGTCGGTCATGGTGATGGATTGCGCCCGCATGGCGCAGTGGTGGAACCTCGATCAGGCCAGGCAGGCCGCCAAGAAGACGCTGACCGACACGCCGGCCGAACAGCCCGGCCTGTGGGGCGAACTCGACGGCCACTGGAACGCCCGCGACGAGGAGTACGAACACAACCGGACCCATGTGCTGCACTATACCGCGCTGCACCAGCAGCCCTGGCAGCCGACGCCGAGGATCTACTCTTATCATCCCAACGCGCTGGGCGATTTATGGCACCGCCTGGAGCAGGAAGCGGATGCTCAGTATTACGGACCCTTTTCCCGCCAGGCGCCAAGCCCCTGGTTCGAGCAGGCGCTGCAAGCGCTCGACACGCCTGATGATAGCGATGAAGCATTGCGCAGCAGCCCCCGCGCCGCACAGCTGGCAAGCGAGTGCGACGCCGCCTCGCTGTTATGGTGCCGGCCCGCTCGGCAGACCGCGCCGCCCTCGCCGCTCAATCTGGAAGCGAGCCAGCTCTGGCATCCTGAGCGCGACGCTGCGGTGGATGCCGCCTTCGATGGTGTCGCCGTCACAGGGGTGCTCGAACATCTTCCCGCCGAAGACATCCATTGGTTCATGGGAGAATTGGCTCAGCGCGCCCGCTGTTTACTCTATGTCGGCATTCAGCTCCCCGATCCCCGGCGCGTCGACGATCAGCCGTTCTACCGTACCCACTGGTGGCGCGAACAGCTGCGCCGCATCAGCGGGGCCTATCCCGATCTCGTCTGGCATCTTGATATCCAGCGCACGGGAACCGGCATGAGAGAGTGCGTCCAGTCCGGACTGAGCGGCGCACGCCAGGGGCATGGTCGCGTTCCACGGGTATGGCTGTTGCTGGGCCGGCATCACGGTGACAATGCGCAGCTGTCGCTGCTGGCACAGCGACTGGGCTGGCCCAGCGAGGAAAAACGGCTGAACTTCAAACCGTCTGCGCCAAGACCCGCGCTGTTCAGCCGCCCATCTCTTGCCAACATCGATCTGACCCAGTCCGATCGCCTCGAGCCCCCCTGGCCGGATCTGATCCTGAGCACGGGCCGGCGCAGTGTCGGCGCAGCACGCTGGGTCAAGCAGCAGTCAGGAGGACGCACACAGCTGATTTTCCTCGGCCGCCCGCGCGCGCCATTGGACTGGTTCGATCTGATCATCACCACGCCTCAGTATGGCCTGCCGGCACGGGACAATGTCATCCATAACCTCCTGCCTCTCAACGCGCCCGACCCTGCGGCGCTCGATCAGGCCGCCGCGGATTGGCAAGCGCGCTTCGACGATCTTCCCCGGCCCCGTATCGGCGTGCTGGTCGGCGGCGCAACGAAGACGCAGCACTTCGATGCCACCGTTGCCCGTGCGATGGCTCAGGCCGCCTGTCGCCTGGCCAAGGCTCGCGGAGGGTCACTGCTGATCACCACCAGCCCGCGCACGCCACCCGACGCGGCGGACGCCTTTTTCGCTGGCATCGATGTTCCCAGTTATCGCTACGCCTGGCACCACGAAGACGGTGCAGACAACCCCTACCGGGCCTATCTGGCCTTGTGCGACGCATTCGTCGTGTCAGGCGACAGCGTATCGATGCAGGCCGAAGCCATTCGGACCAAAAAACCGGTGCATGTCTTTCCGCTCGCATTGCCGCCGACATCATGGAGTCGTTTCGGGCATCGGTTTGAGGCGTTCATGCACGGGCGCACACAGGCGACCGGAACCCGCGGCACCCATCGCCAGCAGGATTGGAAAGGTCGGCTCTACGATCGCGCCTTCTGCCTGGGCCTGGTGCCCGCACCGCGCAGTGCCGAGCGCCTGCACAAGGTACTTGCCATGCGCAACCTGCTTGAGGATATCAGTATAGTGGACGATGCGGCGCCAGGCCGGCAGCGCCTCGAGATTGCCGACGAGGTGCAGCCCACGGTAGAAAGCATTCGCTTGCGCGCCGGCGAGTACTACTGGCGGGAGCGCCGATGAGCACGCCGCGCGTCACGGTCTTTATTCCGGTACATAACCGCCAGCTTTACATCACGACGGCTGTCGACAGCATCCTGGCGCAGACATTCGAGAACTTCGAACTGCTGATCGTCGATGATGGCTCGACCGATGCCACTCTCGAGGTCCTGTCGCGCTACCGGGATCCACGCATGCGCGTGGAGGGCAATGCGCGCAATCTGGGCATTCCGGCAACCCGCAACCGCGGCCTAGAGCTGGCGCGTGGAGAATATATCGCCCTGCTCGATAGCGATGACAAGTCATGGCCGAATCGGCTCGCCCGCCAGGTCGAGACCCTGGACCGCCATCCGGAACTGGCGCAGGTCGGCAGCGCCTGCGATTTCATGGACGATCAGGGACAGCATCTCAAGCGCGTGCGGCGCCAGCCGTTAGCCGCCGATGACGTCGCCGCCAGCCTGGCGTTCTACTGCGCACTGACCAACCGTACGATCATGGCGCGCACGGCTATTTTGCGCGAGCATGGCTACAGGGAGGATTTTCCGCGCTGTCAGGACTACGAGTTGCACCAGCGACTGTCGCGGACGCAGCGGATGGCCAACCTCGCTGACATCCTGGTCTGCGGACGCGAACACAGCGGACGCTTCACCAAGCAGACCGATGCATTAGGCCGTGAGCGCAAGCGTGAGATCTGTCGCCGGGCGCTCATCGAGACGGGACTCGTCCCGAGCGAGGCAGATCTCGATCGCCACTATGCGCTGGCGCGACCCAAGAAACTCGGCGCGGCGCTGAACGAAGAATATCTCGGCTGGGCCGATCAGTGGCTGGCTCGGCTCGACGCCGCCAACCGGCGTAGCCGACGCCATGTGCCCGAGGCGCTGACACGGGTCATGACCGAACGCTGGATAGACCTGTGCTGGCATGCACGCCGCCAGCTCGGGTCCGCCGCCTATCTGCGCCTGATACGCTCACCGCTGGCCAGGCGCTTACCCGCGACGCTGTTGCGCCGCCTGGCATCCTGAGGCCGCACGTTCAAGTTCATGGCTGATTCGCCAGCAGACAGAAACTGATCATCAGTGATTATTGAAGGAACATGTCATGCGTTATCTGGATGTCGACGCACTGGAGCACATGGATGCCAAGGCGTTCCAGCAACGTCCCCCTTATCCATGGGCCAACCCGGCGGGTCTGCTGACCGAGGAAGGCTACGCGGCATTGCGCGACAGCCTGCCCGCCGCCGAGCACTTCGAGGAAATATTCGGCAAGACGCGTCGTTACGGTCAGCAACCCCACGACCGGCTGGCGCTGGAATACTCGCCGGACATAGAACTGTCGCCGCACTGGCAAGCCTTCATGCAGGAACTGCACGGACCGCACTATCGGCAGTTCATGGCACGCATGTTAGGCACCCAGGCCTTCAGCTTGCGCTTTCACTGGCACTACACGCCGGCTAGCTGTTCGGTCTCGCCACACTGTGACGCCCGCGAAAAGCTGGGCTCGCACATCTTCTACTTCAATGGCGAAGACGACTGGCAGCCCGTCTGGGGCGGGCAAACCGTGGTGCTCGATGACAATGGCCGCTTCGACAGCAAAAGTGCGCCAGCCTTCGAGGATTTCGACAGCGCTACCGAATCCC
The DNA here is from genome assembly GCF_002179555.1 of Salinicola salarius. GTDB lineage: Bacteria > Pseudomonadota > Gammaproteobacteria > Pseudomonadales > Halomonadaceae > Salinicola > Salinicola salarius_A. The sequence goes on along the minus strand of NZ_NHOU01000004.1, from coordinate 180,988 downwards.
ATGCGATGGGCAACTACAGCTTGCTGTTCACCCGACGTGGTAATTCCTGGCATGGTGTACGCGAGATCAGTTGTCCGCCAGGGCACTACCGCAAGGTCTTTATCGCGGTCATCAACGAACGCCGCCCACTCAAGCAGTTTACCAAGAGGCTCAAGGGGCTGTTCGGACGCGCGGCCTGATCGGTTCAAGGCGCCATGGTCACCACGTCCTCGATAGACGCAATAAGCCGTAACTCCTGCCGACTGCCGATAGACGATGCGTGGGCAACCTGGGCAGGAAGACTGCGACTATGGGAGAGGGCCTGCAGACGCGTCTCGATGATGCTGGTATCGAGCCGTTCTCGTCTGCGCTGCAGCAGCCGACGTCTCGAGAACGGCTTCTTGCTCGAATAGCGCACGAGCAGCGACACCAGCCGCTCGGCGCCAGCAAACTCGGCTTCGCCACCTACGAGACGGTACAGCAGCGTTCGGGCACCCTCTTCTAGCTGCGGTGACGGCAAGAGACGCTTGCCATTGAGTTCATGCAGGAACACGCCAAGATGCATAGCCGCCGAGATGGCGGGATCGTCCGCCATGCTCATCTGCCCGCAGTCGATTGCGCGCAGCGGTGCCAGCGGGTCGGGCGATACCATGACATTGCCGGGATGAAGATCGAGATGAGTGATGCCGGTATCGCGCAACGACGCCAACATGGCGATCAACTTCGACAGTAGCGCGTGGCGTCGGGTTGCCTCGTGCTCATGCGCCTGCCAGACGACGTTGAACGGCTGCCAACCGAGCAGATACTCCTGCAGCAATACCTGCTGTACGGGCAGGCCGTGGCGGAAGCGCTCGCCAAAGGCCAAGGTCCGGACACCATGCACCGTTCGCTCGTGCAATGCCAGGTTATGAGCGAGCTCCGCCGTGCCGTGGCTGAACCCGAGCAGTGCATTGCTGCACCCCAGCAGCGCTCCCAGCCTCTTGCGCGGCGATACCGCCATCTGTTTGACGAAGTGACGCGGTGTTGCCGGCAAGCTCGGCGGCGCAAGAGAATAAAGTCGACGCGACCTCGCGGCTTTCTCACGTAACAGGGTAACGCCGGACCCGGCGCCGGCATGAAAATGATGATCGATCGTCTGCGCTGGCCGATGCGCCTGCCCCTCGCCAAGCCACCACTGCCATCCCGAGTTGGAGAAGGCTACCGGCCCGTCGAAGCGGGCAGTCAGGAACTGCGGTCGGCACCGTTGCATACCTCCCCGCTGGACGCCAAATGCCATTGCCCTGCCCCTTCGCCACCTTTAATAAAATTTTAATATTTCCTTAATATATCGGAATAAGCGCAGACGGGCACAACGGAATATGAAAATTCCAGGCACAAGGGAGTTCAGCATGCCGCTAAGGAAAGCGTCCAGCGAGCCCACCACCCAAGGTGACACTCGCTGGCCAAGGCTAAAAGGGATGGGAAATTACAGGGAATGACACGCTAACACCCTCATTCCGCTCTCCTGAGCAGGAAAAACCCGACCAGGAAACAGGCCAGGGTGGGCGTCAGTACCGCCCAGACCGGCGAGAAACCGAAGATCGTCGAGGCTGGGCCAAGCAGGTCCTGCAGGTATTTGAACGACAAGCCGACGAGGGTGCCGTAGAAGACCCGCGTGCCGGCGGCAGCGGTTCTGAGCGGCCCAAACACGAACGAAGCAGCGACCAGCATCAGCCCTGCCAGCACCAGCGGCTGCAGCAGCTTCTGCCAGAAATACAGCCAAGTATCGGTGGCGTCGGTGCCCTGAGCATTGAGATAGCGGCCATAGCGCCACAGATCGGAAATCGACTGGCTGTCCTGGTCGGTGATGATCTGCTTGAGTAGTTTCGGATCGAGCGATGTCCGCCAGGGCTCGCTGGCATAGGTGTCGGTTACGGTACGGTCTGGCTCGAAATGGGTCTCCTGTACGTTCTGCAACTGCCATCCGCCTTTCATCGGCACGGCGCGCTCGGCATGCAGGGCACTCTCCAGGCGTTGGCCGTCAAAATGGTAGCGTAGGACGCCGATCACGGTATTATCGGAGCGCATCGAGGCGAATCGGTAGAAATCGTTGCCTTCACGCTGCCACCCGCCATCCTGTTCAGCCAAGCCGTTATCCCCTTGGCGCTGCTCCGCCCGCCATGACTTGGCATACTGCTCGGTACTCGGTGCAACGTATTCGCCGACCACCATGGTCAGCAGGATCACCACTCCGAGCGGCTTCATCACCGCCCAGATGATGCGTGCCAGCGACCATCCCGCCGCGCGCATCGTGGTCAGCTCGTTATTCGATGCCATCGCACCCAGCCCGATCAACCCGCCGAGCAGGACACCCACCGGTGCGTATTGATAAAAGCGCCACGGCAGCCGCATGAGGGTGTACAACAGCACCTCGAAAGCACCGTAATGGTTTTCCACGTCATCGAGCCCGGAAATGTAGTTGATCACCAGATCCAGCCCCATCAGAAGGACCTGAACGACCAACATCGCGGCAAGCACATTTCGCGCAGTGTAGCGGTCGATAAGGTTCATAGGACACGTCTCCTGCGTGGACGTCGGCCTCGGTTCAGCCATAAACCGAACGCGAGAAAAGCGATATGGATCGGCCATACCCCCAGCGTCGCCGACAACTGCTCCCTGGCGATGGCGCTCTGTGCCGCCAGCAGCAGGCTCATGTAGCAGATGTACAGAAAGATCGACGGCAGCAGCTTGGCAAAACGCCCGTGGCGTGGATTGGCGCGTGACAGCGGAAGCGCGATCAGGGTCAGGATCAGTACCATCAAGGGCAGGCTGGCGCGCCACTGAAGCGCCCCGCGGGCCTCCGGATCGTCACTGGCAAGCAGGGAGGGCGTGGATAATAGTTCGACGTCGTCGTATTGCGGCGTCGTAGCGGCGCCGGCGAGGCGAATGGCATAGGTCTCGAACTGAAGGCGGTCACTCGCCGCACTACCCGGCACGACGCTGTAACGGTAACCGTTCTTGAGAACCAGATAACGGCTGCCCGTCTCCGGGTCGGTCGCCTGATAACCGCTACGAGCACGCGTGATGACCTGTCTCGGCGGGCCGTTGGCCTGCTCCTCCTGTTCGGCGATGAACAGGTCCTGCATGCGGCTGGCGTCGTCGCCGAGCGACTCGGTGTATGCCGTACGATCGCCAAGCTCCTGGAAACGTCCGGGCGTCAGTGTACTGAAATCGGCGTTCTGCTTTTGATCATCCAGCATGCTCTCGTTATGCACCAGGCCGGCCGGTGTCAACCATAGACTGCAGACACCTACCAGCAGGGCCACGACCGCGGCGGGCCATAATGCCGCATGCAACAGCTTGCGCGGGCTGACGCCACAGGCCGCCAGCACGGTGATTTCGCTGTTGAGATAGAGCTGCCCGTATGCCAGCAGGATAGCCAGAAAGAATGCCAGCGGCAGCAGTAACTGCATGAAGTTCGGCAACTGATACAGCATCAAGGTGCCGAGCAGCCTGGCGGGAAAGTCCCCTTGCGCCACATCGGTAAAGTAGCTGATGAAGCGGTTGCCCATGATCACCAATAGCAGCACGCCGGCAACGGCGGCCATGGTGGTGAGTATCTCGCGAGTCAGATAACGAAAAATAATCAAAAGTGTCTCCCGAAATGGCTTCCTTGCTGGCCTGTCTTCCTATCGACGCCGGTTGCCGGTCCATGCAATACGGCACCGCTTTGCGTACACTGAGAAACGTTCGAGGCTGGCGACGTGCCAGCATTATCCAGAAACCGCTCGCCCTTGTCTCTTCGTGAGATGTCGGTGGTGTGGATGAAGCCTCTGTCGTGTGGAGATGTCATGGAATTTTCCGTACTGACCGTCAATCCAGCCAAGGTCGAAACAGCCTGTCTGGTCGTACCGCTGTTTGAGGATGGCGACCTGCTATCCGCCGCCGCCAAGCTGGATGACGCCAGCGAACGCTTGATCGCGCAACTGGTCGAGCGCGGCGATTTCACCCCGGAGCTCGCCAATGTTCAGCTGATTCCGTTCGCGCCGGGTCTCGCCGCCGAGCGTCTGCTGCTGGTGGGGCTCGGCAAGCGGGATACATTCAATGAAGGTGCCCTGCGCAAGTCGCTCGATGCCGCCTTCACCGCGCTGGCCAAACTGCCGGTCGACAGTGCCGCCGCGGCTTTCACGGACGCCATGGTCGAGGATCGCGACGCGGCCTGGAACGCGCAGATGACGCTGGAAGCCGCCACGCGAGCCGTCTATCGCTTCACTCAATGCAAGTCGACTCAGCCACCGGTGCCACAGCTGCGCAATGTCGAGCTGCTGGTCAGCGATGCCAGTCAGGCGGATAACGCCAAGGCCGGGGCTCGCATCGGCGCGGCACTGGGCGATGGCGTCAATCTGGCCCGTACTCTGGGCAACCTGCCCGGCAATATCTGCACGCCCACCTACCTGGCCAATCAGGCCGAGACGCTGGCAGGAGAATCCGCCGGCTCGCTGAGCGTCGAGATTCTCGACGAGGCCGAGCTGGAAGCGCTGGGCGCGCACTCGCTGCTGGCGGTGGGCCGCGGCAGCGCGGAACCCTCCAAGCTGATCGTGATGAAATATCAGGGTGCGGAGGATCCCGAAGAGTCGCCCCATGTGCTGGTCGGCAAGGGCATCACGTTCGATACCGGCGGTATCTCGCTCAAGGCGGGGGCCGGCATGGACGAGATGAAGTTCGACATGTGCGGCGCCGCCAGCGTCTTCGGCACCATGAAGAGCGTGATCGCGCTGCAGCCCAAGCTGAATGTCGTGGCGATCGTCGCCAGTGCCGAAAACATGCCGGATGGCCGCGCGATCAAGCCCGGCGATATCGTCACCACGCTCAAGGGGCTGACCGTCGAGATCCTCAACACCGACGCCGAAGGCCGCTTGGTGCTGTGCGACGCGCTGACCTACGCCGAGCGCTTCGAACCGGCCAGCGTCGTCGATATCGCCACCCTCACCGGCGCCTGCGTCATCGCACTGGGCGATCATGCCAGCGGCCTGTTCTCCAATGACGACGACCTCGCGCTGGACCTGCTCGAAGCGGGTGAGTCCTCCTGGGATCGCGCCTGGCACATGCCGCTGTGGGACGACTACCAGCAGCAGCTGGACTCCAACTTCGCCGATCTCGCCAACATCGGCGGGCGTCCGGCCGGCAGCATTACCGCCGCCTGCTTCCTGTCACGCTTCGCCGACAAGTATCCGTGGGCGCATCTCGATATCGCCGGCACCGGCTGGGACAGCGGCAAGCAGAAAGGCGCCAGCGGCCGCCCGGTAGGATTGCTGACGCGCTATCTGCTGGACCGCGAGAGCGAGCTGATGGTCACACCGGAGGCCTGATCATTGTGGAGTTTGGCCGTGGAGAGCGGCGGCGCCACGCGGGAAAATATCAGCTCGCCGCAGGCAGGCGCTGAAACTCGCAGGCGCCGGGACAGGCGCGGAATCGGGCGCCAGAGATAACCGCCGCCGCCCTCTTCGCAGCCTACGATTTGCATGCTAATTTAAATGTTCCGCTGCCCGTCGGCCGGGCAGCCCCCAACCGAAGTCATCGACCGCCTGCCGCCCCGCTCGCGTCGTCAGGCATCATGGACTGTCAGGAGAAGTCGCAGTGTCCACTTCAGGTTTCGAAGCCCACCTTTCATCCAATCCACTCGATGCTGCTCTGCGCAACGAGATTCTTGCCAACCCGGGCTTCGGCCGCTACTTCACCGACCACATGGTACACGTACGCTGGACCAAGTCGGGCGGCTGGCAACGCGGCGAGATCCGTCCCTACGGGCCGCTGCTGATCGACCCGGCCTCTCCGGTGCTGCACTACGGCCAGGAGATCTTCGAAGGCATCAAGGCGTATCGCCATGCCGACGGTTCGGTCTGGACCTTCCGCCCCGCGAAGAACGCGGCGCGTTTCCGCGCTTCCGCTCGCCGTCTGGCGTTGCCGGAGCTCGATGACGAGACTTTCCTCGGCTCGCTCAAGACTCTGGTGGCGCAGGACGTCGACTGGGTGCCGACGCCGAAGAACGATGCCGAAGAGTGCAGCCTGTACCTGCGTCCGTTCATGATCGGCAACGGCAAGTCGCTAGGCGTCAAGCCGGCGGCGGAGGTCGATTACTATCTGATCGCCTCGCCGGCCGCCTCCTACTTCAAGGGCGGCGGCAAGCCGGTCTCGATCTGGCTCTCCCAGCACTACAACCGCGCCGCACCGGGCGGCACCGGTTTCGCCAAGTGCGGTGGCAACTACGCAGCGTCGTTGCTGGCCCAGGCCGAAGCCGAAAGCCATGGCTGCGATCAGGTCGCGTTCCTCGACGCGGCGGAAAACAAGTGGATCGAAGAGCTGGGTGGCATGAATCTGTTCTTCGTCTACCGCGATGGTCGCCTGGTGACGCCGGCGCTGACCGGCACCATCCTGGAAGGCGTCACTCGCGACTCGATCCTGGAACTGGCTCGCGACGCCGGCCTGACGCCGGAAGAGCGGCCGATCAGCATCGACGAATGGCGCGACGGCGTAGCCAGTGGCGAGATCGTCGAAGTGTTCGCCTGCGGCACCGCCGCCGTCATCACCCAGATCGGCCAGCTGGTGACCGAAAGCGACCGTATCGTCACACCGGAGATCGAAGGCGAAGCGGTCAGCGCCAAGCTGCGCAAGCGCCTGCTCGACATCCAGTACGGCCGTAGCGAAGACACTCGCGGCTGGCTGATGCGACTGGCCTGATGCGACTGACCTGATGCCCTCAGGGTCTGAAGTGCGGGGTCTCTGATACGACAGGGCCATGATACGACAGGGTCTGGATACGACAGAGCCTAGATACGACAGGCCCTGGTGCGCTGGCCCTGGTTCCGTCCTACGCTGAAACCGTGCAAGACGCTGAGCTCGGGATCGCATCCCGAGCCCGGAACGACCGCCCACCGGCGGTCGCTTCGTCTTGCGATTCTCGCGACCCACTCACGAAAGGATGATGTGATGAAACCCGTGATGATCATTACCGGTGCCGGACGCGGCATTGGCGCCGCCACCGCCCTCATGGCCGCCCAGAAAGGCTACGCCGTCGCCGTGAACTACCGCAGCGACAAGGCGTCCGCGGACAAGGTCGTGGCCGAGATCGAAGCCGACGGCGGCCGCGCGATCGCGGTCCAGGCCGATGTCGTCGACGAAGCCGCCATCGTCGCCATGTTCGAGACCGTCGACCGCGAGCTGGGCCGGGTCGAAGTCCTGGTCAACAATGCCGGTGTGGTCGACCAGATCAGCCGCGTCGACGAAATGAGCTTCGAGCGCGTCGACCGGATGATGAAGATCAACGTCGTCGGCCCGTTCATCTGCGCCCGGGAAGCGATCAAGCGCATGTCGACCAAGCACGGCGGCAAGGGCGGCGTCATCGTCAATGTCGGTTCGGCCGCTTCGCATCTCGGTGGCGCGGGGGAATACATCGACTATGCCGCCTCCAAGGGCGCCATCGACGTAATGACCGAAGGGCTCTCGAAGGAAGTTGCCGGCGAAGGCATTCGCGTCAACACCGTCCGCCCCGGCGTCATCCGCACCACCATCCACGCCAGCGGCGGCAACCCGGACAAGCCAGAGGTGGCCGGCTCGGTGATCCCCATGGGCCGCATCGGCGAGCCGGAAGAGATCGCCAACGGCATCCTGTGGCTGGCCGAGGCAGGATTCACAACAGGAGCACTCGTCGACATCGACGGCGGCGTCTAGGAGAGGTCGGGCCTGCGCGAGCGATTGGCGTTGTTGCACGACGCGCGCGGGCCTCGCCTAACCCCGTGTTATGTCTCGTTCCTTGCGCGCCGTGCGCCTAGCCACTCATCTCGCTCGGCGCCGACTCGAGCCCGTAGACGAGCCGCCAAGGACAGAATTCGATATCCTGCGACTTTTTTCACGACGTCGTAGCCCGTGACCCGTAGCCCGTAGCCCGTAGCCGGGATTGGCTTTTCTTACCGCGTCCAGGCGCGAAGCGCCGCTCTTGCTGCTTACCGCTCCCCGAAGGGATTTATGACCAAGGTCGATTTCTACATTTTGCCCGATACCACGCTGGAAGCCCGGCTCGACTTCGCCTGCCGGCTGGCGGAGACGATCTATCGCAAGGGGTATCAGTTGCACATCCATACGCAGGACGAGGCCATGGCCCGCGAGCTGGACGAGCTGCTGTGGACCTTCCGCGAAGAGAGCTACGTCCCGCACCGGGTGGCGGGCGATGCGATGGAGCCGCCACCGCCGGTGACGATCGGCTGGGAAACCGTGCCGGAACCGGGTGTGCAGGCCATGTTGAATCTGCACGACGAGATTCCCGAGTGGTTCTCGCGGGTGGAGCGGGTCGCCGAGATCATCAACCAGCATCAGGACGTGCTGCGTACCAAGCGCGCCTGCTGGAAGACCTACAAGGATCGGGGATACCGCGTCGAGGCGCACAAACTCTGATCCGGGTAATGGCTGACACCCAGCCTTCGTATCCCACATACCGACCTGACTCCATGGCCGTCGACAAGGTATAATCCCCGCCATTTTTCGCTACGCGGCATTTCGCCGTGCCGCGTGTCGTCGTCACCGATTCGAGCCCGATAGTCGCCATGGACAAGACCTACCAACCCGATCAGATCGAAACCCGCTGGTATGAAAGCTGGGAAGCCGACAACCGCTTCGCGCCGAGCGGAGAAGGCGAACCCTTCTCGATCATGATTCCGCCGCCCAACGTGACCGGCAGCCTGCACATGGGTCACGCGTTCCAGGACACGATCATGGACACGCTGGTGCGCTGGAAGCGCATGCGCGGCAACAACACGCTGTGGCAGGTCGGCACCGATCATGCCGGCATCGCCACGCAGATGCTGGTGGAGCGCAAGCTGGCTGCGGAAACCGGCCAGACGCGCCACGATCTGGGTCGCGAGGCGTTCATCGACAAAATCTGGGAGTGGAAGGAAGAGTCCGGCGGGCACATTACCCGCCAGCTGCGCCGCATGGGGGCCAGCGTCGACTGGAGCCGCGAGCGCTTCACCATGGACGACGGCTTCTACAAGGCGGTGCAGGAAGTCTTCGTTCGCCTGCATGACGAAGGGCTGATCTATCGCGGCAAGCGCCTGGTCAACTGGGACCCGACGCTGCACACCGCGATCTCCGATCTCGAGGTGGAAAACCGCGAGCAGCAGGGCCAGTTCTGGCACTTCCGCTATCCGCTGGCCGATGGCGCCAGGACCGCCGACGGCAAGGATTACCTGGTCGTCGCCACCACCCGCCCGGAGACACTGCTGGGCGACACTGGCGTGGCGGTCAATCCGGAAGACCCGCGCTACACCTCGCTGATCGGCAAGTTCATCGAGCTGCCGCTGGTCGGCCGTCGTATTCCGATCATTGCCGACGAACACGCCGACATGGAAAAGGGCTCGGGCTGCGTCAAGATCACCCCGGCTCACGACTTCAACGACTACGAGGTCGGCAAGCGCCACGATCATGCGCTGATCAACGTCTTCTCGAAAGACGCGACCATTCTCGAACGCGCCGAAGCGTTCGATCTGCAGGGGCGGCGGCTGCCCGATGTCGACGATACCCTGCCCGCCGCCTATGCCGGCCTGGATCGCTACGTCGCGCGGGAGCGCATCGTCGCCGACATGGAGGCCGCCGGCCTGCTCGAGCAGATCGAGACGGTCACCAACACCCTGCCCTACGGCGATCGCTCCGGTGACGTCATCGAACCGCTGTTGACCGACCAGTGGTTCGTCGCCGTCGAGAAGCTGGCCAAGCCGGCCATCGAAGCCGTCGAGAATGGCGATATCGAGTTCGTGCCCAAGAACTACGAGAACATGTACTTCGCCTGGATGCGCGACCTGCAGGACTGGTGCATCTCGCGCCAGCTGTGGTGGGGTCATCGCATTCCGGCCTGGTACGACGCCGACGGCAACGTGTTCGTCGCCCGCACCGAGCAGGAAGCCCGCGAAAAGTACCAGCTCGCCGCCGATGTGACGTTGACCCAGGACGACGACGTGCTCGATACCTGGTTCAGCTCCGGACTGTGGACCTTCGGCACCCTCGGCTGGCCGGAAAAGACACCGGAACTCGAGACCTTCCACCCCACCAGCGTGCTGGTCACCGGTTTCGACATCATCTTCTTCTGGGTCGCGCGCATGATCATGCTGACTGGCCACTTCACTGGCGAAGTGCCGTTCAAGACCGTCTATGTCCACGGTCTGGTGCGCGACGCCCAAGGTCAGAAGATGTCGAAATCCAAGGGCAACGTGCTCGACCCGATCGACCTGATCGACGGCATCGACCTGGAAACGCTGGTAGCCAAGCGTACCGGCAACATGATGCAGCCGCAGAAGGCGCGCGCGATCGAGAAAGCGACCCGCAGCGAGTTCCCGGAAGGAATCGAGGCCCACGGCACCGACGCGCTGCGCTATACCTTCCTGTCGCTGGCGACCACCGGGCGCGACATCAAGTTCGACATGGGCCGCCTCGACGGTTACCGCAACTTCTGCAACAAGCTGTGGAACGCTTCGCGCTACGTGCTGATGAATGCCGAGGGTCAGGATGTCGGACTTGGTGGCGAGCCCGTCGAGCTGTCGCTGGCCGACCGCTGGATCATTTCGCGCCTGCAGCAGACCGAAGCCCAGGTCACCAGGGCGCTGGAAGAGTACCGCTTCGATCACGCTTCCCAGGCGCTCTACGACTTCGTCTGGAACGAGTATTGCGACTGGTATCTGGAGCTCTCCAAGCCAGTGCTGTGGGAGGATGACGTACAGGGAGGTACTAATGCCGCGGGAGACAGGATGTCGGGAGCGGCCGAGCTGGAAAAAAGAAAGCGCGGCACTCGCCGCACGCTGGTCCGCGTGCTGGAGGTGATCCTGCGCCTGGCGCATCCGATGATGCCGTTCATCTCCGAGGAGATCTGGCAACGCGTCGCGCCGCTGGCCGGCACGCTTGCGCAAACGGCGGATGCCGGCAGCGCAAGCCTGATGAACCAGCCCTGGCCGGAAGCCGATGCATCGCGCATCGACGAGCAGTCGATTCGCGACATCGAATGGCTCAAGGGCGTGATCGTTGCGGTGCGCAACATCCGCGCCGAGATGAACATCGCGCCCGGCAAGCCGCTGGATGCGCTGCTGACCAAGGGCGAAGCCGGCGATCGCGATCGCCTCGAGGCCAACCGCCTGTTCCTCTCCAAGCTGGCCAAACTGCAAAGCGTCAGTTGGCTCGACGATCCGGCACAGGCACCGCTGTCGGCGACGCAACTGGTCGGCGACATGGAAGTGCTGGTGCCGATGGCCGATCTGATCGACAAGGACGCCGAACTGCAGCGTCTGGCCAAGGAGATCGACAAGCAGGACAAGTTGATCATTGGCATCGAGAAGAAGCTCGGCAACGAAAGCTTCACCGCCAAGGCGCCGGAAGCGGTCGTCGAGAAGGAACGCGGCAAGCTCAAGGAGTATCTGGCGGCGCGTCAGGTACTGGTCGAGCAGCGGACCAAGATCATGGATTTGTAAGTTAGCACGCCACGTTCGATGGCTGTCCATCCAGGACGGCGCTGCGCCCAGGGATGAACCTGGGCGCAAGCCGCCAGCCATCGCTTGGCTTGCCCAGTCAGCGTGACTTGCCCGGCAGCGTGGCTATTGCGCTTGCCGCTGGCACACCCAGCTAGCCCCGCCAAGTCCCTGCCAAATCCCCACACGCATTCGATTTCCGATCGCGGCCGCTTTCGCTCAAGCCTCGCTGGTTTCCAGTGCGCGCTCGACCCCTTGAACCAGACGCTCCGCATTGTCCGATGCCGTCTTGTCCGCGAACCCCTCGGTCACCACCCGGTCGCGTCCCGCGTCCTTGGCGGCGTAGAGTCGGCGATCGGCCAATTCGATCAGGTCTCGCAAATGCAACCCCTCGTCCGATGTCGCGATACCCATCGAGAGTGTCACCGGCAGCTTGATAGCATCGAACCGGCAAGGATACTGCGCCAGCCGCTTTCGGATCCGCATGGCTGCCCCGATGGCATCGGGCTTGCTCGTATCGGGCAACAGCAACAGGAACTCTTCGCCCCCGACTCGGCCGACACTATCTTCGTCACGCAGCGACTGCCGCAGCAGACGAGCCAGATGACGGAGCACGGCGTCACCTGCGGTATGTCCATGGTTGTCGTTGATATCCTTGAAGTGATCGGCGTCCACCAGCACGACGACGAAATCACGTTGGGTTCTCCAGTAGAACGAGGCCCGCTCGAAGATCGCCCGTCGGTTGAGTACGCGGGTCAGGGAATCATGCATGGCATCGCGCCGGTAGCGATATTCGTGGCGGTCGGTGATCGTCAACATGCGCAGAATCACCACGCACAACATGACGAAGACTAGCCCCAGCCCCAAATCGGAAAGCAGCATATCGACCGCCGACAACGATCTGGCCGTGTCATGCAGTGGCGGTAGATGAAGTACGCCAAAAGATAGCGTGATCAGACAGCCGGTAGCCAAGATCTTGGTGCGTCTTCTGAGATCGGCAAGCATCAACTCGACTTCGGCGAACAACAGATAGTAGATCAAGCTGGATGAGTCAGCGGTGATGGCAATCCCGATGATGACGAAGACCAGGAAGGTAGATAGCTTGATCGTCAACGCCGTGGCCACGAAGAGCCGGCGATGCAACACCAGGGCCAACGCATAACTCGCCAAGCAGAGCAGATTGAGCCCGCCTAGCAACGGATGGTCGACGAGATACAACACAGGCGCTACCGCCAGTTGCAGGCAGAACGCCAGCAGATAGATTTCAGCCATGATCTCGAAGCTGCGCCGACGCTCTGCCGGGAGAGAATCGGGCGCCTCGGTACATTTCCGCCAGAACTCGGTACCTTTCTGCCGGATAGAGAGAAACAAGCTGCGCATTGGCGACTCATTATTGTGCTTGGGTATGACCCGTTTTTTGCAGGAGCTCTTCGTAGGCCTGGCTTGGTCGAAACGCCAATCACCCAAGCTGCGGGCTGACACAGTACCGGGAAGAGAGTGGCCGAGTATCACTGCTTTTGACAAAAATTAACATTGTCTAAACTGCGCTTGACATTGTAGTCCAGGTCTTACAATTCGCTAACAATTTCCTATAGCCGTGAATCAGGACGAGTTCTGGTAGCCTAGACGCGCCGACACGGCACTGGACTTTGGCTAATACGGAAATTTCCTATGCGTTTTCTGCACAACGACGATCTGGGCAAGCTGTTGCTACGACTGTGTGTCGGTGCTCTGATCCTGCTTCACGGCATCAGCAAGCTGATGGACCCGACGAGTCTCAACGGTATCGCCCAGCAATTGTCGGGGATGGGCCTGCCGTCGTTCGTCGCCTATGGCGTGCTGATTGGCGAGATCGTCGCACCGCTGATGGCCATCGTCGGTTGGCAGGCACGGATTGGCGGCCTGTTGATGGCAGTCAACATGGTCGTGGCGCTGATCCTCGTCCATACCTCCCAGCTGTGGACACTCAATCACCAGGGCGGCTGGACGCTGGAACTGCAGGGTATGTTCCTGTTCGGTGCACTGGCGATCATGTTCCTGGGAAGCGGGCGCATGGCAGCCAGACCCGACTGACGGGTAGCGCCGGGCAACTTCATCCGATCTTCAAGTCCGCCAGCCGCTGAGCCAGCAACTCGGGAAAGCGCTTGAACCAGCGCTGGTTGAGCGGCGAAGGGTGAGGCAGCGGCGCGAGAACGAAGCGCTTGGTCTCCCCATCGTCCAGAGTCAGTTGGGTGACATGCGTCGCCGTGAAGCGGTCCTCTCGCGACCAGAAGGCCTCCAGCGCATCCCGGACCTCCCGGGACTGCCCGATACCAAACCAGAGAAACGCCTCTCGCCCCAGCGTGATCACCCGGTCACCGTCCCATTGTCGAGTCAGCAGGGCCGCCACCAATGGCTGGAAGCGGCGCTTTACGGCCATGGACCAGGCCTTGTTGCCCACCGGCTTGTAGGGAACGGTATTGATCCAGAACAGGTCGTCCCCCACCGTCAGTGACGCCTCGAAGTCCGGAAGCGGTTGTCCGTGGCGGTGACGATAGAGCGCCTCCCGCACCTTTTGCCCGCCAGCGCCGACGAACGGCAACCCCACTTCGACTTCCTTCTTGCCGGGATCCCGCCCGAACACGGCGAGCTTGGCGTTTTTGGGCCCGAGGCCAACGATCGGTGCCAGCGGATCGCGATCGAACTGGCGATAGACGTCGCTATCCAGCCGATCGAGTTCGGCGGCTTCCTGGCGCATGGCCTTGTCGATCTCGACCGGAAGGGATTGAGCTTGATGATTCATGCGCTTTCCTTAGCCATCAATAGATCCTGGCCGCCGATAGATATTGATCCCAAAAGGGCCGACCATCGATTTGTCGGCCTTCAGTTCCATGGCGCGTTGAGTACCAGCACCCCGGCGTTCAGATAGGCCGCGAAACCGGCCCACACCAGATAAGGCAACAGCAAGCCGGCAGCGAGGCGTGAGTAGCGCGAGAAGGTCACGATCGTCCAGACGATCAACCCCCACAGTAGGAGCAGATCAAGCAGACCGATCAGCATCCAGTGGGCCGCGAAGAACAGCCACGACCAGAGGCCGTTGGCGATCAGTTGCAGCACGAAAGGCAGCAGCGCCTTCCCACGTTCGCCGCGCGGCGCGACCAACGTCACCTTCCACGTTGCCACGGTCATCATCAGATACAGCAGCGTCCAGGCGACGGGGAATAGCCAGTCAGGCGGCGTCAGAGGCGGCTTGGCGAGCGCGGCGTACCACTCGCCGGGCGGGGCCAGAATGCCGCTGCTGGCAGCGATCGCCACCAGCAGCAACCAGCCGCAGAAGAGACGACTCGAGCGACTCACGGCGATTACCAGCTACCCGTGTTTTCCATCGAGGCCCACGGTTCCTGCGGTGCCAGGGCGTCGCCTTTCTGCAGCAGTTCGATGGAGATACCGTCCGGCGAACGCACGAACGCCATGTGGCCGTCTCGCGGCGGACGATTGATGGTGACGCCACCCGCCTGCAACTTCTCGCACAGCGCGTAGATGTCGTCGACCCGATAGGCCAGATGGCCGAAGTTGCGCCCCCCTGTGTACTCTTCCGGGTCCCAGTTGTAGGTCAGTTCGACCATCGGCGACTGCTCGGCCTTGGCGCGCGGCGTATCGTTGGGCGTTGCCAGAAACACCAGCGTGAAGCGCCCTTTCTCGCTCTCCTTTCGCGAGACTTCCTGCAGTCCCAGCAGATCGCAGTAGAAATGCAGCGAGGCGTCGAGATCGGCGACGCGAACCATCGTGTGAAGGTATTCCATGACATCTTCCTGATTCGTCAGTGTGTTGAACCACTCTATGGTAGACCACGGCCGCCACTCGGTGAATGACGGGGCGATATCGGCGCTCGGTGAGCGATGCACGACAGCGACGATCGCGAGGCCGGCAGTCTCGACACGGCCGGCCTCGCGGTGGCTGGAGCGGTCGATGAATGGCGGTTCTCCCGGGCCTTTGCCTCAGAACCGCGTTGCCACGTACTGGGCGATGGCCTGCTGAGCCTCTTTGAGCGACTGCTGCTTGCGATCCTCGCCCATATTCAACCCTTCCGCGTAGATCGTATGAACGTCCTGGACGCCGATCAGGCGCAGCATGTGCTTGAGATGCGGGGTCTGGGAATCCATCTCGGTGCCGGCGTACATACCGCCGCGCGCCGCCAGGATCAGACCGGACTTGCCCTCGAGCAGCCCCACCGGCCCGTTGGCGGTGTACTGGAAGGTCTTGCCGGCACGCAGGATGCGATCGAACCAGGACTTGAGCTGGCTGGGAATCCCCAGGTTGTAGAGCGGCACGGCCAGCACCAGCACGTCACTGGCTTCCACTTCCGCCAGCAGGTCGTCGGAGATCCGCGCCAGCGCCTGCTGTTCGTTGCTGCGTTCGCCGGGCTCGGTCATCCAGCTCGTCATTTCGCCGCCAGTCAGGTGCGGAAGTGCCTGCTCGACCACGTTGCGCTCGATGAGCTCGACGTCACGACCTTCCAGGGCCGACTTGAAGGATGCTGCCAGCGCGCTGGACTGGCCGCCTTCGCCGAACAGGGAACTGGTGATGAGAAGAATGCGCTGCGCCATGAAACTGCCTCCAATGTGGGTTGCACTACAGCGAGATGCCGCTACCTGACGGCTACGTGGGAGGCATTATTCATTGTGGTTTTTGGAATGAAAACCGCGAAATATGGCATGAAACGTTCGATCGCATCGACTCGTACCGGTTCCTCGCCAGAGCGGACACGCCGCCATTGGCCTTCAACGGCTGGCTTCGACGCCTTGTCCGCAACCGTGGAACTCCCGGTCGCCATAGCGCAGCGTCACCTTGACCGGCCACGGTTTGCCACTCATGTCATCGAAGCAGGCGCCGGCTCGCAGATCCAGCTCCATGGGGTATCGTCCGCTGTCGCTGACCAGCACCATGCGTGCCTCGCTACCGTTCTGCACCGAGGCGACCCGGTAGTCGAAGGTATCCTCGGCCTGGCCGTAGTCGGACACCAGCGTCAGCGAGTGGCTGTTGCGATCCAGGGACAGGTTCCAGCCCGGTTCGTTGCCGCTGGCGTAGAAAATGCTTTCGGGGTGTTCCTGCCGCGTGGTCGTCTTGCGCTCACTGGCCAGGGTACAGACCAGCCGCCCGTTGTCGCTCTCGACACGGGCATCGCGCCCCTGGCGCCAGAACGATAGCCCGCCGAGCTGGTAGCGCGAACCGGTGCCGACCACGGCACTGGGCAGCTCGGTTTCCCCCAGCGCCGTCCACAGTCGCAGCCGCCGATCGTCGGGCGTGGTGGTCACCAGATCCTGAGACGGCGTGCAGCGCCAGGCGGTGAAGGCCTCGCCCCCATCGGCAAAGAAGGCGCTTGGCATCAGCGGCGACTTGAGCGCATCCAGCCCTGACGGCGGCGCGGCGGAAGACACTTCCTGCTGCCCGCCGCTGGCGCAGCCCGCGAGCACGAATGCACAGATCGACACGGCCAACCAGCGAACCGATGAACGATGACGATAGAGGACGCGGCGGTCTTTGCCAGCCTGAAGCGCTTTGGACATGAGCACGATTCCCGAGAGATGTCTGGACACGAAGAGAGTGTTTACCAAAGGGCTGCACTCGACAATGCGGCGTTGAAATTGACCTCAAAATACTCATTTACGCCCTGTAAACTCCGCTTTCTCGTCCAATTTCGCCTTGCCTTGTCTTCGTTCGCCTGTTTTGTAAACACCCTCGGATAGCCGTCACAAAAAATCGCCGGGAGCGATTTTTGACGTCGCGCAGCGACGGCCCGGAGGGTGACCGCCAGGGGTGGCAGGTCACAAAAAAGCGCCGCGAGATCGTCTCGCGGCGCAACGCTCAGCCTAACATGTCAGCGTCATCGATGGGCCAAACCCAGCGGCTGGCCAAACCCGGCGAGGTTCATTGCGCCGAGCGCGCTTCAGGCATAGCGCCGTCTCAGTTCCCGGGCCGCCTCGACCATATTGGCCAGTGCCGGCTCCACTTCGGCCCAGCCGCGGGTCTTCAACCCGCAATCCGGGTTGACCCAGAGCCGCTCGGCCGGGAACTTTTCCGCGGCCTTGACCATCAGGTCGACCATCCACGCGCGCTCGGGAATGTTCGGGGAGTGGATGTCGTAGACACCCGGCCCGATCTCGTTGGGCCCGATTTTGCTGGAATCACCGAAGTGCTGGAAGGCGCCCAGCAGTTCCATGTCGGAACGCGAGGTCTCGATGGTGATGACATCGGCATCCATGGCGGCGATAGCGCCGATGATGTCGTTGAACTCCGCATAGCACATATGGGTGTGGATCTGCGTCTCGTCGGCCACCACGGCAGCGCTCAGCTGGAAGCACTCCACCGCCCAGTCGAGATATGCCTGCCACTCGGCCTGGCGCAACGGCAGTCCTTCCCGTAGCGCCGGCTCGTCGATCTGGATGATCGCGATACCAGCGCGCTCGAGGTCGGCGACCTCGTCACGCAGCGCCAGGGCGATCTGGCGGCAGGTGGTGGCACGGGGCTGATCGTCACGGACGAAGGACCACTGCAGGATCGTCACCGGCCCGGTGAGCATGCCTTTCATGGGCTTGTCGGTCAGCGACTGCGCGTACTCGCTCCAGCGCACCGTCATCGCTTCAGGCCGCGTCACGTCACCGAAGATCACCGGCGGTTTGACGCAGCGGGAGCCGTAGCTCTGCACCCACCCGTTCTGGGTGAAGGCGAAACCGTCGAGCTGCTCGCCGAAATACTCGACCATGTCGTTACGCTCGGCCTCGCCATGCACCGGCACATCGAGCCCAAGCTCTTCCTGGCGTTCGACCACCAGCGCGATCTCTTCGCGCATGCGCGCTTCGTAATCCGCCGCGTCCAGTTCGCCCCGCTTGAAGTCGCGGCGGGCCGCACGGATTTCCTGTGTCTGCGGGAAGGAGCCGATCGTGGTCGTCGGGAACAGCGGCAGATTCAGTCGCTCACGCTGTGCCGCGCCCCGAACCGTATAGACGCTGGCGCGACGCGTGTCGGCATCGCCGACCTTCGATAGCCGCTCGGCGACCTGCGGCTTGTGAATGCGCTGTGACTCGCGCCGCGCCGCCAGGGCTCGACTGGCATCCTCGACGCGCTGACGATCCGCCGCCGTTTCCGCGCCATCGAGCACATGGGCAAGCGTCACGACTTCATCCAGCTTCTGACGCGCGAACGCCAGCCAGCTCTTCAGCTCCGGATCGAGCTTGATTTCGTTGTCCAGATCCACCGGCACGTGGAGCAGCGAACAGCTCGGGGCCAGCCACAGCCGATCGCCTAGGCGAGATTTGGCATCCTTGAGTTCACTGGCGAGACGTTCGAGGTCGGCGCGCCAGATGTTGCGGCCGTCGATGGCTCCGACGGAAAGCACCTTGTAGGGCGACAGGCGATCGAGCACGGCCCTGAGCTGCTGCGGTGCCCGCACCAGATCCACGTGCAGCCCCTCGACCGGCAGCGATACCGCCAGCCCCAGGTTGTCACCGAGGCCGCCGAAGTAACTTGCCACCAGCAGCTTGACCGGGGCCGATTGCAGCTGATTGTAGGCGGATTCGAACGCGCGCTGCCACTCGCCCGGCAGATCCTGGACCAGCGCCGGCTCGTCCAGCTGCACCCATTCGACGCCGGCGTCGGCGAGCCGGCTTAGGATTTGGCCATAGGTCGCGACCAGATCGTCGAGCAACGAAAGGCGTTCGAGCCCTTCGCTCTTGGACTTGGCCAGCCACAACCAGGTGACGGGGCCGGTCAGCGCCACCTTGACCGGATGCCCTTGCGCCTTGGCTTCGGCCACTTCCTCGAACAGCCGCTTACTGGCAATCCGGAACGTCTGTCCTTCGTACAACTCCGGCACCAGATAGTGATAATTGGTGTCGAAATACTTGGTCATCTCGCAGGCCGGCGCCGGCTCGCCGGAGGGAGCGCGGCCCCGTGCCATGCGGAAACTGGTGTCGAGATCGACCTCCCCTTCGACACTGCCGAAGCGTGGCGGCACCGCCCCCACCAGCACGGAAACGTTGAGCACCTGATCGTAGAAAGCGAAGTCACCGACGGTGACGACATCCAGGCCGGCGTCAATCTGGTCCTGCCAGTGCGCCTTGCGCAGTCGCGCGCCTTCCTTTTCGAGTCCGTCTCGGTCCAGCTCGCCCTTCCAGTAGGCTTCGACGGCTTTCTTCAATTCGCGATGCGCGCCGATGCGCGGATAGCCCAGAGTGTGCACCAGGGTGGTCATTTGTGGGGTCTCTCGGAGTTAACGGTTAGAATGGAGAAGATCATGGCTTGGCGGGCAGTCTCTCCGGCAACGCACCTTGAATCAAACGCGTTTATCTAATCCTCAACGTGAGCACAGTTCATCACATGCTCGAACTTCGCCATCTCCGCACGTTGATCGCTCTGCGTGACACCGGCTCGCTGGTCGAAGCGGCGGAGCGCGTTCACCTGACCCAGTCGGCGCTATCGCACCAGATCAAGGATCTCGAGTCGCGGCTCGGCATGCCGTTGTTTGCCCGCAAGACGCGTCCGGTGTCGTTCACCCGCGCCGGGGAACGGCTGCTGACCCTGGCCGAACAGGTGCTGCCCCAGCTGCGTCTGGCGGAACGCGATCTGGCACGGCTGGCCGGCCACGAACAGGGTCGCCTGCACATGGCGATCGAGTGCCACAGCTGCTTCCAGTGGTTGATGCCGACGATCGACCATTTCCGCGACCACTGGCCGGAGGTGGAAGTCGATATTCCCAGCGGCCAGAACTTCGATCTGCTGCCGGGGCTGACGCGCGAGGCGCTCGATCTGGTCATCACGGACAACCCGGAGCCGTTGCCGGGCGTACACTATGCGCCGCTGTTCCGCTACGAAGGCCTGCTTGCCGTTGCCAAGCAGCATGCGCTGGCGACCCGAAGCTGGGTCGAGCCTTCGGATCTCGCCACGGAAACGCTCATCGTCTATCCGGTGGAGCACGCCCGTCTGGATGTCTTCACCCAGTTTCTCGATCCTGCCGGCGTACGCCCGCAGGAGATCCGCAGCGCCGAACTCACGGTGATGATGATGCAGCTGGTGGCGAGTGGCCGCGGAGTGTGCGCCCTGCCCAACTGGGCGCTGACGGAGTATCTGGAGCGGGATTACGTCAAGGCGCTGCCGCTGGGCAAGGACGGGGTGTGGAGCACGCTCTACGCGGCAGTGCGGGAGGACAATCTGGAACTGCCGTGGATGGAGGACTTCATCCGCACCGCAAGAGACACTTCGTTTGCGGTGCTCAGTGGCGTCAAGCCAGCCGGCACGCCGGACGACGCCTGACGATCGGGCGCTTACCGAAGCCGCGAATGGGGCAACCGCGAAGGGTCGTCAGACCGTCTCTTCGTCGAATGTCAGCGGCCGAATCGCCTCCCGGCCGTGTAGCGGCAGCAGCAGACTGAAGCGAGCGCCGCCCAGGCTTTCGCTGCGATCGACCACGACATTGCCGCCGTGCCAGGCCATGATCTTCTGGACGATGGAGAGCCCCAGGCCGTAGCCGCCCGAGCGCCGGGTGCGACTGTCGTCCAGCCGGGCGAATGGCTTGAAGATGGCGATGCGCTTCTCTTCCGGCACCCCGGGGCCATCGTCTTCGACATCGATGCGCACGGCTCGGGGTTCGCGATGGACCTTCACCACGACCTGACTCTCCGCATGCCGGCAGGCATTGGCGACCAGGTTCTGGACCGCACGCTGCAGATAGCGTGGCTCCGCCTCCACCTCGAGCTCTTCGCCATCGGCAACGCGCAGTTCGAGGTGCGGATGCAGCGGGCTCAACGTCTCCAGTACTCGCCAGGCGAGCGCGCGACACTCCAGGCTTTCCGTCTGCAGCGTCACGCCCTGGGCATTCTCGCTGTCGAGCTTGGCGTAGGTGAGGATTTCATCGATCAGCCGGTCGAGTTCGGCGATATCCTCATCGATCCCCGCCAGTTGGCGCTGCGCAACCTCATCCTTGCTGAGATCTTCCAGCATCTGTACCGCAAAGCGAATGCGTGCCACCGGCGTACGCAGCTCGTGGGAGACGGCCCGAATCATCTCCTGCTGGCTGCGCAGCAGCGTCTGGACCTGTGCCGCCATGCCGTTGAGCGCCATGCCCAGACGGCCGATGAAGTCGTTGCTGTCGACCCGCACTCTCGAGTTGAGATGACCTGCCGCAATGCGCGTCGCGGCCCGTTCGAGCCGCCCCACCCGGCCTTCGACGCCCCACACGATGAGATAGATGGCGCCGGCCAGTGTCGTCAGCACCATGATCAGCAAAGCCAGCGCCAGCGACACCGGCATCGGCTCGAAACTGGGCAGCGGGCCGATTCGCAACCAGCGATCCGGCCCGACCCGGGCGTGAATGTAGAGCGCACTCAGCCCCGTTTCGAGACGCACCACCACTTCGCCGGCGTCGAGACGCGTCGCCTGGATAGGATCGACATCCGTCGGCGGCGAAGTATAGAGACCAACCGGCATATGGAACTGCTGCTGGACGCGCGCCAGCCGGCGAGCCTGAATCTCCTCCTCTTCGCCGCTCAACCAGCTACGCAGCACTTCGGTGATACCACGAAGCTGCATCTCGTTGAGACTGTTGATCCGCGCCGCCAGCACCCAACTGGAGTTAGGCAGCTGGTACAGCGAGCGCCAGCCATCATCGATGGATTCGATCACCGGCCGGTTCTCACGCAATCGCGCCCGCTCGAAGTAATTCAGCGACAGGTCATCGAGCTGGAACAATCCCAACGGCATGCCCAGTGTCGACGCCATCGACGCCAGCCAGTCATCGCGCTGCGCCAACGGCTGGCGGGAGACGAGATCGGAAAGCAGTGCCAGCGGGCCGCTGACGAGATTTTCCCGGTAGTGCTCCTGACGCACCTTGTCGACGACCAGGAAGCCGAACAGTACCAGCGCAAAGGTAATGACCAACGCCGCCAGCAGCGACACGTAGAATCGCAGGAAGGTGCTGTCGGTAAAGGAACGACGCATGTTGGATCTCGCGGGAAATGTCGGGCAAGTAGCAGGGGGAGACGGCGACCGCGATCGCCGCTCTCCCTCAACTGTCTCTCACGAACAGATACCCTTTGCTCCGTACGGTCTTGATGCGATGAGGGTGGTTGGGATCGTCGCCGATCTTGGGGCGAATGCGCGAAACGCGCACATCGATGGAACGATCCTGCCCGTCGTATTTGATTCCACGCAATTGGGAGAAGATCTCTTCACGCGTCAACACCCGGCCTGCGCTGTCGGCCAGTAGCCAGAGCAGGTCGAATTCCGCGCTGGTGAGGTCGATACGCTCCTCTTCCAGCCACGCCTCGCGAGTGGCGCTGTCGATGACCAGGTTGTCGAACGTCAGGCGCGTCGCCCCGCTCGAAGAAACCAGGCTATCGGCGCGACGCATCAACGCGCGCATGCGCGCCAGCAGCACTCGTGGCTGAACCGGCTTGGGAACGTAATCGTCGGCACCCATTTCCAGGCCCAGAACCTGATCCATGTCGTCGGTCCGTGCCGTCAACATCAGAATGGGGCCGGCATAATGCGGTCGTGCCCGACGGCAGATCGACAATCCATCCTCACCCGGCAGCATCAAATCGAGGATTACCATGTCCGGCTGCTCCTCGATGATGCGTTCCACCCCGTGGGCACCATCGTGCTCGAGCTCGACCTGGAAGCCGTTGGCCTCCAGATATTCGCGTGTCAGATGCGCCAGACGTTCGTCGTCTTCGATAATCAATACGCGATCTTGATGTGCAGTGCTGTCCAAGCTGTCATCCATCCCTTTGAGTTGGCCTCGAAACCCTGCATACCACGGTCTTGATTTATTATTGGCAGCTAACGGCATCAAGCGGCTTCAAGAGCCAGGCAGATATAATTCACCGTTACTGCGCTAATGTCTTAGATAATCAGCTATGCCTGAAGAGAGCCTAGCGGATTAAACAGCATCATACCCGAATTGTTCCCTTTGTAACCCGGTATCGGCAATGGACTACGCGGTTAATGGATAAATTCAGACAAGAGACCGATAAGGTTGGCTTACAAAAACGACAGTGTCAGTAGCGCTTTGGCAAGCCATCTCGAGGCGCCAGGCGTTGCTGGCGCTCACCGACTCTATCCTGAACTCAGCGGCTCAAGTCCACGTCCCGCGTCTGCCCCTTGCCGAGTTCGATCTGCTTGATAATGATCGGACTGCGTGATTTGCCACCGGGAAGCAGCACGCTGCCGGCAACGTAGAACACGCCTGCGGGTATGCCTCTGACGACGAAATAGCCATTGCCGTCAGTCTTGGCGTAGTGCGTATATTCACGAGCACGGGAGTCGGCCGGTTCGATCTTGCGTCCCGAAAGCGCCACCTCGGCGGCTTCGGCCGCATAGCGCGTCGCTGGCGCCACCGAAACCGTCTCATCGGAACCCACGAGCGTCTGCCCATCCGACGTTCTATAGGTCAACCGCCCCTGGATGGCCGAGGCCCCGCGCTTTTCGAGCCGGGCATACTCCTCGGCAGGGAAGGGAATCTGGCGTTTCACTACGGCCTCATCGCTGCCGGAGCGATCGAAGATATCGGGCATCTGAAACGATCCCGTCGATAGACTTTCACAACCTGCCAACGCCAGCATCATCAGCGCCAACACACCCACCCGAAGATTCCCTGCCACCATCGATTCTCTCCCTGACTGTCAATCACCGGCCGCAACGCAAGAGATGCTATCAGGTCAGCCCATTGTTTCCCGACGAACTGAAACCGGACGGCGATTATCCCGCGCCGCTTTCCTATGTCGATACTGGTGCAGAACGGTGATGCCTGTCGATATCGCCACGCTTCCGGTTCAGCCTCGCCTGCCGGCGAGGCCTCACGTTGACCCAGTATGGTTCAACTTATCCGTTTACCCGTCAGGCGGGCCGAGGATCATCCGGTCACCGCGTATCTGGATATCGAAGCGCCCCAGGAAGCTCATGCCCAGCAGCACGACGTCGTCATCGATACCGGCATGGATCGATCCCGGCACACGGCGGACCTGCAAGCCACCCAGCCTGACGCTGTCGAGCGTCGTCAGATGGCCATCGACGCGGCCATTGGCAGTGGTGAACGTGACCTCGCGCCCCGGCTCGAGCCCGAGGGATTCGGCAAGCGACCGAGAGAGGGAAACGTAGGTAGCGCCGGTATCGATCAAGAAGGTCACGTTCTGGCCGTCGATCTCGCCCGGCGCGACGAAGTGGCCGTAGGCGTTGCGCTCCAGCGTGACCGGGGCCTGCCCGACGGAAACGGCGCCGGCCAACTCGGCATTGGGCTGGCTGCGCCGCTGTTCCACGCCACGGAACCACCAACCCGCCAGCAACAGCAGCAGAATCCAGAACAGCACCATCATGCCGATGCCGGTTCGACGGACACCGCGAGAATCATTCTCCATGGCAACCATCGCACTGTTGCAGGCGAATCGCGCGGCGCCGCTTCGCCTCATGGCCTGGCGCCGTCATGAGGATCAGCGCAGGTCCGGGTTGAGGGTATAGGTTCCGGTGATGCTGGATTCCGCCAGCACGTGACCCGCCATCGCCTCGCGAACCTGCTCGCCGGTAAATTCTCCCGACAGACCCAGCGTGGGAATATCCAGCGCGAACACGCTGAAGGTATAGCGATGGACGATTTCATCGTTCCAGGGCGGGCAAGGCCCATCGTAGCCGCCGTAGACGCCGGCCATGTCCGGGTCGCCGGCCAGAAACCCGGTGTAGCCGTTGATTCCGCTGATGCCCTTGGCGGTCTGCCCAGGCGTCTTGCCCTTGGGGACCACGCCGTCGGCCATCTCGCCTTCCTCGATCAGGTTGACCTCGACGGGAATATCCACCAGTACCCAATGGTAGAAATCGACGCGCGGCAGGTCCGCGGGGAGTGTCTTGCCTTCCTGATTGACGTCGTCCGCCACGCCCGGCACATCGGGATCGGTCACTAGCAGCACGAAGCTCTGCGTGCCTTGCGGCGCGTCCAGCCAGCGCACTTCCGGGTTGCGGTTGTCGCTCAGGCGCATGTGCTGCTCGGGATCGGGCACGGCGAAAGCGAACTGCGCCGGAATCGGCTTGCCTTCCTCGATACCCTTGATGGTCAAACGCATGGGCCACTCCTCGTCGATAGTGAAACAGGTATTGATCCCCGTACGGGCGCGCCATCGCAAACGGCTCCGGCGCACGCCGACGATTCACCGATAACCTTAAGTGCCCTCGCGGCTTTTGTCATGATCGGGCGCGGTGACGACCCATAGCGCCCAGGCGCATTGACGGCTCAGGATATCCGAGGGAGCGGATAGAGCCGGTCGGCGGTCATCTCTTCCAGCGAGTTGATGCCCAGCATCCCCAGGTTACGGTGCACCTCGGTCGCGAGAAGCGAAATGGCATGATCGACCCCGGCTTCTCCCGCCACCGCCGCGGCATAGTTGAACGGGCGGCCGACGAACACGAACTTCGCCCCCAGCGCCAGCGCTTTCAGCACATCGGAGCCGCGCCGAAAGCCGCTGTCGACCATCACGTCGAGACTCACGGCCGCGGCGATATCGGGCAGCACACGCAGCGGCGAGACATCACCGTCCAGTTGCCGCCCGCCGTGGTTGGAAACGATGATGCCATCGACACCCAGGGACTCGGCCTTGCGCGCATCCTCCACGGCCATGATGCCTTTCAGCACCAGCTTGCCGCCCCACTGCTCACGAATGCGGCGGATGTCCTCCCAATCGAGATGCTCCCGGCCGGAAAAGTCCCGCTCGACGTTCTTGGCGACGAGGGCAACGCCGCGCTCCGCACCGACATGCTCGAAATGCGGCATGCCGTGACGACGGATCGTGCGCAGGAAGGTACACAGCGCCCATTCGGGATGCGTTGCGCCTTGCCACAGCAGGCGAAGGTCGGGGCGAATCGGCGTCTTGTACCCGGTGCGCACGTTGTTTTCACGGCTCGGCACCACGGCGGAGTCGACCGTCACCACCAGCGTCTGGATTCCGGCACGAGCCACACGCGCCACCAGGGCATGAATGGATGCCGGATCGGGTGGCATGTAAGCCTGGTACCAGACATCGGGATTGACCTCGGCAATCGTCTCCAGCGCGATCAGTCCGGAGGCGCTGATGACCATGGGAATACCGGCCCGCCGGGCAGCGCTGGCCAGGCGAATGTCGCCACGGTAGGCGGTCAACGCGCTGACGCCCATCGGTGCGATGCCGAACGGCAGGGCATGTTCGCGCCCCATCAGCGAGGTTCGGGTCGTCCGCCCGCTGACATTGACCAGCGAGCGATGCACGAACCCGATCTCGCGAAAGGCCCGAAAATTGTCATCGTAGGAGGCATTGGTTTCCGCCGCACCGGCCACGTAACCGAAGATGGGCTTGGGCAGCACCCGCCTCGCGAAACGCTCGAAATCCGCCAGGCAGAGGATGTGTCGCAACCGCCGGCGAAACCACCAGCGCTCGAACCAGGAAATGCCGAGGTTCGAATTCACCGCATTTCGAAAACGGGGCTGGGGCTCCATCGCGCTCATGGCTCCATCCTCCTCGATGTCCGATGCGCGGTCGTGACCCTGGCATCATGGATCGGCTGGTCAAGGGGAAGCATGGCATGTGAAAACCGCACTGCAGTCGGGTCCGAGGGCATCGGCGTTCTCCGGGAACGTCAAAGGATATCGAGGGTGCCGACTCGACCTGAAGAGGCGATGCAGTCGACGATCAAGCGCTAAATTGTCATACATCATATTTAAAGAAACAGTCGACTTTCGATGTACAAGCCTGGATTCGATGACTTCCGCTCCCGAGTTGCAGCGTGCCAGGTTTGTTTCTAGCCTGTAACCACACTTGAAAGGAGATAACTTATGTTAAGGATGACGTTTTTGACCCTGCTGCTCACCCTCGGCCTCTCCGCATGCGGAACCTCGACCGGCGAGCGCGCGGCCAGCGGCGCGGGCGTCGGTGCCGCCGTCGGTGCGGGCGCGGCGGCTGCGACCGGAGGTGACGTCACTCAGGGTGCCGTGATCGGCGGCGGTGTCGGTGCAGCCACGGGCGCGGCAACCGACGAAGACGATGTCGACCTCGACGACTGAGCCGTCGCTGCGACTTCCCTGCCTCGTTTCAGCCTAGCGGCAGAACGAAACGCCGCGCATGCCGAGATGAAAGTGATTGGCGTGCGCGGCATTGTAGTTCGGCCCCAGAGTGGTACCGAAATAGTGACAGGCACCCGCCTGAGCCGCTTCGAGAAACCGACCACGTTCGCCCCCGTCCCCCCAGTCCTCGAGTACGCTGATCCGACGCCCATCCTCGAGCCGGAAGGCCGCGACATCGAGTGCCGACGCCGTGGCATGCTCGCTGCGTCTGGCGTTCTCCCGATGGTAGATATTGCGGCATGCGAAAGAGCCGTAATGCTGCACGCGGGAAACACCCTCGCCGAAGATCTGCCGAGCCAACGGCTGCAGTTCGTGTCGTTCGTACATGGTCCAGGCCAGCGCCAGCGGGCAACTGGCCACGAAGCTCGAACTGAACGCGACCTGCGTGCTCGAGAGCCGAACCACGTTTTCGAGCGGGCAACCGGCCGCCGCGGTGTAATCGCCCAGCGGGGTATAATCGATATCCGGCGCCGTCTCCAGCGCTGCAAGACACGCCTCTCGATCTCCGGATAGCGCTTTCAGCTTCCAACGCGTGACCGGCGTCACGGGATCGCTCACGACCAGTGGCGCGAACGGGTTCCACTCCCGCGGGATCTGCCAGATTCCCTTGTCGAAGGCGATGCCGACAGCGATCACTATCAGACAAATCAGAGTGCTTGAAGAAGGTCTTGGAAAAGGTTTCATGGACTCCGGCAGGCTGAAGGCGGATTTTCACGGCGTCGGTAATCGGCGACGCATTGGACAGCGTGATTCACACTTTTCTACTAAATCGGTGCTATTCGTTCTCAATCACATATTCTAAGCTTAGTTAACTTGTCGAAATGCTGACGAACGCATTTCCAGTCGAGCAGAAAACAATCATTACCGTGCATGTCGTCAAGGAGGACACAATGCCGGGCTGTGCCAGACACGAGAACGTTTGCGGTCGCTGCGACGTACCGCTGGATTTCGAATTCACCATGGCATTTCAGCCACTGGTGAACATCGACGAGAGTCGAATCTATGGCTACGAAGCGCTGGTCAGGGGAAGCGGCGGGGAATCCGCCGGTTCGGTGCTGGCACGGGTCGACGACGCCAACCTCTACCGCTTCGATCAGGCTTGCCGGGTCAAGGCGATCGAAATGGCCCACGATCTGGGGGCCGAAGGGATGCTCTCGATCAACTTCCTGCCCAATGCCGTCTACGAACCGCAGGCATGCATTCAGGCCACGCTTGCCGCAGCCAGGCGGGTCGGCTGGCCGACGAGCCGGCTCTGCTTCGAAATCACCGAATCCGAAAGCGTCAAGGATCGATGCCATCTGCAGAACATCGTGACCAGCTATCACGAAATGGGGATGAAAACGGCGCTGGATGATTTCGGCACCGGATATGCCAATCTGGACCTGCTGGTCGACATCTCGCCAGACGTGCTGAAAATCGATCGCCATCTGGTCAGCGATATCCACCAGTCCCCCCGCCAGCAAAGAATTCTGGAACACATCATTACCCTGGCGCATCAGCTGGACATCACTCTGATCGCCGAAGGTATAGAAAAACTAGAAGAAGCTCGTTGGCTCTACCGCCACGGTATTGCCAGACAGCAGGGATACTGGTTTGCCAGACCGGCCGCAGGACAACTACCGGTTTGCCCCGAATCGCGCTTCGCGCTGGTTCGTGGCGAACACTGACGACCGCGATACGACTGGCAACTCCTTCCACCGTCCGAATCACGGTACCCTGGCTTATGGTTGCTTCGAAAAATTCGCCATCCCATCAGACCGCCGAGGGTCCTTCCACGCCGGATGGGCTGGACACGTTGAATATCGCGGCGCTGATCTACCGGCTCGATGCCGGCGTTCCCCTGCTGGCCGATGCCAACGAGACGGCGAAACGTCAGTTGCACCTGGGTGATGGCTTCCCCATGGCCGACCCTTGGCAATGGCTGGACGCTCATCGCTATCCGGCGGCTGGCCTCGATCATCCGGCATTGCTGAATGTCTCGTCGGAAAACTCGAGACAATGGCAGTGCTTTCACATCCGCCAACATGCGCAGCCGCTGCAAGCGCTGAAACTCAAGATTTCTCCGCTGGAAACACGAGCCGACGAGGGTGCCACGCGTCACGTGCTCATCGCCATCGGCGAGATCACCGCTATCGACGATACCCCGGGCCTACTGCCACAGGCGCAACCGCATCTACGCCAGGTGCTCGGGAACTTGCCCATGGGCGTGTGTATCATCGATCTCGAAGGGTATCTGCGGCTGGTCAATCATGCCTTCTGCGAGTTCTTCGGCTATGCGGAAAGCGAGCTGCTCAATGCTCACTTCCGCAAGCTCTTGCCCTCGCAGCATCATCAGGCTGCCGAGAAGCAGCACGCAGCCAGCTTCCTCGAGGCACTGGAACAACGTCGTGCCGTGGAGGTCCGGCTGCATGACGGGTCATCTCGTACCGTCATCATCGAGGACACGATCAGCCACGACGAAGCGGGCCGCCCCCAGCGGATCGCCTTTCTCGTGGATATCACCGAGCGATGCGATATCGAACGCCGGCTGCAGGAAAAGAACCGTCGCCTCGAATATCTGGCAACGCGAGACGATCTGACGGGATTGCACAACCGCCGTTTCGGCCTGGAGCTGCTCGAACAGACACTGGAACGAAGCCAGCGTTATGGCGAAAAGGTCGCCATTGCCATGCTCGATCTGGATCACTTCAAGGAGATCAACGATCGCTACGGCCATGCCGTTGGCGACGAGGTGTTGACGGAATTCAGCCACTTCATGATCGGCGCGCTGCGTTCGAGCGATACCCTGGTTCGCTGGGGCGGAGAGGAGTTCCTGGTGATCTTGCCCGGGGTCGATCGCTTCTCGGCACAGACCACGATAGACCGTGTCCTGAAGCAACTTCGCCAACGCACCTTGAGCACATTTCGCCTCCGGGTAAGCTTCTCCGCTGGCGTGGGCGAGTATCGCGACCAGATGTCCAAGAGGTTGCTGGAGGAAGTCGACCATGCGCTTTACCAGGCGAAATCGGCCGGCCGAGGCTGTGTTTCGATCGCTCCCGTTTCCAGCACCTGCCAAGAGCGCTGCCACGCTCGAATGTTTCCCTCGTTTCAGGGCTGACGACCGCCCCCCGGGCGGTCGCCACTGGCTGCCTTTCCGGAACGAGCGCCCGGACTTGGGTCGTTCCGAAGCGGTCTTTCGGACAGAGATTCAGAAAATCGCCCGCACTGCGAGGAACAGGACCGTCGGCGCCAGCAGGATGCCGAGCCCGGTATAGAACGTCGCGGTCATCGCACCGTAGGGCACCAGCCGCGCGTCGGTGGCCGCGAGACCCGCCGCGACGCCGCTGGTCGTCCCGATCAGGCCGCCAAAGATCATCGCCGAGCGCGGGTTGTCCAGCCCGATGAGCTTCGCGGTCATCGGTGTCGCGATCATGGTCAGGATCGATTTGACCAGGCCGGCGGCGATCGACAGCGCAATCACTTCCGAACTCGCGCCCAGCGTGGCCCCGGTTACCGGTCCGACGATATAGGTCACCGCGCCGGCCGCGATCGTGGTGATGTCGACCGGATCGGTATAGCCGAAGCCGATCGCGACGACGGCCCCCGCCACGAACGACACCAGCACGCCGAGAAACAGGGCGATCACGCCACGCAGGCCTGCTTTCTTGACCTCCTGCAGACGCACGCCGTACGCGGTGGCGATGATCGCCAGATCCCGCAGCATGCCGCCCCCCATCAATCCCAGACCGGAAAACAGCGTGACATCCGAAAGCCCCTTGCTGCCGCCGGTGGATGCCCCACCGACATAGGCGAGGATCAAGCCGATGATGATCGCGATTGCCGAGCCATGCAGACGGCCCGCGGTGAGATGGCGACTGAGCCAGTACGCCACGTACATGGTCAGGCCGATCACGGCAAAAGCGGCAATCAGGTGATACTTGTCGACCAGCGACACAATGGAATCGTTCATGCGAGCCTCCCCTTTCAGTGGCCGCTATGGGCTGTTGGCGTCGAGTCGAGCGGGCTCGCATCGTCGACCTTCCTGCCGGTCAGCACGGGAACCAGCGCCAGCCCCAGCACGACGGCCAGCACTCCGGCCAGGATCGCCACCATGCCGCCACTGAAGGCAGCCGCCACGTTCTGGCTGGCCGCCATGGCAACGACGATGGGAATGTACATCGCATTCCAGAAGTTGATGCCGCTCTCGGTCGTCTCCGGCAGCTTGCCGCGATCCTTGAGGTAGCCGGTCACGAAGATCAGCAGCAGCATGGCAATGCCCACACCGCCCAGATTGGCATCGATTCCCAGCAACTGGCCGAGTACGTCGCCGATGATTAGCCCGACCAGCATGCAGCCGGCCAGGAGTGCTACACCGTAGATCACCATCGTTGTCACCTCTTGGGGCACTGTTATAGAGAATGGTTATGATTGGCCCGGTTGTCGGAGCTTGGCGTGTATCGGGACCGCCACGCCCGGCGTGACGGCCGTGCCGCGTTACCCACGCGGCGAGGGTGAAAAACCTCTCGCGATATTCATGGGTTTGCCGTTTCGGCACTCAGGTAGATATCGGCATAGCGTTCGCGCAGCGCGTTCTTCTGGACCTTGCCCATGACGTTGCGTGGCAGGCTATCGATGAAGAACACCCGCTTCGGCTGCTTGTAGCGCGCCACCTTGTCCTTCAGCGCCGCCAGCACGTCAGACTCGTCTAGCGATTCCCCCGGCTTCAGCACCACCGCCGCGGTCACCCCCTCGCCCAGATCAGGATGGGCGACACCGATGACGGCCGACTCCACCACCTGAGGCAGCTCGTCGATCCACTGCTCGATCTCCTTGGGATAGACGTTGTAGCCGCCGGAGATCACCAGATCCTTGTCGCGGCCGACGATGTGCAGATAGCCGTCTTCGTCGATCAGCCCGAGATCGCCGGTAATGAAGAAGCCGTCGTCGCGAAACTCGGAGGCGGTCTTTTCCGGCATTCGCCAATAGCCCTGGAAGACGTTCGGCCCGCGAACTTCCACCAGACCGGTTTCCTCCGCCGGCAACGCCTTGCCGGTTTCGCGATCGGTAATGCGGACCTCGCTACCCGGCAGCGCGAAACCGACCGTGCCCGGCCGACGCTCGCCGTCGTAGGGGTTCGAGGTGTTCATATTGGTCTCGGTCATGCCGTAGCGTTCGAGAATGGCGTGGCCGGTACGTTCGCTGAATTCCCGATGGGTTTCCGCCAGCAGCGGCGCGGAGCCGGACACGAACAAGCGCATGTTCGCGGTGGTCTCCCTGTTCAGCCGCGGGCTGGCCAGCAGGCGGGTGTAGAACGTCGGCACCCCCATCAAGGCCGTTGCCCGTGGCATCAGATCCAGCAGTTGCTCGGCATCGAGCCTGGGCAGGAAGGTCATCGAAGCGCCGACGGTCAGGATGATGTTGCACGCCACGAACAGTCCGTGAGTGTGGAAGATCGGCAAGGCATGAAGCAGATGATCGTCGGCGCTGAAGCGCCAGGACTGCGCCAGCGCCTGGCTGTTGGCAGCGAGATTGCCGTGGCTCAGCATGGCACCCTTGGAGCGCCCGGTGGTGCCGGAGGTATACAGGATCGAGGCCAGATCGTTGGCTTCCAGCTCGGCGATGTGCGGATCTTCCTCGGCCTTGGCGACCCGTTCCATCAACGACCCGTCGGCTTCCGCGCCCAGGCTTTCGACGACCGATACCCCACAGCGCTGTGCCAACCGCCGTGCGGTGTCGATGTCGTCCGGGCGGCAGACATAGAATCGCGGCTCGGCGTCTGTCAGGAAGTATTCGACTTCCGCCTCCGTGTAGGCAGTATTGAGCGGCAGGTAGACCGCCCCCGTCTGCAGGCAGGCCAGATAGAGCATGATCGCCTGCGGGCTCTTGTCGACCTGCACCACGACGCGGTCGCCCGGCACCACGCCGCTTTCGCGGAGGGCCCGCGCCATGCGCCGCGAAGTGGAAAGCACGTCGCGATAGCGATACTGCTCGCCGCTCGGTGTATCAATCATCACCTTGTCCGGGCGGCGCTCGAAATTGCCCGAGAATTGCAGATACAGATTCTGATTCATCCCACCTCTCCTGCTTTGTTAAACGGTCACGACCGATCAGGCATCGGTCCGGGAGCCATGACGGCAGCGCGAGCGCCCCTGCTTGGCATCGCGGCGGATCTCGCTGGTGCAGACCACCGTGCCCTCGCGGCTGAACGCTTCGTGGTTCTGCTCGATGCGGTCGAGCTCGTAGAGATAATTGACCATCAGGCCATGAGACTGGCGGCGACCGTTCTCGGAGGTATCGCCGGGCCAGTTGAGCCGGTGCAGGCTGGCGCCGTTGCCCAGATGAAAGCGGGCCACCGGATCCAGCGGCAGGCCGCTATCGCGCTTGACGTCGGTCAGGTAATGCGCCGCCAGCCCCCGCAGTTCGGCATTCAGCTTGTCGCGCAGTTTGGCGTCTTCCAGCCAGCGCCCCTCGTCGAGCCCCTCGGCGATCTCGTCGGCGAGCTGGCAGGTTCCACTTTCGCGTTCCGTCGCCAGCCACTTGGCAAAACCAGGGACCGGCGAGAGCGTCACGAAGTTCTCGAGATTCGGCAGATTGCGCTTGAGTTCCTGCACGACCTGCTTGATCAGGAAGTTGCCGAACGAGATACCCCGCAGGCCGGCCTGGCAGTTGCTGATGCTATAGAAGGCGGCAGTATCGGCCTCTTCCGGACGCACCTCGTCGCCACCCTCCAGAATCGTCTGGATGCTGTCGGGAATACCCCGACACAGCGCCACTTCGACGAAGATCAGCGGCTCGTCACCCGTGGCCGGGTGGAAGAAGGCATAGCAGTGGCGATCTTCGGGGTCGAGGCGCCGACGCAGGTCCGACCAGTCGCCGATGGCATGAACGGCTTCATAGTGGATGATCTTCTCGAGTACCGCGGCAGGCGTGTTCCAGTCGATGCTCTCCAGCACCAGGAAGCCGCGGTTGAACCAGGACGCGAAGAGATGATCGAAATCCGCATCCAGCGGCACCAGCTCGGGGTTCGCCTTGAGACAGCGCAACAGGTCCGCGCGCATCTTGACCAGTTCGTAGGTGCCGCCCGGGCACAAATTCAGCCGCCGCAGCAGGTGCTGACGACGAGGCTCGCAGGCCGCGAACAGCCGCTGCAGACTGGCGTTGTCCCCGTTGTCGCGATACGCCGCGTAAGCCTCGTGAATGGCGTCGGGCTCGGCGGCGTAGCGTTCCCCCAGCAACTGGAAGAAGGCAAGCCGGTCGCTCTCGCCGAGCGAGGCGTAGCGCTCCAGCGCCTCCTGGGCGATCAGAATCTGGGACGCCTCGCCGCCGGGCTGCATCAGCGTTTCGCATACCGATGTCAGCCGCGCCATACTGCTCGGCGTCCCGCCATCTTCGCTACCGACAAGATGCTGGCCTCGTGTCCGGCGGCCGATGCTGGAGAGAAGATCCTGCAGAAAATTCATGTTGACGTTCATGCCGGCCCTCTCGGGTCTGTGGCTGGAGCTCGGGCTGTCACCAGCGGCGGCAGCGACGAGCGTTCGGCAGAGCGAAGCGGTCTGGCAGAAAAACGTCGGCATGAATTCCGAAACCGACTGTTAACATACATGTCATCGCTCTGTTATATATAACAGTTATGCCCCGGCCAGCCCGGTGTCAACATAGGAGAAAGTCTAATATGGCCCGCATCCCGCATGCCCAGCGGCTTCGCGACCTGCTAGAGGATGCCATCGTCGAAGGTCATTACGCGCCTGGAGACAAACTGGACCCGGCGGCACTGGCGCAGGAGTATGACTGCTCGCGTACGCCGATCCGCGAGGCGCTGCAGCAGCTCGCCGCATCCGGCATGGTGCGGGTGCTGCCCAAACGCGGAACATTCGTCGCCCAGTTGAGCGTGACCGAACTGGTCGAGCGTTTCGAAGTGATGGCGGAGCTGGAAGGAATGTGCGCGCGCCTGGCGGCCCGTCGCATGACGCCAGAGGAACTGGCGGCGCTGCATCGCGCCCAGGCGGCTTGTCGCGAATGCATGACTGCCGGCGATGCCGACGGTTACTACTACGAAAACGGCACCTTTCATCACCTGATCTACCAGGCCAGCCATAATGACTTCCTGGCACAGGAAGCCTCGCGCCTGCACGCCATTCTCAAGCCCTATCGCCGCCTGCAGCTGCATGCCCGCCGCCGTCTCGCCAGCAGTTTCGACGAGCACGAAGCGATCATGGCGGCGCTGGAGCGCGGCGATGCCGACGCTGCCGAAGCGGCGATCAAGGCTCACGTCCAGATTCAAGGGGAACGGTTCAACGACCTGGTGGCCTCGATGCAGCGATTGCAGCGCCAACGCCGCGCAGAGCGACCGATGCCGGAAGGCTCGTCTTGAGATCGGCAACCTTCGAGAACGAGGCTAACTGGATGACCATGATCGTGGCGATCAGTGGAACAGCAAGGTAACGATCAGCGCCACGCCGCCGACGATCAGCGCCGTGACCACGGATACGCTGACCAGTAGATTGAGCCACCGGTCGACCGGTGCCTCGACAGGTGCCACCGAACGCCGGGTCGCGCCTTGGCGTAGGTGGTGTTGGCCTAGTTGGTGTCGGCCTAGTTGGCGAGTGGGCTTCATGGCCGGGCGCATGGGCAAGTTCCGCAAGTCGTCATGATTATGTTAACGGCGGCGAGCCTCTCGAGTTGAACTCAAATTAGGTCTTTTCGCCGTTCTTCGCCACTCTCCTGGCTCCTCGCTCGCGTTCGATGTCGACAGCACGGCGCCACCAACGAAAACGGCCCCGATCCTTGCGGACCGGGGCCGTCGCGATATCACGCCCGACTATCGCGGATTGATGCGGCGATTCTTGATGTCCGGCGCGCGGCGGTAGCGATCTTCTTCCGCCAGCTCTTCGGCTTCGAACGCATCGGCGCCTACCGGCGTATCGCTATGGCGACGATAGAGCGCGGTCAGCATCGCCTTGCGGTCGGCGCGCAGCTCTTTCAGGGTCACGAATATCATTCCGTAGAGAATGAACGTGAATGGCAGCGCCGCCAGCACCGATGCCGACTGCAACCCCTTCAGCCCGTTCTCCCCGCCTGCGGACAGCAGCGTCAGACAGATGGCCGCGATCAGCACCCCCCAGATGATCCGCTTCATCAGCGGCGGATTGAGCGAGCCGTTATCGGTCATCTGCGAGACGATGTAGGTCGCGGAATCCGCCGACGTCACCAGGAAGATGAAGATCAGGCAAAGCGCGACGACCGATAGCACGTTCGAGAACGGCATCAGATCGAACATCCGGAACAGCGCCGAAGTGATGTTGTCGGCCGTCGCCTGGGCCAGCCCGGCGTCGCTGTTCATCTCCATCTGAATGGCGGCGCCGCCGAACACACCGATCCACAGGCAGGCCAGCAGCGGCGGCACGACGAGCACGCCGAAGACATACTGCTTGATGGTGCGGCCGCGCGAGATACGCGCCACGAAGGTACCGACGAACGGCGACCAGGCGATGACCCAGGCCCAGTAGAAAATCGTCCAGTTGGACGCCCACTGGCTGTCATCGTAGGGAGACATCCGCAGGCTCATGCCGATGAAGTTCTGCAGGTAGTCGCCGATGCCCAGCGTGATGGTCTCGAGAATCGCGATGGTCGGTCCCGTGAACAGGATGTAGAACATCAGCGCGAAACAGATGATCAAGTTCAGGTTGGACAGATTCTTGATGCCCTTGTCCAGCCCCGACGTCGCCGAGATCATGTAGCAGATGAACATCGCACCCATGATGATGAACTGCCACATCATGTTTTCGGGCACGTCGAACACGGAATGCAGACCGCCGTTGATCTGCAGCACGGCCAGCCCGATGGAGGTCGCCACACCCATTACCGTCGCGACGACGGCAAAGATATCGAGGATCGGCCCAAGACGGCGCAGCTTCGGACGTTTCGCGGTGACCGACGACAGCACGTTGGAAACCATGCCCGCCTGGTTCTTGCGAAACTGATAGTAGGCAATGATCAGGCCGACGACCGAAAAGGCCGCCCACTGGTGAATACCCCAGTTGAAAAAGGCATATTGGATTGCATAGCGCGCCGACTCGGCGGATTCCGGCGCCACGTCGCCGTAGGGCGGCGTCATGTAATGCGTCATCGGTTCCGCCATGCCGTAGAACACCAGACCGACGCCGAAGCCCGCTGCGAGCAGCATGCTCACCCAGGAAAAGAAGCCATAGGTCGGCTTGCTGTCCTGCGGCCCCAAGCGAATCTTTCCGTACTTGCTGAACGCCAGGCCGACCAGAAAAATCACGAATCCGAACACGGATAGCAGATAAAACCATCCAAAGTAGTGCGTGGTCGCACCCAATGCAGCGTTGGCAATATTCCCAAATCCAGTCGGGAAAATGGCGCCAACGGCGACGATCGCCGCTATCACCATCGCCGAGACGATGAATACACCTTGTTTACCAAGCTTGGGCATGTCGTCCCCTTTTGATTGTGCTGATTTCCTTTTGACATCATCAGTGTAGACGACGCTCTGTACCTCGACGCTACCTGTCAGCTGTCTCGAGTCACGCTTCCGAGGAACTCCAACATACCATGTCAGGGTGGCTCCGGCGTAAGTTCCCTTTGGACTACCTCCCCGGCCTACCTTTCAATCATTCGCCGGAGAGCCATTCGGTGACGGGTTATCGGCTCCAGCCCCGGCAGCGAGACGCCGCACGTCAGCGCCGTCAGCCGGTCCCGGCCCCTGCTGACATCGCCCCAAAGCGCTCTCCCGGAAAGAGCGCGTCCGCGTGCCAATCAAAATCGACACCACATATCGGTTGCATTCGCCCCCGGCGCCCTCATGATGGGGATCATGAGGGCGCTAACGAGCGCCCGCCCATTTCTCCGACGAGAACGCTCATGTCACGACTTGCCGATATACCTCTCTCGGTGCTGGACCTGGCACCGATCACGCGCGACGGCACAGCGGCGGAGACTTTCCGCCACAGCGTCGACCTGGCCCAGCAGACCGAGCGGCTGGGTTACAACCGCTACTGGCTGGCCGAGCACCACAACATCGACGGGATCGCCAGTGCGGCGACCAGCGTCCTGATCGGTCATATCGCCGGGGCCACCTCGACCCTTCGCGTCGGCAGCGGCGGCATCATGTTGCCCAACCACCCGCCGTTGGCGATCGCCGAGCAGTTCGGCACGCTGGCCACGCTCTACCCGGATCGCATCGATCTCGGCCTGGGCCGTGCGCCGGGGTCGGATGGCGTGACCATGCAGGCGATGCGTCGCGATCCTCGTGCCGGCGTCAACGATTTCCCCGATCGTCTCGATGAACTGCGCCGCTACCTGGGCGACAGCGTGCCCGGCCAGCGCGTGCGCGCCATCCCCGGCGAAGGCACGCACGTACCCATCTGGCTGCTCGGTTCCAGCGGCTACAGCGCCCAGCTCGCCGCCCGGCTCGGGCTCCCCTTCGCCTTTGCCGGCCAGTTCGCGCCGGGTTACATGATCGAGGCGCTGCATCTCTATCGCGAAGGCTTCCAGCCCGGCGTGCTCGACAAGCCTCATGCCATGATCGGCATTCCGCTGGTCGCGGCCGAGAGCGACGAGCGCGCCCGCTTCCTGGCTACCACGCAGCAGCAGAAGTTTCTCAACCTGATTCGCGGCAAGAGCACGCGCACCCAGCCGCCGGTGGAAAGACTCGACTGGTCGCTGCAGGAAGAAGCGATGGTCGCGCAGAATCTCGGCGCCGCCGTCGTCGGTGGCCCGGAGCGCGTTCGCCAGCAGCTGGACGAATTGCTCGAACGCACCGGCGCCGACGAGATCATGGTCAATACCGACTGTTTTGATCACGCTGATCGGGTGAAGTCCTACGAGATTCTGGCGGATGTGTGGAAGAAGGCGTAACTCCTCCGATCGACAGAAGACGCCTCGGGTAGATTTCGACCTCAAAGCCTGTCGACTGCCACCCGATGACGCCTTTCCCGGACGGCGCTGGGCAATCGAGTGTCGAACCGGGTCTTGCGTCATGGATGACGCAAGAGGCGCGTTGGGCAGGATGCCCTTTCGCGCCGACCCGAGATCGACACTCGAGCGACCAGGGTTTCGCCGACCGGCGGCGTCAAAAAGAGGGGGAGCGGCGAGGGGGCGAGCGTTAAGCCCCCTCGTCAATCAACGGTGAGGATGGCTGATTCACGATCAGTGATGCCCTCTTCACTCAAGAATCAGCCAG
Source organism: Salinicola salarius (assembly GCF_002179555.1). Taxonomy (GTDB): domain Bacteria; phylum Pseudomonadota; class Gammaproteobacteria; order Pseudomonadales; family Halomonadaceae; genus Salinicola; species Salinicola salarius_A. The sequence goes on along the minus strand of NZ_NHOU01000004.1, from coordinate 141,237 downwards.
GTCCGGTCCACCACCAAGTCCGGTCCACCAATAAAAAAACACCCGGCACATGGCCGGGTGTCTCATCATCGAGCTTGAAAGAAAAGACTTAGCCGAGACGCTTGGCCAGCAGCCCTTCCAGCTTCTTCTGGTCGGCGGCGAAGGTGCGAATGCCTTCGGCCAGCTTTTCGGTCGCCATGGCGTCCTCGTTGTGCTCCCAACGGAACTGCGCTTCACCGATCGGGTCGAGACGCTCGCTGCCGCTACCGGTATCGGTCACCTTGCGGGTCACTTCCCCTTCCGCCGAGGAGAGTTCCTCAAGCAGCGCCGGCGAGATGGTCAGGCGGTTGCAGCCTGCCAGTGCCAGGATCTGGTCGGTATTGCGGAAGCTGGCGCCCATGACCACGGTGTCGTACCCGTAGCGGCTGGCGTAGTCGCAAACGCCGCGAACGAACTTGACGCCCGGGTCTTCGTCCGGCGCGTAGGATTCGGTGCCGGTCGCCTTCTTGTACCAGTCGGTGACGCGGCCGACGAACGGCGAGATCAGATAGACGCCGGCTTCGAAGCAGGCACGGGCCTGAGCATCGGAGAACAGCAGCGTCAGGTTGCAGTTGATGCCTTCCTTCTCCAGCTTCTCGGCGGCGCGGATGCCTTCCCAGGTCGAGGCCAGCTTGATCAGTACGCGATCCTTGGAGACGCCGCGCTTCTCGTAGAGATCGATCAGGTGATGAGCCTTGTCGATGCTCGCCTGCTCGTCGAACGAGAGCTTGGCGGCCACTTCGGTGGATACCCGGCCGGGCACCAGCTTGGTGATCTCGGTGCCGATGGCGACCGACAGGCGATCGACCGCCTCTTCGATGCGGGCATCGGGGTCGGAAATTTCCGACTTGACCGCGCTCAGGGTCTCTTTGATCAGATCCTGATAACCCTCGAGATCGAACGCCTTGAGAATCAGAGACGGGTTGGTAGTCGCATCGTGGGGCTGATAACGGCGAATGGCATCCAGATCGCCCGTATCGGCAACCACCATGGAAAGTTGCTTGAGAGAGTCGAGTTGCTGTGTCATGAGTCGCTCCATCGTCGTGGCGTGTGATTGCATCCCGTCGCAATCCTGATCCTGAAAGCATAACACCGATGCCCGGCTCTCGCCGGGGACCTTGCCGAGTTTCGGGCCATTCCTCATCGGCGGCATCCGATCCACCGTCACCGGACCGGGAATCGCGATCTGCAAAGAGTCAGGTCATCGAGGCATCATGGATTCTTTCGGAAAAGAACGTCGTGCCATGACTCATCGATGAGGAGGCGATGCCTTGATTTCAAGGCCCGACAGCCGCCACCGACTGCCGGAAACCGAAGACTCAGGCGATACCGTGCTCGCGGCTCAGCGCGTCGCGGTAGCGCCGATAAATACCGTGATAGCTGGCCACGGTTTCCGGTTGGGGTCGGGTCAAGGTGGATTCGTCCAGCTTGACCCAGTCCCGGCAGAGCGTGTCCAGTGCCACCTCGGACTCGCGATCGTCGCACCAGCGCGCCTGAATCGCGCCGCCGAAGGCTGCCGCCTCGGTCACTTCCGGGCAGACCACTTCGACATCGAGCACGTCGGCCACGATCTGGCGCCAGATCGGGCTTTTCGCGCCGCCGCCGACCAGGCGTACCTGGGTGGCCTGGCTCGCCAGCGGGCCGAGCAGTTCGAGTCCATAACGCAGCCCGAACGTCGCGCTCTCGACGGCGGCACGGCAGAGGTTTTCCGGCGTGGTATTGAAGCTGGTCATGCCGCTCATGCTCGCCTGGGCCTGCGGCAGCGCCGGCACCCGCTCGCCGCTGAAGAACGGCAGCAGGGTGATGCCGCCCGCCCCCGGCTCGGCCTTGGCGACGGCACGATTGAAACCCTCGATATCGAGCCCGACCAGTTCCCGCAGCGTCGTCGTGGCCGAGGTCACGTTCATGGTGCAGATCAGCGGCAGCCAGCCATCGTGGCTGGCGCAGAAGTTCGCCACCATGGCGTTGTCCGGCACCACCGGATCCGGCGAATGGACGGCGATGGTGCCGGAGGTACCCAGGCTGATCGTGACGCGGCCCGGCTCGATATTGCCGGTGCCGATGGCGCCCATCATGTTGTCGCCACCGCCGCTGGAGACGAGCACGTCGTCGCCAAGGCCCAGCTCCCGCGCCAGCGCCGGGCGAACCGTGCCGACCGCCTGGCGGGAATCGATCAGCCTGGGCAGCACGCTGTCGGCATCCAGCTCCGGGGCGATAATCTCGAACACGTCGCGACGCCAGGTCCGCGTGCGCGTATCGAAGTAGCCGGTGCCGGAAGCATCGCCCGGCTCGGCGACACGTTCCCCGGTCAGCCAGAAATTGAGATAGTCGTGCGGCAGCAACAGCGTGGCGATCCGCCGATACACCTGTGGATGCGTCTCGCGCAGCCAGGCGATCTTGGAAGCGGTATAGCCGGTCTGCAGCACCAGGCCCAGCTTGTCGATACAACCCTGCTCCCCGCCGAGCCGGTCGATCAGCCGTTCGTTCCACTCCGCGGTTTCGGTATCGTTCCAGAGCTTGGCCGGATGCACCGGCACGCCGTCGCCATCCAGCGCGACCATGCCGTGCTGTTGCCCCGAGATACCGATGGCACGGACCGCGACCGCCTCCACGCCGGCGTTGCTCAACGCCTCCCCGAGTGCGCCACGAAATGCCTCGGTCCACTCTTCGATACGCTGCTCCCGCCGGCCGTGATCGCCCTGCTCCAGCTTGTGGGGACGAGAGGCTTCGCCAACGATGCAGCCGTCGCTTCCATCGACCACCACGACCTTGGTGCTCTGCGTGCCACAATCCACACCGATATACATTGCATCCATCCCTCGATCAGTTCAGATTCCAGCCCGGCGCCATGGCCGGCGTGAACGCCGACCTTACCCCGTCAGTCGCTGAGGTCAATTGGCGACGAGATGTTCGACGCAGGCACGCGCGCCGTCCCGGTACAGCCGTTCTAGCGCATCGAGGTAGGCCGTGCGGAAACGTTCGTCATCGGCCAGATCGCCGAACAACTGGCGATTCTCGATGAACGCGGTCGGCTCGTCACGGTTGCGCTTGGCGATCGCCATCAACTCGTCCTTGAGCCGATCGACCACCACGATCGGCTCGCCCTGCTCGTCGACGCCTTCGGCATAACGGGCCCAGCTGGCCACGACCGCCGCGCTGCGATGAATTTCGCCATCCTGCGCCAGCTGTTCCCGAATCACCGGCAGCAGCCACTTGGGAATGCGATCCGAACTCTCGGCGCACAGTCTCGCCAGGGTGTCCTTGATCTCCGGGTTGGCGAAACGCGCGATCAGGGTGCGCTTGTAGTCGTCGAGGTCGACGCCCGGCACCGGCCGCAGGGTCGGCGTGCCCTCTCGATTCATGTAGTCGAGCAGGAAGTCGACGAACAGCGGGTCCTTGCACACTTCGTGGGCGTAGCGATAGCCGGCCAGATAGCCGAAGTAGGTCAGCGCCTGGTGACTGGCATTGAGCAGACGCAGCTTCATCAGCTCGTAGGGCATGACATCGTCGACCAGTTGCACGCCGACCTGATCGTAGGCGGGCCGACCGCTGTTGAAGTGGTCCTCCAGCACCCACTGGGTGAAGGGTTCGCACACCACCGGCCAGCGGTCCTCGATACCGAAGCGTTGGTGGATCTCCTCGATGTCGGCATCGGTGGTCACCGGCGTGATGCGGTCGACCATCGAGTTGGGGAAACGGACGTTGGCATCGATCCAGTCGCCCAGTTCCGCATCCCGCGCCTTGGCATAGGCCACGAACATCTTGTGCGCCACCTCGCCGTTGCCCTGGATGTTGTCGCAGGACATCACCGTGAAAGGCTCGATGCCCCGCTCACGCCGGCGCGCCAGCGCCTCGGCGACGATGCCGAAGGTCGTCCTGGGCGCCTGTGGCGAGGCCAGGTCGTGCTTGATGTCCTCGTTGCCGAGATCGAACTCGCCGGTGACATGGTGGAAGTTGTAGCCCCCTTCCGTCACCGTCAGCGAGACGATGCGAATCTTCGGGTCCGCCAGCAGCTCCAGCGTGTCCTCGATGTCGTCCGGCGCGTATCGGTAATCGATGATCGAGCCGATGACTCGCGCCTGATACTCCCCTTCGGGATGCTTGATCACCAGCGTATAGAGGTGATCCTGGGCGGACAGCGCCGCCTGCATGCGCCGGTCGCCCGGCATGACGCCGACGCCGACGATGCCCCAGTCCAGCGCTTCGCCTCGGTTCATCAGGTCGTCGAGATACATCGCCTGGTGGGCGCGATGGAAGCCGCCGACACCGAAGTGGACGATGCCCGGCGTGACCTGGCTACGATCGTAGGAAGGCTTGGCGACGGCGCCGTCGAGTTGGTCGAGAGCCGCCGAATTCAGCGATGCCATGGGGTTTCTCCTGAAAAAGTCACTGCTCCGGGAAAGATACTGAGCACAACGCAGGCTCGACTAGGCTTCGGCAGTCGCGGAAGACGCCGCCGCCGACTCGCGGCCGATGGCCAGCTCGCTTTCGCTGTCGAACAGGTGCAGTTTGTCGCTGTCGCAAGTCAGTGTCAGCGTGTCGCCGATCCGAACTGTCTGATGGCCCGGCAACTGCGCGGTGACGACATGTTCCCCCACGCTCAGTTGCACCATGGTCACCGCGCCCAGCGTCTCGACGACATCCACCGTACCTTCGACGCGATTGGCACCGGCCGCGTCGCCGATCCGCAGGTGTTCCGGACGAACGCCGACCCAGACATCGACGACACGCCGTGATGCCATGGCCTGGGTGTGGGCCGCGTCCAGCGTGAAGGCGAAGCCAGGTCCGCTGACCGCGCCGTCGGCATGCCGGGCACGCAGGAAGTTCATCGACGGATTGCCGATGAAACCGGCCACGAACCGGTTGGCCGGAAAGTCGTAGAGATTGATCGGCGTATCGATCTGCTGGATTTCACCGTCCTTCATCACCACGATACGCTCGCCCATGGTCATCGCCTCGACCTGATCGTGGGTGACGTAGAACGTGGTCACGTTGAGCCGCTTGTGCAGCTTGACGATCTCGGCGCGCATATCGACGCGCAGCTTCGCATCCAGGTTGGAGAGCGGCTCGTCCATCAGGAACACCTGCGGGTTGCGCACGATCGCCCGTCCCAGCGCGACGCGCTGACGCTGACCGCCGGACAGCTCGCGCGGCTTGCGGTCCAGCAGATGTTCGATACCCAGCGTCTGCGCCGCCTCGTCGATCTTCTGCTTGATCTCCTCGGCCGGACGCTTCTTCAGTCTCAGACTGAACCCCATGTTCTCCGCCACACTCATGTGCGGATAGAGCGCATAGCTCTGGAACACCATGGCGATATCGCGCTCTTTCGGCGGCACCTGGCTGACGTCCTTGCCGCCGATCAGGATCTCGCCACCGGTGTTGCGCTCGAGACCGGCAATCATGCGCATGGTGGTGGACTTGCCACAGCCCGAAGGCCCGACCAGCACCACGAATTCACCGTCGCGCGTCACGAGGTTGAAATTGTCGACGGCGTTGTTGCTACTTGAACCCTTGTGTTGGGATTCATAGCGTTTGGCGACGTTCTTGAGTTCGACGATGGCCATGTCGTTAACCCTCTCGATGAAATTCGGTACCAGCACGATCGCCGGTCATTTGACGGCGCCGAAGGTCAGCCCTCTGACCATCTGGCGTTGCGTGAACCAGCCGAGCACGATGATCGGCGCGATCGCCAGCACCGAAGCGGCGGACATCTTGGCCCAGAACAGCCCCTCGGCGCTCTTGAACGAGGCGATGTAAACCGCCAGCGTTGCAGCGCTGTGGTCAGTCATGGTGATACTCCAGAACGACTCGTTCCACGCCAGAATCAGCGCCAGCAGACCGGTCGAAGCCAGTCCGGGCAGCGCCAGCGGCAATACCACCTTGAACAGGGTCTGCATGATGCTGGCGCCATCGATGTCGGCGGCTTCGACGATGTCCTTGGGGATGTCGCGGAAGTAGGAGTAGACCATCCACACGATGATCGGCAGGTTCATCGCGGTGAACAAAAGCGTCAGCCCCAGGGCGTTGTCCAGCAGTCCGACCGCGCTATAGACCAGATAGATCGGAATCAGGACGCCGACCGCCGGAATGAACTTGGTCGAGACCATCCACACCAGCAGGAAGTCGGTGCGCTTGTTGGGATAGAAAGCCATGGCGTAGGCGGCCGGTACCGCCAGCGCCAGCCCGATGACGGTCGAGGCGACGGCGGTCAATGCGGAGTTCCAGGCGTAGTGCCAGTAGCCGCTGCCCTGCGCCAGGGCCGTCTTGAAGCTCTCCAGTGTCGGCGAGAAGAAGAAGTTCGGTACCACCGTGAAGGCCTGCTGCTCGGTCTTGAACGCGGTCAGCAGCAGCCACAGGATCGGGAAGAAGATCAGCAGCGCCACGACCCACGCGAGCACGCCCATGGCAGTGTTGGCAAACCGTTGCGATTTCATCGTGCGGCTCCCGCGTTGAGGTTCCCGGCAATGAAGCGAATCAGCATGATGGCGAAGATGTTCGCCAGGATCACGGCGCCGATGGCGGCCGCCGACGCGATGCCGATGTCGTTCTGCTGGAACACGGTCTGGAAGATGTAGTACGGCAGATTGGTGGTCGCGGTCCCGGGGCCACCGCTGGTGGTGGTGTAGATCTCGGCAAACGAGGTCAGGAAGAAGATGCTCTCCAGCATCACCACGACATAGAGCACCTGCCCCAGATGCGGGACCACGATATGGCGGAACTCCTGCCAGGCATTGGCGCCATCGAGCCTGGCCGCCTCGATCTGGTCTTCGGGCAGCGACTGCAGGCCGGTCAGCAGGACCAGCAGCGCGAACGGCGTCCATTCCCAGGTGATCATGATGATCACCGACAGCATCGGATAGTGGGCGAGCCAGTCGACCGGCTCCAGCCCCAACTGCCGCGCCACCCAGGCGAACAACCCGTAGACCGGGTGGAACAGCATGTTCTTCCAGATCAGGCCGGTCACCACCGGCATCACGAAAAACGGCGCCACCGCCAGCGTGCGAGCCACGCCACGGCCGACGAAGGTGCGATTGAACAGCAGTGCCAGCGCCAGACCCAGGCACACCGTGATGACCAGGCTGGCCGCGACGATGATCAGGGTATTGGCCAGCGACTTCCAGAACGTGGGGTCGCCCAGCAGAATCGCGAAGTTGTTCAACCCGGCGAAGCCGTTGTACATCGGCATGATCAGGTTGTACTGCTGGAACGAGTAATAGATGGTCATCGCCAGCGGGACGAGCATCCAGATCAGCAGGAAGATGACCGCCGGCGCCATCAACAGCCGTGTGGTACGGGCGAAAGAGCGCGCCCCGGTGACCTCGGCAGAAGGCGTGGCGGTCGAGACGGTTCGAGAAATGGCTTTCATGCGTGATTCCCGTGGCTTGGGATTGCGTGACGCAACCACTGGTCCGGCTAAACAGTCCGACTAAACGGTCCAGCTAAACGGTCCGACTTACGCAGCGACACCGCCGATCGGCCGACCGGCGGTGTCCAAAGGCGAATCGCTTACTGCGGCTTGCCGGTCTGCTGCATGATGCGGTCGGTGAAGGTCTGCCCCTGCTGGAGCGCCTCGTCGACGCTGCTCTGACCGGAAAGCATCGCTGCCATCAGCTGACCGACGCGGGTACCGATCGCCTGGAACTGCGGAATGGTGACGAACTGTACGCCGGTATAGGGCACTTCCTGCGCGCTGGGATCGTTCGGGCTGGCGCTCTTGATTGCCGTTTCGACCAGCGGCGCGAACGGTGCCGCCTTGACGTAGTCGTCGCTGGCATAGGTCGATTGACGCGTTCCCGGCGGCACCGCCAGCCAGCCCTTGTCATCCGCGACGGCCTGGATGTAGTCCTTGGAGGTCGCCCAGTCGACGAAGGTCTTCGCCGCTTCCTGATTCTTGGATGACTGCGGCACGGCCAGCGCCCAGGTGAACAGCCAGTTGGAGCCCTTCTCGGTGGTTTCGTAGGGCGCCTGGGCAAATCCCACGTTGTCCGCAATCTGGGACGTCTCCGGGTCGCTGAGATAGCTGGCCGCCACGGTAGAGTCGACCCACATGCCGCACTGGCCGTTGGCGAACAGCGTCTCGGACTCGGTGAAGCCGTTGGAGGTCACGCCCGGCGGGCCGTAGTCGTTGAGCAGCTCGACATACGCGTTGGCCGCATTCTTCCATTCATCGCTGGTCAGCTGCGGGTTCCAGTCCATGTCGAACCAGCGTCCGCCGAAGCTGTTGACCATGGTGCCGAACAGCGCCATGTTCTGGCCCCAGCCCGGCAGGCCGCGCAGACAGATGCCGTAGACGCCATCGGAGGACGACTGGATCTTGGCAGCGAAGTCCTTGATCTGCGTCCAGGTCGGTTTGTCCGGCATTTCGATACCGGCCTTCTCGAACAGGTCCTTGCGGTAGTAGGTCACCGAGGACTCCGCATAGAACGGCAGCGCGTAGAGCGTGCCATCCACCGACAGCCCATCTTTCACCGGCTCGAGCAGATCGTCGACGTCATAGCTGGCAGGCAGATTTTCCATCGGCGCCAGCCAGTCGTTCTGCGCCCAGATCGGGGTCTCGTAGTTGCTGACGGTGACGACGTCGTACTGGCCGGCACCGCTGGCGATATCGGTAGTGACCTTCTGGCGGAGTTCGTTTTCCGGCAGCGTCACCCAGTTGACCTTGATGTCCGGGTGCGCCTCGTTGAACGCCGACATCATGCTCTGCATCGTCACCATGTCGGGATTGTTCACGGTGGCGACGGTGATCTCCGTACTCTGCGCCATGGCGGCGGAGCAGGCACCCAGGCCCGCGATACCGATGCCTGAAACTAACAGGGCAAGTCTCATCTGGAATTCCTCTCGTAGCGCTCGTTGTTGCTATTTGTCGACGGCTATCGTTTTCGACTGCTGTCACGCCGTGTATCGGACGACCCTGCGGATATGATCGGACCTGATCTTTCCAGGCTGGCGTTAGTTGACGAAGATCGACCGTTTTTATTGATGCATGTTCAAACGCCATGACATCAGCATCAAATCATAGCGTTAACACTGATTGACGCAAGTCATTTCATTTTCGCTAAAACCATAAAAATCAAAGACTTAAATTACATTAGACCAATGTTTAATGTCTCAACTAGACTTAAGTAGTACGGAAAAATCAGCTCTACAGTACGATTTCCATGATAGAAAATGACACAAAATGATATCGATGATCATGGCGTATCAGCGGCTGGGCTGCTGACGTCTCAGCGCATGAAAGCCAGGGTCATCGCCTGGATTTCATGGAATCACGGGTGTTATCAGGGAGATGAGGTCAATGCCTCGAACCACGCTCGCGGATATTGCCCGCCAGGCCGGGGTCAGCAAGATCACCGTTTCGCGCACGTTTTCCTCGCCGGAAAAGGTTCATGCCGAAACGCGCGATCAGATATTGCGCATCGCGCGCGAGCTCAACTATGTGTCGCCGTCACGGACGACTCAGCGCGAGGCCGCCACCACGCGGACACTGGGCGTCGTCAATCCCAACATGAGCAACCCCTTCTTCGGCCGCATGACCCGAGAGATCACGCTGGCGGCGAGAGCCCGCGGCTATACCGTGCTGGTCTTCGATTCCTACGAGTCGGAGACGCTGGAAGCCGAGGCGATCGGCAAGCTGATCGAGTTCTCCGTCGATGCGGTCATTCTCTCGGTCATCTCGTCGGACATCGACTATCACCCGGCCTATCTGGATCGCCTCGAGGCGGCGGGCATTCCGGTCGTGCTGGTCGATCGCGAACTCAAGGCGACTCACTACGGCGGGGTCTACATCGATAATCTCGACTGTGGCTATCAGGCGGGGCGCTACTGTCTCGAGCAGGGTCTGCAGCAGTTGCTGGCGGTCTCGGGGCCGGCCGACTCGATGGTCTCGATCGGCCGCATGTCGGGCCTGCGGGAAGCGATCGGCAGCCGCCAGATATCGCTCGATGTGGTGTATAGCGATTTCAGCTTCGAGCCCGCCTATCAGGCGCTGCGGGACTATCTGCAGGAACATCCCTGGCCGGAAGGAATCATCGGCGCCAACAACCAGATCACCATGGCGGTACTGAAACTCTGCCATGAGCAAGAAGTCGTGCCGCAGCGGGACGTCCAGCTGTTCAGCATCGATGACATCGAGCACAGCGACGTGTTCGGGGTGCGGATTCCCTGCATTCATCACAACCTGCCGGAAATCGCGCAGCAGGCGCTGCAATTGGCGCTGGCGGCGATTCAGTCACCGGAACAGCGCGGCTTCCGCACCGTGGTGCGAGGCCAGCTTCGTACTCGTTGATTCCGGAGCAGAGGCAGCCGAATCCCGACAGTGCCGAGTGACAATGGTGTGGTCGGCAATCAGTCGGCTGGCGGCGGCTGGCTGGCCGTGTCGCCGATTCGCGCCGAAACCGGCGATGCCGGCAGCCAGACATCCGCCGCCAGCCCGCCCAGGGCGGCACGCTCCAGGCGCAGCGTGCCGCCGTAGAGCATCATCAGGTCTTCGACGATTGCCAGCCCCAGGCCCGAACCAGAACCGCGGGCATCCAGCCTGACACCCCTCGCCAGGGCTGACTCCCCCTGGGCGCGGGTCATGCCCGGGCCGTCGTCCTCGATCCGCAGGCGCACGCCCTGCGATACCCGGGAGACACTGAACGAAACCCGGCTGTCCGCCCAGCGCAAGGCGTTTTCCAGCAGGTTCCCGGTGAGCTCCTGAATGTCCTGCGGGTCGATGCGCGCCGCCGCGTTCGGATCGATATCGGCATCGAACCGTATGCCGCGTCGTTCCGCCAGCCTGGCCAGCCCCTGAACGACCGGCGCGATCGCGTCGCCGATCGAGACACGCCCCGAGAACGCCACGCCGCCGGCTGCCGACGCGCGGGCCAGATGGTGACGCACCGCATCGTCGATCCGGGCCAGTTCGGTATTGATGGGCTGCCGCTGGGCCTCGGGAAAACGTTCCGAGAGCGTCTTGAGCACGCTGACCGGGGTCTTCAGCGCATGTGCCAGGTTGCCGGCCGCCGCGCGCCCGCGCTCGATCAGGCGCCGATCACGCTCGAGCACGCCGTTCATGGCCAGCGCCAGCTCCTTCAGTTCCACCGGCAGTTGCGTGTCCAGGCGCTCGATATCCCCTTCCTCCACCGCCCGCAGATTGGCCGACATCCGCCGCAGCGGCGCGAGCCCCCAGCGCATCTGCAGTGCCAACCCGGCCAGCAGCAGCACGCCGAACGTGGCCAGCGACACGATCAGCAGGCGCTCGAAGCGCTCGACCTCATGGTTGAGTTCCGCGGTCGATCCGGCCAGGGCCACGTGGATCACGTCCTGGTGCCCCGGCAAGCGCAGGCCACGTTCGATCATGCGCAAGTCGTCATCGCGCGGGCCTTCGACCTCGTAGACGGCCAAACCACTTTGGTGCTCGGGAATCGGCAGGCGCTGGTCCCACAGCGAACGCGACGTCAGGGTGAGATCGCTGCCGTTGCTCACCTGCCAATACCAGCCGGAATAGACGCGATCGAAGCGAGCATCGCCCAGCGAACGGTTCAATTGCAGACGTTGGCCGATACTGTCGACCTGAATGCCGGCCAACAGCGCATTGAGCAGGGATTCGAGACGGGTATCGAAAGAGGCCGTCGCGGACTGCCGAAAGGTGTAGCTCAACCCGACGCCGGCCAGCGGAAGCAGCACGATGACCAGCAGCAGCGAGGCCACCAGCAGGCGCGCCCCCAACGGCGCCAGCCGCAACCGCTCCCCCCAGCGCGATATCCAGCGAGGCCGCCAGCGTTTCAGGACGCTGCCTTTCGAGTCTTGGCCTTTCGAGCTTTGGGCTTTCGAGTCCTGGCCTTTCGAGTTCTGGTCTTTCAAGCCTCGGCCTCGAGATCCACCAGGCGGTAGCCCTGACCCCGAAGCGTCTCGATCCGGGCGCGGCCGAACTTGCGCCGCAGGCGGCTGATCTGGACGTCGATGACATTGGAGTCGGGCTCGTGATCGCGGTTGTAGACATGCTCGACCAGCTCGGCGCGACTGACGATACGCGGCGAGGCATGCATCAGGTACGAAAGCAGGCGGGATTCCTGCGCGGTCAATGTGATTGGCCGCCCGGCCAGCGAGACGCTGCCCGAATGGGTATCCAGGGTCAGCTTCCCGATCCGAATCACCGGATGAGCGTGGCCGTGACTGCGGCGAACCAGCGCTCGCAACCGGAACAGTACCTCGGCGGTCTCGAACGGTTTGACGACGTAATCGTCGGCGCCGGCGGAGAAGCCGGCCGCCTTGTCAGACCAGCGTTCACGTGCCGTCAGCACCAGCACCGGCAGATCGATCGCGTCCTCGCGCCACTGGGAGAGCCAGCGCGTCCCATCACCGTCGGGCAGCCCGAGATCGAGGATGACCGCATCGTAGCGCTCGGTGCGCACCAGGAAGTCAGCCTCCTGCCCGGTGGTCGTCGATTCGATCAGCAGGCCGGCCTCGGCCAGCGCAGCTGCCAACGCCTCGGCCAGTGCCGCATCATCCTCGACCAGCAGTACCTTCATTTACCGACTCCCTGATTCAAGACTCATCTTTCACTGCAACGATCGTCCCTGGCGGAGTTCGTCCATGTCAAAAGGCGGCTCCGGCCGGATATCGCCAGTATCGACGACAGGCTAAGGCGACTTCCTCATCGCCTCGATATTCACTCCTTCGACACTCAGCAACTCGCCATTGGTGGCATCGAACTCGAATTCGACGACCTGCCCCCGGGGGCCGATCATTTCCACTTCGTACTCGATCCGGTCGTCTTCCTGCTCCAGTTCGACCTCGAGGATCTGCCCCTCGTAGCGGGCTTCCAGCCAGTCCATGATCTCGCCGATGCCGACCAGATGCCCCTTCTTGACCTCCTGGTGGAGATCGCGCCAATCATCGTCATCGGCACTGGCCAACGGAAGTATCCCGCCACTCGTGAGCAGCGCCAGGATCAACGGTAAGAGACGTTTGCGAAGTTTCATGTCGGCAGTGTGCCGCAAAGGCGATGAATCCGACATGAATACGTCAGCCCGCGACACGCCACCGCCCGGGCGTATCACGGCTGTAGACGATGAACCCCGGATGAATGTCTCTTTCAGTTCGCGTCAAGGTCACCCCGAGTATAACGATGGTTATCGACAAGGCCGGTCCATCGCGAAGAACGCGTCTACCGATATCGAACTTCAGGAGATCGATCATGAAATACCGTCTATGGGTGTTGCCTGCCGTTGCACTGGGAAGCGGAATCAGTGCCAGCGCCTTGGCCGACGAGGCGACGCTATCCTACAGTCAATTGAAGACGCTGCTCGACAGCGCCGAAAGCTATGGCTTCACCCATTACGAAAAGCTGGATGTGGATCGTGACGACAACCGGCTCGAGGTCGAAGGGTGGCGCGATGACGGCTGGGAACTGGACGTCTCGATGGCGCTGGACGACGGTGCCTTGATGCGGGAAAGTCAGCGTCAATCGAACATCCCGGACTGGAGCCTGACGGCCGAAGAGTTGCAGAACGCGTTGGCCCAGGCCCAGAATCGCGGCATGCAACATTTCGCGGAACTCGAAGTCGACAGTGATGGTCGCATCGAGATAGAAGGCTACAACGCGCAGCAGAACGAACTCGATCTCGACCTGCATCGGGACGAGTTGAGCAGATGATCACAACGCTGCCGACCTCAGAGGGTGTTGACAAAAGGGCTGCACTCGACAATCCAGCGTTAAAATCGGCCTCAAATACTCATTTACTCCATGTAAACTCCGTGTTTTCGGCCAATTTTGCCTTGTCTTGCCTTCGTTCGCCTGTTTTGTAAACACCCTCTCAGCAACCGAGGAGAAAGTGGATGACCGATAACCGCCACGATACCGGCAACGCCGCCTGGCGTGCCGCGCAACAATGGCGCGAGCGCGTTCAGCAGACTCGCCCCAGCCAGGGTGCCGGAGGCCTTCGCCTGTTGTTCACCTGGCTGCTCTTCGGCGTCATGCTGATTGTCGGCACCCTGCTCGGCTTGTTCTTTCTGGTCGTCGGCTGGGCGATGCTGCCGTTTCTTCGCCATCGCATGAAAAAGCGTGCAGAGCAGTTCCGCGCCTCTCGAGCGCAATATGCCGGCGGTAGCGCCGATCCCGACGGCGGCAGTGCCCACTCGGCCGGGCGTGCCCAGCAGGTGCTCGATGGCGAATACGAGGTGCGCTCGAAAGAGCCCTGAGCACGCCATACCGGCCTCGCCTCCTGCATTGATTCCCCGCGCCGCTGGGCTTGATCGTGCGCGCATCGATCGAGCCCTCTTCCGATCGACGCGCTCCACTTCCCCCGAACGCCTTCATCGCCGCGCCTCGAGCGTGGCGTCTCATCGACTCTCTTCCCGTCTTCGCGTGCGCCGATCGGACGTACGCGGTAGAGTCATATTCGACGTTGGTCGAACTCTCCCCTCACGCCAACGTACGCTCTGCTCATACGGTATTGACAATAACAAGTTGAGACGGGATGCGGTGATTCATGAATGCGACCGAACGGCTGCTGCGAGCAGCCAAATTCTCGGAAATCGAGCAACTGTCCGGATTGGCGGAAACCGCTGCCGTGGTCGGCGATATCTGCCGCTTCGTCCATGCCCTGCAGCGGGAACGTGGCGCCTCCACGATCTATCTCGGTTCCGCTGGCCGGCGTTTCACGCACCAGCGCCAGCAGCGCATCGCCGATAGCCGGCTGGCGGAAGCGACGCTGCGACGGCGCCTGGACGAGTGGGCTTCCTTCGACGACGCCAACCGCACGTCACGCCATCTCGCCAACGCTCGCCTGCTGACCCGCATCGCGGCGGTGTGGCACGGATTCGACTCGCTTCCGCCGATTCGCGACGACATCGAGGCGCAGCGCCTCACGGCCGACGATGCGGTGCGCCTGTTCAACCGATTGATCAGCAACCTGCTGTCGGTCATCTTCGAGGCGGCGGATACCGCCAGCGACACCGAGATCACCCGCGTGCTGGTGTGTCTGTTTCATTTCATCCAGGGCAAGGAGCTCGCCGGACAGGAACGAGCCTGTGGCGCCTTCGGCTTCACGCTCGGCGTGTTCGACGATGCGCACCGCCAGACGTTGCAGCAGCTGATCGATGCCCAACACCGCTGCTTCGAGACCTTCGGCGAATTCGCCAGTACCGAGCTGCTCTCGCACTGGCAGCAAGAGCTCGACCGGCCGATCCATCTGGCCATCGCCCAACTGCGCGATCTGGCCATCCAGGCCACCCCGCTGCCGAACGATATCGATGATCCCGGCGAACAGTGGTATGCCATCACGACCCAGCGGATCGATGCTATGAAAGACATCGAAGATCGCCTGGTCGACGAGTTGCAACGCAGCTGTCGCGACCGGATTCACCAGGCCGAGCGCGAGATAGAGAACAGCGCCGGCTTGCACGAAGCGCTCAATGGCGAGCTCTGGGCGGCACCGGTGAACCTGCTGCTGGAAGTGCCGGACGCAGAGCCGGCCTCGAGCCTGGGAGCCTTGACGGCCAGCACCATGGAGTCACGCTTCAGCCGCTCGCTGGTCGGCCTGGTGCAGACGCAACACGCAAGATTGCAGCAGATCAGCGACGAACTCGAGAGCACGCGCAAGACGCTGCGCGATCGCAAGCAGATCGACCGCGCCAAGGGGCTTTTGATGGCCCATCAGCGCCTCTCCGAGGAAGAGGCCTACCGCCTGATGCGCAAGACCGCCATGGACCAGAGCAAGCCATTGATCGAAGTGGCCCGAAACGTGATCGACCTCGTCGACATGCTGTCTCGAGGGCGTTCCTGAGCCCTCACCGTCTTTCCACGCCACCCGCTGGTGCACGCTTCCCACACGCTGCACCGTCGGGTCGCGATCCTGCCTGCCGTTAGGGCGCATTGGCGCCTGCCCGCCTCCGACTTCGAGCCTTATCTAATTGAATCGACGCCTTTTCGAGGATTCTGGTATGGCTTCTGCTTGGATAGAGAAGTCCGGGCCAACGGCGGCCCGACAGGAGCCTGCCCAACGGTTCCGAGCCTGACATTCGCTGAAGCACGGTCAAGGTCGACCGGCTGACGCAACGGACAACGGCGTCCATCGCTTTTCATGCTCCGCATGACGAGTGATGGGCGCCGTTTTTTCATGCCCTCGGCACCGGCCGGTGTCGTCGCCACCATCGGAGAGTGATCTTCATGGACATCCGTCACAAAGCCAACAAGATACGTCTGTTCAGCTTTTCCACCCCTCAGATGCGAGCCTTCCATTTCTCCTGGTTCGCCTTCCACGTCTGTTTCTTCGGCTGGTTCGGCATCGCCCCGCTCATGGCCGTCGTCCGCGACGATCTTGGCCTGACCAAGACCCAGATCGGCAACACGATCATCGCTTCGGTCGCGATCACCATTCTCGTACGCCTGGTCATCGGCCTGCTCTGTGATCGCATCGGCCCGCGCAAGGCCTACACCTGGCTGCTCTGCCTCGGGTCGCTGCCGGTGATGGCGATCGGCCTGGCGGACAGTTTCGAAACCTTCCTGCTGGCCCGCCTCGCCATCGGCGCGATCGGTGCTTCCTTCGTCATCACCCAGTATCACTCCACGATGATGTTCGCTCCCAACGTGGTCGGCACCGCCAACGCCACGACCGCCGGCTGGGGGAATCTCGGCGGCGGCACCACCCAGATCCTGATGCCGCTGGTGTTTTCCGGCGTGCTGATGCTGGGCGTCAGCGAAACGCTGGGCTGGCGACTGGCGATGGTCGTGCCCGGTATCGTGCTGTTCCTGACCGGTCTGGCCTATTATCGTTTTACCCAGGATGCACCCGACGGCAACTTCAGCGATCTGCGGGCGCGCGGCGAACTGCCGCCAGCCACGCGTGAACATGGCGCCATGCAAAGCTTCGTCGCCGCTGCCAAGGATATCCGCGTATGGGCGCTGTTCGTGGTCTACGCGGCCTGCTTCGGCGTCGAACTCACGATCAACAACATCGCTGCCATCTACTTCTTCGATACGTTCTCGCTCGACCTCGCCACGGCAGGGCTGATCGCCGGCCTGTTCGGGTTGATGAACCTGTTCGCGCGCACGCTGGGCGGCATCTTCTCCGACCTGTTCGCCCGCAACGGCGGGCTCAAGGGACGGGTCCGCTGGCTGTTCATCGCGCTGCTGTGCGAGGGCATCGCGCTGACCGGCTTCGCCCAGATGCAGACCCTGGCCGTGGCAATCGGCATCATGCTGGTCTTCAGCCTGTTCGTGCAGATGGCGGAGGGCGCCACCTTCGGTGTCGTACCGTTCATCAACAAGAAGGCGCTGGGTGCCGTCGCGGGGATCGTCGGTGCCGGCGGCAACGCAGGCGCCGTGGCAGCCGGTTTCCTGTTTCGTTCGGAATCCCTGTCCTATCAACAGGGACTTTTCTATCTGGGGCTGACGGTCATCGCCGCCTCGCTGTTCGCGCTGGCGGTGCGCTTTTCTCCGACGACGGAGGCCGAGGAGCGCCAGGCCTATCATCAGGCCGACGGCGAGCGCAGCGTCGAGCGTGATGTCGAGCGGGAAGCCGCTGCCGGCTGAGCGGCACCCCTTTTGTCATCACGACCAAGTTCTTCGGCCATCACGACCAGGTTCTTCTTCATCGCGCGTCCATGCGCTCTTCGCCGCTGCCTTCGGGCAGCGGCTTTTTTAATGCTCGCTTGAGCGTCATGGTGCAGGCGTGTTTCCCGGTTTCCTGTTGGAGCCGTGCCTGGACGGCCTTCAACTGATGAGGCTGCTCTTTGACAAGTTCAAGCAACCGGTCCCGCTCCGAGCCACTGTAGATGGCAGGACGCCCGGTGCGTGGCTTGTCCCGGAGCCCTTCGAGCCCCTGGGCCTCCCAGGCATCGAACCAGAGCGAGGCCGTCTCGCGGGTGACGGAGAGAATCTTGCAAATCTGATCGATGGTATGGCCCTGATGGCTCAGCACGATGGCGTGGGCCCTTCGCCGCAGGGCCGGTTTCTCGCCGTAGGTGTAGGTCGTCATCAACGCCTTGAGGTCAGCATCGGACAGAGGCGGCACAAAGCGGAATTTCATGCTCATCGTCCTGGTTCACGGGACAGGACTATAAGCATAGCGGAGAATTTGTGTTCGGGTACTTATGGACTTCCCTGCCTGCCTTGTAACTTGTTAAATCTAATTGTCGGGGCCCGGATGATTAATTACGCGTTTCCAAAATAATTCGGGCCGGTCCTTCTGCCATTGCTTCATTGCACCGACCGGCGTCTGATGATGCAAGGCCTTTTGATTGATGTGGTGGTTATAAAGCCAGTTGTAGCGTTTGAGTGTGGTTTCCAGATCTTCCCGCGAGTCGAACCGATGCGTATTCAGGATGTCGCTCACGCGGCCATTGAAACGCTCCACCATGCCATTGGTCTGTGGCCGATAAGGCGGGATCAGCCGATGGTCGATGCCATGTTGGCGACAGAACCGGTCCACTCGGTGCTTGCCGCTGGGCTGACGCTCGCCGCCCGCGGCGAAGCGGTCGGTAAAGGTCTTGCCGTTGTCCGTCAGCAGGGTCCTGATCCTGAACGGTGCCCGCTCGCGAACGTGTTGCAGAAAGGCCTTGGCATCCTGTGCAGACTGATGCTGGCGAATCTCCAGATAGACCCAGCGCGTAGCGCGGTCGATCGCCACGAAGAGATAACGCTTGTGGTCTTCATCAGGCATCTGAGGCAGATGCTTGACGTCGACACGAACATACCCCGGCTCATAGGCCTTGAAGGGCTTGTGGGGCGACTGTTGAGCCGCCTTCTCCTGCTTTTCCAGAGTCGCCAGGCTGGGCAGGCCTCGTCGCCTCAAGAGGCGTTGCAGTGCTGAGCGTGAGAGATCTGGATGAAGAAACTCCTTTGCCACGACCAGCAAGTCATCGACGCTCAGACGCAGGTAGTCGCGCAGAGCCACCACGATCTCTTCCTGGACGGGAGACAGCGTCGCGAGCAGGTTATGTCGCGTATGGGGTCGATCATGTTGCGTGCTGCGGTAACGCCACCGGGCAATGGTGGGACACGGGACATGATAACGTCGAGCCAGTTCACTATCACTGACCGAGGCGGGTGCCTGCTGGATCTCCTTGCGGATGCGCGGTGTGGTGGTCGCCGTCTTATGCAGTTTGATATCCATCTCGCTGCTCCTGGATGAATTGAGCAATGAGTCCACGCGCTACCAGCAGAGGATAGCTCCTATGGCTTAATCTATCATCCGGCCTCTTACAGCTGTCGGGTCCCGAGTGATTGATTACCCGATTGGTTCTGGATTTAGAGTAGTGCCTCGATGCTGCTGACCAGCGCATCCATTCCGGGGCCTTCCTTTCCGATCAGTACAAGTACGTCCTGTTTGGCTCCAGGAAACGGTGTCCGCCGTCCGCCTCCGGGTGTCCATTGCAGTGCAAGGAGCGTTTGCGGATGTTCGCAGTCGCGGAGCATGCCCTTGGCGCGTAGGAGTATGGGGGCGGCGGCATCCAGCAGGGCCATAAGTTGCTGACTATCTAGGGCTCGGGGCAACGCTAGGGTCCGGCTAGTGATTACGCCGGCGCTGGCGGCGAGGGCGTGGAAGTCCGGCCAGACCGCGCTCTCGGAAGATTTAGTGTACGTAATGGACAGTTCTTTCGGCGGAGAGTCCCAAACGAGTTCCGCCGCGGAATTGAGCGATTTCAACAGCGCTGTCTCGCGCTCGCGCACGATCCCCGGCAGCTTTGCATGGCGGTTTATCCGGAGCCGCGGCACGTCGGTAATCTGCGCCTGGGTAATGTCAGCGATAGCGGGGTCGTGTAGCAACCGCTGCAGCGCCGACAGGTCTACCAAGGTTTCAGCACTTCCCAGAGAGTATCCTTCGGCCGCGCCGAACAGCTGCATCAATGGCCGCGGCCGCGCCACGCCGCTGGCCTCGAATACCAGCAGCGTGGGTGGCGAGGGCCACCGGCGGATGTCGCTGAGCTGAGCGGAAAGGTCGCCAGATAGCCCGCAGCAGGCACAGCCATTGTTGAGTCGCACGATGCCGTCTTCTTCAGCGGTGATCAGCTCGGCATCGATGTTGAGCCGGCCAAAGTCGTTGACCAGAAACAGCGCGTCTCTCAGCGTGCCTTCGGCTATCAGGTGATTGATGCGGGTGGTCTTGCCGCTGCCGAGGAATCCGCAGAGCAGCCTGACGTCGATAGCAGCGCGTGCCATATCAGTCATTGGTGATCCGTCCACCGAGCATGGTGGCATGTACCCCGATGTCCTTTAGCGGCTTGTCGCTTGCCATGGGGTCGTCGTCCAAAATTGCGACGTCCGCCCACTTGCCGGTTTCCAAGCTGCCGATACAGTGGTCCAGGTGCAAGGTTTCCGCCGCGCCCAGAGTGATGGCCTGCAGTGCACGGGCGCGGCTGATGGCTTCTTCGCGGCCGAGCACTACGCCAGACGCGGTCTCGCGGGTATGCGCGCAGTGGGCGGTAAACAGCGGCGACAGGGGAGTCACCGGAGCATCGCAGTGAATGCCAAAGGTGATGCCCAGCCGGTCAGCGCTGGCGACGGGCTCCAGACGCTGGCAGCGGTCGAAGCCCAAGGTGCGGGTGCGGTGGATGTCGCCCCAGTAGTAGATATGGTTGGCGAAGATGTTGAGACAGGCTCCCAACGACTTGACACGATGTAGCTGCGACTGCCGGATCAGCTGTACATGCTGTAGTGTGTGCCGGTGATCAGGACGAGGCCACATGGCCAGTGCGTCCTCGAGTGCCTCAATGATCATCTGCACGGCCTCGTCGCCGTTGGTATGGATGTGCAATTGCAATCCGGCTTGGTGATAGTGCTGCACCATCGCATGAAAGGTTTCTGGCGGCGCGTTCCAGACACCGTTTGGCGGACCTTCCAAATAGCCAGGCCACTGCAGGCGGGCGGTGAAATTCTGGATGGCGCCGTCGGTGACGATCTTGACGATGCCGAAGTGCAATTTATCGTGGTTGTGCGCCATTGCGCGGCGCACACAGGCACTACCTTCTTCGGGATCCCAGGAGAGCGCGTTTAGCGCTGGCACCAGGCGAACCGGGTATTCGGGTTCGGCGGTAGTGGCGTGCATGGACTCAATTGCGTTCGCGCTCATGGGATTGAGCAAGTCCGTGATTGTGGTAATGCCCTCACGGCGTGCGGCGCGGGCGTACTGGCGCAACGCATGAGGTGTAGTGGCGGCGCCGAACAGGTCAATACCGTAGTTATCGAACACCGGGTGCATGGCCGGAAATTCCAGCAAATCACCGGTGGGCACGCCGCCGCTGTCGCGCACGATGCCATCGAGCTCCATTACGTCGAGGCCGAGGGTCTCAATCACTGCGGAGTTGACCGTCATTACGTGTAGGCTGGCGTGGATAATCACGATCGGGCGCTCGCGGCTAACAGCGTCAAGCAGCCGCCGGTCGATGCGTTCGCCGTCGAAATACACTGGATCGAACCCCCATGCAATGAGCGGTCCCTCCGATGTCTGTTGAGCTAAGCGTGCACTGAGTGCCTGCTGTATCGACTCCGCCTCGCGAAGGCCTGGCCAGAGTCTGCCGTCGGGATCGGTCTTGTCGAACCAACCGAGATAGAGGAAATCCCAGATTGCGCCTTCCAAAGCATGGCTATGTCCTTCCACCAAGCCAGGCATCAGCACCTTGTCGATGAAGCGTTTGTCGATGGTGTAGTCACCGAAGCGCCGGATTTCGTCAAGCGAGGCGACGCTTAGGATCCGGCCGTCACGGACTGCTAGGCAGTCGCCAATGGGCTGCGACGGGTTCATGGTATAGATACGTCGGGCGGGATAAACGATGGTTGTCATGCTTGTACTCCTATACATGGCAGTAATCGGGACGTCGCTAGTGCAGCTCCTAACCGGAGACCGACGCTGCATCGCGAACGCCGTTGGCAAGGGTCCGGCCGAGCGCATGCTAGAGTTCAGTCGCGTGCATCCGCAACTTCCGGTTGAGGTGAACTCTGTCGTTAAAAACTAAAGTGGTCTCCATTTGTTGGACCATCTGACAGTGATCTAAGCGGGTCCCGAGATGCGCAGAGCGAGTAAGAAAAAAATACCGCACGAGCGATAATGGGAATAATTTCGGCGTCGGCATCAAGGATTCAGATAATAATCAACAATAAGTTACATTCATGGCAGTACTTTGTTTCAAGAACCACTGGAATCGGCCATGACACACAATATTTCAAACATAATTGAAACACCGAGATAGGCAGTTCCACCACTAGGATCGAAAGGCGGCGATACCTCAACGAGATCCGCCCCAGCAATATTGACCCCCTGCAGCATACGTGCGACTTGTAGAGCCTCATAGGAGTTGGGACCGCCCACCTCCGGAGTACCTGTGCCAGGCGCAAAGGCGGGATCAACAAAGTCTATATCGTAGGTGACATAGGTGCTGCGATGTCCGACGATATCTCGTGCCTCATCCATCACGTCCTCAAGGCCGCGTGCGCGGAATTCATCAATCTCGATTAGCCTTATACCTTCACTTTTGGCAAAATCACGATCCTCTCGGTCATAAGTAGTTCCCCGAATGCCGATCTGAACCATGCGGTGCGGATCAAGCAGACCTTCCTCTACGGCGCGACGAAACGGAGTGCCGTGGGTATACATCGAGCCGTTAAAATAGCTGTGAAACAGATCAGTATGACTGTCAAACTGGATAAGTCCCAAAGGTTCGGCTCCTGCCATCGCGCGTAAAATCGGCAACGAGCAGAGGTGATCGCCACCAGCGGTCAATGGTCGCACACCAGCCACGCAAAGTTTTTCGAAGAAATCAGTAATGCGCGAAATACTGTCATTCAAGTCAGCGGGATTTATAGGCACATCGCCAAGATCGGCGCAATTCGAAAGTTCAAAGGGCCTGACACCTGTGGCTCCATTTTCAGCGCGGATCATCGTCGACATGTCTCGCATCTGGCGAGGTCCATGTCGCGGACCAGGACGGTTAGTAGTACCGCTGTCCCAAGGCGTGCCGACGAGACCGATTTGAACATCGTTCAATCGCGCGTCTTCAATACCGACATGCGGCAGGCGCATAAAAGTTGGTATACCGGAAAACCGAGGTAGATCGAAACCGGATACGGGGTGAAAAAAACTGTTGTTCATATTGTCGCGTTCCTTGTTTGTGCGCCGAAATTTTCGACACGGGATTTGATTCTGAAAATCAGTATTTCTGCCTGATTATTTTTATCTATGCGAATTTCAGCATTAGAATACCAGAAAGGATGAGAAAAACGGCCAGCAAACGTATGCTATTCAGAGGTTCACCCAGAAACAGGACGCCCAAGGCGAAGACCCCAACTGCTCATATAATAGTCCAAACGGTGTAGGCCGTGCCAAGAGGCAAGCTACCATTGCCAAGGACAAAAGCACAAAGCTCTCCAAAATTGTCACCAGCATCATTCCGGTGTAGGCCAGTCGCGTAAGACCATGAGATTGTTTCATGGAATAGGCCCAAGCGATCTCGAAGAGACCTGTAAGAATCAGATATAGCCAGGGAAACGCCGCCTCAAATGACATGTGATACTAGCGGCGTAACTCACCAAAATTAACGGCATCAGGCTGCGATCTCGAAGATATCCCTCGGTGTTTGCTGCAAGATTTCTGCACCGGATTCAGTAACAAGGATATTGTATCCAAATATAACGGTTGCGCCGTGATACTGCGCAATCGAGGGCTCAAGCGAGAAGATCATACCCTCCTGAAGCACCTCATCGTCACCGATGAGGATGTCAGGATGACCCGCCCATACCGGCGGATAAGCAAGCCCCATGCCGAAGCCTGCACGAGCAGGGATATAAGGTTCATGCTGGCTGCGAATCTCGCGGCTGAGGCGATCAAGTTCTGACACGGGCGTACCGGGTTTGATGAGGTCAAAAGGCCGCCAGAAAGACTCGTTCACGATATCCCAGAGGCCGTTCAGGGCTGGCGTAGCCTTTCCAGCGACGACTGTACGAACGATGTTGCTGTTATAGCGCTTCCAAGATCCGGTGATCTCGATCATCACCGGGTCTCCCTGCGCAAGACGCTTGCCTGTCGGCACCCCGTGAAAGAGTCCACTCCGTGCACCCGAGTTAATTATGAAGGGTAGCGTGGGATATTCAGAACCCGCAGCTGTCATATTGGACTGCACCTGCGCCAAAATTTCAGCCTCGGAAACACCGGGCCGTATTGCTTCCACAGCGGCTGCGAACCCCATGTCGGAAAATCGCGCTGCCTCTCTCATGCAAGCAATTTCTGCTGAGGACTTGATAGTTCTGAGTCGAAGTATTTCCTGCGTCACATCAAAAAATTCGACACCTGGCATGGCATCTACAAGCCCTTTATAGGTGGACGCCTTAAAATACCAGTTGTCCATTTCAAGGCCAACGCGGCTGCCCTTCTGGATACCAGCCTCGCGCAGCTTATTAACCGTCATCTTCAGCGGATCATCGCCATGTTGCCATATACTGATGTCGTCAATCCAGCATTGTGTGCGTGCCAGTTCTTTTTCACATTTATGAGTAATCAAAGACGGCGAATCCATCCCGGATGCAAATAGTAAATGCTGGTAAAAATACAACCCTAATGGATCGAAGCCGGTAAAATAATTCATATTTTCCGGCGTGAAGCCGAGATAGGCATCCACTTCTAGCGTCTCCAACTTGCGGGAAAGCCGTTTAATTCGTTCCCTGTATTCATCGAGCGGGAACGCCATCGCGGACTTGCTGTTCAACTCATCGAAGTTAAAAAAATCGTTTTTATATACCATTTCTCATAAGCTCTTAGTAATTATAATAAACCAATAAAATCGACCTTCAGCTTAGGGCGTTATCCAGTCGGCGCGCAATGGTGCGGGTAAAGCCCTTCATGCGATCCAGCTGAGGGAGCAACTGGGCGCTACCATCGGCGGCGATTTGGCGGCTTTTACAGCGCGAAAAGGAGGCGGTCGGCATGGTAAATTTAGCTATGACGTTTGTGTCGGTTGATTCTCGATTAGGTTTAAATTCAATCTCGACGAAGGCAAAATGGTCTTCTCCAGCGTTAATGACGTTGTGCTTAACGTCAGCCGGCCGGTGATAGGAAGCACTGGCCTTGACGTCGCTGCCGTAGCAACCTTCATCGGTATGCAACTGCATTACCCCATCCACGAGTGGTACAACCATGTAGTCAGGCTGATGACGGTGCCAACCAGTCTCCACACCAGGGGCAAAATCCCAGCGCGTCAAGATAACCTTGTCATCCTCGAGCTTCTGTGTCGGTTCGACCGACAATGATTGGCAAGTCACGAAGCATCCTAATCAAAGATAAGTCCAGGTAGCCATAGGGCGATCTGCGGAAACATCACCAGCAGAACGATGCCGAGTACCTGCATGGCCAGGAACGGGATCACTGAGCGATAGAGATCACCGGTCGTCACCTCCGGTGGTGCCACTGACCGCATGTAGAATAAGTTATAGCCAAACGGTGGTGTCAGATAGGCTGTCTGCATCGATAGTACGAACAGCGTAGCGAACCAGATCGGATCAAAGCCTAACGATACGATGATTGGCACGTAGAGCGGCACTGTGATGAAGAGAATTGCCGAGTCGTCCAGGAACATGCCCAGAACCAAATAGCTGAGAAGAATCACGCTAAGTACGAGATAGGGGCTCAGCTCGGTGGCCATGATCAGGCCCACAATCTCCTGGCCGGCCCCCAGTGCGATGTAGATCTTTGAGAAAATCACCGCACCGATCATGATCCACATCAGCATGCCCATGATGCGTGCCGTCCTGAAAAGCGCACCGCTTAGCATGGTGAAGTTGAGCTTGCCGTGAGCCAGGGCGCAGAGCATGGCACCGCTTGCGCCCAACGCCGCGGCCTCGGTGGGGGATGCCACGCCAGCCGCCATGGATCCAAGCACCACGGCAATGAGGGTGCCGGGCAAGATTATGGCCTTCAATGCCACGATTTTCTGCCAGAAATCGATCCGCTCAGAGGCTTCGACTGCCGGTCCCAGCGCTGGGTTTCGGTAGCAGCGAATGCCGATGTAGAACATGTAGATGGTGGCCAACATCAGGCCAGGCATAACACCCGCCGCGAACAGCTTGCCCACCGATTCGCGAGTCAAGAAGGCGTAGAGGATCATGACCAACGAGGGCGGAATCAAAAAACCCAGCGCGCCACCTGCCATAATAGTGCCTGCCGATAGCTGCTTACTATAGCCACGTTTAAGCATAGCGGGCAACGCGATCAGTCCCAGACTTACGGTCGCGGCACCGGTAATGCCTACCATGGCGGCTATCAAGGCACAGATCACCACGGTTCCCATGCCCAGCCCACCGCGTATGCCGCCCATGATCTTGTAAATCATCTCGAAAAGGTCATCGGCAATACCTGATCGCTCAAGAACCATTCCCATCAGGATGAACAGCGGCAAGGCGACCAAAATGAACTCGTTCATTAGTCCGAAGACCGAGGGCATTATGATACCGATGCTGCCCGGACCCCAGATCCAGTAGCCGAAGCCGCTACCCACCCCTATCAGTGTCCATGCAAGCGGCACACCGAAGAACATCAGAGGCAGCATGGAGCCGAACATCAAGAGTGTGAGTAGTATGGGATCAATGTCCACCATTTGAACGCCTCCGGGTGTCGGTGGTGTGGTCTGCTAAAGGACAGGCCCCCAGGGGGTGGCCCAGCAAGATGCATAGTTCACGCAAGGTATTTGCCAGCACTTGCAGCATGATTAGCAGCACGGCTACCGGTATCATGACTTTCACCGGCCAGATTATTGGCGTCCAGGTACTCCCAAACGAGCGCTCCTGCATAGCCACCGATTGCATGGCATACTCATAGCCGCTAGTCAAAAGCAGCGTTAGAATCATCAGCGTCAGCAAGCCGATAATGAAGGAAACCAGCGCTTTTCCTTTCTTAGATAGATGCTGATGGAAGATATCAATCCGCACATGGTCATGCCATTTTTCAGTATAGGCACCAGCTAAAATGGCGAAGACGCCATAAATCATGGTCGAGGCCTCATGTGCCCAGCTGGTCGGTGTGTTTAGCAATTGTCGGGATGCTATCTCATATACAAGAATGCAAACCAGAACAAAGCCAAGCCAAGCAACTAACCGCCCAAGCCATTCGCTCAGGCGATCCTGCCAATTAATCCACACATGAAGCAGGTGTATTATTTGGCTCACTTTCATTCGAGACGACCCTTATCGCGAGCCATGTTGCGTATCATCTCGATCGCCTCTGCGGCTCGCGGTGACTTCTCGGCCTCGGCATCCCAGACGTCCTGGGCCGCCTTGGTCATCTCTTGCACATCGCTCTCCGGTAGGCTAGTAATCTCGAATAGGTGAGACGCCTCCTCGTTCCACTCCACATACTTCTGATGGCGGTAATCGGCCCACTCTGCGGTGACTTCCGTGAAAATCTCTTGGAGTTCTTCCGACATACTGTTCCATACATTCTGGTTGACCAAAATACTGTCAACGAAGCCTGGATAGAGCATGTTGAGCTCGGTGTAGTGGGTGGCTACCTCATTGAGGTTGAGTACCGAATAGTCATAGGGGCCTCCGTAGACCAGGCCATCAATGGAATTGGTACTCAAGGCGATATAAAACTCCTCCGGCGGAATGAATACTGTGGGAACGTCGAAGTGATCGAGTACCGCTGATGCAGACGGAGTCGCGCGAATCTTCAATTCGCTCAAATCTGCCAGGGATTCGACTGGCTCTTTGGTCAGCAAATCGAACTTACCTCCAAATACCGGCGCGACGTAATGGACACCCATCTGCGCGTAGTTCTCCGCCAACAGGTCACCAAACCCGCGTTCGTCCCACAGTTCACGGGCCTCTTCAAGGCTGGTCCAGGCCATTGGAATGCCTGACTCGATCACGGCGGTATCCATCTGGCCGCCCCAGTAACCGCCATAGCCGTTGATGGCATGCAGAGTGCCGCTGCGCAGGGCTGCGAACATCTGATCGTTGGGCACCAGTTCTCCGCCGCGGAAAATATTGAGTATGATTCGACCATCGCTGGCTTCTGCTAGCATATCCTTGTAGCGGTTGAAGATCTTGTCCTCTCCCGCATCAGTGTAGCGCTGCATGCGTATCTCGATGACGTCACCGTCTTGAGCAAACGCTGCGCCCGGTAAGGCCAGGGCGCTTCCGGCCAGTACCAGACAGGCCAAGCCTGCCTTGACAGGGGTTGTAACAGACTTAGGTGCGAACTTGTTGTTATACATCTACCTATTCTCCCACTAAAATGAAGTGTCAACCTTTGCGGTGTGCCTAGAAGCACTCTTTGGGTACCGGAGTCATCCAATCATTCTTACCATGTGGCGTGGTGACAAAATCTGAACAGCCTCCTATATACAAATACTCATGGATTTTTTGCCACGTATTTCACGTAGCTACATTACGTTTTCATTGCTAATGAAACGGGTCTCCCCATATTCAATATAGTTCTCTGTCCAAAGCATCATTGACCAGAAACTGGTCAGCAACCACACCCTCCAGCGCCGTCAAATGGGTTTCGGCATCGCACATATGCTCGTTCATGATCTGCCGTACAAGCTGGCTATCCTCAGCCACAAGCGCATCGAGAAGTGCGACATGATAGTCAATATTGGCTTGATCAAATATAAAGCGTTCAGGTACGTAAGCTTTCTTCAGGATCACGAGATCCCTGAGAAAATCGTTTAAGAACTGGCCCATAAATCGCAAGAGAGGATTGGGGCAATATTCGGCCAGAGTATTATGAAAATCCAGCTCAAGTACGCGGTGCTGTCGCTGCAGTTCCTCACCTTCGTGTGGTAGGCGGCAACGCGCAATATTTTCCTTTAGATGACTGATGGCTTCATCATTGAGTCGCCCCACGACCGATGACGCGATCTCAACTTCTACGACGCGGCGTAACTGATAAACCTGACTACCGTCGACTCGCTGAAAATGCAGGAAATTGCGAAGTGCGCGTGAGACTGGCTCGCTGGTGGCTTCATTGATGATGGCGCCACCACCTGGGCCAGTCTTGAGTATGACAAGCCCCTCTACTTCGAGCGCATGCAGAGCCTCTCGAATCGTTGCTTTGGCGCACTCATAGCGCTCCATGAGGGCCTTTTCATTGGGTAGACGGTCACCTGGCTTTAGGTTCTCCCTGACAATCCAACGCTTGACGTCCTCGCAGATCAGGTCAGCGATTTTTTGCCGCTTGTTTGTGTACATCTGTACCATTTTTATGAACCTAATCTATAATAATAGTTATAATAAATTTATAGGCGCTCCTCCTCCAACCTGTCAAGAAAGAAATTGGTCTGAGCTTAAATTGAGGTCAGGCGTGATACGGCGGAAAAATGGTTAAGTGCCTGATCTGTAGGTTTTGCTCATCGCCCGCCTTGAGGTCTCTGCACGCCCCTCAGTGTCAGGATAAGTGTCGTGCCCTCTGATACCTGTTCCTATAAACCGACCAAGGGGCGAAAGGAGACACTCATTCCTCGTTACTCCGAGGAGCGTCGGCAAGCCGTGGTAGCCAAGCTGCTGCCTCCCCAGCAAGCCGTTGTCACCGCCCGTCCAGTTGCTCAGGGTGTAGGCGAGAAAATAGGCCATCTGGGTCAGAGCCAACGTCAGCATCACGAAGTAGATGCTCTTGCGGCGAATGCATAGCAGGCCGACTAGAAAGGCCAGCACGGCCCCTACGCTCAACGCTAGTAAAAGGGCGCTGACCAAGCCCAACTGCCAGTGGAGCATGCCCAATGCACTGCAACGCCGTTAGCGGTTGATATCCTTGCGATATTTGCAGAACCAATTCATCAGATGCTACAGGTGCCAAGAGACCAAACAGCGCTCGATTCAGGCCAGCGTGACCATGGCGTGGTAACTTTTCGCCAGCTTGTCGTAGCGAGTACAGAGTCGCCGCTTTTCCTTCATCCAGCCAAATAGACGCTCTATCACATTGCGATGCCGATAACGCGGGCGTTCGAACAGGCGTGGTATTCCTGGCTTGGGGATCTTGGCCGTCAGGCCGCCTCGGCTTCGCCCAAGGGCATGGTCTAACTGTTCCTGAGAGCCTTTTACCGCCACCAGCAGCAGAGCGAGTTGCTCGAATCAAAATGGAATTGCAACCAAGTATCAAGGCCCATATAGCTATCTTCTCGAAGCTTCAGGTGAAGGCGTGACAGGTGTAGTGCGGCTTCGACATCTTTCGTAAGCGCATGCTGCTACCTAATTTGAAGCCGGATCGGGCTTTCCCGACCCGGCATTATTGATGGCTGATGCTAACGAGTGCTTTGATATCAGGATGGGAGGAAGCCCACTAAGCCCTGACTCATAGCTTATCTTCTGAGATTGCCGAGGGAGTCATTGATGATAGACAAGCCTTGCTCTGCTTCTTGGGCGGTAATCACGCAAGGCGGCACAACGTGAATTCGATTGGCAACGACAAAGGGCAGTAATCCACTCTCCACCATGGCAGCTTTGAGCTGCCCCACTGCCTTAGCGTTTAGTGGCTGCCTGCTTTCGCGGTCCTCTACCAGTTCAATTGCCTGGAAAACGCCCATCCCACGTACTTCGCCTACGATATCGTGACGTTCGGCAATTTGTTTTAAACCAGGTGCCAAGACATTAGCGCCAATATGTGCTGCGTTGTCGACGATGCTTTCTTCTTCCATCGCATCAAGCGTTGCACATATGGCTGCCATCGCCAGTGGATGGCCGGAATAGGTTAGCCCGCCGAAGAAAAAGTTTTCCTCAAAATGACGCGAGGTCTTTTCAGAGACGATGACACCGCCAGCCGGGACATAACCCGAATTTACGCCTTTAGCGAATGTAATCAGGTCGGGCACCACGTCAAAGTGATCCAATGCCAGCCATTTTCCGGTGCGGCCAAATCCTGCCATGACTTCATCGAAGACAAGTACGATGCCGAATTCATCAGCAAGGGCTCTTACGCCATCCAGGTAGCCCTTGGGCGGAACCAGAATACCTGCGGTGCCCGGGATCGTTTCCAGCAGGATGGCAGCTATGGAACCGGCACCTTCAGACTCAATGGTCCGGCGTAAGTGCTGTAGGGCGCGCGCTCCCTCTTCCTCTTCACTCTGTGCCCAGAAATCACTGCGATAGAGGAAGGGGTTAAAGAAATGAACGTGACCACGGGCATACTCGTTGGGTACGCGGCGGAAGTCGCCCGTCGCTGCAATGGCTGAGCCCGTACCGCCATGATACGAGCGGTAAGCCGACAGCACCTTTGTCCGGCCAGTAACGGCACGCGCCATGCGAATAGCGTTCTCATTCGCATCTGCACCGCCGTTGGTGAAGAAGACCTTATCGAAGCCTGCCGGTGCGCGAGCAAGTATCTTTTCAGCAGCCAGGCCGCGAGCGTAGTTGGCATGCGAAGGGGCCACCGTAGCCAACTCGTCTAGCTGTGCCTTGATGCCAGCAATTACTTTCGGGTGCTGGTGGCCAATATTGGTGTTGATCAGTTGGCTTGAAAAGTCGAGATATTCCCGCCCTTCATAATCCCACAGCCGACAGCCACTGCCGCTCTTGATAACTAGTGGGTCCAGCGAGCCCTGTGCAGACCAAGAGTGAAATACGCCTTTCCGGTCTAGCTGCTTGATATGCTGATTACTAAGCGTTTCTTTAGAAAAAATTGTCATTTCCGCCACCTCATGTTTCTAGCGCAGTGTGCATTGGTTAGCTGTTCAGGACGGCTGTGAGTCCAGCATGCCATCAGCGAAAGGGTGAACAGTTTTGCTATAGATGGTCAGTGTATGGTGGCCTCTGGGTGGCAATAAATTGGTTTATGCTTTTCTTGGCGTAACCGTTTGCTTAACTTACTGACTGATAAAAAAAGGTTCATCGCACTTTGCCGGGAACGCGGCCCGGATCTTCAGGAAGAAGTACGCCGTGTCGCGGTACCCATAGGCCATTCGTTTGATGACCTTGATCCGGTTGTTCATGCCCTCAAGTACACTGGTGTTCAGCCGATGTCGAGCGCTGGAGACGATCCCTTCCAGGTAAGGCTCCAGCTTCCTGGCGAAGTGCACCAGGGCATCAATACCACTGCTGCGTGCCATGCCGGCCCACTCCTGCCAGGCACCGCGCGCGGCAGCCTCGTCGTCGGCAAACCAGAGCATCTTGAGCTGGTCCTTGAGCAGATACGCGGTGCTCAATGACGCATTGGCTGCCAACAGTTCTTCCAGCTTGACCGCCTGTTCGGGCTTAAGGTTGTCGGCGTTGCGCAGCAACAGCCAGCGGCTGCCCTTGATCACCTTGCGGGCCACCTTGTCGTCGCGTAGCTGATTGGCCTGGTTAACACGTACTCGGTCCACCACCTCACGCCCATATTTAGCCACGACATGGAAGCGGTCATAGACCACTGCCGCGTTGGGGCTCTGGGCCTTCACCTCGAGATCGAAGGCCGAGTTCATGTCCATGGCGACGGCTTCGATCTGCTTTCGGGCTGCGCCTAACCATTCGAAGAACGGACGGATCGACTCCCGCGAGCGGCCCTCGCCGACCCACACGACCTGTTGGGTATCGGCACAAGCGATCACCGTGGCATAGCGATGCCCCTTGTGCAGGGCAAACTCGTCCATCATCAGCCGACGCAGCCGAGTGGCGTCCGGAACGGGAAGAGTGCGCTGCAGGCGCTGCTTATCGATGGTCTTCACGGTATGCCAGTGCAGACCGACGAGGTCAGCTACGTGGCGGATAGGCAGCAAGTCCACCAAGCGCTCTACCCACTGGTGTAGCGTGTCGGTCACGCCAGGCCGGCCCGGCAGCCAATCGATCCGCTCACGTGTCGGCCCGCAGATAGGGCAGCGCAGGCGTCGAACGGGCACCTCCAACTCGATCCGATAGATCAGCAGCGGGGCCTCTCGGACGCGTTGGCGATGCATGTCATGCACCAGGAAGCAGGCCTGATCACAGCCACTGCACACCGGGATCACACCGGGATCACGCCGGGATCCGGCTCGAGGCGGACGAATAGGGTCTGGGGATTGAGGAACGCATGATAAGTTGGCGTGAAGCCTTTCCAGAACAGACGGAGCGGGTTAGCATCCATACAACGGCGGTATCCGTGAGCAGACGTTTATGGTGAACATCAGCTTATTCGGATTTACCGCCGTTTCTCTATCTGCTTATCCCTCAGATCTGCGTGCTTCACGCTGATCTGCGAAGAACCTTTTTTCAGAGGTTTCGGTGCATCAGCGTGACGCGCTCGCCACGATAGGTCAGAGACTCGGAGGGCACCCAACCCAGCCGCGCGTAGAGCGCCATCTGGTCCGGTGTGTAGAGATGAAGTCGTCGAAAACCTGCTTCCCGGGCCTCCGCTTCCACCGTCGCCACCAGTGCCGAGGCGATACCGCGGCCGCGCCAGGCCGGCAGGACGAAAACGGAGGCGAGCCAAGGCCCCATGGCGGGCCGAAGGCTCATGTCGCTGACCGTCAGGCTCGCGGTAGCCATCGGCTTGCCGTCGCTCATGGCCACGAATACTGAAGGCACACCTTTGGCACCGCAGTCGCTGCGGGTTTCGTCCCGCCATTCCTCGAACGTCGTGTGCGGGTGGAGTCCGCCCCAGGCGTCGAAGGTCCAGCGCGACACCGTTTCGATGCCGAGCGTGTCATCGCGATTCAGCCGCGCGATCTTCCAAGCCATTGTGGTCCCCCGCCCTGTGATGACGAACCTGAGCCGGACGACGGCGAAAAGCAGCCCGATGGTTCCACTGCAAGGCCTGACGTCGGCTCAGGCCTTCTTGACGAATTCGGATTTCAGCTTCATGGCCCCGACACCATCGACCTTGCAGTCGATATCGTGATCACCATCGACCAGGCGGATGTTCTTGACCTTGGTCCCTACCTTGACGACCTGCGACGACCCCTTGATCTTCAGGTCCTTGATCACGGTGACGCTGTCACCATCGGCCAGCGGCGTGCCATGGGCGTCGGTCACGACGCTTGCGTGTCCTTCGTCGACCGCCGCTTCTGCTTCGGACCACTCATGGCCGCATTCGGGGCAGACGACAAGCTGGCTGTCGGCGTAGGTATATTCGGACCCGCATTGCGGGCAAGGCGGTAATTGGCTCACGCGTAGACTCCTGGCGTTCGGAAAGCCGCGAAGTCTACGCCGCCCGCCTCGAACTGCCCAGTCAAACCGGGCGTTCGAGGCTCAAGAGCCGGTCAGCGGTGGAGGGGATCATCTCGACGACGCTGCCGACCACGATCAGGCACGGCGACGGCATCGGATTGGCGGCAAGCGTTCGCGGCATGTCCGCCAACGTGCCTACCAGCGTCTGCTGCTGCGGTAGCGAGGCGTTGGCGATCAGCATGATGGGCCAGTCGGACGGCAGCCCGGCGCCGATCAGCCCTTCGCAGATGGTCTCGACACGACTCAACCCCATGTAGAACACCAAGGTCTCGTCACGCCGGGCCAGCGAGTGCCAGTCGAGGGAGACATCGTCCCGGCATGCCTGCGCGGTAATGAAGCGAACCTGCTGGGCGTGAGCGCGGTCGGTCAGCGGCAGCCCCATGGCAGCAACGGCGCCGGACGCGGCGGTAATCCCGGGCACGATATCGGGGGTGATGCCGGCCTCGGCCAGCGCTGCCAGCTCCTCGCCCATGCGCCCGAAGATTCCGGGATCGCCACCTTTCAGACGCACCACCCGCTTTCCTTCGGCGGCGAGCCGCACCAATAGCGTGCCGATCTCCGCCTGGGGCACGCTGTGGTTGCCACGCGCCTTGCCGACGTAGTAGCGCTCGCAGCCCCGGGGCAGCAAGGCTAGAATGTCGGGGCCGACGAGCCGGTCATAGACCACGGCGTGTGCGGCCTCGATTCGTCGCAGGGCTCGCACGGTCAGCAGATCCGCCGCGCCGGGTCCGGCGCCGACCAGCGAGACCCGGCCGGTGTCGCCAGCCGGGCCGACGACGTTTCTCGTCGGTCTCGTGGTCACGATTCGGTTTCGAGCCGTCTGATAGAGCCGAGCCATCCAGCCGGCCGTCTCCAGCCTCTTCTCGCGCGTATTGCCTTGCGTTGCATCATAGGCTGGCATCGGCCATCTCCTCTTGGATCTCTTCTTCGAGCAGGGCTTTCAGCTCGGGTTGGCAGGAACCGCATTGAGTACCGCAGGCGAGACGGGCACCCAGCGCCTCGAGGCTGGTATCGCCGGCACGGATGGCGGCAATGATCGAGTGCTGTCCGACCTGATGACAGCTGCAGACGATCGGGCCGTCGCTGCGCGCGCCACTGGCACAGCCGGCCAGGATGCGACGCCGCGTCTCTCGATCGAGCACCTGGTCGCCTTCGCTGGCGAAGCAGTCGTCCAGCCAGCGCAACGACGGCAGCCCTTCCGGTGGCCCGACCATCAACCACCAGCGCAGCCGACCGTTATCGATACCGCTGGCGCGCAACCGTCCGCGCGCTTCGTCGTGACTCCACTGCGAGACCGCCCCGGGAAGATGGGACTCGGCCCACGCCAGCCAGTCGCGTCCCGCGGCATCCGGTTGACCGCCAAGCTGCCAGCGCAGGGCGTGGTCGAGAGGAATCCGCGCCCAGTAGGCGTAGTCTTCGCGCCCACTCTCTATGGCGGGCGCGATAGTGGGCGCGATCTCGGCCGCGATGTCGGCGGCGACGATCAATGTCGCTTCCCAGGAGATCGGCAGCGGACGAAGGCTGACTGCAGCCTGCTTCGATTCAGGCTGCCCGGAGATCGGATCGACGACCGCCGCCACCAGGCCGTTGACCTTGGCCTGGCCGCTGAAGGCGTCGTTCCAGTGCATCGGCGCGAACAGCTCTCCCGGCCGCTGGGACTTGGCGATTCTGGCCCGGCCGCGATAGAGACCATCGGCCCCCGCCAGCTCGACCAGCTGCTGGTCGACGACGCCGAGGCGTTCGGCATCCAGCGGGTGAATGTCGACGAAGGGCTCGCCGCGATGATTCATCAGGCGGGAGGCACGCGCCGTCCGCGTCATGGTATGCCATTGATCCCGAACCCGACCGGTGTTCAGGCGCAGCGGCCTCTCCCCGGTCAGCTTCTGGCGTACCGCCTGCGGACGAACCGGCAACAGCCGAGCACGGCCATCGGGCGTCGCGAAGCGGCCGTTCTCGAATAGCCGTGGCGTGCCCGCGGGGGCCGCGGCGGTCACCGGCCATTGAACCGGTGCCAGGCCGTCGTAGCCGGCACGATCCAGCCCCGCCAGCCCCGAAATGTCGAACGGCCGCCAAATGGCGCCGTCGCTTTCGCTACCCTCGCCTTCGACCGCGTTCTCGAAACCGGAGAGCCGGGCATGTTCGTCGAAGATCTCGAAGGGATCGACATAGGGAAATGCCTCGGCAAAGCCGAGACGTGCGGCGACCTGGGTCATGATCCACCAGTCGTGACGCGCCTCGCCAGGCGGCGGCAGCAACCCGCGCTGGCGGGAAATGCAGCGCTCGGAATTGGTGACGGTGCCATCCTTTTCCGACCAGCCAGTGGCCGGCAGCACGATGTCCGCGACCTCCAGGATCTCGGCATTCGCCATACAGTCGGAAACGATCACCAGCGGACACGCCGCCAGGATGCGCTTGATGCGATTGGCCTCGGGCAGGCTGACCACCGGGTTCGTCGCCATGATCCAGACCGCCCGGATCTCCCCTCGCTCGATGGCGTCGAACAGCTCGGTGGCCTTGAAACCCGGCGCACCGGGCAAGGTCGGCGTCAGCGTCTCGGTGCGCCAGAACCGGGTGACCCGATCGATGGCTCCCGGCGTGTGGTAGTCCATGTGCGCCGCGAGCTGGTTGGCCAGACCTCCGACCTCGCGCCCGCCCATGGCATTGGGCTGGCCGGTGATCGAAAACGGCCCTGCGCCCGGCAGCCCGATCTTGCCGCCCGCCAGGTGGCAGTTGATGATCGCCTGGCACTTGTCGGTGCCGCTGCTCGACTGGTTGATGCCCTGGGAATAGAGCGTCACCACGTGCAGTTGCGTGGCGAACCAGTAGAAGAAGGTCTCCAGCCGCTCGGCGTCGACATCGCAGTCGCGAGCGACCGCCTCGATGCCGACATCGTCTTCGCAGGCAGCCTGCATCGTCTCTTCGAAGCCTCGGGTATGGCGTTCGAGATAGATCCGGTCGACCCGGCCAGCGGCGTGCATCCAGGCCAGCAGTCCGTTGAACAGCCGGGCATCGCTGCCGGGCGCAATACCGAGATAGAGGTCGGCGATTTCACAGCTGTCCGTCACCCGGGGGTCGATCACCACGATGCGCATCAGCGGGTTGCGCTGCTTGGCGGCCTTCAGCCGCTGATAGATCACCGGATGATTCCAGGCCAGGTTGGAGCCGACCAGCACGACCAGTTCCGCGCACTCCAGATCCTCATAACAGCAAGGCACTGCGTCGGCGCCGAAAGATCGCTTGTAGGCGGCCACCGCCGAGGCCATGCACAGCCGCGAATTGGTATCGACATGAGGCGTCCCCAGGAAGCCCTTGAACAGCTTGTTGGCGACGTAATAATCCTCGGTCAGCAGCTGTCCGGAGAGATAGGCTGCCACCGACTCCCGGCCATGCTCGCGCTGCGTGGATGCCAGCCGCGACGCGACGCACTGCAGCGCCTCTTCCCAGCCCACCGCTTCGCCATCGACGACGGGATGCGACAGGCGCCCCCGCTCGCCCATCGTCTCGTGCAACGCACTGCCCTTGACGCAGAGACGCCCCTGGTTGGCCGGGTGCGCGGGGTCCCCGGCGACATCGGTCAGCGTACCGTTCTCGACCGCCGCGACAACGCCACAACCGACGCCGCAATACGGGCAGGTAGTGGTGCCCTTGTAAGGCGGGCAGGTAGTGGTGCCCTTGTAAGGCGGGCAGGTCGTGGTGCCCTTGTAAGGCGGGCAGGTCGTGGTGCCCTTGTAAGACGGGCAGGTCGTGGTGCTCTCGGAAGAGAGGCTGGTGGCGGTGCGCTCGAAAGAGGAGCCGGTGTCGCCGAACGATTCGCGGGGCGTCGTCCGCCGAGGCTGTGGATCGGTCGTGCTGTACGGATTGGGCATGAACGCCTCCCTGAAACGCAAAGAGGCCTGACTTCACGCTGAACGTGAGGTCAGGCCTCTTTGCCTGCTGCCGCGTGATCCTGCCGGTATCCGCGGTGCGTTGTGGTCATTGCCGTTGTTGCGTGCCGGAGCGCTGCTCGTTGCCGGCGTTGGCAACTGGCACGCCTGGGTAAAGGATCAGAGCAATAAGCAGGCCACCGGCCGCTTTTTCCTTTTTCGACAACCTTCTGCCGCCACACCCACCCCGCGCCTCGCAGTCGAGAGACCCGATCTCGGGTCGTTCATGCCAACCTTTGGTGCGAAAGCGCGCAACGTTGCACCGGTGTTGCGCAAGCCAGCGCCCATCCACCCTCTTCCTGCCCGCTTTCGATAGCGCTCGTTGCTACCAAGCCACTGAATCGATTTGAAGATCGGTGAACTGGCATGGCCTTCGCTTGAGTTCCACCATCGGCGACCAATGGCGGTCGCGATCGCCAGGCTGGCGCTGCATCGAGGCAGCGTCGCGCCAGATAGCCATGGCACGCCCCGGTAGGCTGACGATGCCGCTTCATTCGTCGGCTCTCGGGCGTCGCATCGATATTCAGGCACATCGATATTCAGGCAAAGGCGCCTGATGCCGCGGAGTTCAATACTCCGTGTCATCAGGCGCCTTTTTGCGTTGCGCCGCCGTTTTTCCAGGCATCTCTTCCGAACTCGGAAAACGTCTGCGCTTGAAAACGTCGCTTGACGGGGGATCAACATGAGCAGCACCGCCCTTTCTCTATCCAAAGCACCAGCCAATGCTCCATCCAAAGCACCAGCCGATGCGCCATCCAAAGCACCACCCGATGCCGGAGAACATCTGGTGATCATCGGCAATGGCATGGCCGGACACCGGCTGCTGCAGGCGCTACAGGACCGTCCGACCCGGCCGATTCACATCACCACGATCGGCGAGGAGGCTTCACCGGCCTACAACCGGATCCTGCTGTCGCCGTGGCTGGCCGGCGAGATCGAACGCGACTCCCTCGATACCCGGCTGAGCGACGAGATGTCCGCCAGCGTCGAGTGGCGGCTGGGCGAGCGCGTGGTGACGATCGACCGTACCCATCGACGTGTCCATACCGACATCGGCGACCCGGTTCACTACGACCGTCTCGTCATTGCCACCGGTTCACGCCCCACGCTGCCGGCTATTCCCGGCATCGAGCTGGGTAACGTCGGCGGCTTTCGCAATCTCGACGATGTCGACTGGCTGATCGCCCGATCATCGGGCAGCCGGGCGGTGGTCGTCGGCGGCGGGCTGCTGGGGCTGGAAGCGGCGGAGGGCCTGCGCAAGCGTGGCCTGGCGGTCACGCTTTTGCAGCGCGGCGATCGACTGATGAACCGCCAGCTCGATGTCACCGCCGCCACCTGGTTGCGTGACACGCTCGAACGGCGCGGGCTGACGATAGAGACCCATGCGAGCCTGTCCGGCTGTGACGCCGACGCCCAGGGCAACGTCCAGGCCGTGCGACTGACCGACGGCCGCCGACTGGCCGCCGACTGCGTGGTGGTGGCCGCCGGCATCACGCCCAACGCCGAGCTCGGCCGCCTGGCCCGTCTCGATGTCGGCGCCGGCATCTGCGTCGATGCCACCTTGACTACCCGCGATCCCCGGATTCATGCCATCGGTGAATGCTGCGAATTCGACGGCACCACAGTGGGCCTGGTCGAGCCGATCTGGCAGCAGGTCGAGACCTTGGCGGATCTCCTCGGCGGCCAGACGCCGCAACCCTACAGCGACAGCGCCTGCGCCACGCGGCTGAAAGTCGCCGGCATCTCTCTCTACGCGTTCGGCCCCGTCGAGGCGGAACCCGACGACGACATCCTGACCTACGCCGACCCGGAAGGCGGCGATTATCGCCGCCTGCTGCTTCGCAACGACCGACTGATCGGCGCCGTGCTCTACGGCGATACCGGCGATGGTCCGGCGCTGTTTCAGCTGTCCCGAGCCGGTGCGGATCTCGGCCACCATCGCGATCTGCTGCTGTTCGGCGCGAGCGATGTCGCGCAACGCCTGACCGAAGACACTCAACACTCACTGGAGGAAGCGGCATGACCTTCGAAGCCGACACCCCGACCCCGCCCCGCAAGCCTCGCCTGATCGTGATCGGCAATGGCATGGTCGGCCACTACTGTCTGGAGCAGCTGGTCGAACGCCAGGCGCATCAGCACTACGCCATCACCGTCTTCGGCGAGGAACGCCACCGCGCCTACGATCGCGTGCATCTATCAGACTACTTCACCGGCAGCGATGCCGATGCCCTGGCCCTGGGCGAAGCGGACTTCTGCGCCAGACATGGCATCGACCTTCGCCTGGGAGAAGCCGTCAGCGCCATCGACCGTGAATCCCGCCTCGTCGTCACCGAACGTGGCGGCCACGCTTTCGACCAGTTGATCCTGGCGACCGGCTCCTGCCCCTTCGTGCCGCCGATTCCGGGTAACGACCGCCCCAACTGTTTCGTCTACCGTACTCTGGACGATCTCGATGCGATCCGCGCCGCGGCCGAAACGGCTTCCAGTGGCGTGGTCGTCGGTGGCGGCCTGCTGGGGCTGGAGGCCGCCAATGCCCTGCGCGGCCTGAATCTCGACACCGCCGTGGTGGAGTTCGCGCCGCGCCTGATGCCGATGCAGGTCGACACCGAAGGCGGCGATCTGCTGCGCGAAAAGATCGAGCAGTTGGGGGTTCAGGTACTGACGG
Source organism: Salinicola salarius (assembly GCF_002179555.1). Classification (GTDB taxonomy): domain Bacteria; phylum Pseudomonadota; class Gammaproteobacteria; order Pseudomonadales; family Halomonadaceae; genus Salinicola; species Salinicola salarius_A. The sequence goes on along the minus strand of NZ_NHOU01000004.1, from coordinate 100,547 downwards.
GCCGGGCCACTCAGCGTATCGAGGACGGCCAGGACCACCAGCACCGCATGGTTTTCCAGGATGAGAAAGTGTGGGAAACCGACCTGATCGTGTTCTCCGCCGGCATCCGCCCCCAGGATCGGCTGGCCCGGGATTGCGGGCTGGAGATCGGCGAGCGCGGCGGCGTGGTGGTGGACGACAACTGCCGCACCAGCGATCCGAACATTCTGGCCATCGGCGAAGTGGCGCTATGGCAGGACAGCATCTTCGGCCTGGTGGGCCCCGGCTACCAGATGGCCAAGGCCGCCGTCGACACCCTGGTCGAGGGCGAACTCACCTTCCAGGGCGCCGACATGAGCACCAAGCTGAAGCTGCTCGGCGTCGATGTCGGCTCGATCGGCGATGCGCATGGCGACCGCACCCCCGGGGCTCGCATGTACCGCTATCTGGATCAGATCAAGCAGGAATACCGCAAGCTGGTGGTCTCCAGCGATGGCAAGAAGCTGGTCGGTGCCATGCTGGTAGGCGACAACAGCTACTACGATACCCTGTTGCAGTACTACAGCAACGGCCTGGAACTGCCCAAGGATCCGGCCGCGCTGATCCTCCCCAGCACCGAAGGCGCGCCGACGCTGGGTGCCGATGCCCTGCCCGAGACAGCGACCATCTGCTCGTGTCACAACGTCTCCAAAGGGGCGGTCTGTCAGGCGGTCGAGGCCGGCTGCACGGATCTCGGCACGCTCAAGGCCGACACCAAGGCCAGCACCGGTTGCGGCGGTTGTACGGCACTACTCAAGCAAGTGTTCGAACACGAGCTGGAAAGCCGTGGCGTCGAAGTCGACCGCAGCCTGTGCGAGCACTTCGCCTACACCCGCCAGGAGCTCTACGGCCTCATCCGGGTCGAAGGCATTCAAAGCTTCGAGGCGCTCCACGCGCGTCACGGTAAAGGCCGGATGGGCTGCGACATCTGCAAGCCGGCCGTCGCCTCGATCCTCGCCTCGTGCTGGAACGCGCCGATCACGAACCCATCGCTGGTGCCGCTGCAGGACACCAACGACACCTTCATGGCCAACATGCAGAAGAACGGCACCTATTCGGTGGTTCCGCGCATTCCCGGTGGCGAGATCACCCCGGACAAGCTGATCGCCATCGGCGCGGTAGCCAAGAAGTACGATCTCTACACCAAGATTACCGGCGGCCAGCGTATCGATCTGTTCGGCGCCCAGTTGCATGAATTGCCGGACATCTGGAGCGAGCTGATCGCCGCCGGCTTCGAGACCGGCCACGCCTACGGCAAATCCACCCGCACGGTGAAATCCTGCGTCGGCAACACCTGGTGCCGCTACGGCGTCCAGGACAGCGTCGCCATGGCACTGACCATCGAGAATCGCTACAAGGGGCTGCGTTCGCCGCACAAGCTGAAGTTCGCCGTCTCCGGTTGCACGCGGGAATGTGCCGAAGCCCAGAGCAAGGACGTCGGCGTGATCGCCACCGAGCACGGCTGGAATCTCTACGTCTGCGGCAATGGCGGCATGCGCCCGCGCCATGCGGAGCTGTTCGCCACCGATCTCGACGACACCGAGCTGCTGCGCATCATCGACCGGCTGCTGATGTTCTATATCCGCACCGCCGATCGACTTCAGCGCACCTCGGTATGGCGCGAGAACCTGGAAGGCGGACTCGACTATCTCAAGGCGGTGATTCTCGAGGATAGCCTGGGGCTGGGTGACGAGCTCGAAGCCCAGATGCAGCACGTGGTCGATCAGTACGAGTGCGAATGGGCCGGGGCGCTGAAGGATCCGGAAAAGCTCAAGCGCTTCCGCACTTTCGTCAACGACAAGCGCAGCGATCCCGACATCATCGCCGTCAGCGAGCGCGACCAGCCGAGACCTGCGCGCCCCGAAGAGATTGCCGCACTGGCGGTGGAGGTAACGTCATGAGCGAACTCATCCTGGAAAACGAGGCAGCACGGTCTGCCTCTTCTTCACGCCCCGTTCGCCTGTGCAGCCGGGCGGACCTGGTTGCCGGCTCCGGCATCGTCGCCTGGCATGAAGGGCATCAGATAGCGCTTTTCTATTTACCTTGTCGGCCCGGAGCCGCTGACGGGGCCGATGAGCCCGAGATTTACGCCCTGGACAACCGCGACCCGTTTTCCGGTGCCAACGTGATCGGCCGGGGCATCGTCGGCGATCTCAAGGGCGAGCTGGTGGTCGCCTCGCCTATCTACAAACAGCATTTTCGGCTGACGGATGGCCAGTGTCTCGAGGATGCCACGCGGCGCTTGCGTACCTGGTCCGTCGGGTGGGACGGCGATAACGTGGTGCTTCACATCCCCGTCGGGGCGGATTCGTGATGACGTAACTGGAAAACGATGCGCGAAATCAGGACAAAAAAAGCCCGCGCAAGAGGGGGGATGCGCGGGCGAGGCGGGGTGTTACTAGGAGACGCGACTCGAACGACTGCTAATCGAAGTATCTACATTCGATGGAAATTATATTAGCACCCTTATATTTCCCTGGCAATGCAATATCGTCATCGCGCTCATCGTTTCGCTTTATCGTCCTCTCGGTCACGATCCTCGTGCTCGCGCGTCTGGCGTTCGGCCAACTCCCGACGATGATCGCGCAGCTCCTGGCGCAGCGATTCGATCTCGACCTGAAGCTCGCTCACCTGCTCGATCATGTGGCGCATCATGCGCCGGTTCGCCTTGTGCTGGCGGGATTCCGACTCTTCCTGATCTTCGACGAAAAGCGAGCTCACGTAAGCCGCGAAACTACCGAACAGCCCGACCCCGCAGACCATCAGCAACACGGCGACGATGCGCCCCAGCGTCGTGATCGGATAGTAATCCCCGTAGCCGACCGTGGTAACGGTCACGATCGCCCACCACAACGCTTCTTCCGCCGTATTGATAGGGCTGTCCGGATTGGGCGTTTCCACCATCAATACCGTCATCGCTCCGAAGACCACCAGCAGCACGGTCGCCGTCGCCGCCGACGCCAATACGCCTTCGGCCCGGTTACGAAACAGCAGTTGCCAGATCAACTCCAGCGACCGCAGCGCCCGGAGCACACGAATGACCTGAACGACACGGGCCAGACGCGCAGCCTGAAACCAGCCGGCAGGAATGCTTGCCAGCAGATCCAGCCACCCCCAGCGCATATAGCGCCATTTATTGGGTGCGCGGTAGAACCGCTGGCAGAAATCGATGAAGAAGAAAAAGCAGACGATGTAGTCCAGATAATCGAATAACTGGAGGATATCGGCAGGCAGATCGAGAAAAAGCTCGGCCAGCATGGCTCCCAGCACGTAGAACGAGAGCGCCAGGATAAAAAACTGAAAAGGGGTGACATGTTCCTTCATGGCAAGTCCCGTTCACCTGTGCGCCCCGATCCCGTCAGCCCTCTGGCCGCGACAGGATGAACGGCATTATCCGCAAATGGGCCGATGTGACGCGAATCGCCCGCTCAACGTCCGCCGAGTATCACGCGCCCCCGACGCATCAGCTCACACGAGTCGCGTGCGATCAGGCCGAACAGGGGTTGGCCAGTTTCAGCTGGGTGAAATTGGTCACGAACGTATCCATCTTTTCCGCGTCGTAGTCCTGGAGACCACTGATCACCAGTTTCTTGGAGCCGATGCCCACGTCACGGCCACGGCAGCTCATGCGGAATTCAAGATGAGCCTCTCCGCGCTTGCCCTTGACGTCCAGATTGGCGCCGGCGAAATCCAGATCCAGATCACACGGGTCGTGATCCTCGAGCGTGAATCCCATGCTGTCGTAGATCACCAGCGGGCGCTGGGGATTGAACATGACACCCTTCTCTTCGAGCAGAGGCTTGAGATAATGCGGAAAGTTGCGGCCCGAGAAGGCCACGTAGCGACGGGTGAAAGTCTCGACGGTGCCCGGGTCATGAATCGTCCAGCCGCTGCGCTTGACGCTCAGATACTGTTTACCGCTCTGGTCGACGACGCTGACGGTGCCGGTCTCTTCCTCTTCGACGAAGCTCAACGAGACGCTGTCCCCCACCATGCCGCAGAAGTGGAACGTCATGTGCTGAGACAGCCCGTAACGGGACAGCACCAGCGCGAACAGCAGGTCGCCGGGCACGCAGAAACGCCGCGCGCAAGGGTCATGGATCGGGTTGTAATCTCCCGCGATCTGACGCGCAAACTGACTGGCCTGCTCTGCGGTGATACAGATGCGGTCCGCGTCGGTAGAATGGAACTCGTCGAGAAACATAAGTGGTCGACCCACGTATCGAATGACTTGGCGTTGGGGATTCCAGGCGCCGCACTTTTACCACATGTTAGGGCAAATCGCAGCGCACCATTAACATTTAGAGACAAACGATAGCGTAGTTTACCCAAATGAATGTTCCAACCACAGCCTCTGAAGACATCGAGACTCGACCGTGCCCCTGCGGAAACGGCCTGTCCTACCGCCACTGCTGCGGGATCTACCATCGCGGGGAAGCGCCCGCGCCAACGGCGGAAGCGCTCATGCGCTCACGCTACACCGCCTTTGCGCTGGGCGGGCTCGGCGACTATCTCATCAGGACCTGGGACACCGACGCCATCGATCCGGCTCTGACGGCAGAGCAGCTGGACCGCCAGGAGCAGCAATGGCTGGGGCTCGAGATTCTCGATGCCCATGAAAACGGCGCCAGGGCAACGGTCGAGTTCAAGGCACACTGCCGCCCGTTCGGTGCAGGGCCAGCGGCAACGCCGCAGGTGCTTCACGAGCGTTCGCGCTTTCGCCGACGTCAGGGCGTCTGGCGGTATGTCGACGGCATCATCGATCCGCCTACCGCTGCCACCGCCTCGCGTAACGCGCCCTGCCCCTGCGGAAGCGGCAAGAAAGCCAAGCGCTGCTGCCTGCGCTGAACCGATCGCAGGCACGCCGAATCGAGTCACCCTGTGGAATATGCCCCTTCGTCCCGCTACGCTTTTATCGAATCGACGCGCCGGATACTCATCGACACACTAAGCTCGATCTCTGTTGCAGCGTCGAAACGCTTCGATTTCCGGACATGAAAAGCAGGTGCATGAATATTTCTGATAGCGCCACGAATCTTCTCTCCCGCTTCCAGACCGAACTCGGCCAATGGCTCCATATTCCGGGCTGGATCGTGCTGCCCGCGCTGATACTGCTGATCGCGGTCATCGTCGACATCGCCCTGCACTTCGTTCTCAACCGGATGGAGCGACGCCTGCGCAACTCGCCGCGGCGCTGGGACGACCCTATCCTTCATGGACTGCGTCTTCCCCTACGCTGGTGGGTCTGGGTCACCGCGCTGATGGTCGGCCTCGGCGTGATCGGCAACCATTTCGAGATCGAGCGGCTGAACATCGTGCTGTCCCGGGTCGGGGCATTGATTACGCTGCTCCTGGTCGCCTGGGGCGGCATCCGACTTTTCCGACGGCTGGAGCAGCGCCTGGTCTTTCCGCCGGGCAACTGCCATGCCAAGCCGGTGGATCCCACCTCGGCATCGGCCCTGACCAAGATCGTCGGTGCCATCCTGATCGTCACGCTGATATTGATCGGGCTGCAGATCCTGGGCGTGTCGATGTCGAGCATTCTGGCCATGGGTGGCTTCGGTGGGCTGGTGATCGGCTTCGCCGCGCGGGATGTCATCGCCAATTTCTTCGGTGGCATGGTGGTCCATCTGGACAAGCCGTTCGTGGTCGGCGACTGGATCCGCTCGCCCGAGCGCCAGATCGAGGGCATCGTCGAGGATATCGGCTGGCGCCTCACCACCGTCCGAACCTTCGCCGGGCCACCGCTCTACGTGCCCAACGCCTGGTTCAGCCAGATCTCCGTGGAGACCCCGACCCGAATGGTCAGCCGTCGCCTGTGGGAAACCATCAGCCTCCGCTACCAGGACATCGGCGCCATCGAGAATGTCGCCCGGGATATTCGCAACCTGCTGCTGGAGCACGAGGAAATCAATCAGGACGAGCTGATCACGGTCAACTTCTCCACCTACGGCCAGTACTCGCTGGATATCATTGTCTACGCCTTCACCCACGAGACGGATTGGCAGCGTTTCCACGAGATCAAGCAGGACATTCTGTTGAAGATCCGCGACATCATCGACTCCCACGGCGCGGAGCTGGCCATTCCGGCATCCCGGGTCTATTTCCCCGAGGGCATTCGCCATCAGGAGCCCGAGCGCGACCACCCCGATGACGAGGAACGAGACGCCACGTCACGCAGCGACCGTGACACCGCCTCGTCGCGGACCGAGCGCCGTTCGCCCGATGACCAACGCCGCCATTCGAATCCGGGCCCCCGTCAAACAGAAGACCCGCAGGACGACGACAGCGACGCCTGAATCGGCCGCCCGCGCTCAGCGCCCGTGGCGAATGCTCAGCTGGCACCAGCTATCGCTCAGCCAGCGTCCGGCCGACGCGATCTCGGCTTCGGTGGCGCCAGCGTAGCCCAGCACCAGACCTGGCCGGCCGGGCGGCTGCAGGAAATAGCGCGATAGCGGCGACAGCAGAATCCCGGCCTCCCGCCCCCGCGAGACCAGCTCGGTCTCGAGCTCGAAGCTATCCAGCTCGGCAACCAGGTGCATCCCCGCCTGCCCCGCCGAGAGCACCAGCCCGCGCGCGACCGCCGGGGCCAGCGCTCGTCGCAGCTGCGCCTGACGCTGGCGATAGAGCCCACGCATTTTCGCGACGTGGCGCACGAAATGCCCTTCGGCAATGAACGCTGCCACCGCGGCCTGCGCCACGTACTGCCCTTCCCGGTGAAGCCGAGCATTGGCTCGCTTGAAGGCATCGACCAGCGCTTCCGGCAGCACCAGATAGCCGAGCCGCAATCCCGGGTAGAGTACCTTGCTGAAAGTGCCGACGTAGATGACCGGGGCATCGTCGACGAGCCCCTGCAGCGACGCGATCGGCGCACTGGCATAGCGAAACTCGCTGTCGTAATCGTCCTCGACGATCCAGGCCCCATGACGCCGAGCCGCTTCCAGCAGCGCCATCCGGCGCGGCAAGGTCATCGTCACGCCGCTGGGATATTGATGTGAGGGCGTGACATAGATCAGCCGCGGCGGTGGCGTCTCCCGTGGCACGCGCTCCACGTTCGCCCCATCCTCGTCGACGGCCAGCGGCACGGTATCCAGACCGGCCGCCACGAAGCAGGACTGAGCCCCGCCGTAGCCAGGCTCTTCCACCCACACGGCCTCAGCAGCATCGGCCAGCAACCGGGCGACCAGCTCGAAGCCCTGCTGGGCGCCCTGGGTGATCAGGATCTGCCCGGGCCGGCAACGCACCGATCGCGATAACTGCAGATAGTCGCACAGCGCTTCTCGCAATGCCGGGACACCGCCCTGATGCTGGTAGTCGTGCCATTCGAGCGGCGCCCGCTGGCGATGTCGGCGCAACAACCGCTGCCAGCGTTCACGAGGGAACCGGTCCAGTGCGGGCACGCCCGGCGCGAAGGCCGTGTAGCGATCGCTCAGCACACCGCTGAAATCGAGAATGCGCCGGCCCCGAGCGGAAAGCGACGGCGCCGCAATACCGGATGCCGATACCGTCGCCGTCAGGACTTCCGGTCGCCACTCGGCGACGAAGACTCCCGCGCCTCGGCGAGTCTCCACGAATCCTTCGGCGGCGAGCCGGTCGATGGCGCCCAGCACGGTATTGCGACCCAGCCCGAGTTCGCATGCCAGCTGGCGAGAGGAAGGTAGCGCCGTGCCGGCACCAAGCTTGCCCTCCTGAATCCAGTCTCTTAGCGACTGATAGAGTCGCTGGGTCAAGGTCGCCGCGGATGGCAACGCGAGTTGCATGGTCAGCGCTTCGACGATCCACAGCCGGTGGTCCTGAGATGGCGGCACTGGTTCCCTCACTATTGCATCAACTGGCCCTTATCGAGGAACCAGCATGAGGCCAAACTGGCCTCACGTCACGCTCGTCACCCCGTTCGCTCGCCAGGGAGCCCGCCATGCCTAACATTCGTGCCGCCATCCCCGAGGATATCGACAGTCTCGTTGCACTGATCGATGGCTATCGCCAGTTCTATCGGCAACCCAGCGACCCGGAAGGCGCTCGGCATTTCCTGGCCCAACGCTTCGAACGGGACGACTCGCATCTGCTGATCGCGCTGGATGAGAGCGGCGCGGCGATCGGCTTCGTGCAGCTGTTTCCCGTGCCCTCCACCACCTCGCTCGGGACACGCTGGATCCTCAACGATCTCTTCGTCGTACCCGAAGCTCGTCGCAACGGCATCGGCAGCGCGCTATTGCAAGCTGCCCGGGCACTGGCAGTCGAGCACGGCGTGCCACAGCTGATGTTGCGCACCCAGACCGACAACGTGACCGCCCAGTCTCGCTACCAGGCGCTCGGCTGGCAGCGCGACGAGGCGTTTTATACCTACCTATTGAGCGTGTGATGCCATGACTCCGTTCATCAACGAATATGGCCAGCCCGTCGGCCCGGATATCGACGGCTGGCAGCCGCCGCTGGCACCTCGAGCCGAAACCCTGGAGGGCCGTTTCTGCCGCCTCGAACCGCTGGATGCCTCGGCTCACTCGCCCGCGCTCTGGCGAGCCTGGCAGTCGTCAGACCCCGATATCGCCGGCGATCGTGACGGCAAGGCACGCTGGACCTATCTTGGCGGACGCGGATTCGACGACGAAGCCGGCTGTCGACGCTGGCTCGCGACGATGACCGCGAGCGATGATCCGCACTGCTACGCCATCATCGATCCGGCGGACGATCGGGCCGTCGGCATGGCGACTTATCTACGCATCGTGCCGGTCGACGGCAGCATCGAGATCGGCCACCTGAATTTCTCGCCGCGCATGGCGCGCACGCCGATCTCCAGCGAGGCGCTGATGCTGCTGATTAGCCACGCCTTCGAACTCGGTTACCGCCGGGTGGAGTGGAAGTGCGATGCGTTGAACGCGCCATCGCGGCGCGCCGCAGAGCGCCTGGGCTTTCGCTTCGAAGGGATATTTCGTCAGCATCGCGTGGTCAACGGCCGCAACCGCGACACCGCCTGGTTCTCGATCATCGACGCTGAATGGCCAGCGATCCGCGAGTGCCATCGTCGCTGGCTGACACCGAACAACTTCGATGCCGACGGCCGCCAGCACCAATCGCTTTCGAAGATGACCGCCGAACTGACAAAGCCGGAGTGTTGATCATGTACCAGCCAAACCAGTTCCGTCTCGATGATCCGGACGCCTTGAAGCAGGCCATCGATCAGGCACCGTTTGCCACGCTGGTCACGCAGAGCGAGAAAGGTGAGTTTACCGCCGACCATCTGCCGCTGCTGTTCGAGGCTGCCGACGGCGGGCCATCGCCGGGTACGCTGCGCGGGCATATCGCGCGCGCCAACCCGTTGGCTCCGGGCCGCTTGGATTGCCAGACCCTGGATTGTCAGGCCCTGGCGATCTTCCACGGCCCGCAGGCGTATATCACGCCGAGCTGGTATCCCGCCAAGCGCGAACACGGCAAGGTCGTGCCGACCTGGAACTATCAGGTGGTGCATGCCCACGGCCGGCTGCGCCTGATCGACGACGCGGACTGGCTGAAAAAGCTCGTCACGGAACTGACCAACCGTTTCGAGCGAGACCGGGAAACACCTTGGGCGGTCAATGACGCACCAGCGGATTTCATCGACAAGATGTGCCGTGCCATCATCGGCGTCGAACTGACCATCGAGCGCCTGGAAGGCAAGCGCAAGGCCAGCCAGCACAAGCCGATGGAAGAGCGCGAGGCGATTCTGCGAGGACTGCGCGACGAGTCCGGTTACGATGACGCAGACTCGCTCTGCTTGAGCGGAATCGACTAGAGGAGGAACAGCCATGTCCGAATATTCCGCCTGCGTCCACTGGCAGCGACACCCCGACGAAACCTTCACCGACAACCGTTACAGCCGCGGCCATGAGTGGTGCTTCGATGGGGGTGTCAACGTACCGGCATCGTCATCGCCCCACGTGGTTCCGCTGCCCTACTCCATCGAGTCCCATGTCGATCCCGAGGAGGCATTCGTCGCCTCGCTGGCCAGCTGTCACATGCTGGTGTTCCTGAGTATCGCCGCCAAACGACGCTTTGCCGTGGACCGTTACGAAGACCAGGCCGTCGGCATAATGGAAAAGAATCCTGAAGGAAGACTCTCAATTACGCGAGTGACGCTGCGGCCGGCCGTGACGTTTTCTGGCGAGCGTCGGCCGACACGCGAGCAGCTCGAAACGATGCACCACCAGGCCCATCGCGACTGCTTCATCGCCAATTCGGTCAAGACCGATGTCGTGACCGAGATCGTCGACCCCTGAGATACCTGAAATGACCCAACTCATCACCTATAACGAAGCACGCAATCATCTCTCCTGGTCCGATGCAGTCGAGGCCCTGAAACAGGGTCACCGCGCCGCCCGGCCGGAAATCGGCGATACCTTCCTGGGGCCGGCCGACAGGACGCTGCTCAACCGTTCGAGTTTCATCCCCGGCCTTGGCTACGGCGCCAAGGCAGTCACCGTCTTCGACGGCAACGCCGCCCGCGGGCTGGATACCGTACAGGGCGCGATGCTCTACTTCTCGCCCGACGACGGCCAGTTGAAAGCGATCATCGAGAGCCGGCTCGTCACCGAAATCAAGACCGCCAGCGATTCGTTGCTGGGCGCGCTCCTGCTGGCACGGCCGGACAGTCGTCATCTGCTGGTCTGCGGTGCTGGAACGGTCGCGGCGAGCCTGATCGATGCCTACACCACCCTCTTCCCCGATCTGGCGCGTATCAGCATCTGGAACCGCACCCACGACAAAGCCGTGGCGCTGGCCGAGACCTGTGCCAAGCGCGGCCTGAACGTCACCGCCGTGACCGATCTGGAAGCGACCGCCCGCTCGGCGGACATCATCTCCAGCGCCACCATGGCACGCGCGCCGCTGATTCTGGGAGAGTGGATACAGCCCGGCACCCATGTCGACCTCATCGGCGCCTACAAGGCGGACATGCGCGAGGCGGATGACGAATTGCTGCAAACCAGCCGGCTGTTCGTCGATAGCCGGGAGACCACAATTCATCACATCGGCGAGCTGAAGATCCCCATTGCCGAAGGTGCCATTGCCGAAAGCGACGTGATCGCGGATTTCTACGATCTTCTGGCTGGCGGCTCTCGCGATGGCGGTTCTCTTGATGACGGCTCTCTCGGAAAACAACCGGGCCGAACCAGCGACAGCGATATCACGGTGTTCAAGAATGGCGGCGGCGCCCATCTCGATCTGATGATCGCACGCTATATCGCCGAGACCGTTCAGTAACGCAAGACGACACTCGGCGCCGTTCGCGCTGCGGCAGTCGGTCACTGGACGCTCGCGCTCAGCGGCGTAAAATGCGCGACGTTCATCGGGGCATCGGCAGCCCCTTACCTCACCCGGTCCGCCCTTTGCGAGAGCGACAACCAGGAGTCCTGCATGTCAATCAGCGATCAACCGATCGTCGTCGCGGCGTTGTACCAGTTCGTCACGCTCGATGATTTCGAAGCCCTGCGCGAGCCGCTGCTCGACGAAATGAAGCGTCTCGACGTCAAGGGCACTCTGCTGCTCGCTTTCGAGGGCATCAACGGCACCGTTTCCGGCACGCGCGCAAGCATCGATGCCCTGCTCGGGTGGCTCAAGCGCGATACCCGCTTCGCCGCACTCGAGCACAAGGAGTCCTACTGCGAGGAACATCCGTTCTATCGCACCAAGGTCAAGCTCAAGCGCGAGATCGTCACCATGGGCGTGCCGGATATCGATCCCAACCGGCGCGTCGGCACCTACGTCGAGCCGGAGCAGTGGAACGCGTTGATCGACGACCCGGAAGTGCTGGTGATCGACACCCGCAACGACTACGAAGTGGCGATCGGCAGTTTCGAGGGCGCCATCGATCCCAGGACCAAGTCGTTTCGCGAGTTCCCCGATTACGTCAAGCAGCACTACGATCCCGCCCGGCACAAGAAGGTGGCGATGTTCTGTACCGGCGGGATTCGCTGCGAGAAGGCCTCGAGCTTCATGCTCAACGAAGGGTTCGAGGAGGTCTTCCACCTCAAGGGCGGCATCCTGAGCTATCTGGAAAAGGTTCCCGAGGCCGAAACCCGCTGGCGCGGTGACTGCTTCGTGTTCGACAACCGGGTCACCGTTCGTCATGACTTGAGCGAGGGCGCCTACGAGCAGTGCCACGCCTGCCGCATGCCGATCTCGGTCGAAGACCAGGCGTCGGAGCAGTATTCGCCGGGCATCAGTTGCCCCCACTGCTGGGATTCGCTACCGGAGAAGACCCGCGCCAGCGCCCGCGAGCGCCAGAAACAGATCGAACTGGCCCGAGCCCGCAACGAGCCGCATCCGATCGGCCGCAACCCGCGCGAGACCACCACGGAGCATTGATCGGCTCCGCCAACGAAAACGGCCTCTCGGATCGATCGAGAGGCCGTTTTCGTTTATCGATGGGCTTTCGTCGCAGGCCTTCCATCGACGCCTGCTCTTCTATCGGTGTCTGCTGCATCGCGGGCTCATTGCACGCTACGCAGCAGTTCCTCTCTTTCCGCTTCCGGCAGCAGCCCGGAGGCCGTCAGCTTGGTGAAGAACCGCTTCATGCGGCGATCGATCTTCTGACGCGCAAACCACGGCCAGATATTGGCCAGCGGCATGAAATCGGGGTTGGAAACGCCATCGATCAGCCACAACCGCTGAGTGCCGTCTGCCAGACGCTGACAGACGATATTACGGTCATTGATGTCGGACGGCACGATCCAGTTGTCGCGCAGGTAAAGATAAAGCCGCTGCAGCTCGTCGGAGAAGGCCTGGGTCTCGAGCCAGGCCGTCTCGTCTCGCTGACGGTATTGCCGAATGGTGGAAGAGACCTGGCCATCGGCATCGCTGATCAAGTCGAAGACCAGACCCTCGCCCTGGTCCGTCGCCACCGTCCCGTAGTACGCCGGCACATGGCGCCAATCGACCATGCCGCGGCGCAACAGGTTCTCGAAGTAGACCTTCTCGCGCTCGTTCTGCTGGCTACCGCGCTCGGGAAAGCGCGGCACCTTGATACAGCATCCGGGGCGTTCCGGATGCCGGAAGATGGCCCGATCGTTGCCGTGGGCAATTTCGTTGGCAGAAACAAGTCGATACATTGCGGGCCACTCCGAGCCGCCATTGAGACGTCATGCCTCTATAATGATAACTTAATCAAACGCTGTTCTCATTGATCGTTCGCCTCGCGTTCGGCGGCCGGTTCCATCCAGCGTCGCCACAGCGCCAGGATATGCTCGCGGTGATCGGCGAATGCCTCGGCAGATACCAGACTGCCCCGCTTGGCCAGCGCCGCGCGGTGGCTCGCATCGCGATAGGCGAGATACGCCGCCTGCAGTTTCCGCGCATCCTGTTCGGGGAGCTTGCCGCTCTCGGCCAGCGCATCCATCAGCCGCATGTTGTCGGTGACCTCGAGCAGTGCCGGCGTCCGGGCCGACAGCGCCAGCACCGCATACTGGTTCATGAACTCGATATCCACCAGGCCGCCGGCATCCTGCTTGAGATGGAACTGGCCGGCCTCGCGCGCCTCGCCGCCGCTGCCGAGATGCTCCCGCATCTTCAGGCGCATCTTGACGACTTCGTGGCGGAGCTCGTCGCCGTCGCGCTCCCGCGCCAGCACTTCCCGGCGAACGGCCTCGAAGCGTTCCTTCAGCGTGCCGTCGCCCGCCACGGCACGCGCGCGCACCAGCGCCTGGTGTTCCCAGATCCAGGCCTCGTTGCGCTGGTACTCGGCAAAGGCGTCCAGCGACGACACCAGCAACCCGGCGTTCCCCGAAGGGCGCAGCCGCATGTCGACTTCGTAGAGCGTGCCGCTGGGCGTGGTCGCAGTGAGCAGATGGATGATGCGCTGCCCCAACCGGGTGAAGAACACCAGGTTATCGATCGACTTGGCGCCGTCGGTCACGCCCCGAGGCGCGGCATCGTAGAGGAATACCAGATCGAGATCGGAACCGTACCCCAGCTCGATGCCGCCCAGCTTGCCATAGCCGACGATCAAAAAGGCCGCCTGACCGGCCGAGTCTCTGGCGCTGGGGTGTCCGTACCGTGCGGTCAGCGAACGCCACGCCATCTGCAGCACGCTATCCAGCACCACCTCGGCGATCGCGGTCAGATAGTCGCTGACCTTCATCAACACGCGCCCGCCGGCAATGTCGGAAGCGGCAACGCGCAGCACCTGGGTCTGCTTGAAGACCCGCATCGCCTCCAGCCAGCCCTCCTCGTCGTCTTCGGGAATCCGCGCCAGCGTCTGGCGCAGCTCGTCCGCGAGGCGCTGCTTGTCAGCGGGCGAATAAAGCGTCGCGGGGGTCAGCAGTTCGTCGAGCAGAATGGGGTGGCGCGCCAGCTGTTCGGCGATCCAGGGGCTGGCCGCGCACAGCCGGATCAGCGACGGCAGAACCTGCGGGTTCTCGCGCAGCAGCGAAAGATAGGCGGTGCGTCGCAACACCGCCTCGATCAGCGGCAGCACCCGCTCCAGGGCGGTAGTGGGCGCCTCGTTCTCGGCGGCGGCCTCCAGCAGCATCGGCATGACGGCCTCGAGGCGCTCGTAGCCGATACGCTGCATCGATTGCACGCCGCGGGAGTCGCGAAAGGTCTTGAGGCGTCGCAGCGCCTCGGGCAGCTCGTAACCCGCCGCCGCCATCAACCGCTCGGCTTCGGTATCATCCATCTCCCCCTGCCACAGCTGCCGCCAGGCGGTGTCATCCTGGGGCGAGTCGTCGTCGGATGCCGGCGACTCGTCGTCCGGATCGGCGACCACGGCATCGAAATGGCGTCGAACCCGCTCGCGGCAGGCCGAAAGCGCGTCTTTCAAGGCAGCCCAGTCCGGCAGTCGCATCGCCATCGCCAACCTCGCCTGGTTCTCGGTGTCGTCGGGCAACTGCTGCGTCTGGCGATCCTGCTGTGCCTGCAGCGCGTGCTCCAGATCCCGCAGGAAGACGTAATCTTCGCGCAGCTCGTCGACCACCGGCTGCGGCAGCAGTTCGAGCGTGACCAGGCGCGCCATGGCCTCCCGCAGCGAGGTGACCTGAAGCTCGGTATCCCGGCCGCCGCGGATCAGCTGGAACGCCTGGACCACGAATTCGACCTCGCGGATCCCGCCGCGCCCCAGCTTGATGTTGTCGTCCCGCCCTAGCCGCTTGACCTCGCGGTGAATCATCGCCTTCATCTCGCGCAGCGATTCGATCGCGCCGAAATCCAGATACTTGCGATAGATGAAGGGCCTGAGTTCATCGAGCAGTTCATGCCCGGCATCGAGATCGCCCGCGACCGGGCGCGCCTTGAGCATGGCGTAACGCTCCCACTCGCGCCCCTGATCCTGATAGTAGCTGGTGAAGGTGTTGAAGCTGCCGACCAGCGGCCCGCCGTCGCCCAACGGTCGCAGGCGCATGTCGACCCGGAAGGCGAAGCCGTCGGCGGTGATCTCATCCAGCGCGGCGATCAGCTTTTGCCCCAGTTTGGTGAAGTACTGCTGATGGTCATACTCGCGCTCCCCGCCCCGGGTCGTGCCTTTCTCCGGAAACGCGAAAATCAGATCGATATCCGAGGAGAGGTTGAGTTCGCCGGCGCCGAGCTTGCCCATTCCCAGCACGATCAGGCGTTGAGGCGAGCCGTCACGGCGCGGTGCAGGGCTGCCCCACCGGGGCGCGAGATGCGTCTCGAGCCAACCCAGCGCGCCTTCGAGGCAGACCTCGGCGAGTTCCGAAACCTTGGCGGCGGTCTGCCACATCTCGGCACCGTTGAGGTCCCGCCACACGATGCCGAGCATCCGCGCCTGACGAAAACGGCGCAGCGCCCTGTGGAGCGATGCTTCGTCGTCCGCTTCTGCCAGCGCCTGGTGCAGCGCGTCTTCGATCTGCGCCCGATTCGGCGCTGCCTCGAGCTCGCCACTGTCGATCAGGCCGGGAAGCAGCGCCGGCCGCGTCACCAGCGCGTCCAGCGCGAAGTCCGACAGCAGGACCAGCCGGGCAAGCTCGCGCCGACGCACATCGCTCAGGGAGAGCCAGGCGTCGGTGACGGCCGGATCGGCACCGGCGGCGTCCAGCCCTTCGTCCAGGCGCTGTCTGGCCTCAGCCCAAGCTCCCGCAAGCGTGGCGGGACTATCGATCTCGGCGAACCAGGGTTCGGGTAACGGCATCGGGTGCTCCAGACGGCTGTTGTCGGGGTCTTGACTGGTGAATGCCCCGCCAGCATAGCGAAGCCCCGTGTCAGGCCCAAGCGATGCAGATCGTGCCCGCGCCTAAGTCGCAGATTATCGATGATGTCACACCAAGGTTGTATTACATCGTACGAATAAAACGGCTACAAAGGCACAAGCCAATTCGTCGGGTCCAGCGGGCGTTAGCTCGAACGAGAGAACGCCGCCCGTGGATCCACTCTCGAACTGCACCATCAAGCAAGGGATACGCCATGAAGCTCAAGAAGACACTCCTCGGCATCGCCTGCCTCGCATCGTTGGCGGCCGGCGCCGCCCAGGCCGATTTCCCGAACCGGGATATCCGCGTCATCGTGCCGGCAGCCGCCGGCGGCGGTACCGATGCCATCGTCCGCAAGGTTTCCAATATCGCCGAAGAGTCGCTGCCCGTCTCGATGTATGTCGAGAACGTGGAAGGCGGCATGACGGCAACCGGCCTGCTCCAGTTGATGAAGGCGCGTCCGGATGGGCAGACCGTCGCCGCGATCACCTACGACAGCATCATCACGATCCCGTGGAAGAACATGCTGCCGGGATTCAACATGGACAAGATGCGCATGATCGCCCGCATCACCAGCGAAGCCGACGCGATCACCGTGCCGGAAAACTCCCCCTACAAGACACTGGATGACCTGATCGCCGCCGCCAAGAAAGAACCCGGCAGCATTCGCATCGGCATTCAGAACATGGGCGCCAGGACCCACTTGACCCTGCTGCAACTTCAGGATCTGACCGGCGCCGAGTTCAAGATCGTCTCCTACGACAACAGCGCGGCGTCGCAGAAGGAAGCGTTGCTCAACGGCGAGGTCGACGCCGTGGTTACCAGCCTCGGCGACCTGGCGCCGCTGATCGAATCCGGTCAGGCCCGCGGCCTGGTCGAGTTCTCCGACACCCAGAACGAAGGCTTCCCCAACGTGCCGCCGGTCACCGAGACCGATACCGGCCTGGACCTGCAGATGGGCAGCTTCATCGTCATGGTGGCACCGGCGCGTACCCCGGACGATGTGATCGAGAAGCTGGAAGCCACCTACCACAAGGCTTACGAGAGCGACGAGTTCCAGCAGTGGCTGAAGAAGATCGGCGTCACGCCCGCCTGGCTGGGCGCCGACGACGTGACCGAATGGGCGAACGACACCCAGCAGCAGCTCTTCGACACCATGGATGAACTGGTCGACAAGGGCGTGCTGGAGAAATAAGTCTCCGATCATTCTCATCCACGCTGCGCCATGCCCCTCGCATGGCGCCTTGTCGTCTACACAGGTGCCTTCATGACATCTAAACCCTCATCTCGACAGTCGACCCAGCGCTCGAGTCTGGGCGGTGAGTTTTTCGTGCCGGCGGCGCTGGCGCTCATCACCCTCGTCTACCTGATCTCGGCGATCCAGCTCGGCCCGCCAATGAAGGGCGGCAACATGACCGCGTCCTTCTTTCCCATCGCCACCGCCATCCTCATGCTGATCGCGCTGGCCTGCGCCATGGTTCATGCGCTACGCGGCAAGGCCAAGGCGCCCGAGGAAGAGGCCGCCGCCAACGCCGAGAGCAGCGACGATGCCCCGCGCCGCAGGCAGTATGTCGGCCTCTCCCTCGGCGCGATCGGCGTCGTCGTGCTGACGGCGGGATACCTGCTGGCGTTCGACCTGATCGGCTATTTCGTCGCCACTTTCGTCTACGTGCTGCTGCTGACCGGCCTGTTCAGTGGCGGCTTCCGGGAGAAATGGCTGACCAAGCTGATCGCCGCCATCGTCATTACCGTCGCCGGCTACCTGCTGTTCGAGGTCGTCTTCCAGGTCCGCCTGCCCACGCTCTGGAGTCAATGATCATGGATTCGATTTCCGGTCTGCTGGGCGGTTTCGCCGCCCTCGCCAATCCTGAAACCCTGCTCTACATGATCGGCGGTTTTCTGATCGGCACCTTCTTCGGCGCGGTGCCGGGCCTGACCTCGGTGCTGGCCATCGCCCTGCTGCTGCCGCTCACCTACAGCCTCGACGTGACCACGGCGCTGGTCGCCTGCGCCAGCATCTTCATGGCAGGCATGTGCAGCGGCAGCATCACCGCCACGACCATCAACATTCCCGGTGCGCCGTCGTCGATGATGACCGCGCTGGAAGGCTACCCGATGCAGCAGCGCGGCGAAGGCGCCAAGGCGCTCGGTCACGCCGCACTGGGCTCGATGATCGGCGGTTCGCTGGGCGCGCTGCTGCTGATGGTCATGGCGCCGCTGGCGGCCGACGTCGCCCTGCTGATCCGCACGCCGGGCAAGTTCTCGCTGATCGCCTTTGCACTGATCGTGATCATCATTTCCCAGCGTGGGTCGATCACCAAGGGCATGATCGCCACGCTGTTCGGCGTCATGATCGCCACCATCGGCATCGACGTGGTGCAGCCGCTGGCCCGCTTCACCTTCGGCACCAGCGTGCTGGTCCAGGGCATCGACATGATGCCGTTGATCATCGGCACCTTCGCCATCAGTGAACTGCTGATCCAGGCCGATAGCCGCAGCAGCCGAACCGTCGATCCCAGCATGATCCAGGCGGCCAAGGTGCGCCGTCGCGATTTCATTCCGCCGCTGTCGGAAGTTCGGGAAATCGGCGTGATGCGCTACCTGAAGAGCGCGGTCATCGGCTACGCGGTGGGTATCCTGCCCGGCGCCGGCGGCTCCATGGCGGCTTTCGTCTCCTATGCGGAGTCGATGCGCTCTTCCAAGCACCCCGAGCGTTACGGCAAGGGCAATCCGGAAGGCATCGCGGCGGCGGAATGCGCCAACAACTCGATGTGCGGCGGCGCCTTCGTGCCGATGCTGACGTTCGGCATCCCCGGCGATCCAACCACCGCGATCGTGCTCGGCGTGCTGGTCATCAACGGTCTGCAGCCCGGCCCGCAGTTCATGACCCAGCAGCTCGATCTGATCGCGCCGATGTTCGCCTCGCTGTTCGTCAGTGCGCTGATCCTGATTCCGCTGACGCTCTACCTGCTCGGCCCCTACTTCCTCAAGATCGTGTCGATTCGCCGCGACGTGCTCTACTCGAGCATCGCCATCGTCGCGCTGGTGGGCAGCTACGTGGCGACCTACTCCACGTTCCAGATGGCGCTGGCGCTGGTGTTCGGCGTGCTGGCCTACTTCCTGCGCAAGCAGAAGTATCCCACCGTCTGCCTGCTGCTGGGCTTCGTGCTCGGCCCGAGCCTGGAGGAGTATTGCCGTCGCGCGCTCTCCATCAATGACGGCAACCCGTCGATCTTCTTCACCAGCCCGGATAGCCTGTTCTTCATCGCCCTGACGGTGGTGTTCTTCTACTTCATGGTGATCCGCAAGCCCAAGGACAACAGCCTGGGTACGCCTCCCGCAAGTTGAGCC
Organism: Salinicola salarius; assembly: GCF_002179555.1. GTDB lineage: Bacteria > Pseudomonadota > Gammaproteobacteria > Pseudomonadales > Halomonadaceae > Salinicola > Salinicola salarius_A. The sequence continues at coordinate 81,006 of NZ_NHOU01000004.1, read as the reverse complement.
ACGACCGCCAGGCCCGCCGACAGCCGGCGGGCCCGGTATTAAATAGTAAAAAATTATCAGAAACCTATCTTCATTCAATTTAACAAATCGTAAATCTCTCCGTAGTCTGCCTTTCCAGCCTCCGGTGGCGCTCGGCCGTGCCGGCTCGGCCACTGGATTCATAAGAAGATGAGGATAGAGAGATGTCGAACGAAACCGAAGCGAAGTGTCCGTTTTCCGGCAAGGCCAGTACGACCGTCGCCGGCAGCGGCACCACCAATCAGGACTGGTGGCCGAACCAGTTGCGCGTGGACCTGCTGAACCAGCATTCCGAGCGCTCCAACCCGCTGGGTGAGCAGTTCAACTATCGCGAAGAATTCCAGAAACTCGACTACTCCGAACTGAAGGCCGACCTCAAGGCGGTACTGACCGACTCGCAGGAGTGGTGGCCGGCCGACTGGGGCTCCTATATCGGCCTGTTCATTCGCATGGCCTGGCATAGTGCCGGCACCTATCGCCTCGTCGATGGCCGCGGCGGCGCCGGTCGTGGCCAGCAGCGCTTCGCTCCGCTCAACTCCTGGCCGGACAACGTCAGCCTGGACAAGGCCCGCCGCCTGTTGTGGCCGATCAAGCAGAAGTACGGCCAGAAGATCTCCTGGGCCGACCTCATCGTCCTCGCCGGCAACGTGGCGCTGGAATCCTCCGGCTTCCGCACCTTCGGTTTCGCCGCCGGCCGCGAGGACGTGTGGGAACCGGACATGGACGTCAACTGGGGCGACGAGAAGACCTGGCTGGCGCACCGTGACCCGGAAACCCTGGCCAACAATCCGCTGGCCGCCACCGAGATGGGCCTGATCTACGTCAACCCGGAAGGCCCGAACGCCAGTGGCGACCCGCTCTCGGCGGCCCCGGCCATCCGCGCCACCTTCGGCAACATGGCGATGAACGACGAGGAGATCGTCGCCCTGATCGCCGGCGGCCATACCCTCGGCAAGACCCACGGTGCCGGTCCGGCGGACAAGGTCGGTGCGGACCCCGAAGCCGCATCGCTGGAACAGCAGGGCCTGGGCTGGACCAGCAGCCATGGCAGCGGTGTGGGCGCCGACGCCATTACCTCCGGCCTGGAAGTGGTTTGGAGCCAGACCCCGACCCAGTGGAGCAATTACTTCTTCGAGAACCTGTTCAAGTACGAATGGGTGCAGACCCGCAGCCCGGCCGGCGCCATCCAGTACGAGGCCAAGGACGCACCGGAGATCATCCCCGACCCGTTCGATCCGTCGAAGAAGCGCAAGCCGACCATGCTGGTCACCGACCTCACGCTGCGCTTCGATCCCGAGTTCGAGAAGATCTCGCGTCGCTTCCTCAACGATCCGCAGGCCTTCGCCGACGCTTTCGCCCGCGCCTGGTTCAAGCTGACTCACCGCGACATGGGTCCGAAGGCTCGCTACTTCGGCCCGGAAGTGCCGCAGGAAGACCTGATCTGGCAAGACCCGCTGCCGGCTCCGATCCACGCGCCAAGCGCGGCGGACGTCGCCGAGTTGAAAGCGCAGATCGCCGATTCCGGCCTGTCGGTCTCCGAACTCGTCTCCACCGCATGGGCCTCGGCCTCCACCTTCCGTGGTGGTGACAAGCGCGGTGGCGCCAACGGCGCACGCCTGGCCCTGGCACCGCAGAAGGATTGGGAAGTCAACCGAATCGCGGTCTCGGTCCTGCCCAAGCTTCGGGAAATCCAGGTGACGTCCGGCAAGGCTTCGCTGGCCGACGTGATCGTGCTGGCCGGCAATGTCGGCGTCGAGCAGGCCGCCAAGGCGGCGGGCGTGGAGATCGAGGTACCGTTCGCACCGGGCCGTGTCGACGCCACCCAGGAGCAGACCGATGTCGCCTCCTTCGCGGTGATGGAGCCGCGGGCAGACGGCTTCCGCAACTACAAGCGCGGCCGGCAGGGCGCGCCCACCGAGTCGATGCTGGTCGACAAGGCGCAGCAGTTGACCCTGACCGCTCCGGAGATGACCGTACTGGTCGGTGGCCTTCGCGTCCTCGGCGCCAACCACGATGGCGCAAGCCATGGCGTGTTCACCGACAAGGTCGGCGTGCTCAGCAACGACTTCTTCGTCAACCTGCTGGACATGGGCATCGTATGGACAGCGGTGGACGGCGAGGCCGAACTGTTCGAGGGCAAGGATCGCAAGAGCGGCGAGTTGAAGTACACCGCCACCCGCAACGATCTGGTGTTCGGTTCACACTCGGTACTGCGCGCGCTGGCCGAGGTCTACGCCAGCAGCGATGCCAAGGAGAAGTTCGTCAAGGACTTCGTTGCCGCCTGGACCAAGGTGATGAACCTGGACCGCTTCGACCTGGCATAGGTCGATCCGTATCGGCAAAACGCCCAAGAAACGGCGGCCCTAGGGCCGCCGTTTTCTTGTGCCCGCTTCGCTCAGAAACTCGCCTTGAGCGTGGTGCCGGCAACCCAGGCATTGTCGACGGAATCCACCGCCGATGGATTGACCACGTACTGCAGGTTGGGTCGTAGCGTCAGGTAGTTGGTGAGGTTGAAGCTGTAATAGATTTCGGCATCGTACTCGTGACCCTGGCGCGGCAACGGCGAGAGGGTATTGCCGGGCATGGCGTTGTAGTAGTCGATGTAATCGTTGACGTCGTCGTTGACGTGCAGATAAGCCAGCCCGATGCCGGCGTCGTCCTGCGGGCGGGCGTCGAAGGGGCCGGCGTAGGTCGCGCCGATCGAGACATAGCGGTCGATGCCGGCGGTATCTCCATGGTTGGCGTTGCCCATGCTGAACAGCGTCAGGCCTCGGTCCGAATTGCCGTCGCGGGTGGTCACCTGCTGCTGAACCACGTAGTAGAGGCCGGCGTTGGTGGTGCTGCTGGCGGGCCGATCGCCGTAGGCGCGACTGTCGACGTCGTTGTAGTAATAACCCACCTTGTAGGCGCCCGGCAGGCCGTTCAACGTCGGCGTGAAGCCCAGCTCGACCGGATAGAGCGTGCCATCGCTGCCACTGGTGCGCAGATCGAAGCCGTTGTCGTTTTCCAGGTTGCTGTCGTTGACGTCGAAGGCGCCGAACTGGAGATACCACTCTGGCGTGAAGTCGGCACGCACCACCGCGGCCCATTGCGCGATCGGCCAGTTATAGATGTTGTTGCCCCGGTTGCCGGGCTGCCCGCTACCGAACGCCAGGTTCTGGAAGTTGCTATCGATGGTGGCGAAGTCGTCGCCGAACGGGATTCGTCCCAGCTTGACCGCCAAGGCATCGTCGAAGAAGCGCTGGCGATACCAGAACTGCGTCAGCCGCGTCACCGGCCCGCGCCCCTGCACTTCCTGCACCGAAGAACCGCCGACGGTCGCATCGGGATCGCTCATGCGGTCGTTGACGCTATGCCCGTTACGGTTGGTCACCGTGACCTGGAACTCGGCGTCGGGAATCCCCACGAGACGGTCGAGATCGAAATTGGCACCGACCGCGAACTGATCCGCGTACTTCGTCACGTGGCTGTCGCGGTAGCCGCCATCGAGAATGGTCGCCGCTTCACCCACGTAGTCGAAGTTGAAAGAGACTCCGGCTTCTTCCAGCGCCGTGCGCTCGCCACCCCAGTCACCAAACATGTAGGGGGAATCCGGTGAAAACGCGGAATAGGCCTGAGCCGAACCCGCCAGAAACAAGCTACCCATAAGCATCAATGGCAATCCACCGACACGGCGAGAAATTGAAGGTGACATGGCGTTCTCCAACTTAGTTAGTAGAATAAACTTTAAGAATAATCCGCAAATCCTCTCCATGGAAAGCACCGGAAAACATCCAAAAGTTGTAAAGTCGACTAAAGAATGAGGTGTCGTTTTTGGTGGGATCGATGTCATTGCCGACATCCCGCAGCGGCTTCAGACTGTGACGACGCTTTCCGGATGCCGCTAGATGACGCACACCATCGACCTTTTCGCCTACACCGACTGCCAATTGCTGGATGTCAGTGGCCCCTGGCAGGTTTTCGCCAGCGCCAACGACGAAGCTGCGGCACCGCTTTATCGACTGCGCCTGCTGGCCGCAACCGCAGGCCCGATACGCACCAATAGTGGCATGTCCCTGATAGCCACCCATGCCCTGGCCGAGACCACGCCGGGCGATACCCTGCTGATTGCCGGCGGCCATGGCGTCCATGCGCTGGGCGACACCATCGTCCAGGCGTTGGGTGAACGCGCGCGCTCGACGCCCCGAGTCGGCTCGGTCTGCACCGGCGCCTTTGCCCTGGCCCGGGCCGGTCTGCTCGAAGGCAGACGCGCCACCACTCACTGGCGCCAGGCGCAGCGGCTCGCCGCTGAATTCCCCGGAATACGAGTCAGCGCCGAGGCGCTCTATCTGGAGAGTGGCGGCATCCATACCAGCGCAGGCGTCACGGCCGGCATCGACCTGGCGCTCGCGCTGGTGGCCCGTGACCATGGCGATGCGCTGGCCGGCCGCGTCGCCCGCGAACTGGTGATGTTTCTGCATCGCCCCGGCGACCAGGCACAGTTCAGCGAAGGCCTGCGTTGCCAGCTCGCCAGCCAGGGACGCCTGCGTCGGCTGATCGACGAGGTACTGACGAATCCATTGCAGGCATGGGACAGCGAGACCCTCGCCGCCCGAATGGCAGTGACACCCCGCCACTTCCAGCGCCTCTTCCGCCAGCAGTTGCAGATGACGCCGGGGGAGTTCCTCACCCGCCTGCGGCTCGAATCGGCGCGTCGATCGCTGGCGGAGAGCGATGCCTCGCTGTCGCGCATTGCCGAACATTGCCGGTTGGGCAGCAGCGAACAACTCAGACGCCTGTTCCAGCGCCACTATGGCCTTGCACCCAGTGTCTACCGTGCGCGTTTCGGTCATCGACAACCGGAGGTCTCATGACATCACCAGTATCGGCTCGCCTGCCGGTTGCCGTGTGGGGGCTGGCACTGTGCCAGGCGCTACTGGTCAGCGGCAATGTGCTGCTGATCGCCTCGTCGCCATTGATCGGAGCGGCACTCTCCCCCTCCGCCGACTGGAGCACGCTGCCGGTGGCCGCACAGCTGTTGGGATTGACCGCGGCAACCCTGCCGGCCGGCTGGCTCACCGCGCGCCTTGGTCGCAAACGCACCTTTCTGATCGGCAACCTGGTCGGGCTGGCAGGCATCGTTGGCTGCCTGTTGGCGTTGATCGACGAACACTTCTGGCTATTCAACCTCGGCACCTTCGCCATCGGTATGAGCATCGGCGTCGGCATGCTCTACCGCTTCGCCGCGGTGGGCGCCGCCGACATTCGCCAGCGTGACAGCGCCATCAGCCTGGTAATGGCCGGCGGTATCGTCGCCGCCCTACTCGGCCCGTGGATGGCCCGGCGATTACAAAATATCTTCGAGGTTCCCTTCCTGGGCAGTTTCTTCGGCCTGGCGGGCCTTTATCTCGCAGCCCTGATAATCCTACAGGCCCTTGTGCTGCCCGACCCCAACGATCGAGACGCGCCCCGTCCCGCCCGTTCCCTGCACTTGCTGCTGCGGCAACCGCAATCGCTGGCGGCGATAGCCAGTGCCGCGCTGGGCTATGCCGTCATGAATCTGGCGATGACCGCCACCCCGCTGGCGATGTCGCAGGCCGGCCACGCCTTCGGCGAGGTCGCCAGCGTGATCCAATGGCACATGCTGGCGATGTTCGCGCCCTCCTTTTTCACCGGACGCCTGACCCGGCGTTTCGGTCACGCCAACATGATCGCGGCGGGCGCCGTGTGCCTGCTCGGCAGCGCCCTGTGTGCCTGGCTGACGCCCCAGCTCTGGGCCTTCGGCGCCGGTCTGCTGCTGCTGGGCCTGGGCTGGAACTTCACCTTCCTGCCGGCCAGCGCCTGGCTGACGACCACCTATCGTCCCGCGGAGGCGCCGCGGGTCCAGGCGGTCAACGACTGCATCGTGTTCTCGCTGACCTGCCTGTCGGCCCTGCTGGCCGGCCCGTTGAATGCCTGGTTGGGCTGGCAGGCGCTGAATCTGGTATTGATTCCGGCCATCGCTGTACTGCTGGCGATCGCGGTGGCGATGCGCCGACGCCCCGGGGGCACACTGACCGCCCAGCAGTAACGAGGCACGGCACCTCCGTCAAGCGAGCGGCGAACGCTCGACGCTGGCGGCCCCGGAATCCGGCCCGGCAGTGCCAGCGGTGGTCATGAACGCCTCGGCCGTCTCGCGCGAGGTGCGAGTCGCCAGGCTGACCGCCACGAACAGCACCACCGCGATCGGCAACGCCCAGATGCCGGGGGGCAGGCCGAGCGGTTTGGCGCCACTCACGTAGAGCGCAATGACGACCAGGCCACCGATGACGATGCTCGCCAGCGCGCCGGCCGCCGTACCGCGCTTCCAGTAGAAGGCGCCGATGATTGCCGGCACGATCACCACCAGGCCGGTCGATGCCGCCACCGACAACACCGCGATCAGGTTGAGCTGCAGTTCGGCGAAGACGAACGCCAGGATCGCGATGACCGGCAGTACCCACTTGCCGACCTTGAGCTGGCGGGATTCGCTGGCCTGGGCCGCGACGTTGGCGTAGACGTCACGCGAGAGCATCGACGACAGCGTCAGCATGATCGAGTCGATGGTCGACACCGCCGCCGCCAGAATGCCCACCATCACGATCACGCCCAGCACCGGCGGCACGTGCTCGGAGGCCAGCAGCGTCGGCGTCGCCAGATCCGACTTGGCCAGATCGGGGAAGGCCACCAGCGCCGAGAAGCCCCACAGCACCGATACCACGGTGTAGATGAAGCCGAAGATCAGAAAGCCGATCAGCATCTGGCGCATCGACCGGAGCGACGCCGGCATGAACAGCCGCTGGCTCACCTGAGGGTTGGAAAGGCTGAAGAAGAACCACGGAATCGTCAGCCCCAGAAACGTCGTGAAGCTGAACAGCCCCGGCCCGGGTACGGTGAGAGAGGCTGGATGCTGCGTGGCGAGCGTGTCGAACAGCACCGAGAAGCCGCCAAGCGAGTGCACCACCAGCAGCGCGACCAGCGTCGAGGCCACGATCATGAACAGCGCCTGCAGCGAGTCCGTCCACATCACCGAACGAATCCCGGCAATATAGGAGAACAGGATCGCCAGGATCGTCGCCACCACCACGCCGGTGGTGAACGAGATCGACCCGCCGCTCATCCCCGCCAGCAGATAGCCGACACCGGCCAGTTGCACCGCCGCGTAGGGAATCAGGAACAGGCAGCTCGCCGCCGCGGTCGCCACGGCGACCTTCTTGTCACCGTAGCGGTGACCCAGCATTTCGCTGGGGGTGACGTAACCGAAGCGCTTGCCCACTGCCCAGAACTTGGGGCCAAAGATCGCCACCAGCGACACGCCGGCGAAATAGACGATCTCGAAGCCGAACGCCCCGACGCCGCCGGCGTAGGTCAGCCCCGCCAGCCCCACCATCATGAAGGCGCTGTAGGTCGTCGCGCTGTAGCTCAGCGCGGAAACGAAGCCCTTCATCTGACGGTTACCCAGGAAGTAACCCGACATATCAACGCCGGCGCCGTTGGTGATCTTGCCTCGAGAGAGAAATGCCACTCCCAGGCCCACGACCAGGTAGATGATGACTGCACTCCAGATCAGTCCGATGGTCATCGCCTATTGCTCCCCGTCGTCATGCAATTCGTCATTTCGAGATAAGACGTCACGCGCGGGCCCGGCCTGAAACGTACGGGTAATCATGATGTTGGCGACGATAACCAGTATCCCGATGACACACCAGAACAGAAAACTGCCGTACCAGGCATGCACCTGGTCCAGTAGACCGTAAGGCACCACATAGCAGAGCAGAACCAGGGCCCACACCCCCCATACCCAGCGCCGAGCGCTCATTGGCGATTCCTCATATTATGATCGTTGCAATGTTCCCCTGTCGGCAGCGAGACCTTCACTGCAGAGCCGATGATAACGCGATAGTCTCGACGACGATGAAACCGCAATGGAATTTTCGATGAGCGCAACACACCTCTCTCCGGCGTCGACCGTCTGGTCGATGGATCCCATGGCACTCGACGCGCGCCTGCGCGAGTTCCTGACCGAGGATATCGGCCACGTTGACCTGACCGCGACGCTGATGGTCGATGCAGCGCAGACGGGCCAGTTCGAGATGCGCGCGCGAGAACCGATGACCATCGCCGGACTCTCGGTCGCGGCGCGCGCTTTCTCGCTCTACGATTCGAGTATCGATATCGAGCTACGGGTCGCGGATGGCCAGGCAGTACCCGAAGGCACCACGCTGATGCACCTGCAAGGCCCGGCTCGCAGCCTGCTGACGGTGGAGCGCACCGCACTCAACCTGATCCAGCATCTATCGGGTATCGCCACGCTCACCGCGCAATATGTCGAGCGAATCGCCGGCACCGGGGCGCAGCTGGTCGATACCCGCAAGACGACGCTTGGCCTGCGCGCGCTGGAAAAACACGCCGTCGCGTGCGGCGGCGGGCGCAACCATCGTCTCGGCCTGGACAGTGGCGTCATGCTCAAAGACAACCACATCGCGGTCTGCGGGAGCATCAGCGCCGCCGTGGCGCGAGCGAGATCCCGGGTGCCGGTGCTGACGCGCATCGAGGTGGAGTGCGACCGGCTGGATCAGGTGGAAGAAGCTCTGGCGGCCGGCGCGGACGTGATCATGCTCGACAACATGCCGGTCGAGACGATGCGCCGGGCGGTCGAGCTGGTGGACGGCCGCGTGCCGCTGGAAGCCTCCGGCGGCGTGCGCCTGGAGACGATTCGCGATATCGCCGAAACCGGCGTCGATTTCATCTCGGTCGGTCGTATCACCCAGTCGGCACCGGCAGTCGACATCGGTCTCGATGACGTGGATGCCCCGTCTATGCAGGCGAGTTGATTCGATGTCCTCCACCGACATCAACAATGCCGCCACGGTCGAGGCGTTCGAAACACTGATGACCGGGCTGCTGGATCAGGACTTCGACCTGCGCAAGCCACCCGTGGTCACCTTCTGGTGCGGGGCGGGATTCTCCAAGGCGTGGGACCCGCGCTCGCCCACGGACGGCGAGCTGTTCGCCATCGATCTCGACGACATCCGTGACTTCCCCAACCTCCAGCACGTGATGCACGTCATCGGCTGGGAGGACTACCGCCACCTGGACTTCGAGCGCTTCAAGAACCTGCGCTACGTCCTCGACATGCAGGTGCGCTATCCCGATATCCGCAATCGCTACTTCGACGATCAGAACCTGCGGCTGAGCATCCATGAACTGCGCACGCTGGTCATGCGCCGCTTCAGCGCCGCCTGCGATATCCACAACGTCGACGACGACACGCTACGCTTCACCTCGTCCTACGACAGCGAAGGCCAGCGCGCAATCATGCAGTTCTTCGCCTCGCTGGAAGATCGCGCCGGCCGGGCCGGCCTCGACGAGAACTGGCCGCTCTACCATTTCCTGACCACCAACTACGACTTCACCATCGAGACCATTCTCGAGCATGTCTATCGCCAGCAAGCACCGGTATTTGGAAGGCTCTATCGCGGCATCACGCCGCAGCGCATCTGCGGCGGCTCGATCTGGGAGCACCTGCCGCGAACCGTCGACCGCAACGTGATCAAGATCAACGGCGGGTTCGAGATCCTGCCCACGGCCCAGGGGTTCGACTTCGAGTACCGGCGCCGCAGCGATGCGGAGATTCGTCAGGAGCCGCCCCTGCTGATCCTGCCCTCCCAGGTTCAGGACTACGACGAGCCCTACTTCCACCAGGTGTTTCCCAAGGCCGTGCGCCTGCTGCGGGAAACCGACGTGCTGGTGATCGTCGGCTACAGCATGCCGCAGGAAGACTCGCTGGTGCGCTTCATCCTGCGCCAGCTGGCCGAAAGCCCCAACGACGCCAAGGGCAAGCACGTGTTCGTCATCGACACCAAGAACCACACCACCATCAAGTCACGTCTCGAAGAGATGTTTTTCTACCTTCCGCGCACCGGCTGGCCACGCGAGCACTACTACAGCGGGCGCTTCGAGGATTTCTGTGAAAAAGTCATGGCCGCATGATCCAGAATCTGCGGAATGCTTGCCCGATCCTACGAAACGGTCATGGTAGTCGCGAACCTCTCTCTTCCTGTCGTCGGTATCGATTACTCTACACAGCATCGATTCACCACCGCGTCAGGATATTTCACTGACCCCAACAGATGACGCCCATGCAACATCTCGACCTTCAAGTCATCGATGCCGCCCTCGAATGGGCCAATGCCGGCGAACCGATCTGGCTCTGCAGCGTGCTGGCGACATTCGGCTCGTCGCCGCGCGAGCCGGGCTCGATGCTGGTCGCCAAAGCGGACGGCACGCATGTCGGCTCGCTTTCCGGCGGCTGCATCGAAGAGGACTTTCTCGGCAGGATCGCCGAAGGCCATTTCGACGCTGCGCTATCGGTCGTGCGTTACGGCGAGGGCGCCGACGAATCGCCGCAGGTATCGCTGCCCTGCGGCGGAATTCTCGACGTGCTGGTGGAGCGACTGACGCCGGATGCCGAGACGCTGACGCACCTGGAAGTGCTTCACGCCACCTTGCTGGGCCAGCGCTCGCTGGTACGGCGGATCGATCTGGAGAGCGGCCGCAAGCGCTTCGTCGAGGCCGGCGAGAATGGTCCGCGCGTCGAGCGCGACGGCCAGATCATCCAGCTTCGCGTCGGCCCGGCGCTACGTCTGATCATCGCCGGCATTTCACCGGTATCGCGTTTCTGCGCCGAATTCGCCCGCGCGCTGGGATTCGAAGTGATCGTCTGCGATCCCAGAGAGGAAGCCAGACGCGATTTCCGGATCGAAGGCGTCGAGGTGCAGTCGGTGTTGCCGTCACTGTTCATCGGTTCCGGCGCCACCCACGCCGCTACCGCTATCGTCGCCCTGACCCACGATCCACGGATCGACGACCTGGCAATGATCGAGGCGGTACGCACGCCGGCGTTCTATATCGGCGTGATGGGATCGAAACGCACGTCCGAGAAGCGCGCCGAGCGGCTGAAGCGCTCCGGCGGCCTGGATGACGAGGCTATCTCAAGAATCCACATGCCGATCGGGCTCCATCTCGACAGCAAGACGCCCGCGGAGATCGCCCTCGCCGTGGTCGCCGACATCCTGCGCGTGCGTCGCGGCAAGCCACGCCATGAGCTGTGAATTTCGGGGCAAGGAGCGGTCGCCCGAAATCGTCGCGCTGATCATGGCCGCCGGCGTCTCCCGCCGGTTCGGCAGCGACAAGCGCCGGGCCAGGCTGGACGACGGGCGAACCCTGCTGGAGACGACGCTGGCAACCGCCTCGCAGGTCTATCCGCGATGCTGGCTGGTCATCCGCCCGGAGGATGACTTGGGCGAAGCCCTGGTGGCCTACAACGATCTCCTCCGCATGGCGGCCCCGCATGCGGGCAACGGGCTGGGAGGCAGCCTCGGCGACGCATTTCGAGAGTTGATCTCACAGCAGGACAACGCTGTCGCCGCCGCCGTGATTCTGGCCGACATGCCGTGGTTGAACGCCGCCACCTGTTCACGACTCAACCGGCACGCCGGCCCGGCACGCATCGTCATGCCGCACCACCAAGGGAAACGTGGCCATCCGGTGCTGTTCGGGCGTGATCTGTGGCCGGCGCTGGCCGAACTGAAGGAAGGGGAAGGCGCCAGAGGCGTCGTGCAGGCAAATCGCCAAGCCGTTCATATCATCGATGTCGACGATGCAGGCATCTGGCGGGACGTCGATACCCCAAGGGATCTTGAAGCACCGGTTTGAGCTGAACCGGAAGGCGTCGATTGGTATCGAACTCGCGGGGCGGGCGGTGGGCCTGGGAATTCAGCCGACGAACTTGTCCCACGCCAACAACCCCCAGGTCACCGCCGCCATGCCCAGGGCCAGCATCACCGCCGCAGAACCGATATCCTTGGCGCGCCCGGAAAGCTCGTGATGCTCCGGGCCGATGCGATCGACGACCGTCTCCACCGCACTGTTGAGCAGCTCGACGATCAACACAAAGACGCAGCTGCCGACCAGTACCAGCCATTCGACGGGGTTCTCGCCGATCCACCAAGCCAACGGCACCAGAATGACGCAGAGCGCTACCTCCTGGCGAAAGGCAGCCTCGTTGCGAAAGGCGGCAACCAGCCCCTTCAACGAGTAGCCCGTGGAGTGAAACAGATGGCGAAAACCGGTATCGCCGGAACGTGATTTCATGGACTCTCTGATTCGACCGCGCTGGCGATCGCCCCCTCGGCAACGAAACGATAGCTCGGCACCGGTCTCGGCGCGCCGAAGCCAATTGAATGGCGACGATGGTAGCAGAGCCGCATGACGACATCACCGACCTCGCATCGAGTCGGCGCCATGCCTGGTTCCTGCCCTACGCGGCCTTTATGCTGGTTTCTCGTCAGTGCAACGTTTTTGTCAGCGCGACGCTTCTTGTCAGTGCCACGACAACGCCCTATTTCCAACAAGGTCAACCATGTCTGAATCCAACCCGCTCTATCCGCCTATCGAACCTCACGCCTACGGTCATCTGGATACCGGCGACGGCCATCAGGTCTACTGGGAGCGCTGCGGCAACCCGGACGGCAAGCCGGTGGTCTTTCTCCACGGCGGCCCCGGCGGCGGCTGCAAACCGATCCATCGCCAACTGTTCGACCCGGCGCGCTACGACATCCTGCTGTTCGATCAGCGTGGCTGCGGCCGCTCGACGCCGCACGCGAGCCTCGATAACAACACCACCTGGCATCTGATCGAGGATATGGAACGCCTGCGCGAGATGATCGGTGCCGAACGGTGGCAGGTCTTCGGCGGGTCCTGGGGCTCGACGCTGGCCCTCGCTTACGCCGAGCGGCATCCCGAGCGCGTCAGCGAACTCGTGCTGCGCGGCATCTTCACCATGCGCCAGCAGGAGCTCGACTGGTTCTACAAGCACGGCGCGCGCAACATGTTCCCCGAAAAGTGGGAGCGGCTGGTGTCGATTCTTCCCGAGGAACAGCGCGACGATATCATTCCCGCCTTTCACGAACTGCTCAAAGGCGATGACATCGAGCGCCAGCTCCAAGCCGCCCGGCGCTGGAGCGTCTGGGAAGGCGAGACCTCGAAGCTGATCCCCGTCGATGCCACCGCCTCGCATGCCGCCGACCATTTCGCCCTGGCCTTCGCACGGATCGAGAATCACTACTTCATCAACAAGGGGTTCTTCGAGTTCGACGACCAGCTGCTACGCCAGGCCGACCGCCTCGCCGGCATCCCCGGGGTGATCGTTCACGGCCGCTACGACATGGTCTGCCCGCTTCAGAATGCCTGGGATCTGTCGAAGGCGTGGCCCGACGCGACGCTCGAGATCATCGAGGCTGCCGGCCACGCCTTCAGCGAACCCGAAACCCTGGCCGCCCTGATACGGGCGACCGACCGCTTCGCCGATCATCGCTGATTCATCTTCCGCCGGCTTCCGTAGGCTGTCCCGGCGCGTCTCAGCGTGACGCGTCGGCGGCGAGATCCAGAATCGTCGCGGCCACCGCCTGCGCCCGCGGCACGAAGGTGTCCAGGCGGCAATACTCGTCGTCGGTGTGCATCTTGGCGCCAACCGGACCGGTGCCGCATAGCGTGGGGATACCCAGACTCGCCGTGGTGCCAGCGTCCGAACAGCCGCCGGTGAATTCGCCCTCGACGCTGAAGCCGAGCTTCTCGGCCTGCGCCCGATAGCGCGCGAACAGCGCCTCGCTCATGGCCGGCTCCATCGGCAGGAAGCCGGAGGTCTGGCGGATCGTCGCCTGCGTTCCAGGGACTTCTTCCTCGGCGATGATCGCCTCGATCGCCGCCAGCAGCTCGACACGCTGCTGATTGGTGACGAAGCGCGTATCCAGCTGGGCCGTCGCCGAGGGAGCCACGGTATTGCGCGAGACGCCGCCCTCGATCAGACCGACATTGGTGGTCACGCCGCTGTCGTAGTCGGTCAAGGCATGCAGCTTGACGATCTTGCGCGCCAGCGTCTCGATGGCACTGGCGCCGTCGGCGTGGCTGACGCCGGAGTGTGCAGCCACACCGGTCACCTCGATCTGGAAGGCGGCGCCGCCCTTGCGCCCGGTCACCACGTTGCCACTGATTCGCCCCGGCTCCGCGTTGAGCACGGCTCGCGCACCACTGGCCGCCTCGCGAATGAAGGCGGTACCGTCGCGGGAGCCGATCTCCTCGTCCGCGGTGAACAGCGCACGCACCGGGAACGGCAATGGCGCCAGCCGCTTGAGTGCCCGCAGCACGAAGACATTCATCACCAGCCCGGCTTTCATGTCGGCGACGCCGGGGCCGAACGCGGTATCGCCCTCGCGGGTGAAGCCCCGCTCGGCGACCGTCCCCGTCGGGAACACCGTATCGCGATGCCCCATCATCAGCACATGGACGTTGGCGTCGTCGCTGCCGTCGCCCTCCAGCCGCGCTTCGAGAATATCGCCGGCGTCCGGCCGCGGCGTGCGTGTGACGGCAATTCCGTCGGCCTGAAGCCAGCCCACGATGACGTCCGCCACCGCATCGGTGCCGGCCTTGTCGTAGCTGTTGGAATCGATATCGACCAGTGTCTTCAGGCACTCGATCATCTCCGCCTGCTGGCTGGCGAGCCACTCGCAGGCCGTGGCCATCATCGTCTCCGCGTCGGTCAGCGATGCCATTTCTCACGCTCCTTCACTATGTCGCGGCCCTGCTCGGCCAGATCCCACCATAACCCGGCCATGATACCCAGGCCTTCCCGCACGATGCTCGCCAGCGCGTGCTCGTCGGGGGCGTGCTGGGAACAGGCGGGATAGGAGTGCGGCACCCACAGCGTCGGCAGACCGAGCGTCTCGGCGAAGATATCGTTGGGCAGCGAGCCGCCCAGGTTGGGCAGCAGCGTCGGTGTCTTGCCGCTGGATTCCCGCATCGATGCCAGTGCCCAATTGACCCAAGGATCCGTCGGATCGAGCCGCGTCGCGTTCATCTGCGACATGCGCGCGCTGCTGACTTCGATATCCTCGAAGCCGTGGGCGTCGAGGTGCTGGCGCAGGTGATCGAGGAAGCGTTCACGATCGCTGCCGACGACGAAGCGCAGCTGGCAGTGTGCGTAGGCCTCGCCGGGAATGGCGTTGACAGGCGCCTCCGGGTTGCCGGCCTTGATCGCCAGCAGCTCCAGGGTGTTCCAGGCGAACAGCCGTTCCGGCGGCAACAGGCCCGGCTCGCCCCAGTTCGGGTCGATCGGGGGGTCGCCCGGCGTCGCGCCGACTTCCAGGGAAGCAACGGCCTCCTTCACGGCAGCAGGAATGGCCGGCGGCCGCAGACCGTCGATCAGGATTCTGCCGTGGGCGTCGACCAGCGTCGACCAGGCGTTGGCGAGCCGCGTCGCCGGATTGGAGAGCACCCCGCCCCAGTTGCCGGAGTGGTGAGCACCGTCGCGGGCACGCAGGCGCAGGTCGAAATTGAACGAGCCGCGGGAGCCGAGGAAGAGCGTCGGTGAATCCGCCGACAGGCGCGGGCCGTCGGAAGCGATGAACAGATCCGCCGCCAAGCGATCACGATGAGCTTCGCAGACGGCCTTCAAGCCTGGCGAGCCGGTCTCCTCCCCCATCTCCAGAACCAACTTGACGTTGTAGCCCAGCGTGCCGCCGCGCGCGGCGATGACGCTCTCCAGCGCCGCGAAATTGAGGGTGTGCTGGCCCTTGTTGTCGGCGGTGCCGCGACCATACCAGCGCTCGCCTTCGACCACGATCCGCCACGGCGAAAGCCCTTCGCGCCACTGCCCGTCGTAACCCCGCACCACATCGCCGTGACCGTAGGTCAGCAGCGTCAGCGTCGCCTCGGCCTCGATGCGCTCGGCCAGCAGGAACGGCCCGAATCCGTCGACCGGGTTGTCGACGATCTCCCAGGTGAAGCCCAGCTTCTCGATATCGGGAATCACGAAATAGGTCAGATAGCGCCGCAGCTCGTCGTCGCGCCCGGCCTCCTGGCTTTCGCTGCGTACCGCGACGCGGGCCTCGAGCTGGCGCAGGAAATCGCCGCTGTCGAAGGCTTGCCAGGCGTGTTGCAGCGCTTGTGATCGCGCCATGAATCTCTCCTCGTTGACTAGGAACACTCGTTGAACTGGTGATCGCCGTGGGGGCGGTTCAAGCCAGATGGCAGGCCACCCGGGCGTTATCGCCCCGAATATCTTCCAGCCGCGGCCGTTGCTGCCGGCAGGTCGCCTGCGCCTTGGGGCAGCGCGGATGGAAGGCACAGCCGGCGGGCGGATCGCTAGGGTCCGGCGTGGCGTCGCCCAGCCCGATATCCGGCACGCCCAGCCCCGGCTCCGGGGTCAGTGCGGAATCCAGCAGCGCCCGGGTATAAGGGTGACGTGGCGAGCCGAAGATCTGCTCCCGCGTGCCCTCCTCGACGATGCGGCCCAGATACATCACCGCGACCCGGTCGACCAGATGCTCGACCACGGCCAGATCATGGCTGATGAACAGGTAGGTCAGCCCGAACTCGGCCTTGAGATCGAGCAGCAGATTGAGGATCTGCGCCTGGACCGAGACGTCCAGCGCCGAGGTCGGCTCGTCGCAGATCACGATGTCCGGACGCATGACCAGCGCGCGGGCGATCGCCACGCGCTGACGCTGCCCGCCGGAAAGCTGGCCGGGAAACTGCTCGGCGGCGCGCCGGGGCAGACCCACCACATCCAGGGTTTCGGCGACATGCGCCGCCTGCTCGCGAGGCGTGCCAATGCCATGCACCCGCAGCGGCAAGCCGACGATCTGGGCGATTCGCTTACGCGGATTGAGCGAAGAGTATGGATCCTGGAAGATCGGCTGAATGTGGCGGGCCAACGCCTTCTGATCGGCGCCCCGTACCGGCCTGCCATCGACCAGCACGTCGCCGTCGCTCGGCGTCGTCAGCCCCAGCAGCATCTTGGCCAGCGTGCTCTTGCCGCAGCCCGACTCGCCAACGAGCCCCATGACCTGGCCGCGCGGAATCCGCAGCGAAACATTGCTGACCGCACCGAGCGTGCGTCCGCGCTTGAACAGGCCCCCGCCCAGGGTGAAGGTTTTCGAGAGCCCGCAAAGCTCCAGCGCCGGGGTGACGGCACGGGATACCGAAGCGGAGTCCGACGGCAACGGGCGGGATTCGGCTACCTCGGTGATGGGTTGTGCGTTCATGAAATGGTCTCCGGTGGACGCGGTGCCGGTACCGGCCGGTCGGCATAGTGACAGCGGGCGCGATGATCGCCGGACAGGGACATCAACGGCGGGGTCCGCTCACAGGTCGGCTGCGCCTGCGGGCAGCGATTGCGAAAGGCGCACCCCTCGACGTGCCCGACCAGGCTGGGCACGACGCCCGGGATCGCCTGCAGCCGACTGCCGGGCGGCGTCTTGCCCGGCGCGGGAATGCAGCTCAACAGCCCGCGGGTGTAGGGATGAGCCGGATTGGCATAGAGTGCCGGCGTGGGTGCCGATTCGATCACCTCGCCGGCGTACATCACCGCCACCCGATCGGCGATGCGCGCCACGACCCCAAGGTCGTGAGTGATGAAGATCACCGCAGTGCCGAACTCCTGCTGCAGCTCCCGCAGCAGACGCAGGATCTGTGCCTGGATCGTCACGTCGAGCGCGGTGGTCGGCTCGTCGGCGATGATCAGGTCCGGCTCGCACATCAGCGCCATGGCGATCATCACGCGCTGGCGCAGCCCGCCGGAGAGCTGATGCGGATACTGGTTCAAACGGTCTTTCGCGGCGCTGATGCCGACGCGCTCGAGCAGATAGATCGCCCGCTCGCGCGCCTCCTGCCGGCTGACGCCGCGATGACGGATCAGCCCTTCGCAGAGCTGGTTGCCCAGGGTGTAGGCAGGGTTGAGCGCGGTCATCGGCTCCTGGAAGATCATCGACATTCGTGCCCCCCGCAGATCGCTGCGGCGACGCTCGGAAAGCATGGTCAGGTCGATGCCGTCGAACTGCAGGCGATCGGCCGTGAGCCTGGCCTTGCGAGGCAGCAGCCCCATCAGGGCCAGCGAGGTCATCGACTTGCCGCAGCCGGACTCCCCCACCAGACAGAGCATCTCGCCACGCTCGACATGAAAATCGATCCCGCGCACGGCGTGCAGCGTCCCGGCCTCTACCGGCAGGTCGACGCGCAGGTTGTTCACTTCGAGTAATGGCATCAGTTGCGCCCTCCCGGTGCATTGAGGTCCCGTAACCCATCGCCGAGCAGGTTGATCGCCAGTACCAGCACGAACAGCGCAATACCGGGAATCGCGATGACCCAGGGCTGGAAGAACATGTAGGCCTTGCCCTCGGCGACCATCAGCCCCCAGGACGGCAGCGGCGGCTGAACGCCCATGCCGAGAAACGACAGCGTCGCCTCGAGCAGGATCGCGTGAGCCATTTCCAGGGTCATCACCACGATCAGGGAGCCGGCGATGTTGGGCAGCACCTCGCGCAGCAGGATGTAGGGCAGCGAACAGCCCAGCGTGCGCGCAGCAAAGACGTACTCGGCATCGCGCACCTGCTGGGTGACCGAGCGCGAGACGACCGCGAAGCGGTCCCACAGCAGCAGCCCCAGCAGCAGTATCACCGTGGTCAAGGAGCCACCGGTCAGCGAGGCCAGCGCCAATGCCACCAGCACCACCGGCATCGCCAGCCGCGTGGTGATGATGTAGCTGATGACCGCATCCACGCGCCCGCCGAAGTAGCCGGCCAGCACGCCCAGCGTGGTGCCGATGACGCCGGAGATCAGCGCGACCACCAGCCCGATGGTCAGCGAAATGCGGGTGCCGAAGAGCAGCCGGCTCAAGGTGTCGCGTCCCAGTTTGTCGGTGCCCAGTACATGCTCCCAGGAACCCTCGTCATGCCAGACCGGCGGAACCATGCGATTGGCGATGTCCTGGTGATACGGATCATGCGGCGCCAGCAGCGGCGCGAAGATGGCGATCAGGATCGCCAGCCCGACCACGATCAGGCCGATCGCCAGGCCACGATGGCCGAACAGTCGCCGCGTCACTCGCGACCAGGCCGGTGGCTGCAGCGAAATTTCGCCGAGGCCAGTGCCAGGCGTCGAGGCTGAAGAAGCGGTTGGCGAAACGCTCGAAGTCGTCATGTCGTTCTCCTCAGCGGGTGCGAATGCGGGGATCGAGCGCGGCGTTGGCGACGTCCGCCAGCAATGTCAGCACGATGTAGAACAGCGCGATGATCAGCACCACGGCCTGCACCACGGGATAGTCGTTGCGCGAGATGGCGTCCCAGGCCAGCTGCCCCAGGCCGTTGAGCGAGAAGACCGATTCGATGACCACCGAACCGCCGAGCATGAAGCCGAGCTCGACGGCAGCCAGCGCGACCACCGGGATGATCGCGTTGCGCAGCGCGTGCTTGAAGATCACCGACCCGGTGCGCAGCCCCTTGGCGCGTGCCGTGCGGATATAGTCGGACTCGAGTACCTCGAGCATGCCGGTACGCGTCAGCCGCATCATCGCGGGTGTGGCGTAGTAGCCCAGCGCTATCGCCGGAAGCACGAAATGCTGCCAGCCGTCGCTGCCCGCCGCCGGCAGCCATTGCAGCGTCACCGCGAAGACCACGATCAGTGTCAGGCCGAACCAGAAGCTCGGCATCGCCTGCCCGACCACCGCGAACAGCAGTGCCAGCCGATCGATCCAGGTATCGCGCTTGAGCGCCGCCAGCACGCCCAGCGGAATCGAGATGCCTACCGCCAGCGCCAGCGCGAGACCGCCCAGCGTCAGCGTGACCGGCATGCGATCCACGATCAGGTCGACCACCGTGCTCTGGTAGTAATAGGAGCGGCCAAAGTCGAAGGTCAGCGCATCACCCAACCAATCCAGGTACTGGCTGACGATCGGCCGATCGAGGCCGTAATCCACCCGGATCTGCTCCACCTGTTCGGCGGTGGCCTCTGGCCCGGCGATCGAGGTCGCCAGGTCGCCGGAGAGATGCAGCAGCATGAAACTGACGATCGAGATGGTCAGCGCCACACTGATCGCAACCAGGATCCGGCGAACGATAAAAGTGCCCATGGAACCTCCTCACGCCACGCGGCCTCCTCCTCGTCGAGTCGAGGCCGCGCGGACGGGTTGCGGATATCGGAAAGCGTTACTTCCAGCTGGCCTCGGCAAAACGGGGCAGCTCATCCGGATAGGGCGTGAAGTTCAGATCCGAGGTGTAGGCATAGTAGGTGGAGTAGGAGAACAGCGGTGCCCAGTAGGCCTGCTCCGAGATCCGCTGGAGCGCCTTGCGGTAGTTTTCCTTGCGCATCTCGGGATCGACGGAAGTGTCGGCGGTGTGAAGCCACTGCTGGACCTGCTCGTCCTGCCAGTGGTCGTCGGCGCCGCCGCCGAAATAGACGCTGGTGAACGCGGAAACGTCGTTGACCGAATAGGAACCCCAGGTCTTGAACGACATGTCGGTGTTGCCACCGCGCTGCTGTTCGAGCAGTGCCGGCGAGGTCATGAAGCGAAGATTGACATCGATACCGATGTCGCGCAGATCGCCGATCATCGCCTCGGCGTAGTCCCGTTCGCGATAGGCGTAGAGGTCCAGCTCGAAGCCGTCGCCGTAGCCGGCATCCGCCAGCAACTGGCGCGCCTTGTCGGGGTCATAGGCATACTCGACCACATCCTGGGTCTCGCAGCCGAACTGGGCGGGAAAACAGGGTGCATAGAGCGGGCGACTGCCGCCCCGCACCAGATTGTCCGCCATGCCCTGTCGGTTGATCGCATGGTTGATCGCCTGACGTACCTCGAGATGGCTCAAGGGCGAATTCTCGCGCCTGGCGGCATCGAAGGAGATATATGCGACACGCATGGTCTCGCCGCTGTCCACGGTCAGGTTGGGCATGCTCTGCATCTGCTCGGCCTGATCCGCCGGCACACGCCAGATCCAGTCGACCTGTCCGGTCATCAACTGCGCCACGCGAGAGTCCTGATCGGGAATCACCTTGAACTCGAGCTTGCCGATATGCGGCTTGCCGATCGGGCTGTCGGCAAAGTAGTCGTCGTTGCGGGTCAGCTTGACGCCCTCGCCCGGCGTCACTTCGGTAATCCGATAGGGGCCGGTACCGATCGGCTTCTTGCTGAAACCTTCGAGACCGACTTCCTGGAAGTACTGGTCCGGGAAAACCGGAAGCGGCCCGGAGAGATACTCCAGCGCCGCCGGGAAAGGCCCGTTGAGATGGAAGCGAACATGGGTATCGTCGATCTTCTCCACGCTCTCGATCCAGTCGACGTTCTGGCGCGTGACCACCTTCGAGTCCGGCGACACCACGTAGTTGAAGGTGAAGACGACGTCGTCGGCATTGAACGGCTCGCCGTTCTGGAACGAGACGCCCTGGCGCAGCGTCATCTCCAGCGTGGTGTCATCGACCCACTGCCAATCGGTAGCGAGCATCGGCTCGTAGTCGTTGGTCTCGGGGTTGCGGTAGACCAGCGTATCCCACGCCAGGTGCGAGATGATCACCCCTTCCCGCAGGTTGTTGTGATAGGGGCTGATGTTCTCGGGTTCGCTGTCGGAAGCGTAGACCAGCGTATCGTTGGCCTTGTTGGCCAGCGCAGGCAGCGACAGGCAGCACAGCGCCGTGCCGGCCACGATATGGCGAAGCGTCAGGTTAGAGCGCATATCAACCTCGTTCTTGTGTTGTTGGACGAGAGTCTGTTATCGGACGAGAGCCCGGCGTATCACCGGCAGCGTCTTCCCCAGCGGCCCTGTCGTTGTGTTGTTGAACCGCCTTCGGGTCGACGCCTTTTCACTCGACGCTATCGAACGCCTATCCATGCCACAAGTACAATGTTTAGAATCAACCATTGCCATTTCGGCAAACTTTAATAAAAACAATGGGGAGCATTTCATGTCCGGTATTCGTGGAGATGAATAGCCGCGCGCTGCAGGAAACCGCCCTGCGCTATTTCCTGACGGTGGTCAAAAGCGGTTCGATCAGCGAGGCCTCGGTTCGGCTCAATGTCGCCGCCTCGGCGATCAGCCGGCAGATCGCACGTCTCGAACACGAGCTCGGTACCCAGCTGTTCGAACGGCGCGCCAGAGGCATGGTGCCGAGTGCCGCCGGGGAGCTGCTGGCTGCACATGCCAGGCGAATGCAACTGGAAACCGAACGCGTGGCCAGCGAAATTCAGGCCCTGCAGGGGCTCGAACGCGGCACGGTGCGCCTGGCCTGTTCGGAAGGGTTCGCGGTCGATTTCATCCCGCTGACGATCATCGAGTTTCGACGCCGTTATCAGGGCATCCAGTTTCGGCTCAGCGTGAGTTCGCCGGCCGAAGTGACGCGCAAGGTGCGCGAGGGAGAAGCGGATATCGGCTTGACCTTCAGTCTGGCGCCCGAGCGCGACATCCAGGTGGCGTCACGCCAGCGTTCGCGCATTCAGGCACTGATGGCCCACGACCATCCGCTGGCCGGTCGACGACAGGTAACGCTGGCGCAGCTGCAGCCGCATCCGGTCGCCCTGCCGCCGCCCGAAACCACGCTGCGCCAGCTGTTCGATATCTGCTGCAGTCAACAGAACCTGATCTTCGAATCGATCTTCACCAGCAACTACACCGAGGCGCTGGTGAATTTCGCCATGCTGGGTGGCGGCATTGCACTGGCCGGCGAAATCTCGATTCGGCATCGGCTACTACACGATCGGCTGGTGGCGGTGCCCATCCGCGATGGGGGGATGGATGCCCGCCACGTGGAGCTGCAGACACTGGCCAACCGTACGCTACCGGCGGCGACCGAGGCGTTTCTCGAACACCTCAAGGCGATGATGGAAGCCGGCAAGCCATGACGGCCTTCAACCGGCGTGACACTTCTTGAATTTCCTGCCGCTGCCGCAGGGACAAGGGTCGTTGCGCCCCACGTCCTTGAAGGCGTTGCGCACCGGGGCCTGCGGTTCGTGGTGGTGATGCTGGCAGTGCGGACCGTGGACGTGGCCAGGGGCGTCGTGGCTGTGGTCGTGATCATGCTGACAGTCCGGGCCGTGGACGTGAGATTGAGTCATCTGGCGATACCGTAACGAAGGGAGGATAACCGGAGCGAGATTATCCTCCACGGATCGTGGCGGCGCCATCGCCTTGCGGCCCGCGAGCGCTACTTGAGCTCGATCTCGACGAACACGAACTCGGCATCGTTGGCGTTGACCACGTTATGTTCGGCGCCCTTGTCCCGATAGTAGGAAACCCCCGCTTCCAGCACCGAGAACGTGTGGCCGTCCAGCGTCTCGAGCTCGAGCTTGCCGGTGCTCTGGGGTACCACGACATAGTCGTGCTCATGCGCATGCCAGCCGGTTTCGGCACCCGGCGGGAAGCGCCATTCGGTGACCCGAACCCGGTCGTTGTCGACCTGGACTTTCGATTGGGCCTGCGGGCGGGGCTGGGACTGGGGCCGTGAAGCATCCATGATTCAAATCCTCGAGTAGACAATCAATGTTCGGCACCGGCGCGGTGCCGGAGACGTCGCGACGGCGCTCAGTAGCCGTAACGCTTCAGAATGGCGTCCTGATCCTGAGACGGCTGCCCGTAGAACTCCAGCAGCTGCTCCGGCCGGTTGGTGAAGAAGCCGTCGACGCCGCGCTGCCGATAACGCTCGAAGTCCGCCGGCTCGTCCACCGTATAGAGATGCACCAGCATGCCATCGTCATGGGCCATGCCGATCATCCACGGCTCGGCCAGATCCATGTAGCTGAACTGGCTGCTGAACGCGCCGTCATGCTCGGATTGCACCGCCGAGGGCCCGACACCGATGGCGCCATGATCCTTGGCGAAATCGAGCCAGGATCGATATGCCTCGGGTGACGCGACCTGCTGGCGCGCATAATAGTCGGCCGTGCTCTCGTCGTCGCCCTGCGGCTTGCCCGGCGCAGCCTCGATGCCGCCCTCGCCCAGCCACAGCAGCAGCACACGCGGCACTTGCGGCATGGCCTCTTCCAGCGCCTGCAGGCTGGCCTTCGAGAAGGTCTGCATCACCACGCGACCCGGCGTATCGCCAACCCTGACGGCGCCCTGTTCGGCGGCGGGTCGAGATTTCGTTGCCTTGCCGAGCCAGCCCCGCGCCTCGAGCTTGTCACGCAAGTCCTGCTCGATTCCGGGAAACTGCTCGGGCACCTTGGTTTCGATATAGAGCCCGGGGTGATTCCGACCGTCTTCGGCGATGTCGATCACTTCGTCCAGAGTCAGGATCTCGAGACTCGAATAACTGTCGCGGGCACGATCCGGATAGGCGGCATTGAACCAGCTGCCGGCGTCGAGCCGTTTGAGCTCGTCCAGGGTGAAGCTCGATACCGGCGCGTCGGCTCGGTCAGGGAATACCTCGGCGACGTTGGTGTTGCGCCCCAGCGAGTTGTCGTGAACCGCCACCAGCACGCCATCCTGGGTTCGCTGCAGGTCCAGCTCCAGATAGTCGACGCCCAGATCCCGCGCCAGCAGGTAGGCCGGTCGGGTCGACTCCGGCGCCTGGTAGGAGGCGCCGCGGTGGGCGATCACCGCGTCACAGGGTATCGGGATTTTGGTACATAGCGTCGAGCCCTGGGGCTCGCCATCGCCGGCGGTATCGGCGGCCTGGGCCACGCCGATCGGCAGTATCAGGCTGACACCACAGGCCAGTAGCCAGTGACGTGTCGCAATGGTCATCGTTATCTCCTTCGTTCATCCGTTATCGGGCTCTTCCTGCCGGATACAAGGTTGACGCTACCCGATGACACGCTGGCGACCAAGTCAGGTCCAGGGCGTCGATTTCACCGGCGCTCTCGAAACCCGGGCGTTGTGGCCGAACGGCGTATGTTGATCCAGCATAGCCAGCGCCGGACGCAGTGACATCCCACCGTCGCCCCAGTCAGTCCTTACTTCGCCTGGAGCCCTTGTCATTGGTGCCGAGCCATTTCCCCTTCCGAGTCAGACGAGTCGCCGGATCAATTCTCGATAGTCGCGGTTGCGGGATGGCGGCGGCGGCACACATGCGTTAAGCTGCGTTCCCATTGCCGTTACCTGTCTGACCGTCGTCACGCGAAGCTGAAAGAGTTGACGACCCTCCTATTTGCCGCCTCCAGGCGCATCAGCCAGCACTGGCATTCCCCGGTAGAGCGTAGCCGCTTCGCTTCGCCATTCGCCGCGACCTAGAGAATACCGAATGAGTTTTGCCTCACTGGGCCTTAGTGCCCCGTTGCTGAAAGCCGTTGCCGAACAGGGCTACGACACCCCTTCCCCGATTCAGTCACAGGCGATTCCCGCCGTCCTCGAGGGAAGAGACGTCATGGCAGCCGCACAGACCGGCACCGGCAAGACGGCAGGTTTTACCCTGCCGATTCTTCACCGCCTGTCTCAAGGTGAGCGCCCCCAGGGCGGCTCACAGATCCCGGTACGTGCCCTGATCCTGACCCCGACCCGTGAACTCGCCGCTCAGGTGGGCGAAAGCGTGGCGACCTACGGCAAGCACCTGCCGCTCAAGAGCGCCGTGGTCTTCGGCGGGGTCAAGATCAACCCGCAGATCGCCACCCTGCGCCAGGGCGTCGACATTCTCGTCGCCACGCCGGGCCGCCTGCTCGATCTCCATCAGCAGAAAGTGGTTCGCTTCGACAAGCTAGAAGTGCTGGTACTGGACGAAGCGGATCGCATGCTCGACATGGGCTTCATCCACGATATCCGCAAGATTCTGGCCGTGCTGCCCAAGCAGCGTCAGAACCTGCTGTTTTCGGCGACCTTCTCCAACGATATCCGCAACCTGGCCAAGGGCCTGGTCAACGATCCGGTCGAGCTGTCGGTCACGCCGCGCAACGCCGCGGCTGCGACGGTGAAGCAGTGGGTCCACCCGGTGGACAAGAGCCGCAAGCCGGCGCTACTGTCGCACCTGATCCAGACGCATCAGTGGCAGCAGGTGCTGGTCTTCACCCGCACCAAGCACGGCGCCAACCGCCTGACCAAGTATCTGGAAGGCCAGGGTATCGAGGCGGCGGCGATTCACGGCAACAAGAGCCAGAACGCGCGCACCAAGGCGCTGGCCGATTTCAAGAGCGGCAACGTCCGCGCGCTGATCGCAACCGACATTGCGGCTCGCGGACTGGACATCGACCAGCTGCCGCAGGTGGTCAATTTCGAGCTGCCCAACGTGGCGGAGGACTACGTCCACCGCATCGGCCGTACCGGCCGCGCCGGCGCCAGCGGCCAGGCCGTCTCGCTGGTGAGCCTGGACGAGAAGAAGGAACTGGCCGGCATCGAGCGTCTGATCAGCCAGCGTCTGAACAGCGAGGCGGTGGAAGGATTCGAACCGACACCCGGCGGCGGCCCCAAGGTCGACGACAACGAGGGCCGTCAGCCACGCGGTGGCCAGCGTCGCGGTAACGGTGGCGGACGCGGCAACAACGCGGGCGGACGCGGCAACGGCGGTGGTCGTGGCTCATCCTCGGGCCAGCGCAGCGGTGCCAGTGGCAATCGCGGCGAAGGCAACCGGGGCGACAGCGGCAACCGCAATGGCGACGCGCCTGCACGTCGGCGGCGGCGTTCCCAGGGTGGACAACGCCGCAGTGGCGGCGGCACGCCCAACGGCAACGTCTGAACCGCGACGCCTGACTCGGCATCAACGACAACGCCACCGTCATTGACGGTGGCGTTATCGTATTCGGGTGCCGTGCCGACGCGGGAAACCTAGTCGAGCACGACCAGCCGATTGGGCAGCTCGTTACGCTCGTGGGTCGCCGGCACATGGGTCTTCAGCAGGTCGCCACAGCTCTCGATGCAGTCGAGAAAGCCCTGCAGCGTCTCGCCGGCTTTGACGCGGGCAGTAAACGCTTCGACGATCGACTGCCAGGTGTCGTCGCTCAACTGGGCCGAGATCCCGCGATCGACGATGATCTCCACGTAGCGCTCGGCTTCCGAGACGAAGATCAGCATGCCGGTACCGGCATCGGTATGGTGCAGATTCTGCTCCAGGAACTGGCGCCTGGCCAGATTGGAAGCGCGCCAGAAGCGCACATGGCGCGGGATCAGGCGCGTGAGTATCGACGGCAACCGAAACACCACCGCCAGCACGATGAAGACCAGCCACTGCACCAGCAGCAGATACCAGGCACTGATGCCGTCCAGCCAACCCAGCCAGTTGGCGATGACGCTCAGCGCGCCCGGCACGATGAGCGCCGTCAGCCCGGCCCACAACAAGGGAATGTAGGTGTAGTCATCGGCCTGGCGTGCCAGGACAGTGACGACTTCGGCATCGGTGTCGCGCTCGATCCGCGTGATCGCGTCGCCGACCTGCCGCTGTTCGCTTTCGTTCAATAAAGACATGCTGTCGTCATCCTGTCGTCTACCAGCCACCGGAGGCACCGCCGCCGCCGAAACCGCCGCCGCCGCCACCGAAGCCCCCACCGCCGAAGCCGCCGGAACCTCCGAAACCGCCGCCCATTCCACTACCCAACGCACCGCCGAGCAGAAAACCGCCCAAACCGCCACGGCGCCGGCGCCGTTTTCCGCCACGGCCGCCACCACCGCCGCCACTACGCACGATCAGCATGACGATCATGAACAAGGCAAAGAACCAGAAGCCCGCGCCACCGATATGGCGCGAGGCTTGACGATCGGGCTGTTGCTGCGGCGCCGCTTCCGCCATGGGATCGCCACCCAGCACCTTGACCATCGCCTCGGCCCCGCGGGTGATACCGCCGGCGAAATCGCCCTCGCGAAACGCGGGCGTGATGATCTGATTGATGATCATCGAAGACTGGGCGTCGGTCAGCCGGCCCTCGAGGCCGTAGCCGACCTCGATGCGCACGGCGCGCTCGTCCACCGCCACGATCAGCAGCGCGCCGTTGTCCTCGCCCTCCTGGCCGATACCCCAGTGCCGCCCGAGCTGGTAGCCATAATCCTCGATGGCTTCACCCTGCAAATTCGGCAGAGTGACCACCACCACTTGCTCGGAGGTCGCCTCTTCGTGGGCCGCCAGCATATCGGTCAGCTGGGATTGGGTAGCGGGGTCGAGCAGTTCGGCATTGTCGACGACCCGCCCGGTGAGCTCGGGGAAATCCGGCGCCGCCTGGGCGACCAGCGCGAAGGCCAGTAGCCACAGACCAAGCATCAGCGACGCAGCGCACTTGTACGATTGTCGAACCGGCCAGCGCATCAGAACTCCACCTTGGGCGCCTGATCGGCATTCTCCGTGGTGGCTTCGAAGTTCTCCCGAATCGGCATGTCGCTGTAGAGCACGCTATGCCAGATCTTGCCGGGGAAGGTGCGGATCTCGGTGTTGTAGGCCTCGACCGCCTGAATGAAATCCCGTCGCGCCACGGCGATCCGGTTCTCGGTCCCTTCCAGTTGGGATTGCAGCGCCAGGAAGTTCTGGTTCGACTTCAGTTCCGGATAGCGCTCGGAGACCGCCATCAGCCGGCTCAGCGCACCGGTCAGCTGCCCCTGGGCCTGCTGGAACTGCTGCATCTTCTGAGGATCGTTCAGCGTATCGGCGTCAACCTGAATCGAGGTCGCCTTCGCTCGCGCTTCGACAACGGCCGTCAGCGTCTCCCGTTCCTGGCTGGCGAAGCCCTTGACGGTTTCCACCAGATTGGGGACCAGATCCGCGCGACGCTGGTACTGGTTCTCGACCTGGGACCAGGCCGATTTCACCTGTTCGTCGAGCGTCGGGATATTGTTGATACCGCAGCCGGAGAGCGAAAGCATCATTACCAGCAGCAGCATCCAGCGCCACGGTTGACGAGTCGCGGCGGACAAGGCGGTCACAGGTGTCTGCATGAAAGGTTCCCGATCAGAATTCAGAATAAGCCGTTTCGACAACTCGAGCGTGTCACGGTGGTGCGAAGACATCGAAACGACGATGACGCCAAGTTACAGGTTGGCCAGCGGCTTGGGAAGGTGAATTCCTTCGTGTTCGGTCGGCGTTGCCGTCGCTGGTCATTCACTATCGCCTGCGTCACCATGTTGATGACGGCGCCATCAACCCCGGGGTGCCGTTGTCGGTAGATCGCCAACAAGCAGAAAAGGGCCGTCGAAAGGCCCATCGACAAAGGATTTTTCCGCGTGACACAACGTTTTAACGCTCGCTTTGCCCGTCCCTTCGCGGTACTGGCCCTCGGCCTGGGTCTCGCTGGCGGTGCGCATGCCGCCACGCCGCAGCACGTTCGCATCGCTGTCGACGTGCCCTACCCGCCGTTCGAGTATCGCAACGCCGATGGCGAGCTGGCGGGCTTCGAGATCGATCTGGGCAACATCCTCTGCGAGCGTGCCAAACTCGACTGCGAGTGGGTCGTTCAGGGCTGGGACGGCATCATCCCCGGGCTACTCTCGCGTAAGTACGACGCCATCATGTCATCGATGCGCATCACGCCGGCGCGCGAACGCCAGGTGCTGTTCACCAGGCCATACGCCATGTCGCCGAAGGTCTGGGTGGCGCGGCGCGGCAGCGATATCTCTCTCGACGATCCGGCCTCGCTGAAGGGGCTTTCGGTGGGCGTGCAGCGAGGCACCACGCAGGACAGCTACATCACGCAGCAGTACGCCGACACCCTGGATATCCAGCGCTACGCCACGGCGGCGGATGTCGCGCTGGACCTGGAGTCGCAGCGCCTGGACCTGGCGTTTCTCAACTATCCGGTCGCGCTGGACTCGCTGGAGATCGGCAACGCCGACAGCCAGTTCGTTCAGGTCGGCCCGCGGATCGACCGTCCGGAGTCGATCTTCGGCAAAGGCAACGCGATTGCGGTTCGCCCCCGCGACAAGGAACTGGCCGAAGTCTTCAATCAGGCGCTGGACAGCGTCTACGCCGACGGCACGTTCGAAGACCTGATGCACCAATACTTCGATTACGACCTGCGTCCCGCCTCTCGCAAGTCAAATACCTGACGCCGCCGAGACGATAAAAAGCGCCGCCAGGGATATCCCGGCGGCGCTCTCGTTCTAGCGCTTCGTATCTCTTCCTTCTAAGCGCTTAAAACTCCAGGCAGATCTTGCCAAAGTGCTTGCCGGACTCCTGATGACGGAAGGCATCGGCAATCCGATCCAGCGAGAACGAGCAGTCGACTACCGGTTTGATCCCGGTCGTCTCGAGAGCCCGGACCATCTCGATCTGATGCCGACGGCTACCCACGATCAAACCTTGGAGCCGAGCCTGCTTCGCCATCAGCTTGGAGGTGGGAATATCCCCGCCGCGACCGGTCAACACGCCGATCAGCGAGATATGCCCGGCAATGGCCACGGCATCGATGGACTGCGGCAGCGTACCCGGGCCGCCGACTTCGATGACATGATCAACGCCGCGCCCGTGAGTCAGTTGCTGGACCTTCTTGCCCCACTCCGGCTCTTCGCGATAGTTGATCGTATGGTCGGCGCCCAGCGCCTTCAGGCGGGCAATCTTGTCCTCGGACGACGAGGTGGAGATGACCGTCGCGCCCATCGCCTTGGCAAGCTGCAGCGCAAAGATCGAGACGCCGCCGGTCCCCAGCGTCAACACGGTATCCCCCGCCTTGAGCCCGCCATCGACGACCAGCGCGCGCCAAGCCGTCAGCCCTGCCGTGGTCAGCGTGGCGGCTTCGGCATGGGTGTAACCCTCGGGGGCGTGGGTGAACCACTGGGCGGGTCGCACCACCTGCTCGCGGGCATAACCGTCGACGCCGTCGCCCGGCACCGTCTTGAAGTCGGCAACGCGTGCCGGCCCGTCGAGCCAGTGCGGGAAAAAGGTGGAGACGACACGATCGCCGGCCGCGAACTCCGTGACGCCCTTGCCCACGGCCTCGACGACACCCGCGCCATCGGCCATGGGGATTCGCCCTTCTTCGGTCGGGGATTTGCCGCTGACGACGATATAGTCATGGAAGTTGAGCGAACTGGCGTGAAGGCGAACCCGGATCTCCCCCAGGCCCGGCTCGCCGGGGCCTTCGACCTCGTGGAGCTTGAGCTGATCCAGGCCACCGGGGGATTTGAGATTGACGACTTGCATGAAACACTCCTTGAACGAAACGACCTCGATGGATCGCTTGATGGTAACGAGAGTGTAGACGCTCTCCTCCGGCAGCGATCAAGCCCTTTCGGCGACGCCGTTGCCCGTTGCCCGTTGCCCGTTGCCGGCTCGGCATTGCAGATCGCGGGTCGCGGGTCGCGTCACCAGCTCTCTTCGTCGTCGTCTCGTTCCCGCGCCTGTCGCTCCGCCGCTTCCTCGCGCGCGTCGTCGATCACCTGCATGACGTCGCTGACATCGACAAGCGTAGTATCCGGCGTGAAGCGTCCGGTCAGACGGACTTCGGGATGGAGCTCGCCGGCCTCGTAGAGCGCCCAGATCTCCTTGCCGTAGTCGGTCTTCAGCAACGCCGGGGCGAAACGGCCGAAATAGCCGCGCAGGTTGTCGACGTCGCGTACCAGCATCCAGGGCGCGTTGTTGTTGCCGGCCGCATCCACCGCCTGGGGCAGATCGATGATCACCGGCCCGTCGGCGCCGACCAGGATGTTGAACTCCGACAGGTCGCCGTGAATCAGGCCGGCGCTGAGCATCCGGACGACCTCGCCGATCAGGCGCTGGTGATAGTCGAGCGCCAGCTCCGGCGTCAGTTCGACGTCATCGAGACGCGGCGCGACGTCGCCATCGGCATCGACGATCATCTCCATCAGCAGCACGCCATCGACGAAGCCGTAGGGCGTCGGCACCCGCACGCCCGCCTCGGCGAGGCGGTAGAGCGCGTCGACTTCCGCATTCAGCCACGCCGACTCCTGCTCGCGCTGGCCATAGCGGGTCTTCTTCGACATCGCCCGCGCCCGACGGCTGTTACGTACCTTGCGGCCTTCCTGGTAGGCCACCGCCTGCTTGAAGCTGCGCTGTTTGGCCTCCTTGAACACCTTGGCGCAGCGCAGCTCCTCCCCGCAGCGAACGACGAAAACCTGGGCCTCCTTGCCACTCATCAGTTGACTGACGACCTCGTCCACCAGGCCATCCTCGACCAACGGCTGCAATCGCTTGGGTACTTTCATGCTTTCGCTATCCTCACAGGTTCCTGCTGGCCTCAGCGTCCAATTCGGCGCACCCGGCAGCTGCGCCCTTTCAATTTACCCGCGCTCAACGTCGCCAGCGCCTGCCTGGCCACCCCGCGCTCGACCGCGACGTAGGCGCTGCGATCGAGCACCTTGATCTTGCCGACCTGATCGCCATCGATGGCATCGTCGCCGTTGGTCAAGGCCCCCAGCACGTCCCCCGGGCGGATCTTCTGCTTCTTGCCGGCATCGATCTGCAGGGTCGCCATACGCGGCTGAAAGGGCTGCTGCCCGGCGCCGGCACGACCGGGCAGCGGTTCGACGGGCAGGCTCTCGCCTAGAAATTCCTCGAGGCGTTCGAGCCGATAGGCTTCCTTCTCGGTCAGCAGCGTGCAGGCAACGCCGCGTGCCCCGGCGCGTCCGGTCCGCCCGATGCGGTGCACGTGAACCTCGAGTTCACGCGCGATCTGATAGTTGAAGACCGCATCCAGGGCATCGATATCCAGCCCGCGCGCGGCCACGTCGGTGGCAACGAGAACCGACAGGCTCTTGTTGGCGAAACGAATCAGGGTCTGGTCGCGGTCGCGCTGCTCGAGATCACCGTGCAAGGCTTCCGCGCTGAACCCCGCCGACATCAGCTCGTCCGCCACGGCCTGCGTCTCGCGCCTGGTATTGCAGAACACCACGCTGGATTCCGGCCGGTAGTGCAGCAGCAACTGGCATAGCGCAGCAAGACGAGCTGGTTCGTCGGCGACCCGGTGGAAGTGCTGGCGAATGCTCTGCTCGTTGTGGGTCGAGGCCACTTCTACCTTCACCGGTTCGCGCAGCATACGCTCGGCGACCGGCCGTACGCTGTCCCCGTAGGTGGCGCTGAACAACAGCGTCTGGCGTGTCGTCGGCGTGGCCGCGACGATGGCCTCCAGCGCGGCCTGGAATCCCATGTCGAGCATGCGGTCCGCCTCGTCCAGTACCAGCACCGCGAGAGACGAGAGATCCAGCGAGCCCTTGCGCAGATGCTCCTCGATACGCCCCGGCGTTCCGACGACGACATGCGCCCCGTGCGACAGCGAGTTCAACTGCGGCCCCAGCGGCGCACCACCGCACAGCGCGAGAATCTTGACGTTGGCCAGCATTCGCGCCAGCCGGCGCAGCTCTTCGGCGACCTGGTCCGCCAACTCGCGGGTGGGGCAAAGCACCAGGGCCTGAACCTGGAAGCGTGACACATCGAGGGCCGACAGCAGCCCCAGTCCGAAGGCGGCGGTCTTGCCGGAGCCGGTCTTGCCCTGGCCGATCACGTCCCGGCCGCGCAGGATCGGCGGCAGACTGGCAGCCTGGATCGGCGTCATCGCCAGATAGCCCAGCGATTCCAGGTTATCCAGAAGCGCCGGCACCAGCGGCAGCGAAGAGAACGCCTCGGGATGTTCGGCCTTGGCGTGGCTGGTTTCGGCCTGGGCGTGGCTGGTTTCGGCCTGGGGGTGGCTGGTTTCGGGATGGTGGATCTCGGACACGGCAAGCGCTCCTGGTCGAGAAGAAGGAATCGATACAATCAACCGGCGGACGTCTCGGGTCTCACCATGTCATGTTCAGGCGCGGCAGAATACCAGAGCGCGCGGTGATTGACGCCGTCTCGTCCCCCGGGGTAGGCGATCCGGGCAAGAAAGGCCAAATAAACCTGCAACATCAGCGCAATGTTGCGTAAAATCTCGCCCGTCGTTGACAACCTGATAGGTAGTGACAATGGGTAGGGCCTTCCAGAACCGCAAGGAATCCATGGCCAAAACGGCCGATGCCAAGACCAAGGTCTACAGCAAGTATGGCCGCGAAATCTATGTCTGCGCCAAGTCCGGTGGTACCGACCCTTCCGGTAACCTGACGCTCCGAGGGCTGATCGACAAGGCCAAGAAGGATCAGGTGCCTTCGCACGTGATTGAAAAAGCCCTCGACAAGGCCAAGGGCGCCGGCGGCGAGGATTTTTCACCGGCGCGCTACGAGGGCTTCGGTCCCGGCAACTGCATGGTGATCGTCGAGTGCCTGACCGACAACCCGAATCGGACCTTCGGCGACGTGCGCGGCTGCTTCACCAAGACCAAGAGCAAGATCGGCACCCAGGGCTCGGTCAGCCATATGTTCGATCACTGCGCGATCTTCGCTTTCGCCGGCGAGGACGAGGAAGCCGTGCTCGAAGCGCTGATGGAAGCCGATGTCGATGTCACCGACATCGAAAGCGAAGAGGGCCGAATCACGGTATTCGCTCCGCATACCGAATACGCCAAGGCGAAGCAGGCGTTGATCGATACCTTCGGTGAGATCGAGTTCGAAGCCGACGAGATCCAGTTCCTGCCGCAGACCCACACGCCGCTGGAAGGCGACGACGTGGCCATGTTCGAGAAGTTCATCGACATGCTGAACGATCTCGACGACGTACAGAACGTCTATCACAACGCCGAGCTGCCCGAGAACGCCTGACGCGATCGCTTCGAGATCGGCTCGGTCATCAACGAGAAACCCACCTCGCGGTGGGTTTCTTGCGTCCGGGCCGGTGAATCCTGGAATCCGGCGTCAAGGGACGAACCGCTTCAAGGGCTGGCCTTGGAAATCTTGGCGCCGCTCAACGACACCCCGCCCTGAATACCCTGGTTGTTCATCACGAACGCGACGGCTTCCTGATTGGCGGTGTCGTTGGTGATCTGGCCGTTGGCGCCGATGTCCGCGACCGCGACGCCGGCACTGGCGCCGATGGACCAGCCGTTGTCGCTACGTACCCGATTGAGCGCTTTTTCCGTCATCAGCATGTAGATGACCGCCTGCGACTGCGCGCCGGCCTGAAAGCCGATGGAACCGCTGGTCGTGGTGTAGTAGCCCGCCTTGGCACCATCGACCAACAGCGATCCGTCACCGTGGCTGGCGCCAACGATGAAACTGGCGCCCAGCACGCCCGGAAAGACCAGCACACCTTCCGCACGGTCGGCCAACGCCCGGGAAGCCGGCACCGATCGATAGAGCCGATCAAGCGTCTGCTGTACGTCCTGATCCAGCTGCTCCCGCTGCGACATTCGACTTTCGCGATCGGCGGAAGTCGTCGTGGTGCAGGCGCCAAGCCCGCCGGCCAGCAACACACCAGCCATGATGCTCAAGGCAATTCGACGCCAGAGGATGTGCGACATGCGTGGTTCTCCTGAATGAGTCATTTCGTTGACGTTGCCGTTTCGTCGTGTGTCTTGTGAATATCGTTTGCTCTATTAGGTATAGCCCAGCCTGGCGATTTCTGCGGCTTCCTGACGTTGCGCTCGAACGGAAGGCCCTGACACCGGTTAATGGCGATTAAGGAACGCCACCATTCGTTGCCCACAAGCTTGGGCAAGGATTATCCGACGCTCTACGCTAGCGAATAGGCGGTTCGACGCCAACGAATGGTCAAAGGTGCCAACACGAAGGAGACAGCTCTCATGCCAGCCAAGTCCGAATCCCAGCAAATGGCCGCCGGTGCCGCACTCGCTGCCAAGCGTGGCGAGAAGAAGGCCAGCGAACTCAAGGGTGCATCGAAGTCGATGTACGATTCGATGGATGAAAAGGAACTCGAGAAGATGGCATCGGCCTCTCGCAAGGACAAACCCAAGCACAAATCCTGAATCTCGAACATTGCGGATAGCGAGCTTCGCGGTTCGCTTACCGAGGTGCCGCGCGGCCCGTGGTCGCACCTAGCTATGGTCGCACCAAGCCAAGGCCCTCATGGATTCAGGAGACGGCCGATGCGTCATTCTTTTACCGTCAGCCCACGCTTCGCCGATCGCCGCGATGCCGGGCGTCAATTGGCCGAGCAGTTGATCGATGCACCAAGAGCGGATCTCGTCCTGGCGCTACCGCGCGGCGGTGTCCCCGTTGCCTTCGAAATCGCCCGAACACTGGATTTGCCATTGAGCCTGATCATGGTACGCAAGATCGGGGCACCGGGCCGTCCGGAATTCGGTATCGGTGCGGTCGTGGATGGCGATCCTCCCCAGCTGTATCTCAATGCCGAACTGGTCGAGATGGCCGGTGCATCGGATGCCTATCTCGCGGACGAGAAAGCGCGTCAGTTGAAGACGATCGAAAGCCGCCGGACCCGCTACCTGGGCGACCGCCCCGCCGTCGATGTCGCCGGACGCGCGGTGATCGTCGTCGACGATGGCATCGCCACAGGAGGCACCGCCCGGGCCGCGCTGGAGGCGATGCAGAAGCAGGGCGCCAGGCATGTCACACTGGCAGTGCCGGTTGCCTCGAGAGAGGCACTGGACCAGCTTCGCGACTGGGCCGATGAGATCGTCTGCCTCTCGGCACCGATCGATTTCAGCGCCGTCGGCAGTCATTACGAGGAATTCGACCAGACCACCGACGAAGAGGTGATCGAGCTGCTGGCACAGACCAAGGCTCCCGAGTCGTGACCTCCGGACAGGCTACAGGCGCCTGAAGCTCGACCGGACACAGCATGAACCACGACGTTTCCCGATCTCGTCCCGCCGTGACCTGTTCACCCGTTTCTTTCCTCCAGTTCCTCCAGTTCCTCCAGTTCCTCCAGTTCCTCCAGTTCCTCCAGTCCTTCCAGTTCGTTCAGCCCACTCATCACATGCGACGCACCCATGCCGCCGCCCGATCCTGCGCGTTTTCTCTCCGTGGCAGATGATGACTCCAGACGAGCCCGCTTTTCGCCTACAATAACGGCCCCTAACGCCGTCACGAAGCAGGGTTTGCATGAGTCACGAGACGCCCACAGCCCCGGAACCCACGCCGCGCACCGAGACGCCCGCCGCGAGCCCGCCGCCGGTGATCGCCATCAGCGGCCTCTCCAAGCGTTACGATTCCGGCTTCTCAGCGCTGAAGCAGATCGACCTGGAGATCCAGCGCGGCGAGATCTTCGCCCTGCTCGGCCCCAATGGCGCCGGCAAGACGACCCTGATCAGCATCATCTGCGGGCTGGTCAACGCTACCGGCGGTAGCGTGACGGTCGACGGCCACGATAGCGTCACCGACTATCGTGCCGCACGGGCCAAGATCGGCCTGGTACCGCAGGAGCTGACCAGCGATGCCTTCGAGACCGTATGGAACACGGTGCGCTTCAGTCGTGGGCTGTTCGGCAAGGCGCCGGACGATGCCCACATCGAGCGCGTGCTCAAGGCGCTGTCGCTGTGGGACAAGCGCAAGAACAAGCTGATCACGCTCTCCGGCGGCATGAAGCGCCGCGTGCTGATTGCCAAGGCGTTGGCCCACGAGCCGGAAATCCTGTTCCTCGACGAGCCCACCGCCGGTGTCGATGTCGAGCTCCGGCGTGACATGTGGGAGGTGGTCAGGGAGCTTCGCAATAGCGGCGTGACCATCATCCTGACCACGCACTACATCGAGGAAGCCGAAGAGATGGCCGACCGCATCGGCGTCATCAATGGCGGCGAGATCGTGCTGGTACGGGAAAAGGCGACCCTGATGCGGCAACTCGGCAGCAAGCAGTTGACTCTGCACCTGCAGACACCGCTGGCCAGCGTTCCGCCGGCGCTGGCCCACTACCCGCTGACGCTGGCGGAGAACGGCAACGTGCTGGTCTATACCTACGACGCCAGCGAGGCCGGTGACAGCGATCACGTCAGCATCAGCGCGCTGATCAACGAGATCGAGGCCGCCGGGATCCGCTTCAAGGATCTGCATACCAAGCAAAGTTCGCTGGAAGATATCTTCGTCAACCTGGTCAGAGAGCGCCAATGAACCTGCAAGCCGTCCGCTCCATCTACTTCTTCGAAATGGCCCGCGCCGGGCGCACGCTGCTGCAGAGCCTGATCTCTCCGGTCATTTCGACATCGCTCTACTTCGTCGTTTTCGGCGCTGCCATCGGTTCGCGCATTCAGGAGGTCGAAGGCGTCAGCTACGGCGCCTTCATCGTGCCCGGCCTGATCATGCTGATGCTGCTCACGCAGAGCGTGTCGAACGCCTCGTTCGGGATCTTCTTCCCCAAGTTCACCGGCACCATCTACGAAGTGCTGTCGGCGCCGATCTCGTACTTCGAGATCGTGCTCGGCTATGTCGGCGCCGCCGCATCGAAATCCGCGATTCTCGGGCTGGTAATTCTCGGCACGGCGAACTTCTTCGTCGATCTGCATATACAGCACCCCTTCATGATGCTGCTGTTTCTCCTGCTGACCGCAATCACCTTCAGCCTGCTCGGCTTCATCATCGGCATCTGGGCGGATAGCTTCGAGAAGCTGCAGCTGGTGCCGCTGCTGATCATTACGCCGTTGACGTTTCTCGGCGGCAGTTTCTACGCCATCGACATGCTGCCGCCGTTCTGGCAGGCGGTGACGCTGGCCAACCCGGTGGTCTACCTGGTCAGCGGTTTCCGCTGGAGCTTCTACGGCATCAGCGATGTCAGCGTGGTTGCCAGCCTGGTCATGATCGGCGTGTTCCTGGCGGTCAGCCTGGGCGTGATCAGCTGGATCTTCCGCACCGGCTACCGCCTCCGTCCCTAGTTCATGGTTCATAGACCCATGGCCGATAGCCCGAAACACGCGGCAACAAGCCATCGTTTACCCTGGCGGGCTGCCCGGCGGCCCGCCCCCACCGCTTCACGAGTCACGTCATGCCGATACTGCAAGCCTGCGCCCATCGCATCGATAAACAGAGCGACGAACAACCCACCACGCTGACCTGCGGCGAGGCGATGACCGACATGGCGATCGCGGACTCGCTGCTCGCGAACTTCAATTCGAGCTTTCACGGCAAACCCAAGGCGTGGGGGCACTTTGGCGAAGCCGGCGTGGAGGGAGACGCCGAAGACAGCGAGGCGGCGCCTGTCTCCTCGTCACGTTTCGCCTTCGAGCTCGAGCGCTATCGCAGCGGGGAAATCAACTTCACCGACTTTACCCGCCAGACCACCGAAAGCCTGATGCCGTTGCTCGATGCGCATCTTTCGATCGGCGGCCACTGGTGGTTCGTGCACTCCCGTCAGGGCGAGGCGGAATATCTGACGCTGGCCATGCTCCACCAGCGTGACGGCTACGGGTTCGATGACGATCTCAACCTCATTGCCGTCCAGCAACTCAATCTCGGCCAGTTGATGCTGGCAGCCAGGATCGACCTGACCCAGTGGCAGCGCGGGCAGTCGCGCCAGTACATCACCTACGTGCAGGATCGGGGCAACAAGAAGCTGGTCGAAGCGTTCCGGGAGTGGCTGGGTTGTCAGGAAGGCGTCAATGCCGGCGCGGAGACCCGCACCCTGCTCAAGGCGTTCAGCGATTATGTCGAAAGCGAGGATCTGCCCGAAGAGGCCAGCCGGGAGAAGACCGAAACGCTGATCGAATACGCCAACAGCCAGGCCAAGCGCGGCGAGCCGATCACGCTCGACGAGCTCTCCGAGCTGGTCGACGAGCAGCAACCCAAGGCGTTCTACGACTATATCCGCAATCAGGACTACGGGCTGGCCGCCGAGATCCCGCCGGACAAGCGTACCCTGCAGCAGTTCAAGCGCTTTGCCGGCCGCGCCAGCGGCGTCTCGATCAGCTTCGACTCGCACCTGCTCGGCAACAGCATCGAATACGATGACGAGCGCGACCGCCTGATCATCAAGCAGGTCCCCGGGCAGTTGAAGGATCAGATCAAGCAGCGCAAGGGCTAAATCCAGTCAGCACGACTGTCGCCGTTCCAACGAAAAAGGCCCACCCCTTGCCGGAGTGGGCCATCTTTCTTATCGAAACCTACTGCAATATCTGCAGCGCTAGGTCACTTCCCGCGATTGGCCTTGACGCCTTCCTCGATACGACGGCCGATGGTCTCGTCGATGTTGCGCCAGTACTCGAACACGCGAGAGAGCACCGGTTCTTCGACACCGTTGGAAACGTGGCCGACGACGTTGCTGACCAGCCGGTCTCGGGCCGCGTCGTCCATCACCTTGTTGATCAGGTCGTTGGCCTGGCTGTAGTCGTCGTCCGCCGGGCGCAGCGTATAGGCCGTGCGGACGAATTCGCCATCCGCCGACCAGACCGCATCTTCCGGATAACGCGCGGGATCGGCCTTGGGCCCGCCCTTGCTGTTGGGAGCATAGACCGGATCGCTGGCATTTCGCATGCGCATCGCGCCGCCCTTGCCGTAGCTGTTGACCGGCGACTTGGGCGTGTTGACCGGGATGTGCTTGTAGTTCACCCCGAGACGCGCACGGTGTGCATCGGCATAGGAGATGGAGCGCGCCAGCAGCATCTTGTCCGGCGAGAGGCCAGTACCGGGAACCATGTTGTTGGGTTCGAAGGCGGCCTGTTCGATCTGGGTATGGAAATCTTCCGGGTTGCGATCCAGCGTCATCTTGCCGACTTCCATCAGCGGATAGTCGCTGTGCGGCCAGACCTTGGTCAGGTCGAACGGGTTGAGGCGATAGGTCTTGGCATCCTCGAACGGCATGATCTGAACCTGTAGCGTCCAGGTCGGATAGTCGCCCCGCTTGATCGCGTTGAACAGGTCACGACGATGGTAGTCGGCATCGCTGCCCGCCATCTGGTCCGCCTGCTCCTGGGTCATGCATTTGATGCCCTGGTCGGTCTTGAAGTGATACTTGACCCAGAAACGCTCGCCCTCGGCGTTGACCCACATGTAGGTATGGCTGGAGTAGCCATTCATGTGGCGCCAGCTGGCTGGCACGCCACGGTCACCCATCAGCCAGGTCACCTGGTGGGCCGTTTCCGGCGCCATGGTCCAGAAGTCCCACTGCATGTCGTGATCGCGCAGACCGTTGTCGGCACGGCGCTTCTGGGAGTGGATGAAGTGCTGGAACTTCATCGGATCGCGAACGAAGAAGACGGGGGTATTGTTACCCACCATGTCGAAGTTGCCTTCTTCGGTATAGAACTTGAGCGCGAAGCCTCGCGGATCGCGCCAGGTATCCGGGCTACCGGATTCACCCGCAACGGTGGAGAAGCGCGCGACCATCTCGGTCTTCTTGCCCGGCTGCAGAAACTTCGCCTTGGTATACCGGCTGATGTCATGCGTCACTTCGAAATGGCCGAAAGCGCCACCGCCCTTGGCGTGCGGCTGACGATCCGGAATCATTTCACGGTTGAATGCCGCCATCTGCTCCATCAGATAGTGATCGTGAAGCACGATCGGGCCATCAGGGCCGACGGAAAGCGCATTCTCTTCGCTCGCTACCGGAATACCGGCTTCTGTCGTCGTCGGTTTGCGAATGTCGCTAGTCACGGTGATCTCTCCCTAATTCTACGATGCGAGGCGCTGTCGCCCCGGCATACCAAACCACGCGGCGATCCTCGGCGTGGTTGTCGCGATAAGTCTCTCGCCCTGCTGAGCCAATAGCTCATACGCCAGGTTCGCGACGCGATCGCCTCAATACCGTCCGTCCCGACCACCCTGCCCCACTTTCACTGCCCGGCGTGGATGACATGGCGGCCCGATACGAACGCAATCCAATTTATAGAGGGAACGCAGGCAGTGTCCAACCGGGGAAAACCGACTTCAGGGTCACGGAGCCGCAAGGGCCGGGGGGCGGTGAGTACTCGGTTACCGGAAAAAAGAGGCGCAACCGGCCTCAGCAGGGGCTGCGCGATAGTCATTTGCTCTGGGTGACACAGAGTCTTGATAGTCAGTATCAATGTTTGTCATGGACAAATTTCATGACTTGCGGCCATTGTTGGCTTATCGAACAACATCGATCAATGGCGTCAGTGATGATCGTTTCTATACTGATGGATTACGCTATCGGTCAGTGGCCGATGCGTTTCGAAACATGGACGTTTCTTCGAGGTCATCGTGTCCCACTCGCTTCAAGCCATTCGTACGGCGTTGCGCTGCCGTGCGCTCCTTGCTGCATCGTTAGCCGCGCTTCTCGGGGGATGCAGCCAGGGCTCGATCTCGTTTCTCGACCCGCAAGGTCCGATCGCCCAGGCTCAGCGCGATCATTTCTGGTTCGTAGTGTTGATGACGCTGATCGTGGTGGCGCCGGTGATCCTGCAGACACCATTCATCGTCTGGCGCTATCGCTATGGCGGCAAGGGCACCTATCGGCCGCACTGGGACCGGTCTCGTTGGCTCGATATCGCCATGTGGGGCATCCCCGTTGCCGTGGTCATCGTACTTGCCGTCGTACTCTGGCGGGAAACCCACCAGCTCGATCCCTACCGCCCGCTCGAGTCCGACAGGCAGCCACTGCAGGTTCAGGTCGTGGGCTTCGACTGGAAGTGGCTTTTCATCTACCCCGAGCAAGGCATTGCCAGCATGGGCCAGCTGGTATTGCCGGAAGATCGTCCCGTCGCGTTCCAGCTGACCTCGGCCACCGTGCTGCAGACCTTCTTCATTCCAGCGCTCGGCAGCCAGATCGACGTCATGAATCGCATGGTCACGAAGCTTCATCTTCAAGCCGACAACACGGGACGCTTCCAGGGCAAGAACATGCAGTACAACGGCAGTGGCTTTCATCGTCAGCGCTTCATGACCCAAGTCGTCGATGATGCGCAATTCGATGACTTCGTAGCTCATGCTCGACGCGATGGCTATCGACTCGATCGACAACGCTTCACCCAGCTGAACGAAAAAAGCGATGCCACCGATTTCGCTGCCATGCTGGGAATCAAGAACTATCAGCATAGCGATCTCATGGCATTTTCCCCCATTCCGTCGCAACTCTTCGATGCCATCGCCCACCACGCACCGATCGACTGGACGTCACTGACGCCATCGCCACCCCAGAATCGCAAAGCCATGGACGAACGGATGTCACCCTCGAACCCTATCCCCGTGCCCCCTGATGCCGAGGAAAACACTCACGATGAAGCTGAAGACAACGGCGGGGAGAAGGCAACGTGAGCGATATCTGGAACGTTGTCTTCGGTCGCCTGGGCTGGGATGCCCTGCCCTTCTGGGAGGCCGTTCGCGATCCGACGACCTTCAATATCATCAACGGCATCATTGCCGGCGGCGCCGCT
This sequence comes from Salinicola salarius, assembly GCF_002179555.1. GTDB lineage: Bacteria > Pseudomonadota > Gammaproteobacteria > Pseudomonadales > Halomonadaceae > Salinicola > Salinicola salarius_A. The sequence continues at coordinate 38,165 of NZ_NHOU01000004.1, read as the reverse complement.
GGAATGGTCGTGCTGGGCGCGCTCGGCGTCGTGATCCTGGTGACCTGGCTGGGCAAGTGGAAATATCTGTGGTCGGAGTGGCTGACCAGCCCGGATCACAAGAAAATCGGGATCATGTTCATCATCATCGCCATGGTCATGCTCTCCCGCGCGATAATCGAAGCGGTATTCATGCGCGCGCAGCAGGCAGTCGGGCTGGACGGGGGCTTTCTGTCGCCCGAACATTTCGGCGAGTTTTTCACCACCCACGGCACGATCATGATCTTCTTCATGGCGATGCCATTCCTTACCGGCATCATCAATTACGTCATGCCGCTGCAGATCGGTGCCCGCGATCTGTCGTTTCCGGTCATGAATCAGATCAGCCTTGGCCTTACCGCAGCGGGCGCAGCGATCGTGATGATTTCACTGGTGTTGGCGCCATTTTCCACCGGCGGCTGGAGTGGCTATCCTCCCTACACGGAACTGTCCTACAGCCCTGATGCCGGCGTCGATTACTGGATTTGGGCGGTGACGCTATCCACGCTCTCCTCGACGTTGACCGGCATCAATTTCGCGGTGACGATCTATAAAAAGCGCGCGCCCGGCATGAAGCTATTCCGTATGCCGCTGTTTACCTGGACCGCGCTGAGCACCGCCATCCTGATGATCTTCGGCATGCCGCCACTGACCGTCGCCACCGCCCTGCTGGCACTGGATCGCTATCTCGACTTTCACATGTTCACCAGCGATCTGGGTGGCAACATGATGAACTACATCAACCTTTTCTGGGCCTTCGGTCATCCCGAAGTCTATATTCTGATTCTGACGCCTTTCGGTATCTATTCTGAGGTGTTTTCGACTTTTTCAGGGAAACGACTCTACGGCTACACCCTGCTCGTGATCGCGACCATATGCATCGCCTTTCTCTCGTTTACCGTCTGGCTCCATCACTTCTTCACCATGGGTCAGAGCGCCGCGATCAATGCCGTCTTCGGCATCGCGACGATGCTGATCGGCATCCCGACCGGGGTAAAGGTGTACGACTGGATGCTGACCATGTATCGCGGACGAGTCAGACTATCGGCTCCCATGATCTACGCCGTCGGCTTCATCATGCTGTTCGTGATCGGCGGCCTGACCGGGATCATCCTCGCCACGCCGAGCGTCGATTATCAAGTGCACAACTCGCTGTTCCTGGTCGCCCACTTTCACAACATGCTGATCCCGGGCTTGCTGTTCGGCATGCTCTCGGCGACCAATTTCTGGTTCCCCAAGGCGTTCGGCTTCCGCCTGGAAGAGCGCTGGGGGCGGCGCGCCGCCTACGCCTGGATCGTAGGTTTCATGCTGGCATTCTTTCCTCTATATGCGCTCGGCCTGCTGGGCATGCCACGACGCTCGCTGACGTTTTTCGGGGTATCCGGATTAACTGGTTGAAGTGACCATCAAGTCCCTCCGAACCCTCCACCCCTCCAGAAGGTTGATAGATCGACACCGAAGTTCTTCTCGGGCTCGGGGAGTCCCCTGTCGTAGGTCATGGTGGCCTTGCCCTGGAATGGGGACTCCTTGGTCTGTGGCGACTTCTTCTTGTGTTTGGTGGTGTAGAGCATGCGGGCCCGCATCACCTCGAACGAGTAGCCCCGACCATCGCGGTTCTTGTCTTTAGCCAGCCGGTTGATCGACTCCGTGAAGGCGTTGGTGATCGGGATGTCGGTCTCGAAGTAGGTCAGCATCTCCTCACCCCATCTGCTGACGGCGCTGACAAGATCCTTCCAGACCTCCTTCTGCCCTTGGGGAATGTCGTCAATCCAGGCAGCCAGCGCCTTCTCGGCGTCACACCGGTTGGTGCAGTCCCAGATGCGGTAGAACCGCTCCTTGTGTTCGTAGGCTGCCAGGAGCTGAGGGAAGGCCCCCGTCCATGTCTCCATGATGAGACGTTCGCGGTCTGAGACGTCGTGAGCCCGCTTCAGGAGGATCTTTCGATCCCCCTTGAGGGTCCGTCGCTGGTTGGCCGTCAGCTCCTTTCTGAGGCCCTTGCGAATCTTCTCCAGGGCCTCATTGGCCATCCGCACGACATGGAACTTATCGACCACGATACGGGCCTGTGGCAGCACCGCCTGGACAGCACGGTGGTAGGGCTTCCACATGTCCATGCTGACAATCTCGACCTCGTTGCGGTCGGTCATGCTCATGAGGCGCTTTGTCACCGCCGCCTGCTGGCGACCCGGCAGCAGGTCCAACAGAGTGCGCTCCTCCAGATTGGTAAGGATGCAGCGGTAGCGACGGTTCAGGTACAGCTCATCAATCCCCAACCAGCGGGGCGTTTCGAAGCGGTGCCAGGCCGCAAGAAACTCGGCCTTCTTCTTGAAGATCTCGCGGACGGTCTTCTCGTCAAGGCCCATGGTATTGGCCACATAGGCGTAGGGATGGTTGAAGGCTTCCTTCTCAACGTAACTGTAAAGCCTCTGCGTCATGCGATGATCGTCCACCATCTCGGGAAGCTCTGGGCGGAATGTCTTCCCGCATGCTCGGCACGAATAGCGACGGCGGACCACCCAGAGGGTGACTCGCTTGCCGTGAATGGGCATATCTCGGTAAGCCATATCGCGCTTGCCGAACCTGACGAATTCTCCCACTACGCCGCACTCCTCGCAGGCCACAGGGACCGGAGCTTCGACCTGAAAGTGGAGATCATGCTCTTCCCTCTTTGTGCCCAGGATGCGGTATTCCGGTAAGTGAAGGATGTTGTCAGGCAGAATGGTCATGCAAACGTTCCTTGTGGCTCTTTGTCATGTCACGACGGCCATCTCGTGTGATGGCCGTCGATCACGAACTCGTGCCGATGCCGACCACCGGGATGGTAGTGAGGATGGCGATGGGGCTCCGGCCCCTCCCAGCCCTCATGCTCATGCTGGTGATGCTCGTCGTGGTAGTGCAGATGGGTATGCGCCACGGGGTCGTGGCTATGCTCGAGGATCAGCGGGTCCCGTGCCGGCCAGATACGGGTCGCGAGCGCCGTCGACAGCAACGCAATCGTCCCCAGCAGGGCGAAGGTCTCGATCAGTCCCACCTCGGCCCCGACCCAGCCGGCCAGCGGATAGGCCACCAGCCAACAGCAATGCGACAGCGAGAACTGCGCGGCGAACAGCGCCGGACGGTCCTCGGCGTGGCATGACTGCTTGAGCAGGCGCCCGGTGGGCGTCATGACCAGCGAAGCGCCGGCGCCCAGCAGGAACCACAGCCCCATCAGGCCGGCGAAGCCGGGCGCGAGCAGGCCGAGAAATAGGCTCACCGTCATCAGCGCGGCGCCCGCGAGCATGATCGGGCGTTCCCGCACGCGCTCCAGCACCTTAGGCAGCAGCAGGGCCACCAGCATCGAACCGCCCCCCACCGCCGCGAAGGCCATGGCCACCGCCTGCTCGCCCAGGTCCAGGGTGGAGCGGACATAGACCACGGTATTGACGATCTGCATGGCCCCGGCAGCCGACACCACCATATTCAAGGCCAGCAGCCCGCGCAGCCGGGGCGTTTTCAGGTAAATCCTCATGCCATGGGAGACCTTACGCCACACGCTCGGCGCCTCGTCCTTCGCCGCCTGGGGCGACGGCAACACCACTGAGACGACCAGACCGGCTGAGACCAAGAAGGCTAGGCCGTTGAGCAGGAACAGCACATCGAAGCTCATCACCATCAGCAGCGCCGCGGCCGCCATGGGGCTGAGCAGGTTCTCGAGGTCATAGGCGAGCCGCGACAGCGACAGCGCCCGGGTGTACTGCCCCTCGTCCTCGAGGAGATCCGGGATCGTCGCCTGGAAGACCGGGGTAAAGCCCGCCGAGGCGGCGTTGAGCAGGAAGATCAGCACATAGATCTGCCAGACCTCGGTGACAAAGGGCAACGCGCAGACCACAGATGCTCGCAGCAGGTCCAGGCCGACCAGCAGCACGCGGCGCGGCAGACGCGAGGCATAGGCCCCGGCCACCGGCGCGATTCCTACATAGGCTACCATCTTGATCGCCAGTGCCGTGCCCAGAACGACACCCGCCTGTCCCGCCGCCAGGTCATGGGCCAGCAGCGCCAGGGCGACCGTCGTCAGCCCGGTGCCGGCGAGGGCGGTGACCTGGGCCAGGAACAGGTGGCGGTAGCGACGGTGACTCAGCACCTCGAGCATGCGGCTCTCCTTACGACGTGGATACAGTTACAGGTAGCGAACAATCGCTTTGAAGTCGTCGACGTGGGCGCTCTGCGCCGGGTCCTGGGGGGCGATCGCTTCGTCCAGACAGTGGTCGATATGATCCTGAATGAGGGTCCGCTTGGCCTGCTGGATCGCCTTCTCCACGGCGTGAAGCTGCTGGGCCAACTCCAGGCAAGGGCGCCCGTCCTCGATCATCCGGGTCACGCTCTCCAAGTGCCCGCCCGCACGCTTCAGGCGCTTGATAATGTCGGGATGCGACTGGTGGGTGTGCGATGTCATGGTCCGTTCCTTGTTGGTATTCCTATCCCCCTGGGGGGGATGTTAAGCTCCCGGGCGCTGTCGTGCCAATGCCCCATGGGGAAACGGCCCGATAGCGCCTAACTCCCGGTTTTCCGCTCTGGTGCTGATCTGCCCTATGCTCAATCGCCTGTACCATCGCCTCGGTCACCTGATCCTGCTGCTGCTGATCGCGCAGGGGCTGGTCATGTCCGGCATCGGCGAGATACGCGCGCATGGGCCGGTCGACTCGGCAGCGGTCGAGCACTCGTTTCAGGGAGAACTCCAGGCAGTGCATGGCCATGCGCATGTGTCGACCGACCACCAGCCGCTGCCGCATGACAGCGGTAGCCACTTCCACGAGACGGCGGGTCGGGTCACGGACGGGATCGTCGTGGCGCCCCTGATCCCCAGCACCATCCGGAGGCAGCAGCGGGATGGCCGCCCGCTTCGCCGTGCCTTTCGGCTCGAGCGTCCTCCACGGCCGGTCATCGCGGCATGACCGGGGTCGCCCGCCGGGCGATCGTGATTCAATACCTAAACCGTGGAGAGTTTCATGTTTCCCTCATCGATAAGGGGCGTGTGCGGCGTGCCTGACAAGGCCCGACACTACGCCCTGACCCTGTTCGCCCTGCTGGTATTGCTCCTAGGAGCCAGCGGTGATGCCCTGGCCCATGCCGTCGCGGAAGGCGACAAGGGCTATATCCAGGAGATCTACGGCATCCACCTGGTATCGTTCATCTACCTCGGCGCCAAGCACATGGTGACGGGGTACGACCACATCCTGTTCCTGCTAGGGGTGATCTTCTTCCTCTACCGGATGCAGCACATCGCCATTTACGTCAGCCTCTTCGCCCTGGGGCACTCCACGACGATGCTGCTCGGGGTGTACTTCAACATCGGCATCAACAGCTACCTGATCGATGCCATCATCGGGCTGTCTGTCGTCTACAAGGCGCTGGACAATCTCGGCGCCTACCAGCGCTGGTTCGGCTTCCAGCCCAACACCAAGGCGGCGACGCTGGTCTTCGGCTTCTTCCACGGCTTCGGCCTCTCGACCAAGATCATCGAGTACGAGATCTCGCCGAACGGCCTGGTCCCCAACCTGCTGGCGTTCAACATCGGCGTGGAGATCGGCCAGCTGCTGGCCCTGGGGGCCATCCTCATCGTGATGGGATTCTGGCGGCGCACCGCCGGCTTCCTGCGCCATGCCTACACCGCCAATGTCGCCATGATGTGTGCCGGCTTCGTGCTGATCGGCTATCAGCTCACCGGCCTGTTCACCGCCTGATTTCAAGGAGTCCGAGATGTACAACACCGATATGCCTAACCGCGCCGAACTGCCCTCTACCGGGAAACTGATCCGCTCGACCCTGCTGGCCGCCGTGGCCGCCACCGTGCTGCTGGTCACCGTGGTCCTGCCGGCGGAATACGCCATCGATCCCACCGGCGCGGGACGCCTCTTAGGGCTGACCGACATGGGGGAGATCAAGCAACAGCTGGCCGAGGAGGCCGAACTCGACCGGGCGAATGCCGCGGCAGCGCCCCAGCCAGAGGTGCCGGCCGCGACCACGCCGGAGCCCGAGGCCCAGGAGATCGTTGCCGAGACCAGCGCTGAGCCGACTGACACTGCGCCCGCCGCCGCTGAGGCAGAGGCCCCGGCACCCGAGCCGGCCCCCCGCTGGCGTGATGAGGTGAGCTTTACCCTGACGCCGGGCGAAGGGACGGAATACAAGCTGACCATGGAGGAAGGCGCCGTGGCACGTTTTGCCTGGGAGTCGGAGGGCGGCCCGGTCAACTTCGACACCCATGGTGATGGCAACGGCAATTCAATCAGCTACGAGCAGGGGCGCGGCGTGCCTCAGGATGAGGGTGACTTGGAGGCGGCCTTCACCGGAAATCACGGCTGGTTCTTTCGCAACCGCAACGACAATGATGTGACCGTCGTGCTGCGCCTCGACGGTGACTACGGCGAGCTGAAGCGTATGCTTTGATCGCCAAAGCAATCTCAGTCCCCTGGCCCTCACGGAGGGCCAGGGTCTCTATACCAGCCCGGCCCTTCACCATCCCTATCAACCAAGAAATCCGTTGAGGACTAGAGCAAGTACCTTTTTGCGATAGCCAAATATCAACCAGATATTCCGGATACCCGTTTTTCGAACCGGCCTATCTGCCCTGGACCATCGCCGCCGGCTGCGGCGCCCTCGTGATCCTGTTCGCCATGCTGTGCCTGCTGATCCAGCTCTGGGTGAGCGTACGCGACCGCCATCACAACGACGTGTTCGTCGGCGATCCGTGGGATGGACGTAGCCTCGAATGGGCAACCAGTTCACCACCGCCGGAATACAACTTCCCGGTCATCCCCGAGGTGTTCAGCCGTGACGCCTTCATGGCCGAGAAAGAGCAGGGCAAGGCTTACCAGGTACCGGACGAATTCCCCGACATCGAAATGCCCGCCAACAGCGCCATGGGCGTGATCATCGCGGTGACCGGTACGGCGATGGCGTTTGGTCTGACCTGGTACATGTGGTGGCTGGTGATTCTCTCGGCGATGGTCACACTGGTCGCCATCATTGCACGCGGCTACGTGCGCAAGACCACGCGCACCATACCTGGCGACGAAGTCCGCCGCACGCACCTGGCCTGGATCGAATGCGTGCGCCGAACGACGCCGGTCGACCGTTCGAAAGAGCAGACGAGGGAAAACCGGGGGCTGCCCGTGCCACCCGTGGAAGGAGCCGTTCAATGACGACGACCACGAAGATACACCCCGGCCACACCGATCAGGCGAGACCCCGTGCGCACCATCCCGGCCTCAATCTCGGGCCAGCCCATCAAGAGAGCGAGGATACCCGCGAAGAGATGGTGTTCGGATTCTGGGTGTTCATGATGAGCGACCTGATCGTCTTCGGCCTGCTCTTCGCAACCTACGTCACCATGCTCGGCGGTACTGCCGGAGGCCCCGGCCCCAGTGACTTGTTCGAACTCAAGAGCGCCTTCATCGAAACGATGCTGTTATTGATCAGCAGCTTCACGTTCGGCATGGCATCGTTGGCGCTGAAATATCGCAGCGACCGGAAGGTCCTCGTCGCCTGGCTACTGGTGACGCTACTGCTGGGGCTCGGGTTTCTCGCCCATGAACTCTACGACTTCCACAAGATGTTCACCGAAGGCGGCGTGCCCAGCCGAAGCGGCTTTCTCTCGGCGTTCTTTTCGCTGGTGCCCTTGCATGGCCTTCACGTCATCGGGGCCTGTATCTGGTTGATTGCCCTGCTCGGCCAGATTGCCGTGCATAGGCTCGACCCACCCACCAAGACCGGCCTGATGCGGCTGGCCATTCTCTGGCACTTTCTGGACGTGGTCTGGATCGGCATCTTTTCGCTGGTGTATCTGGGAGGCATCGTATGAGCTATCGCCAACTTTCCGAGCAGGAAGCGCGTGAGAAATCCGGCGAGTTGCGCAGCTATCTCTGGGGGTTCGGGCTGGCACTGATCCTGACGCTGATTCCGTTCGGCCTGGCGGCCTATACGCAGATGGCAGCGGGAACGCTCTATCTCGTCATTGCCGGCTGCGCCGTGATCCAGATCGTGGTGCACTTCCGCTTCTTCCTGCACATTACGCTGGCCAGGAACAAGCGTGAGGATCTGCAGTTGATCCTGTTTACCGTCCTGATCCTGGCCATCATGGTTGGCGGTACGCTGTGGATTCTCTTCAATCTCTACTATCGGATGATGCCCGACATGTTGCCCTGATCCGATGGATCGATCGTGGTCAGGTCGCCCGCGGCGACGATCGATCCCGGCCCGGCTTCCCGTAGCGCCTCGGGCACGAAAGGCGCCAGCCATTGATGGGTATCAGCTCGACTCCTGTGAATCGCCGGGCTGCAGATCGTTTGCCCTGGCGAACGCCAGAATCACTTGTCGCAAGACCTGACGCTGCTCCTCGGGCAGATCACGGTAGATCCGCAGCACCTCGTCTTCCTCCCCATTGACGGGTACGACCCAGGTCGCCTGCATGGGGGCGCAAACCTGCGAAGCCTGTTCACCGTAACGCAAGACCTGGGGCTCGATGCTCAACCATCTCGCCAACACTTGCAGTTTGTCCTGCGAGGGTATCGAATCGCCCCGCAACCACCGACGTACCGCCTGGAAGGTGATTGGAGACCCCCAGTAGCGCAAGTTGAACTCACGCTCCAGTACCGAAGGGCGAGGTTCATACCCAGCGGCGGTAAGCGCCGTCTTGAGGCGCAACGCGAACATGCTTTTTTCATCCATGTATTGAATTTGAACTATTTGTTCAATTTACGTTGAACCATAGTTCAAATTTGTATTGAATTATTAATTCAACCCCCTATCGAATTTTGGAGTCGATAGTAGCCGTTGGGCCGCAGTCTCACTAGAAAACGCTCGTTGAATGCCACAGGGATGGGCGAGGTAGAAGGCTTTGATGAGGTGCCACGCCGTGAACCTGGATTGCTACGAAACATGGCGCCAAGACGTCATGGACCAAACAAGACAAATCGATACATTAACCGAGCAGCGTCTCGACCGGGTACGCTGGATCGCCAGGCAGCACTACAAGGTGACGGATGCCTGGTTCACCCTGGTGGGTAGCGATCGGCAATGGTGCAGGAACAGCGGAGGGTCGGTATCGACCGACATTCCGGATGCCCTGTCTTTCACCCATCACACCCTGCGTCACAACGAACTCTTCGTCATCGAGGATGCATTGCGTCATCCCGAGTTCGCCAACCACCCCCAGGTCGTCGGATCGCCCCATTGGCGTTTCTTTGCCGGCGTGCCCATACGCGACATCGAAGGCGGCAGCATCGGTACGCTGTGTCTCGTGCACACCTCGCCGATTCCGAGCGGGACGCTGAATTTCGAGATGCTCCATGTGCTTGCCCACCAGATCGAGGATGAGATTGGCCGTCATCTGCTGATCCAACGTCCGCCCGGGCTAAAGCTCGACCAGCTCGACGCCCTGACCGGTCTGCCTGATCGGGGTCTGCTCCAGAGGCTGATGAGAGAAGAGCTGGCGCTTGCCAGACAATCCCAGGGCAATCTTTCGGTCTGTCTGATCAACCTGGATGGATTCAACAGCATCAACGAGTCGCATGATACCGCTGCCGGGGACGCCGTGCTCAAGGTCATTGCCGATCGTCTGCGCGATGCCGTACGTCGCAAGGATGTGGTGACGTATCTGGGAGGAGACGAATTCGCCATCATTCTGCGCGACGTGCTGCAGCCGGCGATCTGCCGACGCATCCTCGATCAGATCCGCACTCCCATCCAGACAGAAGAACACGTCCACAGCCTTACCGCCAGCATGGGCATCACCTGCTATCCCGACGACGAAGCGGATGCGGACGCGCTCCTGCATCACGCCTACCAGGCCATGTACTCGGCCAAGGAAGCGGGCAAGAACGGGTACTGCTATTTCGATCCCAAACTCCATCACTCTCGTCGCGAGCGCCTGGCGATCGCCCGTGATGTCCGCCTGGCGCTGTCACAGCAACAGCTGGAACTCTTCTATCAACCGGCGATCGACTACCACCTCGACACGGTAACGGGATTCGAAGGATTGCTACGCTGGCGCCTGCCCTCGGGCAAGATTCTGCCGCCGGGCCGCTTTCTCCCGCAGATAGAGCACACCTGGCTCGACATCGAGATAGGCAAGTATGTCATCGACAAGGCAGTGACGGCTATCGAAGAGATCATGCGGCGTGGCCTGCCCTACTCGGTCAGCGTCAACGTCAATCCATCCAGCTTTCTCGACAGCGGCTTTGTCGATCACTTGCACCGCGCCCTTGCACACCACGACCGAAGCCTGGTGGAACGGCTCACGCTGGAGATACTGGAAAGCGCCTCGCCGCAGGAAGACATGGAAGCCATTGCCGACAATATTCAGGCTTGCCTCCAGCTCGGTCTGCAGCTGTCGCTGGACGATTTCGGTACGGGTCAGTCGTCGCTGAGTTATCTACGCACTTTCCCCACCCAGAAGATCAAGATCGACCGCTCCTTCGTGATGGGGATGCTCGACAACCCCGAGGACGAGGCCATTGTCGCGGCGATTATCGGCCTGTCGAAGAGCTTCAATCGACAGTCCATCGCGGAAGGGGTAGAGAACGATTCGATCGAGGCGCATCTCAAGGACCTCGGCTGCGACATCGGGCAAGGCTTCCATTACAGCCCCGCCCTACCTTTCGAAGAAGCCCTTCAGTGGGCGGAAAATTACCAACATCAACAGTGATCCTCTTCCGACAGTCAGTCAGGTCTGCGCCGAGCCGATTCCCGTCGGCGTGGTCTCCTGGCCCCCAGCCCTCCGCGCGAACCGTGTCAAGCGCACATCAATGGTCACGGTGAGCGCTTCCAGCGCCTCCGCCCTGGCCCGGCCTTCGGCACTGGCGCGGTAGAGATGCGGCGTCATCGCCAGCAGGTCGGCAATGGCCTGCGACTCCTCCAGCGCCAATGAATAACGGATCGTCTCCACGTCTTGCCGGATCAGTCCATCGGGCACCGCTGCCGATCGCTCGCGCTCCGGTTTCAGGCTGGGATAGATGATCTCGCGCAACTCGCGAAGATGGTCCGGTCCGGCGTCGGCCTGGATCAATACCCCGCCCGGCCTGAGCACACGAACGAATTCCGGATAGACGGGAAAGCCGAACAGACACAGCACGCAGGCCAGCGACCCCTCCTGTACCGGCAGATTGGCGTTGCTGCCCACCACCCAACTGGCACGCTCTTCCCGTCCATGGGTCGAAACTTGTCGACCGGCTGCGCTTTCCCGCGTCGCGGTGCCCTGGTCCTGCCTCGTAGCAGATAGCACCGCCCGCTCTTGCTTGGCGGCGCCCTTGTCCTGCTTGGCAGCAGATAATACCGCCCGCTCTTGCTTGGCGGCGCTCAGCACCGCCCACTTGGAGATATCCAGGCCCAACAGCGACAAGGCGGCATCGGGGGCGCTCGCCGCCGCCAGCTGACGCAGGTAATAACCTTCGCCGCAGCCGGCATCCAGGCAGCGGAACGCGTCGCCGGTGGGTTGTTCCGCCAGGGCAAGACGCGATACCGCCTCGGCGATGGGCTGGTAATGGCCCGCATTCAGGAAGCGCTGGCGTGCCGCCACCATCGCCTTGCTGTCTCCCGGATCGCGGGAACGCTTGTGCTGGACGGGCAGCAGGTGGGTATAGCCCTGCCGCGCGATATCGAAACTGTGACCGGCCGCGCAGCGCCACGTCTGGCCTTGGCGATGCATCGGGTCCCCGTCCAGCGGACAGGCCAGCGCGGAAAAAGGAATGAAGGACATGGTGCCACCACTTGCTCGTGAAGCCCGCCAGTGTACGCGAAATCCATCGTCGCTCGAGGCCTCGGCGCTCCGGAACGAACGACTACGACAGCGAACCCTGGTTGTCGCGCCCCGATAGTCTGCTCATCCCGAACCCTGCCAGTTCCGGCGCAGCGCGACCGCTCGTCAGCCATCGGCCCAGCGACTCCCCCATGGCGCTGGCAAACTTGAAACCGTGGCCGGAGAAACCGCCGGCAACGATCAGGCCGGGGAGCGGTTCATCGATCAGAAAGTGCTCGTCCGGGGTGCGGATATACTGGCAGACAGCGCCATGGCGCAGCGCACCAACGCCCGGCAGATAGCGGTCGATCACCTGCTGGAGCTCGGCGATATCCTCCGGATGTTCGCCAAACGGCGCCATCGTTTCGCCCGGCGCGAGGATCTGGCCGCTATCGTGTCGGCCGATCTTGAACCCGGCGCCATCGATGTCCGGGAAGCCGTAATAGATGCCTAGCTCGTCGTCGGTGAGGCTGAAGCCGGGGAAGCGCTCCGACACATAGCGGTCGTCGGCCTCGAACCAGGCGAACGTCTTGCGCACGCGAGTCAGCGGCAGCTCGATGCCGAGTTCGGCCAATAGCGGCGCCACGTGCTGCCCCGCGGAAACCAACAACCGGTCGGCGCTGAATCGCCGACCGTCATCGCAGGTCGCCGCATAACCGCCCTGCTCCAGAGGCTCCAGGCGCACGACACGAGCGCCTGACGTCAGCGTCACGTTGGCACTCCGTTCGACTCGCTGCCGCCAGCACTCGATGATCCGCTCGACCCGCAGCACTCCGGCGCGGGATTCGAAGCCGCCGCGCATCGAGGCATCGAGCCGCCATCCCGGCCAGCGCTCGGATGCCGCCGAGCCGTCCAAGCCCTCCAGCGGCAGATCATACTGCCGCGCACTCGCCTCGACCTGCTGGATGAACGGCGCCGAAGCCGGGCCGAGATTGAGCACTCCGGTGGGCAGAAACAACGATTCGCCCGTCTCTCGCTCGAGCTCGCGCCAGCGTTCCAGCGCGCGCAGGGCCAGCGAGACATAGCCGCTGCCCTCGCCATAGGCCAGCCGAATCAACCGGGTTTCGCCGTGATGCGCGCCCTGATCGTGGGGCGGGCGGTGGGCGTCGAGCACCCGCACCGCGGGCTGGCCGTTGGCACCGGAAGAGGCCACCAGATAATCCGCCGCCACCAGTCCCATGCTGCCGCCGCCGATGATCAGAAGATCCGTGTGTGTCTCAGAATGCATTCGAAAATTCCTGGGATCGATATCAGGCCGTCGAGGCTTCAGTGGGTTGCGCATCCGCCTGCTTGTCCTCGCTCCGGGCAATGATGGCGGTGCCGGTCAGATCGCCGGTCACGTTGAGCGCGGTACAGCCCATGCCGACCAGCGCATCGATCGAGGTCAACAGTGCCACGGTCTCGATCGGCAACCCGACCTGAGCGAAGACCGTCGCGATCATCACGATACCCGCGCCGGGCACCCCCGCCGTACCGATAGAGGTCAGCGTGCCGATCAGCACGATCTCGACCATGGTCATGAAGTCCAGCGGGATGCCGACCACGTTGGCGGCAAAGACAGCCGAGATCGCGATTCGGATCGCCGCGCCGTCCATGTTGATCGTCGCGCCGAGCGGCAGGCTGAAGCCGTAAAGACTCTGCGGAATGCCCAGCCGCTGTGCCGCATTCAGGGTCAGCGGCAGGGTACCGGTGCTGCTCTGGGTCGCGAAGGCCGTGGCCATCGGCGTGCGCGCCTCACGGAAGAACGCCCCCAGACGCACGCCGAACGCCTTCATCAATACGCAATAGAGCACCAGATGCATGGCCAGCGCGAGATAAAGCACGATCACCATGGTGCCCAACGACAGGATGGTATCCTTGCCCTGCCTGGCCACCGTACCGGCCACGATGGCGAACACCCCGATGGGCACGTACTGGAGCACGCCTGCCATCACCTTCATGGTCACCGCATTCAAGCCTTCGATGACGCCGTAGAGCTTCTCGCCCAGCTCGCCCTGCCCCTCGCTGTGACGCATCTTCAGCAGCGCGATGCCGAACACGAAAGCGGTAAAGATGATCCCCAGCAGATTGGGCTCGGCGAGCGCGCCGACGATATTGTCCGGCACGATGCTCAACAGCACGCTGACCAGCCCCGGGTTTTCCGGCACGTCGATACTGGCGCCGTCGTCCAGCGTCATGCCGCTGCCCGGCGAGAACAGCGACGCCACCGCCAGCCCGACCACGATCGCCATGGCCGAGGTCGCCACGTAATAACCAAACACCTTGCCACCGATGCGCCCCATACGGCCGAAATCGGCCTGATTGATGCCCACGATCAAGGTAAACAGCACGATCGGCACGATCAGGAACTGCAGCAATCGCAGCAGCAGATCGCCGAACGGCGCCAGCCAGCTCGCGACCGTCTCACCGCCGATCAACCCGACCACCACGCCCAGCACCAGCGCGATGGTCACGCGCAGGATCAGGGAAGCGTCGAGGTAGCCTCGAAATAGCGTTTTCATGGAGATGCCCTATCGAAAACAGTAGGCGGAATGGCTCTGTCGGATCTTCTCTTCATGACCAAAGATAAAGCTCATGACCAAAGCTAAAGCCTAACGCAAAAAGCCCGGCACGTAGCCGGGCTCTGGGCGGCAGATGCGCGATATCAGCCGCCGATCTTGTCCTGCGTTCGTGTTTCGAAGTCGCTGGCGTCGTGGCGTTCGTGAAGCTGGGTTTCCGGCTCGCCGAAGGTGCGGTTGACCATGCGGCCACGCTGCACGGCCGGGCGGGCGTCGATCTCCCTGGCCCAGCGCTGGACGTTCTCGTAGCTTTCCACGTCCAGGAACTCCGCGGCCTCGTACAGCCGGCCCAGCGCCAGCTGGCCGTACCAGGACCAGGTGGCGATATCGGCGATAGTGTACTCGTCACCCGCCAGATAGCGCGATTCAGCCAGCCGGCGGTCGAGCACGTCGAGCTGACGCTTGGCTTCCATGGTGAAGCGATCGATGGCGTATTCGATCTTCTCCGGCGCATACGCATAGAAGTGGCCGAAGCCGCCACCCAGATACGGTGCGCTGCCCATCTGCCAGAACAGCCAGTTCATGGTCTCGACCCGCTTGGCCGGATCGGTCGGCAGGAAGGCCCCGAACTTCTCGGCCAGGTGCAGCAGGATCGAGCCGGACTCGAACACGCGAACCGGCTTGTCGCCGCTGTAATCCATCAGCGCCGGAATCTTGGAATTCGGGTTGACCTCGACGAAGCCGCTGCCGAACTGATCGCCGTCGCCGATATTGATCAGCCAGGCGTCGTACTCGGCATCCTTGCCCAGCGCCAGCAGCTCCTCGAACATGACCCCGGCCTTGACCCCGTTGGGCGTGGCCAGCGAGTAGAGCTGGAACGGATGCTTGCCGACCGGCAGCGCCTTGTCGTGGGTCGGCCCGGCGACCGGACGGTTGATGCTGGCGAACTTGCCGCCGCTTTCTTTGTTGGGCGTCCAGACTTTCGGCGGCACGTACTCGTTTTGCTGACTCATGAAATGTCCTCTCGATGAAGACTCGACCCCGCATGACCAAAAAGCGCATGGCGAGTCGTAAGGGTTACCAAGGAAGGTAGCCTGTTAAGGATTATCTTGCGACCCCTCGGGCGAAAACCAACCCCGCCGCTGCCTCTATCGGGTTCCCGTTGACGTCATGCCCGGCGCGAGACGAGCGCCAGCAACGGTCGTCTCAGGCCAGATAGCGGCGGAACCACTCGATCGTTCGGGACCAGGCGAGCTCGGCGGCCTGTTCGTCGTAGCGCGGCGTCGAGTCGTTATGAAAGCCGTGATTGACGCCGGGATAGATGTAAGCCTCGTAGACCTTGTCGTTGGCTTTCAGCGCTGCCTCGTAGGCGGACCAACCCTCGTTGATGCGCGTGTCGAGCTCGGCGTAGTGGATCAGCAGCGGCGCCTGGATTCGGGCCACGTCTTCGGGGGCGGGCTGACGACCGTAGAACGGCACGGCCGCGCCCAGCTCCGGATATGCCACGGCGGCGGCATTGGCAACGCCGCCGCCATAGCAGAAGCCGGTGATGCCGACCTTGCCGGTGGTGGCATCGTGCGCCATCAGAAACTCGATCGCCGCGAAGAAGTCGTTCATCAGCTTCTCGGGGTCGACCTGCTGCTGCAGTTCGCGCCCCTGGTCGTCGTTGCCGGGATAGCCACCGACGGAACTCAAGCCATCGGGCGCCAGCGCGACGAATCCCGCCTTGGCGACGCGGCGGGCAACATCCTCGATGTACGGGTTGAGACCACGGTTCTCGTGCGCGACCACCACGCCGGGAACGGGGCCATCCACGCCCGTGGGGCGCACCAGATACCCACGCACCTCGCCGTGGCCGTTGGGGGAGGGATAGATGACGTATTCGGGCAGAATGTCGGGGTCGGTGAACGGCACCTGCTCCGCCAGCGCATAATTCGGGCTCAACGCGGCGAGCATGGAGAGCGCCGCGGCGCCACCGACGATCTGGGCGGCACGGTCGAGGAAATCACGCCGCGTGATGCGGCCATGCGCGTAGTAGTCGTAGAGCTCGAGCAGTTGCGGCGGGAAGTCTTTCGCGGTGAGACGGCTCATCGGTTCGATCTCCGGTCGTTCCCCGGCACCGAATGGCGGGGCTCGACCTAATCTGGCACAGATTCGTGACGGCTCACAGTTTCCCGGCAGTCCCCGCCCGCCGTGCTCGTGGCAGCTTTCCCGTCGTGGCGCTAACCTGACCGAGACGACAATCCCGACTCGCTGCTTTCACGGAGCTTCCCATGACCGATCGCATCCTGGTGTTCTACGGTTCCTACCGATCCGACCGTGCCGGTATCCGCCTGGCCGACTATGCGGTGCGTACGCTCGCTGTCCGTGGTGTCGACGCCGAACTGATCGATGCCAGGGCGATCGATCTTCCCATGCTGGACCGCATGTACAAGGAGTATCCCGAGGGCGAGGCGCCGGAGGCGATGGAAGCCCTGGCCGGCAAGATTCTCGACGCCGACGGTTTCGTCTTCGTCACCGGCGAATACAACTGGGGCATGCAGCCGGGACTCAAGAACCTGACCGATCACTTCCTGGAAGAGTGGTTCTGGCGGCCGGCCGGGATCGTCAGCTACTCGGCCGGCCGCCTCGGTGGCGCCCATGCCAACATGGCCTGGCGCGGCACGCTGGCCGAGATGGGCATGGTGGTGATCTCCAGCACGGTCGCCGTCGGGCAGATCGGCAAGACGCTGGATGAAAGCGGCACGCCCCTCGGCGATGCCGGCGCTTCCTTCGAGCGTGCTTTCGACCGGTTTGCCGACGACCTGGCCTGGTGGACCGAGGCGGGCAAACGTCAGCGCACGCATCGCGCACCGCCCTTCTAGAGCCCGTCATTCTAGCGTCCGCTCTGCTGGATCTAGAGCCCCCTGCCCCACCGACGCGCTACACTAGGTGCTGTCTGAAAAGTCGACGAACGAAGGCCAGGCAAGGCAAAAATCGGCGAAAGCGGACCGGGCTGGCGCTCCAGCCGATTTTTAACGCCGCATGGGCGAGCGCAGTACTTTTCAGACAGTGCCTAGAGGGCTGCACTCGCCCGTGGCAACGGGCGACGCCGACCAGGGATCCCGGCCGGCTTCGGCTTCATGGACAAGGAACCTTCGAACTTCGCATGACGACGACTTTTCCCACAACACCTGTCTCCACAACGACGGTTTCTACAGCAATTGTTTCCGCAACGGTCATCTCCAAAACGACCGTCTCCTCAATGACCGTCTCCACAACGACCTTGCCCACGATAGTCGTGCCCTGCCGCGGGCCGGCCCGCGCGCCATGAGCGATACCCGCCTCTTCCGCTCGCTGCGGCTCTACAACTATCGGGTCTGGGCTATCGGCGCGCTGGTCTCCAATATCGGCACCTGGATGCAGCGCGTCGCCCAGGACTGGCTGGTGTTGACCATTCTCACCGACCACAACGCCAGCGCCGTGGGCATCACCATGGCGCTGCAGTTCGGCCCGCAACTGTTGCTGTTGCCGTTTACCGGCTACGCGGCGGATCGCTTCGACCGCCGCCGGCTGATCATGCTGACCCAGGCGCTGCTGGGCCTGCTGGCGCTGGGGCTCGGCCTGGTCACGGTGACCGGCGTGGTGACGCTGTGGCAGGTCTATGCGTTCGCGCTCGGTCTCGGCTGCGTGACCGCCTTCGACGGCCCTGCCCGCCAGGTATTCGTCAACGATCTGGTCGGCGAGCGCTATCTCGCCAACGCGGTCGCCCTCAACTCGACCTCGTTCAACAGCGCACGGATGATCGGCCCGGCGGTGGCCGGCGTGCTGATCGCCGCGATCGGCACCGGCTGGGTCTTCCTCGTCAACGCGGCCTCCTTCGCGGCGGTGCTCGGTTCGCTGTTCCTGCTGCGGACCGATCAGCTCTACACGTCGCTCAAGTCGGGCCGGCGCGCCGGCGGCCTGCTGGAAGGCTTTCGTTACGTGTGGAGACGCCCCGACCTGAAAGCGATGATGGTCATGCTGTTTCTGATTGGCACCTTCGGTTTCAACTTCCCGATCTATATCTCCACCATGTCGGTCACCATCTTCCACGGCGGCGCCGACCAGTACGGCCTTCTGACCTCGGCACTGGCGATCGGCTCGGTCGGCGGCGCGCTCCTGGCTGCCCGTCGCGAACGACCCACCCTGCCGCTGCTGGCGATGTCGACGCTCGCCTTCGGCGTCTTCTGCATGCTGGCCGGCGTCGCGCCCCATGTCATCGTGTTCGCCGCGATGCTGACGATGACCGGGTTCTCGGCGCTGACCTTCAACACGGCGTCCAACGCGCTGATGCAGTTGACCACCGATCCCGCCATGCGCGGCCGCGTGATGGCGCTGCGGATGGCGGTGATCATGGGGGGCACGCCGCTCGGCGCCCCGATCGTCGGCTGGCTGGCCGACCATGCGGGGCCGCGCTGGGCGATGATGGTGGCCGCCGCCTCCGGCCTGATCGCGGCGGCCGTGGCCGCGCGGCTGATACTGCACGAAAGGCGGCGTCAGGCATCCCCTGGCTAGCGGCGCCTCATCGGGAGGCAGGCGTGCTCTCCCGGCGCATCGTCATGCCGGACATGCCGGGGGCCTGCTCGCGCATCAGCTCGATGAAGCGACGCAGACGCGGCGGGTAGTCGTCGGCGTAGGGATACACCAGATAGACCGGCAGCGGCGACGCATACCAGCTCGGCACCAGCTGGATCAGCCGCCCCTCTTCCAGATCGTCGGCAACCCGCCAGGCCGAGACGATGGCGGCGCCGAAGCCGGAAACCGCGAGCCGGCGGATGGCCGCCAGGTTGTCGGTGCTCACCCGCGGGGCAATGGCGAAGTGCTGCTCGCGACCGTCGACGGCGTGTGTCAGCGAGACGCGATCGCGGTAGAAGGTGCGCAGCGCCAGCCAGGGTAGCGAAGCCACGGCATCGATATCGTCGATCTCGATCCCGGCCACCACTTCCGGCGCGGCCACCACGATACGCGGCACCTCCGCTACGGGCACGGCGACGACCGCCGGGTCCTCTACCTTGCCGACACGAATCACGCAGTCGATGCCTTCGGCAATGAAGTCCGGATAGCGATCGTGCAGCAGCCACTCGACGCTGACCTCCGGGCAGTCTCGAAGGTAGGATTCGAGCAGTTCCAGCAGCTGCTCCTGGCCGAAGGCATGCGGCACCAGCACGCGCAGCCTGCCACGCGGCGTCTCGGTCAATCCCTGGAGATCCTGGGCCATCGAGTCCCAGCGCTCGCAAACGCCCTGGGCATGGCGAAAGCAGCGCTCGCCGTCATCGGTCAGGCTGAGACGATGGGTCGAGCGTTGCACCAGCCGCAGCCCCAGCATGCTCTCCAGCGCCTTGAGCCGCCGGCTGACGGTGGGCTGGCTCACATCCAGGCGCTGGGCGGCGGCGGACAGGCTGCCGGTTTCGACGATACGCATGAAGGTCTGCAACAGTTCGAGGCGATCGGCGGAGCCGAAGCGGGCGTCATCCATGGCGTGTCATTCATCCTGTGCATAGGCGTTGTGCGAAGCACGCTACTACACGCGATGGTCATACACCATCAGAATGCACGGCATCTCAAACCCCGCATTCAGGAACTTGTCATGAACAGTGCCTCCTCAAGCGCGACGGCGCCACCCGCGCTACCCCGCCGGCTGATACTACTGCTGGCGACCAGCGCCGGGCTCAGCGTCGCCTCGCTCTACTATGTGCAGCCGCTGCTCGGCATTCTGGCGGCGGATATCGACATCGATGCCCGCACGGCCGGCCTGATCCCGACGCTGACCCAGCTCGGCTACGCCCTGGGCATTCTGCTGCTGATCCCGCTGGGCGACCGGGTGGATCGCCGCCGCCTGATCGTGATCAAGGCCATTCTGCTGGCCCTGGCACTGCTGGCGACCGCGCTGGCACCGTCGATCACCACCCTGCTGGTCGCGAGCCTCGCCGTCGGCCTGACCGCGACCATCGCGCAGGACATCGTGCCCGCCGCCGCCGTGCTGGCCGCCGATCGCGAGCGCGGCAAGGTCGTCGGCACCGTCATGACCGGCCTGCTGCTGGGCATTCTGCTGTCGCGTGTCGTCAGCGGCCTGGTCGCCGAAGCGTTCGGCTGGCGCGCCATGTTCTTCATTGCCATGGGGCTGATCGTGCTCATCAGCGTAGCGTTGTGGCGCGGACTGCCCCGGTTCGAACCGACCTCCCGGCTCAGCTATCGCGCCCTGCTGGCGACGCTGTACCACCTGTGGCGCGATCAGCCGGAACTGCGCCGCGCCGCCACGGCGCAGGCGCTGCTCTCGGTCGCTTTCAGTGCGTTCTGGTCGACACTCTCGATTCATCTGCTCGAGAGCTACCAGCTCGGTAGCGCGGTCTCCGGCGCGTTCGGACTGGCTGGCGCCGCCGGTGCGCTCGCTGCGCCGCTTGCCGGGCGCATGGCCGATCGACGCGGCCCGCATCAGGTCACGCGGATCGGCAGCGCGATCGTGGTGCTCTCCTTCCTGGCGATGGCGGCCGAATCCTGGCTTTCCCCACCGATGGCACTGGGGCTAATCGTGATCGGCGCGCTGGGGTTCGATTTCGGCATACAGGCCACGCTCGTCTCCCACCAGACCTTGATCTACGGGCTCGATCCCGCCGCCCGCAGCCGTCTCAACGCGGTGATGTTCACGCTGATCTTCATCGGCATGGCGGCGGGTTCCGCACTGGGAAGTCTGCTGCTCGGTGCGTGGGGCTGGCCGGGCGTGATCGCGCTGGCAACGGTATCGGCGCTGGGCGCGTTCCTGATCCGCCTGCTCGACCGGACGCCGACGCTGGCTGCGCAGCGCTGACGCTCACAACGCGGCAGCAGGCCACTGGGCGCCATCGGCTTCGTACCGGCGGCGGCTCGGCATCTCCTTCTCCGGGGATCAGGCGTCACACCATGCCGCCGTTGGCGCGCAGGATCTGGCCATTGATCCAGCGGCCCTGCGGCCCGGCCAGAAACGAGACGACGCCGGCGATTTCTTCCGGTTGACCCAGGCGTTCGAACGGCGCCAGGTTGGCGATCGACTGGATCTGCTCCTCGCTCTTGCCCTCGAAGAAAAGCTCGGTGCCCACCGGCCCCGGCGCCACGGCGTTGACGGCGATATCGCGGCCGCGAAGCTCGTTGGCCAGCACTTTCACCAGCCCTTCGACACCCGCCTTGCTGGCGATATAGGCGCCATACCCCGGGAAAGACTTGCCCAGCACCGAGGAGGACAATGCGATGATGCGACCGCCTTCGCCCAGGGTCTCGGCGGCTTTCGCCATCACCAGCCAGCTGCCGCGCAGGTTGATCTCGAGCGTCCGATCGAGAATCGCGACGTTGTCGCTGGTCATCTTCGCCATCTGCATCATGCCGGCGTTGTTGACCACGACATCGAGCCGGCCAAACGTCGCCAGCGTCTGCTCGAACAGGCGCACCACGGCGTCGCCATCGGCGATATCGGCCTGGACCGCCAGGGCGCGGCCGCCCTTGGCTTCGATATCCGCCACGACCTCCTCGGCCAGTGCCGTGTTGCCGGCGTAGTTGACCACCACGGCAAAGCCGTCGGCGGCCAGTTGCAGGGCGATGGCGCGGCCGATGCCGCGAGAGGCGCCGGTAACCAGCGCGACTTTCTGTTCAGTACTCGTCATGGGTTGACTCCTTGTCTAATTCGATGGATCGGCAGGTGCGAAGCGAGTGCCCGGCGAGCAATGCCTTGTCGTCGCCTCCACCAGGCCAGCGAGAGGCAGTATTGGCATTTCCTTGAGCTGAACGAATCAACTGTAGCGTGAACCTCAGCCGGACGCCGGTCCGGCGCGGCGCCATTCGTCCATCAGGTCATCCAGCTCCTCGAAGAAGCTTTCCAGCACCAGGTTGGGCGGGCGGCCCTTGCGGGTGATCAGGCAGTAGCTCGTCTCGTAGCCGAAAACGTCGGGACAGAGCTGCTTCATCTCGCCCTGCTCTACCCAGCGTTGGGCGAAATGGGTCGGCAGGAAGCCGATGTAGCTGCCCGTCAGCACCAGGAAGGCGACGCCTTCCCGATCGGTGGCCGACGCCATCGGCTTGAGGCTTTCGTACGCCTTCCGGATCTCCGGCGTCTGGGCGTAGGACGGCACGACGGCGTCGTATTCGGCGATTCGATCGGGCGCGGTGGGTCGATCCCGGAACAGGGGATGCCGGCTGCTGCAGTAGAGTGCTGACTGCTCTTCGTAGAGCGGCACGTAATCGAGGCCGGAGATCGCTTTGAGCCTGGGCACGGCGCCGGTGTGCAGGCTGCCTTCGAGAACCGCCATCTCGATATCGCCGGGAGGCGCCATGCGGATGTTGATGTGCACCTTGTCGCCCCTCGCCTTGAGGGCTCTCAACGCCTCCGTGATGTGCATGTTGGGCATGGTGACGAGGTTGTCGGTGATGCCGATGTTGAGCTCGCCGGTCAATTGGGAGTGCAGCCCGTTGACGCGGGTGCGGAAGTCCTCCACCGCCGCCAGCAACTGCATGGTGGCGTCGAAGACCGCCTGCCCCTCGCTGGTCAGCCGAAAGCCGCTGCGGCCTCGCTGGCAGAGCCGCATGGAGAGCCGCGCCTCCAGGTCGCTCATCGCCATGCTGATGGCGGCCCGGCTGATGTTGAGATCGACCTCCGCCGAGGAGAAGCCGCCGCATTCGACCACCTTGCGGAAAATGCGCAGCAGCCGCAGATCGACGTCTCCCAGCTGCCCCATCAGCGTTATCTTGCGTTGATTCATCAAGGCCCTCGCCCTCGTCACTGCCCGCTGCTTACCACTCAGCCCACGCCGCCGGAAACGGCCGATAAAGTTAAGCATTCGCTTTAGTGAAATTAAGCATACCGGGATTGTTTGACGCTATCCCCCTGGCTCACTCTTGGGCAAAGGCCGGCCGGGTCATCGCTCGGCGTCGCGCCGTTTCCGAGATTTCCATCGTCGATTGACGAACAAGAGTTTCCATCGTCGATTGACGAACAAGAGGATCGATTTCCCATGTCCGAGCAACTGACTCACTTCGTCGACGGCAAGCGTGCCGCACTGGACTCGACGCGCACCAGTCCGATTTTCAACCCGTCCACCGGCCAGCAGTCCGGCGAGGTTCTGCTGGCATCGAAAGCCGATGCCGAGCGGGTCATCGCCTCGTCGCAGGCCGCGTTCGAGCAGTGGTCGGCGTTCTCCCCGCTCAAGCGCGCCCGGGTGCTGTTCAAGTACAAGTCGCTGCTGGAAACCCATGCCGACGAACTGGCCCGGCTGATTGCGCAGGAGCACGGCAAGGTGCTCTCGGACGCCAGGGGCGAGCTGACCCGCGGCCTCGAGGTGGTCGAATTCGCGTGCGGCATGCCGCATCTGCAGAAAGGCGAGCACTCGCTCAATGTCGGCCCCGGCATCGATTCGTATTCGATGATGCAGCCGCTGGGCGTGTGCGTCGGCATCACGCCGTTCAACTTCCCCGCCATGGTGCCGCTGTGGATGTTTCCGATCGCCATCGCGGCGGGTAACACCTTCGTGCTCAAGCCCTCGGAAAAGGACCCGTCTTCCACCCTGCGCATCGCGGAGCTGTTCAGCGAAGCCGGCCTGCCCGACGGCGTGCTCAACGTCGTCAACGGCGACAAGGAAGCCGTCGATACGCTGCTGACCGACCCGCGGGTCCAGGCCGTCAGTTTCGTGGGTTCCACGCCCATCGCCGAGTACGTCTACGCCACCGCCTCGGCCCACGGCAAGCGGGTACAGGCGCTCGGCGGGGCCAAGAACCACATGGTGATCATGCCGGATGCGGATCTCGATCAGGCTGCGGACGCCCTGATGGGCGCAGCCTACGGCAGCGCCGGCGAACGCTGCATGGCGATCTCGGTCGCCATGCCGGTGGGCGAAAAGACGGCGGAGGCGCTGCGCGAGAAGATTCTCTCCCGACTGGACGAGCTGCGGGTGGGCGAAAGCATCACCGATGGCCCGGATCACGACATGGGGCCGCTGGTCTCCCGCCAGCATCTGGAGAAGGTCAGCGGCTACATCGAACAGGGCGTCAAGGAAGGCGCCGAACTGGTGCGGGACGGCCGTCGTCTCGATCACGGCACGGACGGCTTCTTCATCGGCGGCACCCTGTTCGACCACGTCAAGCCCGGCATGCGCATCTACGACGAGGAGATCTTCGGCCCGGTGCTCGTCATCGCCCGCGCCGAGAGCTTCGATGCCGCGGTGAAGATGGTCAACGATCACGAGTTCGGCAACGGCACCGCCATCTTCACCCGGGACGGCGACAGCGCCCGCCAGTATTGCGAGCGGATTCAGGTCGGCATGGTCGGCGTCAACGTGCCGATCCCGGTGCCCATGGCGTTCCACAGTTTCGGCGGCTGGAAGCGCTCGCTGTTCGGCGCGCTGCATGTCCACGGCGCGGACGGCGTGCGCTTCTATACCCGCATGAAGACCGTCACCGCCCGCTGGCCATCCGGGCTGCGCGAGGCCACCAATCAGTACGCCATGCCCACTCTCTGATACGGCGATCCGATCATGACCAACCGCGACACTTCACGAACCGGAACGGTGAACAACGACCACGTCAGGGCGCTGGACCGCGCCGGCGTCTTCCACTCCTGGTCCGCCCAGGGTGCGCTCCAGCCGATGGTGTTCAAGGGTGGCGAGGGGTGCCGCCTGTGGGACTACGACGGCCGCGACTATCTCGACTTCTCGAGCCAGCTGGTCAATACCAACATCGGCCACCAGCATCCCCGCGTGATCGAGGCGATCAAGGCCCAGGCCGACGAGCTCGCCACCATCGCCCCTGCTCATGCCAACCTGGCCCGGGGCCGCGCCGCCCGGAAGATTCTCGACCTGGCTCCGGCCGGATTCAGCAAGGTGTTCTTCACCAACGCCGGCGCCGATGCCAACGAGAACGCCATCCGCATGGCACGCGCCGTGACCGGCCGGGAGAAGATCCTCTCCGCCTACCGCTCCTACCACGGCGGCACGGGGTCGGCGATCGCCGCGACCGGCGATTTTCGCCGCGTTCCCAACGAGTTCTCTCGCGGCCACGTCCGGTTCTTCAACCCCTTTCTCTACCGCAGCGAGTTCTGGGCCGGTAACGAAGAGGAGGAATGCCAGCGTGCGCTGCACCATCTCCGGCGCGTCATCGAGTGCGAAGGACCGGCGAGCATCGCCGGCCTGCTGCTGGAAACTATCCCCGGCACTGCGGGCGTTCTGGTGCCGCCGCGAGGATATCTCAAGGGCGTCCGCGCGCTGGCCGACGAGTTCGGCATCGTGCTGATTCTGGACGAAGTGATGGCAGGCTTCGGCCGCACCGGCAAATGGCTGGCGCTGGAGCATTTCGGCGTGGTGCCGGATCTGATCACCTTCGCCAAGGGCGTCAACTCGGGATACGTCCCGGCTGGCGGCGTGATCATCAACGAGCGTATCGCCAGCCACTTCGACGAGGAGATGTTCTACGGCGGGCTGACCTACTCCGGGCATCCGCTGGCGATGGCCGCGATCTGCGCCACGCTCGAGGTGATGGAACAGGAAGACGTGGTGGGCAACGCGGCCAGTATCGGCGAATCCGTGCTGACGCCGGGGCTGGAGCGGCTTCGGGACAAGCACGACATCATCGGTGAAGTGCGTGGCCTGGGCGTCTTTCACGCCATCGAACTCGTCGAGAGCAGGCAGAGCCGCGCCCCACTGCCGGCCGCCGAAGTCGCCCGGCTCAAGCAGGCGATGATCGACCGGGGGCTGCTGCCGTTCGTGGTCGCCAACCGCATTCATGTGGTGCCGCCGTGCATCATCAGCCCGAGCGAAGCCCGGCAGGGGCTCGAGATCATCGACGAGGCGCTGGCGGGATGAACACCGGCAGTCTAGCCGGCCGGTTCTGGCAACAGTTTCCACGCCACCTCGACGAACCGGGTCACGCCGGCGTCGCGGAAGTTGAGCGACGACTGAAGCACGTCCTTTCTCGATAGCGTTTCGAGCGTGTAGCGAGTGGCGTAGTGCTGCTCGATTTCGGCGGGCAGCACGGGAAACGGCGGGCCGTCCTTCTCGGCGGGGTCGTATTCGAAGGTGATCAACAGCTGCGGCGCGGCGCCGGCCAGCGCCAGAATCTGCTCGGCATAGCCGGGGCGCATGGCGGACGGCAACGCCACCAGCGCGGCTCGATCGTAGATCATGTCGACCGGGCCCAGTTCGGCGGCGGTCAATGCGAAGATATCGCCCTGAAAGACGGTCAGCCCCGCATGCTGCCAACGCTGGCCACCGCGCCACTCATCGATCGACGGTTCGACGCCGAGCGACTCGAACAGCTGCGCCACCGCGATCTCGCTCAACTCCGCCCCGACGACGCGATGGCCTTGCTCGAGCAGCCAGCCGATATCCAGCGTCTTGCCGCACAGCGGCAGAAAGATGCGTGCGTTGGCCGCCAGCCCGAACCCCGCCAGGTTGCGCTTGAGAATGGGGTGTACAAAGGCGAGATGAAAGCCGAGCTGGTCGTTCTCCCATCGCGCCTGCCAGAATTCGTGTTTCATGCCGTCATCCTCATCGCTCTAAACTATCGCCGCTCGAATCTATCTTCACTCGATCTATCTTCACTCGAATGCATCGCCGCTCGAATTCATCGCCTGGGCTCGTTTCGTTTGCCCCAGTGTTCTTGCACCGTCTGCTCTTGCTCTCTTGTGCCGCTTGCGTCCTCGTGCCGTTCGTCCTCGTGCTTCGTTGCCCTGGCGGCGCCGCAGATTCGACGTCACCAGCGCCGCATCCGCTCGAAGGCTTACTTCTTCTCTTCTTCGTCGGAACCGAACTTCGCCAGCGCGATCTGCATCCCCTGCACCAGGCAGTAGGTCACCCCTGCCAGAAAGGGCGCCATAACCCAGGGCAGCCATCCTCCCAGCATGCTGGCCGCGAACACGACGCCGAGACCGGCGCCCACCGAGAGGAAATCGGTGGCCGTCCCGACCAGCACCACGTAGGAGCGCTCGGAGTCGTCCGGCCCCTCCGCCTTGAGCAGGGTAACCAGCACGTTCAACAGCGATATGCCGGCAACCGCCGACAGGGCGAAGCCGACCAGTTCGAGCGAAGACGGCTTGCCGGCCGCCCCCGAGACGATGCCGTAGCTCACGGTGATCAGGATCGAGAAGCCAAAGGCCTGCGCATTGTCGCGCACCGAAATGCCCAGCCCATGTAGATAGATCTGCAGCCCCGATATCTCCTTATTGCCGCCGCGCTTTCCAGAGTTGCTCATGGCCGATACTCATGTGAGAGAGGCTTTATGTGAGAGAAACTGTAGGTAAGAGACGCTGTGAGGGAGCCGGGTCACCGGGGAAACCGATGACCGGCCTCTTATCTTAAGCCTCCCATCTTAAGCCTCCCATCTCGAGGCGTCGAAACGAGGCCAATCCCTGTCGACGAAAGACGTCGTGATCGAACGAAACCGTCAACGAACGAAACCCTCAACGAGCTGAACCGACAGCGAACGAACCCCGCCGTTTACTGGGACATTTCGCCGTCGTCTCCTGTCGCGTGGCCCCGGGCAATATCCCGGTGACTGATCACCACCACCTCCCTCGGCCACCATTCCGGGTGGTTGTCGCGAATGAACGTCAGCAGTTTTTCTCTGACACTCACTTCGGCGGCCCACCCCGAGAGCGGGTCGACCGTCATCAGGTAGCAGGTCACGGTCTGCGCCGGGCCGGTCTGGTCGGTCACGGCACAGAGCAGTTTGTGATGCTCGATGACGTTATCCTCCGCCTTGGCAAACTCGAGGAACTTCTCCCGCAACAGCGGGACATCCGCGCTCAGGTGTAGCGTGAGCACCACGCTCCGATACTCCTTGGTACTCTTGGAGGAAAGATTTTCGAAGGCTTTCGACGCGAAATAGGTGACCGGGACGATAAGGCGCCGCTCGTTCCAGAGTCGCAGCCGAATATGGGTATAGAAGATGCCTTCGACGTAGCACCACTGCCCTTCGAACATCACCAGATCGCCGACCCGTATCGGCTTCGCCAGCGACAGCTGGAACGACGACAGGATGTTGCCCAGCACGGCCTGCCCCGCCACGCCCACCAGCACCGCCAGCACGCTCGCCGATGCCAGAATCGACAGCCCCAGCGTCTCGAACAGCTGGATCTGTCCCAGCACGTAGATCGTGACCGCCGTCACCATGATCAGGATGATGATCCGACGCACCGCGTAGAGCGTGGTCAGCAGCTTGCGGTCGTCCTTGGGCTTGGAGTCGTCGATCTGCCCGGCGAGACGCCGCGTCATCTTCAGCATCATGGTATCGACCAGGCGCAGCGCGACGGCGCCGGTCCCCCAGGCCAGGATGGCGATCAGAACGACTCGCAGCGTCGTGGTCGCGACCGCCGAGAAGGAGACGACGTAATCGAGCAGCGCCTGGGTCAACAGCGACATGACGATGAGCGCCACCGGGCCGCGAATCTGGGTGGCGAAGATGCTCGGCGAGCCGGAAGGCAGCCAGCGGGTCATGACCTCGATCAGCCGATAGACCCCCTTGCCGATCAACCCCACCACCAGCAGCACCAGCGGAATGGCGATCCACTCCCAGACCCGCAACAGGCCGAAGGGCATCTTTAGGCTATCGGGAATGTGGCGCTCGAAAGCCGCCGGACCGTACTCCTCGTAGAGTGCCGGAATCGCGGCCACGCTCTCCGGCATGATCAGCCAGATCGGCTCCGCTTCCCCGACCCGATATCGCCCGAGGCGAATATCGTAGGCATCTCCGTCGGCCTCGAGGGAGGCCAGCTCGATGTCCCGGCGCGGCTCACCGGCGTAGGGCGACTTCCCGGTAGGGTCTTCGACGACGGCGTCCTGCCGGCCGGAGAGACGGGAAATGCGGATCGATTCGCCGCGCTGGAAAATCTCCGAAAGCTGACGGGCCAGCTCGGCACCCCGCTCGCGCTGTTCCGCCGGGGTCAGATCGGCGAGATTGAGGATATGCGCCGCCGCCTCGAAGTCGCCCCGGTCGGTCATGTCCCGAAACGTTCGCATCGACTCCCGCGGCGTCCTGAGAGCGACGGATTCCGGCGCCTCGCCAAGCCCGGTGTTCAACGAATCCAGGGGATACCAATCCTGCTCGCCACTTTCTTCCTGCGCCTGCGCCAGACACAGGCTGGAAACCAGCCCAATCGTTGCGGCCAGCAGCCACCGCCGCCATGCGTCCATTCTTTTCATCCGTGCTTCACCGGTCCAGTGGATCGTCCTTGTATACCATCCGGGGGATCATGCCGCCTCTGCCGGAGTGCGTCTTTCATCCGAATCAAGCGTCTATCATTCGAATCAAGACAACTCGTGCGAATCAAGACAGCAGACGGATATCGGAGTCGGCTATCCGGCCGAGGTTCCCTTACCCTCCCGCCGTCATGACACGGCAAGCGCCGTTTGTGGCCACTGGATGGGGGGACGACTTCGCCCTCTCATCATAGTCCGGCGGAGCGACGGCGGCCGCTGAAAGCCAGCGGCGTCATCGTTTGGGTGAAGACGCGCCACGTCGTCTAGACTCCAGCCACGGGGACAGCATGTCCACATCGGGATGACGCTCTCGTTACCGGAAGACTTTCCCGTTGCCAAGGAGATTCGCCCGATCGAGGACGATGCTGGAGCGAACCTCACGACTCAACCGCAAAAGGAGCTTGCCGTGTCTGCCACCGCCACTGCCGAACGACCGATCCGGAGCGGGCCGAACCCGCTTCATGGAATGTTGCTTGCCGGCGCCTTTCCGCTCTTCCTGGGTGCCGCGTTGAGCGATTACGCCTACTCCACGACCTTCAACATCCAGTGGACCCATTTTTCCTCCTGGCTGATTGCCGGCGGCCTCGTGTTCAGCGGCTTCGCCCTGATCTGCGCGCTCATCGGCATATTCCGCCCTGCAGGTAGCCGCGGATTGTCCATCTTCTACTTCTTGCTGCTGCTCGTGACCTGGATCCTGGGTTTCATCAACGCGTTGATTCACGCCAGGGACGCCTGGGCCGCGATGCCCATGGGCTTTACGCTTTCGATCGTCGTTGCCGTACTCGCCTTCGCCGCGATCTGGATCGGATTCACCAGCCGCAAGACCGGAGGTCAGTCATGACATTGACTCGCATGCGCTACGCCGCGCCACTCTCGCTGCTCCTGCTCGCCGGTGGTGCCACCGCCGCCGAAGAGAACCCGCAGTACGGCCCCAATCCCGATCTGCCGGAGCCGCAGCGCGGCCTGCTGCCCAACATGGCCGTGCCCGAGCAGGCACCGTGGGGCGACCTGAAGCCCACGGTCCCCGACGGCTACACGATCACCGCCATCGCCACCGACCTGAAAGTGCCGCGCCAGACGCTGGTGCTGCCCAACGGCGACATCCTGGTGGCGGAAGGCAAGGGTGGCGGCAACGCCCCGAAGTCGCGGCCGAAGGATTTCATCGCCGGCATCATCAAGTCGAAAGGCACCACCTCGGTCCAGGGCGGCAATCGGCTCACCCTGCTGCGCGATGGCGACGGTGACGGCACGTTCGAAGAGCAGACGGTGTTCGCCGAGAACCTCAACGCCCCCTATGGCCTCGCCCTGGTGGACGACGAGCTCTACGTCGCCAACCAGGATTCGCTCGTCCGCTTCGACTATCAGGAAGGCCAGACCGAAGCCAGCGGCCCGCCGGAACTGGTCACGCCGCTGCCCGCGGAGATCAATCACCACTGGACCAAAGCACTCACTGCCAGCGCGGATGGCGACTATCTCTACGTCGGGATTGGCTCCAACAGCAACATCACCGAGCGCGGCATGGCGGCGGAAGTGGATCGTGCGGAGATTTGGGAGGTCGATGCCGAGACCGGCGCACATCGCGCCTACGCCACCGGCGTGCGCAACCCCACCGCGCTGACCATCCAGCCGGAGACGGACCAGCTCTGGGCCGTGGTGAACGAACGCGACGAACTGGGGCCGAACCTGGTGCCCGACTACCTCACCTCGATTCAGGAAGGCGGCTTCTATGGCTGGCCGTACAGCTACTGGGGCCAGCACGTCGACCCGCGGGTGAAGCCGGAGAACCCCGAGCGAGTGGAATCGGCGATCTCCCCCGACTACAGCCTCGGCTCGCACCGCGCGCCGCTCGGCGTCGACTTCTCCAACGAGGCCGTGGGCGGCGAGTTCACCAATGGCGTCTTCGTCGGCGAGCACGGCAGTTGGAACCGTTCGGACCTCGCCGGCTACAAGGTCGTCTTCGTTCCGTTCGAGAACGGCCAGCCCACCGGCGATCCGGTCGACTTCGTGTCCGGCTTCCTGACCGACGACGGCAAGACTCGCGGCCGCCCTGTCGGCGTCACCGTCGCCCCGGATGGCTCGGTGATCGTCGCCGACGACATGACCAATGCGGTCTGGCGGGTGACGCGGGATGACGCAGATTCGTCGCAGGCCATGAGCGACGATCCATCCCCGACCTCAACGGGCGATGCTGCTTCGCCTGAAGGCGAATCCGCGATGTCTGGCGATGAATCCGCCACAGCCGAGGACGGCGCTGCCACATCGGACGACGCCGCCGCCACTTCCGGCGACGAGCCAACCGCAACCGAGGGCGAGACCAACACCTCTCCCTGAACATGGTCGGCACGGCATAGCGTCATGCAACGATGGCGCCACGCAATGCCCCGATGGATTTCTCCATCGGGGCATTTTTTTCATCACTCGCGGACGCTAGTTCAAAAGAATAGCCCGATGTTGGCCCGTTGCCTCGAACGCAGCGTAAAACCAGGGTGTCTATCCCAAAGGCCCTAGCCAGAGCGCCTGTCCAGAGGGGCTATTCCAGAGGGGCTATCCAAAAAGGTCTATTCAGAGATTCTATCCGCCGCAGCGTTCATTCGACAGTGAGTACGATCTTGCCCTGGACATGGCCCTGGGCGGCACGTTCGTGGGCCTTGCGAGCGTCGGCAAGCGAGTAGGTGCTGTCCACGACGACGCGGATCGACCCGTCGTCGAGCAAACGCCCCGCTTCCTTCAACTGGGCTCCGCTCGAGCGGACCTGGGTTGCCGAGACCGTGACGCCCAGCGTCATGGCTTCCTCGGCGCCGTCGAAACCCAGCGGGTAGATCGGGAACAAGGCGCCGCCGCGCTTCAGCGTGCGCAGGAAACGACCGGTGGTCGGGCCGCCAAGGGTGTCGATGACGAGATCGATGTCGTGAGCGACATCTTCGGGTGGCGTGCTGGCGTAATCGATGAATTCGTCAGCCCCGAGTTCACGCAACAATGACTCATGCCTGCCAGAGGCCACGGCGATGACGTGCGCGCCCTTCAACTTCGCGATCTGCACCGCAAAGTGCCCTACCCCGCCTGCAGCCCCGTTGATGAGCACCGTCTTGCCTTCGAGCGGCACCGGCTGATGCCGGTTCGCTTGAAGCGGATTGGATTCATCGTGACCCAGTTCGACCATGAACTGCCACGCGGTGAGCAGCGACATCGGCGCACCGGCGGCCTGCACGTGATCGATGCCGGCCGGCTTGAGCGCGACTTCCGACACCGGCACGCTGACGTATTCGGCATAGGCCCTGCTTCCCCCGAACATGCCGTCGGGAAAGCGAACCATTGAATACACCTCATCACCAACGGAGAGGTTCTTGATATCGTCGGCGACCGCCGCGACGACGCCCGAAACATCCGTTCCCAGAATGAGCGGGAAATCCACCTGCGGCTGCCATTCGGGCGGCAGCGACTTGTAGCCCTCGCGCAGATACCAGTCGGGCGGATTGAGGCCGACCGCGTGAACGCGAACGAGTACTTCGCCCGCCTGTAAGCCGCCGATAATCATTGATGGAATCGCACCAGAATATCTTTCACCGACTCCACTCTGGAATCCGTCATGATCGAACTTCTGAGCGATAAGATATGGGCGTTCACATGAGCCCGGTAGGACGCGTGATCGCCGATGACGGCATGAGGAATCCAGAAGGCTTCGATGATATCGAAGCGCTCATCGAAGATGACTGCAACCAGCACATCGAAGTCATTCGATGCATAGTTTCGGATCGCGCTTAGCTGCCATGTCTTGTCACCTGGCGTGACGCGTCGCCCTTTTATTTGAACTCGCAGCTCATCATCAATCCCAGCTTTTCTGACTCCATCGTATCCCGCTTTCGAATTCGTCTGGAGTTCGAGCCGGAAGGCACGGGCCACCAGCCATTCCGTATAATCGCCCAAGGGATTGTTATTCGTCCTGACGATATTTCTCGTCCTGAGCTCATCCGTTGCCGATGCCAGCAACTGTAGAAGCTCTTTAACCGTCAGGTTCATTAACTCCATTGCACGACCTTTATCAACCAGCACAAACGGCGGGATTAAACGTTGGCATTCGAATTCTTTACAGCCGGTGACTTTATCACCGGCCTGGAGATTAAGGCGCTGCTGATTTGGCTCATCTCTTCGAGCCAAAGGCCGGCCCAGTCTTCCGGATGACATGCACGTGAAGCCCCCCAGTGACCTGCCACGGGATTTTTCCTCCATCGTCAACTAGAGTCCGACCTAACCAGAGGACGGACCATGAAACGCGCGAGATTCACCGAAGAACAGATCATCGGCATCCTGGCCGAGCACGAGGCAGGGGCGAAGTGTGCTGACCTGTGCCGCAAGCACGGCATGTCGGAGGGCACCTTCTACAACTGGAAAGCTAGGTTCGGTGGCATGACCGTGTCGGAAGCCAAACGGCTGAAAACGCTCGAGGACGAGAATGCCAGGCTGAAGAAGCTACTCGCCGAGCAGATGCTCGACCTATCGGCGATGAAGGAACTGGTCTCAAAAAAGTGGTGACGCCCGCCGAGAAGCGTGACGCCGTCTCGCATCTGAAGCGATTGCTCGGGTTCTCCGAGCGCCGGGCCTGTCGGTTGGTCGGAGCGGATCGCAGGATGGTCCGCTACGTTCCTCGCCGCGTCTCGGATACGGCACTGCGTGATCGGTTGCGGGAGCTGGCCAACGAGCGTCGTCGGTTCGGCTATCGGCGCCTCTTCGTCCTGCTGCGTCGCGAGGGCGAACTCTCCGGCATCAATCGTATCTATCGGCTCTACCGTGAGGAAGGATTGACGGTGCGCAAGCGAAAAGCTCGGCGCAAGGCGATCGGTACCCGAGCGCCCATTCTGGTCGAAGCGCGCGCCAATGCGAGATGGTCACTGGACTTCGTTCATGATCAGCTGGTGTGCGGACAACGCTTCCGGGTTCTCAACATCGTCGATGACGTCACACGGGAATGCCTTGCCGCGATCCCCGACACCTCGATATCGGGGCGACGCGTGGCGCGGGAATTGACGGCATTGATCGAGCGGAGAGGCAAGCCCGACATGATCGTCTCGGACAACGGCACGGAGCTGACATCGAATGCGATCCTGCGCTGGTGCGCCGAGCACCGGATCGCGTGGCACTACATCGCACCGGGCAAGCCCATGCAGAATGGCTTCGTGGAAAGCTTCAATGGTCGGATGCGCGATGAGCTTCTCAACGAAACCCTGTTCCATAACCTGGCTCAGGCAAGAGTCGTTATCTCAGCCTGGGCTGATGACTACAACACCGAGCGACCGCACTCGGCGCTGAGCTATAAAACGCCAGCCGCCTATGCGCGGGCACTCAAAGGCGTGCCCATTGGCACGAAGACTGATCGGACTCCAATAGCCGTTGGATGAAAGTTCGGTGGCAGGTCAACCAGGAGAGCCCGGAATCGGGAGGCATCGGCACCGGCGCAACGCTGCTCAAATACCCCTCGTCCACTGACCATGTCGCTTCATTGGCGGTATTCCGGGGCAAGGTCTGCTGCTGCCCGGCAAGTCGTTCGGGATACAGGATCAGCCCGTCTTGATCTACGATCAGCACCTGCATGTCGGGACTCGTGCTGGCCCGCCACACGGCAGATTCGACTATCGCAGTCACCCAGCTCCAGTGGGCATGCGCGCCCAGCACACCGATGACCTCGCCCTCGTCATTGGTGATCGGCGCGGCAAAATCAATGAAGCGCAGGGGCTCGCCGTTGGCATTGGGCGGCAGCAATTTGGCCAGCAGCAGA
This sequence comes from Salinicola salarius, assembly GCF_002179555.1. Classification (GTDB taxonomy): domain Bacteria; phylum Pseudomonadota; class Gammaproteobacteria; order Pseudomonadales; family Halomonadaceae; genus Salinicola; species Salinicola salarius_A. Next base: position 2,882 of record NZ_NHOU01000004.1, on the reverse strand, counting down.
GCTTCATGAGGATCCCCCGTGTAGGGGCCGCGCAATCCGGCCTGAAACCAGGGGCGGGCTTCGACCGACTGACCAAGCAATGAGCCATTGACGGCCTGGCGCACCCGGCCGTCAGTATCGGCAACGCCCATCCAGGCATATTCGGCGCGGGACCGACTGCGCAGCTCCATCGACCGCAATATGCCGGAATCGTCCAGATCGCCCCGCACCAAAAGAGGATTGAGTCAAGGCCGGGTTGTCATGCAGGCAGTTTGGCTGCAAGCAGTTCGACCTTCTCGATATTGGGCGGAGAACTGAGCAAGGTCGCGGCGTTGGCCATCAAGGCCGCGGCGATCTGGCCGTTCAGATGTGCCTGGCGACCTGCCTCATCGGCAAAGGCATCGAACACACCGAACGTCGAAGGGCCAAACTTCAATGCGAACCAGGCAGTGGTGCCGGACTCTGCGTTGGCGAGTGGCAGTGCGCTGGCCAGGAAGTCGGCAAGCGCAGCCTCCTGGCCGGGTTTGGCTTCGAGGCGAACAAACAGGGCGAGCTTGGTCATGCTGTAATCCTTGGGGTAAATGGAAAAGTGGGTGAAGGGATCGACGAGACAGCAGCCTAAGTCTTCATGATAGACATCTCTATAGGCAATAATGACAACATTGATATCATTGTTGCCATGAAAATCCACATCCTTGTTTGTGATGGCGTGTTTGATCTGGGGCTTGCGGCCCTGACTGACACCCTTGGCTTGGCCAACGCAATGGCGGGCTCGCTGCCACAGGCTCCCGCGCCCATCGAGATCACGCTGGTGGCCGTGCGGCGTCGCATCCGGACTGCGCAAGGCTTGACGGTCCCCGTGGTCACTGCGCGTGGTGTGCCAGAACCAGACGTCGTGCTCGTGCCCGCGTTTGGTGACAAGATGCCTGACACGCTCTCGGCTCGGCTCACACGCCCCGACGTGCCCGATGCGGTCGCCGCGCTACAGCTGTGGTCCACCGCTGGCGCGCACCTTGGTGCCGCCTGCTCCGGTAGTTTCTTACTTGCAGAGAGTGGCCTGCTTGATGGGCATCGTGCGACGACGTCATGGTGGCTGGGGCCGATGTTTCGGCAGCGCTATCCGAACGTCACGTTGGACGAGTCACGCATGATCGTGAACTCGACACGCTTCACTACCGCGGGTGCCGCTTTGGCCCACGTTGACTTGGCCTTGCACATCATCCGGGGGCGCAGTCCGGCGCTGGCGGCCCTGGTGGCACGCTATCTGCTGGTCGAGGCACGCAGTTCGCAAGCCGAGTTCGTGATTCCCGACCACCTTGCGCATGCCGACCCAATGGTGGAGCGCTTCGAGAGCTGGGCCAGACGTCGGCTCGCGCAGGGGTTCTCGCTGGCGGAGGCGGCCAGCGCCGCGGGCACAAGCGAGCGCACCTTGGCGCGGCGGCTGCAAAGCGTTTTGGGCAAGACACCACTGTCGTATTTCCAGGACCTGCGCGTGGAGCATGCCGTCCATCTCTTGCGCACCGGAAACGCCAGCGTCGACCAGGTCGCCACACAGGTCGGGTATTCGGATGGGGCGACCCTGCGGGCCCTGCTGCGCCGCAAGCTGGGCCGGGGTGTCAGGGAGTTGCGACGCGGCGGATGACCAGAGGCGTTTGGTATATGTACGGCTGGAGACCGCCGCGAAACTGACGCCGGCCAAAAGGCGCATTTGGACAAACTGACAAAACTACTGCCCGCCACGGCGCGCAAGCTCCAGTTTGACCCTGGACAAAGTTTTGCTGGCAATGCCGTAGTTGAGCAAATCAATGATTGAGCAACGCTGTGCCCTGACGATGCGGCGGCTCACCGTCCCCGCGCTAGCTGACAGAGCAATTCTGCCGACAGCATGGGGGAGCAGCTACTTTTTCAACAGAGTCGGCCAATAGCGGTCATCAGGGCTGGCTTGAGTCGGGGCCGAAGGATTACGCTCTCAGCCCCATAATTGCTGGTCAGACAGTTACCACGATCTTGCCGATCTGCTGATTGGCTTCAAGGAAACGATGGGCATCCTGGATGTCGCTAAGTGCGAATGTCTTTGCGATGATCGGGCGCAACGCGCCGGACTTCAACCCTTGCAGAATAAAAGCCTTCGCTCTCTCCAGGGCTTCAGGGTCGGCCACAATCTCTGCGTAGAGATAACCCTTCAAAGTCAGGCTTTTGCCCAGCACGGTAAACAGTGGAAATGGTGTCGGTTCAGAGCTGAGTGCGCCGTACACCAGCAAAATTCCGCCCCGCGCCATGCTCTGCGTGAGAGGTTCGAAGGACGGCCCGCCTACAGGATCAAATACAACGCGAGCGCCTTGACCGGCAGTTATCGTCATAACACGCTCGACGATATCCTCTTCATCGCTGACGATGACATGCGCAGCGCCTGCATCAAGCAGGGCTTGCTTCTTCGCGTGAGTTCGAGTGATCGCAATCGATGTGGCGCCGACCATTCGAGCTATTTGGAAGGCGGCCAAGCCAACACTGCTTGACGCGGCGGTAACGATGACAAAATCGCCCTGCCGTAGCTTCGCCTGTTCAATCAATGCTCCCCAGGCGGTGACGTACTGCATCCAAGACGCCGCAGCCTCTTCAAAGGACAAGTTCTCAGGGCTCTTTACCACCAGGTGGGCTGGTACATTGGCCAACTCGCCGTAGGTGCCCCAGCGAGCAATATCCAAAGGTGGGATCAGAGCGACCGAGTCACCAATAGTGATCTCGGTTACGTCGCTCCCAACTGCCGTTACGATGCCTGCGGCCTCGTAGCCTAAGCGGCTGGGGAACTCCGCTTCTTGTAGGTATGCGTGATTGCGGAACATCACTTCGGCTCGGTTCAAGCCAATAGCTTTAACCCCGGCTTATTCATGAGGCCGGCCCGA
>NZ_NHOU01000039.1 GCF_002179555.1 Salinicola salarius | reverse complement strand
TTCTAATGCGACACAAGCAAGACATCACAACGTCCAACCCCCATTCCCGAGGTCGAAACCACTACCCACCCTCGACCATTGGCGTAGAAGCGCCCCCGTTGTCGCCATGATCGGCTACCCTTGCGTCCCTGGCCTTGCCGCCGATATAGCACCTTTCGATCCCAAGGATGGCTCTCTTGTCGACTTCCGCGATGCCCCGCCGGGGCGTTCTGACTCTCGTCGCGCTGCTGCTGGTGGCGCTCAATCTTCGCCCGGCGCTGACCAGCGTGTCGCCGGTGCTCGGCAGCATCGCCGAGGCGCTGGCGCTCTCCCCCAGCTGGCAGGGCATTCTGACAACCCTGCCGGTGCTGTTCCTGGGTCTCGCGGCGCCGCTGGCGCCGCGGCTGGTGCGGCGCATCGGCCCGGAGCGCAGCGTGTTTGCCGCGCTCGCCGTGTTGGCGGTGGCGCTGCTAGCGCGGCCCTATATCGGCACGGCGGGGCTGTTTGTGGGTACGGCTATCGCCGGGGGCTGCATCGGGGTCATCGGGGTGTTGCTGCCGGGCATCGTCAAGCGGGACTTCCCCCGGCGCGTCAGCATCATGACGGGGCTCTACACCGTGGCGCTCAACCTCGGCGCTTCTGCGGCCGCGGGGACCACGGAGCCGCTGCGTCAGGCGTTGGGCGGGCTTTGGCAAGACGCGTCACAAGGGGCTTCTCACAGTTCCTGGCAGGGCGCGCTGGCGTTCTGGCTGCTGCCGGCGCTGATCGCGGCGCTGTTCTGGCTGCCGCAACTCAAGGGCACCAAGCCCACCCGCGTGCCCATCCGTCGCGGGGCGCGGCTGCGTCACGATCCGCTGGCGTGGCAGGTATCGTTGTTCATGGGGCTGCAGTCGTCGCTGGCGTACATCGTGTTCGGCTGGCTGCCGACGATCCTGCAGGATCGCGGGTTGGCGGCGGTCACCGCGGGGCTGGCGCTGTCGGTGTCGATCCTGCTGCAGGTGACGACGGCGATCCTGGCGCCGTTGATCGGCAGCCGCATGCGTGACCAGCGGGCGGTGCTGATCGGCGTCATGGGGCTTACCCTGATCGGGCTGCTGGGCTGTCTCTATGCGCCGATCGGCAGCATATGGCTGTGGATCGTGATCTTGGGTCTGGGCCAGGGCGGCACCTTCAGCATGGCGCTGACCCTACTGGCACTGCGCGCGCCGGATGCGACAACGGCGGCCAGCCTCTCGGCGATGGCCCAGGGCATCGGCTATACCCTGGCGGCGATGGGGCCGCTGCTGGTCGGCGTGCTGCACGACTGGAGCGGCGGCTGGAACGTGGTGGGCGTTCTGGTGAGCGCGATTGCCCTCGGCGCGCTGGTCATGGCGCTGGGTGCCGGGCGCGATCGGCAGGTGGCGTCGACCTCTGGTGTGGATTGACGGCGCGGATTGAAGGTTTGGCCTGACGAACCCGGGCGCCGGAATCGGTTACTCTAGAAGAGCAACCAACGACCCCGGAGACTCGCATGCCAGCCAGAGCCATTAGCCTCGAGCAACAGCAGCGCCTGATCGAGATCGTGCGCGATGCCGCCAAAACCGAGATCCTGCCGCGCTTTCGCAATCTCTCCGAAGACGCGATCCGCTCGAAAAGCGCGCCGGACGATCTGGTGACCGACGCCGACCAGGGCGCGGAGCGGATGGTGACGGCGGCGATCCGCGAGCTGCTGCCGGAGGCGACGGTGATCGGCGAGGAAGCGGTGGCGGACGCCAGCGCCAATCTCGACGATATCGCCGGCGCCGAGCTGGCGCTGATCATCGACCCGGTCGACGGCACCTGGAACTTCGCCCGCGGGCTCAACCAGTTCGGGGTGATTCTGGCGGCGACCAGCTTCGGCGAGACGATCTTCGGCCTGCTCTACGATCCGCTGGCGGACGACTGGATCGTCGCCCGTCACGGCGAAGGCGCCTGGTTCGGCCGCCCCGACGGCACCGAGCGCCAGCTGCAGGTCTCGGATACCGACAGGTTCGACGAGATGGTCGGCTCCACCTCGATCCGGCTGTTCGCCAAGGCGCAGCAGTATCAGCTCTCCGCGACCTTCCCCGACTTCCAGCGCATGATGGCCTTCGGTTGCGCCTGTCATGAGTACCGCACCATGGCGTTCGGCTTCGTCGACTTCATGCTGACCGGCAAGCTGATGCCTTGGGATCACGCCGCGGGGCTGATGATCCACGCCGAAGCGGGCGGCTATTCGGCGCTGCTCGACGGCACACTCTACCAGCCGACGATTCACCAGGGCACGGTGCTCGCCGCCAGCTCGCGGGCGCATTGGGAGCAGTTACGCGAGAAGTTCAGCTTTCTGGTCTGAAAAGTACCTGCGCTCGCCCAAGCGGCGTTAAAAATTGGCTCACTGAACTTCAGTTCAGAACGTCCGAAGGACGGCCCGAAGGGCGAGCGGAGCGAGTCACGTGCTCATTTACATCCCGTAAACTGGGGCGCCAGTCCGGTCCGTTTTCGCCAATTTTTACCTTAGCTACGCGCCCCGGCCTTGCCTTCGCTCATCGACTTTTCAAGCAGAGCATAGTGACCTGGCCGCCATTAACACTCCATGACGACGAAAACCGGCGCCGAGAAGGCCAGGACATCACCTTTCGCGTCGGCAATCTGGCCGACTCCTCGCTGGTGGCACGTCGACTGGTGCCGATGAATTACGTGGTCGCCGCGGCGCTGCTGGGCCAGGGTCTGGTGCTGTTTCCCACCTGGCTGATCGGCGATGCGCTCTCGCGGGGGGAGCTGGTACCGCTGCTCAAGGCGTGGCGCGGCGAGGTCATGCCCGGCCGCCGCGACATTCACGTGCTGACCACCGAACGCCGCCTGCGAACGCGTAAGGTGCGGGCGTTTCTAGACTATCTGCGGGAATCGCTGGCGCCACAGCCGGCCTGGGATCGGTGGCGATGATGTCGCTATTTTGAGCAATTTATTGCTCATTAATGGCGAGAAAAGCGTTTGATGAGCAAAAAATAGCTCATCCACCGTCGGACATGATAAATTTGAGCAATAATTTACCCAGTACACTCAATATGTCACTGACGATACAGTTGTTCCATCATGGCCAATGGCACGATGCCGCAGAACTTCAGATCGACGATCCGAAGGCGGGTCGACGCGGCACGATTGCGCTGGGCTACTCGACCGATTACGCCATCGACTGGATGGGCCGGGATGACGAGCACGCCTGCAGTCTGAACTTGCCGGTCGAGCTGATGCTGCTGTATCGCCGGACGAACTGGTTCGCCATGCTCGACGACATCATGCCGTCGGGGGCCAGCCGACGTTACTGGGTCAATCGACAGGGACTTCAGTCACTGCCCCCACACGAACAGGACCACGCCTTGCTGGCCCAGGGCACGATAGCGCCCGTCGGCAATCTGCGCATCAAGCAGGCGCTGCCCCAACTGCCGACGGGCAGTCAGCTGAAACACCATCGATTCACGCTGGACGATGTCGTGGAACGCCATACCGACTTTCTGGAATATGCCCAGCAGGTGGGCGCCGCCGGTGGTGGTGCGACCGGCGCGGGCGGCGAAGCACCCAAACTGCTGCTGCGTCGCGGCGCGCAGGATGAAATCTGGATCGATACCTGGCAGGACGAACCCCGCAATACCGATGCGCATTACCTGGTGAAATTCCCCCGTGGGCCACGCTCGGACATGGATTGCGACATTCTGCGCGCGGAGTACCACTACTATCACGAGCTGCAGGCGCTGGGCTTCGACACCATCGATATCCGCGGTATGGAACTCATCGAAGGGGCACGCTACCCCAGCCTCTGGCTGCCTCGATTCGATGTCGATTTCATCGAAGGAGAACGCACGCTTTACGGTCTGGAGTCGCTCTATTCGCTGCTGGAGAAGCCTCCGGGCACTTTCCTCAATCATTTTGAAGCGATCGACACGCTGGTTGCCAAGTGTCAGCAGCAATATCGCGTCAGAGAAATGGGCGAGACCTTCGACGTTTCCCGTTTCGTCGTGGAGTGGGTCAAGCGGGATCTTCTCAACGTCGCTTTCGGCAACTCGGACAATCATGGCCGCAATACCGCGATGATCAAGCGGCCCGATGGCCTGGGGCTGGCGCCGGTCTATGATTTCGCGCCCATGAAGGCGGACCCCGAAGGCATCATACGCACCACACAATGGGGCGCGCCCTACGAAGAAGGCGGCCGTTTCGACTGGCAAGGGATCGCTCAACGGCTCGATCCGCTGGTTCCCGCCGACGACCTGCTCGCCGAGCTCCGCCAGCTGGGAAGACGATTGAAAGGCCTGAAAGCTCGCCTGCGGCAGCGAGGCGTTCCGAATTCGATTCTCGATCTGCCCGCGTTGGGATTCGACTATCTCGACGAAAAACTCGATGCTTGGGGGCTGACATGAGCCGTCTTTCTCCTCAGGAACGTGAAGCGCTACTGTTCGATCTGCTCGACCAACTGTTCGAGGAAAAAATCACCACGGGAGTGCTTCTGAAACGACTGCGCCGGGAGGTTCTGGAGATGAACCAGACCCGCTATGCCGCACTGGCGTCGGTGAGCCGACGAACGCTTTCGGCCATCGAGAACGACAGCGGGACCCAATCACTGGGTTCTCTCAATCGCGCCTTTCGCCCTTTCGGGCTTAGCGTGGGTCTGCTCCCGCGTGATCGCTCGACCCGTCAACGCCTGCTGACGCGATCCTCCTCGTGATCACCTTCATAGCAAAACCTAATTAGCGATTGAATCGTGCGCGATATAGATTGAATGCATGACGATACCCAACGATACCGACGACACGCTGGCCCTGGAATCGCAGCTCTGCTTCGCGCTCTATTCGACCCAGCTGGCGATGAACAAGCTCTACCGCGGCCTGCTGCGCGAGCTCGATCTGACCTATCCCCAGTACCTGACCATGCTGGTGCTGTGGCAGCGGGACCGGCAGACGGTGTCGGAGATCGGCGAACAGCTGTACCTGGATTCGGCCACGCTGACGCCGCTGCTGAAACGGCTGGAAGTGGCAGCGCTCATCACCCGGCAGCGCTCGCGCCAGGATGAACGCCAGGTCGAGATCGCGTTGACCGAGAAGGGCCGTTCGCTGCGCGAGCAGGCCAAGGCGATCCCCCATGCCGCCGGCTGTGCGGGGCAGTGCACGCCCGAGGAGGCTGCCGAACTGCGCGATGCGCTGCATGGACTGCGTCGGCGGCTCGACAGGCAGTGAAGCGTTCGCACGATTGGCGAAGACCATTTTTACCCAAATAGATCGCGCGCGGTTTAATAGACCACGATCATAAACCCGGAAGGAGATTCATCATGTCACTCGATAACGTCCTCTATCGTGCCGAAGCGACTGTTACTGGCGGCCGCGACGGCCGTGCCACCGCCGCCGACGGTGCCATCGATCTCAAACTGTCGACGCCCAAGGAACTGGGTGGCGCCGGCGGTGACGGCACCAACCCGGAGCAGCTGTTCGCGGCCGGCTACTCCGCCTGTTTCATCGGCGCACTGAAACTGGTCGCCTCGAAAGAGAAGGCCAAGCTGCCCGACGACACCCGGATCCAGGGCGAAGTCGGCATCGGCCCCAAGGGCGAGGGTTTCGGCATCGAAGCGACGCTGACGGTGAAGCTTCCGGGCATGGATCGGGAACAGGCCGAAGCGCTGGTCGAGAAGGCCCATCAGGTCTGCCCGTACTCCAACGCCACTCGCGGCAACATCGATGTGACCCTGAACGTCGAAGTGTGATCTCGCATCGCAACCCAAGTGAAGATCCGAGGCCTCTTTTGCGGCCTTGGATCGTTATGTCCAGGGAAGTCGTGATGGCCACGCTCCTGATCGCCTTGGGTAACGGGAGGCGTTAGCGTGCTAATATCCCTTGCTATCCGCCATCCGGAACCGACTGCCCGTGCCCGCCATCGACTCTCGCACCGACAAATCCACGCCACACACCGATACGCCCACGCCCTGGCCCACCATCATACTGCTGGCGATGACCGCGTTCTGCGCCGCCGCCACCCAGCGAATCCTCGACCCGATGCTGCCGCGTCTCGCCGAGGTCTACACCACCACGCTGAGCGCCGCCTCCTGGGCGATCACGGCGTTCGCCATCGTCTATGGCTGCCTGCAACTGGTGCTGGGGCCGAGCGGCGACCGTTACGGCAAGCTGCGCGTGATCTCGCTGTTCTCCTGCTCGCTGCCGTCGCCAGCCTGCTGTGCGTTTTCTCGGGCAGCCTGGCGACACTGATCGCGGCGCGCATGCTGGCGGGAGTAGGATGCGCGGCGGTGATTCCGCTGGCGATGGCATGGATCGGCGACAACGTGCCCTACGAGCAGCGACAGGCGGTGCTGGCGCGCTTTCTGATCGGGCAGATCTGCGGGCTCGCCTGCGGCCAGACCTTCGGCGGCCTGGCCGCGGAACAGGACTGGTGGCAGTGGCCGTTTCTGGTCTACACCGTGCTGTTCGCCGCCGCCAGCGGGCTGCTGTGGTATCGCGTCGGGCGGCATGAACGGCCCCAGGGCCGGAAGCCGGAATCGCTCGGCGTGAGCCTGCGCCACGTACTGCAGAAGCCGTGGCCGCGCGTGGTGCTGATCAGTGTGTTCTTCGAAGGCGCGGCGGTCTTCTGCGGGTTCGCCTTCGTGGCCAGCCATCTGCACGTCGCCGGCGGGCTGCCGCTGACCGAAGCCGGGCTGATCCTGGCGGTATTCGCCGTCGGCGGACTGAGTTTCGCGCTGCTGGCGCGGCGGCTGGTTCCTAAACTGGGCGAAACCGGCCTGTGCCAGCTGGGCTGCGTGCTGATCGCGATCGCGCTGGCCGCCATCTGCCGCTGGCCGACGCCCGGTGTCGCCGTCGTTGGCTGCTATCTGTTCGGGCTGGGGTTCTACATGCTCCACAACACGCTGCAGACCACCGCGACGCAGATGGCACCGGAGCGACGCGGCGCCGCCGTCTCGCTGTTCTCGACCGCGTTTTTCACCGGCCAGTCTCTCGGCACCGGCATTGGCGGCGCCATCATCGCCTTCTCGGGTACGACACCGACCCTGGCGCTGGCCACCGTCGCCGTGCTGCCGGTCGGCTTCGGCTTCGCCTGGCAGATCCGCCGCCGTGACCGGGCGCTGGTGCCAGCGTAGCGGTGCCGTCTTCGAATCTTCCCTTTGTCGAGGGTTCAGGGCGGCCGGCAACGCCGAAGCGAGACCGCGCGCCAGGATGCTGCCAGACTCGATGAAACCGATCGCCAACCGGGAGACCGACTCATGACCCTCGCCACCTCGCAGCAGGTACTCGACTTCTGGTTCGAGGAGCTGACACCGAAACAGTGGTTTATCAAGAGCGACGACCTCGACCGCACCATCACCGAACGCTTCGGCGAGACGCTGGCCGCCGCGGCCCGCTGCGAGTGCTGGCAGTGGCGCGAGACGCCCGCGGGCCGGGTGGCGGAGATCGTGGTGCTCGACCAGTTCTCGCGCAATATCCATCGCGATACGCCGAGTGCCTTCGCCCAGGACCCGCTGGCGCTGGCACTCGCCCAGGAACTGATCTCGCGAGGCGAGGATGACGCACTGCCGCTGACCCGGCGCATCTTCGCCTACATGCCATTCATGCACAGCGAGTCGCTGGCGATTCACGATCAGGCGGTCAAGCTGTTCGACCAGCCCGGCATGGAGGAGCAGCTGGATTACGAGCACCGCCATCGTGCGATCGTCGAGCGTTTCGGCCGCTACCCGCATCGCAACGCGATTCTGGGGCGCGAATCGACGCCTGAAGAGATCGAGTTTCTGCGCCAGCCAGGCTCGTCGTTCTAGTCGTGAATCTTGGCTGTATCGCGGCTTCGGCTTTCAGCTCAGGATGAATCCCACGCAGGCGGCGGTCGCCAGCCCCATCACGCCGTTGAAGACGCGCCAGGCGCGGGGTGTCTTCAATCGTCTGCCGATCGCCATGCCGAAGCCGGCCCAGAGCGAGATGCAGGGAAAGGCGATCAGCTCCATGAACAGCGACAGGATCGCGGCATTGACCAGCAGGGAACCATCGCTCGGCATGAAGCCGGCGATCAGCGCGATGCCCATCACCCATGCCTTGGGATTGACGAACTGGAACACCGCCGCCTGCCAGGCGGTCAGTGGTCGTGCCCCTTCTCTGGCTGCCAGGTCCGGCGGCGGCGCGGTGGCGATCTTCCATGCGAGATAGAGCAGATAGATGGCGCCGACGATCCTGAGCGCCTGCTGCACGACCGGAAAGCGCTCGAACAGCACGCCGAGACCCAGCGCCACGGCCATGAACAGCACGAAACAGCCCGCCATGATGCCGAAGATGTGCGGCAGCGTGCGGCGATAGCCGTAGAGCGCGCCGGACGCGGTCAGCATCACGTTGTTGGGACCGGGCGTGCCGGTCATCGAAATCGAGAACAGCGCCACCGAGAACCACCAGGCCAGCGAGGTCATTTGCCACCCCCTGGCGTTTCCGCCCAGGTCAGCGTGAAGCGGCGATTGCGCGCGCCGCGATTCTTGATGCTGGCGACCTGGATCGCGCCGACCTCGGCGGTCGAATTCACGTGCGTGCCGCCGCAGGGCTGGTAGTCGACATCACCGATGCGAACCATGCGGATCTCGCCGGCGCCACGCGGCGGCGTCACCGACATCGTCTTCACCAGCTCGGGACGGGCATCGAGCTCCGCTTCGCTGATCCACTCGCTGGTGACCGGATAGTCGGCAGCGATCAGGGCGTTGAGCCGCTCGGTCAGTTCGTCCTTGTCGAAGCTGGCCTCGCCCAGATCGAAGTCGAGCCGGCCACGCTCGGCGCCGATGCTGCCGCCGGTCACGCCGTGGGGCACGACCACGGAGAGCAGGTGTAGCGCGGTATGCATGCGCATATGGGCATGGCGCCGCGCCCAGTCGATCTGCTGGGTGACGCTCTGGCCGACTTCCAGCCGGTATTCCCGTGCATCCGCCGGATCGAGCAGATGATGCACCTCGCCATTGTCGCCTTTGCGCGTATCGCGCACCGCCAGGGTACGCCCGTCGGCGGTGATGAACACGCCCTGATCGCCTGGCTGGCCGCCACCGTGGGGATAGAACAGCGTGGCATCCGTGACCACCACACCGTCTTCGCCGATTGCCCCTGTCGTTGACAACACGGTCGCCAGGTTTTCACGGGCGTAGGGCAGTTCGCGGAACGTCAGCACGGTAGACATCGGATACCTCTCCAGGAAGTCGTTTTCCAAAATTGTATGGGTTCAATTTATTGACACAGCGATTAATCTTCCGAACAATCCGAGCATAAACCCACCGTTTCTTCGGTCAACTCGATTTTTGTCACCATGACAATCTGGATACCCACACTCCCCGGCCAGGGTCCGCGCTATCGCGAACTGGCCGATGCCATCGCCGCCGCCACGGCCAGCGGCGAACTGCCGGCGGGCGCCAAGCTACCGCCCCAGCGCCGGCTGGCGGACGCGCTCGGCGTCACCGTCGGTACGATCACACGCGCCTACGCGCTTGCCGAACAGCGAGGTATCGTCAGCGCAAGAGTCGGCAGCGGCACCTACGTGCGCGACAGTCAGCCGCGGACCGAGCCCTTCAATCATGTCCGACAGACCCCGCCCGAGAGCGACATGATCGATCTCAGCCTGTCGCTGCCGCCTGCGCATCCCGAGCGCGAGGCCGCACTGGGGCGGGCAATGCAGGCGATCCAGCACGATCCTGCCAGCCTGCGTGCGGCGATCGACTACCAGCCGGAGCAGGGCCAGACGGGCCAGCGGGAGATCTTCGCCGACTGGCTCACCCAGTCTGGCCGGCCGGTCTCGGCGGACGAGCTGCTGATCGATCAGGGCGGAATGCACGGCATCTATCTCAGCCTTAGCGCGCTGCTGGCGCCGGGCGAACGGCTGGCCGCCGAACGCCTGACCTACCCCGGCCTGATCAGCGCGCTGCAGCAGCTCTCGCTCAAGAGCGTGGCGATTCCTCATGACGCGGAAGGCATCGATGTCGACGCTCTGGCCAGAGCCTTCGACCAGCAGCCGTTTCGCGCGCTCTATGTGATGCCGGACTGCCATAATCCGACCACCGCGCGGCTCGGCGAATCGCGCCGTCGGGATCTCGTGACATTGGCGCGGGAGCGGCAGTTCTGGCTGATCGAGGACGAGGTCTACCAGCACCCGCATATCGAACCCGCAATGCCGCTCTACCAGTTGGCGCCGGAGCGCACCGTGACGCTGTTCTCGGTCGCCAAGCTGCTGGGTGGCGGCCTGCGCGTCGGCGCCCTGCGTGCGCCCAAAGCGTTGCACGGCCGTTTGACGGCAGCGCTGCGCGCCCAGAGCTGGATGCCGCCGCCGTTGATGACCTCGCTGGTCTGCCACTGGATCGCCAGTGGCGATGCCGCCGCCCTGCTGGCATGGCAGCGCGAGGAGCTGGCATGGCGTTTCGATCACGCCATGCAGAAGCTGGGAAGGTTCAAGCCGCACGGGCAGCGCGGCGGTTTCTATCTATGGCTGCCGTTGCCCGGCGAGCTGCGCACCAGCCATGTGGTCGAACAGTTGAAGGCGCGTCGGGTCACCGTCAGCAGTGCGGAAAGCTTCTGTCTCGGCAATGTCGCGGCGCCGCAGGCGATCCGCATCTGCATCAGCGCCGCCGAGAGCCGGGAGGCGCTGGATCGCGCGCTGAACATCATCGCCGAGACGCTGGGCAACCCGGACCCGATGCTGTGGCAGACAGTATGAGCGAAGCTTCGATTTCGATCAGTAGCCCAGCGCCGTATCGACCCGATTCTCCAGTGGCCGGTCGTCCAGATAGCGCTCGACATTGGCGAAGAAGAAACGCAGGCAGCGCGGCACGTAATCGGCGTCGTAGAGCCCGCTGTGCGGCGTGACGATCAGGTTGCGCGTGGTCCAGTAGGGCGAGTCCGCGGCCAGCGGCTCCTGGGGGAAGACATCCAGCACGGCGCCGCGCAGCTGCCTGGCTTCCAGCCGCTTCGCCAGCGCCGCGACATCCAGCACCGGGCCGCGGCCGATGTTGATCACGCCGCCACGCGCGGGCATCGCCGCCAGTTCCGCCTCGCCTACCACGTTGCGGGTCTCCGGCGTCAACGGCAGCGTGATCAGCAGGAAGTCGGCCTCCGCCAGCGCCTCCTTCAACCGGCTCTGCGGCAGGCTGACATCGGCGAGCGGATGCGGCTTGCCCGAACGGCTGACGCCGATCACCTTCAGATCGAGCCGCTTGGCCGCCTCGGCCGCCGCGCTGCCCAGCGCACCCATGCCCAGGATCACCACCGTCTTGCCGTCGATGGGTTCGATCGCGGTCTGCTCCCAGTGCTTCTCGCGCTGCTGGGTGACGAAATCCGGCAACCGGTTGTTGAGCATCAGCAGCGCGGTCATCGAGAACTCGCGGGCCCGCGCCTCGTGGTTGCCCTTGGCGTTGGTGACCAGCACATGGTCCGGCAGACGATCCAGCGGCACCCGGTCCACCCCCGCGCTGGTGATATGGATCCAGCGCAGTTTGGGCGCCCGGGCGGCGACGTCGGCGATATCCAGCGCGCCGACCAGAATCAGCACCTCCGCCGTCTTCAGCGCGGCATTGAGGGTGGCCTCGTCGTGGCTGAAGCTCAGCGCGATCCGAGACGACAGCCCCGCGAACTCGTTCAGAATGCCGAAGACGCGCTGGTCGGCGAAGTCCTTCGACTGCCGGAAATCGGGGTCGGTATAGATATGGATATCGAGAGCGGTGGACATGGGGCTCCTCGCGCGCGGTTCGCGGTGATGGGATCATGGAGGGCCGGATCGCCAGCTGACCTGGGCGTGATGAAATCCGGCCGTCACCCGATCCGACGGTTGTTGTATATAGATCGTATTGTATGACGATTGGCGAACCCGCAGTGTTACCGTAAAACCCCATAGCCGGCAAATCATCGCCCGACGAACCGACGAGAACCGCGATCCACCCGTTCGGCGTCATGCCGTGCCGCCCGTGCCAAAACAACCGTCATGCCAAAGGAACCGTCATGCCCGTCCTGATCCGCCGCCCCTTCGTCTTCCTCCGCCACGGCCAGAGCACCCGCAATCTCGAACGCCGGATCGGCGGCCAGCACGATGTGGCGCTGACGCCGCAGGGAGAGGAAGAAGCCCGGCGTGCGCGGGCGCTACTGGGCGATATCGACTGGTCGCTGGTGGCCGCGAGTCCGCTGCAGCGCGCCTACCGCACCGCCGAACTGGCACTGGGCCGCGCGCCGGATCGTGTCGTCGACGGGCTGATGGAGCGCCACTGGGGCGAGCTGGAGGGTCAGGCGATTCCGGAAGCCATTCCCTACATGAGCACACCGGCAGGCGGCGAATCCTGGGAGGCGTTCGTCGAGCGCATCGCCGATACGCTCAACGCGCTGCTGGAAGAAGCCGATACACCGCTGATCGTCGGCCATTCGGGGCTGGTGCGCGCCGTGCGCTGGTTGACCCACGGCACGCCTGCCGGTCCGCGCTCCGCCAACGCCGTGCCGCTATGGATCGCCCCGGAAGGCACAGAGAAATGGACGATTCGGGCGTTTACGCCTGCCGACTTGTCGTCGTTCTCATCGCAAGTCACCGCCTACCAGCGACAAACCTGATACGGAGCCTGACCTTTGTCATCCCATACCCTGAAGATCGCCGCCGCCATTATCGTCGATGACGAAGCGCGCCTGCTGCTTGTGCGCAAGCGTGGCAGTCGTTATTTCATGCAAGCCGGCGGCAAGATCGACACAGGCGAGACACCAGCGGAGGCGCTCGCTCGGGAAGTCAGCGAAGAACTCGGCGTGACGCTCACGAATTGGGAAGACCCCGTCGAAGCCAGCGCCGAAGCGGCCAACGAGGCGGATGTTTCGTCGAAGCCCATCTTTTCTGGGCAACGATCGAAGGCAACGTTGCCGCCGCTGCGGAAATCGAGGAGGTCTGCTGGGCGACTTTGGAACAGGCCAGGAGCCTTCCACTTGCCGCGCTGACCCGCGATGCCGTATTGCCCATTATCGAACAGCGTCTAAAGCGTGCCTGATTGCACGGAGTCAAGGAGGTCGCCGGAATTCATGTCCGACGCCCGGCTCAGGAGCTTGCAAGTCATTCCGGCCATAACCATGAGCTTGTCCTTCGCCTCATGCTGGTGCGGTTTCGTCTTCCACGACGCTAATATCGATCCGGTAATGCGCATGCGTGGAGAGGTTAACCAGCGCATCAAGACTGAACTTGCTGATTCGGCCCTTCAGCAAATCATTGACGCGAGGCTGAGTCAGCCCCAGGCGGCAGCCAGCTTCGGCCTGGCTTACGTTCCAGCTTTTTACCCGTTCGCCAAGAATCATCATCAGCTTGGACCGCAGACGCATGTTTGCCGCTTCCTCGGGGGTGTCCTCGATAGCATCCCAAATGCTTGCGAAACGCTCGTTGGCCATGTCTCTGTCCTCACTTTCATGCTGCTGTTCGCCAGTTGAAGACAAGTACGTCAACAGACGTAGCCTCTACTTTCGGCTTTTCGGGGGCTCGGGCGGCAGCTCTTTGAATCGTTGCTTGCCTAGCGCCAGATCCTTGGGAGCCGTCTTCTCGGTTTTCTTCTGGAAGCAGTGAAGGACATAGATAGCATCCTGTCGCTTCGCCGTAGCTCTCGATCTCTTCCAGGCCGTTGGTAAGAGCCTGGGCTGGAACATCTAGCGTGACTGCCAGGTAAACAACCGCAAGGTCATGCTTAAGGCAGGCGTGTCGTTCTAATCGGTGAGGGCGAGTAGGTGGAGCTGCCCATGCCAGCCATCGGACTGGCGAGTGGCAATCACCAGCGCATCGCGCTCATCGGCTGCCGCCAAGACGCCTTTCGCTGTCCAGAAGCCGCTTTTACCAATGGCCGCCATGCCGCCGGAAACGGCATTGTGGTTGGCCATACCCACCAGCATGCCGTGACGCTCGGCGGTTTGAGCCATCTGCTCGGTATCGGCGGCGTAGCCGCCCGCCGTGATCAATACGCCAGCGAGATAGACCGTGGCACCGAGCTCGGCGTACTGCTCGGCATGTTCGGGTGCATTGGTATCGGCGCAGATAGCGATGGCGACTCGCTCATTGTTGAAATCCAGCAGGCAGTACTCCGTACCGGGCTCGAAGACCGCCTCTTCCCCCGGATGGAGATGCCGCTTGGCATAGGTCGAGACCTCGCCGTTGGGAGAGACGATCAGCGCGCCTGCGCGGGGGCGTTCGACACCTGCCAGCGGTAGACCGACAACGATACCGACGCGATGGCGCACCGCCGCGTCGACGAGCGGCACCAGACGCGGATCCTCCGGCGCGAACGCAAGCTCTGCCACGAGTGCGGGCTCGTAGCCTATTAACGAGAGTTCGGGAAAGACCAGCAGCGTGACGCCGGCACTGGCTGCGGACTCAATAACGACGAGATGGCGCGCCAAGTTGGCCTCGAAATCGCCGGCGACCGAGCCGAACTGCGCCAGGCCAATGCTCAGCAGATCTCTGGTCATGCCTCCACCTCCACCGACCAGCTCAGCGATTCGCCGGCCTGATACGGTACGAAAGTGTTGTCGCCTTCGCCGACCGACTCGGCGACAGGTGTGGGTCGGCGCGTCAGCGTAGCCGTGCCTTCGTTGAGCGGCAGGTCGTAGAAGCGCGGGCCGTTCTCGGAACAGAAGGCTTCGAAGTGCTGGAGCGCACCTTCCTGCTCGAACACGTCGGCATAGACCGAGAGCGCGGCTTCGGCGTTGAACACGCCGGCGCAGCCGCAGGATGTCTCCTTGGCGGCGGTGACGTGGGGCGCGGAATCGGTGCCGAGGAAGAAGCGCGGGTGTCCGCTGGCGACGGCCTTTCGCAGCGCCTGCTGGTGCTCCTGACGCTTGAGGATCGGCAGGCAGTAGAGGTGCGGGCGGATGCCGCCGACCAGCATGTCGTTGCGGTTCTGGGCCAGGTGCTGTGGCGTCAGCGTGGCGCCCAGGAACTCGTCGCCTTCCAGTACGAACTGGGCCGCTTCCTTGGTGGTGATGTGCTCGAAGACCACCTTCAGCTCGGGGAACTGGCGGCGGATGTCGGTCATCACCTCGTCGATGAAATGCTTCTCGCGATCGAAGATGTCGATCTCGCCCCGGGTGACCTCGCCATGGATCAGCAGCGGCATGCCGATGCGCTGCATCACTTCCAGCAGCGGATAGACGTCGGTGATGCGCTTGACGCCGTGCTGGGAATTGGTGGTGGCGTTGGCCGGGTAGAGTTTGGCCGCGGTGAACAGGCCGTCGGCGTGGCCCTGTTCCAGCGTCTCGCGGGAAACGCTCTCGTTGAGATAGCAGGTCATCAGCGGGGTGAAGTCATGACCGGCTGGAATCGCCGCCAGAATCCGCTCGCGGTAGGCGCTGGCAGCTTCGATCGTGGTCACCGGCGGCACCAGGTTGGGCATGACGATGGCGCGGGCGAAGGTCTGGCTGGTGTAGGGGAGCACCGTCTCGAGCACCTCGCCGTCACGCAGGTGCAGGTGCCAGTCGTCGGGGCGGCGGATGCGAAGCGTGTCGGGCGAAGCGGTCATCGGGAACTCCTGGCAGTCGGTTGAGCGAATCGGCGCTCATGATACCAGAGACCGCCTCGCCGGCATTCGCTTCGCATCACGCCTAGGCGGACGCCTGGCGGCGGTTCCGGCGCAGCAGCAGCCACAGCGCCACGCAGCACAGCACCGCGACGAGCAGGTCGAACAGCAGCCCGGTCGTCTTGAGGCTGAGAACGCTGCCGACGAGGCCAATGCCCACGACCGGCAGCGAGATGGCGATATAGGCCACGAAGAAGAAGGTGGAGACGACGGCTGCCTTGTGCTCGTCGGGGCTGGCCGCCGTCACCGCGCCCATTCCGGCACGGAAAGCGATGCCCTGGCCGATGCCGGCCACGATCGCGCCGATGATGAATCCCGCCAGCTGCGCCGCGCCGATGCCCCAGGCGACGAAAAGCACGCCGACGAACAGCACCGCGCAGCCGATCGGCAGGCGGCGCGACTCGGGCAGTCGCCCCTGCAGCATCTGGCCGACCGTGGACGCAATGAACAGAAGCCCGGCCACGAAGCCGATCAACGCATGATTGGTATAGCCCAGCACCTTGCCCAGAAAGGCGGGGGTCACCGCGGTGAAGAAGCCGCACACCATGAAGCCGGCGAAGGCGGCGATGGCCGCCGGCACGAACACGCCTCGCACCTCGGCGGGCACCTTGAGTTTCTGCACCCGCAGGCGAATCCGCTCGGGGCGCTTCACGGTTTCCGGCGCGCACCAGATGCAGACCACCGCCACCAGCGCGAGCACCAGGTGGACGATATAGGGCAGCGCCAGCGGCATGGGGAAGAGCACCGCCAGCACGCCGGCCAGCATCGGCCCGAGGCCCAGACCGCCCATGTTGGCCGCGGTGGCGACGAGGGTGCCGACGCGCTGCCACGAATCCGGCACCAGCTCCATCACGGCGACGGTCGCCGTGCCGGTAAAGATGCCGGCCGAGATGCCCGACAGCACTCGCCCAGCCAGGATCATTCCCAGCCCGTCGGCGTGCCAGAACACCAGGTCGCTGAGGATCGACGCCGCCAGGCCGGCAAACAGCAGCGGTCGCCGCCCGAGCTGATCGGACCAGCGTCCGGTGATCAGCAGTGCCGCGATCACGCCGGCGGCGTAGACGGCGAAGATGATCGTGATCATCAACTGCGAGAAACCCAGCTGTTGCTGGTAGATCGGATAGAGCGGCGTCGGCAGCGTGGTGCCGATCATCGTCGCCGCGAAAGCCAGGGCAACCCCCAGAAATGGGCCGGCGCGGCGGGTTTCGGTAGCGTTCGAGGCGTTCATGGACGTCCTTGTCGGTTCGGCGCGGTCGCTGGCGGGAGCGAATGTAACGAATGGGGGAAGCAGTGTAGCCGATAGGATCCGGCCAATCCGCGCTGGCACCGGCGTTTCGCCGTCGCCTTCCGGCAGCGCCCCCGGCATGGCTGGCTATCGGGGGCGTGGCGTTTCCGTGGCATAATAGGCCGCTTCATGCATTCCCGGACGGTCGTTCTGTCATGTCGTACGTTTCTCCGACGCCTCATACCCCTGCCGCCGAATACGGCGCCGGTGCCCTGGGCACGCTCTACATCGTTTCCGCGCCCTCCGGCGCCGGCAAGACCAGCCTGGTGCGCGCCCTGCTCCAGCGCAACGCGGATATCGGCGTCTCGGTGTCTCATACCACGCGGGCGATGCGCCCTGGCGAGCAGGATGGCGTCAACTATCACTTCGTCAGCCAGCCCGAATTCGAGGCGATGGTCGAGCGTGGCGAGTTCTTCGAACATGCCTGGGTCTTCGACCGCCACTACGGCACCTCGCGGGTGGAGGTCGAGAAGCGCCTCGCCGTGGGCGAGGACGTGATCCTCGAGATCGACTGGCAGGGCGCCCAGCAGGTACGCGCGCAGGCCCCCGATGCCGAATCGATCTTCATCCTGCCGCCCTCGCGGGCCGCGCTCCAGGAGCGGCTTTCCGGACGCGGCACCGACGACGAGGCGGTCATCGCGCGGCGCATGCGCGACGCGGTCAGCGAAATGTCGCATTACGACGAGTACGAGCACGTCATCATCAACGACGACTTCGAGCACGCGCTGAACGAGCTCGAGTGCATCGTCCATGCGCGCCGTTCACGGCTCGACAAGATGCAGGCACGATACGCCGCCCTGCTCGAATCGCTGCTCAACGACGTCGACTGAGTGCCGCAGGGGAAATAACGGCCGCCCTGACCCCGGTCGTCACGGCGGGGCTCTCTTTGCCGGCAACGGCGCGCTCTTGTCAGAGATCACGCAACTCCAGTAGACTGCTCGGTCCCGCAGACCCCGTATTCCGGGGCGCGTCTACCCATTTTTTGGCAGCAGGGCTACCATCATGGCACGAGTGACCGTCGAAGATTGTCTGGAACACATCGAGAACCGTTTCAAGCTGGTAATGATCTCGTCCCAGCGCGCCCGTCAGCTCGCGCGCGGCTCCCGCGATGCGCTGCTGCCGTGGGAAAACGACAAGCCGACCGTCATGGCGCTGCGCGAGATCGCCACCGGTCAAATCGACGACAGCATCCTCGACGAGCCGGTCGAAGCCGCACCGCCGCGTCCGCGCCCCGAGCCGACCCAGGAATACGATATCTGAACCAGGCTTCCGGCGTGACCTGTATTCCGTGTCGTCGTCACGACCGCCACGGACCGGTTGCCGAACGGAACGTCGATAACGGGTTGTCAATCGGACCGTTAATTACATAGGGCAGGCGCGCCGCATGTTCACCATCGATGACCTGGCCGATCGCCTCGGCGGCTATCTCCCCGACGACGAGATTCAGCAGGTCAAGCGCGCCTTCTACTACGCCGAGCAGGCCCACGACGGCCAGCAGCGTCGCTCCGGCGAGCCTTACGTTACCCACCCGCTCGCCGTCGCCAATATCCTCGCCAACATGCACATGGACCATCAGAGCCTGATGGCCGCCATGCTGCACGACGTCATCGAGGACACCAGCGTCTCCCGGGAGGCGCTCGAAGCGCAGTTCGGCGAAGCCGTGGCGGAGCTGGTCGACGGCGTCTCGAAGCTGACCCAGATCACCTTCGAGGACAAGGCGGTCGCCCAGGCCGAGAATTTCCAGAAGATGGTCATGGCGATGTCCCGCGACATCCGCGTGATTATCGTCAAGCTCGCCGACCGCCTGCACAACATGCGCACGCTCGGCGCGCTGCGCCCGGACAAGAAGCGCCGGATCGCCCGCGAAACGCTCGAGATCTACGCCCGTATCGCCGGGCGGCTGGGTATCAACACCATTCGCGTCGAGCTCGAGGATCTCTCGTTCCAGGCGATCCACCCGATGCGGTCCGAGCGCATCAAGCGCGCGGTAGCGAGCGCCCGCGGCAACCGCCGTTCGACCATGCGCCAGATCCAGACCAGCCTGCAGCGTCGGCTCGACGAGGATGACCTCACCGGCAGCGTGGTCGGGCGGCAGAAGCATCTGCTGTCGATCTATCGCAAGATGCACGACCAGCGCAAACCGTTCGCCGAGATCATGGACGTGTTCGGCTTCCGCATCATCACCGACAGCGTCGACAACTGCTATCGCGTGCTGGGCGCGGTGCACAATCTCTACAAGCCGGTGCCGGGGCGCTTCAAGGACTACATCGCGATCCCCAAGGCCAACGGCTACCAGAGCCTGCACACCACACTGTTCGGCCCCAGCGGTATGCCGATCGAGGTGCAGATCCGCACCCGCGAGATGGAAGCGATGGCCAACAACGGCATCGCCGCCCACTGGCTCTACAAGGCCGGCCAGACCGAACGGCCCATCGCCGCCGGCAGCCACGCCCGCGCCCGCGAATGGGTTCGCGGCCTGCTCGAGATGCAGCGCCACGCCGGCGACTCGCTGGAGTTCATCGAACACGTCAAGAACGACCTGTTCCCGGACGACGTCTACATCTTCACCCCCAAGGGCGACATCATGGAGTTGCCGCAGGGAGCGACGGCGGTCGACTTCGCCTACAGCGTGCACACCGATATTGGCAACAGCTGCATCGCCTGCCGTATCGACCGCCATCTGGCACCGCTGTCGACCCCGCTGGAAAGCGGCCAGACGCTGGAGATCATCACCGCCCCCGGCGCGCGCCCCAACCTGGCTTGGCTCAATTTCGTGATCACCGCCAAGGCCCGTTCGGCGATTCGTCACGCGCTGAAGAGCCAGCAGCGCAGCGAGGCGATCCAGCTCGGCCGCCGCCTGCTCAACCGCGCCCTGGGCAGCTTCGAGACCAGCCTGGAAAAGCTGCCACAGGAACGGCTCTCGGCGCTGCTGGACGAGCTGGATCTCAAGGCCGAAGACGACCTGCTCGAGACCATCGGCCTCGGTACCCGCCTGGCGCACACCACCGCACGACGGCTGGTCGCGAACGATCTCCCTGTCGGGGCCAATGCCGGCGAGCATGACCCGGAACGGTTACTGGTGGATTCGCCGCACAACGGCCCGATCGTCATCAACGGCTCCGAGAGCATGGCCATCAGCTTTGCCCGCTGCTGCCACCCGCTGCCGGGAGACCCGGTGATCGGCCACCTGTCGATCGGCAAGGGGATCGTCGTCCACCGTCACGAGTGTGGTAACCTCGACGAGTTGCGCGACGATCCCGACAAGCTGGTCTCGTTGACCTGGTCGAAGCAGATCGATCAGGATTTCCCGGTCCCGCTGCGTATCGAAGTCGAGACCCGGCGCGGCCTGATCGCCGAACTGGCCAGCCTGATCACCGATGCCGACGCCAATATCGAGCGCATCGGCATCGAAGAACGCGACGCCAGACTCTCGATCGTCAACCTGACCATCCTGGTCAAGGGCCGCATTCATCTGGCGCGAATCATCAAGCGCCTGCGCAACCTGAATCACATCGGCCGCATCGTTCGCGCCCGAAACTGATCCGTGACGGCTGCCCCGCCGCGTCATGCGCGGCGGGGCAGCGTTTTTTCAAGATGTCATGTCATTAGAAAAGTATTCATGAAAAGGCACTGATTCAAAGAAACTGGAGGGTACGCCATGAGCAACAAAGCCGTGATCAACACCGACAACGCCCCGGCCGCCATCGGCCCTTATTCCCAGGCCATCAAGTCGGGTAACACCGTCTATCTTTCGGGCCAGATTCCGCTCGACCCCACCACCATGGAAATGGTCTCCGACGACTTCGAAGCGCAGGCCCGCCAGGTCTTCACCAATATGGCCGCGGTGTGCCAGGAAGCCGCCGGCTCGCTGCAGGATATCGTCAAGCTCAACCTCTACCTGACCGATCTCGACAACTTCGCCGTGGTCAACAAGGTGATGGAGGAGTTCTTCCAGCCACCCTTCCCGGCCCGTGCCGCCGTCGGCGTCAAGCAGTTGCCCAAGGGTAGCCAGGTGGAAGCCGAAGCAGTCATGGTCATCGGCGACTGAGCCCGGACGATTCAGACACCGCAGGCCATGTCGCAAGGGCGCTCAGACGCGAGCGGGCTCCGGTAGCTCGCCGCGCAGCTTGCTCACGTCCGTGCGCGGCGGCACGCCGAACATTCGGCTGTATTCGCGACTGAAATGGGATGGACTTCCGTACCCCACGCGGAAGCTGGCGGTGGCCGCTTCCATCCCTTCGGATAGCATCAATCTCCGCGCTTCATGCAGCCGAAGTTTCTTCTGAAACTGCACCGGCGACATCCGCGTGACCTGCTTGAAGCTGTGGAACAGCGATGACTCGCTCATGTTGACCATGTCCGCCAGCTCGCGAACGCGCAGCGGCTCGGTGAAGCGATCCTTGAGCACCGCGATCACTTTGGAAATGCGATGCGTCTGGGTATCGGCCACCGCGAACTTGCGCATGTGCAGGCCGATCTCGCCGACCAACGCACGATAGAAGATCTCGCGCCGCACCAGCGGTGCGAGAATGCGAATGTCCTGGGGTGAGTCGAGCAGATTCACCAGCCGCAACACTGCGTCCACCAGCCCCTTTTCCGCCTGCACCCGGCTTAGACCGCAAGCATTTTCGGGGCATTCCTGCGGTTCGACGCCAGCCAATCCTTCCCCCAGTTCCAGCACCAGATCGGTGACTTCCTGGGCTTCGACGGCGAGCTTCAGCCCCAGGTAGGGCCTTTCCGGTGAGGCATCGGTGACCTTGCCCAGTACCGGCAGGTGCACCGCCGACACCATGCAGCTCAACGGCCCGTAATGGATCTCGCGATCTCCCAGCCATACCGTCTTGCTCCCCTGCGCGATCAGGCAGAGAGAAGGGTCGTAGACCGTCGAGCCGATGCAGTTATTGACGGAAGAATTGGCGCGTATCAGCTCGAGTCCGGGCACCGCCGTGGTGGTCAGCCCCTCTTCCGGTGCCCATTTCTGAATCTGGCGAGACAGAGTATTCGCCAATTGGCCAATCTCATCATCCAGTGTTTCGAAAACAGGTTGAATGATACTCACGTCTCACCTCCTCGTTGGGCGACTGATTATTGTTTTTCGATAAAGCGCGAGTATAGGACAGTTAACCGGCATTTTGATGACAAAAATCGATCCCTGCAGGATCGGGCAAACTCTCTGAAGAAACAGGCAAGCGGCTGCCGATCTGCCTGCAGAGCGAACGCCGCTCTTACTGCCAATCAACGATTTCTACAGGATTGGGCAATCAAAGACGAGTAACCCGATAACGCCTGTGCGTGGCGAAATCCTACAGTGGTCGTCCATACCCGGTGCCCATGCTCCCCTCCCGACGGTCGGTGAAGCCGTTCTCGAGCTTTGCTCGCGAGATCCTTCTGGCGAATCGTGACCGGGAACAGTCAACGCGGAGTCAAAAAATGAACGTAACTATTCAGGTGGCTGCGGATGGCAT
>NZ_NHOU01000038.1 GCF_002179555.1 Salinicola salarius | reverse complement strand
GGGCATGGCACTGTCTGGGTGAATGGCGATATTCGCTATATTGCCATGCAGTTCAGTAGGTTAGAAGCATTCCTGGGGGCCGGTCTCACGGATTCAGGTATTACACATCTGAGTGGGAAAGAATATGTTTGACTGTGAAATACCCTAATAGCCAGAAAACCGAGTCATTAAAAAAGCCGCCGGCTTTAAATGATCTCATTAAGATTGCTGACGTGTTGTCGCAGGGCTTTTCCTATGTCAGAGTAGATCTTTATGCTATCAGTGGAAAAGTTTATTTCGGTGAGATGACTTTTACTCCGGGCAGCGGGTTTGAGCGCTTCGTGCCACATAGCATGGATGAAAAGTAGGGGGAATGGTTTGACCTGCCGCGTCAATTATCTTTGCAGACGCAAGCCGATCTGGATAGTCCCGTTCTGTAAGGCTTCGCGTACCGCTGTCGAACTTTAGTGAACGCAGGCAGCGGTCACGCTTCTTGATCAACTTCCGTTAGAATGAATGCTTTTACCCAATGGGAATTCGGTCAACCCCATGAAGCATTCTCTGCCAGAGCAGCCTCGACACATCGGCATCCTGCGCCTTTCCGCGCTGGGCGATGTCTGCAATCTGGTCCCCACGGTGCGTGCCTTGCAGCGCCAGTGGCCCGAGGCGCGCATCACCTGGATCGTCGGCAAGGCCGAGTACAGCCTGCTGGATGGGCTCGATGGCGTCGAGCTGGTGGTCTACGACAAGGCTACCGGTTTTGCCGGCATGCGCGAGATATGGCGCCAGCTCGCGGACGTGCGTTTCGACGTGCTGTTGCACATGCAGCAGGCGCTGCGGGCCAGCGTGCTGTCGCTGGGCCTCAAATGCGATGTCCGCGTGGGTTACGACAAGGCGCGGGCCAAGGACTGGCAGCACTGGTTCACGCATCGCCAGCTGGCGCCGCATCCACGGGCGCATGTGCTCGAGTCCTTCATGGATTTCGCACGGCTGCTGGGCGTCGAGGATACGCGCCTCGACTGGTCGCTGCCGGTGCCGGAATCTGCCTATGACGAAGCCCGCCAGTTGACCGGCGATCGGTCCTACCTGGTCATCAGCCCCTGTGCCAATCCGCGCCTGCGCAATTTCCGCAACTGGTCGGCGGAGGGCTATGCCGCGGTCATCGAGCACGCCTGGCAGCGCCATGGTCTGAGAACCGTGATGAGCGGTGGCGGCAGCCCGCAGGAGCGCGACATGGGCGAGCAGATCCGGCGCTTGTGCCCCGATGTCGAGATCATCGACGCCATCGGCCGCACCTCGCTCAAGGGCTTGCTGGCCCTGCTCGATCGTGCTCGCGTGGTGATCGCGCCGGACTCCGGCCCGGTTCACATGGCCAATGCGCTCGGCACACCGACGCTGGGACTGTACGCCACCACCAACCCGGATCGTGCGGCGCCGTATCTGTGGCGGGACCATGTGGTCAATCGCTACCCTGATGCCGTTCGCTGTTATCTGAAAAAGCCCATCGAGGCCGTCAACTGGGGTACACGTGTGCGCCACGCCGATGCCATGGCATTGATCACGCTGGACGACGTGGTCGAGCATCTGGATCGGCTGATAGCCGCAACGAGCGATACTGCCCTTGCCGAAGCCGTAACGGAGCCCCCGCATGAAGATTGATCTGTCGCAACTGGAGCATGCCCGCCTGCTGGTGGTGGGCGATGTCATGCTCGATCGGTATTGGCACGGCGGCACGTCACGTATTTCCCCCGAGGCGCCGGTCCCCGTGGTCAAGGTGGAAGACGCCGACGATCGCCCGGGCGGGGCGGCCAACGTGGCACTGAACATCGCTTCCCTGGGAGGGCGGGCCAGCCTGGCCGGCGTGGTCGGAGACGACGACAATGCCGGCCACCTAGAGCGCGCGCTGGAAGCCGCCAATGTGAGTGCTCACTTGCATCGCAGCGCCGATGTGCCGACGATCACCAAGCTGCGCGTCATGAGCCGTAACCAGCAGCTCATCCGCCTCGACTTCGAGTCGCCGCTATGGAATGTCGATACCACGCCGCTGATCGAGAAGGTCCAGTCAGCGTTGGGTGATGCCGATGTCGTGATCCTGTCCGACTACGGCAAGGGCAGCCTCAACCGGGTCGAGGCGTTGATCGCCGCCGCCCGCGCTGCCGGCAAGCGGGTGCTGGTCGACCCCAAGGGCAGCGATTTCAGCCGCTATCGCGGCGCCAGCGTGATCACCCCCAACCTGACTGAATTCGAGGCGATCGTCGGGCCGTGCGCCGACGATGCCGAACTGGCCGAGAAGGGCGAGCAACTGCGGGCGACACTGGAGCTCGAAGCGCTGCTGGTCACGCGCAGCGAACGCGGCATGACCCTGATCCGCGAAGGTCTCGCGCCGCTGCATCTGCCGACCCATGCCCGCGAAGTCTTCGACGTGACCGGTGCCGGCGATACGGTAATCGGCGTGCTGGGGCTGGCGCTGGCGGCCGGCCACGGCTTCGGCGAGGCGGTGATGCTGGCCAATCTTGCTGCCGGGCTGGTCGTGGCGAAACCCGGCACCGCGGTGCTCTCGGTGGCGGAGCTCTACACCGCGCTTCATGGCGACAGCCTCGCCGAGTATGGCGTCATCGAGGAAAAGTCGCTCATCGGCGCGGTGCGTGCGGCTCAGGCAAGAGGCGAGCGCGTGGTGATGACCAACGGCTGCTTCGACATCCTGCACGCCGGCCACGTGGCGTATCTGGAGCAGGCCAAGCGCCTGGGCGATCGCCTGATCGTCGCGGTCAACGACGACGCCTCGGTGGCGCGGCTCAAGGGGCCCAAGCGGCCCATCAACACCCTGGCGCGCCGGGCCCAGGTGCTGGCGGGGCTGGCGGCGGTGGACTGGGTGGTTCCCTTCAGCGAGGACACGCCGGCGCGGCTGATCGAGGCGATCCTGCCGGACCGGTTGGTCAAGGGCGGCGACTATCGGCCCGAGGATATCGCCGGTGGCGAAGCGGTCATCGCCAACGGCGGTGAAGTGCTGGTGCTGGGCTTCGAGGATGGCGTGTCGACCACCACCATGATCGACACCATTCTCGATCGCGAGCGCTGAGTCGCGGTGCGTTCCTGTTCACGATCGTCACGACTCGCGCGCTGGCTCTACTCGCTGACGATCACGCTGCTGTCGCCCCTGATCTGGTGGCGGGTATGGCGTGAGTGGGCACCCACACACAAACGCCGCGAACGCCTGGGCTTCATCCAGGTCAGCGGGAGCCGCCCGCGTCTCTGGCTGCACGCAGCCTCGGTGGGGGAAGTCGTCACGGCAACGCCTCTGATTCGGGCGTTGCTGGAGGACCACCCGGATCACGATCTCGTCATCACGACCATGACTGCCACGGGTGCCGAACGTGTCCGACAGACGTTCGGTGGTCGTGTTTCTCACCATTTTCTCCCGCTGGACTTTCCCGGCAGTGCGCGACGCTTCGTCACGCGATTGAATCCTCGGCTCGCGATCATCGCCGAGACCGAGCTCTGGCCCAATCTGCTGGCGGCCTGTCACCGGCGGAACGTGCCGGTGGTGGTCGCCAACGGCCGCTTGAGTGCGGGCGCCTTTCGCCTCTACCAGCGCTTCGGCGCGCTGAGCCGAGGCATGCTCGAGACGATCGCCTGGATCGGTGCCAAGTCGGCGCTGGATGCGGATCGTTTCGTCGAGTTGGGAGCGCCATCGGCGCGAGTGGCCGTCACCGGGGCATTGAAGTTCGATCTCGACGTGGACGAAGCGACTCGACAGGCCAGCCGGCAACTGCGGGCAAGCTGGGGGCCGCGGCCGGTCTGGATCGCAGGCTCCACCCATCCGGGCGAGGAGGAGCAGGTGTTGATCGCTCACGGCGTGCTCAGGCGTCGCTTTCCGGACGCGCTGTTGATCCTTGTGCCTCGTCACCCGCAGCGTTTCGACGAAGTGAATGCTCACTGTCTCGAGGCGGGCGAACGGGTCCAGCGTCTGAGCGCCGGCTCCGCGCTGACCGCTTCGACGACCCTGCTGCTGGGCGATACCATGGGCGATCTGATGAAGCTCTACGGCTGCGCGGATGTCGCTTTCGTGGGCGGATCGCTCACGCCGGTCGGCGGGCACAACCTGCTCGAGCCGGCGGCACTGGGCGTTGCCGTGGTCAGCGGCCCCCATCTGGATAACCTGCGCGAAATTGCCGATACCCTGGCGCAGAGCGATGCGCGGGTTCAGGTCGAAAACGGTCAGGCGCTGGGAGAGACCCTCGTGGCCCTGCTGAGCGACGACGCGCGTCGTCACGAGCTGGGCGAAGCGGGGCGAGCGGTCGTGGCCGCCAATCGCGGTGCGTTGGCGCGAACCCGAGCAAAGATCGCTGCACTTCTGAACGATTCGTAACGTTATCCAGGGGAATCACCGAAGGCTTGGTCTGTCAGAAAAAAGCTCGGCCTGTCAGAAGCGTGTCAGATATGACTGCGACACTCTTCCCAGGGCTCGGACCTTTTGGCTGATGGATGTTCTCGTATGGATATTCGCCATGGTTCATGGAAGGCACGCTCGAGCCCTACGTCCACTACGTGCCGCTGGCCGATGACTGCGGCGATCTGGAAGCCAAGATGGATTACTACATCGCTCATCCCGACGAAGCGGAGGCGATCGTGCGCAATGCCAACGCGCACGTGGCACAGTTTCTCGACCCGCGTCGCGAACGGCTGATTTCGCTGCTGGTGATGCACAAGTACTTCGTGCTTTCCGGTCAGTTCGCCGCTGAGCCTTCGCCGCTACGGCTGGGCTCGGGATTCAGCGCCAGTGCGGCGAGAAACAACTGGGCGTGACGATCCGCCAGCGCCTCGAGATCGCGGTCGTATCCCCCGCCGATGACCCCCGCGACGGGAATGCCCAGGTCGCGACACCGCGCGAGGACGAACCGGTCCCGGCGGAAGAGCCCCTCGGTACTCAGCGAAAAATGCCCCAGCCGATCACCGGCGTGCACGTCGACACCGGCGTCGAACAGCACGAACTGCGGTCGGAAATCGCTCAGGATCGGATCCAGCTCCTGGGCGAGGCAGCGCAGGTAGGCGTCGTCGGCAATCCCTCTGGGTAGCGCAACGTCGCGATCGCCCTGGACTTTCTCGAAGGGGAAGTTGGCCTCGCCATGGATCGAGAACGTGAAGACTCTCGGTTCATGGCGGAAGATCCAGGCGGTGCCGTCGCCCTGATGAACATCGCAGTCGACGATCAGGATCCGCTCGAGACGATGTTCGGCCAGCAGGTCATGTGCCGCGACCGCCAGGTCGTTGAGCAGACAGTAGCCGCTGGCACGATCGGCATAGGCGTGATGGGTGCCGCCAGCGCTGTTGAGCGCCAGGCCGGTTTCCAGCGCCGTCGCCACGGTGGCCAGCGTGCCGCCCACTTCCAGCAGCGTTCGTTCGACCAGCGTCGGCGACCAGGGGAAGCCGCTGGGCGTGCGCCGGGTGGTGGCGATTTCACCCAGATAGAACCGCTGCAGGTAGTCTGCGGTATGAGTGCGCAGTAGCGCTTTACTGCTCGCCGGGCGCGGCGTTATCCAGCGGACGTTTTCGCGGGCATCGAATCCCAGCGCCGATAGGCGCTCCCGCAGGGCGCGGAATTTCGCCATCGGGAACGGATGACGCTCGGGCCATTCGCAGCTGTAACCGGGGTGGTGGATGATCGGCAGGGTCACGATACCTCCTGTGGGTGCGGCGACCGGTCTCTGGCGGCGATGCGGGGATTCGCTACGCTAGGGGCTGTCGACGTTTCGGCGCGAACCGCGTGGCTGCGCATGAAACGTCAACCGACCCTAGGGAAAGCTTCCTGCCGCTGCGAGTGTGATGTGATGCGAATTACGGTCTACAGTGCCCAGCCTTACGATCGTCGCTTCTTCGACGAAATCCGAGAGTCCCGGTTTGCCGATGCCGGCTTCGAGTGGCTCTATCAGACGGCCAGCCTCGAGGCCGGCACCGTGGCGCTGGCGGAAGGCAGCGATGCCGTCTGCGTGTTCGTCAACGACTGCCTCGATGCCGAGGTGATCGAGGCACTGGCCGCGCTGGGCATCCGGGCCATCGTGCTGCGCTGCGCCGGCTTCAACAATGTCGATCTCGAAGCCGCCCACCGGCTGGGCCTGTTCGTGGCGCGCGTGCCCGCCTACTCGCCGGAAGCGGTGGCCGAGCACGCGCTGGCGATGATCATGACGCTGAATCGCAAGACCCACCGGGCGTTCAATCGCGTGCGCGAGGGCAATTTCGCCCTCGATGGCCTGCTGGGCGTGACGCTCCACGGCAAGACGGCGGGCGTGGTCGGCACCGGTCGCATCGGCCTTTGCATGGCGCGCATTCTCAAGGGGCTCGGCTGTGAAGTGCTGGGCTACGACCCCTATCCGAGCGACGCCTTTTCTGCCTATGGGGAAATGGTGCCGCTGGAAGCCCTGCTGGCCCGCTCCGATATCGTCTCGCTGCACTGCCCGTTGACCGAGCAGACGCATCACCTGATCGATGCCGACGCACTGGCTGTGATGAAGCCCGGCGCGATGCTGGTCAATACCTCGCGCGGGGCGCTGATCGACACGCTGGCGGTGATTGCTGCGCTCAAGTCGCGTCAGCTGGGCGCGCTGGCGATCGATGTCTACGAGCAGGAGAGCGAGCTGTTCTTCCGCGATCATTCGGCGGAGATCATCGACGACGATATCTTCGCCCGCCTGACGAGTTTTCCCAACGTGCTGATCACCGGCCACCAGGGTTTCTTTACCGTCGAAGCGCTGCGCGAAATCGCGCAGGTGACCTGCGCCAACCTGGTTGCCTTCGCCGAAGGCATCGAATGTCCCAATCGGCTCTAGGGCAACCATAGGGCAACAATAGGGCAGCTATAAGGCAACAATAGGGCAACTATAGGTCGACAATAGGGCAGCTATCCGGACTCGGGGCTGCCCGACGCTCACGCGCGAAAGGCTATCACGCTTCGAGCAGGTTCACGGCCAGGCGGACGAAGTCCACCGAGGAGAGGATACCGACCAGGCGGTCGTTGTCGACGACAGGCAGGGCGCCCTGCCTATGGGACAGCAGCCGCTGGCCTGCCTCGATGAGAGGCGTATCGATGGGCAGCGTCAGGAAATCCTGATGGATGGCATCCGCAAGCGGCACCTGCTTGAGGTAATGGTCCAGGCGGTGCGTGCCATGGTCATTGGCAATCCGCAGGGCTTCCCGCAATACGACCTTCTGGTCGAGCAAGCCTGCCAACTGGTCCTGTTCGTCCAGCACCGGCACATGACGTATCTTGTGCTCCCGCATCAACTCGTTGCCGTCGAAAAGCGTTTGTTCCAGACGCAATGTCACGACATCGTGGCTCATGATGTCGGCTACCGAGTCGAGTTTGGCGGTCGTCATATGGGTGGTCCTCTGATCGAAGTCGGGCCTGAAGGACCAGACCCCTCAGGCAGTCACGCCATCGATATCGACGATGGCCAGGACGACGGAACCAGTATTCGAACGCCAGGCCCCGGATCGAGTCCCGGGCCTGGCCGAGACCGGGTCGATCAACACAAGGTCGATCAATACAAGGTCGATCAACACAAGGCCGATCAACACAAGGTCGGTCGAACCGGAGCTGCCGGAGCACGAGGATACTGGCCGTCGCCAGTATATCGGCCGGGAGGACCATAATTTGATCCCGTGCGACTTTGATTCTGCGCCGCTTTGATTCTATGTCGCTTTGATCTTGTGTCGTTTAGACCCTGGCAACACGCCCGGCCTCCGGGTATCGATGGTGTCAGCGGGTGAAGCGTTCGACGCCGTTTGCGCCACCGAGCAGCAGCACGTCGGCCGGGCGGCGGGCGAACAGGCCGTTGGTGACCACGCCGACGATGGCATCCAGCGCGGCTTCCATCGCTTCCGGCTCGTCGAACAGCTTGTCGTAGCCGTCGAGGATGCGGTTGCCGTTGTCGGTCAGCACGCCGTCCCGATAGACCGGGGTGATGCCCAGCTTGACCATCTCGCGGGCAACGTAGGAGCGCGCCATGGGAATGACTTCGACCGGCAGCGGGAATCCGCCCAGCACCTCTACCCGCTTGCTGGCATCGGCGATGCAGATGAAGCGCTCGGCGCAGGCGGCGACGATCTTCTCGCGCGTCAGCGCCGCGCCGCCGCCCTTGATCATGCGCAGCCCGGCGTCGATCTCGTCGGCGCCATCGACATAGACCGGCACCGTACCGACATGGTTGAGCTCGAGCACGTCGATGCCGTGAGACTTCAGCCGTGCGGCGGTCGCTTCCGAGCTGGCCACCGCGCCGCGAAAATCGTGCCGACGCGTCGCCAGCAGATCGATGAAGTGATTGGCCGTGGAGCCCGTGCCCACGCCGATCACCGCGTCGGGCGTCAGAAGGTTGTCAATGTCTTCGAGGGCAGCAGCGGCGACGGCGTGCTTGAGATCGTCCTGAGTCATGTCGGTTCCGGCAGGCTGAAAGGAAGTTCGAGGCATTCGCTCGGCCGATAGTATAGGGCAAGCGGCTATCGCTGCCGATGGCGCTGGACGCTCGGGGCTGGCGTCTGCTAACAATACGGGTCCACTATAACCCGCCGTTTTCGAGGCGGGAGCGCTGCACCCCAGCTGTTCGCCAGGACATACCCGAATGCAACTCGAAGATATCGTCAAGAAGATCCTCCAGGCTCGCGTCTACGAGGCGGCCCGGGAGACCCCGATTTCCCCGCTACCTGCCCTTTCTCGCCGCTTCTCCAACCGTATTCTGATCAAGCGCGAAGACCTGCAGCCGGTCTTTTCGTTCAAGATTCGCGGCGCCTACAACAAGATGGCGCAGTTGAACGACGAGCAGAAGGCCAAGGGCGTGATCGCCGCCTCCGCCGGTAACCACGCCCAGGGCTTGGCGATGGCGGCGAAGCAGATGGGGGTCAAGGCCATCATCGTGATGCCCCGTGTCACGCCGGACATCAAGGTGTCCGCGGTGCGTGGCTGGGGGGCCAAGGTGGTGCTCCGGGGCGATGCCTTCGGCGAAGCGTTGAGCCACGCCCGGGAGCTGATCGCCGAGCATGGCTATACCTACATTCCGCCCTACGACGATTTCGATGTGATCGCCGGCCAGGGCACCGTGGCGATGGAGATTCTGCGCCAGCACTCCGGCCCGCTCGATGCAATCTTCGTGCCGGTGGGCGGCGGTGGTCTGCTCGCCGGTGTCGCGGCCTACATCAAGTATCTGCGCCCGGAG
Organism: Salinicola salarius; assembly: GCF_002179555.1. Taxonomy (GTDB): domain Bacteria; phylum Pseudomonadota; class Gammaproteobacteria; order Pseudomonadales; family Halomonadaceae; genus Salinicola; species Salinicola salarius_A. Next base: position 13,765 of record NZ_NHOU01000038.1, on the reverse strand, counting down.
GTCAAGGTGTTCGGCGTCGAGGCCGAAGACTCCGCCTGCCTCAAGGCGGCATTGGAAGCCGGGGAGCGGGTGACGCTGGATCAGGTCGGCGTGTTTGCCGAAGGGGTCGCGGTGGCCCAGATCGGCGAGGCGCCGTTCGAGATCCTGCGCCATCACGTCGATGGCGTGATCACGGTCAACACCGATGAGATGTGTGCCGCGGTCAAGGATATCTTCGACGACACGCGGGCCGTGTCGGAGACCTCCGGCGCGCTCTCGCTGGCGGGGTTGAAGAAGTACGTGCAGCAGACCCAGGCGCGGGATCAGGCGCTGATGTGCATCAATTCCGGCGCCAACATCAATTTCGACCGCCTGCAGCACGTCGCCGAGCGTACCGAGCTGGGCGAGCAGCGCGAGGCGATTCTGGCGGTGCAGATTCCCGAGCGGCCGGGCAGCTTCAAGCAGTTCTGCCGCGTGATCGGCCGGCGGATGGTCACCGAGTTCAACTATCGCTACGCCGATCCCGAAGGCGCGCACATCTTCGTCGGCGTGCAGGTCAAGCCGGGCGGGGAGGATCGCGAAGAGGTCATCCGCCGGCTGCGCGAGGCGGACTATCCGGTCGAGGATCTCACCGACAATGAGCTGGCCAAGCTCCATATTCGCCATCTGGGCGGCGGTCGGCCCCGGGAACGCTTCGAGGAAGAGGTCTATCGCTTCGAGTTCCCCGAACGCCCCGGAGCGCTGATGAACTTCCTCACCCACCTGCCGGCGGACTGGAACATCTCGCTGTTCCACTATCGCAACCACGGTGCCGCCTACGGCCGGGTGCTGGTGGGGTTGCAGATGCCCAATGGCGATCGCGCCCATGCCGAGGAGCATTTCGATCGCATCGGCTACCGTTACTGGAAAGAGACCGACAATACGGCCTATCAGTTGTTCATGGCGTAGACCTGAGCGAGCGGCGTCACAAAAGGCTGAAATGGACGCTAAAAGTGCCTGAAACCGGCCTCAACCTTTTTGTGTAAATGTCGATACTGTTGGGTAACGAAAAAGGTGTCATCTGGGCCGGAAACGCTCTTGTCAAGATTTTGGCCTGACCCTATAGTCGTGCGCGTCGCTGCGGGGGGCAGCGGCCGAACCCAACGCAGCGGAGTCGACATGAAACGCAAGCCCGACTTGGTAATGGCATTGGTATTGATCTTCGGTGTCGGCGTGGTGGCAACGGGCTACGCGCAGACATTGCTGGGCGCCTGAGACCCGTAGTCATGCGGGATCGTCTGGCACAGGCAGCCAGGCTGTCACCGGGTGACGCAGCAAATGAAGCCAATGGGGTGTGGCTGACAACGGCCGGTAGCGGAAACGCTGCCGGCCGTTGTCGTTTGCGGGGTCGGCCAGGCCTCTTGAGCGTCACCGTTCATTAACGTCTTGGCTTGACGATCCGCTGGTCGCTGACGATCGCATCCAGCGGCACATCCCAACTGGCCACGGGAAGCGAGCCGACGCGCTGGCAGTCGTGGGCGAGCCCGATCAGCCGAGGGCTGGGGCGCCGGTGACGAACGAAGGCAAAGGTGCGGTCGTAGAAACCGCCCCCCATGCCGATCCGCTGGCCGTCGTCGTCGAATCCCACCAACGGCAGCAGAACCGTATCCAGCGCCCAGGCCGGCAACCGGTTGGCGCGATGGGCGCCGAAGCGGGTATCCGGCTCGGCGATGCCGAAGCGATTTCGCGTCATCCGCGTGCCGGCGTGATAGCGCACGAACCACAGCCGGTTGTCGGATAGCGGGCGCAGTACCGGGAGATAGACCTGGGCTCGGCGGGCAACCAGCCAGTCGATCAGCGGTCGCGGATCGATCTCGCCATCGTTGGGCAGATACAGCGCCACGCGCCGGGCGCGCTGCAGCTCGGGCAGGCCTCTGAGACGGCGACAGAGTTCGCGGGAAGCCAGGCGTCGTTGATGCGGGGTCAGGGCGCGTCGGCGTCGACGCAGTTCGCGACGCAGCTCGCGTCTATCGAGGCTGCCACCGACGTTCGACTCGCCGATCGGCGATGTCGTGGCGGTCCTGGCAGATTCGGTGGTGATCGTTGCGGTAGTCATCTTGAACGACAAGAGAGTTCCCCAGAGTGCCGCTGTCATTCTGGCCCTGAACCTATTGGTTCAAGGTGGGTGGCCGCAGGCAAGCCTTCAGGCTTTCCGTCGCGCGGACATGCACACGGGCCTGCCTAGCATTTGGCCCCCTGGGTACTGCGCATAGGCTCGAGGGACTTGTAATGACTGGCGCACACTCCAGGAAACCCCACTATCGTAGCAGAGCGACCCTTTTTGCCCAATGACGGATTGAGGTACTCGGGAAAGTTTTAGGGTCTGTTGACGTTTCAGCGCGAACCGCGTTGCTGCGCCAAATGGCGCCAGGCCAGGCGCGGGATGTAGAGAAGGGTGGTTCCCTTTTCCAATCCCGCAACGCCGCATGGCGCCATTTGCCGCGCAACCCGAAGGGCCGGGCCAGTTTTTGCACGGTGCTGCGTTATTCGTCGTTCATTTGGAATGACCAAACTACGCTCCTCACGCCTTGCCCCGCACAAAAACTGGCTCCGGCGCGGCCGTGCATGAAACGTCAACAGACCCTAGGAGAAAGTTTCAGGGGGAAGGGGTCTTCTGACCGGGTTCGCCCGCCTTGGCCAGCGCGCGTTCGAGCCTCTCGCTCAGGTCGCTCAGGCTCTGTTCGCCGGCGCGATGGGAGTCCAGCGCCGTCAGCAGCTCATGGGTGATATTGAGTGCCGCCATGATTGCGATCTTCTCGGCGCCCAGCACCTTGCCGCGGGCATGGATGCCGTGCATGGCGCGGTCCAGATAGCGAGCCGAGCGTTTCAGCTGCTCCTGCTCTTCCGGCGGGCAAGCGATCACGTAGGATTTGCCCAGCAGGGTGACTTCGGTCGTCGGGCGAGGCGTGTCGCTCATGATGTCGCTCCGGGGTGGGCGGTGAAGATCGATGCGGTAAGATGGCAGGCATTCGCATCGCGGGCCGAGCGGCCATCGCCAGGATTCGGCACGCTGCCTGCAGTCGGTGATCGGCCAGGCCGGGAACAGGCTCGAAGCCCCAGCCGCTTGCCACCGCGATTGATCCGTCACTATAGAGAGCCGATTATGGGCGGTCAACGCGACGCGCAGCCTCGGCTGCCGCGCTGCTTGCCTGTAAACGCTCGCGATCACCAATCATGGATGCCGACATGTCGATCATCAACGACCAGCTCGATTTTTCCACCGTCGCCAATGTCTTTCTCGTGCATGGCAGCCTGCAGTCACCGGCGTTTCTCGACGGGCGTCTGTGCGCCGAGCTGGGCCTGCACGATGTGAGCGCGGAGGGCTGGCTGGAAGAAGTCTGCCTGGCGCTCAACGTCGAGCAGCCGGAAAGCCGCGAGGATGCCGACGTCCTGTTGGGCTGGCGTCGTCAGACGCTGGACGCCCTGTCTGCCGCCGAGCTCAATTTCGAACCGCTGCTGCCGGACGAGCTGTTTGCGCTCTCCGAGCGGGCCCAGGGCCTCAAGGAGTGGACGCAAGGCTTTCTCGAAGTCGTCAACGAAGTGGATGGCGAGACCTACGAGGGCTGGTCATCGCCCCTGAAGGAAGCGCTGGAGGATCTCGGCCAGCTGTCGGCGATCGATGTCGATATCGCCGACGACCCCGAGAACGAGAACGACCTCTTTGCGCTGACCGAGCACGCCCGCATGGCGGCGATGCTGCTCTATACCGAGCAGCACCCCGGCGCACCCCAGGTGGAACAGCCGGAGGACGAGCAGGCCGAGACCGAAGCTGGCAAGGCCGCCGCCAATGACGGTGAAACGCCGCCGTCGCTGCATTGAAGTCGCTCGCGCCTCGGCATCCGTTGCCCGAGGCGTGACGTCGAACAACGCCCACATTCCAGGCGTCTCCTTCGGATTCGAGGCGCAATGATCAAGGAGAACGCATGTTACCCGAGCCGTTACCGCGCCCCGCGGCGATCTCGACGGAAGAGTTTGCCGCCCGCCGCGAGCGCCTGATGGCGGAGCTGCCGGAAGGCAGCGCCGTGCTGCTGCCGGGCGCCGCGCTCAAGACGCGCAACCACGACAGCGAATACCCGTTTCGTCAGAACAGCGATTTTCACTATCTCTGCGGTTTTCCCGAGCCCGACGCGCTGCTGCTGCTGTTGCCCGGCCGTGAAGCCGGCGAAGCCATTCTCTACTGCCAGGAGAAGGATCCCGAAAAGGAGGCCTGGACCGGCATTCGCATCGGCCCCGAAGGTGCCGTGAGCGACTACGGCATGGATGAGGCTTTCGACAATACCCAGCGCCACAACCTGACCGAGCTGCTGGACGGCCGGCAGACCCTCTACCTGCCGCTGGCGGATACCGTCGCCATGGGCATCGCCGAGAGCGTGCGCAGCCAATTGAGCGCACGAGCGCGGCGCGGGGCGATTGCTCCCACCCGATTCGCCGATGTCAGCGCCCTGATCCATGAACTTCGCCTGACCAAGAGCGAGGCCGAGCTGGCGCTGATGCGGCATGCGGCACACATCAGCGCGCTGGCGCATCGCCGCGCCATGCGTGCCAGCCGCCCGGGCCGCTTCGAGTATCAGCTGCAGGCCGAGATCGAGCACGAATTCGTCTGGCACGGCGCCCGGGCGCCCGCCTACGGCACCATCGTCGGCGGCGGGGCCAACGCCTGCGTGCTGCACTACATCGAGAACGCTGCGCCGCTCGAGGATGGCGATCTGGTGCTGATCGACGCTGGCGGCGAGTTCGATCTCTACGCTGGCGACATCACTCGCACGTTCCCGGTCAACGGTCGTTTCAGCGAGGCCCAGCGAGCGCTCTACGACATCGTGCTGGCGGCCGAGGAGCGTGCCGTGGCGGCGGTGAAACCCGGTGCCACGCTGGAAGCCATTCATCAGGGCGTGGTGCGCGATCTCACTGCGGGCCTGATCGAGCTCGGGCTGCTGGAAGGCGAGCTGGAGGCCTGCATCGAGTCCCAGCGTTACAAGCGCTTCTATCTCCACTCGACCTCGCACTGGCTGGGGCTCGACGTTCATGACGTCGGCAGCTATCGGGTCGATGGCGAGCCCCGGCCGCTGGAACCGGGCATGGTGCTGACGATCGAGCCAGGACTGTACATCCCTGATGCCGAAGACATTCCGGCGGCCTATCGCGGCATCGGCATTCGAATCGAGGACGACGTGGTCGTCACCGAGGCCGGCGGCGAGGTGCTGACCTCGCAGGTGCCCAAGGCGGCGGATGACATCGAAGCGCTGATACAAGGCCAGGTTTGATCGTTTTTTGATCAGTCGCGAATATGCCTCGAAAATTACGTAACCGGTGTAAACGGCCTGTAGGCCACGTGATTAGAGGCTTTTGAATTCCAATCGTAATGGAGAGGCTGGCGCAGATGTCTCAAACGCAGCAAGCAACCACGGTCGACGTGGCGATCATCGGCGGCGGGCTCGTGGGTGCCAGTCTAGCCTGTGCGCTGGGCGGCTTGATCGAGGCGGAACGAGCGCGTGCGGATGAACGGGCGCCGTTGCGTGTCGCGATCATCGAACCCCAGCCGCTGCCCAGCGCCGGCGAAGCCAATGCCTACCAGCCCAGTTTCGATGCTCGTGCCAGCGCGATCGCCTACGGTTCGCGGCGCCACTTCGAGCGGCTGGGTGTCTGGTCGGCGATGGCGACGGAAGCGGCGCCGATTCGGCATATCCATGTCAGCGAGCGCGGTCACCTGGGCGCGACCCGGCTCCACGCCGACGAGCTCGGCGTCGAGGCGCTGGGCTATGTCATCCCCAACGCCTGGATGGGACGGACGCTGCATGCGCGTCTCGATTCACTGCCGATCGACTGGTACTGCCCGGCACGTGTCGAATCGCTCGAGGCCGAACGTGGCGGCTATCGTCTCGCGCTCGATACCGGCGAGATCATCCATGCCGGCCTGACCGTGCTGGCCGATGGCGGCCGTGGCGGCTTCAAGGAGCGCCTGGGCATCGAGAGCGAGCATCATCCGTACGAACAGACCGCATTGATCGCCAATATCGAAGTCAGCCAGGCACACGATGGCTGGGCGTTCGAGCGCTTCACGCGGGAAGGGCCGATGGCGCTGCTGCCGCTCGCCGGCCGCCGGATGGAGCTGGTCTGGACCCATCGGCAAGGCGAGGTGGAAAAGACGCTGGCGCTCTCCGATCGCGTGTTCCTCGAGCGTTTGCAGCAGGCGTTCGGCGACCGTGCGGGGCGCTTTCGCCGTGTGGGACAGCGGCACAGCTATCCGCTCTCCCTGGTCACGGCACGGGAGACGACTCGCCCGCATCTCGCCATACTGGGCAACGCCGCCCATGCGCTGCATCCAGTCGCCGGTCAGGGGTTCAACCTGGCGCTGCGTGGCGTCATGGACCTGGCAGCCGCCATCGAATCGGCACGGGCGGAAAGTCGTTCCGCCGGCGATCCAAAGACGCTGGAAGAGTTCGAGGCCGCGCGGGCGGCCGATACCCGGCAGATCGTGCGCTTCAGCGATGGTCTGATCCGACTCTTCGGTATCGATCATGCGCCGCTGGGCCATGCGCGTGCTGCGGGCCTGATCGGGCTCAATGCGCTGGGGCCGCTGCGTCGGACGCTGGCAAGGCGTGCGATGGGGATCGAGCGTTAAGCATGCGAGCCACATCAGACAGGCGAGCCAGGTTAGACAATGCGAGTGCACAGGAGAAAACGCGTAATGGATGACAGCGATGTACTCATCATCGGTGGAGGCATCGTCGGCTCGACACTGGCCCTGCTGCTGGGGGAAGCCGGCTGGCGGGTGACGATCATCGATGCGGCGCCCGCGCCCGAGATCGACGAAACCCTGGGGCAGGGCAAGCCGGCATTACGCGTCAGCGCCCTGACCGCCGCATCGCAGCGGCTGCTGACATCGCTGGATGTCTGGCCCTGGCTGGCCGCGCGTCGGGTGGCGGCCTATTGCGGCATGCGGGTCTGGGATGCCGAGGGTAGCGGCGAGATCGGGTTCGATGCCGACGACGTGGGCGTCGACGCGCTCGGGCATATCGTCGAGAACGAGCTATTGCTGGCGGCGCTGGCGCAGCGCCTGCAGGCGTTGCCCAGCGTGGAGTGGCTGTCGGACGTGCGGTTGACCGGCTACGTTCGCGATGCCGGGCAGGCCGTGATCACGCTGGACAATGGCGAACAGCGCCGGGCGCCGCTGATCGTCGGAGCCGATGGCGCGAACTCCCCGCTGCGCGGCATGGCGGGAATCCCGGTTCGTGAGCGCGATACCGGTCAGGCCGCCATGGTCACCACGGTGCGCACCGGCGTCGGCCATGGCGGTGTGGCTCGCCAGGCGTTTCTCGCCACCGGCCCGCTGGCCTTCCTGCCGCTGATCGTCGAGGGGCGGGACGACCATTGCTCGATCGTGTGGTCGACCACGCCCGGCGAGGCCCGGCGACTGACGGCGCTGGGCGAGACCGACGAAGGGCGAGACCGTCTAGGGGTCGAGCTGGCGCAGGGGTTGGGAGGGCGATTGGGCGATGTCGAGGTCATCGACGCGGCACCCCATTTCCCGATTACCCAGCGTCACGCCCAGCGCTACGTCGACGATGGTCTGGCGCTGGTCGGCGATGCGGCCCACAGCCTGCATCCGCTGGCGGGCCAGGGCGTCAATCTCGGGCTGATGGACGCCGCTGTTCTCGCCGAGGAGTGGATCCGCGCCCGGCACCGCGGCGCCCCGCCGGGGGACAGGCGCATCCTGGCCCGTTACGAGCGTCGCCGGCGCAACGACAACGCGGCCATGCTCGCCGCCATGCAAGGCTTCCAGCGACTGTTCGGTAGCCGCCAGCCGGCGCTGCGGCTCGCCCGCAACTGGGGCCTTTCCGGTGTCGATCGGCTGATGCCGGTCAAACGGCTGTTGATCCGCCAGGCATTGGGCGAATATGGCGACCTGCCCGAGCGGTGTCGGTAATCGACCCCTGTCGTGACCCGCCGAAGTTGTGACTCCTCTAAGCTGTGACCCGCCGAACCAAAACGGCTGCCCGATAGGCAGCCGTTTCGCGTCTTTCCAGTCTGATTCCGAGGCGCCGCTCAGGGGGTGGTGCTTTCGCCGCTCTTGGCACTTTGCCCCGATCGAGGCCGCTGCACCACATTGAGCGCCTTGAGCAGGTTCAACGCTTCGCCCAACTGATAATCGTCGGCGGCGACCGGGGTATCGGGATCGTCCATCGCCTGATCGGCATCGCCGTTCAGCAGGTGGCCGCGAAGACTGGATTCACGCAGCTGGAATCCGCTGCTCTCTTCGACTTCCAGCCGCCCGCGCACCACGCGGACATCCGGGGCGATGCCCTCGGCCTGGATCGAGCGGCCGCTGGGGGTGTAATAGCGCGCGGTGGTGAGCTTGAGACCGTCGCCGTTGCCGAGCGGCATGACCTGCTGCACCGAGCCCTTGCCGAAGCTGCGGGTTCCCATCAGCACGGCGCGGCCCTGATCCTGCAACGCACCGGCGACGATCTCCGCCGCCGAAGCGCTGCCGCCGTTGATCAGCACGACCAGCGGCACGTCGGGAGCGGTCGTCTTGGCGTGGGCGGTGAATCGCATGTCATCGTCGGCCAGCCGGCCCTTGGTATAGACCACCAGGCCGCTGGAAAGGAATTGGTCGGCGACGTCGACGGCGCTGGAGAGCACGCCGCCGGGGTTGTTGCGCAGATCGAGTACCAGGCCCTCGAGCGGCCCGGACTTCATCAACGACGCCAGCGCCACGCGGGTCTGTTCGCCGGTCCGGCTCTGGAACTGGCTGATGCGCAGATAGCCGTAGCCGGGCTCCAGCAGTCGGCTGGAGACGCTCTCGGACTGGATCGATTCGCGTGTCAGCGTCACGTCGCGGGGTTCCTGCTCGCCGTCGCGCAGCAGCAACAGTTCGATATCGGTGCCGGCCTCGCCGCGCATCAGGTCCACGGCTTCCTGCAGGCTCAGATCGTTGGTCGGGGTGCCGTCGATGGCCACGATGCGATCGCCCGGTTGAACGCCGGCGCGGGCGGCGGGGGTGTCGTCGATCGGGGCGATGACGGTGAGCTGGTCGTCACGCAGGCCGACCTCGATACCCACGCCGCTGAACTCTCCTTCGGTGGTTTCGCGCAGGTTCTGGAAGGCGTCGGCGTCGAGATATTCGGAATGCGGGTCGAGCTGGCTGAGCATGCCGCGCATGGCGTTGCGCAGCAGCGTCTTGTCGTCGACCTGCTCCACGTAGGTGCGCTTGATCCGCTCGAAGACCTCGGCGAAGGTCTGGACATCCTCGACCGGCAAGCCGTTGGCGGCATCCTGCTCGGCCTGGCTGAGCGCGTTGTCGGTCTCGACGTCCTGCGCCTGGGCGGCGGGAGCCAGGCCCGTGGCCAGCACCAGCGTGAACAGCAGCGAGCCGAGAAGCGCAGGGGCGGAAACCGTCTTCGGCGTGCGACGTGCTGTCGGGCAGGTCTTTTGGGCGAGCAGACCTGTACCGAAAGGCCGTGGGTTCGGGCGGCTTGAATTCATGCAGTCTCCGCGACTCGAGCTGGATAGATGCGTTGCCGGCGCCGATCTCGACACGCCGAACCCGATAGCTGCGGCGTATGGAAAAGCGTCTGACGACACCGAGCCGGTCCGAGAACGGAACGGCGTTTGATAACCCAGCATAGCGTTTCGCCGGGTCGATGATCCAGCGCTCGATCAGCCTTTGCCGATCCAGTTGCCGGGGTTGATCGGGTTGCCGTTCTGGCGCACCTCGAAATAGAGCGCCGGACGCGACTGGCCGCCGGTATTGCCGACGGCACCCACGGTCTGCCCGTTGGCGACCTGCTGGCCGGGGTCGACGTCGATCTGCTGCAGGTGCGCGTAGAGCGTCAGGATGCCATCGCCGTGATCGAGAATCAGCAGGTTGCCGAAACCGCGCATCCAGTTGGCGAAGACCACCCGGCCGGCATGCACGGCCTTGATGGCGGTTCCCGACGGCGCACCGATCAGGATGCCGTTGCGATTGACGCCGTCGCCGCTGCCGTAGCTCGACAGCATCGACCCCTGCACCGGCCACGGCAGATCGCCCTGGGTCTTGCGGATGGCGGTGGAAGGCGGTGGCTTCTTCAGGCTGGCCAGCTCCTTCTGCATGCGATCCAGCAGGCGCTCGACGTGCGCGCGATCCTGGTTGAGATCCTCGAGCCGTGCCTGCTCGCTGTCATAGCGCCCGTCGAGCCTGGCGACCAGCGCCTGGCGCTCCTTCAGGCGCGATGCCAGCTGCTGGCGCTGCCCCTCGAGATCGGACTGCACCTCGCTCAGCCGCGAGCGGCGCTGATCGAGCGCCGCCAGGTTGTCGTCCAGTTGCCGGTTCAGCGAGCGGAGCTCTTCGAGTCGCTGCTGGCGGGCCGACGACAGCGCATTGAGATAGTGCTGCAGCCGATCGACTTCGGCCGGATCGTCCTGGTTGAGCAGGAGTTTCAGCTGGGGCGTGGTGCCGAGGCGATAGAGCGCATCGAACTGGCGTGCCAGCGCCTCGCGCTGCTGTTCGCGATCGGCGGCGAGCGACTGACGCTGCTGCTGAAGCTTGTCGACTTCGCCATCGAGCTGACGGCGCTCGGCCTGCAGGGCATCCAGACGCTTGTGGGTCTGGCCGATCGCCGTTTCGACCTGTTCCAGCTCATCCTGGGCGTCGCCGCGGGCAGCCTGGGTCTCTTCCAGCTTGCCCTGCAGCGCCTGAATGTCGGTTGCCAGGCTATCCAGCCTGGCGCGGGCTTCCCGGGGGTTGGCCTGGCCGAAAACGGGGCCGGCCAGCAGCAGGCTGCCGACCAGCAAACAGACGATGCCACCGCTGATCGGGCCACGCCGAAAAACAGGCCCGTCCTGCTGGCGACTCACGTCGGGCGGACCCTGTCATGGCGAATGAAGTGCGGTATGCCGACGTCACGCATCATCGATCAGTACGTTACCGGTCATCTCTTGGGGAACGGGCTGATGCAGCATGTGCAGCAGTGTCGGCGCCAGGTCGCAGAGCCGCCCGTCTGGCTTGAGGCTGACGGACTTGTTGCGGCCGGCCTGGTTTTGGCAAACCTGATTTTGACAAACATAGACCAGCGGCACCATGAACGTGGTGTGAGCGGTATGCGGATTGCCGGTTTCGGGGTCGACCATCATCTCCGCATTGCCATGGTCTGCGGTCACCAGGCACTCGCCACCGGCCTTCTGGATCGCCTCGACGACGCGGCCCAGGCAGACATCGACGGCCTCGATCGCCTTGGTGGCGGCATCGAGATCGCCGGTATGGCCGACCATGTCGCCGTTGGCGTAGTTGCAGATGATCAGGTCGTACTTGCCATCCTCGATCGCCTTGACCAGCGTGTCGGTCAGTTCGAAGGCGCTCATCTCCGGCTTTTCGTCGTAGGTCTTGACGTCTTTCGGCGACTGGATCAGCGCCCGGTCTTCGCCCTCGAACTTGGCCTCGCGGCCGCCGGAGAAGAAGAAGGTGACGTGGGCGTACTTCTCCGTCTCGGCGATACGCAGCTGGGTCAGGCCGTGGCTCGCGGCCACTTCGCCCAGCGTGTTGACCAGATTCCGGGGCGGGAAGGCGACCGGCGCGTCGATGTCGTCGGCGTACTGGGTCAGCATCACCAGCCCTTTGCCGGCCAGCTGGACGCGCTTGCCGCGATCGAAGCCGTCGAAGTCCGGATTGACGAATGCACGGGTCAGCTCGCGCGCGCGGTCGGCGCGGAAGTTGAGAAACAGCGCGGCGTCGCCATCGGCCATGACGATCTTGTCGCCGTTGGGGCGCACGGCGGTGGCGCTGACGAATTCATCGGTCTCGCCACGCTCATAGGCGGCGGCCAGCCCGGCTTCGGCACTCTCGGCGACGTAGTCGCCTTCGCCGAAGCGCACCACGCGGTAGGCCTTCTCGACACGATCCCAGCGATTGTCCCGGTCCATGGCAAAGTAACGCCCGACCAGCGAGGCAACGAAGCCGTTCTCGGCGCCGACCAGCTCGGCCAGCCTGGCGTTGGCGCGCTCGATCGAAGCACCAGCGCTCTTGGGTGCGGTGTCACGGCCGTCGGTGAAGGCGTGCAGGTAGATTCGCTTGGCCCCGCGTGCGGCGGACAGCTCAGCGACTGCCAGCAGATGGTCTTCATGGCTGTGTACGCCACCGGGGGAGAGCAGCCCCATCAGATGGACGGCCTTGCCGTTGGCGACGGCGTCGTCGATCGGCGCGGTCAGCGCTTCGATCGTCTTCAGCTCGTCGTCTTCGATCGCCTTGGTGATACGGGTGAAATCCTGATAGACGATTCGCCCGGCGCCGATGTTCATGTGGCCGACTTCGGAGTTGCCCATCTGGCCGTCGGGCAGGCCCACGTAAGGGCCGTCGGTATGAATCAGAGTGTTGGGATAATCGCGCTTGAGGCGATCCATGACCGGTGTGTCGGCGGCGGCAACGGCGTTGTTGGCACTGTTGTCGTTCTGGCCATAGCCGTCGAGAATCAACAGCGCGACGGGACGCGGAATGCTGGAAGTATCTGCCATGACAAGCCTCGAAAAATCGGATGAACGGGGTGAGTCGTGTCGGAACCTAGCGTTTGGAACCAGAGAGACTGGAAGCTGTCATTCTGGAATCAAGGCTTCAGAGGATAGCGCACCCGGCGAGTCGGGTCAGCCATCCGGCGGGAATGGCACGCCCGCCGTCCTTGCCTCGTTTCACCGACGCCCTCGTGTATAATGGCCGGCGCCCGCCAGGAGTCTGCCGGGCTTGGCCGATCGTCGCGAGAAAAACGGATTTTGAGTCAAGTTCATCGATCGGATAAGGCGAATAGCCCGCTATTTAACGCATCCGATCGAATGAAGTTGGCCAAAAGCCCGGAATTCGCAGCAGATCAGTGCTAAGCCCGACAGGCTCCTAACGGGCCAGGATTTTCAGCCGTTCGCGTCCCGAGCAACCAAGGCGCCATGCCGGATTGCAAGACGCGGTTTGACGCAGACGCGCCAAGGGCGGAGTCGCACGCCATGCCGGCGTTTTGCGATCCCATTGGCCCCAGAATTAGAGTGTCGGCAGACCCATGATCGATCAGTTGTTCGAATTCGTCGAAAACCACCCGCTGCTGGTCAGCGCCTTCCTGGTCGTCCTCCTCGCCTGGTTGGCGTTCGAGGCCAAGCGTGGCGGTGCCTCCGGTGTCTCCACCAACGAAACCACGTCGCTGATCAACCGCGAAGACGGCGTGGTGATCGATATCCGCGAGAGCAACGAGTTCAAGGCGGGCCACATCGCCGGCGCCAAGAACATTCCCCAGTCGCGTCTCAAGGATCGCCTGCCGCAAATCGAAAAGCACAAGGACACCCCGGTGATCGTGGTCTGCAAGCAGGGCCAAACATCGGGCGCTGCGGTGACCGAACTCACTCAGGCGGGCTTTTCCCGGGTCTACAAGCTCAAGGGCGGCATGGCGCAGTGGCAGGCCGACGGCCTGCCGGTAGTGCGGCGCTAGAGGCCGGGCACTCATTCACGCTAGTCATTCAGGAACGTAAAGGAAACGCATCATGGCGGAAGACAACAATCAGCAGGGTTCTCAGGGCGGTTCTCAGGATAAGCCGCAGCTGCAGTTCTCCCTGCAGCGCATCTACGTGAAGGACATCTCGTTCGAATCGCCCAATGCGCCCAGCGTGTTCCAGCAGCCGTTCAAGCCCAAGGTCGGCCTGGATCTCGACACCACCAGCCAATCGGTGGGCGAAGATCTGTACGAAGTCGTGGTCAAGGTGACCGCGCAGGTCTCCAACAACGAAGATGGCGCGACGG
>NZ_NHOU01000037.1 GCF_002179555.1 Salinicola salarius | reverse complement strand
GCAGATCGAAGCCGTCGCCATGGACATGAACACGGCGATGGATCTGGAGGTACAGGCCAATTGCCCCAGAGCACGCGTGGTTTATGACTTGTTTCATGTCATTGCCAAGTTTGGACGCGAAGTCATCGATCGCGTACGCGTGGATCAAGCCAACCGGCTGCGAGAAGACAAACCGGCTCGGCGCGCGGTGAAGCGCTCTCGTTGGTTGCTGCTGCGCAACCCCGAGAACCTGGGCGAGGAACAGGCAGACGAGTTGAAGGCTCTGCTGGAACTCAACCAGCCACTACAAAGGAGGCTTCTTCGACATTGGGCGGCGTCCCTTACGCTTGGGTTCCAGGGCAGTCAGACCTCCACTATGGTATTGACGTTCCCATCTGCCAATAGCGCTGCGTTCGCGGATATCGAACAGTGAAGTGGACCCCATCCGTTGGACCACCTGACAGACGATTTAAGCTCTGACCGGATCATCATCAGGCGTCAGGCCGCCTGGGTCAGTGGTTGATCGAAGTACACCTCATCGGGTGTCGCATCGTCCAGCCCTTGATGGGGCCGCTGACGGTTGTACCAAGTGAAGTACTTCCTCAGCTCCCGGCGTAGGTGGGCACCATCTTCGAAGGCCTTCAGATAGACGCACTCGTACTTCACGCTACGCCAGAGCCGTTCGACGAAGATGTTGTCCCGGTAGCAGCCTTTTCCATCCATGCTGATCCGGACGCCATGGGCCTTCAGTACCTCGGTGAACGCCTGGCTGGTGAATTGGCAGCCCTGATCGCTATTGAAGATGCTCGGCGGCCCATAGCGCTCCAGGGCCTCCTCCAGTGCGTCAATGCAGAAGTCCGTATCCAGGGTGTTCGATACCCGCCAGGCCAGCACACGGCGACTGTGCCAGTCCATGATGGCCACCAGGTACATGAACCCTCGCGCCATTGGGATATACGTCACATCAGTGGCCCAGACTTGGTTGGGACGATCGATGACGCGATCCCTGAGCAGGTAAGGATAGACCCGATGCCCCACGCCAGACTGGCTGGTGCGCGGCTTCGGGTACACCGCGTGCAGCCCCATCTGCCGCATCAGGCGACGGATCCGCTTGCGGTTCACCGTGTGCCCCAAGCGGTTGAGATGGGTCGTCATCCGCCGGGAGCCGTAGACCGGCGTCCGCAGATGCTCCTCGTCGATCAGCCTCATTAGCATCAGGTCCTCGGCGAGTAACTCACGGCGCTGGTAGTATAGCGATGAGCGACTGATACCGAGCAATTGGCACTGCCGGCGCAGGCTGGGAGTGTCGGAGGATGGCGGCTCGATCAGGGCCAAGCGCTGAGCCCGGCTCAACGATCGAGCCTGCGCGACAAAAAATCGCGTTCCACCGTCAGCTTGCCGATCTCGCGGTAAAGCGTGTCGATCTCCTCCTGGCTCTTCTGGGTGGCTTTACCATCCTTGCCTTCGAAGACGCCCGTGGCGTTGTCCAGGAGTTCACGCTTCCACTGGCTGACCATGGTGGGGTGGATCTCGAAGCGGGCGGCGATCTCCGACGTTGTCTGATCGCCCTTGAGGGCTGCGAGAGCCACCTTGGCCTTGAAGTCACTGCTGTACTGCTTGCGTTTCCTGCTCATGATCATCGTCTCCAATCGTCATGATCAGAGCTTAACGCCTGGTCCTGATTTCGGGGACCACCTCACAGGGCCGCCGTCTGTCGCTGGGACAGGCCATCCCGCCACATCCGCTCAAGCACCTCCCGCTTGAAGGTCGCACTGCGGTGACTGTATTTCTTGCGCAATCCCGACATGCCATGCTGTCGGTAGGTTTCCAGCCATTGGTGTACGGTGGACTTATCCAGACCATGCTGACGAGCTATCTCCCCCGGACTGACGTCCCCACGTAAACACTGCTGAACAACCCACAGTTTGAAGCTCTCGTCGTATCTCGCCATCAAAAACACCCCGAAGGTTGGATGGGTGTCCAACTTTCGGGGTGCAGTTCAGTTACGCCGGCTTTCATTACATTTTTTTGTCAGAGTTTTATACTCGCTCGATGACCGTCGCAATCCCCTGCCCGACACCGATACACATGGTACACAGTGCAAAACGGCCGCCAGTGATTCCCAGTTCATGCATCGCGCTGGTGACAATGCGTGCCCCGGACATGCCCAACGGGTGACCCAGCGCAATAGCGCCCCCGTTGGGGTTAACCCGCGGGTCGTCGTCGGCAATGCCCAACTCGCGCAGGCAAGCCAGCGACTGGGCGGCGAACGCCTCGTTGAGCTCGATATGGTCGAACTGATCGAGCGTCATGCCGAGACGCGAGAGCAGCTTCTGCGAGGCCGGCACCGGACCGACGCCCATGATGCGTGGCTCGACACCCGCGGTGGCCATGCCGTGGATGCGCGCCATGGGAGTCAGGTTGTAGCGCTTCACCGCCGCTTCACTGGCAACAATGACCGCCGCCGCGCCATCGTTGAGCCCCGAGGCGTTGCCCGCCGTTACCGAGCCCATCACGCTGGAGCCGGCGGCACGGAACGGCGTTGGCAGAGTGGCGAGCTTTTCCAGAGTCGTTTCGCGCGGGTGCTCGTCGGTATCGAAGACCAGTGGCTCTTGCTTGCGACGCGGCACCTCGATGGGCACGATCTCCTTCGCCAGACGGCCGCTGTCCTGGGCACGCTTGGCCTTGAGTTGCGAGGCGTAGGCAAACTGGTCCTGGTCCTCGCGGGAGATATTGAACTGCTCGGCAACATTCTCCGCCGTCTCGGGCATCGAGTCGACGCCGTACTGTTTCCTGAGCAGCGGGTTGATGAAACGCCAGCCAATGGTGGTGTCCTCCATGACCTGGCCGCGCGAAAAGGCAGTCTCGGCCTTGCCGAGCACATACGGGGCCCGCGACATCGACTCGACGCCGCCGGCGATCATCAGCTCGGCCTCGCCGGCGCGCACCGCGCGGGCCGCAGTGCCAATGGCATCCATGCTTGAGCCGCACAGGCGGTTGATAGTGCTGCCGGGGACCATGGCCGGCAGGCCCGCAAGCAGCAGCGACATGCGCGCCACGTTGCGGTTGTCCTCGCCGGCTTGGTTGGCGCAGCCCATGATCACGTCATCGATAACCGCCGGGTCAAGATCCGGCGCTCTCGCCAGCAGTGCCCTGAAGATAGCCGCGGCGAGATCATCAGGACGCACACTGGACAGCGTACCGCCGAATTTGCCAACCGCCGAGCGCACCGGATGACACAAATAGACGTCGTTCATGTTCAATACTCCTGCTTGTTAGCCGGCGTGATGGTCGGTGCACGTTTTGAGGCTGCGCAGCATGAAAAGGCCCGACAGTAAGTCAAGGCGGCTTCCATGAAGCACTAGCATTCAACCATGAGGCTAGTGCTACGCTACACACTGTGCTTCCAGACCGCAGGCCGGAGTTGTCGAGGCAATTCACCAATGGGCACACTATAAAGGCGAGTCTCGCCTTGTTAGGCACCAGCGTCGTCAGGCAACCGATAATCTTGAAAATCCTGGCGCAGCCGGGCCCTATGCTCCATGGTTGTTATGTAAAAACGTCGTGTACCGGGGTGAGTGATCAGGCGCGTTTCTGCGTCGCGAAGACCTCGTCCGTTTCCAGGCTGGGGATCTGCCCATCGGCTGCGAGCGAGGTAGTCGGGGGTCGGACAAGGGATAAAAACCAGCACCCTCTCGAACTCCAACGTCTTTTCCAGCATCGCGGCCTTGACGATATTGTAGTAGTCACTGATCGAAAATCCGTAGCACTTCAACATGGAGTCTCTCCCTGAACGTCCTGAAACAGGTACGTGCTGGAGAGTAGGCAAGGCGACCGTAACTCAGTTCCTGGGCCGGTCGATAACGGCCATGGTCAGGCGCGACATGCAGACCAGCTTTTCGTTGCCATCCTCGATACGGATTTCCCATAGCTGCGTCGAACCGCCAATATGCAGCGGTCGTGCCGTGCCATGAGCCCAACCTTCACTCATGGAGCGAACATGGTTGGCGTTGATTTCCAGCCCCACGCAGGCCTTGTCCGCCGATTTCAGGCACAGGCTCGCGGCGACGCTGCCCAGCGTCTCGGCCAGTACCACCGAGGCGCCACCGTGCAGGATGCCGGCCGGCTGTACGGTGCGCCGGTCCACCGGCATGCGTGCGCGCAGGTAGTTCTCCCCCACTTCAGTAAACTCAATGCCGATATGATCGATCAGAGTGTCGCGTGCACGTCCTTGCAGCTCTTCGACGGTAGGGGCTTGATTCCAGATGCTCATGCCAAGGTCTCATGTGCTGTTTAGAGAGAGTAGGAAGGGTTGACGGCGCTTCCCACTAGGCTTTGGTGGATCAGCCGGCTCGGTGGCCTGGCTGCGGCAGATTAGACTTTGGTCGGATCACCCTTCAGCTTTTCCTGCAGCATCTCACGAATATGCGGCGCAGCTTCGTAGGGGTCGCCGGGGTTGCGCTGATGGATGATGGCCTCCATGCGCTTCTCGACGTTGCCCAGCGCCTCGGGATGGGACTAGATATAGAAGTGCTTCCAAGCCGGGCGCCGATATGGGCGAACTCGCGCCCGAAACCGCTGGCGCCGCCGGTGATGACAGCCCCTTTATTCTTGAAATTCTGCATTGTTGTCTCCTGACGATGATTCAGCGTGGGCTATCCAAGACGTGGTTCAGACACTTTCCCGCGTTGCCCGAGCGTTTCATGCGCCAGGCTCACCCGACATGTCCCCGTCGCGTAACGTCGGACTTGGAGTCCGCCGGCTTGGCCACGGCCGTCACATGCGATGGCCGTAATCCACAGCCCAGATAGACCAGTACGACCAGTCCCAGCCCGACCAGATCGCTATACGGCTCGGGATAGATGAGTAATGCAGTCGCGATCAACAGTAAGGTTCGAAGCGGCCACCTGATGATTCCGATCCGATAGAGATAGCCTTCCTGCGCCGATGCCAGCAACCACATGGCGGCGATCGCCGTACATGCGGAAATCAGGATATCGGTAAGCTCGCCCTGCAGGATCAATGCCGGATTCAATACGAACAGGAACGGCAGCACGAACAGCACGCTGCCCAGGCGGATGGCGTTGAGGCTGGTCTTGCCCGCGCTGGCGCCGGCGATACCCGCGGCGGTGATCGAGGCCAAGGCGACCGGTGGTGTGATATACGACATCATGCCCCAGTAGAGAATGAACAGATGGCTGGCCAGTGGGTTCAGCCCGGCGGACACCAACGCCGGCGCCAGCAGGATCGACAGGAAGATGTAGCAGGCACTGACGGTCATGCCCATGCCCAGAATGAAGCTGGTCACGGCACCGGCCGCCAACATCAGCGGGATGCTGTCTCCGGCATACAGCAGCAATTCCCGCGAGAAGGCCCCCGCCACGCCAGTGTAGGACAGCCCGCCCACTACCAAGCCGATTCCGGCGAGGATGGCGACCAGATTGGCCACGCTGGTGGTCAGCTCCTTCACCAGCGTCAGCAGACGTGCCAGGTTGAGGCGATGCTGGCGCTTGAACAGCGAGATCACCAGTAGCACCGCCGAGGCGTAATACGGCGCGTAGGCTTCCAGACGCATGACGATCAGCATGTAGATCAACATGGCCAGGCCCAGCAGATAGGGCCAGCCTTCCTTGAGGGTTGCCATCAGGTTGGGGATTTCATCTTCGCGGAGCCCCGTGAGTCCGTTGCGAGCCGCATAGTTGTCGACCTGAAAGAGCAGCGCCAGATAGAACAGCACCGCCGGAAACACCGCGGCGATCATCACATCGGCATACGGTACGCCTAAAAAAGAGGCCATGATGAAGGCCACCGCCCCCATCACCGGGGGCATCAATGTTCCCCCGGTGGAGGCGCAGGCCTCGATGGCCCCGGCGTAATGCGCCGGATATCCGGTGCGCTTCATGGTGGGAATGGTGATGGAGCCGGTGGTGATGATGTTCGAGATCACGCTGCCCGACAGGCTACCCATGATGCAGCTCGACAGCACCGAAACCTTGGCCGGGCCGCCCCGAGCGCGCCCCAGCAGCGCCGTGGCGAAGCGCATGAAGAACTCGCCGCCGCCAGTCACCGTCAGCGTCACCCCGAAGACCACGAAACCAATCACCAGCTGCGCCACGACCTGCATGGGAATGCCGATGATGCTTTCCGCCCCCATGACATGGGCACGGACCGTTCCCCCCAAGTCGTAGGATGAGCCCCATAGAAACCCTGGCATATAATCGGCATACAGGGATAACTCCCGAACACCAGTGCAATGAGCATCAACGGCCAGCCGCCACAACGTCGCACCCCTTCCAGCACCAGCACCAACAGCAGCGCCGAGATCCACGTGGCCTCGGCCGGCGCACTGAAATCCCAGCCCTGGGTGATGATGGTCATGCCATGCAGGCCCAGATAGACGGTCGAACCGATTGAGGCCAGCGCCAGCAGCCAGTCATACCAGGCTACGCGATGCTCATCATGGCTTCGCGCCGGATAGCACAGGAAGGCGGCGGCCAGAAACAGACCGATCAGATAGTAAAGATAGGAGCTGCCCAGTGGCTTGAAACCCAGCAGCCACAGGCTGAACGTCTGGTTGATGGCCATCAGCAGGCCAAGAGCGCCCAGCGTGATCACCACCGAGTAGGTCAGTCCCTGCAGGCGCCCTTGTGGCCCGCTGGTAGGGGCGGAATCAGGCGTAGAACCCTGGGACATAGAGGCTTGGGGAGACGCTGGCATAAGAATCACTCCATCGATGGCTGCCGCCTGCACATCGGGGCACCGCATGCCGGTGCCCCGCCCGATCATGTCAGTTACTCCAGAGAGTTCAGCGCCTGGGTTCTATGCGTCTCCCATAGCTGGGCGAATGCCTCGTCGCTCTTGCCTTCGCCTTCAGCCAGCGCCTGAGACCAGGCCGCCTGTAACGCCTCCAGCCGCTTTAGACGTGCATCGTTCCAGGCCTGCATCTCGTCGGACCAGATGCCCTTCTCCTCGAGGTAGCGAATCGCCCCTTCGTGAAACGGCACCTCGATGGGCGGGGTTCCGGCCTTGTCGAGCGACCAGCTGGAAATCCGGTCGGTGGCGTCCTTGTACAGACCATAGGCTTCATCCAAGGCCTTGGTCAGGGCGTAGACCTCGTCGGCACTGGTACCAGCCATCACGCCCAGTACCGGATAGCGGTAGGCCGCCAGTTCCACCGGACTTTCCTCAGAGATACCCGCGCCGACGGTTTCCCGGTTGGGCTCGTAGATCGGGGCCATCTGAGTCAGGCGTTGCCAGCCCTGCTCATCGTCTGCCGGGATCGGCACCCAGTGAATGCCGCGAGGCGACTGTTCGAGTTCATAGAGCTGGCTGGGAGTGGTCGTGGTACAGGCGGCGTCGGCCTTGCCCTCCGCCAAGGAGCCGATCGCCGCCTTGTAGGAAGGGAACATGACGGCCTCGACGTCGTCGCGGTCCAACCCGGCGAAGGCCAGGAAGGCGTCACAGGAGAAGTTGATCCAGGGGTTGCCAGCGATATACGCCACGCGCTTGCCCTTGACGTCGGCGAGAGTTTCAATGCCGGCATCGGCGGCGGTGGGCATGCCGAAAGACGCAGGTCGCCCGGCGATGGCGCGCAAATCCTGCGGTCCCCAGCGCCGCGCTGCGAAATCATAGATGCCCTCGACGGCGAAAAACGATGCTCCGCCCAGGAAACCGTAGTTGGCGCGACCCTCTATAAGCGGCTGGATACGGCCGATTGCCGAACTGGAGGGCTGGACGCGCACTCGGGTGCCATACTCCCGACCGAAGGCATCGGCGATTGCCGAGGCTTCGGCGTATCCGGCCGAGCCGACGTCGTAGGCCGTCCAAATCAGGGTGTCGGGCAGCTCCTGAGCATGCGCATGGGCGCCGGCAGCCAGCATGGCGGTGACCATGATCATCTTGAAGTGAGAGCGGAAATCGAGCGCTTGTCGAGTCATGAGGCGTCTCCATGCTTATTGTAATGCTATAGGGCGACTGCTCTGATAGCGTGCCGCCAAAAATGGCTTGGGTGAAATAGGATTTTGATTATCTAGTTTAAGCACTTCCGGATACCGCTCTGCCATTAGCGTTTTGTCTAAGGCATTCATTCAGCGTCCTACATCACACTGGCCGAAGTGGAGCATGCCAGAGACACTCCACGCCATTATCATTACGTCACGCCGTACCCACGACTATTATCGCATCGCGAAATGTTATTTCGTTTGTTTTAATTCCCGAAAAGCATCGGTTATGCTCCGGAGATGTTTTCTGCTCGCCCGGCGGGCCGACGATCAGCACGGGCGACAACCATCATGCCGGGCTCGGGCCCGTACCAGCGCAAGGAGGAATTATGTCTGAGGTTGTGAGTTACGCCCGCGAGGGGCAGGTCGGCGTCATTACCGTCAATTATCCGCCGGTCAACGCCCTGAGCCACGCCGTACGCAGCGGACTGCTGGATGCCCTGCGTCAGGGCCAGACAGACGACGAGGCCAAGGCATTGCTACTGGTCTGCAAAGGGCGCACCTTCGTCGCCGGTGCCGATATCCGCGAATTCGGCAAGCCCATGCAGGAACCCGGCCTGCCCAGCGTCATCGACGCATTCGAGAACAGCCAAAAACCTGTCATCGCCGCTCTGCACGGCACGGCCCTGGGTGGCGGGCTGGAACTGGCGCTGGGCTGTCACTACCGCGTAGCCCTGTCGACCGCCCAGGTTGGCCTGCCGGAAGTCAAGCTCGGCCTGCTGCCGGGTGCCGGCGGCACGCAGCGCCTGCCCCGGTTGAGCGGCACGCAGAAAGCGCTGGAAATGATCACCACCGGCAACTTCGTCAGCGCCGATGAGGCGCGCGAATACGGTATCGTTGATGCCACCGAGGAGGGTTCCAGTATCGCCACGATCGGCCGTGCCTATGCCGAGAAGGCGATCAACGAAAGCTGGCCGACACGCCGGGTCCGTGACCTCACCGACAAGCTTGAGGCGGACAAGAACAGTGGCGTGTTCGACGAGTTCCGTGCTAACCTGCAAAAGCGGGCGCGCAACCTCTTCTCCCCCTTCAAGTGCGTCGATGCCGTGGAAGCGGCGTTCAAGCTCTCCTTCGAGGACGGCCTGCAGCGCGAGCGCGAGCTGTTTATGGAGTGCATGGAGTCTCCGCAGCGCGCCGGTTTGGTGCATGCCTTCTTCGCCGAACGTGGAGTTTCCAAGGTGCCGGGCCTCTCTCCTGACACGCCGATCCGCGACATCAACCGGGTAGGCATCATCGGCGCCGGCACCATGGGCGGCGGCATTGCCATGAACTTTGCCAACGTCGGCATCCCGGTACGTCTGCTGGAGGCCAAGCAGGATGCACTAGATCGCGGCCTGGCCGTGATCCGCCGCAACTACGAAAACACCGCCAAGAAGGGCCGCATCACCACCGCTCAGGTCGAGGAGCGCATGGCGTTGATCGAGCCGACCCTGAACTATAGCGACCTGGGTGATGTCGATCTGGTCATCGAGGCGGTCTTCGAGGACATGGGCATCAAGAAGCAGATCTTTGGTCAGCTCGACAAGGTCTGCAAACCGGGCGCGATCCTCGCTTCCAATACCTCCACGCTCGACATCGATGAGATCGCCTCGGCGACCCAGCGTCCCCAGGACGTGGTCGGCATGCACTTCTTCAGCCCGGCCAATGTCATGAAGCTGCTCGAGAATGTGCGTGGCGAGAAGACCGCCGATGACGTCAAGGCCACCGTCATGGCCCTGGCCAAGCGCATCAAGAAGGTCGGCGTCCTGGTGGGCAACTGCTACGGCTTCGTCGGCAACCGCATGTTGCACCGCCGCGGTGCCGAGGCGATGGAACTGGTCAACGATGGCGCCACGCCCCAGCAGGTCGACAAGGTGCTGACCGACTTCGGCTTCCCCATGGGCCAGTTCGCCATGTCGGATCTGGCGGGCATCGACGTGGGCTATCGCATTCGTCAGGAACGCCGCAAGGCGGGCGAGGACATTCCGCCGAGCTGGGCCGACAAGCTGGCGGAACAGGGTCGCCTCGGCCAGAAGACTCAGGCGGGTATCTACCGCTACGAGGAAGGCAGCCGCAAGCCGATTCCCGACCCGGAAGTCGACGCGCTGATCAACGCATTCCGCCAAGAACAGGGCATCGCCTCCCGCGAGATCAGCGACCAGGAGATCTTGGAGCGCTGTCTATACGTGATGATCAACGAAGGCGCCAAGATCCTCGAGGGGGGTGTCGCGGCACGTCCGCTGGATATCGACATCACCTGGATCTATGGCTACGGCTTTCCCGCCTACCGGGGCGGCCCGATGTTCTGGGCCGATCAGGAAGGTCTCGACAAGGTGCTCGCCGGCATCCGCCAGTTCCATGAAAGACTAGGTGGCGAACAGTGGCAGCCCGCCGCGCTGCTCGAGCGTCTGGTGAAGGAAGGCAAACGCTTCGGCGACCTCTAATCCACATCGACCCCCGGGGCCGTCCTGGACGGCCCCACCCTGCCCGCGACAACTTACAACGATTCAACGGAGCATTCCCCATGTCTGAAGCAGTCATCGTCTCCACGGCGCGCACCGGCCTGGGCAAGTCCTACCGTGGCGCCCTGAATAACACCCATAGCGTCGACCTGGCCGGTCACGTTATCCAGCAGGCCGTCCAGCGTGCCGGTATCGACCCGGCAATCGTCGAGGATGTCATCCTCGGCGCCACCTTCCACGAAGGGGCTCAGGGCAAGAATATGGCGCGCCTGGCCGCGGTACGCGCCGGCTTGCCGGTGACCACCGCCGGGCTCTCCATCAACCGCTTCTGCAGCTCAGGCCTGCAGGCGATCACTCTCGCTGCCCAACGCATCATGTCCGAGAAGGTGCCGGTCATGGTCGCCGGTGGCGTCGAGTCCATCAGCCTGGTGCAGAACGACAAGATCAATCAATTCCGCGCCACCAACGAGTGGCTGATGCAGCACAAGCCCGAACTCTACCTGTCGATGATCGAGACGGCCGATATCGTCGCCAAGCGCTACAACATCAGCCGCGATGCCCAGGACGAATATGCGCTGATCAGCCAGCAGCGTACCGCGGCGGCGCAGGAAGCCGGGCGCTTCAACGACGAGATCGTGCCCTTCACCACCTCCATGCTGATGAAGAACAAGGAGACCGGCGAGGTCAGCGAGCGCGAGGTCACCCTGACTCAGGACGAGTGCAACCGTCCTAACACCACGCGGGAAGGCCTGACCGGCCTCGAGCCGGTACGCGGTCCGGATCAGTTCGTCACCGCCGGCAACGCCAGTCAGCTCTCCGATGGTGCCTCGGTGTGCGTGGTCATGGATTCCGTCTACGCCCAGAAGAACAACATCGAGCCGATGGGCATCTTCCGCGGCTTCGCCGTGGCCGGTTGCGAGCCGGACGAGATGGGGATCGGCCCGGTCTATGCCATTCCCCGCCTGCTCGAGCGCACTGGCTTGAAAATGGATGACATCGATCTCTGGGAGCTCAACGAAGCGTTCGCCTCTCAGGTCGTGTACTGCCGCGACAAGCTGGGCATTCCCATGGACAAGCTCAACGTCAATGGCGGTTCCATCGCGGTCGGCCACCCCTACGGTGTCACCGGCTCACGCCTCACCGGCCATGCCTTGATCGAAGGCAAGCGCCGCGGTGCCAAGTACGTGGTGGTGACCATGTGCATCGGTGGCGGCCAGGGTGCGGCGGGCCTGTTCGAAGTCGTGTAACGAAAGGAGGAAGGCCGCCATGAACCAGAAGATCATCAATACGCAGGATCTCGCCTTCCAGCTCTACGAGCTCCATCGGGTCGAGAACCTGCTGAGCTTCCCGCGTTATGCGGATCATAGCCGTGACACGCTCGACGCCGCGCTCGAGCTGGCACTGAAGGTGGCCAACGAGGCGTTCGCCCCCCACAACCGGCTGGCGGACGACGAGGAGCCTCGCTTCGAGGACGGACACGTGGTGATGCATCCGGAAGTAGGCAAAGCGCTGAAGATTCTCGCCGAGACCGGTCTCATGGCGGCCGGACAGGACTACGAGCGCGGCGGCATGCAGTTGCCGACCGCGGTGGCCTTGATGTGCGTAGGCATGCTCAAGGGCGCCAATGTCGGCACTCAAGCCTACGCTGGGCTGACCATCGCCGCCGCCAACCTGATCCTCGCCCACGGCAGCGAGGCGCAGAAGACGCGCTTCGCCAATCCCATGCTCGAGGGGCGCTTCTTCGGCACCATGTGCCTGACCGAACCGCATGCCGGCTCGTCGCTGGGCGACCTGCGCACCCGGGCCACGCCGGCGGATGACGGCACTTACCGTCTCACCGGCCACAAGATCTTCATCTCCGGTGGTGATCACGAACTGAGCGAGAACATCGTGCATATGGTGCTCGCCCGGCTGCCCGACGCCCCGCCGGGGGTCAAGGGCATCTCGCTGTTTCTGGTACCCAAGTATCGGGTCAACGAGGACGGCACGCTGGGCGAGCGCAACGACGTGGCGCTGGCCGGGCTGATTCACAAGATGGGCTACCGCGGCACTACTTCGACCATGCTCAACTTCGGCGAAAAGGACGGTGCGGTGGGCTATCTAGTGGGCGAGCCCCACAAGGGGCTGGCCTGCATGTTCCACATGATGAACGAGGCGCGCATCGGCGTCGGACTAGGCGCAGTGATGCTGGGTTACACCGGCTATCTTCACTCGCTCGACTATGCTCGGGACCGCCACCAGGGTCGTCCGTTGAACGAGAAGGACCCGACCACCCCGCAGGTACCGCTGATCGAGCACGCCGATATTCGCCGCATGCTGCTGGCCCAGAAGGCCTATGTCGAAGGCGGGCTGTCGCTGTGCCTGTTCGGCGCCACGCTGGTCGACGAGAAACAGCATGGCGAAGACGCCGAGCAGCGCGAGACTGCCGCCGGTTTGCTGGATCTGCTCACGCCGATCATGAAGTCCTGGCCGTCACAGTTCTGCCTGGAAGCCAACAGCCTGGCCATTCAGGTCCATGGCGGCTACGGCTATACACGGGAGTATCCGGTCGAGCAGTTCTATCGCGACAATCGCCTCAATCCCATTCATGAAGGCACCCACGGAATTCAGGGGCTCGACCTGTTGGGTCGCAAGGTGCTGTTGAACGACGGACGCCCCTATCAAGCGCTCGTGTCCCGTATCCGCGAGACGATCCAGCAGTGCCAAGCCACGGATCTCGCGGGTAGCGCCAGCCGGCTGTCCAATGCTCTCGACTCTCTCGAAGCCGCCACCGAAGCACTGCAACGGGTGCGCCGCGAGGGGGACAATGCTCGCGGGCTGGCCAATGCCTCGCTCTATCTGGAAGCCTTCGGTCATACCGTCATCGGCTGGCTGTGGCTGCGCCAAGCGCAGTGTGCGCAGCAGGGCCTCGCCGAGGGCGGCCCGCAGACGCCGGCTTTCTATGAGGGCAAGCGCAGCGCCTGCGATTACTTCTGCCGCTATGAGCTGCCGCGCGTCACGGCTCTCGGTGGCATTTTGCGTGATGCCGACAGCACCGCACTGGAAATGCAGCCGGACCATTTCTGAGTAGTTCTCACCTGTACATCATCCGCCGTCCGGCCCCCCGCTGGGTCCGGTTCCGCCAAGATCGACATAGGGAAGCGATACCATGACACGTGAAGCCAAGGCAGTGGTCTGCCGGGACTGGAATCAGCCGATTCAGGTGGAAACCATCCAGGTTTCGCCACCAAAACGTAACGAGATCATGATCAAGCTGGCCGCCTGCGGGGTATGCCATAGCGACCTTTCCGCCGCTACCGGCAAGATCCAGTTTCCCCCGCCGCTGGTGCTGGGCCATGAAGGCGCCGGTAAGGTAGTGGCCGTAGGCGAAGGCGTCACTGCATTCAAGGAAGGCGACGCCGTCATCAGTTCCTTCATTTCGATGTGCGGCAAGTGCCGTCAGTGTGTGCGTGGCCGCCCGGTGCTGTGCGAGAACGCCGCCAAGGCATTGATCACGCTTCCCGATGGCACCGTGCGCACTCACGACAGCCAAGGCAACGCACTCAATGTGTTCGGCGCCTGCGGGGTGATGGCGGAGTACGCCACCCTGCACGTCGACAATGCGGTGAAGATCGACCAGAACGTACCGCTGCAGAATGCCGCGTTGGTGGGCTGCGCGGTGATGACCGGGGTCGGCGCGGTATTCAATACCGCCCGGGTGGAGCCGGGTTCACGCACCGCCATCTTCGGGGTCGGCGGCGTCGGCCTCAATGCCATTCAGGGTTGTCATACCGCCGGGGCGGAGATGATCGTTGCCGTCGACACCAACCCGGAAAAACTCGAGATGGCCCGTCAGTTCGGCGCGACCCACACCGTCAATGCCAGCGAAGAGGCGGATGCCGCCAAGGCGGTGAAGAAACTGACCGGCGGTGTCGATTATGCCTTCGAATGCGTGGGTTCAGGCGCCGTGGTCGCCCAAGCTTACAAATCGCTGGCACGCGGTGGCACGGCGGTGGTGGTGGGTGTTGCCGACCCAGCCGACAAGACCTCCATAGGCACCTTCTCGCTGCCCGCCGATGAGCGCACGATCAAGGGTAGCTGGCTGGGCTCGGCGCGCCCGCAGTACGATTTCCCGCGAATTCTCGCCCTCTATCAGGCCGGCAAGCTCAAGCTGGATGAACTGGTGACCCGGACCTACTCCATCGACGATGCGCCCCAGGCGTTTCTCGACATGGAAAAAGGCATCAACGCACGTGGCGTGATCATGTTCGACTGAGTCGGCTCCCCGGATAACGAGGACGAAAGGTGAAACGTATCGACAAGCTGTATATCGACGGGTGCTGGGAAGACTGGACCGGCGACATGATCGAGGTGCACGAGGCGGCCACGGGACAGGTGCTGGCCGCGATTCCCGCCGGCAGCCGCGAGGCGATGGAACATGCCATCGCCAGCGCCGACAAGGCTTTTGCGCAGTGGTCGCAAAGCTCGCTCGATCAGCGTCTCGACGTGTTGCGCCAACTTCTTGAACAGCTGGAAGCCCGTGGCGACGAGATCGCCGAGGCGATCTGTCGTGAAGTCGGCATGCCGCTGAAACTGGCCCGCCAGATCCAGGCGGGCCTGCCGGCAGTGATCACCAAGAGCTATCTCAAGATGCTGCCGGATTTCCCATTCACCGAAACCGTGGGCAACTCGGAGATTCAATATGCGCCGGTGGGTGTGGTCGGCTGCGTGACGCCGTGGAATTATCCGCTGCATCAGGTGATCCTCAAGGTCGTGCCGGCGCTCGCCGCTGGCTGTACCGTGGTGCTCAAGCCTAGTGAAGTCGCACCGTTGAGCGCCTTTCTGCTGGCCGAGATGTTCGCCGCCACGGACCTGCCGGCGGGCGTGTTCAACGTGGTGTCGGGCTATGGCCATGAGGTCGGTGACGTGCTGATCCACCATCCCAAGGTGAAGATGGTCTCCTTCACCGGCTCCACCCGCACCGGGCAGACCATTGCCCATGCGGCGGCCGACGACTTCAAGCGCATCGCCCTTGAGATGGGCGGCAAGTCGGCCTCGGTGGTGCTGCCGGATGCCGATCTGAAAGCGGCGGTCAAGGGCACGGTCAACAACTGCCTGCTCAACTCGGGGCAGACCTGCACCGCGCTGACGCGCCTGCTGGTGCCGGCCGACAAACACGATGAGGCCTGCGAGCTGGCCCGCGAGGCCGTGGCCAAGATGACGCCCGGCAATCCGCTGGACGAAAACACCCGCCTGGGTCCGCTGGCCTCGGCAGTACAACGCGAGCGGGTACTGGACTACATTCGACTCGGCATCGAGGAAGGTGCCACGCTGGTATGCGGCGGCACCGAGGCCCCCGAGGGCTGCGAGGAAGGCTTCTTCGTCAGGGCGACGGTATTCGCTGACGTCGACCCGCAGTCGCGCATCGCTCAGGAGGAGATCTTCGGGCCCGTACTGTGCATCATCCCCTACGAGAGCGAAGAGCAGGCCATCGAGATCGCCAACGGCACGCTCTATGGTCTCTCCGGTGCCGTCTGGTCGGGTGATCAGGAGCGCGCCAAGAGCGTCGCCGGCCGCTTGCGCACCGGCCAGGTCTTCGTCAACGGCGGCGCCTTCAACCCCCTGGCCCCGTTCGGCGGCTTCGGTCACTCCGGCATTGGCCGCGAGTTCGGCAAGTGGGGGCTCGAGGAGTTTCTCGAGGTGCGCGCCCTGCAGCTCTGAGCCGCACGGCATGAAAAAACCGGAGCTTTGACTCCGGTTTTTTTGTGCTCCATGGCGCTGTTGAAACAGTGCCGTTAGAACAGTGCCGTCAGAAAAGCGTATCCGGCAGGTAGGTGGCGATTTCGGGGAAGGCCATGATGATTCCCATCCCGATGAGATTGACGATCACGAACGGAATCACCGACCAGTAGATGTCCCGCATGGTGATGCTCGGCGGCACAATCCCCTTCAGGTAGAAAAGGTTGAAGCCGAAAGGTGGCGTCATGTAGCCGATTTCCATGTTGATCACGAACAGGATGCCGAACCAGATCGGATCGAAACCCAGCGAATTGACGATCGGCAGGAACACCGGCAGGGTGATCAGCATGATGCCCACTGGATCGAGCAGCATGCCCATGAAGAACACGATGACGATCATGGTGATGATGATGCCCCAGCGCCCGCCCGGCAGCCCCATCATCAGATCTTCGATCAGCATCTGTGCCCCCATGCCCTGGTAGGCCGCGCTGAAGGCGTGGGCGGCAAACAGGATCCAGGCGATCATGCCGGTCAGCTTGAAGGTGCGAATCGCCGCTTCCTGGAGGATGTCCCAGTTGAGCTTGCGATACACGGCCGCCGAAATCAGCGCCCCCAGCACGCCCATAGCGGCTGCCTCGGTAGGCGTGGTAATACCGCCGATGATCGATCCCAGCACCATGACCACGATACCGATCGGCAGCAACACCGCGCGTACCGCACGCAGCTTGTCGCCCCAGCTGCCCCGCTCCTCCGGTGGCAATGCCGGCGCCATGTGCGGCTGAAGGTAACTGCGTACCAGTACATAGGTCACCGTCAAGGCGACCAGAAGGATGCCTGGCAGGACGCCTGCGGCGAACATCTTGCCTACCGAGACGCCACTGATCATGGCATAGAGAATCATCATGATGCTGGGAGGAATCAGGATTCCCCAACCCCCACCGGCATTGATACAGCCGAGCACCATACGCTTATCGTAGCCACGCTCAAGCATCGCAGGCAGCGCGATGGTCCCCATCGCCACGACGGCGGCACCGCTGATGCCGACCATGGCGCCGAACACGGCACATATGCCCAAGGTGCCCACCGCCAACCCA
Organism: Salinicola salarius; assembly: GCF_002179555.1. GTDB lineage: Bacteria > Pseudomonadota > Gammaproteobacteria > Pseudomonadales > Halomonadaceae > Salinicola > Salinicola salarius_A. The sequence continues at coordinate 6,813 of NZ_NHOU01000037.1, read as the reverse complement.
CCACGCACACCACCACACCAGAGGTGCATCATGCGGTAGAGATCGCGGGCCACACCGGTTCGCTCGAGAAGCATCGCCATGAATACGAACAGCGGAATCGCCACCAGAGTGAAACTCTCCATGGTGCCCCACATCTGCGTCGCCACCATGTAGAAGGAATCCACTCCCCAAGTAAAGTACAGAAAGAGCACGGAGACCCCGCCCAGCACGAAGGCCAGCGGCAATCCCAGGACCAAAAAGAATATCAGCGACAGGAAGAACAACAGCGTGGTGATTTCAATGCTCATTGCGTCTCCTCCGGAGAGGATTTCGGCGTATCGGCAACGGGTTGCAGATTGAGCGCGACAATGACGTCTTCCAGCAGCTTGGCGATACCCTGCAACAGTAAAAGCAGGGTGCCGACAGGAATGGCCAGCTTGATTGGCCAGATAGGGGGATTCCAGGCGGAATAGGAGGTTTCCATACTCTGAACGGACTCCCAAGCCATGGAACTGCCGAAATACAGCAGCGCGAGCGTGAACAAAAAGAACATGGACGAGGTGAAGATATCGACCCAGGCCTGAGTCCGACGGGAAAAGGCGCTGTAAAGCAGATCGACGTTCACGTGACCCCGGTGAGCCATGACGTAACCACCGGACAACACGATGTACAGACCGAACAGCATCTGGCCCAGCTCATTGGTCCAGGAAGTCGGGGCCGAGAATAGATAGCGCATGAAAACTTCGAAAATCAGCAGCAGAAAAATAACGAATATCAGATACGCGACCCACCGGCCGAGAAAAATATTCAGCCGGGTTATTCCATTGACGTACGCATGAATCAGGCGCATCGCTAGCTCCATGGCAGGATTGGAATGAATAAAAAACGGGTCCGCGTCAGGCCTTTCCCAGCGAATGCATGGCACATTCCCATAGGTCATCCAGCCGACGGGACCCGCGAGCCCGTTTCGAATCAGAGGTAGCCGAGCTCTCCCAAGAAGGTCTTCAATTTATCCAGGGCTTCGGCGGCCTTCTCACTACGCTTGCCCTCTTCGTCCCATGACTTCTGGGCGACTTCAGTCAAGCGTTGCTGAACGTCGTCAGGCAATGTGTTGACCTGTACGCCCTGTTCTTGCATGGCCTTGGAGAGCGCGACACGCTCCTGATACTGGTATTCGTTGGTGCGGTACCAGAACTGCTCGTCCAGTGCCTGTTTAACGATTTCCTGGTCCTTCTCGGAGAGCTTGTCAAGCGCCTTCTGACTGACGATGATGACATCGGTCCCGGCAATGTTCAGAGCCGGCTTGACGTGGTATTTGGCCACTTCGTACAGGCTCATGCTAGCGGCACCCTGCGCGGCTCCCCAATGCGCGCCATCGACGACGCCGGTATCCAGGGCCGGATAAAGCTCACTGCCCGGCAGGTAGGTAGTGGAGGCGCCAGCATCATCCAGAAACTTCTGCAGCGCGCCGGAAGAGCGGATCTTCAGCTTCGTGAAATCCTCCCAGCTATTGATGGGATTCTTGACGACCATCTCGGTGGGATAAACCTTGTCTGTGGCCCAGTAGACTCCGTACTGCGCGGCCTCTTCCTGAAGCATCTTCTCGAAGCCCAGGTTCTTATGGAAGTAAGCGGCTTCCCAGACGTTATGGAACGCGAATGGCAACCCTGACGCGATCCCGGCCAGTGTCATCTTGTCTTGAGCATAACCGGGAGAAATGGTGCCCATCTGAAGAATGCCGCGGCTGACGGCATTGAAGGTTTCCTGGGCCTTGAACAAGGCGCCCGCTTCGAACAGCTGCAGCTGCACACGGCCTTCGGTACGCTCTTCAATCACGTTCTTGAGACGTACCAGACTGTCCTCGTAAGAGCTGCTGGACGCCGGCCAATGGGACTGCACGCGCCAAGTCGTCACATCTTGAGCCACCCCCACCTGGGGCAGCAGCACGGCAATTGTCAAGGCCGTACCGAGGCACAGAATTTTCCTGGCCTGGGACATGAAGCTCATGTGGAATTCTCCTGCAGTGATAACCGGCTCTGCGGCAGCCAGTTGGTTATCTAGTGATTTTGGAATGGAATATCGCAATGCGAAAAACCAAACTTACCATACGACCCCTTCGTTTCAATATCGATGTTGGTCTAAGGCAGGAGCGTAAAGTGATGCCGGCTATCGCGTGCCGTCAGGGACACAGGCGTTGCAAGGCATGGTCCGCCTGTTGCTCGAACTCGGCGATGAGGTCCGCCAACGGGGCCATGCGAGTCGCCAATCCCACCCCCTGCCCGACCGACAGCGCTCCCTGCTGCCAATCACCGCTGATGTAGGCCGCCCTGCCCAGGATGCCTCGCACGTGCGGCAGTAATTGCTGGATGTCGTTGACGCCTTCACGCTCGAGTGTATGGACCGTCTCGGTCGTCTCATTGCGCAGCACCCGCATCGTATTGCGTACCGACGCCATGATCAGCGTGGTATCGCCCGCCTGGGCGTCGATCAGGCGCTGCTTGTAATCTTCGTGCGCCGGAATTTCCTCGGCGGTGAGAAAATGAGTGCCGATCGCCACACCGTCCGCGCCCAGCGCCAGCAGAGCGATGATCTGCTCGCCCGAGGCGATGCCGCCCCCTAGGGCAAAAGGGATGCGCAGCGCGCGCGCGGCAAGCACGCCTTGCACCAGGGTGCCGACCGGCGATTCTCCTGGATGCCCCCCGCATTCGGCGCCCACCAAAGTTACCGCATCCACGCCCGCCGCCTCGGCCTTGAGCGCATGGCGGAGCTGCGGCACCTTGTGAATCACCTTGCAACCGCTGGCCTTGAGAGGCGCCACATAGGCAGAGGGGTCACGCCCGGAGGTTTCGACCACGGCAATGCGCTCCTCCAGGATCAGCGCCATGACCTCCTCGGTGCGGTCGCCGGGCAACAACTTGGGTAACATGGAAACATTGACGCCGAAGTTCCGCCCGCCGACCAGTTCACGACACCGCTGGATTTCATCGCGCAGCGCTTGGAGATCGGCAAAGCTGGCCGCAGTTATGAAGCTCATCATGCCACTGTTGACCGCGGCCGCTACATAATCGGCATTGGACAGCCAGTGCAGGCCCGTCGCCATCACCGGAAGGCGTGTTGCCAGCAAACGGGACAGACGGGTTTCGCGCCAGTTGGAAATCGTCATTGCTGCGTTCCTTGTGCGGGAGACAACCTATTGCAGGAAGGCGCCTATAGTTATCCGAATAATAAAATACTGGTTTGCAGAGCAAAATAAATTGAAAGTTCGTATAACTTGATGGTATGGAGGAGGTATGATACACACTCGATATTTTGCAGCTTGATGGGTACATATGGCCAAGCCACTGAGCATCAACGACGATCAGGCCACCAACGCCAAGGATCGTAATTTTATCACTGCCCTCTCGCGGGGGCTGGAACTGCTCCGGGCCTTTGGAGCCGGCGAGGAGTACCTTGGCAATGCCGAACTTTCCAGCCGTACAGGTATCCCCCGTCCCACCGTGTCCCGCCTGACCTATACCCTGACCCAGCTGGGCTATCTTCAGCACAACGAGCGCCTGGAAAAGTATCGCTTGGGAGCCGGCGTGCTGGCGCTGGGCTACCGCTATCTGGCCAGCATGAGCATCCGGGAAATCGCCAGGCCCCACATGCAACGCCTGGCCGATGCCACGGACTGCATGGTGGCACTGTGCAACGCGGACCGGGGCACCATGACCTATATCGAGGTCTGCCAAGGGAGCGGCCCCCTGATCATGCGCCTCGAAACGGGCTCACGAATTCCTATGATCACCAGCGCGGTCGGACGCGCTTGGCTATGTGGCATACCGCAATCTAAACGCGATCAGTTGCTGCAGGATTTTAGCAAGCGCGACCCCGATAACTGGTCCACTGTCGAGCAGGGGCTTCAGGCGGCGATGAAAGACTATACCCAATACGGCTTCTGCATATCAGAAGGCGATTGGGAGCGTGAAGTCAGTGCCGTGGCCGTTCCGCTGGTGTTGGAGGACGGCGCGGAAGTGATGGCCATCAACTGCGGCGGAGCCTCGCTGCGCCTGAGCCACCGCGTCCTGACGGAAAATCTCGGCCCCCGGCTGCGCGACCTGGCCGAACAGATCAAGGGCTCGCTGGACCCCGTAGTGGGCGGGAAGCGTTGACGGCACCGCCTGCCGGTGAAGCCTAGCCTGAAGTCGCAAAAAGAGCGGTTCCGATATGGTTCTGTTCCGCTAAAGCCCTGCCCTCGATGCATTTGCTGTTACCAAACCGTAACCCAGAACTCGTCACTGAGCATCAATCGGGGCATGGCAGACTCGCAGATTGGCGGTGTGGAACCTCCATTCTGCGGGCCTGCTCTTATTCAGCAAAGTCCCTCTCGTAAAACGTCAATAGCCCCTAGAATAGCCACATAGTACCTGTGAGAAGCCAGGCGCCTATTCGCAGCTTCACAAGCCTCGCCTCACGCAGGCTCGCCCTCTGGCGACTGACTAGCGCTGCGCACACGGAAAGCGCCCTCACCCATGGCTATCACATTGCCGTCAGCGTCAAGCACCTCGCCGCTGGCCATGTAAGTTGCTCGACCACCGCCACGGCGTCTCCCCTCTGCGCGCAGCACTCCTCCCCGAGCCGGGGCGATGAAGGTCGTGGTCAGCGACAGAGTCATGCCCTTGCGCACATTTCCCGGCACAGGGCAATGCAGCCCCGAGAGGCTCAGTGCGGTATCTAATAGAGAGGTTAGAACACCACCATGAGCCATACCGCTTCGGTTGAGATGTTGTTCGCTAACGCTGAGCTCAACCACCGCGTACCCCTCACACCACTCAACGATGCGCATACCGAGCAAGCGCTGAAACCCCCACTGCTCGGATACATCCTGAATCGGGCCCTCGGAGCCTGTTATGGAGGTCTTGTTGGCTGTTTTTTCAGACATGCGGCATACCCTCTTTTGCCTGTTGGTGAAGGCTGCCCTTAAGGATCTTACCAGTGGCCGTAGCTGGTAGCGAATCAACCAAGAATATGTCACTGGGTCGTTTATAGGGCGCCAGTCGTTCGGCGACGAACGTTCGCAGAGTATCTTCAGTCAAGGTAGAGCCGGGCTCGCACTGGACGAAGGCAACCACCTCTTCGTTGCCGGTTATCTGACGGCCTACCACCGCCGACAGTGTGACCTCGGGATGCTCATTGATTACCGCTTCGACATCCGGCGGATAGATATTGAAGCCGGAGCGGATGATCAGCTCCTTGCTGCGCCCAACAATATACAATTCACCTGATTCATCGATGCGCGCGATGTCCCCGGTGTTCAGCCAACCATTATCATCGAGACAGGCACGGGTGGCCTCCATCTGGCGAAAATAGCCTCGCATCACATTGGGACCACGAACCCAGAGTTCACCGGTTTCTGGCGCCTCATCATCGGTGCTTCCCAACGGCTCAAGACGGTACTCGAGCAGCGGCAGAACGCGACCTACGGTAGTGTTCATGTAGCGATCATCAATTCGCGTCTGGCTAATTGTCGGGCTAGCCTCGGTGAGGCCGTAACCGTTATGCAGGGGCAGGCCGAAGACCGCCTCGACACGCCGCTTGATATCGCTATCCAGCGGCGAGCCACCAGCCGAGATGTAGACAAGTGCCGGAGCGTCTAGTGCCATGCCTTGCTGCTTGAGATATTCAAGTATTCGTGCATACATAGCAGGCACGCCCTGGAGCACGGTGATGCGCTCATCAACGAGCGCCCTGACCAGCGCCGACGCCTCAAAACGTGGTATCGGATAAAAGCAGGCGCCATTGTACAGCGAGCCCATGCATACCGACGCCAGGCCAAACACGTGTGATATCGGCAGCACACCATAGACCCGCTGCCCCTGGGTAAGGTGGCGCATGCCGCCAGAGATCGAGGCGATATAAAGGATGCCACGGTGCGTCAGCATTACCCCCTTAGGCGTGCCAGTGGTCCCCGAGGTATAGATCATCGCTGCGACCTGCTCGGCACCGCTGGCATGCACCGGCTCGGGCGCACTGTCGGCGAGCGCACCGATCATCAGCTCATCGAGGCTAACATGATGGTATATTTCAGCACTGTGGCGCTCGCCGTGGGCGCGGGCCTCGCCGGACACTGCGGATGTATAAAACATCCTTCGCGGCTCGCAGTTGTCGCGGATCAGATCAATCTCCTTGGCCGACATGCGCGAATTGACAATCGCCAACCAAGCATTCATCTCGCTCGCCGCTAACAGCAGCACAACCAGTGCGCGACAGTTCTCGCTCACTGCCATCAGTCGGTCACCGGGACGTATACCCAGTGCGGCTAGCCAATCGACGGCTGCATGCACCTCATTCGCCAGTTCAGCATAGGTCCAACGTACGCCGCCATCGACAATGGCTTCTTGCTGCGGCTGCTGCTCGGCCAGCTCAAGTATCCGCGTACTGAGTCGCTCGGGCAGTTCAGCGATCAACTCACTAGCCCAGCGCCCATTTATTAGCTCATCCGAGGCCTGTACGGTGTGTGATAACCGCATCACTGCACCCCCCGGATCATGTTACGCGCGATCACAAGCTGCTGGACTTGGGGAGTACTTTCCATGGTCAGGCCAAGGCCTCCGTACTCTACAGGAATCGGCAGACCGAATAGTCCTATATCCTTCATTTCTGCAAAGATCTCAGCAGGGACTGCGTCCTCTTCGGCCAGGCGGGCCTTGTTGGGAATCAAGCGCTCGCGCACAAAGCGTGAAAGCGTGTTCAGCAACTGATCGAGAAGTTCCTGATCGCGAATCATGGCGGTTTCCTCACTGCCGTCGGGTATCTCAAAAGAGATCGTAACTATTCAGGTGGCTGCGGATGGCA
>NZ_NHOU01000036.1 GCF_002179555.1 Salinicola salarius | reverse complement strand
TTTCACGCTAGTCTGCGATGAACCAAAAAAATGCCCACCAGGGGATGGTGGGCAAGTAAGGGATCATTCAAGGGAACACCTACTCAGAGTGCCGGGTGTTCCGTTAGTTCCGAGAGACGGCAAAAAAATCGGCATGAATTTGTAACGGTTTTTTGCTAGCGCCGTCTCGCGTCTCGATGCCGGCGCCTGGATTCTGAAGGAGCCAGTCTTCTCGACTTCAGAAGGAGAAAGACTTCTCGACTTCGGGCCATGCGGGATCGCCGCCCTGGGTCTTCACGCCTTCCATCATCTTTTCCACGCGCTCGGGATGATCTTCGATCCAGGTCTTGGCGACCTCTTCCATCGGCTTCTCTTCCTGGCCGTACTGCTGGATCATCCAGCTCTGCTCTTCGGCGGTGAACGAGAACTGATCGAAGAAGGTCACCAGGTTCGGGTTCGCCTCGGCATAGTCGCTCGCCATCAACGTGCGCACGTCGCTGGCGCCGTTGCCTTCGCCGAACAGGTTCTTGGAGTCGCTGAGGTACTCCATGGGTAACTCGAGGTTCATCCAGTGCGGCGTCCAGCCGACCCAGACGATGGGCTCTTCGTTGGCGATGTGGCTCTTGGCGGCGCTCAGCATGCCGACGGTGCTGGTGTCGACCAGCGTCCAGTCGCCCAGCCCCCAGGCGTCTTTATCGATCGCCTCGTTGAGGATTTCGCTCGCGGCGGAACCGGCGCCGAAGCCGTAGATCTCTCCCTGGAACTCGTCGCGATGCGCATCGAGATCGGCGAAGGAGGTGATGCCGCTCTCGTAGACGTAGTCCGGCACGGCCAGCGTCATCTGCGCGCCGGTCACGTTGGTCGCCAGGCGGGTAATGCTGCCGTCGGCTTCCAGCGGCTCCAGCATCGGGTTCTGCGCCGGCAGCCAGGCACCCAGGAAGACATCCACATCGCCGGTATCGAGCCCCTGATAGATCACCTGCAGGCCGATGTCCTGCGTCTTGCCCTCATAACCCAGCGGCGCCAGCAGTTGCCGGGCGATCTCGGTCTTCACCGTGATGCCGGGCCAGGACGGCACGCCGAAGTTGACCTGCTGGTCCGCTGCCATCGCGGCGCTCGTGCCCATCAGGGCGAAACCGGTTCCTGCGATCAAGCCGGTGGTCAGCGTCAGGGCGGAAATCGTCATCGGTCTTTTCATTTGTTGTCTCCTGTCGTTCCCTCAATTGGCGTATCCCGTTCCACAAAGGCGGATAGCCTGGCGGAAATGCACCGGGATACACGCAGAAAAGCCGCCCGGTCATGAAGTTCACGACTTCGGGCGGCTCGTATCAACGTCGTGCCGCGCGTCGGTTCACCGCGACAGCACTCGTAGATGTGATTGCAACATGTCCAGATCGAGATAGGTACCCTGGAGATGGCGCTTGCCGGTGTTAGGGTCGAAGGCGTTGCGGCCGTGCAGCACGCGGCGGTTGTCGAAGGCGACCATCTGGCCGGGCGCCAGCGTCAGCTCCACGCGTCCCTCCGGGCGGCGCAGAATCTGCCAGAAGGCGCGGTAGGCGTCGTACCAGGCCTCGATCCGATCCAGTGGCAGGCTCAGCGTGTCGCGAATCCAGTTGTTGAAGCGGATCTCGCGGGGACGGCCTTCGGCATCGAGATCGATGACCGGCTCGCGCACGGCGATATCGTGGCCGTCGTCCTGGAAACGGAAGTCGATGGGCGTCTCGGACAGCACCCGGAAAGCATCCGGGTTCTCGGCGCGCAGGGTCTCGGCGGCCGCGAAGCCATCGGCAAAGCTGGATTCGCCGCCCTCTGCATCGTTCTCGAGGCAGTAGAGCAACTGGATGTCCGGCGGTTGCCGCCAGTTGGGCAGGTCGGTGTGCAGCTCGAGCCCGATCGCCGTGTAGGCCGCGTTGTTGGGGTTGGGGACCGAGCGCACGTCGAACCGGCCACCGAAGTTGGTCGAACGCATCGGGCCGATGCTCTCGGCGATGCGCGAGACCTCTTCCCGCTCGCACGGGCCCTGGTCGAGCATGACCAGGCCGTCGCGCAGCAGGGCGCTGACCCAGCGGCTGCGGCCCTCGCTGCCGCCGACGAAATCGGCATGTTCGACGTGCTCGGGGGCGAAGCCTTCACGCCACGGCGTCGGGGTGGGCAGCAGCGTCGCCAGCTCCTCGCCGGGGCAGCGCTGATAGAGCCAGCCGGCATCGAAGCGCGATACGTGGCCGTCCTGCCAGATCAGCGTCAGGGAGCGTGCATCGAACTCGAAGGACGCCAGCGCCTCGTCTGCCTCGAAGCGCTCCCACAGCGGGTCGTCGAGCAGCTTGTAGAGGCGTTCGCGCGTCATCGGGTGGCGGCACTGGTCACAGGCGCAGTGATCGCGCAGCCACATCAGCGGAAACTGGCCGGACCGACCATCCGACCAGGTCAGCGTCACTCGACGCGCCTGCTCGACGGCGCTCTCGAGCTCGGCGGCCGGCGCGCCGGCGCCCGGGCGGTAGCGGCGCAGTTCGGCCATGTCGATGGGTTGATCACCGCGATGGGCATGGGTCTCGTTAAAGGCGTTTCCGGATGACAAAAGGCACTTCCTCGATGGCTGACAGCGCCATCTTTGTTAACAGCGTGTGTAGATGAGTGTCACAAGGATGCGGATTGCGCCGAGACATGACAAACGATTAATCTGACCGCAAAGGCCAAGCTGAGCTAATGGCCGACTTTGGCTATTAGACTTACGAACCACCGCTAGACGTACGGACCACCAGATCCGAGATCCATTCTGACGAGATTCATTCTGAAGAGGGCGTCGACGTAAACCATGTCCGAACTCCCCCCGGTATTGTGGCTGCAGGCGTTCGAAGCGGCGGCGAGAACGCTGAGCTTCACCGAGGCCGGCCGAGAACTCGGCGTCACCCAGTCGGCGATCAGCCAGCGCATCCGGCTGCTGGAAGATCGCGTCGGCCAGTCGCTGTTCGTGCGCTATCCGCGCAGCCTGGCGCTGACGCCGGCAGGGCAGGCCTGGTTGCCCAGCGTTCAGGGCGCGTTCACCCGCCTGGCCGAAGGCACGTCGGAAGTCTTCGGTCCCAGCCCCGGCGCGCCGGTGACGCTGCGGGCGACGCCGGCAATGCAGCAGACCTGGCTGGCGCCGAGATTGATGCGATTCCAGCAGATGCACCCAGAGATCACCCTGCGGCTGGTCAGCGCGATCTGGGCGGACGACTTCGGGGCGGAAGGGGCCGATCTGGAGATTCGCTACGGAGACGGCGAGTGGAACGACGTTACCGCGGAATGCCTGGGGGAAGAGCGGCTGTTGCCGGTCTGCTCCGCCGCGCTGGCGGCGGAACTGCATACGCCGGAAGATCTGGCGGGCAGGACGCTGCTGCATGCCGCGGGGTTCGCTGCCGGCTGGCCGCGCTGGCTGGCCGAGGCGGGCGTCGCTGGGCTCGAGCATCGCTGCCAGGCGATGATCTGCGACACCCACGTGACGACGCTGGCGCTGGCCTCCTACGGCGGCGGCGTCGCGCTTTCCCATCGCCGCCTGCTCGAAGCCAGCCGCGATCTGGTCGCGCCGTTTGAGCTCGACATGGCGACGGACGAAGCGTTCTGGCTGGTCCGGCCCAGCCGCCGCCAGTTGCGCCCGGCAGCCGCCGCGCTGTGGGAGTGGCTCTCTCGGACCCGCGAATCCGCACCCTGAACGCATCACGTATCCCGCGGCGAGCGCTACACTATGTCCATGGAATATGTCCATGGAACGTCATGCCCGGCTGACGCCGGGCGCAGGCAGCATTCCCGTAGGTGAGATACCCACCCGGAGGTGGATCATGCGCATCTCTATCATGCCCGTCAGCCGTCGCCGCACACTGGCCGTCACTTGTCTCGCGCTGGCGATTGCCGGCACGGCGCTGGGCAGCGCGCCCGCCGTTGCCGATGGCGTCACGGTGGTCGATCCCCAGACCGGCCACCGCGTGAGACTGCCGGACAACGACCGCGATGGCCGTGCCGACTACGTGCCCAGGCACATGGACATCAATGTCAGCCCCAACCTGATCTACCCACGGGAAACCCGCGAGCGGCTGCCCAGCGGCGGTGGTTCGATCTGCCGGGGCAACGATGGCGGTTCGACCATTTCCACCGCCCGCCGTACCTGCGATCCGAATGCGCCCGCCGGCGACGGCGGCCCCCAGGCGGCGCCGAACGCGGCACCGAACCCGGGCGCTTCCTCGACGCCGACCCGGCCGAACGATTCCTCGTCCACCCGGCTCGACTGAGCCGGGCGGTCAGGCGGTGAAGTACTCGTCGAAAGCGGCGACGACGCGATCGATGTCGTCCATCGACACATCGCGATGGGTCACGAAGCGCGGCGCGTAGAGCGCACCGACCAGAATGTCGCGTTCCTTCAGCCAGGCGTGCAGCCGAGCCGGATCGAACGCCGGACGAGTGAACTCGACGAACACCATGTTGGTCGCCTGCGCCGTCACCGTGACGCCGTCGATACCGGCTAGCCCCGCAGCCAGCCGCTCGGCCTTGGCGTGATCCTCGGCGAGCGGTGCCAGATGATGCTCCAGCGCGTATTCGCACGCCGCTGCCAGCATGCCGACCTGGCGCATGCCGCCGCCGACCACCTTGCGCCAGCGCCGTGCCGTCTCGATGAACGCCGCCGGCCCCACCAGCACCGAACCGGCCGGTGCGCCCAGCCCCTTCGAGCAGCAGATCGAGATCGTATCGAACGGGCTGCAGAGCGCCTCCAGGCTGGCCCCGGTAGCGGCCGCAGCGTTGCCGATCCGTGCGCCATCCAGATGGGTCGCCAGGCCATGACGCCGCGCCAGCGCAGTGGCCGCTTCGACATAATCGGCATCCAGCACCTGGCCGTGGAAAGTATTTTCCAGCGTCAGCAGGCGCGTGCGGGCGAAGTGCGGGTCGATCGGTTTCACTGCCGACTCGATCTTAGCCAGCGGCAGCGTGCCATCCGCCTCATTCTCGATCGGCTGCGGCTGAATCCCGCCCAGTACCGCCGCGCCGCCGCCTTCCATGCGATAGGTGTGCGCCTGCTGGCCGACGATGTACTCGTCGCCGCGCTGGCAGTGGCTCAACAGCGCCACCAGGTTGCTCTGCGTGCCGGAAGGGAAGAACAGCGCCGCCGCCTTGCCGGTGCGCTCGGCGATATAGGTTTCCAGATGCGCCACGCTGGGATCGTCGCCCCACACGTCGTCGCCCACTGGCGCATCGAACATCACCTGACGCATCGTTTTGCTCGGGCGGGTGACGGTATCGCTGCGGAGATCGATCATGGAATGTGGCCTCTTCATGTCGTTGAACGGGGTCGAGAAGGATTGTACAGCCGACGGCCGTGTTCCCGCGCTGGTATCGGCTCGACCCAGCACGGCATGGCACGGCAAGAAACGACGCGAACGACTCGCCCACCGAGCTTCGAATAGGGGTCGAATACCATCCGTAACGACAAGATATGACTACAAAAGCCCCGGATCGGCATGGTCCGGGGCAGTAGCAAGGTCGCGATTTGCGGGCGGCGAGTCTAGCCGGTGTGGCGTCCCGTGAGCTTGTCACGGAGCCGGTCGATCATGCCGACGCCTGGCCCGACACTTTTATGAAACAGCTCGGAGTGCGGTGCGCTGGGGTGAGGGCGAGTCGGCGCCAACTGCTTGGCCTTTTGCACCTTGTCGCCCATTTCCACGAGTTGTTCACTGGAGAGATGAGCGCGCAGTTTGGGAAACTGGTCGGACTCCTCGTCATCGGCGTGGTGACGCAGTTGCTTGTCCAGTTCCTGCACCAGCTCCATGAACGCCGGATCGGCAGCATCGGCCTCTTCCAGCTTCTTCATCACCTGCACGATCTCGTCATGTTCCTGCTTGTCATGCTCGACCTCTTCCTTGCCGCCCGGCAGATCCTTTTCCATCACCGGGTAGACGTACATCTCTTCGGCAACGGCATGACGCATCACTTCCGCGATCGCCGTTTCGACCAGATCCCGGCGTTGCTCGACATCTTGAGTCTGCGTAGCCCGGGCCAGCAGCTCCGTCATCTCTCGGTGATCGGTCGTCAGGATGTCGACGACATCCTCATTCGGTCTAGTCACGTTATCGGTCGTCATTATATTCCCTCCTTGGGATTTTCTTCCTGAGCGCCGATTCGAAGCCCGATTTTCCACCTCGATTTTCGACCTCAGTTCTCAAGATAGTCACGTTCCGATATCCGGTCCAAGCGGTGGCAACCCCATTGCCGGGCGCTGACCGTGCAATCGGGAGGCGGATTGTCTCTTCAGGCGGGCTGACGCATGATGCGAGTCGTCTTCGATGAACCACGAAACGACAGGAGCACCGCATGAAACAGTACGCCGTAGTGGCTTACGACTACACGGACGACGACGCGCTCGAGCGCCGGCTGGCCCATCGCGAAGCGCATCTGGCAGGGGTTCGTGAGCTCGTCAGGCAGGGGAAGTTTCTCAGTGGCGGGGCGATCCTGAACGATGACGGCAAGATGATCGGTTCCAACACGCATTTTCGTTTCGACGACCGCGCCGATCTCGACGCCTGGCTCGAAACCGAGCCCTACATGACCGGCCGGGTCTGGGAGCGAGTCGACATTCGCGAAGTGAAGCTCTTCGATCCCGATGCCTGAGGGCAGCATGGCAGAAAACTCCTCATTGACCGCGCAGGTTCGCCACTACCTCGAGACAGTGCCTCGCGAAACCCTGCCGCTGACCTACCAGCAACTCGCCGAGGCGTTGGCGCTGCAACCACCGCGCACCATTCAGCGCGTGGCTCAGGCACTTGAGAACCTGATGCGCGAGGATGCCGAGCACGACCGACCCTTCATCGCTGCGCTGGTCGTCAGCCGGCGTGGGGAAGGGCTGCCCGCGCAAGGCTTCTTCGATCTCGCGGTGGAACTGGGGCGATTTCCCGCCGATCCGGCAAAGCATGCCGAGGCCTGGCGGCAGGAGTTCGAGCGGGTGCTGGCGGCGATGAATTAGCCTTTGAGGTCAAATGCCGACCCAAGCCGAAGCGCGGGTCATGCCTCCTTGGCGCCGATCGCCGGCAGTTCTGTCAACAGTGGCCCACCGGCCAGCGCTTGCCGTAGGCGAGTGGCGAGGAGTTCCAGGATGGCGTCGTTCTCGCCCACCAGCCGGGTCGTCACGACGTTAAGGCCTGGGGCGCGAGACATCGCCTGCGCGCAGATCTCGGCAATGTCGCCATCTTCTCCGGCGTGACGGCCCGGGGAAAGAAACAGCATGGACAGGATCACATCACCTTCGGCCAGGGCCGGCGAGGCCAGCAACGTCTCCAGCAGCGGCTCGTTGAAGCGGTAGGCGTCGCCGTCACGGCGCTCCATGGAAGCGAAAGTGACGCAGTCGACCTCATCGGCCAGCAGCGCGCTCAGTTGCCCGGCGAGATAGTTGCGCACCCCCGTGACCTCCGGAATCGGGCTGCCGTGATCGACCAGCACGACCTTCGGTCGCGATAGGTCGGTCATGCGCTCGCGCACGTTGTCTGCCAGCAGTTGCGCCAGGCGCAAGTCCGGCGCCAGCAGCGTGTCGACCAGCGGCGGGGCGACCTTTACCGAGAGCTGCGGATAGCTGGCCTGCACCTCGGCCAGACGCTCCGGCAGATAGCGGGTCAATGCCTGACTGGGGCCGAAGAAGAAGGGCAGTATGATCAGTTCCGTGCCGCCCTCCGCTGCGTAGCGCTCGGCCAGTGGCCCCACCGTGGCGGCCTTGCGCCCGCCGAGCGCCTCGGGCGGAATCTTGAAGGAGTGCAGCAGCGATGCGGCCTCGACCGCCTCGCCCGTGGCCTGACTCAAGGCATCGGCAAGACGACGCAGATTGAGCGTCGCCTGAGGGCGCAGGGAACCGTTGTCGACGAGCAGTATCTTTCGCATGGGACGTTATCTTTCACGGCGCCAGGACGCTGGTGCGGACGGGCGGAAATATAGATTGTCAGCGTGGCTGACGGTGGCGCTCACACTACCGTGCCGGCGTTCGGGTCAAGTCGCCTAAGCTTTGTACGGAAACTGTCTGCGCTCGGCAATACGGCGTTAAAAGTCGGCTCGAGATGCTCATTTACACCCCGTAAACTGGTGCGCCAGCCCGGTCCGTCTTCGCCGATTTTTGCCTTGTCTTGTCTTCGCTCGCCGACTTTTCGTACAAACCGTAGAAGTAAAACCTCGCATCGAGGTGAAGCGTCGGAAGCAAGAGTTGATATCCCGAATTTTGCTGACAGGCACTACCAGCGCTCGGCGCGGCGGCACTGCTTTTGGATGTGTTGACGCTGCTGCTGCAACCTCGTCCAGCCTTTATCTTCGAGGCCCGCTTGCTGCAGCTGCTGCTGAAGCGTGGAGGAATCGGCCAGATCGGTGAGCGTGGCAATCATTTCCTGAATCTGGCGCTTCACGAACGGATAACTGAAACGGCACTCCTCGGCAAAAGCCTGCCAATCGCGCGGTAGCAGCTGCATCGAATTGAACTGCTCGCCGATCGAGAAGGCCAGATCCGGGTCGTAACCGAGCACGATGGTACCAACGAGGTCATAGACTGGAGCGATCTGCCAACGGCCACGAGCGTCCTGCAATAAGGACACGTTCTTGGCGTGGCCATCGCTGTTGCCGACCAGGACATTGAATATCTGCCAGCGGAGCAGCTGCTGGATGGAAGTCGCCGAGGGGCGGCAGGCTTCGCGGACTGCTTGCACGATCTCTCCGAAACGCGGGCCACCGTAAGCCTGATATTTCTGGTTGCGCGACAGCCCCATGGCCTGACACAGATCCTCCTGATGGACACGTTCGACATGCGCGCTCTCAATACCCAAACGATCATAGCGTTCGACGATCAAGTAAGGATGACGGCCGGCATAAGCCATCGTGGTCGCCGGGCAGGCCAGCCCTCCCAAGCGCGCCAGGTTGTTCAGATAAAGCTCATTCAGGATGACTTGCTCACGCCCTTCGACGGCGAATTTCAGAATATGGGTAGAGGGCTCGACGCCCGAAGGCAAGTAGAGCGTATCGTCCCACAGCCGCAACGGAATCTTGTCCTGCGCGCCGGCCAGCGAGAGACGAGGGCGCCTGGCCGGGTCGCCGTCGCCCATCAGCGCATACCGCTCACGAGCACCGGCCCATTGCGCGAGCCGATCAAGCGGCAACTCGCGGTAGTCGTCATCCGTTGGGAACGATGGGGCTCTTGTCGGCGGCGTTTGATCGATCGGGAGGATCGTCAGCGCACCGGCGCAGTCACCGCCGATGGCGGCCAGTAGCGAGAAGTCATCATCCGGAATGCCAAGGCGCTTGATCAGCGCCGCTCGGGCCTGCTCTTCAGGCAGTAAATTCGCGAACCAGTGATGCGCCAACAGATCCTCGGGCTGCCAAGCCTTCTGGCTCAGTGGCAAGCTGTGTGAAATGGCGTGCCCGCCTCGTTGCCAAGCATCGTCGTACTCGAAGCCCATCAGTCGACCATCACCGCCACGCCACAACGTCCCTACACGCCGCGTGTCACGCCATACGTTTAGCGAATCCGGTAATGTCATGACTCGGTCTCGTCCGGTGGGCTAGCGGACAGCTCGATGCCCAGCGTATCGAGCACGATCAGTACGCGGCCCAAGCCGCAGGACTCGCGGCCGTTTTCCAGCTCGCTCAGAAAGCGGATGCTCAACCCGCAAAGACCCGCGAGGGTTTCAAGATTCAATCCCTGTTGCTTGCGCGTACGACGAATCAACTGCCCGAGTGTCTTGGCATTGTGGATGGGAACCGCATGGGGTGAGGGCATGCTTGAGCCTTTCACGGCAAGAAGAACGGGTCGATGAAAAGCCAGCATAGACGAATTTTCCCAATAGGGATAATTTATGCAAAACAGTAAGCTAACGCACAGAATTTTCCCGACAGGGAAAGATAACCAAAAGGCGGGCTGATGGCGCTTTTATTTTCCCTAACGGGAAAGTAGGTGGCCTCTTAAACGGAAGGATCAGGCGAGGTGAATGGAATGCCACTGAGCACGTGCGAATGCGGCATCAATGCGAAACCGCAATGCCGTTTCCGTGACTGGCCTTGTTAGGGCTTTTCAGACGGCATAGCATAACTTTATCGCTACTCGTGGAGGCGTCATGACTACCGAAACGCTGGATCACCTACGCTCCCAGATTTCGACTCTCTCCGAGTCGGAACGTGCGACGTTGGCTCGCGAACTCATCATGAGCCTGGATGGGCCCCGTGACCACTCCGTTGAGCAAGCCTGGAACGAGGAAATCGTTCGCCGTACATCCAAGGCCAAAAGCGGCAAGGGCACAATGTTGAGTCGCGAAGAATTCCGAACCAAGATGCGGGCGAGACTGGGCCAGTAAGTGCGAACAGTAAGAATACTCGAAGAAGCCTCTCAGGAAGCGATAGAGGCTGCAGCTTGGTACGAATACGAGCAACCTGGACTCGGAGCAGAGTTTTTCGTTGCCGTTGAAGCTGCCATCGACGTTATTGAAGAAAACTTCATTCCATTATCACCTCTCCCGAAAAAAGCTGGCGAAACTGGTGCAAAGCGGCTGATCTTGGAGCGCTTCCCGTTTGACGTTGTCGCGATTGAGTTGCCGGAAGAAACCGTCGTTATCGCCTTTGCCCATCATTCCCGAAAACCTGGCTATTGGCTGGGACGCAGTAGGTCTTAACAGGTATGAGAACTGCGCGCCCGGCGAATCAATCGCTTCAGCGGCTTCATGGACGGGCGCCGCGTGTGATGGCGGCACGACGTGAGCCTTACGCGCACCATCCCAGCGCACCGCCCAAGCACTGGAGAACCTGATGCGCGAGGATGCCCAACAGAACCGGCAATTGGCAATTTATCGCCGCGCTGGTCATCAGCCGCCGCGGGGAAGAGCTGCCCGCGCAAGGCTTCTTCGATCTCGCGGTGGAACTGGGGCGGTTTCCCGCCGACCCGGCGCAGCGTGCCGGGGGTTGGCAGTTTCACGATTAATCTTCAATGAAGAAATCAGTATCCACTTTCTTGACTTCGTATGTTGCGGCAGAACTCACGCCTACACCATGATCAATCATCAGTTGTACAAGGTCAGCGCCATCTAGAAGAACAACCTTTGGATCAATCTGGCCGACATAATCCAGCGCCTCTTTCGAGAAACGGCTGGTGGTAATAAACACCCCTTTCTTAGCTCGCTGACCATGAAGGGCACCAACAAATTTTTGAATCTCCGGCCGACCAACCACCGCTTCCCAGCGTTTAGCTTGAAGATATATTGTCTCCAGCCCGAGACGGTCTTCTTTGATAATGCCATCAATTCCTTCATCTGCCGTTTTTCGCGTAGCTTTTCCTGCTTCTTTTACGGAACCGCCATACCCCATCGAAACAATGAGGTAGATGACGAGTTTTTCGAAAAACTCTGGCGTATTATTTTTAATTAAATGAAGAAGCTCATTCGCTACTTCGTCGCGAAGTTGTTGATATGCTTGCTCAAGCGTTTCCTCAGGCGTGGTAGAAGAATTATCGTCGTCGCCCACGTGGGTCACTTTTTGAGTGCGATTTTTACTGCTCGCCTGCCGAAACTCTTGAAACTCTTTGAACTGTTCTAAATACTTGATACTGATCCGATCAGGGGCTTCAATAAGGATCTGCCTGCCACGATTAGAGATATGGAATTTACCCCGCTTGGGAGACTCCAAAACTCCCGCCTGGGTCAGATAAACCTTTGCCCAAGCTACACGGTTTGCGAACGTGGATTGCCGACCGCTCGGCAGCCTTTTTTCAAGATCCTCTTGGGAGAGCCCCATGATTTCTGCCAGCCCTTCTCGGGCTTCCTGCATCGAATGCTCTTCGCCATCAGCGGAGAATTTTAGCAATGGCAACATCAATGATTGAAAGTCAGGTACGGCCAAGTGGTACTCCCGTTTTCAACTATAACATTTGTTAGGTGGCGGGCTCGTTATACTCTTTTAACGAGTATGCGTATTCAACATTTTTATGCAGCATCCTTATTTGTATGACTTTTCCAATTTTTAGTTGAGTCCATCCTATAACACCAAACATCGCGTCGGCTGCAAACTCTATTATATTGAACGACCTATCATTCCTGCCAATGTAAAACAATATTTGTCCCGAGTAACGTTGTGAGACCATTTCTCTAGTCAGGATTGGCTTAGGTGTTTTGGCCATCGGGGCCGATATGCGGCTACAGGGCAACGAGGGTCGATTCTATGAGCCATCATCCTCATCTTTCCGCCGCTGAAATCTCACCAACGGCTCCTGACGAAAGTAGCGGTTCAGCAGATCAAGCAGCTCCGGATACACCTCCGCCAACTGATCCGGGGCGCTGAAGAAGAGTTCGCAGCACACCGCGAAGCATTCGCCGGGGTGGGTGGCGGCGTAGTCGTCGATGGGGGTGGGTTCGTCGCGGGCGAGGTGGGCCTGCAGGTCGTCCCACACCGCGGTGAAGATGCGATGCCACTCCTTGGAGGTGACGTCGCTCGCGGCGGCAAGCGGCGGGAAGCCGTCGACATCCTGCGAGTTACCCAGATCGAGCTTATGGGCGAATTCGTGAATGATGACGTTGTAGCCGGTGTAGTCGCCGCTCTCGGCGACATCGGGAATCGCGAGTACCACGGGGCCGCGCCAGGAGGTTTCCCCGGCGCGTTCGTCGACGTATTCGTGCATCACGCCAAAGTCGTCCATCTCCTCGACGTGGCGATGGAAGGCGTCCGGCAGCAGGATGATCTCGGTGACGTTGTCGAAGGCGGCGCTGGCGTCGCGGTCCGACCAGCCGAGGGTCAGCAGTTCGACCTGGGCAGCGATGGCGAGCAGGGCGGCATCATCGAGCTCGACGCCGTCACCCGCGACCCAGCGCTTGCCGTGCAGCAGTTGCCAGGCGCGCGGGCCGAGGCGTTCGGCATCAGCGTCGTCGAGATCGGCCAGCAGCGGCAGGCCGTGGCGGATCGGCCGCCACGCCTCCGGGTCGAACGGGGGGCGCGAGCGTTGCCGGGCGTCGCGACGGTTGCCTTTCCGATCCTGCCGCCAGGCTTTCCACCAGCCCTGCCACCCGCTCTTCCCCCCGCCTTTCAACAAGCTCATGTCCCGCTCAGCTCTCTTCCTGACGCGCCCCGGATTTCCACGACCAGTCGCGCAGGCGCAGGTCGAACAGGTCCAGACGGCGGTCCTTGAGGTTGGTCACCGCGCCTTCGGAACGCACCAGCTTGAGCTTGGTCAGGTCGAGATCCGAGAACATCACCATTTCGGTGTTGGGCGTGGTCTCCGACAGCACGGCATCGTGCGGGAAGGCGAAGTCCGACGGCGAGAACACCGAGGACTGGGCGTACTGGATGTCCAGGTTCTCGATCGAAGGCACGTTGCCGACGCTGCCGCAGACGACCACGTAGCATTCGTTCTCGATGGCGCGGGCCTGGGCGCAGTGGCGCACGCGCAGGTAGCTGTTCTTGGTGTCGGTCCAGAACGGCACGATCAGGATGTCCATGTCCTGCTCGGCGAGCAGGCGCGGCAGTTCCGGGAATTCGACGTCGTAGCAGATCAGGATGCCGACGCGGCCGGCATCGGTCTCGAACACCTGCAGTTCGTCGCCGCCTTCGACCACCCAGTCACGCCGCTCCTGCGGGGTGATGTGCAGCTTGGCCTGGCGGTCGATCTCGCCGTCGCGGTGGCACAGGTAGGAGACGTTGTAGAGCTTGCCGTCCTCGCCCAGCTCGACCATCGAACCGGCGACGATGTTGATGTTGTAGGAGACCGCCATGCGCGAGATTTCGGTCTTGAAGCGCTCGGTGAACCCGGCCAGGAACTGGATTGCGGCGACCTGGTCGGTCTGGTCGGTCAGCCCCATCAGCGGGGTGTTGAACAGCTCCGGGAAGACGGCGAAATCGCTCTGGTAGTCGGAGATGGCATCGACGTAGAACTCCACCTGCTGGAGTACGGTTTCCACCGAGTCGAACTCCCGCATCTGCCACTGCACGGCGCCCACGCGGACCTGGGTCCGGCGCGTTTCGATGATCCGGCTGGCCGGTTCGTAGAGGATGTTGTTCCACTCGAGCAGCGTGGCGTAGCCCATCGATTTCTCGTCTTCGGGCAGATACTTGGTCAGCAGGCGCTTGACCAGGAAGTCGTTGGCCAGCTGGAACGAGAGGATCGGGTCGTAGAACTCCTTGCGCGCCACCCGATCGATGTACTCCGCGGGGGACATCTCGTCGGCATGCTGGTGGTAGTTCGGGATCCGCCCGCCGGCGAGAATCGCGCGCAGGTTCATCGAGCGGCAAAGATCCTTGCGCGCTTCGTAGAGGCGCCGGCCGAGACGGTAGCCGCGATAGGCCGGATCGATCAGCACGTCGAGCCCGTAGAGCGCGTCGCCGTTGGCATCGTTGAGGATGATCTCGCGATGGCCGATCAGCTCGTCGTACTTGTGCGGGTTGGAGAAGTGGTCGTAGTCGACCAGCACCGTCAGCGCCACGCCGACGATCTTGCCGTCGTCCTCGACGATGATCTGGCCGTCGGCGAACTCGCCGATCAGCTTGTCGATCGTCAGCTTCGACCAGGCACCGCCGATGTCGTCGTAGACGGCATCCATCAGCCGTTTGAGCTGGGGGTAGTCCTCGGGGGTGAGGTTGCGCAGGTTGAGGTGCAGTTCTTCCAGAGACATTGAGCGCCGGACTCCATGAGAAAAATAGGAGGGAGATAGAGACAAAGTCTAACACGACGCGACCGTCGCTCTCTGGCTGACGAGGAATCGGGCCGCGGGACAGGTGCTAATCGGCCCTTCAGGAAAACGGGCAATCAGCCGGCAATGCTCGATGCTCCTAACTTTCTATGCGACGACGAGGTTGTCAGCGTGGCCGTCGGAGATGCTGAATGAAACGATTACTGCCGGTCTGTCTGGCGTTGGCCATGGCGGCGATAGGCTGGGCGGCCGAGGCCGGCCATTGACCGAAGACGAACGGCAGAGGTTCAGCGGCTTCGGGCAGGCAGTGCAGTTCTCCGACATGGCGATGTATGCGGCCAAGCGGGCAAGGCGCAATACCTGGCGCTTCTACGAGCCTTCAAACCGGATCTAGCGGCGCGCTTCAGCCGGGGCGGGACATCTTGAAGTTCTGGTCCGGGCTGATTTCGAAGTAGTCGGCCGGGCCGCCGCCACGCAGAATCGGCCGGGCGGCGGCGGTCTGGTAGATGCCGTCCTCGAGCAGCGCCGAGTCGATATGCACACCGACGACTTCGCCCAACACCAGCCAGTTGTCGATCTCCTCGCCCGCGGCCGATTGCAGCCGAAGGGTCTGCGTCCGCCGGCACTCGAACACGACCTGCGCTTCCTTGACGTGGGGAACGCCGACAACGCGTGACGCCTGGGATGTCAGACCCGCCAGTTCGAACTCGTCGACCTCGGCCGCTACCGACGCCGAACTCTGGTTCATCGCCTCGGCGAGCGCCCGCGTCGACAGCTGCCAGCAGAACTCGCCGGTCGCCTCGATGTTGCGCACGCTGTCCTTATAGCCTGAGCTTGAGAAGCCAATGATGGGCGGCGTGTCGGCAAAAGCGTTGAAGAAACTGTAGGGCGCCAGATTCAGTCGGCCTTCGCGATCCCGCGAGGAGATCCAGCCGATCGGCCGCGGCCCGACGATCGCCTTGAAAGGGTTATGCGGTAGCTCGTGACCGCGACTCGGTTCATAGAAATGCGCGTTGCTCGGCATGCCGGTTGATCCTGGAGGGAGTGTCGGAAGCGAAAGAATGTCCTGCGGACTGGCGAAGGGTATATCGACTGAAAAGAGAAGAGAAGCGGGCCTCCGGCTCGGCGGACGGGCCGCCGGGCCGGGGCAATCGGTGATAGCGCTACTTGCGCACGACGCGATAGATGATCAGCAGCACGATCGCACCGAGGACGGCGATCAGGAAACTGCCGATATTGAAGCCGGATACGTCACCAAACCCTAGCGCGGTCCCGATCCAGCCGCCGACGACGGCCCCGAGAACCCCGATGATGATGGTGACGATGAAGCCACCCGGATCCTTGCCTGGCATGACCATCTTGGCGATGGCGCCAGCGATCAGGCCGAAGATGATCCACGCAATAATTCCCATGGCGTCTGTCCCTGTTTGGTTCATGCTGAACTTTCACAACAAGTGCATGCCTTCCTGCATGCCCTTTGGACACTAGTCGCAGATCAGGAATACGACAAGCGCGGATCGGCGCTATCATCGTGCCTTGCGCCTTGTTTCCGGGCGTCATGATTCGTGACGCGGCCCGGACAACGCATCCCGATGTATTGGTCGAATGTTCAAGGAGGGGTCATGTCTGCTGGCGGAGCCGAACAGGCGATCGTTGGGCGCGTGTTGGCACCGAATCGGCTGTCGATCGGATTGACGCTGCCGCTGATGCCAGGCGGTCAGGAAGTGGTCGATGTTACCGAGCAGCGGCGTCTGGCGACACTCGCCGACAGGGGCGGGTTTCGCGCTCTGTGGATTCGGGACGTGCCGCTCAACAGCCGCGACTATCCCGATCCGGTAGGCCATCTGGATCCTTGGAGCTGGCTGGGCGCTCTGGCAGCGGAAACGCGGCAGATCGCGCTGATCAGCGGCGCCATCGTGCTCACCCTGCGCCACCCGCTGCATATCGCCAAGGCGGCGGCATCGGTCGCCACGCTCTCGGAAGGTCGTTTCATCCTCGGGCTGGGGTCCGGCGACCGGCCGCCCGAATTTGCCGCCTTTGGTCAGAACGTCGCCGAGCGGCGGCGCCTGTTTGCGGATCACTGGCAGGTGGTAGCAAAGGCGTTGGGTACGCCGCAGGAGGTCGTGCCGGATCGGCATGACACGGATTCGCCGGATTTCCAGTTGCGGCCGCTACCTCCGGAGCCCGTGCCGCTGCTGGCGGTCGGTTCGGGAGGGCAGAGCGTCAACTGGATTGCCCGCCACGCGATCGGCTGGATGACCTATCACCGCGAGCAGGCGCAGCAGCGCGATCGTTATCGCATGTGGCGGGCCGCCGTCGAACAGAGCGTACCCGGCGAGTTCCGCGGCTTCGGCGAGGCGATGCGCCTTGATCTTGCCGCCGATCCGGGGGCCCCGGCGACGCCCATCGACCTGGGCTATCGTGCCGGCCGTGATGCCCTCATCGACGTGCTCGAGGCGCTCAGAGAGATGGGCGTTCATCACGTTTCCCTGAATCTGCGTCTCGAGGAGCGGCCAGCCGATGCCATCATCGAAGAGCTGGCCGCCCACGTCCTGCCGCATTTTCATCGGCCCTGATTCATCAACCCTGACCGTTCAAGACTCGCGCCGAAACGTTTCAGCCGTTCCGACACGAGCTCGACTCGTTCCTCACTCGGAGTGGCTGGCCAGGAACGTCAGCGTACGGCCGTGCGCCAGCGCGGAAGCATGCTGGTTGTAGCTCGCCCGTGCCCAGCAGTTGAAGCCGTGTTCCGCTCCACCGTAGAGATGCACTTCGACATCCTTGTTGCCGGCAAAGGCCTGGCGGGTCTGTTCGACCTGCTCGAGCGGGATGTGGTCATCCTCGGCGCCGAAGTGGAACTGAACGGGCACCTTGAGCTCGTTGGCGCGCGGCAGGTATTCGGTCACGCCGCCGGCGTAGTAGCAGATCGCGGCGTCGACACCGGCATCCAGGGCGCAGAGGTAGGAAAAGACGCCGCCCATGCAGTAGCCCACGGAAGCGATGGGGCCGTCGCAGACGGGGCTTGCCCGCAGCGCCTTGGTCGCGGCACGCAGGTCGCTGACCGCCGTCGGATAATCGAGCGCCTTCTTGTGGGCGACCGCCGCTTTCCAGTCGTCGCCGTCATAGCCGAGTTCGACGCCCGGCTCATCGCGCCAGAACATGTCGGGCACGATGACGCTATAGCCATCCATCGCATACTGTTCGGCGACGCCACGCATGTGGCCGTTGACGCCGAAAATCTCCTGGATCAGCAGGATGCCGGGCCCTTTGCCCTTGTGCGGCAGCGCCTGGTAGGCCTTGAACGTCTTGCCGTCCTCGGCGGTGATCTCGATCCATTCGGTCCTGATGTTCGTCTGGGAATCGCTCTGAGACATGGTCTCTCCTCGTGGGCGGTTGGCTGAACTTGAGATAAACGGTGAAGCCCGAGACGGGAAGTTTAGCAGGCAATGGAAAAGACGAGAGTGCCGCGCTTCCCGAATCGTCAGGTGGCAGTAAAACCCGCGCCACACGCCGGTCGTCGGCGCGCCGAGGCGGCTTTCAGCGATCGGGCGATCGGCCGCGCCCCTTGGTTTCCCCCAGAATCCTCGCGCTATCCCGGGCGGGAGGCAGCCCGAATACCCGGGCGTAATCTCGGCTGAACTGTGTCGCGCTTTCATAGCCGACCTCGAAGGCGGCGCTGGTGACGCTTCTGCCGCTGGCTACCATGAGCGTGCGCGCCTGGAGCAGTCGAACCCGTTTCTGGTACTGCAACGGGCTCAGCGTGGTCACTGCCTTGAAGTGACGGTGAAACGCGGACACGCTCATCGCCGCTCTCTGCGCCAACGCCTCCACTCGGATCGGCTCGGCAAAGTCCCGACGAATCCATTGAATGGCCTGGCTGACGCGTGCCATGGCGGTATCCGGCGCCGCGATGTCGCGCAGCATCCAGCCGTGGGGGCCTTGCAGCACGCGGTAGAGAATCTCCCGCTCGTATACCGGTGCGAGGGCCGCGATTTCGTCGGGTTTGTTCATCAATCGCAGCATGCGTAGCCACGCACCCATCAATTCTGGCGTGACCGCAGCCACCGAAAAGCCAGCGTCGCTTTCGTTGCGTTCGGTGGATGAGGGCAGGTCGGTCAGCAGCGTCGAGAGTACGGTGGGATCGAGCGTCAGGCTCAACGCGAGATAGGGCTCCCCCGAAGCCGCAGAATGCACCGTGCCCACCGCCGGCAGCTCGATCGACATCACGAAATAGGTGGCCGGGTCATAGCGCAGCGTGCGGTCACCGACGGTCATCGTCTTGCTGCCCTGCAGGATCAGATTGACCATCGGCTCGTAGACGGCGGCCAGCATGTGTTCCGGAATTTCGCCCTGGACCATGGCCACACGCGGAATGCCCGTCTCCGTACGGCGATTCTCGGCCTTGGCAGCCAGGGAGCGAAGCTCGAGCAGTTGATCGTTCATGGCAGGCGGCTGGTCGTTCATGGCGAGCGGTTGGGCGGTTATGGCAAGCGGTTGGGGCGGTTATGAAGAGATATGCTGATCCCGGGGGCGCGCCCGCGCAAGCAAAAAGCAGAAACGGGCAGGTTTCGGGCAGGAACGGCTGAGCCCGCGATGAGGGTAATGGTTACGGTGGTAGCTGGCGACATCGTCTAAATCGCGAGGCTACTCCATGCTTGATCATCTCTTCCTTTCCGTCAGCGACATCGAACGCTCGATTCGTTTCTACGAGGCCGTGCTAGCCCCGTTGGGGGTCACGGCGCGGCTCGATTACGACGGCAAAGACGGCCCGCCGGGCCACCCGGATCTCAAGGGTTTCGGTGCCAATGGCCGGATGTTCTTCTGGCTACGCGAGGGCGTGGTGGAAGGAAAAGCCGTTCACGTCGGTTTCGTGGCGAGCAGCAAGGCGGAGGTCGAAGCGGCCTACGCCGCGGCCATGGCGAGCGGCGCTGTCGACAACGGCGCGCCTGGAGCGCGGCTGCATTACGACCCCGACTACTACGCCGCCAACGTTCTGGACCCCGACGGCTACAGTCTCGAATTCGTCTATAAGAACTGGCAGCACGCCCGATGAAAACACTCCTGATCTACGGCGCGACCGGCTATACCGGCCGCATGGTGGCAGCGCATGCCAAAACGTTGGGGCTCGATTTCGAGATCGCTGGGCGCAATCGGCAAACGCTGGCCTCTCTCGCCGAGGCGTTGGCGGTTCCCTTTCGGGTATTTGAGGCCGATGCCGATGCAGCGCAGTCCCTGGCCGGTATCGATGTGCTGCTGAACTTCGCAGGCCCTTTCGCGCAAACGGCGGAGCCACTGATGCGGGCGTGCCTCGAGGCCGGCGTCGATTACCTGGACATCACCGCCGAGATCAACGTCTACCGGCTGGCGGAACGGCTGGGCGCCAAAGCGGCCGAGGCCGGCGTCATGCTGCTCCCCGGCGTGGGCTGGGACGTGGTGCCGACCGATTGCCTGACAGTGCACGTCGCGCAGCGTGTGCAGGAGCCGCGGTCGCTGAGGGTGGCGCTTCAGGTTCCCGGTTCCATGTCGCGGGGCTCCGCCATGAGCGTCAGCGAGATCATCGGCGCGGGCCTGATGGCGAGGGTCGACGGCCATCTCGTTCCGACCCCCGATGCGCAGCCACGCCACTTCGATTTCGGTGAGGGGCCGGTGCCGTGCTCGCCGCTGTCGTTCGGCGATCTGGTCACCGGTTGGTATTCCACCGGAATCCCCGATATCGCCATGTTCGTGCATGTCAGTGGAGAGGCGTTCCCCGAAGGCGATTTATCGCTGCTGCCTGATGGCCCGACGGCGGAACAACGCGATGCCCATCGCGCCCGCGCCATAGCCGAGGTGACGGGAGCCGATGGCACGGTGGCCCGATCGATGATCGAAACCGTCAACGGCTACTCCTACACACCGCTGGCTGCGGTGGAGGCCGCACGCCGGGTACTCGAAGGGGAGCGTCGACCCGGTTTCGAAACCCCGGCGCGGCTATTCGGTGGCGGGTTCGCCGAGACGA
Organism: Salinicola salarius; assembly: GCF_002179555.1. Taxonomy (GTDB): domain Bacteria; phylum Pseudomonadota; class Gammaproteobacteria; order Pseudomonadales; family Halomonadaceae; genus Salinicola; species Salinicola salarius_A. The sequence goes on along the minus strand of NZ_NHOU01000036.1, from coordinate 3,799 downwards.
TCGAAGGGACGACGATCACGGATTGCTAGAGACCGAAGCCGCTGTGGACTCCTCGGACTCCACTTCCAGTTCACGCGCGATGAATCGCCCGGCGGTCCGGGCGACTTCCGTCAGGCGCTCGTAGGGCATGCCGTTGCAAGCCGAGGCCGAGAGTCCGCGCAAGGTGACGACAACATAGTCGGCCAGCGTCTGCGCGTCTTGCGGGCGAACCTGATCGAGGTAAGCCCGAATCGCCTGGAGTCCGCTGGTGGCGAGGTTCTCGGCCATCTGACGGGCGACCCGGTCATCCGCTCGCAAGCCCTCCGTAATCATGCAGCCGCGCAGCATGCTGTCTTGTCCATACTGTTCGGCGGCAGCGAGCAGCAGGGCGGGAAGCGCTTCGGCAGGGGGGCGGTCTGGGGCCAGTAACTCGTCCAGCGGTAGGGCGTTTTCCTGTGCATAGCGCAGCATTGCCCGTTCGAACAGCGCTGCCTTGCTGCCGTAAGCGGCGTAAAAACTGGGCGGCTTGATGTCCATGGCTTGGGTCAGATCAGCAAGGCTGACCGCGTCATAGCCCCGCTCGTGAAACAGCGCCTGGGCAATGGCGACTCCTGCTTCGCGATCGAAAGCCGGGCGGCGTTGTCGGGTCTTCGTATTCATGATGGCCTCGCTGGGTGAGGGAGGGAGTGTAGCGGCCGCTATACCCGGAGACAAAGGCGCTGCCATATTTATATAGTAATCGATAAATATAGTGCGTGACGTGCACGTTGTATGTAGTGTTCACTACATAGGCTTTCCCATAACGCTTTCCTTGCTCAGGTAAATCTCATGTCACTCGAAGATAAGGTCGTGCTGGTCACCGGTGGGTCATCTGGTTTGGGGCTCGCGATTGCGCGGGAGTTCGTTGAACAGGGCGCTCGCGTGGTCATTACCGGGCGCCGACAGGAGCAACTGGACCAGGCCCTGGCCGGCCTGGGTGACAAGGCGGTCGCCATGACGGCCGATGTGTCGAACGCCACCGATCTGGCAGGGCTCTTCAGCCGTATCGAGTCGCTTCATGGCCGTATCGATGTCCTGGTTGCCAACGCCGGGATGGGGGAGATCGCGCCACTGGGTGAGATCACCGAAGCAAGCTTCGATCGGATTTTCAGTACCAACGTGAAAGGGGTGACGTTTACCGTTCAGGGGGCGTTGCCTCTGATGCCCCAAGGGGCCAGCATCGTCATCATCGGCTCCACTGCCTCGATGAATCCCGGTCCCGGCCTGAGTGTCTACGGCGCCACCAAGGCCGCTCTGCGTGCCATGGTCAGAAGCTGGATTCTGGACATCAAGGGTTCCGGCATTCGGATCAATCTACTCAGCCCTGGCCCTGTCGATACGCAATCTCTGCGAAGCATGCTGGCCGATGACGCGGAGCAGATCATTCAAGCGTTCAGTGAAAAAAGCACGCTGGGACGGATAGGCGAGGCGCAGGAGATCGGCAAGGCCGTGGCGTTCCTGGCAAGTGATGCCTCGAGTTACATCAACGGCGTCGAGCTGTTCGCCGATGGTGGCGCGTCCCAGGTGTGATCAGCCTTCGAGCCGTTCATCCATACCACTTGAGCTGAAGCGTGCAACCATGACCATTCTCGACCACATCGAATTTGCCGTGCGCGACGCTGAGGTGTCGCGACGGTTTTACGAACTGGCCCTCGCGCCGCTGGATATCGTCCGGGTCATCACGGTCGGGCCCGAGCGCACCCGCACCGGGGGCACACGCCACGGTTTCGGCAGGGACGGCTATCCCAGTCTCTGGATCCATGACAACGAACCCCCGGGCGCCGGCACGCACATTGCCTTCGCGACACGGAACCGTGCCATCGTCGATGCCTTTCACCAGGCTGCGCTGGGGGCTGGTGGTACCGACAACGGACCGCCTGGCGTCCGAACGCACTACCACGAGCACTACTATGCGGCGTACGTGCTGGACCCCGACGGCATTAATGTGGAAGTGGTGTGCCAGGACTCTATCAATCGCCCATGACGGTAGGAGAGCTTTCCGTGCCCAGGCAGGCCGTGCAACCGCCGCGATGAAATAGACATATCCTTCATTGGCGCGTGCAGCGTTGATGATCGTATCCGATCATCTGGCAGGTAGTCAGATGTCGGCCACGGACTTTACGTTGCCTTGCCCTTTTGATGCTGATGCTTCGGTCGCGGTCCGAAACGTCTAAGCTGGAGAGCTTACAAGCCAATCCTGCTCAGACATTGGGAGCTGCATGGACGCCTACAACATGACCTGGATCGCCGCCCAACTGGTCGGGCTCGTCGCTCTCGGCTTCATCATGATCGCTTTCGCCAGCCGCCAGGACGACCGGCTGCTGGTCTATCTGATCTTCGCCAATATCGCGTTCGCCGCCCACTTCGCGCTCTTCGGGCAGTGGACGGCGGCCGGGATCTCGCTGCTGGTCATCGCCCGCATCCTGCTGGCGCGGCGCTTCAAGGAGCGCTGGAGCGTCATGCTGTGCGTGCTGGCGGTCAACGTCGTCGTTGCGCTGGCGACGGCGGGCCAGGCTGCCGATCTGTGGCCACTGGCGGCGGGCGTATTCGGCACCATCGGCATGTTCATGCTCCATGGCATCCCCATGCGGATTCTGCTGGCCGCCGCCGCCGTTGCCTGGTTGATCAACAACCTGTTGATCGGCTCGGTCGGCGGCATCATTGCCGAGCTCATCGCGCTGGGCACCAACCTGCTCACCATGTGGCGCATCCAGCGGGCGAAGCGGCGGCTTCAGGCTGGCTGACGGCGATCGGCAAGCACGCGCCGGTCACGAATGCAGTCGATCTCGTGGGGTTCGTCGATCCACGGCTCGGCGATGCCCTGTTCGATCCATTCCGCGACTGCCGGATGCGCGAGCAGGCGTTCGGCGTAGGCCATGGCGGCCGTGCCGAGTTCGATGCCGTAGCCGCGAAGGCGTACCGCGACCGGAGCGAACATGGCATCCACAGCGGTGAAAGCGTCGCCCGCGAGCCAGGGGCCGCCGAAAGTCTCCAGCCCTTCCTGCCACAGGGCATCGAGCCGAATCAGCTCCTTCTCTAGCGACTCGCTCGGGGTGTCCAGGTCGATGACCAGCGAGCAGTTCATCGAACACTCGTCGCGCAGCGCGGCAAACCCGGAATGCATTTCGGCGCTGGCGCAGCGTGCCCAGCTGCGGGCGGCCCGATCGGCAGGCCAGACAGCCGGATGGTCCTCGGCGACGTATTCCAGAATCGCCAGCGAATCCCACACCACCTGATCGCCATCATGCAGGCAGGGAACCTTGGCGGTGGGCGAAAAGTGCGTGAACGCCTGTTGCTGGCCGGCGCCCTCGAACGGCGTCAGTACCTCTTCGAACGGAATTTCCAGCGCACGCAGCAGCACCCAGGGCCGCATCGACCAGGAAGAGTAGTTCTTGTTGGCGATGAAAAGTCGATAGGTCATGGCAGCCTCCGCTGTCGGGGGAAAGCCCGAGTATGCGATTTCGGACTTGGTACGCAAAGCCCTGAGTACTCGATCGAATAAGGACATTGCCGATCGGACTTTTTGATTCGTTGGCCCTGCCCTAACACTCTACGGGTAACCGGCTAAGCTTTAGGGAAAACATTGCATAAATGTCTGCGCAGGCGAATCGCTGCGTTGCGCGGTGCGTGGAATCCTCACCTATAACGCATAGGCTCCGGTTCCTTTGCTCCGTGCGCCTTGCGCTTCATCCTGCTCGCCGATTTATTCAGCGTTTTCCGAACCGATTGCTCTTCAGAGCGTGCTTTTTCTTTTGTAACTATTCAGGTCACGCTGCCTGAT
>NZ_NHOU01000035.1 GCF_002179555.1 Salinicola salarius | reverse complement strand
AATCAGCACCCTCGTGAATGAGGCGGGGTGATACCAATACGCACCGAATTCTGCTGGCACCGGAAGTCATCGAGCAGCTGCCGGCGGTCAAGGCAGTACTGGAAGACGCCGCGTTGAAGCGCCTGTTCCGTTATTGCGCCGGGCATGCTCGCTTACCGATCTGTCATATCGAGAACGTGCACAACGGTAGCCGGGATAGTCTGACTGAGCGCGATCCGCAGAAGAACCTGCATGTCGATACGTTCCAGCCCACCATGAAGTTCTGGCTCTATCTCGAAGACGTGACCGACGAGAACGGTCCGTTCGTGTTCGTGCCTGGTTCCAACCGCCCGCATCGCGAGCGGCTCAAATGGGAATATCAGATGAGCCTGCGCGCCAGGGAACACGCGGATCGATATACGGCCCGCGGCTCGTTCCGGGTGAGTCAGGAAGAGGCGGAGCGGTTGGGCGTATCCGGCCCTCAGCCGTTTCGTGTCAAAGCCAATACGCTACTCATCGCCAACACCTTTGGCGTACATGCCAGAGGCAACGCAGAGCCGGGCAGTTCCCGTCTGGCGCTGTGGGCATGAGCCGAACCAATCCCTTCCTGCCATTACCGGGTTTGGGGTTCTATTACTTCAATCGACTTCAATACCGCGTGCTCCAGCGCATGCGTCGGCAGGAAGATGCCAGGGCTGCTGCCAAGGGCGGGAAGTCATCCTGGCACGTGATCGAACAGCGGCGGTTGTAGTGTTGTGGCTCGATGGGTTCGAGCCATTTAATCACGGGTAGCGACTCCTCATTCTCTGAACGACTCATCCTCTCCGACACCATGGTAGTATTGGTATTGTAATCTACTTGTTTACACATGTGGCCAGTTAGACTACACTGATCCCATGATCAAGACCTTCAAGAGCAAGGGCCTGGCGACGTTGTGGGAAACCGGTAAATCCAGGATCGACAAGCGTATGCATAGGCGCATCCTGATCCGTTTGGCTGTGATCAACGAGGCCGCAAGCGTTGAGGATATCAATTTACCAGGCTACAACTTCCATGGCTTGCAGGGCTTCAATCCCAAGCGTTACACCGTGCATGTGAATGGCCCATGGTGCCTCACCTTTGAATTCGAGGGCGGCAACGCTTATCAGGTTGATTTTGAGCAATACCACTGAGAGAGGTGGAATCAATATGGCTATTACGGCAAAGCAGGATTCCAGCCGTTGCCCGCCGCACCCCGGCGAGGTGATCGAAGATATGCTGGAGGATTTGGACTACAGCAAGAGCGCCATCGCGAAGATGCTGGGCATCTCACGCCAGCAGCTGCATGCCATTCTGGCTACGCGCAAGCCTGTATCACCAGAAATGGCGGCACGCCTCGGCAAGCTGTTCGGCAACGGCCCTGGTCTGTGGCTGCGTCTTCAGGCGGCCCATGACGCTTGGCATGCCGAGCGCGAAGTAGATGTCAGCGCGGTGCCCTCTCTGAGAGTGGCCTGAAAAGCATTCGGAAGCAGATTAGGGCGGCGGCGCAATGCCAAATAGCTCTGCCAGCGAAACGCTGGGCAAACATAGCGTTTCGGCCGACTGCGCGTTGAGCCAAGCTCTGACAGCCGGGTTAGGTTCGAGTTTCATCGCCTCGGAAACGACGTTGGTATCAAGGACGATCATTCAAATCTCATAGGCTTGGCCGATGTCTTGTCGCGCGCCTGATTGAAGAGCGCAACGTCTTCGTTGGTCAGCCCACCTTGCGGCCCAGAGCTGCCAGAGCATCGCCCATGTGAAGGCGTTTTGCTGGCCATGTGGCCTCTTCCAGGATGGCCCGTACTTCGGCTTCGGTGCTGCGGTTATGCCGCTTGGCCCGTGCCTTCAATGCGTCGTGTACTTCATCAGGAATGCTTCTGATTGTCATCATGCCCATGGCTCATCAGCTTCTGTTGCATGCGGTTAACACCCTACTGGAAAGCAACCTTCGGGTTGCTTTCCGCGTTTCTGAGGACGGTTCGATGAGTGGGTGCCGATACCTGCCAATAGTGAACAGGGAACGGCGGCCGGGTTCATCTCGCGTCAATTGCACCGCCTTGACTATGCTTCTCTCCGAACATGGGCGAAGACATGGTGGGCAGCGCTTGCCATGAGCCTGAATCTCGACCCCGACGAGGAGCAGCGAGATGGCATCACGCGAGGAAGCCGCACGTGAAATCCGCTCGGCACTGGAGCGCGCGTCGTTCGGGAGCACTTACGTTCTCTTTCGCGGTGAATACCGAGAGATGCCGGTCGTCGAGGTGCCTGTCGATCTACCGTTATTTCGTCCTGAAAATGGGCGGTTGATCACCCAGCTTCATCGTTACCTGAGTGAACAGGATCTCGATGAGCAGACGTTTGCTTCGCAGATTGACCAGAAATGGGTGCAGGAAGCGCTTCAGCAACTGTTGGTACCGATATCTCAGGATCCGCGGGGGGCGATCTATGAGGAACTGGCGCGTCAGGCTCAGCAGACCGAGCCCTTGTTGATCACCTACGATGGTGTGGTCGTCAACGGGAATCGACGCCTTGCTGCAATGCGCGCGCTTCATGCGCAGGATAGTGACCGATACGCCGCTTTCGGCCGGGTTCGCGCAACGGTCATGCCCGAAGAGGCAACCGCCGAAGATGCCGAGTATGTCGAGTCGGCGCTGCAACTGGCGCCGGAAACCAAGCTCGCTTACACCTGGATCAACCGCCGTCTGAAGCTTAGAAGGCAGTGCAAGGTATTGAAGCTGCCAGTCGAGCGCATTCTCGAAAGCTATCGCCTGCCGGACAAGAAGAGCCTGGAGCGGGAGCTGGCCGAAATCGATCTGGCCGAGGCGTATCTACGCGATTACCTGGGAAAGGCCGAGGATTATCCGCGCATCGAAGATGCCGAGCCCCACTTCGTGGCGCTCAACGAACAACTGGCGGCGATCAAATCACCCGATCTGAAATCGCTCTGGCGTCTGGCGGGCTTCGCGATGATTCACTCCCGAGGCGGTAACGTCAGAGAGCTCGAGTACTTTCCCTTCGTGCCGCCCAATCCGGTCAGCGTGCCGGAAGTGGCTCTGTTTCGTTTTGCCCGATCCCGCGGGCTGCTCAGTGATGAGAATGCATCGGCTTCCGTAGCGGCCTTGCCGCATTCGGCCCTGGAGCGCTTGCTGGGCACGCCAGACGCAGCCAGCGGTGTTGCTCTGGAATTGGCGGAAACGCTCGACCAGCTTCGAATCGAAGCCAACTACCAGGAAATGCCCAGGCGCTTGCTGCACCACGTACAAAGGGCGCGCAAGCTTGCCGAAAAGCTGGAAGCGGATCGGCTGACGGCGGCGCAAAAGGCCAAGATCGGCTCGGAGCTGGCGGCAATGAGCTACCACAGCCGGCGGTTCCTGGGGGAAGAGAGCGATGCGCCGGCACCGCTATCGCCCACGAAGCGCAAATGGCGCAAATTCCGGGAGGAACCGCAGCGATTCTGCAGCGATTCGACCAACCCGCTGCTGCGGTGGCTGGGGCGCCACTGGCCGGGGCGGTAGAGCGAATGCTGGCTCCGAACGGTAGGGCAGGCAATCGGCCGTCTCGCCGATAGTCGCAGGAGCCGAGGCGCTGTATGCCCGAGGGTCAATGCTTGAATACAACCGCGGCCTTGCCACTTCTATGGCAAGGCCGCGTTCGTTTGGTGGGTAACAACGCGCGCTAGGCGGTACGCGCTTTCCACTCTGTCTCGAGCATGTCGAGGGTCCGGTCGATCTGTTCGCGGGTGTGGTCGCAGTTGAGGAAGAAGCGCAGGCGCGCGCTCTTCTCGGGCACGGCCGGGTGAAGGATCGGCTGTACGTTGATGTCGTCCTTGAGCAGGGCGTCCGATAGCCCGGCGGCCAGCACGGAGCTGCCGACGATCACCGGCACGACGGCGACACCGATGCTCTCGCCGATATCGAACCCCTTGAGCCGCGCCTGCTGCAGGAAGTAGCGCGAGATATCGTGCAAGCGCTTCAGGCGCTCGGGTTCTTCCTTCATGATCTGCAGGGCGGCCAGCGACGGCCCGGCCACCTGGGCGGGCATGCCTACGCTGTAGAGGAACCCCGGCGCGAAGTAGCGCAGCATCTCGACCAGTTCACGACAGCCGGCGATATAGCCACCGCAGCCGGAGAGTGTCTTGGAGAGCGTGCCCATCCAGATATCGACATCGAGAGCCGGCACGCCGCAGTATTCTCGCAGCCCCAGCCCCCGGTCGCCCATCACGGCGAAGGAGTGGGCTTCATCCACCATCAGCCACGCCTGGTGGCGCTGCTTGATCTCGACGAAGCGTTTCAGATCCGGGGCGTCTCCATCCATGCTGTAAAGCCCTTCGATCACCACCACCACACGCTCGAACTGGCGGCGATGGCGCGTCAGCAGCGCCTCGAGCGCGGCCGGATCGTTGTGCGCGAAGCTCATGCGGCGCGCGCCGGAGAGCTGCGCGCCGACCACGGTGCTGTTGTGGATGTACTCGTCGTGAAGGATCAGATCCTTGGGGCCGAGCAGATAGCCCAGCGTCGAAACGTTGGTGGCATGGCCGCTGACGAATGCCACGGCGTCTTCGACTTCATACGTCTCGGCGATCGCCCGTTCCAGCTCGTGGTGGATCGGCCGTTCGCCGGAGACCGGGCGGCTGGCCGAGACCGAGCTGCCATAGCGTTCCAGCGCGTCGATGCCGGCCTGGATCACCTTGGGGTGATGAGCCAGGCCGAGGTAGTTGTAGCTGGCGAAATTGATGCACTCGCGCCCGCCGATCACTGTGGTCGCCCCGGCAGTGCTCTCGTGGACCTTGAAGAATGGATCGGGAATGCCCAACCGCTTGCCGCCTTCGCGCATCATCTTGAGCTGTTGATAGCCCGGATGACGATCGAAGCGGATGAAGCGCTCGTCGACGCTGGTCGCGGCCGGCCTGGGGGCGGTATCGCCCTCCGGGCGTTGCTGGCGGCGCTGGCGGGCTTCCTGCAGCAGGCGCTGTTTCAGCACGTCGCGGGATTGGCTCATGATTTGGCCTCCCCGGCGTCGCCCTGTGATCCACCGCCATTTTGCAGCACCTCGACGCCGTGCTGGGCGGCCAGCCCGCTGAGCGCGTCTTCATCGCTGTCTGACGGGGCTTCGTCGCCACGCAGCTTGAGCATCAGGTAGTCGCACAGCTTGGCCAGTGTGCCGGCTTCGCTGAGCACCATGACCGGGACCTGGACGCCCAGGCGGGCTTCCAGCGCGGTTACCAGCTCGACGCCCATCAGCGAGTCGAAGCCCATGTCGTAGACGGATTTGTGAATATCGATCTTCTCCTCGTCGATCAGCAGGATCTTGGCGAGTTCCTTGCTGAGGACATCGATCAGGGTGGTATAGAGCGCTTCCGGCGCCAGGCTGGCCAGCAGCTTCTGCAGGTCGTCGTCGCCTTCCTGGCTGCCGTCGTCCTCGGCGGTGCGGGCGATTTCCCGGTAGCGCGGCGCTTCCGCCGTGGGCAGGAAGCGCGCCAGCGCACGCCAGTCGAGTTCGAGCACGCCGAGCGAGGCGACATCGGCCACCAGCATGCGCTCGAGCACCGCCAGGGCATCGGCCGAGGTCAGCGCCTGGCCGCCGAGACGTTCCTGCAGGCTGTCGCGGGTCTGGGTGTTGCGGGCCAGAAAGCCCACGTCCTCGATCGCGCCCCAGCGCACCACCGTGGCCGGACGTCCGTTGGCGCGCCGGTGGGCGGTGAAGGCTTCCAGCCAGTGGTTGGCGGCCACGTAGCTCGCCTGGCCGGGGTTGCCGAACAGCGTGGTCGCCGAGGAGTAGACCACGAAGAATTCGAGCGCATCGTTGGCGGTAAGCGAATCCAGATGGCGCGCGCCTTCGAGCTTCGGCGCCATGGCGTGGCGGATACGCGCTTCATCGAGATTGCGGATTAGGCCGTCGTCGATGACGGTCGCTGCGTGGACGATACCGCGAATCGGGCCGAGGCTCTGGCCCGCTTCGTCCAGCACGCGTTCGAGCGCCTCGGCATCGGTTACGTCACAGGCGCGCGCCGCCACCGTGACGCCGAGCGCTTCCAGCCGTGCGATGCCGGCTTCGGCTTCCTCGGTGGTGGGGCCGCGACGGCTCAGCAGCAACAGCTGGCGCGCGCCCTTGGCGGCCAGCCATTCGGCGGTGGCCAGGCCGAAGCCGCCGAGGCCGCCGGTCACGACGTAGGTGCCGGCAGCGTCCAGCGTCAGCGGAATGTCCTTCGCGGGGGCTGGTGCCATCTGCGGCGGACGTTCGTAGGTAACGACGACCTTGCCGATCTGGCGGGCCTGCTGCATGTAGCGGAACGCCTCGACCACGCGGTCGCTGCCGAAGGCGATGTACGGCAGCGGCGACAGCGTGCCGTCGGCGAACAGCGCCATCATCTCGGTAAACAGCTCGCCGGTGAGTTCCGGCAGCTCGCTCATCAGCTGGTCGGAGTCGACGCCGAAGTAACTCAGGTTGTTACGGAACGGGCGCAGGCCGACCTTGGTGTTCTCGTAGAAGTCGCGCTTGCCGAGTTCGATGAAGCGGCCGAACGGCTTGAGTACGCGAAGGTTCTGGTTGATCGCTTCACCGGCCAGGGAGTTCAGCACCACATCGACGCCATCGGCGCCGACACGCTGGCCGCTGCCGTCGCCTTCCCGAGGCTGACGTTCCAGGAAGTTGTCGTGAAGAATCTCTTCGGCAAAGGTCAGGCTGCGCGAATCGTAGATGCGATCGACCCCCATCAGCCGCAGGAAGTCCCGCTTCTCCGGCGAGCCGACCGTGGCGATGATTTCCGCCCCCAGCCAGCGGCCGACCTGGATCGCGGCGAGGCCGACGCCGCCGGCCGCGCCGTGGATCAGCAGTCGTTCGCCGGGCTGTACGCGAGCCAGATGCTTGAGCGAGTAGTAGACGGTGAAGAAGGTCGTCGGGATCGTCGCCGCCGCAGCGTAGCCGATGTCGGCGGGGATCCTGGCCACCGCGTTGACATCGGCGACCAGCCGATCGCTGAAGCTGGCGGGGCCGAAGCCGACCACCGCGTCACCGGGGCGCAGCGAGCCATCGGGATCGCCGACGCTGATCACTTCACCGGCGAACTCCAGGCCCAGCGTGGGGCCGGCGAAGCCGTTCTCGATCGCTTCGTCGGAGAGCAGGCCGAGCGCGTACATCACGTCGCGGAAGTTGAGTCCGGTGGCCTTGACCGCAATCTCGACCTGGCCGGCTTGCGGCGCGGGAAGATCATGCGGCTGCCAGCGCAGGTGGCGCAGTTGACCCGGCAGCTCGAAGCCCAGGCTGACGGCGCGATCGCCGGCGGAGGCTTCCTCGCCGACTTGCGTGTCGGGCGCCGGCGCCAGACCCAGGCGCGGCACCCAGCGCTGACCGTCGGCGTCCAGCACGATTTCGGTTTCCGCATCCGGCACGCTGAGCTCGAACAGCAGCGAATCCAGTAGCTCGTTGGACAGCGAGCCCCGGCTCGACAGCGGCAGATCCAGCAGCCGCACCTGACGGCTCCCGGCCTCGTTCTGCAGCGAACGTCCGAAGCCCCACAAGGCGGCGTCTTCAGCTAGCTTGGAAAGATCAGACGACATGGAACCGTGCGGCGCGCTTGCTGCGGCTTCGGGCAGCTTGGAAAGCGCGGTGGCGTCGGACTGCGTAGAAAGCGCGGTGGCGTCGGACCGCTTGGAAAGCGCGGTGGCGTCGGACTGCGTAGAAAGCGCGGTGGCGTCGGACCATGTAGAAAGCGCGGCTTCGGGCGCGATGAAGAAATGCGCACCCACACCCAGCGTCAGCCACCAGAGCGCGGCAGGGCTCTCGTGAGCCTCCAGTGTCTGCAGCCACTGAGCCGCCAGTACGCAGCGATCTTCGGCGGCGGTTGCCAGGCCGCGCAGGTCAACGATCTGGCTCGGGTCGAAGGACTCGAGCGCCAGCGGGAGCAGGTCCTGGGGCGCCAGTTCGCTGCCGACCAGGTGGTGCACGGTCTGGCCCAGTGTCTCGAAGCGCTTGACCAGTTTCGACGCCAGCCACTGGGCAGCGTCGTCGCTGATGATAAGCCACTGCTCGGCGGGATGGGCCGCATCGCCACGGAGTCGCTCGGATTCGGTTTCCGTCGAGCGCGCCGTCATCGGCGCCTGGGCGGTCAACAGCTGCAGGCCGCCTTGCTCGCTTTCCAGCGCGTGGCGTTCGATCTGACGATATCCCAGCGCTTCCAGTTGCTGCAGCGTGGCCTGGAGATCGGCAGGGCGGGTGTCCGGTTCCATCGCCATCGACAGGAACGACTGCCAATCGGTGTCTCCCAGTACCAAAAACGCGATCTGGGCGTCGTCCGCCAACTGCGCCGGCAGCCAGCGCAGCAGCTTGTCGATTTCGTTCTGCGTGCCATCCAGCGTCACCAGCGCGACGTTGGCACCGATCGCGGGAGCGTCGGCATCGAGCGTCAGCAGATCGACTCTGGCGTCGTGTTCCGCCAGGGGTTGTGCTTCGCTCGATGCGCTGTCTCTCAGGGCGACGAAGCGATATTGGGCGCGATCGCCGGTCAGGCCGCTCATCAGCCGTTCGCCGAGCTGCGGACGCAGCGCCGAGGCCTCGAGCATCACCAGCCGCTGGTGGGGCGGCAGCAGCTCCAGCGACATGGCATATTGCGAAAGCCAGGTATCTGCCAGCGCGTACCAGCCGCGTTCACTGACGGCAGCCTGTACCAGCCGTGTCAGACGCGGGGCATCCAAGCCCAGCGTGGCCCGGCTATCAAGATGATCGTCGAGACGCCCTTCGAGCCAGTCCGTCAGGTGCAGGCCGAAGCGGCCGATGCTGTGGGTCAGCGCGGCGTAGTCCGGGTAGTCCCGAATCAGCAGGTTCCATATCGTTGCCGCGTCGATCTCGGGCGCTTCCTGCAACTGCCAGCCAGTCGGCGTTTCCGCCGCGATGCCGATGGCAAGAGCGAGTTCGATCACCGCCTGGCGGCGCTGGCGGGGCTCGGTCGTGCCAGTCTCGGGATTCTTGGCGAGCAGTGGGTCGACGAGCAGTGGGTCGACGAGCAGTTGATCGGCAAAGAGCTGGCCGTCGCTATCGGCGTAGCCGCGCAGCGCTTCATCGAGAAACGTGGAGACCAGCGTTTCGAGCAGCGGTTCGACTTCGTCGCCGTAGCGGGCATCGGTCACGCTGCGGTAGTTCTCGATCAGCTGACCCAGCGCCAGCTCGGCGGTGGCGTCGTCGAGCGGCAGCGCGGCGGCTTCACGCGGCGCCGGCACCAGACGATGGTCGAGATAGCTGAGCCGATGCTGTACGGCGTGGCGCAGGCGGGCGGCCTTGAAACGCGCGCCTTCGACCACCGCCACGGCGTTGCCGGCGGCATCGAACAGCGCCACGTCGGCGCACAGCGAGTGCGGTGCGCGACTGGTCAGGCGGACTTCCATCGATGCCGGCGGGGCGGCATCGACCTGTAGCTGGAGTCGTTCCAGACGCACCGGCACGAAAGCCAGGCCGCCGGCCTTGGCGAGTTCGTCGGCGAGTAGCGGAATGAACAGCTGGAAGGCGCTGTCGAGAATCCCCGGTGCCAGCAGGCAGTCGCGCTGATCCTCGGCAATGGCGGCGGGCAGCTCGACGCGACCCACGGCACGGTCGCCCTCGACCCACACGTCGCTGATCGCCTGGAAGCCGGGGCCGTACTCCAGCCCCACGTGCGCGGCCATCGCCAAATGCTGCTCGCGGGTATAATCCGCCGGCCGGTCCGGCAGCGGCGTGCCACGACGCGTCAGCAGCAGGCCGCGCGTCTGCGCCGCGATGCGGGCGCGGGCATTGAGCGTCCAGGCATCCTCGCTGGCCGGCTCGCGGGTCTTCATGGTCAGGGTGCCGTCGGCGTCCTGAATCTCCAGCTGCAGCTTCTTGCCATGGGTGGCGTCCAGCAGCAGCGGGCTGAGAATTTCAAGCGCTTCGATGTCCAGCACCGGCGATGCCTTGGCAGCCGCGGCGGCGGCGAGCGCCAGTTCCGCGAAACCGGCGCCGGGGAAGACCGTGGCGTCACCGACGCGATGGTCGGCCAGCCAGGGAAGGCGGCGGGTATCGAGCTGGCTTTCCCACGCCATGCCCTGGCGCGCCAGGCGGTAGCCCAGCAGCGGATGTTCGTAGTGGCGTCCCATCAGGCCCTGGGAGTCACCGGTGGTCTTGATCCAGTAGCGCTCCCGCTGCCAGGGGTAGTGCGGCAGGTCGACGAAACGTCCGGCAACCGGGAACCATGCCTCGGGAGAAACGGCACCGCTGACCAGCAGGGCGGCGAGGCTGGCTTCCATGGCGCTGGCGCCGTCATGATCGCGACTCAGCGTGCCGATGGCGCTGCCGGTTACCGACCGGGCGGTGAAGGCATCGGCGAGATAGCGACGCAGGATGGGCTGAGCACCGATCTCGATGAACGCACGGGCACCGGATTCGATCAGCGAGTCGACCGCCGGCCCGAACTGCACCGGCTCGCGGATATTGAGCCACCAGTATTCGGCGCCCAGTTCGCTGCCTTCCAGCACCTTGCCGGCGACGGTGGAGATGAACGGCACGCGACCGGCGCGAGGCGTGATGTGCCTCAGGGCGTCGATCACGTCCTGGCGGATCGGGTCCATGGCCGGGCTATGGAAGGCGTAGTCCAGCGCCAGGCGTTTGGCGAAGACCCGTTCGGCGGAGAGCGCCGCTTCCAGGCGCTCGAGCGCTTGCGCGGGGCCGGCCAGCGTCACGCCCTTGGGGCTGTTGTCCCCGGCGATCACGATGTCGGCATAGCCCTTGGAACCGTTCTTGGAACCGTCCTTGGAATCGGCGGGATCGTCCAGCCAGCGCTGCATGGGCATCGACACCGAGGCCGACGGCGGTCATTTCGCCGCTGCCCCGGGTGCGGCCCTGGCAGGCGCTGCGGTGGTAGATGACGCTGACCGCATCGGCCAGGCTCAGTGCGCCGCAGGCCCAGGCCGCGGCGACTTCACCGACGCTATGGCCGGTGACGGCGGCGGGGCGCACGCCTTCGGATTCGAGCAATCTGGTTATGCCAACCTGCAGCGCGAACAGCGCCGGCTGGGCGATTTCGGTCCGCGCCAGGCGATCTTCGCCCTCGGCGGCGTTCTGTTGATTGATCCCCCCCAGCTCGGCACGCAGCGAGAAGCCGGCATATTGCGCGAACAGCGCGTCGACCTCGTCGACGGCGGCAGCGAAGACCGGGGATTCGTTCAGCAGCGTGCGGCCCATCGCCTCCCACTGGCAGCCATTGCCGTCATAGACGAATACCGGGCCGTAGCCATCGTCGACCCGTTCGCCAACGGCGGCACCGGGGACGCTCTCGGCGGCGGCGAGGGCATCCAGCCGCGTGATCGCGTCGGCGGGGTTATCGCTCAGCAGGACCGCCGCGTGCGGGTGGCGTTCGCGGCGGAAGGCCAGGCTGTAGGCGGTGTCGTAGAACGATACGTTGCCCGCGGTCAGGTTATCGCTCAGGCGGGCGGCGAACTCGCGCAGCGCTTCCGGGCTGCGGGCGCTCAGGCATAGCGGCAGTTTGCGGACGGGAGCCTGGGGCTGGCCGGCTGTCTCGGGCTGCGGCGTCTCGCTCGGCGACTGCAGAATGACATGGGCGTTGGCGCCGCCGAAACCGAACGAGTTGATGCCGATGGTCAACTGGCCTTCGGCTTTCAGCTTGCGCGGCTTGTCGACGATGTCGAGATTCCAGCCTTCCAGGTCGATCCGCGGGTTGACCTTGCGGATACCGATGGTGGCGGGCACTTCGCGTTCACGCAGGGCATAAAGCGCCTTGGCCAGCCCCGCGATGCCGGAGGCGGTCTCCAGATGGCCGAGGTTGCTCTTGACCGAGCCGATCGGCAGCGGCGTCTTGCGCTTCTGGCCGATCGCCGCGCCGATGGCACGGGTTTCCAGCGGGTCGCCGACGGCGGTGCCGGTGCCGTGGGCTTCCAGGTAGTCGATGTCGTCCGGCGTCAGCCCCGCACGCTCCAGGGTCTGGCTCATCAGCGCGACCTGGGCGTCGGCGTTGGGCACGGTCAGGCCTTTCTTGAAACCGTCGGTATTGACGCCGCTGCCGGCGACGACGGCCAGGATTCGGTCGCCGTCGGCGACGGCCTTGTCGTAGTCCTTGAGCAGGAAGATGCCGCCGCCTTCGGAACGCACGTAGCCGTCTCCGGATTCGTCGAAGACCTTACAGCGTCCGGTGGGCGAGAGCATGCTCGCCTTGGAGAAGATGATGAAGCCGAACGGGTGCAGATGCAGGCTCATGCCGCCGGCCAGCGCCATTTCCGTTTCGCCGCTGCGGATCGACTGGCACGCCTGGTGAAAGGCGACCAGCGACGAGGAGCAGGCGGTATCCATCGACATGCTCGGGCCGTGCAGGTCGAACACGTAGGAGATACGGTTCGAGGCGATGCTCGATGTGTTGCCGGTCGCGGTCGAGGTGTCGATCACCGACATGTCGTCGGCCATGCGGTACGAATAGTCGAGACTGGCGATACCCAGGAACACGCCACATTGACTGCCGCGCAGCGTCTGCGGCGGGATGCCGGCGTCTTCCATCGCCTCCCAGGCCATTTCCAGCAGGATGCGCTGCTGCGGGTCCATCTGGGCGGCTTCACGCGGCGAGATGCCGAAGAAGCTGGCGTCGAAGCCGGCAATGTCGCCGAGACTGCCGGCGGCAAAAGTGTAGCTGGTGCCAGGGTGCTGCTTGTCGGGATGGCGATAGGCCTCCATACCCCAGCGGTCATCGGCGACCGTGGTGACGAGGTCTTCACCCGCCTTGAGTGCTTGCCAGAAACGTTGTGATGTCGGGGCACTCGGGAACCGGTGAGCTGCGCCGATGATGGCAACGCGTTTGGTCATTGGGACTCCTTGCTTCGTAGCATTGGCTACGCCTTTCTCAATTCGCACCAAACTCGCCGGCATGTTCGATGATTCTGTCGTAGATCGTTGTGCCTAATTTATCGGCTGGGAGCGTCATTCGTACGTTATCGCTCGAATGGGGTGCGGTCTGCCAGATGAAATAGTTCGTTAAACCATCCGGCTCGCCATGCAGTGCGTAGACTTTCGGCATGATCGGCACATGGTCTCCGTAGAAACCCAGAATGCCGGGCCGTTCATTTTTCCGAAGAGAATCCCTGAGTCGTCCAAGCATACAATCGGTATTGCGCAGATGCCTTAGATAAACCGTTAGCGCTTCGCAACCGCTGGTAACGCCGCCTTCGATCCACCGCTCGGCGACGGCCGGGACCGCCGTTTCCAGATGGAGCGGGCCGTGATTTTCCATGCTGATCACGAAAACGAACAGCGGTTTTTCGTCGGCCACTGCCAACTGCTGCTGAACCCGCTCCGCCAGTGCGAGATCGCCGGTGTACTGGCCGTCACGCTCGCTGATGTCGAAGTCGACAATATCGATGAACGTGTCGAATCCGAGATTGGGATAGACCTTGTCGCGCAGGTAGAAGCTGGCGGGATAAGGATGAATGCAGACGGTGCGATAGCCGAGGCGTTTGAGCGCGCCGGCCAGATTGTTGACCGGCAATGTGGATAGTTGATGATAGGGATTGAAGCGATGCACGCCGAGCCGGGACGGCGTGAATCCGGTGAGTACCGCGCACTCTGTGCGCACGGTATTGGCGCCCCAGGCGGGCACGTCGAAACGCCCGGCCAGCGTGGCCTCGGCCATCAGAGCGTCATATTCACCGAGCAGTTCGCGGCGAATGGCCGGATGCCAGTCGCGCGGATCGAAGAAGGATTCGCTCTGGACCAGTACCACGTTCGGCAGCCTGGCGGCATCGATCGCGTCAGGATCGGCCGGCGCGGCGAAGGCGGCGTCGTTATCCTGGCGGTCGATCGGATGGCGTGTCAGCCGGCCGTAAGCCCAGAGATAGGGGTAGAGGCCAAGCCGGACCAGGTCGTCGTTGGGCACCAGCGTGCAGTCGGGCAGGCGGGGCAGTTGCCAGGCCAGCACGGCGACGCTCGCTGCGACCAGCACCAGCGTACTCAGCAGTGACCAGGGCGCATCGGCATGACCGTAAAGCGAGGGCTCGAGCCAGAAGCCGATGCCGATCGCGATGGCACCGGCCAGGCTGGCGGCAATGGTCAGGCCGATACCGAAAAACGGGATGTAGAGCCGAGGATGGCGTATCGCATCGACGAAGTACTCGAAGTCCTGACACAGGAAGGGTTCCCGCAGGGAGGTCGACTTGGTGTTGTTGACCTGGATGACCACCATTTGTAGCGAGGCGGCGATCACCATTGCGAACCAGGGGCGCTGCACCACCAGCAGCCAGAAGGCGAAGTGCAGCACCGCGGTCGCCAGATGCACGGCGATCGCGGCCGGCGCACGCTGCCATAGCGGCTGGGGGCGCGGTTTCAGTATCCATTCGAAAAGGCTCGTGACGGCCAGCGTGGTGATCGTAGCCCAGAAACCGTTCCAGAATCCGTGAATCATCGATGCGCTCCGCCGCCATGGTCGTGATCGTAGCCGAACAACGTCAGCAGGCGCTGCGAGATCGCCGCCGGCAGCACGGCCAGCCACCAGCAGCCGAAGTTGAGCGGAAACGGGAAACTGATCCGGGCACGGTTGCGCTCAATGCCCCGGGCAATGACCTTGGCAGCGCGTTCGGGTTGCCACAGAAATGGCTTGGGGCCGGGCATCTCGTGGCACATCTTCGAACTGACGTAGCCCGGCATGACCACGCTGACGCCGACGCCGTAAGGCGCCAACCAGCCGCGCAGGGCTTCGCCATAGGCTTTGACGCCGGCCTTGCTGGCGCTGTAGCTCGGCGTGACCGGCAGGCCGTGATAGGCCGCGAGCGAGCTCATCAGCACGAGCTGGCCGTGGCCGGCGGCGCGCATGCGTTTGCCGAGGTAGTTACCCATCGCCATCGGCACGCGCAGGTTGATTTCGAGCAGACGGCTGGCGTCTTCCCACGGCTCGCCACTGCCGTTTTCGCCGATGTTGATGTTCATGCCGGCATTGATGATGACGATATCCGGCACTGTGGGCGTGCACAGCGAATCCAGCCAGGCGAACAGCGCGTCGTCATCGCCCAGTTCGGCCTGGCTCAGCTCGACCTCGGCGCCGGTATGGCGGCAGGTATCGGCCAGCCTCTCGAGCACATCACGCTGGCGCCCGTGCAGGATCAATTGGTTGCCGGGTCTGGCATAAACGGCAGCCAGAGCCTGGCCGATGGCCCCAGTGGCGCCGGTAATGACGATTCGGGTCATGACGCGATTTCATCCATGAGTTGCTTTAATGGAGAGCGCTCTCTTTGTAGCGCTTGAAGGGCATTTTCCGCGGCCAGGTCAATGCCGGGACGGCAGTAGAACCCGCCATTGATCTGAACCGTCTGGGCGACCGTTCGGCGGTAGGCTCGGAAGAGTGTCGCGTCGGGGGCCGGGGTATCGAGCCAGAAATCATCCAGCGTGCCCTGATGAGTCAAACCTGCGATGTCGTAGATCGGTGAGGCCAGGGTGTGGGTCGGGCAGCCGAATCCCAGCGCCACGTTGCCGGCGGTGCTGTTGACCGTGATCAGGCCGTTGGCTCGTTTGAGCAGGGCCTCGAGGTTGCCGCCTTCGAGGTAGACCAGGCGGTCGCCCAGGTCGTATTCATGGGCCAATACCTTGATCAGCCGTGCGTACTGGGCCAGCCCCATGTCGAGCGGGTGGTTCTTGATCACCAGAAATGCATCGCTTGGTGCATGGTAGGCGAACGAAGCGGCCACCTTGCCGATCACTTCCTGCATGTTCTTGTAGTCGGAGTGGTAACGGATCTGGGCGTCGCTCTTCAACTGTAGTGGCAACAGATAGAACGGCCGCCCGGACCCCAATAGCGCCTGCAATCGCTCGTCGTCACTGCGTTTCCAATGTGGCTTGCGGAGCTTGCGCAGCAGAAAGCCGGCGTACTCCACCGGCGCCGTGACCAGGGCGTGATTGCGATAGTGCGGATGCAGGAACGGGTTCACGACGCCGGCCAGATGATAGAGCACGTCGTGCCGCGCACGGGTGTGGAACTGGTTGGGAAAGGCTTGGGGGCGCCCGACGCTGGGCAGGCGCCTGCCGGCTTCCCGATACCATTCCGGGGCGCGTGGCAGCAGCGAATGAGCATTGACGCCCTCGCGTTCCAACGTGACCCAGTAAGGCCGGAAATAGCCCTCCTCGAAGACGTGATTGCGGATGCCGCGACGACGCGCGGCCAGAATCGCCCGACGATGCACTGGGCGACGGTCGCCGAAGACCACCTGGTCGGTGATGCCGTGACGATCCCAGATCCCGCAGAGGAACTCGGGAATGTCCTTGGCCTGGCCACGATAGACGTAGGTGTTTCCCTGGCGCCAGTAGACGCTGTCACCCACGGTGAAATTGACCTTGGTCACCGCATGGCCCGCCGCCCGCAACCGCTCGCCCAGCCGGTCGAAGAACGGGGAGCAGACACCTTGTAGCAGCAAAAAGTGTTTGCGCATGTTGCTCAAAGTCAAAGCACTCAAGTCATCGCCTTCTGGAAAACAGGTTGCGGTATAGCCGATACAGGCGGACGCGCAGAGGAAGTCCCGAGCGTTGGTCGCGCTGCTGCCGCATCAGTTCGACGGCGGTATCGGCGTTGCAAAGCTCGCCAGTGGCAGGGTCGACGTAGGTTGGATACATCAACAGCGCGCCAGCGATCAGCGCGTCCAGCGTCAGCCGTCGTTGGCGACGCGAGGCATGTAGCCGATCGTGGGTCAGCCCCCAGCCGGCATAGAACGGCAGCCCGTAGGTATGCACTTCCACACCCCGCAACAGCCCTTCGAAGCCCGTCAACGAGCACATGGTGTGGATCTCGTCGGCAAGTGCGATCAGATCGACGATGTCGTAGTCGACCAGTTCAAGGTCGTAGAGCTTGCGTGCGGTGTTGTCGAACAGGCCGATCCGTGCCCCCGAGACGACGTCCGGATGCGGCTTGTAGACGACGAATGCGTCGGGCCGATTCTGTCGGACGGCCTCGAGCAACGCCTGATTGGTCTTGATCTCGGGTGAACCATGGGCGATCGAGGCGTCGCTCTCGACCTGGCCGGGCACCAGCACGATCGGGCGGGCGCCGATGACCTCCGTCGGCAGCGTAGGTCGCGTCTTGCCACGCACGTTGTACTTCGACAGCTTCAGCTCGATCAGGCGCTGGCGCAGGCGGTTGGCACGTGCCAGCAGCGCAGGTTCGAAATCGGTCTTCGCCAGCAGGTGCTCGAGATCGCTGGGGCTATTGGCGTCGTAATAGAGTCCGCGAGAGTCGAAGGCCAATGACAGCGGCCGGGTCAGGTCGACCCCGAGCCCGACCGAACGCACGAAGCCATCCTCCATTCGCCATAATTTCAGGCCGTGCTGACGGCATAGCGCCTTGATCTCGTCGGTGGCTTTCTGCCCCCACACCACCAGGCTGTCCCGTCCTTCCAGTTCGAGCGGCTGAGGACGATCGCCCTGGAGAAAGCGCACGCTCGACGCCGGGCCGAGGAAATCGGTAATGAAGGCGCGTTTCCAGCTGGAAAAGCCGACAGCCAGCCAACGCCCGGCAAGTCGGTCACGCTGACGCTTCTGGTCGGCGATCAGGTCAATGGTGGCCTCCAGCGTCGACGCTTGCCCGGTATAGGGGTTGGCGTAGCGGCAGTAGCGCAGATAGGCCGCGGCGAACAGTTCCGGCAGTGTGCGTTGACGCTGGCGGCGCTCGCAGCGTAGCGCATCCCGGGTCAGCCCCCAGCCGGCATAGAACGGCATGCCGAAACAGTGCACCGGCTTTTCTGCCATCAGCGCCTCGAGCCCCAACTGGCTGGTGACCACGTAGACCGAGCCGACGGCGTCAAATAACGCCCAGGGGTTGAGATCGTCACCGATCAGCCGGCAGCGGGGGTGCTTTGATGCCTGGGTCAGATATCCCTGCTTGCGCCCGGCGATGACGTCGGGATGGGTCTTGACCAGGATTTCCGCCTCCGGATGGTCGTCGATGGCGCGCTCCAGCATGCGCTGGAACGAACTGGCATCGGCCATGCCGTGGGTAATGGAGGCGTCGTCACGGGTCTGGTCGATGACCAGCACTCGCGGCCGATCGGCGGGAGGCAGTGGCCGGTCCGGCGCGTGATTGTATTTCGACAGCCGCAGCTGGCGCAGACGCTGCATGGCCTGGGTGGCACGTTCCAGCTCGTCGGTCTCGAAATCGGCCTCGGTGAGCAGCCGTTCCAGGTCGGACGGGCGGGTCGCGTCGTAATAGATGCCGCTGCAGTCAACGACCAGGCTATGCGGCTGGGAATAGTTGACGCCCAGCCCCAGCGAGCGCAGGAAGCCGTCCTCGATGGCGACGTAAGGCACGCCGCGCCGCGCGGCCAACCGTCTTGCCTGTGTCGAGGTGGGCTTCAAGCCCCAGCCGAGAATCGCATCGACGGGCTGTCGGCTACCCGGTCTGAGGCGGACCTGGCGCGAATATTCCGGTAGCAGGCAGCGGATGATATTCCAGCGTGCCAAGCCTTTGGAGAGATAGCCGGCCACACGGGGGGAGGACGGTCGCAGGACTGTCGAATCGTTGGGCATGGGTCACTAAAAGCGGATGCGGTCCGTCGTCAAAGAGAACGTCAAATAAAAGTTTGCATCACTGCCTCTTGCTTGGTTCCCAAGAGCACTCGAGCGATTCGAGTCCCAGTGCTAAGGCAAATTTCAAATTTATTGTAACTCAACGCGCAGAATAAGCCTGCTTTTACGGTGTGTCGAATTGATAAAGCTAAGAATTTTTTGTAACCGTTAATGTACTAACTAACGAGGGAAGTGTAAGTAAACTTTTCTGCGGGGAAAACCGGTGCTCCGGGGATTAATAAACTCATGCTTTGTCTTTTTTTATCGAGGTATTTAATTCGTTGTTTTTGAGTTAAGCGAATGGCTTACATAGGTCTTGGCATGTTTGGGTAATTTCACGACGTGCAGCTTGCTGCTAATGGATGTCACTACCAATATGGCGTGTTCAATACCGCTATTTTGAGTTTAATTCGTTTAAAAACAGTGGCTTGATGGTGTTGTTAGAGGTTCGTATTTTAGTATGAGTCCGTGCTGTGTAATTGTTTTTGCCAACGCTTCTGAAAAGGGTGTTGACGCTTTACATGAGCTTACCTGTCGCGATTTTAAAGTTTGACTTGGACTGGGCAATTGGTCGAAAAAGGTCTCGAAAACAACAAATGGCAGCGGCGTCCCGAGTGTTCTCGAGCCGGTTTTGACCATTGGGAACTTTCGTTTCGTTACTCTCGATCGGATGCATGGACATGTTATGCGTGAACTTACAATCAGGGCTCTCACTCACCTTCGGCAACTCGAAGCAGAGTCGATTCAGATCATTCGAGAAGTGGCTGCGGAGTTTCGCAATCCGGTGATGCTGTATTCGATCGGCAAGTATTCGTCGGTGATGGTGCACCTGGCGCGCAAGGCTTTCTATCCGGGGACGCCACCGTTTCCGCTGCTGCACGTCAATACCAACTGGAAGTTCCGCGAAATGATGGCGTTCCGCGATCGAGTGGCCGCTCAGGTCGGCATGGAGCTGATCGAGCACGTCAACGAAGAGGGTCAGGCCGCCGGTATCAATCCGTTCGATCACGGTAGCGCCAAATATACCGACATCATGAAGACCCAGGCGCTCAAGCAGGCGCTGGACAAGTACGGCTTCGATGCGGCGTTCGGGGGCGCGCGAAGAGACGAGGAAGCTTCCCGCGCCAAGGAGCGCGTCTACTCGTTTCGCGACAGGCATCACCATTGGGACCCCAGGCAGCAGCGGCCCGAGCTGTGGAGTCTCTACAACGGCAAGATCAACCCGGGCGAATCGATCCGGGTATTCCCGCTTTCCAACTGGACCGAGCTGGATATCTGGCAATACATCCATCTCGAATCGATCGCCATCGTGCCGCTCTATTACGCGGCCCCACGCCCTACGGTCGTGCGGGACGGCAGGCTGATCGTGGTCGACGATGCCCGGTTCCCGCTGGCCGATGATGAGGTGCCGCAGGAGCGCTGGGTACGCTTCCGCACGTTGGGCTGCTACCCGCTGACCAGTGCCACCGAATCACGCGCGACTACCTTGCCGGACATCATCGAGGAGATGCTGCTTACCCGTACCGGCGAGCGCTTCGGTCCCGTCGTGGAACAGGGTCGCGTCGGTACCGTGGAGCCGCAAACGCGCGAGGGGGCCGTCCGATGACCCATCAACCCGCGCTGTTCGCCAATGACATCGACCGCCACCTCAGGGAGCACGAGAGCAAGGGGCTGTTGCGGTTCATCACCTGTGGCAGCGTCGATGACGGCAAATCGACCCTGATCGGTCGGCTGCTCCACGACGCCAGGATGATCCGGGAAGACCAGCTGGCTGCGGTGACGCGGGATTCTCGTCTACGGGGCAGCGTGGGCGGCCAGGTCGATCTGGCGCTGCTGGTCGATGGGCTGCAGGCGGAGCGGGAGCAGGGCATCACCATCGATGTCGCCTATCGGTTTTTCTCCACCGACAAGCGCAAGTTCATTATCGCCGATACCCCGGGACACGAGCAGTACACCCGCAACATGGCCACCGGCGCTTCCACCGCCAGCCTGGCGGTGATCCTTATCGATGCGCGCTACGGCGTGCAGTTGCAGACCCGGCGGCACAGTTTCATCTGCGATCTGCTCGGCATTCGTCACTTCATGATCGCGGTCAACAAGATGGACCTGGTCGACTACTCCGAGGCCCGGTTCCAGGAGATCGTTGCCGACTACCGCGACTTCGCCGACAGGCTGAACGTGACCGACGTGCGCTTCTTGCCGATATCGGCGCTGAACGGCGACAACGTCGTCAATCCCAGTAGCGATATGCGCTGGTTCGACGGGGCGCCGCTGCTGACCCAGCTCGAGCAGATCGAGACCCTGTCGGTGCAGAACCTGCACGAGCTGCGCTTCCCGGTGCAGTACGTCAATCGACCCAATCTCCACTTCCGGGGTTACTGCGGCACGTTGGCGGCCGGTGCCGTCGAGGTGGGGAGCGAGATTCGGGTCGAGCCCTCCGGTAAGCGTTCGACCGTGGCGCGCATCGTGACCAACGATGGCGACCTGAACGTGGCCTATCCGGGGCAATCGGTGACGCTGACGCTGCACGACGAGATCGACATCTCCCGTGGCGATACCCTCGTCGCGGCGAACAGCAACATCGAGCCTTGCACGGCATTCACCGCCGACGTGGTGTGGATGCACGAGACGCCGCTGATGCTGGGCCATGAGTACGAGATCAAGGCCGGCACTCGCATCGTGCCGGGGCGTGTCGTCCGCATCGTCTACCAGGTCGACGTCAACACCATGGCGCGCAGTGCCGCCGACACCCTGGGTCTCAACGGCATCGCCCGCTGCCAGATCGAGGTCACCCAGCCGCTGGTGCTGGATAGCTATCAGCGCTCTCCGGAAACCGGCAATTTCATCTTCATCGACAAGCTGAGCAACCTGACGGTCGGCGCCGGCATGGTCGTGGATGCGCTGAACGTCGGCCATATCGTCTGGCACGACATGGCGGTCACCAAGCGTCGGCGTGCCGAACGCAATCGCCAGAAGCCGAGCATCATCTGGTTCACCGGCCTTTCCGGGGCGGGCAAGTCCACGGTGGCCGATGCGCTGGAAAGACAGCTTTTCGGCATGGGTTACAACACCTATCTGCTGGACGGCGACAACGTCCGCCACGGCCTGTGCCGCGACCTCGGCTTCAGCGACGAGGACCGCCAGGAGAACATCCGCCGGATCGGCGAAGTGGCCAAGCTTATGGTCGACGCCGGCATGGTCACGCTGGTCTCGTTCATCTCACCGTTTCGCGACGACCGTCGCATGATCCGCAACCTGGTGGAAGACGGGGAGTTCATCGAAGTCTTCGTCAATACCCCGCTTTCGGTCTGCGAACAGCGCGATCCCAAGGGACTTTATCGCCAGGCGCGTCGCGGCGAGATCAGCCAGTTCACCGGCATCAGTTCCCCCTATGAGGCGCCGGAATCTCCCGAAGTCGAAATCGACACCTCCGCTTATGACCTCGAGGAAACCGTCGGGCGACTCATCGCGGCGCTGCGTCGGCATCGGATCATTTGAAGGGCATGAATCATGCTCGCATAGGCGGGCATGAAAGCAGTCGATTTTTCAAGGATGAGCAGTCAGTGAATGGAAGTCAGTGGGTAGAGAAGCAGCAATTCATTACATCGCAACAGCAGGCGAGGTTCTCGGCGATAACGCGCGGGAAATCGAGGGAAAGGTGGGCACGATGAAAAAAGAAATCAGGAAAGTCAGGTTCGATCGCGCATCGCGATGGCTGGCGGTGGCGCTGACGCTCGCCGCCGTCTCGGGGTGCGCGACCTCCTATCAGCAACGTCTCGATACGGCCGTGGTGCCAATGGACGATGCCACGCCGGTGAACGCGGCACTGGCGACGTTTCTCGACAGCGCCGCCACGGGCAGCGTCACCACGCTCGCCACGTCGCCCTGGGGCGCCAACGTGGCGATTCATGCTCGCGAACGCTACTTCTCGGCCAGCGGCCGGCGCTGCGTTCGTCTGGATGTCACGCGCAACGCGGCACCGGCCAGCCTGCCGGCGGGGGAAATCACCTGCCTGGTGCCCGGTAAAGGCTGGTACGCACAACGTCTGGTGACGGAAATCATTCGCTAGATCGCGTCCGAAAGTCGTTCGGATGCGTGATCGGCGAAGCCGTCGAAATCCGTCGTTCCAGATGCCGGAACGACCTGGCTGCCACCGAATTGACAAGTGCCTTCAGTGGCATTTGGCCGGTTATTCAATGTTTCGATATCCGGTATTCGTGGCCTGAAAAAACGTGAAGGAAGGGAACCATCATGAAGCGGGTAGCAATGATTTTCCGGGCCATGTGCCTGGTGGCGGTAGCGTGCTTGAGCGCCAACCTTGCTCACGGGCAGGCCATCGGGTTGAACAGCAGCACGCTGCTGGGTAGCGACCAGGAGGCACAGGCGATGACCTCGCAGACGGAAGAGGGCGACATGGCCGAGACGACGCCGCGAGCCGACTGGGATAGCGGCACCTATGGGCCGGTCGATCCTCGGGCACAGGCCATGGTCGATCCCAACAGCCTGCCGCCGTTCGGCGAGAATCTGTTCAGCGGCGGCTTCCGCGGAATGATGGCCGACGGGCTCAATCCCGATTATCTGATCAAGCCTGGCGACCAGATCACGATCCGAGTCTGGGGCGGGGTCGAGATCGATCGCGTGCTGGCGGTGGACGCGCAGGGCAACATCTTCCTGCCGAGCATCGGGCCGTTGCAGGTCCAGGGCATCTCCAACGCCCAGCTCAATGCCAGGGTGCGTGGGGCAATCCAGTCGGTCTACCCGGAAAACGTCAGCGTCTACACCAATCTGCAGGGCGTGCAGCCGGTGGGGGTCTTCGTCACGGGCTACGTGATGAATCCGGGGCGCTACTCGGGGACACCGAACGATTCGGTGCTCTATTTCCTCGATCAGGCCGGCGGCATCGACCAGGCGCTGGGCAGCTATCGCCAGGTCGTGATCAAGCGTGGCAACCGGGTCGTCAACGTCGTTGATCTTTACAACTTCCTCATCAATGGCGATATCGCGCGACCGCAGTTTCGGGACGGCGACACCATCGTGGTCGAGGAGCGCGGGCCGGCCATCAGCGTCGTCGGTGACGTGCAGAAGAACTACCGCTACGAGCTGATCGGCGATGCCCTGACCGGGCAGGACGTGATCAACCTGGCGCGGCTGAAATCCGGCGTATCGCACGTGCTGCTGCGTGGTAGCCGCCCGTCGGGCCCGATCTCCCGCTATCTGCCGCTGGCGGAGTTTCGCAGCGCCGAGGTGCGCCGCGGCGACGAGGTGCTGTTCAGCGCCGACCTGCGCGACGAGACCATCGTGGTCCAGGTGGAGGGCAGCTATTACGGGCCTTCACGTTATGCGCTGCCGCGGGATGCGCGTCTGGGCGAGTTTCTCAATGCGATCAGCGTGCCCCGGAACATGACCAGCTATCAGGATATTTCCATCCGCCGGATCAGCGTGGCGGAGCAGCAGGCCCAGTCATTGAAGGACAGCCTGCGTCGGCTCGAGACGACCTATCTCGGCTACCCGGCCCGCACGGCCAAGGAAGGCGAGATTCAGGTGCGTCAGGCGGAGCTGATCGAGCGCTTCGTGCAGAAGGCGTCCCAGGTCAAGCCGACCGGTCGGCTGGTCGTCGCCCGGGAAGGCAATGTCGCGGACATCCGGCTGCAGGACGGCGATATCGTCACGATCCCCGAGAACACCGACTCCGTCCTGTTGAGCGGCGAAGTGATCATTCCCCAGGCGATGGTCTTCACGCCGGGCATGACCGCCATGGATTACATCCAGCAGGCCGGCGGATTCACGCCCAGGGCCGACGAAGATCAGGTCCTGGTGGTTCACCGCAATGGTGCCGTCGTCCAGTCGGGTCAGACCCGGATGCGCGCCGGCGATGAGATCATCGTTCTCCCGGCAGCCCCGACGAGCAATATCGAACTGGCGTCTTCGATTACCCAGATCCTGTTCCAGATTGCCGTGGCCACTCGCGTGGCGCTCGACCTATGAGCGCATTCGACCCGCGATCTTTCCGTGCTCTTTCCGACGGGCATGCGCATCACGCGCGCACCATCGGGGGTAATCCATCATGGCTATAGATTCTTCACGACCGGATTTTTCACAACCGGATTTCTCGAGGCCGGCTGGCGCGCCTTCGCGCTCGTCATGGCGGGTCGCCAAAAGCGTGTGGTTCGCCATGTTCATGCGGGAAGCGATCTCGCGCACCATGGCCGATCGCATGGGTTGGTTCTGGATGATCTTCGAGCCGCTGGCGATCATCGGCGTGATGGTGTCGGTGCGGGGGCTGTTCATGTCCGGCCGCCACATCGCCGGCGCCGATTACGTGGCCTGGATGGTGGTCGGGCTGATGGGCTTCATGCTGTTCCGCGAGAACATGATGCGTTCGATCGGCGCGGTGGAGGCCAACCGTGGACTGTTCGCCTATCGCCAGGTCAAGCCGATCGACCCGGTGCTGGTCCGCTGTTTTCTCGAAGGCATGGAGTTATAGTCAAATCTGGTGGATGGCAGTC
>NZ_NHOU01000034.1 GCF_002179555.1 Salinicola salarius | reverse complement strand
TGGCAGGGCGTCCTGGAATGAACGCTTACCGCCAGGAGGCGACATCGAGAGTGGCAGGATGAGGGCCGAGCGCCGACTGTCTTGCAGCAATCGGCGCTCGCATTGGGCGGGAGGCTTTCGGTTCAACCCGCCCGGGCGTACTTGGCGACCGCCTGGTCGACATGGATGCAGGCAACCTTGACCCGGTCGTTGACGCTATCCAGCGGCGGATCAGCCTGGGTGCAGGCCTCGGTCGCCAGATGGCAGCGCGGGGCGAACGGGCAGCCCGGCGGCGGCGCCAGCGGCGACGGCGGTTCGCCCTTGAGGTGGACGCGCTCGCGTCGGCGGTTGGGATCCGCCACCGGCGTGGCCGAAAACAGCGCCTGGGTGTAGGGGTGGCGCGGCGTGGTGAAGACCTCCTCCGCCGGCCCGGTTTCCACCGGCTGGCCGAAGTACATCACGATCACGTCGTCGGCGATGCGGCGCACCACCGACAGATCGTGCGAGATGAACACGTAGGCCAGCCCGAACTCGTCCTGCAGATCCGCCAGCAGGTTGAGCACCTGCGCCTGGATCGACAGATCCAGCGCCGAGACCGGCTCGTCCAGCACCAGAATCTTCGGGTTGAGCATCAGGGCGCGCGCAATGGCGATGCGCTGACGCTGCCCGCCGGAGAACATGTGCGGGTAGCGATCGGCGTGTTCCGGGCGCAGCCCGACCTTGGCGATCATGTCCAGCGCCGCCTGGCGTCGCTCGGCGGCGCTCATCTCCTTGCGGTTGAGCTTGAGCGGCTCTTCCAGCATGGTCGCCACGGTCTTGCGCGGGTTGAGCGAGCCATACGGGTTCTGGAAGATGATCTGCACCTCGCGGCGCAGCGCGGCCGGCGGGCGCTGCCCCTCCTTCAACGATACCTCGTGCCCGCTGATCGTCAGCTTGCCGCTGGTGGGCGGCTCGATCATCGTCAGCACCCGGGCCAGGGTCGACTTGCCGCAGCCGGACTCGCCGACAACGGCCAGCGTCTGGCCGGGATAGAGTTCGAAAGTGGCTTCGTTGAGCGCTTTCACCGTCGCCGGCTTGGAGAACGGCCCACCCTTGATCTGATAGTGACGGGTCAGATTGACGGCGCTCAATACGGCATCGCGGCTCATGGGCGCACCTCTCTATGCGGGCTGGATTGCGGGTTGTCTCGCGCCACGCCCGCCGCAGCCGGCGACGGCGAGATCCCATCTTCCAGTGGATAGTGACACAACGTACGGGCCGGATCGTCCGGCGCCGCCACCGGCTCGACCTCGCGGCAGTGCTCGGTGGCATAGCGGCAGCGCGGGTTGAACAGGCAACCCGTCGGGCGATCATGCTGACCGGGCACGACGCCGGGAATGGTCGGCAGGCGATCCTGATCGCCGGCGCGCTCCGGCAGCGCCGACAGCAGCGCCTCGGTGTAGGGATGACGCGGATTGGCGAACAGCGACTTCACGTCCTGCTTCTCGACCTGGCGGCCGGCGTACTGGACCACCACGTGCTTCGCCGTCTCCGCGACCACGCCCATGTCATGGGTAATCAGGATCAGCGCCATGCCGGTGTCTTCCTGCAACCGCAGCAGCAGCTCGAGAATCTGCGCCTGGATGGTGACGTCTAGCGCCGTGGTCGGCTCGTCGGCGATCAGCAGGCGCGGGTTGCAGGAGATCGCCATGGCGATCATCACCCGCTGGCTCATGCCGCCGGAGAGCTGATGCGGATACGCCTTGATCCGACGCGCCGGGTCGGGAATCCCCACCTGCGCCAGCAGATCCAGCGCCCGCTCGTGGCGCTCCTTGCGCGATCCGCCCAGGTGCTGCTTGATCATCTCGTCGATCTGGGTGCCGACGGTGAAGCAGGGATTGAGGCTGCTCATCGGCTCCTGAAAGATCATCGACATCTCGCCGCCGACGATGCGCCGGCGCTGGCGCGAGCTCAACTGCTGCAGATCCTGGCCATCGAAGGCCATCTTGTCGGCGGTGACCTGTGCCGTCCACGGCAGCAGGCCCATGGTGGCGAGCATCGACACGGACTTGCCGGAACCGGACTCGCCCACGATCGACCACACCTCGCCGCGGTCGACGTTGATATTGACGCCCTCCACGGCCGCGAACAGGCCACTGCTCGTCTGGAAGCGAACGCTGAGCCCTTCGATATCTAGTAATGCCATGAAAGAGCCTCCTGCGTCATGAACGCTTCATTTTGGGATCGAGCGCATCGCGCAAGCCGTCACCCATCAGATTGATCATCAATACCGTGAGCAGAATGATCAGCCCCGGGAACGTGACCGCCCAGTAGGCGCTACCCATGAACTCGCGCGCATTGGCCAGCATCGCGCCCCACTCCGGCGTCGGCGGCTGGACGCCCATGCCGAGAAAACCCAGCGCCGCGATATCGAGAATCGCGGTGGAGAAAGAGAGCGTCGCCTGCACGATCAGCGGCGCCATGCAGTTGGGCAGCAGCGTGTTGAACATCAGCCGCAGGTGCCCGGCGCCGGAAAGCCGGCTGGCGATGACGTACTCGCGACTCTTCTCGCCGATCACCGCGGCCCGCGTCAGGCGCACGAAATAGGGTAGCTGCACCATGGCGATGGCGATCATGGCACTGGTCAGGCCGGGACTGAGAATGGCGACCAGGCCCAGTGCCAGCAGCAGGCTGGGGAATGCCAGCACCACGTCCATCACGCGGGTGATCACGGTCTCGATCCAGCCGCGGAAGTACCCGGCCAGCAGGCCGAGGAAGATCCCGGCGCCCATCGAGATGATGACCACCATGGCGCTGATCGAGAGCGAATAGCGCGCCCCGTAGATCAGACGTGAAAGAATGTCGCGACCCACGGCATCCGTACCGAGGAGATAGTCCCAGCTTCCTTCGGCATGCCAGACCGGCGGCACCAGCAGCGCCGAACGGTCCTGCATCGCCGGGTCGTGCGGGGCGACCCAGGGCGCGAACAGCGCGACCAGCAGAATGAGAACGATGAAGATCAGGCCGACCAGCGCACCGCGACTGGCGCTGAAATCGCTCCAGAAGGAGGCCAGCTGGTAGCGGAACGTCCCGGGTGCGGCGGGGGTGGAAATTGCAGCCATTGTCATGCCCCCTTAATGGCGAATGCGTGGATTGATGACGCCATAGGCGATATCAACCAGCAGATTGACGATCATCACAATGAACGCGATCAGCACCAGACCACCCTGCACCGAAGGATAGTCGCGCCGCGAGATCGCATCGATCATCCACTTGCCGATGCCCGGCCAGGAGAAGATCGTCTCGGTCAGAATCGCCCCCGCCAGCAGCAGGCCGACCTGAAGGCCGATCACCGTCACCACCGAGATCAGCGCGTTGCGCAGCGTATGCACCATGATCACGCGGAAGTTCGACAGCCCCTTGGCGCGCGCGGTGCGAACGTAGTCCTCGCCCAGCACTTCGAGCATCGAGGAGCGCGTCTGACGCGCGATGACCGCCAGCGGAATCGTGCCCAGCACGATCGCAGGCAGGACCAGGTGATGCAGCGCGGAGAGAAACGCGCCCCAGTCGCCGGCGATCAGGCTATCGATGGTCATGAAGCCGGTGACGGAGTCGATGAAATACAGAAACGAGATGCGTCCGGAAACCGGCGTCCAGCCTAACGTGCTGGAGAACAGCATGATCAGCAGCAGGCCCCACCAGAAGATCGGCATCGAGTAGCCCGTCAGACTGACACCCATGACGGTATGGTCGAGCGTCTTGCCACGCTTGACCGCCGCCAGCACGCCGGCCGGCAAGCCAATGATGACAGCGAACGCCAAGGCGAACAGCGAAAGTTCCAGCGTGGCCGGAAAGCGGCTCATGAACTCATCCATCACCGGCGAGTGGGTCACCAGGGAATTACCGAGATCGCCGTGCAGCAACCCCTTCAGGAAATCGAAATATTGGGCCACCAAGGAGCGGTCGAAGCCCATTTGCGCCTTGAGCTCGGCATAGCGCTCGGCAGAAATGCCGCGCTCGCCCGCCATCAGCAGAATCGGGTCGCCCGGCAACAGGCGAATGAAAGCGAACGCAACGATGGTGACGCCAATGAACGTCGGGACCAGCTGCGCCAGCTTGACCAGAAAGAATTTGAACATTTTGGAGTACTAGCTAGTCGCGCGATAAGAGACGGGGCGGCTTCAGAGCCGCCCCGTGTCCTCGCTAGGAGAGAATCACTTGATGTCGACGCCTTCGAAGCTATGGCCGCCGAGCGGATCGATCTTGTAGCCGGTCACTTCCTTGCGGATCGGCATGAAGACCGTGGAGTGGGCCAGGGTGTCCCACGGTGCCTGCTCCTTGAAGATCTCCTGCGCCTGCTCGTAGAGCTTGGCGCGCTCGCCCTGATCGCTCAGCGTGCGCGCTTTCTGGATCAGCTCGTCGAACGGCTGGTGGCACCACTGCGAACGGTTGGCACCGCCGACACCATCACAGCCGAGCAGCACGCCCATGAAGTTGTCCGGATCGCCGTTGTCGCCGGTCCAGCCCAGAATGACCGCGCCCTCGCGCTTGGTATCCGAAGAACGCTTCAGATACTCGCCCCACTCGTAGGTGACGATCTCCGCATCGACACCGACCTTGGCCAGATCCGACTGCATCAGCTCGGCGGTACGCCGCGCATTCGGCATGTACGGACGCTGAACCGGCATCGCCCAGATGTTCATCTTCAGGTTCTCGACGCCCGCATCGGCCAGCATCTGCTTGGCCTGCTCGGGATCGTACTGATCATCCTGGATGTCGTCGTTGTAGCCCCACATGGTCGGCGGGATCGGGTTCTTGGCGACTTCGCCAGCGCCCTGGAACACCGCGTCGATGATCGCCTGCTTGTTGATCGCCATGTTGAGTGCCTTGCGCACTTCCGGCTTGTCGAACGGCGCCTGCTGGGTGTTGTAGGCCAAGTAGGCCACGTTCAGACCCGCTTCCTGGAGTACGTTGATGTCGTCGTTCTGCTTCATCTCTTCGACATCGGACGGATTCGGGAACGGCATCACATGACACTCGCCCGCCATCAGCTTCTGGTAGCGAACCTGGGCATCGGAAGTGATGGCGAAGACCAAGTTGTCGATCGGCTGCTTGCCGCGGAAGTAGTCCGGGTTCGCCTGATAGCGAATGGCCGCATCTTCACGGTAGTTGACGAACTGGAACGGACCGGTGCCGATCGGCTGCTGGTTGGCCAGCTCCGGCTTGCCCTCGTCGAGCAACTGCTGCTCGTACTCCTTGGAGTGGATCGAAGCGAAGTCCATTGCCAGATTGGCGACGAATGGCGCGTTGGGCTTGGTGAGCACGAACTTCACGGTATGATCGTCGACCTTCTCGATCGACTTGATCAACTCGCCCATCGACATCGAATTGAAGTACTCGAAGCTGCCATTGGCGAGCTTGTAATACGGGTTGTTCTCGTCCATCTGACGCTCGAACGTCCAGATGACGTCGTCGGCGTTGAGTTTTCGACTCGGCGTGAAGAAGTCGGTGGTCTGGAACTTGACGTCATCGCGCAGATGGAAGGTCACTTCCAGGCCGTCGTCGGAGATTTCCCAGCTCTTGGCGATGGCCGGTTCGACTTCGGTGGTACCCGGCTTGAACTGGACCAGACGGTTGTAGACCGTCTTGCTCGACGCGTCGAAGGTGGTCCCCGCAGTGTAGAGCGAGGGATCGAAGCCTTCCGGAGAGCCTTCGGAGCAGTAGACCAGCGTCTTGGCCATGACCGGGGTCGCGCCCAGCATCATGGCGGCGATGCCAGCCGCAAGCAGCGTCTTCTTCATGATCAATCTCCTGCACAGCAGCACGCTGTTATTGTGATATCGGCTTGTGGCCGATTGTCATTGTGTTACCGGTCTGTCAGGTATCCGGTAATCGGCACAGACTAGAGCGTGAAGCAGCGTTTAATCAATTGTCCAATAGCGTGACCCGCAGTGGTTGCACTGACTGACCGTTCCGTTTAATAGAAGCGGCCAGCCACGCAGGACAAGACGCGATCGCCGCTATCGCTACGGTTGAATCTGCTCGCCGGCCGCCAGCCATTCGTCGACCTGATCGCGGTTTTCCTCGAGCCAGGTCCGTGCGCCCGCCACCGGATCGTCCTGAGACTCGATCTCCGACATCAGCTCGCCGAGACTTTCATCGCTCATGTGCCAGGCATCGAGCACCGCCGTCAGCCACGGATCGTCTCCCGAAAAGCCCTCGCGGGAGAACCAGTAGATCGTGTCACCGTCGCCATAGACCTTCTCGGGATCCTTGAGATACTTCAGATCGTAGTCCGCGAAGGCCCAGTGCGGATTCCACAGCGTTACCACGATCGGCTCTTCACTCTTGTAGGCGCGGTCGAGCGCGGACATCATCGCCGGTTCGGAGCTGTTCACCTGGTTCAGAGGCAGATCGTAGGTTTCGATAGCGTCGTCGGTCATCCCGGCGATCGCCGAGCCCGGGTCGATCCCCAGAATCGTCGGGCTGCCCTGGTATTCGAACTCGTCGGCACGCTTCGCCAGTTCCGGAATGGAATCGATGTCGACATAGCTCGGCACCACCAGGCCCAGCCCGGTCCTGTCATACCAGGCGTCGTGAACCTCGAGCGTATCCTTGTACGGCTCGAGAAACGCCTTGTCGGTATACGGCAGCCACAGTTCCAGCGACAGATCGAAATCGCCGCTCGCCAATCCCGCGAACAAGGCGCTCTTGCCGACATCCGATAGCTCGACGTCATACCCCTGGTCATCCAGCACCAGCTTCCAGAGGTTGGCGACGGCAACGTTCTCGGCCCAGTTGTTGGTGCCGATGACCAGCGGCTTTTCCTGGGCATGAGCCATAGCCGAGGCGGTCGAGCCGACGGCGAAAAGAGCGGCAGCGACTGGAACCACAAAAGCCTTTTTCATAATTTTTTATCCCTGCTTGTTGTTAGAAACAAAAACACAGCGTTATAAGTATCCGGATATTGGCGAAGATTGCTACCGCCAATCCTCGGGGAGCATTCATGAAGATTCAGCTCAAACGGATTTACGACGCCGCCGCCCAGAACGACGGCTATCGAGTTCTGATCGATGGCATGTGGCCGCGTGGCATCGCCAAACGAGATGCCAGGATCGATGCGTGGTACAAGACGCTCGCACCCAGCAAGGCACTACGCCAGTGGTTCGGCCATGACCGGGAACGCTGGCAAGCGTTTCGAAAGGCGTATCTCGCGGAACTCGCCGAGGCCGACACCACCGCTCTCGACGAGCTATGTGAGATCGCCCGCCAGCAGCAGCTGACGCTGCTGTTCGCTGCGAAAGACGTCGAACGCAATCATGCCGTGGTGCTCAGGGAGTACCTGCTAATGCGCGATGGACGATTGGAGAAGAAGCGATGAACGAGACGGAAGCGCTGCAGCTCGCCACGAAAGTCCAAAAAGCCTGCATCGAGGCCGCACTGTCTGGCTATGAAAATGCCGCCCTGTCCGGCTTGTGCCAGGAAGGCGCCATCAAGGCCGCAATCAGCGCGATCCAGATGCTCGATCTGAACGCGCTGGCGGTGCCGGGATCGCATCAGGATCCGACCTAGCCCGACATGCAACCACACCATTCGGGGCATCACGCTCGGCGAACTATCACTTTCGTCTAACAGGCGCTGACGTTTCAGACGTTTATGCTGGCTTCCTGCTTGTATGACAAAGAGCCGACTCACTGTCTGGCGTCTTTGCATGCCAATGTCTGATGCACCCGCCGAAGAGCCCGACCATGGAACAAGACATTACCCTTTCGCTTCGAGACGCCGAAGCGCTGAGCCTGCGCATCCTCGGCAATGCCGGATTCAGCGATGCCCACGCCGGCGCAATCACGCGCAGTGTGATCGCGGCGCAACGTGACGAATGCCATTCCCACGGCCTTTATCGCCTCATCAGTTGCGTGGAAACCGCCAGAAAAGGCGGCGTCGATACCCAGGCCGAGCCGGAGATCATCGATCAGGCGCCCGGCATCGTGAGGATCGATGCGCATCGGGGCAACTCGCTGCTCTCTTTCGAACGAGGCAAGTCGCACCTCAAGGAGAAGGCCGAACGTAACGGCATCGCCGCGCTCGCGATCAACAACTGCTTCCACTTCTCCGCGCTATGGCCCGAGGTCGAAGCACTCGCAGAGATGGGCCTGGTGGGCCTGGCGATGAACCCGACCCACGCCTTCGTCGCCCCCACGGGCGGCAATCGCCCGCTGCTCGGCACCAACCCCATCGCGTTTTCCTGGCCGCGACCGGGGAAGCACCCTTATACCTTCGATTTTGCCACCAGCGTCGTCGCTCGGGGAGAGATCGAGCTACACAAGCGCGCCGGAGACTCGATCCCCGAAGGCTGGGCACTGGATGACCAGGGCAACGCGGCCACCGATCCGGCAGCCGCGCTCGAAGGCGCCATGCTCCCCTTCGGCGGCCACAAGGGCTCCGCGCTCTCGACCATGATCGAACTGCTCGCCGGCCCCTTGATCGGTGACGTGCTCAGCCACGAGACTCAGCCCGCCAACGATCAAGGCACCGGCAAGCCCTACCACGGCGAGATCATCATCGCCCTCTCCCCCGCCACCTTCCTGGGCGAACGCGCCGACGCGCATCTCGCCCACGCGGAAGTGCTGTTCGAGCGCATCCTCGACCAGGGCGCCCGGCTGCCCTCGCAGCGTCGTTATGAAGCGCGGGAACGCAGCCGCGTCAATGGCGTGAAGATTCCCTTGGCGCTGTATGAAGAGCTGCAGAAGCTGGCGTGAAATATGAGACAGCGACATGAGAGGGATTCAGCTGCAAGTTAGGCGGAGAGAGGCGGATACGGCGGTTCGTGCCGAGGGCGACATTGGCGCCGCCCTTCTGGTTACCTGGCTCGATCAAGCCACCCGAGGGCGAATCCCCTCGTAGTGACCGTGGCGTCTGGCCTCATCCAGATCATAGGAATTCTGTAGCCGCAGCCAATAGCCCGGGCTGGTGCCGAAGTAGATCGACAGGCGCAAATCCGTGTCTGCCGTGATCGCCCGCGCCCCGCGCGTGATTTCGCCGATACGGGTCGCCGGGGCACCAATGGCCAAGGCATTGTTGGTCAAACCCAACGGCTCGATGACATCCTCCAGCAGAATCTCGCCAGGATGGATATTGGGGGTCGCTCTTCGGTCATCGTTCACCTCCTGTACCTTCCTGAGTATTACGGTCTCGAACGCAGACCCAATGTTTGATTTCGAAAGCCCTCTCCTCGCCCCGTCCGCGCTTCCATCCGCCCCAGGCAGGCCTATCGCGAGTCGTCATGATGACCGCCACCAGCCCCTCCCTCTGACACTTGTCTCTACACGATTCAAGCTCATGAAATTCGGATAAAAACTTCTGACCCAAGAAATTTTCATTGATGAAAATCTCGTAAACGAATGGATAAAGTTGCTCTAGACTATTGATTCATCAGGCAGTTACCGCTCTCGCAATCCACAACAGACATACGACTTGTCCAGCATCTAATACTTTTTGATTAATTAAAAATGTTCGATAGCGAGCCACAATGAGTCAATTCGAACATTAGCGAGCAGATCCGAACATGGCCAACGCAAGCTACGATCTGATTGTCATCGGCGGCGGTATCAACGGCGCGGGTATCGCGCGTGACGCCGCGGGTCGCGGCCTTTCGGTGTTGCTGGTCGAGGCGGATGATCTTGCCAGCCATACGTCTTCGGCTTCGACCAAGCTGATCCACGGAGGCCTGCGTTACCTGGAGCAGTACGAGTTCAAGCTCGTGGCCAAGGCACTTTCCGAGCGCGGGGTACTGCTCAAGGCTGCGCCGCACATCATCTGGCCGATGCGTTTCGTCCTGCCTCATCAGAAACATCTGCGGCCGGCCTGGATGATCCGAACCGGGCTTTTCCTGTACGACCACCTGGGTGGACGCCAGACGCTGGCGGGCTCGCATGGCGTCAAGTTCGCCGATCACCCGGCCGGGACGCCACTGAAGCCCGAGTTCGCCAGGGGCTTCGCCTACTCGGATGCCTGGGTTCAGGATGCTCGGCTGGTGGTGCTCAACTGCATGGACGCGGCCGACCGTGGCGCCCGTATCATGACGCGTACCCGCGCGGAAACGGCAGTGCGCAACGCCGACGGTTGGCAAGTCACTCTAAAGACGATGGACGGCGAGACAATCGCGGTTCACTCGCGCGGGCTGGCCAATGCGGCCGGGCCCTGGGCCGTACGTTTCCTCGACGAGGTCGCTTCGCAGAAGCATCCGTATTCGCTGCGCCTGATCAAGGGCAGCCATATCGTGGTCAACCGGCTGTTCGACCACGACTACGCCTACATCTTCCAGCAGCCCGATGGCCGCATCGTGTTCGCCATCCCCTACGAGCGTGATTTCACGCTGATCGGAACGACCGACGTCGAGCATGAGGGCGCACCGGGCAGAGTGGCGATCGAGGAAGACGAGGTCCGCTATCTCTGCGAATCCGCCAATCGCTATTTCGAGCAGTCGATCGGTCCCGACGACGTCGTCTGGAGCTACTCCGGCGTGCGCCCCCTGCTCGACGATCGCGAGGACAACGCCAGTGAAATCACCCGCGATTACCGCATCCAGCTCGATACCTCCGGCGGCGCCGTCCTGCTCAACGTCTTCGGCGGCAAGCTGACCACCTATCGGCGGCTGGCCGAGGATGCCGTCGATCAACTGGCCCCCGAGCTCGGCAACCAGGGAAAAGCCTGGACCGGCAAGGGCCACCCGCTCCCCGGCGGAGAAGAAGCGAAACCCCAGCATCTGTTCGAGTCGCTACAGGCCAGTCACCCCTTCATTCCCCTGGGCATGGCCAACCGCCTGGTCTTCAACTACGGGACCCGCGTGCGCGACATCGTGGAGGGTGCAAAAAGCCTGGAAGATCTGGGCGAGCATTTTGGCGCCGACCTGTATGCCGCCGAAGTCGATTACCT
Organism: Salinicola salarius; assembly: GCF_002179555.1. Taxonomy (GTDB): domain Bacteria; phylum Pseudomonadota; class Gammaproteobacteria; order Pseudomonadales; family Halomonadaceae; genus Salinicola; species Salinicola salarius_A. The sequence goes on along the minus strand of NZ_NHOU01000034.1, from coordinate 14,434 downwards.
GCGCGATCACGAGTGGGCACGAACTGCCGAAGATATCCTCTGGCGGCGATCCAAGCTCGGGTTACGGCTCGACGATGATCAATGCCAACGGCTTGCCGACTACCTCGCTCGCTCTTCCGACGGGCCCACCAAGGCCGAGCCGGAAATCTAGGTACGCTCCCGGACCCCATAAGCGAACGCCGCCGTCGCGAATGACGGCATCAATCCAACTGCCATCGATACGAGAGGCGCAACACGAAGGAGGAAAACATGGCACGCCAGCCCATCATTTTTATCGGCATTCACCTTGCTGGGCATGCAAGTCCGGCCTTATCCGGATACGACACTCATGACATTAAGGAGTATTCATGGGAATTGTAGAAACGATACTGGTTCACGAGATCGCCGGAACGGCGTTCCTGACGCTACTGGGTTGCGGCGTCGTGGCCAACGTCCTGCTGAACAGGACGAACGGCAACGGCAGCGATGGCATCGTGATCTTCTTCGGCTGGGGGCTTGCCGTGTTCTGCGGGGTCTACGTTGCCTACGATACCGGTGCGCATCTCAACCCAGCGGTGACTCTCAGTTTACTTATCGGTCCGGCTCAGGAGTACGCCGATGGTATTCCGATCAATGTCGTCACGACTGTCACGTACTTTGTGGCTGAGTTCGTCGGCGGCTTTCTCGGGGCGGTCGTTTGCTACCTCGCCTATAAAAAACAGTACGATGACACCGAAGATAGCTCCATCAAACTGGCTACGTTTTCCACGGCACCGACCATCCGATCCTACGGCTGGAATCTGGTCAGCGAGATCGTCGGCACCTTTGTACTGATCTTCGTGATCATCATGTTCGGTAACACGCCATCCGGCCTCGGGCCATTGGCGGTCGCACTGCTGGTGGTCTCGATCGGGGCCTCGCTGGGTGGGCCGACAGGCTACGCCATCAACCCAGCGCGTGACCTCGGCCCCCGCATTGCCCATGCCGTACTGCCGATCAAGAACAAGGGCCCTAACGACTGGCGCTATGCCTGGGTTCCCGTGGTCGGCCCTGTCATCGGTAGCACGCTGGCTGCGCTTGTAGCCTACATCTATTAACCCGTCTGACTGATCGATTTCCGCAACGAATACGAGGAGCAACCGCCATGAGCGACGAAAAGAAATACGTACTCGCGATCGACCAGGGTACGACCAGTTCCCGCGCCATGCTGTTCGATCACAATGGGCAGATCGCAGGCGTTGCCCAGCGCGAGTTCGAACAGATCTTTCCGCGACCGGGCTGGGTGGAACACAACCCGCGCGACATCATGACCAGCGTGCTGACAACGCTGACCGAGGTGATCAACAACACCCAGGTCGACGTCTCGGAAATTGCCGGCATCGGCATTACCAATCAGCGTGAGACCACGGTGATCTGGGACAAGCACACCGGCCAGCCGGTCTACAACGCCATCGTCTGGCAATCGCGGCATTCGGCCGAGATCTGTGACCAGCTGCGCGAAGCGGGCCACGCCGACATGATCCGCGACAAGACCGGCCTGGTGATCGACGCCTATTTTTCAGGCACCAAGGTCAAGTGGATCTTCGACAACGTCGACGGCGTCAAGGAGAAGGCCGAAAAAGGCGACCTGCTGTTCGGCACCATGGATTCCTGGCTGATCTGGAACCTGACCGGCGGCGCCGAACACGTCACCGACGTGACCAACGCCTCGCGCACACTGATGTTCAACATCCGTGAACGCCGGTGGGATCCGGAGCTGCTCGAGCTGTTCGGCGTGCCGGAATCGATGCTGCCCGAGGTCAAATCCTCCAGCGAAGTCTATGGCAACGTGCTGCCGAAATACTTCTTTGGCAACGAGCTGCCGATCGCGGGTATTGCTGGCGACCAGCAAGCCGCCCTGTTCGGCCAGGCCTGCTTCAAGCCCGGCATGGCCAAGAACACCTATGGCACCGGCTGCTTCACGCTGATGAACACCGGCAGTGAAGCCACGAAATCGGAAAACGGTCTGCTGACGACCATCGCCTGGGAGATCGACGGCGAAGTCGAATACGCTCTGGAAGGGGCCATCTTCGTCGCCGGCTCGGTAGTGCAGTGGCTGCGCGACGGGCTGCGGATGCTGGGCAAGGCGTCGGACTCCGAAGCCTATGCCGAGCGCGCCGGCAGCAACGACGGCGTCTACCTGGTACCGGCCTTCACCGGCCTCGGCGCGCCCTACTGGAATTCGAACGTGCGCGGCGCGATGTTCGGCCTGTCGCGGGGTACCAGCAAGGAGCAGTTCATCCGCGCCGCCATCGAGTCCATGGCCTATCAGACGGCGGACGTCCTCAAGGCGATGCAGTCCGATTCGGGAATCGATCTGACCGAATTGCGCACCGACGGTGGCGCCATCGCCAACAACTTCCTGGCTCAGTTCCAGGCGGATATTCTCAACGTCGACGTGCTGCGTAGCGAAATCAACGAAACGACGGCGCTGGGCGCCGCCTATCTTGCCGGTCTCGCCCTCGGGTTCTGGGAGTCGCGCGAGCAGATCGCCGAGCAATGGGCGATCGAACGCCGCTTCGAACCCCACATGAGCGACGACAGGCGCAATGAACTGTATGACGGCTGGAAGCGAGCCGTACAGGCCACCATGGCCTTTCAGGTCGCCTCGTAGCAACTGTCGCGCCCAGCGAGACCGCTTGGCGATGCTGTTCAACGCATCGTTAGCAAGAGAGCTGGCCCGATCCCCATTGGATGGGGGTCGGGCCTTTTGTCATCCGGTCGAAATGGTCATCCGGTCGAAACGGGACGCCTTCGAGCCGAAACGCCACTCCGACAAAACACCCCCAAGACGCAGCGCCCCCAAATCCGGATAATGGCCGCCATCCGCCCGGGTCCAGAATTCGAGGCGCAGCCACTTACCAACGCGGTCCTTCTCCATGGAAATCAAGGTCAACTATCTCGACAACCTGCGTCAGGAAGCGCTGTTCGATGACTTCACCGTCATCACCGACCAGCCGATCCGCTACAAGGGCGATGGCTCCGCACCGGGGCCGTTCGACTACTTCCTGGCGTCTTCGGCGCTGTGCGCAGCCTACTTCGTGCGGGTCTACTGCAACGCGCGGGACATTCCGACCGAGAACATCCGGCTTTCGCAGAACAACATCGTCGACCCGGAGAACCGCTACAACCAGATCTTCAAGATCCAGGTCGAGTTGCCGGACGATATCTCCGAGAAGGATCGCATCGGCATCCTGCGCTCCGTCGAGCGCTGCTCGGTCAAGCGGGTGATCCAGAACAACCCGGAATTCCAGATCGAGACGGTCAAGAGCATCGACGAAGACGCCCAGGCGCTGCTGATGGCGGGGACTCATGTCAAAGACGGCGAAGGCGAATCGACCTGGATCGAGGGCAAGGATCTGCCGCTGGAGCAGACCATCGCCAACATGACGAAGATCCTTGCGGACCTCGGCATGAAGATCGAGATCGCTTCGTGGCGCAATATCGTGCCGAACGTGTGGTCGCTGCACATTCGCGACGCCGCCTCGCCGATGTGTTTCACCAACGGCAAGGGCGCCACCAAGGAAGCCGCGCTCTGCTCCGCGCTGGGCGAGTTCATCGAGCGCCTCTCCTGCAACTTCTTCTACAACGATCAGTTCTTCGGCCCGGAGATCGCCGATAGCGATTTCGTCCATTATCCCGGTGAGAAGTGGTTCCAGCCGGGGCCGAATGACGAACTGCCGGTAGAAATTCTCGACGACCACTGCCGGGCGATCTTCGATCCGGAAGGCGAGCTGCGCGGCTCGCATCTGTTCGACACCAACTCCGGCCGGACGGATCGCGGCATCGTCTCGCTGCCCTTCGTGCGCCAGTCGGACGGCGAGACGGTCTGGTTCCCGTCGAACCTGATCGAGAACCTGTATCTCAGCAACGGCATGAGCGCGGGCAACACCATCGCCGAAGCGCAGGTGCAGTGCCTTTCGGAGATCTTCGAGCGCGCGGTGAAACGACAGATCATCGAGCAGGAGATCGTGCTGCCGGACGTGCCCGAAGCCGTGCTGGCGAAATATCCCGGCATCGTTGAAGGCATCGAAGCGCTGGAAGCCCAGGGCTTCCCGGTGCTGGTGAAGGATGCCTCCCTCGGCGGCCGCTATCCGGTGGCCTGTGTCACGCTGATGAACCCGCGCACCGGCGGTGTCTTCGCTTCCTTCGGCGCGCACCCCAGCCTGCAGGTGGCGATCGAGCGCAGTCTCACCGAGCTGCTGCAGGGCCGGAGCTTCGAAGGCCTGAACGACCTGCCACCGCCCACCTTCAACTCCCAGGCGGTGTCGGAGCCCAACAACTTCGTCGAGCACTTCATCGACTCTTCCGGCGTCATCTCCTGGCGCTTCTTCAGCGCCCGGGCGGATGTCGAGTTCGTCGAGTGGGACTTCTCGGGCTCCAACGCGGAAGAGGCAGCCGCGCTGTTCGGCATTCTCGAAGCCGAAGGGCTGGAGGCCTACGTGGCGATCCATGAAGACCTGGGCGCGCCAGTCTGCCGCATCCTGGTACCGGGCTACTCCGAGGTGTATCCGGTCGAAGATCTGGTGTGGGACAACACCAACATGGCGCTCGCCTTCCGCGAGGATATCCTCGACCTGCACGCGCTGGACGATGCACAGCTGGCCGACCTGCTCGAGCGTCTGGAGGAGAGCGAGCTCGACGAGCAGATGAAGATCATCACCCTGATCGGCATCGAATTCGACGAGAACACCGTCTGGGGCCAGCTCACGATCCTCGAGCTGAAACTGCTGATCAACCTGGCGCTCGGCCAACTCGAGGACGCGCTGGACAAGGTCGAGATGTTCCTGCAGTTCAACGACAACACCGTCGAACGCGGCCTGTTCTATCAGGCGCTGCTTGCCGTGCTGCAGATCACGCTCGACGATGAACACGAGCTCGACGACTACCGCTACAACCTCAAGCGCATGTTCGGCGAGGAAACGATGACGGCTGTCGTCGGTTCCGTGGAAGGCTCGGTACGCTTCGCCGGTTTGACGCCAACCAGCGTGCAGCTGGAAGGCCTGGATCGCCACCAGCGCCTGCTCGAAAGCTACCGGAAGCTGCATGCAGCGCGAGCGGCCCGGCAAGCCTGAACTCGCTCACGCAACCCGCATGGAGAGCCGCCCGCCGAGTGATCAAGCGGGCGGCTTTTCGTTTCGGCGTCAGCGATGGTTCACGCCGTCGGTGGCCGCAATCGACTCCAGGTCACAGGGATCGTCACCGCAGCATGGTGCGATCCGATCTCGGCCTATCGTGTCGCGCTATCCCCTTTCTCACGAGCTTCACACCTTCGTCACTCGCGCCGCCTAGCCTGTTGTCACTGGCACCAATGACCTCGAGCGGATGGAGACGGCACGATGACGATCGATCGAAAAGGCTTTTCCAGGCGTGACTTTCTGATCACCAGTGGCCATCTCGGCATCGGCCTCGGGTTGGCCGCCACCGGGCTGCTGGGGGCGCCGGCGATCATCATGGCGGAAGGTCGACGTCCGACGGTCGAAGGCGGCGTGATGAGCGGCGATGCGCTGACGGACCGCGCGATGCTGTGGGGGCGCGCCAGCATGCCATCGCGGATGCTGGTCGAGGTTGCCGACAACCCGGAGTTCCGCGGCGCCCGCCAGTTGCCTTGGGTCGACGTGCTGCCCAGCACCGACCTGATCGGCAAGATCGATGCGACCGGCCTTCAGGGAATGAATACCGTGCATTACCGGGTACGTTTCGCCGCCCTGGGAGACGAACGCGCGGTGAGCGAGCCGATGGTCGGGCAACTGCGCTTGCCGCCATCCACCCCGCGCGACCTGCGTTTCGTGTGGTCGGGCGACGTCGTCGGCCAGGGCTGGGGGATCGACGAATCCCGTGGTGGCATGCGCACCTGGGAAGCGATGCGCCAGGTCCGGCCGGATTTCTTCATCCACTCCGGCGATACCGTCTATGCCGATGGCCCCCTGCAGGAGCGCGTCGCGCTGCCGGACGGCAGCGCCTGGCGCAATATCGTCACGCCGGCCAAGCAGAAGGTCGCCGAGACGCTAAACGAATATCGCGGCCAGCATGCCTACAACCATCTCGACGCCAATTTCCGCCGCTTCGCCGCCGAAGTGCCGATGCTGGCGCAGTGGGACGATCACGAGACGACCAACAACTGGTATCCGCAGGAGATTCTCGACAACGATCTCTATACGGAAAAGAACGTCGCGCTGCTCTCCGCCCGCGCCCGTCAGGCTTTTCTGGAATACATGCCGATTCGCCTGCCCGCTTCCGCCCCGCAACGGATCTACCGACGTTTCTCCTACGGGCCGGGGATGGAAGTGTTCATGCTGGACATGCGCAGCTATCGCGGCCCCAACAGCGCCAATCTGCAAGACGAGGAATCATCGACCACCGCGTTCCTGGGCGAAAACCAGTTCCGCTGGCTGCGCCAGGCGCTGAACGATTCCACCGCGACCTGGAAGATCATCGCCGCGGACATGCCCATCGGCATGGTGGTGCCGGATGGCGATCAGCTCGAAGCGATCGCCAACAATGATCCCGGCCAGCCGCTCGGGCGCGAAATGGAGCTCGCCCGGCTGTTGCAGGCCATTCGCGACGACGATATCCGTAACGTGGTCTGGTTCACCGCCGACGTGCACTACACCGCCGCACATCACTACGCGCCGGAGCGCGCCAGTTTCAAGGCGTTCAAGCCGTTCTGGGAGTTCGTCAGCGGGCCGATCCACGCCGGCACCTTCGGCCCCAGCGAGATGGACGCGACCTTCGGCCCCGAAGTGGTCTTCCAGAAGGCGCCACCGGAGGGCCAATCCAACCTGCCGCCCTCGGCGGGCTATCAGTTCTTCGGCCAGGCCGATCTGGACGCCGAGAGCGAAAGACTCACGGTCACGTTGAAGGATAGCGACGGAAACACGCTGTACACCCAGGTGCTCGAGCCGGAAGCCCGCTCCGCCAGCGCCTGAAGGGAGCGGACTGGAAACCGGAAACTTACACCAGCTTGCCCGGATTCATGATGCCGAGCGGATCGAGCGCGGCCTTGATCGCACGCATCACCGCCCAGCCTTCGCCATGTTCGGCCTCCATGTAGGCGCGCTTGCCGGTGCCGATACCATGCTCGCCGGTGCAGGTGCCGCCGGCGGCCAGGGCGCGTTCGATCAGGCGCCGGTTGAATGCCGCCAGCGTCTCCAGCTCCTGTTCACTATGGCGATCCACGGCGACGACCAGATGGAAATTGCCGTCGCCGACATGACCGAGCAGCGGCGCGACCAGGCCGCTTTCGGCGACATCGGCTTGGGTCGCTTCGATGCACTCGGCCAGCTTCGATATCGGCACGCAGATATCGGTGGCGAGAAATTCCATTCCCGGACGCAGCGCCTTGGCGGCGTAGGCGGCATCGTGGCGGGCCTGCCATAGCCTCTGGCGCTCTTCTTCCCTCGTTGCCCAGGCGAAATCGCTGCCGCCGAATTCCTGGCACAGTTCCGCCATCGCTTCGGCCTGCTCCTTCACGCCGGCGTGAGTGCCGTGGAATTCCAGGAACAGCGTCGGCTTCTCGGCGTAGTCGAGCCCGGAGAAGCGATTGACCGCCTGTATCGCGAGGGCGTCCATCAGCTCGATTCGCGCCATGGGTATGCCGTACTGGATCGAGGCGATGACGGTATCGATGGCGCCGGCGACGTTCTCGAACGCCACCGTCGCCGAGGAGATCGCCTCCGGCAGCCCGTGCAGTTTCACCGTCAGCTCGGTGATGATGCCGAGCGTGCCTTCGGCGCCGATCATCAGATGCGTCAGGTCGTAGCCGGCGGCGGACTTGCGCGCCCGCGTGCCGGTCTTGACGATGCGCCCGTCCGGCATCACCACCGTCATCGACAGCACGTTCTCGCGGATGGTGCCGTAGCGCACGGTGTTGGTGCCGCTGGCGCGGGTCGAGGCCATGCCGCCCATGCTGGCGTCCGCCCCCGGATCGACGGAAAAAAACAGACCGGTGGCACGCAGATGGGTGTTGAGCTGGGCACGCGTCACCCCGGGCTGGACGGTGGCGTCCATGTCTTCGGGGCGAACGTCGAGAATCGCGTTCATGGCGGAAAGGTCGACACACAGGCCGCCATGATCGGCGATCACCTGGCCTTCGATGGAAGTGCCGACACCGTAGGGAATCACCGGCACCCGGTGGGCCGCGCAGGCCCGCACGATCGCGGAGACTTCTTCGGTGGAGTGCGGAAAGCAGACGGCGTCCGGGGCGGCCGGATGGTGCCAGGACTCGTCATGCCCGTGCTGCTCGCGAATCCCCGCCACCGTGGTGATGCGATCGCCCAGCATTGGCTCGAGATCGGCGATCAGCGCCCAGAGCGTTTCCGCATCGGGGCGTGGGGGCAGTTTGGTCGCAGAGACAGTGGCATTCTCATTCCCGGCGGTCGATGGGGTTCTGGCGTTAAACGTGCTCATGGCAGTACTCTCAGCGTGGCGTGCGAGCTCACTTAGTAAGCGAGCTATCTTTCGCACCACAGCATACCGCAAGCCATCGCTACCGACTTCATGTCGAACGCGACAGATCAACGGATTCGCGCCGCTATCCGACAGATGAGCGACACGCATGACAGGACCGGATACCGTCCACGGCTGAGACAGCTGTGGAATACCCGTCAGCCCGGTCGACGATATTTTCTGACAGCGGTATCGCTTGACGGAGACGACTGCGCCACGTATACCAATTGATATGCCTTAAGGCTATCAAACGGAGTAATCGTCATGGACGTCCGCTTTACTCAATACCAGCCACCGAAAGCCTCGGCCTCCGGCTTCTGGCAACAGATCGGCCTACCGGCGCGAGGCCGCAAGTTGCACGAACTGCTGCATGAAGGCGTGGAGTACCGGGTCTATCCCAGGCTTGCCCAGGTGTCGGGGATCGAGCAGAAGGCACTGGCGCGCTATGTGGATATTCCTTCCGCCACGCTTAGCCGCCGTGCCAAGTCGGGCCGCTTCAAGTTGGCGGAAAGCGACCGACTGTATCGCTTTGCCGAGCTTTTCAAGGCGGCGCTGGATCTGTTCGAGGGCGATGCCGAAGGCGCTCGCGCATGGCTGCTCAAACCCAATATCGGCCTTGGTGGGCGCAAACCCATCGAGATGAGCGCGACGTCAGCCGAATATCAAACGGTACTGAACCTGATCGGGCGATTGGAGCACGGAGTCTCGGCGTGATGGAGGTGTACGCTTATCGGCTGGTCAAACGTCAATATCAGGACACCGCCTTCGATGGCGAAGGCGCACGGCTTTATGGGGGGCGCTGGAACAGCCCGGGCCGTGCCTGTGTCTATGTGGCAAGTTCCGAATCGCTGGCGCTGCTGGAAATCATGGTGCATCTGGAAAGCTATCGGTTGCTCGATGCCTATGCACTACTGCGCCTGACACTGCCCGCCGAGAGCATCTTGAGAGTTGGCGCAGAGGATTTACCGGACAACTGGCAGGAAGCGCCAGCGCCAGCAGAGACTGCCGAGCTGGGTGATGGCTGGCTGACCTCTGGCCAAAGCCTGGCACTGGCGCTGCCCAGCGTAGTGGCGCCAAGAGAGTTCAACTACATGCTCAACCCCGGACATCCGCTGTTTGATCCGATTGTCGCAGCGGCCGAGCCCCTCCCCTTCAAGCCCGATCCGAGGCTGTAAACGGACGAAGGCAGCCAAGGCTGCCTTTGTGTCACGCGCTAGGTTCTCAGGGAACGCAATTCTCAGGCGGATACCGAATCTCGTGTCTCGGCCACCGGCGCTTCGGCCCGACCGATCACGCGTTCCAGATGCTCGCGGTATTCCGCCTGGTAGCGTTCGACTTCCGGCGCCTTGATCACGTCGTTGGCGATGAAGCTCGGCAGCCCGGCCAGCCCGACGAATTCCTGCGACTTGTGGAAGGCGAAGTAGACACCGTCGACGCCGAGGCCTTCGAAGAAGTTGCCCGGCTCGTCGAACGCTTCGATCGGCGCGTTCCAGGTCAGCGACAGCATGTAGCGACGCCCCTGCAGCAGCCCGCCGCTGCCGTACTGCTTGCTGGGATCGGTGCGCGTGCGCCCGTCGCTGGCATAGAGAGAACCGTGGCCGGCGGTGAACACTTCGTCGATGTAGCGCTTGAGGGTCCAGGGCGCGCCCATCCACCAGCCCGGCATCTGATAGACGATGACATCGGCCCAGAGATAGTTCTGCACTTCGGCGTCGATATCGTAGCCCTGCTCGATCACCGTCTCGCGGAGCTCGTGGCCCAGTTCGATCAGCGTGTGCCAGGCGATACCGTGCAGCGTATTGTTGAGCTCGCCGCTGGAATGGGCAAACGGCTTGCCGCCATTGATCAATAGAATCTTCATCGTTCGAGCGTTCTCCGTCGCGATCTTGAATGCCGCACCCCGGTGTTTCTCTGGCGCAGCGCAATGGCACCATTGTGGCGACAAACCGCAATGGATAAACCACGCTGGCGACAAGTCACTTTTGACTTAAAATCAATAACCGTCCGATCTCGCTGGGAGGCGTCCATGAAAAGCACGCTCGAGGAACAGCTGGCGTTCGTTGCCGTGGTCGACCGGGGTTCAATCACGGCCGCCGCCGAGGGGCTGGACATGACGGTCTCCGGCGTCAGCCGCGCGCTCAATCGTCTCGAGCGCAAACTGGGCACGACGCTGTTGCGACGGACGACGCGACGGCTGGAGTTGACCGAAGAAGGCGAGACGTTCCTCGGCCACGTGCGGTCGATTCTCGCCGCCGTCGACAGCGCCGAGGAAGCCATCGCCCACCATCAGGACCGGCCCCAGGGGCGGCTTCGCATCAACGCGGCGCCAAGCTTCATGCAGTTCGTGCTCGTGCCGGTGATCGGGGAATTCCATCAGCGCTACCCCGGCATCGCGCTGGAGCTCGACACCCACGACCGCTTCGTCGATCTGCTCGAACAGCGGGTCGATCTCGCCATCCGTATCGGCGAGCTGGAAGACTCTTCACTGCACGCTCGCCCGCTCGGCAATAGCCCGCTGCGACTGTTGGCGAGCCCCGAGTACCTGACGCGCCGCGGCGTCCCCCAGAGCGTCGACGATCTCGCCCACCACAGCCTGCTCGGCTTCAGCCAGCTGGATCATCTCAATCGCTGGCCGCTACTCGACGGGCGCGGTGAGCCGTTACATGTCAGGCCGACGCTTTCCGCCTCCAGCGGCACGACGCTGCTCGAACTCGTCATGGCGGGCGAGGGCATCGCCTGCCTGGCCGACTACGTGACGATCGCGCCCCGCCGGCAAGGCCGTCTCGTCGATATTCTGCCCGATCAGACGCAATTCCAGACCCAGCGCATCAATGTCGTCTACTACCGCCAGACCGCCCTCTCCCAGCGCGCCCGGCTGTTCATGGATTTCCTGGCCGAACGGCTGCCGGGACGGTATGTGAGCGCGTGACCGCGAACGACTTCACTGCCCGAAATCTCGCCTGCCCCTACTCCTCGCCACGTCGTTAACCCCCGTCAATCCAGCGCGCGGTTCTCGCTGGTATGCGGTCGGCCGCCGACTAAGCTCGATAAGTGACAAGCATGAACCTACAAGGAGTATCGATGATGACTCGAGGTCTCGGAGGCCGGTCTCCGGCCAATATCTCAAGCTATCTTGGCGGACCCAACACGTCGTACTTGCTGATGCAGGGTAAACCTCATAAAGGCCGCCCTGCGTGAAGCCGTCTTGTCCAGCCGGTGCCTTGGTGCAGCGCACATGACCGGGTCGGCGACAGTAGTGCACGGGATGGCTGGGTTCACCTTCCTTCACATACAGACCGACCTTGTATGCGACAAGTCGCTCCATGGCCTTGAGCCTCGCCTGTGGGTCATCCGGATCGTAGAGCTCGTCGACCAGGCAGTATTGAGCGCCTGTGCCTCTGTGCTGCCAAACCGGACGGTTCCAGGCGTCGACGCCGTACCAGTCGAGATCGCTGAGGAATATGGACTGAGTCATGGATGTCTCCCGTAAGTCGAGCCCTCGGTGGGGCTGATACATGACCCAGGGAAGACACCCTCCCAGGGAGAATGTCCTCCCTGAGCCGGGTCGTGAGAAAGGGGGCGGCGCCAGTGACGCTCGCCCCACTTCAACTGATTATGGTCGCTCGCCTTGACGTTCCCAGTAGGGATCGTAGGCGAAGGGTATCTCCAGACACGGCCCCTCACCCGTTTCCGAAACGAAGGGGATGACCGTGAATGTCACGCCACGCGCGCGGAGCTCCTCGAGGAGCTTTCGCGCCAGACGCGTGTCGCGAACGTAGAGATCGGATTCATGATGGCCGACGACCAGATCGGCATGACGCATGGCGTCGTAGATAGAGGTTTCCATCAGTGTCTCCCAATGCGGAGGGGAGACACCGCCCGCTGGGGAGATGTCTCCCCAGGCGGGTCAGTGGATTGGAAAGGTTAGAGCGAGGCAGCCGCCGGCGTCTCGAAAGAGCCGGCCGATTCACCGGACTGAGCCGCGGCATAGCCGTTGGGCTGAGTCGGTGCCGGCACCTCTTGCGACGGGGTCGCATTGGCATGGTCAGCTTGTGGCGCCGGTGTGTCAGCGTTGTCGGAAGCCGGGGCTTCGCGCTGATAGACCGTGTCGCCATCGATCTTGATCCACTTCACCAGTAGCAGCCGACCTTTCAGGCTGACACCGGTTTCGCCCTGGCGATCGCCTTTCTTGTACACGAAAGTGTCTGTCCAGAGATCGCCCAGCTTGAAGCCAATAAGGACTTTCCGCTTCATGTCCACGGCTTGCTGGCACTTGCGGACCAGTTTCTGCGCTTCCTGGCCGCTCACACGGCAGTCGAAACGCGTATAGCTGACGTCGTCCGCCGGCCCGTTTAGGGCGTTGATGTCGCAAGCCAGAAACGGTTCAGCGCGTTTCGGATCGACGGTACGGACGCGGTTGAGATAGCCAACCCCTTCGACGTGGAGGTTGAAGAAGGTGGTCTGGGCTTGAGTTGAAGTCGTCATGGTGGTTCTCCTTGAAGCAATAGGCATGCTCGGGAGACCACCATCCCCATCGGGGAAGTGATTCCCCGAGTGGGTAGGACGTCATATGGAAAGCTGCCTCCAACCGCTAGAGCGGCGCTCGCTTGCGGGAGGCGCGGCGAGCTTGGGTAAGGGCGTCTCGTTGGGGCCGGAAAGACCGTCCGGGCTGTCCGAAAACAGCGAGCTTGCCCCTCTAATGCTAGCGAGGCAGCACAGACTGTCAAGCGGCATTACGCTTAGAAGACGAGCCTTTCGAACGGCCGGCCGGTCAGGGCCGTGTAGGCCACGGTGTTCTGGATATTGGCATGCCCCAGGTACTGCTGGACGATCCGTAGATCCACGCCGCTGTTGATCAGGAGCACACCGCAAGCGTGACGAAGGGCATGAGGATGCCACTTCACGCCCAGGACCTGTTCGCTGAGCCGGTGCATCATGCGCCGGAAACCATCGACGCTGACCGGCGTCCCTCGTTCGTTGACGAACACCAGGCCCGACGAACGTCCGTCTTGTCGCTGATAGCGTTTCAGAGCACGCACCGTGCTGCCTTGAAGAGGGTGCGTACCATCGAGACTGCCCTTGATGCGATTCACACGCAGCTCATGCGTGACCAGGTCGATGGCCGACCAACGCAAGGTCACCAACTCCGAGACCCTCAGACCATGTTCGAAGGCGAGCCGAATTGCGCTGGCCCCAGCGAGTGGCCGGCAGCCAGTAGGGAGCACGACTCATCGCCTCGCCTCCCCCCGCCACCGTGCAGTGGGCGTCACCGAACTGGATATAAGAGGCCGCAGTGAGCACAGCCTGCAGGCCGCTACCACAGAGACGGTTAAGCGTCAGAGCCGGGGTCTCGATGGGTAGGCCGGCATTAACTGCTGAGACCCGAGCCAGATACATGTCACGGGGCTCGGTGTGGATCACGTTGCCAAACACCGCATGCCCGACGTCGGTATGCCTTACGCCCGAACGCGCCAAGGCCTCCCGGGTCACCGCTGCCGACAAATCGCCAAGGGAAAAGCCCGCCAGGACTCCGCCATAGCTGCCGATGGGCGTACGAATGCCACTGGCAATGACAACATCTTGCATATACTGACTCCCTTCAATTGATTCACTCTCCGGTAGTAACCGAAAAACTCATCTACTAGTGGGATATTTCATCTCCGAATGGTACAACCCGGTGATTTACCTGGCTGAGCCCCAGTCTCGTCCACCTGCTGGCTCCTCAGCCAACAGATGGACGAGAAGTACAAGGACGCCGCTGCGACGAATACCACATCGAAACTCATGGCATCGTGCTCGACTCTTTCTGGCACGTAAGGCCCATGCTGAATAAAAAAGCGACGGCGTTGGCCGTTATCCGCCGCAAAAATGGAGGAAGGAAAGGGTTACAGCTTGCTCTCAAGCTCAGGAACGACCTCGAACAGATCGCCAACCAATCCATAGTCCGCGACCTGGAAGATCGGCGCCT
>NZ_NHOU01000033.1 GCF_002179555.1 Salinicola salarius | reverse complement strand
CGCCAGGTCTTTGCCGACGAGGGGCGCCGGCCGTGCCGACGAAGCTCAGGCTGGCCATGACCCAGCTCGTCAATGACAGGGCACGCCAGAAGCGACTCGCGATCTTGTTCATTGCAATATTTCCTCGAATAACGGCTAGCCGATGCTGCCCAGCGCAGGGAAGGTGCGCAATAACCAATAGGACAGTTCGGACAGTTTGCCAGTAACCATCAGGATACCCATCAGGATCATGATCAGCCCGGCCGTCAGATGCATGGCTCGGCCCCAGCGGCGCAGGAATGGCTGGTGGTGCAGGAAGCGATCGAGCGACACCGCCGTCAACAGAAAGGGCACCCCCAGGCCCAGCGAATAGATGCCGAGCAACGCCATACCGCTCGAGGCATTGGCCGTCGAGGCGCTGACAGTCAGGATGGCGCCCAGGATCGGGCCGATGCAGGGGGTCCAGCCGAAGGCGAACGCCACACCCAGGAGGTAGGCTGCACCAGGCCCCCCGCCCGCTTCCTTGAGCCGGTTGATCAACCGCCATTCCCGCTGTAACCCATGCAGCGGAATGAGCCCGGTCATGAAGGCACCGAACAGGATGACGATGAGGCCGCCGACCAGGTTCGCCTCCTGGCGATAGATCAGTAGCAGGCGCCCGATGGCCGTGGCACTGGCGCCCAGCATCAGGAATATCGTGGTGAACCCGAGCACGAACCAGATCGACTGGGTCAACACCCGGAGTCGTTCCCGTCGATCCGCTTCTCGTATCTGCCCCAGCGAGCGCCCGGCGACGAAGGAAAGATAGCCCGGCACGAGCGGCAAGACACAGGGCGAAGCGAACGAGATCAGGCCCGCCAGAAAGGCCGTCGCCAGGCCGATATTGGCAAGCTCCAGCATCCTCGCTTATCCCGCGGCTAGGCTTGGAACTTGGATATGGGCCGCTCGGACGGCACCTGGTGATCCGCTGATAGACGATTGGCGGATGCCGTCTCCGTGGGTACCGCTGTGGAGGCTTCCACCCCGGCTTGCGCGTCGGTGGCTTCACTCGGGTCAGTTGATTTGCCTGTCTTGTGCTTGCATTTCATCATGCAAAGCCCCAGTCCACACATGACGAGACAAGGCAAGAGGCTCACCAGGAGAGGCGCGAGGCCGAGCAGGACCAACTGATCCCAGCCCATGGCAAGGCCACCGGCCACCGCCACGGCGCCCAGCAGCATCCATCGGCGCGGGCCTGTTACCAGGCCTTTCAGTCCGGCTTTCTCTTGTCTCTTTTGGGGCTTGTCGTCACAGCAACTCATGGCGCGTCCTCCTGGGTGGTTTCTATGGTTTCGGCAAGAAAGTTGATCATTTCAGGGGTATCCCACTCGGCCTCCCCGACCAGGCGTCCGATCTCTCTGCCCTGGCGGTCGAGCAGAAGCGTCGTGGGAATACCCACGGCACCCAGGTTCGCGCTGGCCATGCCGGTTGGATCGACGTAGGGAGCGAGATGCTCGATCCCCACCTCCTGATAGAATTCGTTGACGACTTCGATGCCCTTGCGGTCTATCGAGAGCGCGACGACCTCGAAATCCGTACCACCCAATTTAGCCTGGAGGGCATCCAGGGTGGGCATCTCCTCGCGGCAAGGGCCACACCAGGTCGCCCAGATGTTGAGCAGGATCAGCTTTCCTCCAAAGGTGGTCAGCGTCAGCGGGGTACCGTCGCCAGCCTCGAAGCTGATTTCCGACACCTCGCGTGGGCTTTCCCAGAGAAGAAACCCATTCGGCCCCACACGTTCGGGTGGTTCGGCGACGGCCGAAGAGGTGATCATTCCCCACAATGCCACCGCTACCCAACTGGTTCTGATCAGTTGTCTCATGACCAAGGCTCACCTTCAGTGGGTGGCGTAAACTTCAGGGGTATCGGTCGGCTGAAAGGCCAGGGTGTAGACCTCTAGTGGACCCTGTTTCTCGCCCGACATTCCCGGTGAGCCAAGCGGCATGCCGGGTACGCTCAGGCCTTTGATGAAAGGTTTCTCTTCGAGTACCTGGGTGACGCTTTCCACGGGAACGTGGCCCTCGAAGACGTAATTGTCGATGAGCGTGGTATGGCAACCCTGCAGTTCCTCGGAGACATCGTGCTCGGCTTTCATCTTCGCGAGATCGTGAGTATCGATTGTCTCCACCTCGAACCCGCTTCGTTCGAGATACTTGGCGTATTCGGCGCAGCAGCCACAGTTGGGGTTCTTGTAGAGGGTTGCTGATGTTTCGGCTCCCAGTCCCGATAGGGGAAAGGCCAGCAGCGCAGCCATGGTGAATTTCTTCAGGTGTTTCATATACGGAGACTCCATAAGGTTCACGAGAACGGTCGGCAGCGAGGCCGGTTATACTTTCGCGCCATCAATTGAAAGTGTTGACGACAGTATGGCGAATACGATCCCACACCCCGGTGGATAATTCCTCTGGTCCTTCTGCCAACACCTTTACATAGAAAACTAGGTGCTCCGGATCGAATTTGAGCCCATGAAAGCGGGCCCGCATCCGTCCTGTTTGGTCGATGACATGAGTCACGACGCCATGCGCCTGGACGCCCTCGGCCACATCATCGAATCGAAGGCCATAGGCCTCCGCGACCTGGCGGGTGGTATCAGCAGGCTCATTTTCGGCCCGATAGAGAAAACGCCAGTTGGCGGGGTCCAGATCGAAATTTTCACCGTAGGCCCGCATGTTGTTGTGCGTGCCGGAAAAATCCTCGCTGTCGGTAGCGATGGTGATAAATTCAACATCATCTCGTAGGCCGGTATCGTTGACTCGCTCCTGCACCTCGGCAATCAGGTTCATATGCACCGGGCAGGCTTCCTGACAGCGCGAGTAGATGAAATTGAGCACTACGACGCTTTCTTCCAGGTCGGAAGACGACACGGTATTACCGTCTGTATCGGTCAACGAAAATGCCGGCGCTGGCTGGTCGACGAATTGGGCGTAGCGTTCCCGCTCTTGCAGCTCTGCCTCGGCATCTTCGAGGGAATGGGAAAAGGAAGGAGAACTGGTCATCAATGCCAAGACAAGTAGTGGTGTATAGAGCTCTTTTTTCACGTACCGTCCTCCCACCGCGTCACCCAATCCTAGCGGAGGCCACTCCTATGCGAAGCAGCCCCGGCCAATGCCACTTCAGGCGTTGCTATCGCCCTCATGACCCTGTTGCATGCTTTCCATCATGGCATTGCAGTTTTTCATCATGGTATTCATTTCACTCATCATTCCCATCATGTCGTGCATGCCGCGCTCCTGCATCATGTCGCCCTGCATGCCCTTGCCCTCCATTGGCGCCTGCTGATTCTCTTCCTGCGCAAGAAGCGAGCCGGCACCGAAGCCGCTGGCGACGATGATGGCGGCAGTCAAGATCGCCGTGTGACGTTTCCGCATGACACTTCTCCTCTATCTTCCTGGGAATCACCTTTCCACCAGCAAGGCTGATGGACGGCCTGGCTTTGATTTTTACCCGGCAGCGGCGCTGCTTGCTGGAAAGGTATCCTTGAAGCCCACTTCAAGGTCAAGCCCTTATTTTTTGGCGCCCCCGAGTCATGCGGGCGGCCACCCATTGAGCGCTATAACCAGGCCTTGACCTTTGGGCGGCCGCACGGTTGTAGGCTGACTGCAAATGAGTAGGTGAGGAAAAGGCAATGCGAGTCACTGAACTGGCTCGGGCTGGTGGGGTCACTGCGGAAACGGTACGCCACTACACCCGTGAGGGGTTGTTACGACCGCAACGGGACCCGCGCAACGGCTATCAACTCTATGACGAGGAGGCACTGGGTCGCCTGCGTCTCATTGATTGCCTTCGCTCGTTGGGAGTCGGTCTCCCAGACATCAAGAAGATATTGACCTGGGCGGACCAAGGCAGCCCTCTGCTTAGCGATACGTACGCTCCCCTGGTTGAACAACGGCCATACATTCGCTCGCGGATCCATGAACTCCAGGCGATAGCGCGATGGCTGGAAAGCATCGACCACGATGATGGTTCCGAGGCCCCTAGCCTGAAGCAACTGATCGAATCGCTGGGATCGGCACAACCGGCTATCGTTACGGATGGCCCGTGCGGTTGCCATTAGTGATGCGACGGCGCCATGCTGGCCATATCGTCCATGCCGGTCATGGAGTGCAGATGCCAGAGTTGCCAGACGGCAAACGCTATGATCAGCAGCGCCGCCAGCGTGCGGGTCGCTGGATGGCGAATCCATAGCGAGACGCGGCGGGCTGCCATACCGGTCGCCAGGACGACGGGGAGGGTGCCGAGACCGAAGGCCCCCATCATCGCCGCGGCGCGTAGCGGCTCGGCCACGGCCAGACTCCAGGCCAGCATTGAATAGATCAGCCCGCAGGGCATCCAGCCCCAGATCGAGCCCAGCGCGAAGGCCTGGGGCACCTTCACGACGGGCATCAAGCCTCGACCAAGCGGTTCGATACGCCGCCACAGCGAGCGACCCAGGGCTTCGACACGCAGCAACCCCTTCCACCAGTTGGCGATATACAGCGCCATCAGAATCAGCATGACCGCCGCCAGGATACGCAGCACCAGGGCGATGCCGTCCAGGGCATGATTGAGCACTGAGCCGAGTAGCGCCACCAGGGCGCCGGCGATCATGTAACTGATGATGCGACCCAGATTGTAGCTGAGCAACAAGCCGGCCAGGCGTCCCGGCTGCCGCATGCTGGGGGGCACGGCAAAGGTGAGGGCACTCATGATGCCGCCACACATGCCGATGCAGTGCGCCCCTCCGAGCAGGCCGAAGACGAAGGCCGCCGCCAGCGGCGGCAGGCTCAGGTCGGTGGGATCCATTCAAGGCGCTCCTTCTTCGCTATCCCCAGTATCACCAGGGGGAGAATCAAAGGCTGCCGGAGGGGAACCGTACAGCGCGTCGAGCTCGACCTGCTCGGGCGGATAGCAGAGTCCCAGGTCGGAACACCCCTGAAAGGTCACCGCGATGGCCAGCGGCTCGGCAGCGGTGTCGCTCGCCTCGATGGGCGCACTGAATACCACCTGGTCATAGAACACCTCGATTTCCCCCAGAGACGCGTGCACCATGGGTTCGCTGGGGGGAATTGCCAGCTCACCGAAACTGACGCCCGGAGAGCGACTTTCCAGTGCAAACCGATGGCGGTGGAGGTAATAGTCCTCGGCAATGACGAAACCGACGTAGAGCCGCCTATCGTCTCGCCAGGCGCTGGCCCGGAAGGCTTCTTTAGCCGCCAGGAATTCCCGTTGAGCCGAGGTACCGAAGGGGGAGCTCTTGCCACTGCCCGCGGGAAACTCTCCACGGGCCGCTACCGGTGTGGCGACGAACAGCAGCACCAGCAGAAAGGTGAAGGCCGTGTTCATGAGGCCGCCGCCGTTTTCGCCCTATCCACTGGCTGACGCATTGACCAGACAACCAGAGCCAGCCCCGCGATGAGCATCGGCAGGGTCAACAGCTGCCCCATGGTCAGCCAGCCGAAGGCGACGAACCCTAGGTGAGGATCGGGCAGGCGCACGAACTCCACGGTGAAGCGGAAGGCGCCATACAGCACCAGGAACAGCCCGGAGATGAGGCCCCGCTGGCGCGGTCGGCGCGACAGCCACCACAGCACGGCAAACAGCACCACGCCTTCCAGGGCGAACTCATAAAGCGCTGAAGGGTGCCGCGGCTCCGGCCCCAGCCCCATCATGGGGGGGAAGACCATGGCCCAGGGAACGTCACTGATACGTCCCGGTAACTCGTGATTGATGAAGTTGCCGAGGCGCCCGGCGCCCAGGCCGATCGGCACCAGCGGGGCGATGAAATCGGTCAGCTGGAAAAAAGCCAGGCGATGCTTGCGGGCAAACAGCAGGGCGGCGATGAGCACACCGGCAAGGCCGCCATGGAAGCTCATGCCCCCGTCCCAGACCCTGAAGAGCCACAAGGGGTTGGCCAGCAACTGGTCGAGCCCATAGAACAGCGCATAGCCCAGGCGGCCACCCAAGATGATCCCCACGGCAGCGTAAAAAATCAGATCGCCGATATCATCGTGACTCAAACCCAGGCGATGGGCTCGACGACGCCCTAGCCACCAGGCGGCGGCCAGCCCGACCACATACATCAGGCCATACCAGTGAATCTGCACGGGCCCCAGGGAGATGGCCACGGGATCGATCTGCGGATATTGCAGCATGAGTCTTCCTTATGTTCTGGCAGCCAATGGATGTTGCCGGATTAAGTTGCGATAGGTCTGCATTACTCGACGACGCGATCGATGGTGACGTCGATCGGCGAGTCGGCCTCGCCGAGTGTCACCGGCCCCGCCTCGCCGATCAGGTCGCCTGGCTGCGGGGTGGCCTCGCCCGACGCGGAGACGCGCACCGTCAGGCGCAGCTCGGCAACCTGGGAGAGCCGTGCTTGGGGCGCCATGGCATCGTCGTCGTCGAGTGTCACCTCGAGCGGTAGGTCGGCGACCGTGGCCCGCTCGATGGCCAGCGGCGGCAGTTCGCCGGCCACGTCGCGGGCGACGACGAACACCGTGTCGTCCGGTGCGGCCCACTCGCGGAGCGCTTCGGCGAGGCCGACCCTGACCGCGAGCGACGCGCCGTCCTGCGCGGCTTGATGGGCATCGACCTGGTCGGACGAGGCGTCCAGGCGCTGTTGTGCCACGGCAATGCCCTCCCGCAGCGCTTCCGCCGAGCCGGGGTCGTCGAAGCCGGCGATCGCGCGTCGCCAGTAATCGATAGCCTCTTCATAGCGGGCGCGATCGAAGGCATGGATGCCCAGCATGCCGAGCACCGTCGGCTGACGCGGATCCTTGTCTAGGGTCTCGTCGACCAGTGCCTGGACCTCCTCGGTCATCGAGCGATTGGCGACGAAGAATTGGATCTGTGCCAATTGCGCCAGCAGGGAAGGCTGTCGACCCTCCAGCTCAATCAGGCGCTCAAGCGCGGCGATGGCATCACGTCCCCGATTGCTGTCCCGGTACAGCGGAAACAGCGACATCCACACCTTGGGATTGTCCGGCTGTCGCTTGGCCTGCTCCTCGAGCCGCTCGATCAGCATCGCCAGCGAGCCGTCAGGCGAGTTGCGCACCTCCTGATGCACGGCATACAGTGCCAGATCGCCCTCGGCGCCTTCCCGTTGATACCAGAGCAGACTGGCCACCACCAACGCCACCATCACCAGCGGCACCAACAACCGTCCGGCCTGGGGGGATTTGAGCGGTGTGCGTCGGCGTACCTGGGTATCCTCGAGCAGGCTGCGTTCGAGCTCCAGCCGACCCTCCTCGACTCGCGCGGTGTCGAGCTCGCCGCGTGCATGGGCCGTTTCCAGCGAGGCCAGGCGCTGACGATAGACCGCCACGTTCTGGGCATCGGTGCGCTGCTTGGTTTCGAAGGCCTGCTGAGCATCGTGCAGCGGGCGGGTCCGTCTCAGCGGCAGGATCACGAGCCACAGGGCAGGCAACAGTAACAGGGCGATGCCCAACCAGAGCAGATTCATTCGCTCCCCTCGCGGTTAAACAGGGCATTGAGGTACTCGCGCTCCTCGGCGCTGAGCGCTCGAACCTGGGCATGCTTTCGTTTGCGGACGAAGACCGCCACGATAAACCCCCCGATCATCACCAGCACGAACGGCAATCCCCATAGCAGCCAGGTACGCTCGTCGAGTCGCGGGTTATAAAGCACGAATTCGCCGAAGCGTGCGACCATGTAATCGAGGATTTCTTTATCGGATCGCCCTTCGCGTAACAAATCTGCAACGCGTTCGCGCATGTCGGCAGCCACCGGGGAATCCGAGCTGTCGATGGCCTGGGCATCGCATTTGGGGCAGCGCAATGAGGCAGTAAGATCACGATAGCGCTCGGCCATTACTGGCCTCTCGAAGTCACGCACCTCGATAGCCGAATCCGCCAGCACAGGGACCGACGTTATCAACAAGAGCAACAGCAGGCCGGCCCGGGTCATCAACGCCATTTGCCCACCTCCTGCACGACACGTTCGACATCCTCGGGAGTGATATAGCCCGTGTGCTTATAGCGAATGATGCCCTCGGCATCGACGAGGAAGGTCTCCGGCACACCGTAGACGCCGAGCTCGAACCCCAGATCGCCATCCGGATCGAAGATATTGACTTCGAAGGGGTCGCCGAACTCGTCGAGAAACTCCCGCCCCTTGACGCGGGTGTCCTTGTAGTTGATGCCGACCAAGCGCACGCCGCGCTCAGCGAGTGTCAGCAGCTGGGGCATTTCCTCCTTGCAGGTCGGGCACCATTCGGCCCAGACATTGACCAGCGTGACCTGCTCAAGCAGTAGGGACTCATCGACCCGGGCATCGGGATCCTCCAGTGTCGAGAGGGTAAAGGCCGGAAACTGCTGGGCCAGCAGTGCCGAATCACGGGCACTGGGATCCATGGCCAAGCCGCGATAGAGAAAGAAACCCAGTCCCAGGAAAACCAGCAAGGGGAAAAGCAGTAACAGTCGCCGTTTCATGTATGGACCTCACGGAGGAGAGTGGAGTCAGCTGCCACTGAGCGCTGACGCCGATAGCGACGGTCCGCCACCGCCAGCAGACCGCCAGTGGCCATCAACAACGCCCCCAGCCAGAGCCAGCGTACGAACGGCTTGATCTGGATTCGCATGGCCCAGGCACCGTCACCCAAGTCTTCGCCCAGCGCCACGTAAATGTCCTGCAGCAGCCCAGGGCGAAGGGCGACGTCGGTCATGGGCTGACCGCGGGCAATATACAATCGCTTCTCGGGCCGTAGGGTGGTGACATGCTGGCCATCACGTGCCACCTCAAGGGTTGCCGTATCGGCCAGGAAATTGGGACCGCGGCGCTCGCTCAGGTCGGTCATGGTGAAGCTGTAGCCGCCTATCTCGACACGCTCCCCCACGGCAAGACGTACGTTACGCTCGATGGCATAGTTCGACACCATGGCCACGCCCACGATGGTGATGGCCATGCCCAGATGGCCGACTACCATGCCCCAATGCGCCAGCGACAGCTTGCGCAAGCCGGCCAGGGGTGAGGAGGCATGGCGGGTCTTGTCGAACAGGTCACGCATCAACGCCAGCACGACCCACAGGGCCATGACCAGCCCCAGCGCCACGGCGGCGTTCCATTCTCCGCCGTAGATGAACGGAACCGCCGCCGCCATGATCAGCGCGGCGATGCCGGACCAAAGTAGTCGGCGCATCAACTCGCGCCCCGCCATCTGCTTCCAGCGCGCCACGGGGCCTAGCCCCATGAAGGCGCACAGCAGCACGGTCAGCGGCACGAATAGCGTATTGAAGTACGGTGGGCCGACGCTGATCTTGCCCAGCCCCAGGGCATCGAGAATCAGCGGATAGACCGTGCCCAGCAAAACGGTCACGGTCATGACGACCAAGAGGATATTATTGATCAGCAACAGCGCATCACGAGACAACCAGCCGAAGCCCACATTGCCGCTCATCCGCGGCGCACGCAGGGCAAAGATCAGCAAGGAAGCGCCCACCGTGAACCCCAGCAGTGCCAGAATGAAGATGCCCCGTGACGGGTCATTGGCGAAGGCATGCACCGACGTCAGCACCCCGGAGCGCACCAGGAAGGTGCCCAGCAGCGACAGCGAAAAGGTAAAGATCGCCAGCAGGGCGGTCCAACTCTTGAAGGTGCCACGCTTTTCCGTGACTGCCAGCGAATGGATGAGCGCCGTCCCGGTCAGCCAGGGCAGGAACGAGGCGTTCTCCACCGGGTCCCAAAACCACCAGCCGCCCCACCCCAGCTCGTAGTAGGCCCACCAACTACCCAGCGCGATGCCCATGGTGAGGAAGGCCCAAGCAATATTGGTCCAGGGCCGCACCCAGCGTGTCCAGGCGGCATCGAGCCGTCCTCCCAGCAAGGCAGCGATGGCAAAGGCGAAAGCTACCGAGAAGCCCACATAGCCCATATAGAGCATGGGGGGATGGAAGATCAGCCCGACGTCCTGTAGCAGCGGGTTGAGATCGGCGCCGTCCTGAGGCACTCCCGGCAGCAGACGTTCAAAAGGGCTCGAGGTGATCAGGATGAACAGCAAGAATCCGGTGCTGACCATGCCCATGACCCCCAAGACACGGGCCAGCATGTCACGCGGCAGGTTGCGCGAGAACAGGCTGACGGCGAAGCCCCAGCCGCTGAGGATCAGGCTCCATAGCAGCACCGAGCCTTCGTGCCCCCCCCCACACCGCCGTGAGCTTGTAATACCACGGCAGCATCGAGTTGGAGTTGTTGGCCACATAGGACACGCTGAAATCGTCGAGCAGGAAGCTCGCGGTCAGGCTGGCATAGGCCACCAGCAAGAAGGCGAACTGCCCCCATGCCATGGGCTCGGCGAAGGCCATCCAGAGTGGGCGGCGGAGCGTGACGCCCGCTAACGGAGCCAGCGCCTGTATAAACGCCAGGCCCAGCGCCATGATCAGCGCGAAGAGACCGAGTTCAGGAATGATTCTGACGAGCATAGGGATTCCGTCTTGAGTCGCGTGATTTCTTGGGGCGAGGCGATCGGCTTCGGCAGCCCGTCAATTCGAGCTAGTCCGTCGCTTTCGATGCCGAGTCCACACAACTCTCGCCAGGAGCGGCAGGAGCGTGACCCCACTCGCGAGGATCAGCGCGACCGTGAGGCCACGGGAGTCGGCGGTAATCAGGACTTCGCCGAACATGACGATCAAGTACGCCGTCGGAACCACCCCGGCCAGCGTGGCAATCAAGAAACGCCAGAAGGCCAGCGGTGTCAGGCCCGCCGCGTAGCTGACGGCATCGAACGAAATGAATGGCACCAATCGCGATGCGAATACGACGAGCATCAACCCGGTTTGAGAGCGTTCTCTGCCCAGCCAGTCGAGGATGGGACGAGTACGCGACCAGCGATGGATCACCTCATAGCCGAGCAGGCGGGCGATGCCGAAGGCGAGCAACGCGCCGGCCTCGGCACCGATGACCACATACGCCGTCCCCCATAGAGGGCCGTAGATCGCACCGGCCACCATGGCGATCGGCCCACTGGGTATCGGGCTCATGACAATGGCCGCTATCATCATGGCGATAATGGTCAATGGCCCCCAGCCCCCCAACTGGCCAACCCACTCACGCAGAGCCTGCTTATTGGTGAGCGTCGATAAGGCACCGGTCTCCATCAGGATCCAATAGAGGGTCACCAAGCCAATCAGCACAGAAGCTCCCAATATGAGCCTGTGCTTTACACCGAGCGTGCTTGCCATACTCATCTCAGTTGTGTGAGATGACATCTCATGTCACCCCTGTGCCGTTATGGCGTGTCATTCGACACCCAATATGTTGCGAAGCCGGTCGGTCGACACCGCACCATTGATGCGCTGCACATTACCTTCTTCATCGCGGTAATAGCTGGTCGGCGTTCCCGTGGCGCCGGCCTCGCGCATGAGCTGGGCATGCCGCCTAAGAAGCGCTCGACTCTCCTCCGACGGCACCACCGGACTGATGCCGCCATTGCGGAAGTTCAATTCATGGGTTTCGAGGGCTTTGGTTGGGTCATTCGACTCAAGGATCGCGGCCGCCTTGCGGAGACTGTCCTCTGACAGAACGCCGACCAGCACATGACGAAGCTGAAGCTCACCTTGATCGATTAGAGACCGTGAGCTCTTCCACAGCGCATTGCAGTAGGGACAATTGGGGTCGGTCAGCGTATACACGATATGTGACGCACTATCAGGTCCTTCCGGAATAAAGCGAGTGTCCTCGAACGCGCTCCAGGTAGCTTCCAGCATCGGTTCCAGCACCAGAGCTTGAAGTTGATTTTCCATTACAGCGTTGCCCTGAGGATCAATTAAGGTACCGATGATGGCGTGGTCGGAAGTGGAGGGAATATAAGCCGCCACGGGCTCATTATCATAGGACAAGGCATAACCTTGTATATCTCCCGGGGCATTAAAGGTTCCGTGGAATTTGAGTCCTTGATCCAATAATGCCGTAATCGATGCGGGTAGGGGTGTTCCAGTATCGGCTGTACTAATGGCCTGGTGGCCTTCAAGAGAATCGCCCCCCGTTTCCTCCGCCAGAGCGGGGAGCGTAATGAGACCGAACAGCCCTACAACAGCAAGGCAATAAGTGGAGTAGATGATTTTCTTCATGAACGGCCTCTTCATCGCTCTCTGATCAACCCGGGGAATCGAACCTGTCGTAGCGATTGGTTGTCAGCTATCACGCTTCTTTCCGAAGAACAGATACTTGGCGAGCGCGGCGACGCCAAGCACCAACGCAATAATCAGCAGGATGGAAATGAGCCCCATCCCCGCCATCCCCCACGTGCATGCTTCGCTTCCCATCATCTTGGTCTCCTATTAAATTTTGCTACTCAGACTTGGTGGGCCCGAACCGCCTGGGGTTCACCGCTCGTCACCGGCGAAGCGTCATCGATATCCGGCGTGAAGCGGCGTAGCCGCAACGAGTTGGTCAACACGAAGACGCTGGAGACACTCATGGCGGCAGCCGCCAGCATAGGGTTGAGCAATACGCCGATGAACGGATAGAGCACGCCCGCCGCCACGGGGATCAGCGCCACGTTGTAGCCATAGGCCCAGACGAAATTCCCGATGATGGTCCGATGGGTACGCTTGGAGAGCGCCACGGCATTGACGATTCCCCTCAGGTCGCCACGCATCAGCACTACGTCGCCGGCCTCGATGGCGATATCCGTCCCGGTACCGATGGCGATGCCCACGTCGGCCTGCGCCAACGCCGGGGCATCGTTGATGCCGTCGCCCACGAACGCGACCTTGCCGCCCACGGCCTGTAGTCGCTTGATCTCGTCCGCTTTCTGGTCCGGCAACACCTCGGAGAGAATCCGCTGGATGCCGACCTGTCTGGCGATGGCCTCGGCGGTGGCGCGGTTGTCGCCGGTGAGCATGGCCACTTCCAGCCCCAGCGCCTCGAGCGCCGTGATGGCCTCGATCGAGCCTTCCTTGAGCGGATCGGACACCGCGATGACCGCGGCGAGCCGGCCGTCCACCGCGGCATAGAGGGGGCTCTTGGCGTCCTCGGCAAACGCCTTGGCGCATGCTTCCGCCTGGCCGAGCTCGATCCCCAGCCGATGCATATAGCGATCGGCCCCCACATGAAGCCGGTGGCCGGCGACCTCGGCCTCGATGCCGTAGCCCGGTTCGGCGCTGAAATGACTGACGGCCGGCAGCTCGAGTCCACGCGTCTGGGCGCCGCGCACGATGGCCTCGGCGATGGGGTGCTCGCTGTGGGCTTCCACAGCCGCGACCAGTTGGAGCACTTCGCTCTCGTTCCCCTCGATCACCTCGAAATCGGTCAGCTCGGGGCGACCCTGAGTCAGGGTGCCGGTCTTGTCGAGCACGACGGTATCCATCTTGGCCAGCGTCTCGAGCGCCGCGCCCTTGCGGAACAACACTCCCATCTCGGCGCCCTTGCCGGTACTGACCATGATCGCGGTCGGGGTGGCCAGGCCCATCGCGCAGGGGCAAGCGATCAGCAGCACGCTCACCGTGGTGACGAAGGCGAAGGACAGGGCCGGCGCTGGCCCGAAGGCGAACCACACCCCGAAGGTGATCAGGGCGATGACGATGACCGCGGGCACGAACACCCCGGCGATCTTGTCGGCCAGCTGCTGGATCGGGGGCTTCTCGGCCTGGGCCGATTCCACCATCTTGACGATCTGCGACAGCACGGTGTCGGCACCGACCCGAGTGGCGCGGAAGGTAAGCGCGCCGTTCTTGTTGATGGTGCCGCCGACGACTTCGGCATCCTGCTGCTTGGCAACCGGCACCGGTTCACCGCTGATCATCGACTCGTCGACGTAGGAATGGCCTTCTTCAACGATGCCATCCACTGGGATACGCTCCCCCGGGCGGGCCAGTATGCGATCGCCGGGCACGACGGCCTCGATCGGCACCTCGATCGCTTCACCGTCGCGAATGACGCGGGCGGTTTTCGCCTGTAACTGCAGGAGCTTCTTGATCGCCTCGGAGGTGCGGCCTTTGGCGATGTGCTCGAAGTAGCGTCCCAACAGGATCAGCGTCACGATCACGGCTGCCGCCTCGAAGTAGCTCACGGCGGTACCGGAGGGGAAGAACCCGGGCGCCAGCAGGGCGGCGACCGAATAGAAGTAGGCGGCGCTCGAGCCGATCATGACCAGGCTATTCATGCCTGGGTTGGCGTGTCGGAGTTCGGCGTAGCCGGCACGATAGAAGCGTGCCCCGGCATAGAACTGCACGGGGGTGGTCAGCAGCCACTCGACGCCCATCCAGCCGCGATGCGGCATCAGACTCGATAACAGCGCCTCCAGCGCCGGGATCATCTTGCCCATGGCGATGATGGCCACCGGGATTGTGAGCACTGCAGCAAGCACGACTCGGTGGCGAAGCTGGGCTCTCTCCCGGTCCTTGCTGTCCGCCTGTTGCGGCGTACCGACATCCTGCGGTTCATAGCCCGCCTCGCGGATGGCATGCTGAATGCGCGACCGCGATACGGTCCCCGGCAGGAAACGGACAGAGGCCTTCTGGGTGGCAAGATTGACGCTCACCTCCACCATGCCGGGTAGCTTGCCGAGCGCTCGCTCTATCCGCGAGACGCAGGATCCGCAGCTCATGCCGGTGACGGGAATGTCGAGGCTCTCCACTACCGGTTGATAACCCGCCGTTTCGATGACATCGACCAGGTTGGCAGTCGTGGTGCTTCCCTCTATCTGGATCGCGGCCTTCTGCGTGGCCAGGTTCACCTGAGCGTCGATGACGCCCGGCTGCTGGCCGAGGGCCCGCTCCACGCGCCCGACACAGGAGGCACAGGACATGCCGCGAATCTCGATATCGACGCTTTCCGCCATCATTGTGCTCTCCCTACTCGATTTATCGACGGCTCGGCGTGCGAGCGTTGGATACCCTGCGTTACGCTGCCGGGGGCGACGATGTCGATCATTCGGCCTTCTCGGCGATGGCCTCGACGATCGGGCAGCCTTCCTGCATCGGCCCTTCGCCCGCACATTCGTCGAGTGTCTTCGACAACACGGCCTCGATCCGCGAGAGATGTCGAATTTGCTCGCGGATCTTGTGCAGTTTCTCTCCGGCGATGCGCTTGGCCTGCGCCCGGTCGCCGTTGGCATCCTGGAGGATCAACAGCTCACGGATTTCCTCGAGCGTGAAGCCCCACTGCTTGGCATGGACGATGAATTGCAGCCTGGCCACGGCATCCAGGGGATAACGACGATAATTGGCGTCCGTCCGCTGGGGGGCGGGCATGAGTTTCTCTTTCTCGTAGAAACGAATCGCCTGGCTGGCGACCCCGCTGCGTTCGGCAAGCTCGCCGATACTGAGTGTTTGCATAGCTTCACCTCACGACACTGTGAATCGGAGCTTCCAACAGGCCGCCTGGGACAGGCGGCCTGATTCGCGGCCGTGGTGCCGATTAGTCCGGTTGGCGCACGACTCGCAGGTAGGACGTCTTGGCGTCCCAACCCTCGGGGAAGTGTTGTCTTGCGTCGTCATCCGAGAGCGACGGCAAGATGATGACATCGTCACCATTTTGCCAGTCGACAGGCGTGGCCACCTTGTGCTTGTCGGTTAGCTGGAGCGAGTCGATGACCCGCAGGAGCTCGTCGACGTTACGCCCGGTGCTGGGCGGATAGGTCAAGGTCAGGCGGATTTTCTTGTCGGAATCGATGATGAAGACGGTACGCACCGTCACCTTGGGGTCGGCTTTCGGGTGGATCATTCCATATAACTGCGCCACCACCTGGTCCGCGTCCGCCAGCAGGGGGTAGTTCAGGGCCGCGCCCTGGGTCTGCTCAATATCCCCCGCCCAGTCGTGGTGGGAAGCGAGGGGATCAACCGACACCCCCACCAGCTTGACGCCACGCGCGGCGAACTCGTCCTTGCGCCTGGCAAACGCGCCCAGTTCCGTGGTGCAGACTGGCGTATAATCGGCGGGGTGCGAGAACAGCACGGCCCAGTCCTTGCCCAGCCACTGATGAAAGCCAAGCGTGCCTTCGGTGGATTCGACCGTGAAATCGGGAGCTATCTCCCCTAGCTGTAGGGTCATCTCGCTTTCCTTATCTCTGGCAAGTGTTAGATGATGCACTACGCACGATATCCTTAAAGTCAACTTCAAGGTCAAGGGCTTTCGAGGAAAGGAGCATATTCTTTTGCGTTATATCGGAAGATATGTATCCATGGTTGACCTTGCAGTAGATGCAACCTTTAGAATCTTTCGCCGAACCATGTCCGAAGTAGGCGGCTGGCCCTAGGCTGCTTCGCATCGAGCACCTTGCCCCCAGGAAGCGTAACGCCTTGGAATCTCTCTCTTCTATTGGCTTGATCGGCGCCTTCGCCGGCGGGTTGGTGTCCTTCTTCTCGCCCTGCACGCTGCCGCTGCTACCGGCCTACCTGTCGGTGGTCACGGGTGGTAGTGCCGGCAAGGCCGATAGACGCCTGGAGGCATTGATCCTCAGTGCCTTCTTCGTCTTCGGCTTCAGCATCGTGTTCATCCTGTTGGGACTCGGCGCCAGTGGTATCGGCCAACTGATGCGGGGGTATCGCCAGGAATTCAACTGGGTCGCCGGCTCGGCGGTGATCGTGCTGGGCCTGTTCATGACCGGTGTGTTCCGGTTGCCGCTGTTCCAGCGCACCCTTCAGTTCACACCGAACGTCCAGGGTGGCTCCCCGCTGTCGGCGACGGTGTTCGGGGTCTCCTTCGCCATCGGCTGGACGCCCTGTATCGGCCCCATCCTGGGCGCCATCCTGATGGCCACCTCCAGCGCCGCCAGTGCCCAGGCCGGCATGATCTATCTCAGCGCCTACTCGGCGGGCCTGGCGCTGCCCTTTCTCGCCAGTACCCTGCTGATCAATCGAATCGCCCTGCATCGGCAAAGTCTGGGCAGGTGGAGTGCCTATGCTCGCCCGATCGCCGGCACGATCGTGATCCTGATGGGCATCGCTATCGTCTCGGGCACCATGACGCGGCTCTCCAGCATCATGGTCGACTTGTTTCCCTCGCTGGCGACACTGGGGTAGCCCGGCCGTATATCAGTCATGCGACAACCACACTGAAGGCGGTTCCTGATGTCCTTCTACGAGAATCACGTTTTGCCACACCTCCTCCACCTGGCGTGTGGCCACGAAGTGGTCGAGCGCCAGCGGGCGGCCGTGGTGCCGCAGGCACGGGGCCGAGTCCTAGAGGTGGGCATGGGGTCCGGACTCAACCTTCCCCACTACGATCCGCGCCGGGTCGAACTGGTCTGGGGGCTCGAACCCTCCGAGGGCATGCGCCGCAAGGCGCGCCGCAACGTCACCCGCGCGCCGTTCGAGGTGCGCTGGCTGGACCTACCGGGAGAGGAGATCCCTCTCGACGACAACAGTGTCGATACCGTGGTGCTCACCTACACCCTGTGCACGATTCCGGACTGGCACCGCGCGCTCGAGCAGATGCGTCGCGTCCTCAAGCCGGGTAGCCAGTTGTTGTTCTGCGAGCACGGCACGGCACCCGACGAGGCCGTGCGACAGTGGCAGGACCGCGTCAACCCCCTGTGGTGCAAGGTGGCGGGGGGCTGCCATCTCAACCGCGACATACCCGAGCTCATCGAGCACGCCGGCTTCGGCATCCAGCGGATGGAGACGGGCTATCTTTCGAAGGTCCCGAGGTTTGCCGGTTTCAATTTCTGGGGGGCTGCTGTTCCCCGCTGATCAAGCCCTCGTGTAATGAGGCGATCAGTGGGCAGGTAATACTCCCTTCCTGCTCATGACACGCATGTACCAGGTGGGCCAGTGTCCGCTCGATACGCTGGAGGCTGGCGATCTTCCCACGTACATCCCGCAGTTTATGCTCGGCCAGTGTGCTGGCCTCTTGGCAATGAGTGCCATCCTCCAATCGCAACAGCTCAGTGATCTCGTCCAGGCTGAAGCCCAGCCGTTGGCCGGTTTTGACGAAGGTCAGCCGCGCCACGTCGGCTGTGCCATAGCGGCGAATACTGCCGGCAGGACGTTCGGGCTCTGGGAGTAGCCCGCGGCGCTGATAATACCGGATGGTCTCGACATTGACGCCAACCGCCTTGGCCAGGCCACCAATGGTCATGGTGCCCGCTACTCTATCTGCCTGTCTCTTCATGACGCTTGACTCCGTATTCAACTACGGAAGTAACCTTATCGCAGTACCTCATGTCCTGAAAGGAGAAGCGTCCATGCGGAAATCGAAAACGGGGCGAGGGCCCCTGGCTGCCGGAGGGCTTGCGGCCCTCCTTGCCTCGATCTGCTGCCTCGGCCCGCTGGTGCTGATCATGCTGGGGATTTCCGGCGCCTGGATCGGCAACCTGACGGCCCTGGAACCCTACCGCCCCCTCTTCATCGGTGTGGCACTGGTGGCGATGTTCTTCGCCTGGCGCAGGATCTTCCGGCCAGCGGAACAGTGCCAGCCGGGGGATGTGTGCGCTGTGCCCCGAGTCCGTGTGGCCTACAAAGTGATCTTCTGGCTCGTGTCGCTGCTGGTACTGATCGCGCTGGTCTTTCCCTACACATTGCCCTGGTTCTATTGAGAGGAGGTTCCCCATGAAAACTCGTATCGCCCTCATCGCGCTACTCGCGCTGCTCAGCTCGCCCGCCATGGCGGCCCTGCAGACCGTGACGCTCTCGGTACCGGGCATGACCTGCGCCGCCTGCCCGATCACCGTCAAGGCCGCACTCAACAAGGTGGACGGCGTCTCGCAAATCGACGTGAGCTACCCGGATCGTGAGGCCGTGGTCACCTTCGACGATGCCAAGACCACGGTTGAGGCCCTGCTCCAGGCCACGGCCAATGCAGGTTATCCCTCGACGGTGAAGGAATAAGCGTGAAAGGTCCGAAGAAATTTTCAAACGTCGTGCTTGGCAGCGTGCTGATGGTGTTGTGTTGCGTCGTGCCAATAGTCCTGATTCTGTTCGGCACGGCGGGCCTGGCCGCGCTGACAGGCTATCTCGACTACGTGCTTTTCGCTGCCCTGGCCCTAGCCATCGTCATCGGCTTACCTCTCTACGCTCGACACCGCAAGCGAAAGCAGGACGCCTGCCGCACCCATGAAGCCTCGGAGAAGCGTGATGATTGAACTCAACGTGAGTGGCATGACCTGTGACAGCTGTGCGAACCATGTCAGGGAAGCCCTGGAGAAACTGCCCGGCGTGCAGTCGGTCGAGGTATCCTATCCGCGGGGGACGGCATCGGTAGCCGTTGATCCGGGTACACCGGCCTCGGCGTTGACGTTCGCCGTGACCCGACTTGGCTACCAGGCCCGACTGGCCAACAGTGGGATACCTTCTCCGGCAGACGCATCGGTTTCCAAGGGCCGCGATGCAGACGCCCCGCACATCGCGGTCATCGGCAGCGGCGGCGCCGCCATGGCGGCGGCCCTGAAGGCCGCCGAACGCGGCGCCCACATTACCCTGATCGAACGCGGTACCCTCGGTGGCACCTGCGTCAACACCGGCTGTGTGCCCTCGAAGATCATGATTCGCGCCGCGCTTATTGCCCACTTGCGCACGGCAAGTCCCTTCGATGCGGGCCTGAGCGCCCAGGCGCCGGTAGTGGATCGGGCGAAGCTGCTCGAACAACAGCAACGGCGTGTCGAGGAACTGCGTGATACCAAGTACGAGGGGATTCTGCGCGACCACCCGGCCATTACGGTCATGAAGGGGGAGGCCCGGTTCGTCGATGCCCATCACCTGGCGGTCAGGCTGGATGAGGGCGGCGAGCAGACCATCCGCTTCGATCGCGCCTTCATCGGCACCGGCGCCCGTCCCGCAGAACCGCCAGTCCCGGGCCTGGCTGACACTCCGTACTTGACATCCACCAGTGCGCTGGCCCTGGACACCCTACCTGAGCGGCTGATCGTCATCGGCGCCTCGGTGGTGGCCCTGGAACTGGCCCAGGCCTTCGCCCGGCTGGGCAGCCGGATCACCCTACTGGCCCGCAGTCGCCTGCTCTCCCAAGAGGACCCAGCCGTGGGGGACGCGGTGGAGGTGGCGTTTCGCCGTGAGGGCATCGAGGTGCTCAAGCAGACCCAGGCGAGCCGCGTGGACTACACCGACAATGAATTCATTGTCGACACCAACGCCGGCACCTTGCGGGCGGATCAACTGCTGGTGGCCACCGGACGGATACCCAACACTGAGGCGTTGAACCTGGCGAGCCTCGGCGTGGAAACCGCGCGTGGCGTGATTCTGGTGGATGAGCATCTGCAAACCACGGTGCCGGGACTCTATGCCGCCGGTGACTGCACCGATCAGCCGGAGTATGTCTATGTCGCCGCTGCTGGCGGTAGTCAGGCCGCCGTCAACATGACGGAAGGCGACGCCACCCTGGATCTCAGCGCCATGCCGGCGGTGATCTTCACCGACCCCCAGGTGGCTACCGTCGGCCTGACGGAAGCCGAGGCACTCAAGCAGGGCTTCAGCGTGGAGACCCGCGTGCTCGACCTGGAGAACGTGCCACGAGCGCTAGTGAATTTCGACACCGGTGGTTTCATCAAGATGGTGGCCGAACGCGACTCAGGGCGGTTGCTGGGGGTGCAGGCGGTGGCGGGAGAAGCTGGTGAGCTGATCCAGACGGCGGTGATGGCACTGCGGGCACGCATGACCGTACAGGCCATCGGTGATGAGCTGTTTCCCTACCTGACCATGGTGGAAGGCCTCAAGCTCTGTGCCCAGACCTTCACCAAGGATGTGAAGCAGTTGTCATGCTGTGCGGGGTGAACAGGCTGAGCTTGAGGTTCTATTGAATATCACTACTTGCACAAGTCAGGAAACAGACTTGATTGAGCTTTCAGCCAGGTTTGATGTTCTACGGATAAGGCCAGGGTGCGGGTGGGCGCCACGCCCACGCAGACGGGGATGCCGGTGAACTGGCGCACGTTGCGGTAGAGCGTGCGCGCCAGGGCCTGGGTGGTGGCCGTGTCGAAGCCGTCGAATCTCACGAACATTTCGTCGATGGAGTAGGGCTCGACGCCGGCGGAGAACTCCTCGAGGACCTCGCGCACCCGGGCGCTCATGTCGCCGTTTATGTGGAATGGAAAATCAAGAGGGATACGAACCGTTTCGTCCTTTTACTCAATAAAATACAGCGTCGCTTGTCAGGTTCTGTCTGAGAAGTCATGGCAGCAATGCTTTCCCTGTTCACTGAGCAGGAGCCCGCCAAGGCTGGCCGTTACAGCTTTCGAGCACCAGCATTCTTTGGATTTTCTGCTTTCATACCTAATGGAGATATGACTGAGCGATAGGTTTTTGGAAACAGAGGTCCCGGGGGCCTTCGCCAGTGGTGTGACAACTTCCTGTTTCAGGATGCTCTATTGCACGTCTAATTACAGACCGAAGAAGATGGCGAAAAATATGCTGGCTTTTCTTGTCTCTGTGTATTTATCATGAAGGCTGGGTAAATTTTGCACAGGACCTGCTTCATCTCATGATGTTCATCAGGCTTATTCTCATTGCGATATTGACACTATCGATTCCAGCCCTTGGGTTGGCGTCGTCAGGTGTTGGTGAGCAGTGCGAGATGATGCCAGGAACATTCATGATGCATGATGCACCTGACCAGCAGGATTGTGATGTGATGGCACAAAATTTCGCATCACAACCCGACTCGAGCGATAAATGCCCGCCAATGCAGGACTGTGTTGTCGGCATGGCGCTATATATCTCCAACTCGAATTTATCCATCTATACCTTACATCCCGTTCGCGTTTCCCCTCTGCTGTATGACCCGCCTGCCGTTTTCCGTTCTACCGACGGCTTATGGCGCCCTCCTCGTTTGAGCTGACTCCCTACTGAGATTCAACTTTCGCAGCTTCTATCGACTGCGAGGTTAAGCACGACTGTGCGTTGAAAAATCTGGAGTTAGAGCATGTATCTTCACAGATATCATGTCCTGTTTGGCTGGCTAATGAATGGCTGGCTGGGCATGGCCGGAGGCGTTCATGCCTCATCACTAAGCTTTAATGATGCCCTTGCAATAGGCGTACAAAACGCCCCCGAACTGGCTGCCAGCATGTCTGGTATCGCCAGCGCTCGTGAATTGATTGAGCCTGCCGATGCACTGCCTGACCCCAGACTAAGTCTTGGTGTCACCAACTATCCCGTTTCCGGCCCCGACAGGGGCAGCCTGACAGATAGCATGATGACGATGCAGCGCATCGGTTTATCGCAGTCCATACCCAATGGCGCCAAGCGTCATGCCCGCAAGACCATTGCCGAGGCCGAGTTGGGAAATGCCCAGGCATTGCGTTCTGTGGTGCATCTCATGGTGCATCACCATACGGCGCAGGCCTGGTTCAAGCGCTACTACCTGGAACGCAAGCTTGAACAGCTTGATGAACTCGACCAAGAAAACCGCCTTCTCACGACTACCGTTCAGGCTCAGATCGCATCAGGCAGCGCCCCGCTGACTGACAGTGTGCTTGCCAGACAAGCCGTGGCCGAACTTGCCGACCGACGTGACGCTCTGGAAAGCGAGCGGATCGCAGCCATCGCCGAGCTTCGCCGCTATGTGGGCGATGCGGCCGATGAGCCGCTTGAAGGGACACCGCCTTCTTTTGCCATTGCGCCGGAAGCCCTGCGCACACGTCTGAAACGCTATCCCGAAGTACTTGCCTTGAGTGCTCAGACTCGCATTGCCGAGGCCAGACTCGCTGAAGCGAAGGCCGAAAAGCGTCCTGACTGGGGCGTTGAACTGGCCTACCAGCATCGTGATGAACGCTACGGCGACATGGTCTCGGCACAGGTGTCGTTTGATCTGCCGCTGTTCTCCGGCAGCCGTCAGGACCCGACAATTCGTGCCCGTCAGCACACCGTGGAACGCCTTCAGTTCGAATACGATGCATTGCTGCGTGAGCAAATGAGTGAGCTGGACCATCAGCTGGCCGACTACGCCGCACTATCCCAACAGCTCAATCGAGCGCAAACCACCTGGCTTGATCTCGCCAATCAGAAAGTCGAGCTGCAGTACGCCGCCTACAAAAACGGCCAGAGCACTCTCGACGCCATCCTGGCCGCACGCCGCGAACTGATCGACCAACGCCTGCGCATCATTGATCTCAAACAACAGCGCGATCTGATCGCGATGCAGCTTCACTTTTCCTATGGGGAGCCCATGAATGAATAAGAATACGCTTAAAGTGGCTGCCCTGTTGGTTACCGTGACCGCTGCTAACGTGGGCATCACCTCCTGGCTGATTCATCGGGATACATCAGGGACTGAGCCTGCATCCAAAAAAGCGCAGGACCAGAGTGAACAGCGCGAGGTGTTGTACTGGTATGACCCGATGGTGCCGGATCAGCACTTCGACCAGCCGGGGCAATCCCCGTTCATGGATATGGCACTGGTACCCAAGTATGCCGACGAAGCTGGTAATACAGATGCTGCCGTCAGGATCAATCCGGGGGTGGTACAGAACCTTGGCGTACGCACCGTCCAGGTTACCCGTACCGCGCTCACCAGCGCTATCGAGGCTGCCGCCAACGTGCAGTTCAACGACCGCGATGTAGCGATCGTCCAGACGCGCAGCTCAGGATTCGTCGAGCGCAGCTACGATCTTGCGCCGGGTGATGTGATCAAGCAGGGCGCGCCCCTGGCCGATCTGCTTATCCCCGCCTGGGGCGGTGCGCTGGAAGAGTATCTGGCTGTGCTCAATACCCATGATCGCACTCTGATTAATGCTACGCGTCAACGGCTGATACTGATGGGAATGCCGTCAGCCTTGATCGAGCGTGTCGAAAAAAACCGCCGGGCCCAACCCGTCATCACGATGCATGCGCCGATTGGCGGCACCGTGCAGCGTCTCGATGTCCGGGCAGGAATGGCGTTGGAGAAAGGTGCGCCACTGGCAGTGATCAACGGGCTGGACACCGTCTGGCTCGAAGCCGCTGTGCCTGAAGTCCAGGCCGGCCGGGTCCGCGTCGGTCAGTCTGCCACAGCGCGGTTGACCGCCTATCCTGGCGAGACGTTCGAGGGTCAGGTGATTGCCGTGCTGCCCACAAATGATCCGTCCAGCCGTACGCTGCAGGTGCGCATCGCGCTGCCCAACCCCGAGCTGCGCCTGCGTCCCGGCATGTTTGCGCGTGTCCAGCTTGAAAGCACCGCAGAAAGCGTACTGACCGTACCCAGTGAGGCCGTGCTGCACGGCAGTCAACGCGACTATGTGCTCGTCGCTGACGGTGAGGGTGGCTTCACGCCGGTAACCGTTACCCTGGGAAGACAGTCCGGTCAGCAGACCGAGATACGCGATGGGCTGCAGGAAGGCCAGCGCGTCGTGGCATCGGGTCAGTTCCTGATCGACTCCGAGGCTAGTCTGGCCGGTGCACTCGATCGTCTCGGTGATACAGAGAGTGCGGGCACTGGCAACGCGGAAGCCATGGGCAACATGAATATGGACGCCCAGAGCAGCATGTCGGCTGAAGAGGCCAGCAGTGCGTCGATTGAAAGCCGCGGACGTGTCGAGGACTTGTCTGCCACGCAGATTACCCTGTCGCATGAGCCCATCCCGGCGCTCGATTGGCCAGCGATGACGATGCCATTCGAACTGGCCGACCCAGGATTGACGGAAGATATTGAGGTCGGCGACACCGTGACCTTCACGATGCGCGAAGGTGATAGCGGTTACGTTATCGATCAGCTGCAGCAAAGCGGAGGCGCACAATGATTGCACGCGTGATTCGCTGGTCAATCGGCAACCGCTTTCTGGTGCTGCTGGCAACTGTATTCATCGCCGTTGCCGGCGTGGTCTCGGTCAAGAATATGCCGCTCGATGCACTGCCGGACCTGTCCGATGTGCAGGTCATCGTCCGTACCCCCTATCCCGGTCAGGCGCCACAGCTGGTCGAAGAGCAGGTGACCTACCCGCTTTCGACCATGATGTTGTCGGTTCCGGGGGTCAAAACGGTACGCGGCTATTCGTTCTTCGGCGATTCCTATGTCTACGTGCTGTTCGACGACGATACCGACCTTTACTGGGCGCGTTCGCGGGTGCTCGAGTATCTGAGCCAGGCCCAGGGCCAGCTACCCAATGATGTCACGCCAGTGCTGGGCCCTGATGCGACCGGCGTGGGCTGGGTGTATGAATACGCACTGGTTGATCGCAGCGGCCAGCACGATCTGTCCCAGTTGCGTAGCCTGCAGGACTGGTTCCTGAAATATGAGCTCAAGAGTCTGCCCGGCGTTGCCGAAGTCGCTACCATCGGCGGTATGGTCAAGCAGTACCAGGTGGTGCTTGACCCAGCGAAACTGGCCGCTTATGGCATTACACAGCGTCAGGTCATCTCGGCCATTCAGAATGCCAACCAGGAAACCGGCGGCTCGGTGCTTGAACTTGCCGAAACCGAGTACATGGTGCGGGCGTCCGGCTACCTCGAGTCGCTTGAGGACTTCCAGCACATTCCGCTCAGGGCCAGTGCCGAGGGCGTCCCGGTCACGCTGGGTGACGTGGCGAGGATTCAGCTCGGGCCCGAGATGCGTCGCGGCATTGCCGAGCTCAACGGCGAAGGCGAAGTGGTGGGCGGCGTGGTGGTACTGCGCTCCGGCGGCAATGCGCTGGCGACGATAGAGGCGGTCAAGGACAGACTAGCCACGCTAAAGGGCAGCCTGCCCGAAGGCGTCGAAATTGTGCCCACCTATGATCGCAGCCAGCTGATCGAGAACGCTGTCGAGAACCTGAGCCACAAGCTGATCGAAGAGTTCATCGTCGTCGCGCTGGTGTGTGTATTGTTTCTCTGGCATCTGCGCTCGGCTTTCGTCGCGATCCTGTCGCTGCCGCTGGGTCTGCTGGTTGCCTTTATGATCATGCAGTGGCAGGGCATCAATGCCAACATCATGTCGCTGGGCGGTCTGGCCATTGCCATTGGCGCAATGGTCGATGCTGCCGTGGTCATGATCGAGAACGCCCACAAGAAGCTCGAGGCCTGGCATCATGCCCATCCGGGCCAAGAGCTCAAGGGAGAACGCCGCTGGACAGTCATCGGCGATGCTGCTGCCGAAGTAGGGCCAGCCCTGTTCTTCAGCCTGCTGATCATCACGATGTCATTCATTCCGGTATTTACGCTGCAGGCTCAGGAAGGTCGCCTGTTCGGGCCGCTGGCGTTTACCAAGACCTACGCCATGGCCGGTGCGGCTGGTCTGTCGATCACCCTGATCCCGGTATTGATGGGCTACTGGATTCGCGGCCGAATTCCCGATGAGAACCGCAACCCGCTCAACCGGCTGCTGATCTGGTTATACCGGCCGCTGCTCAACGTCACGCTGCGTCGCCCCAAAACCACGATCTTTCTGGCGCTGGTGTTGTTGGCAAGCGCGGCCTGGCCCATCAATCGGTTGGGCAGCGAATTCATGCCACCACTCGATGAAGGCGACCTGCTCTACATGCCCTCTGCCCTGCCGGGGCTATCGGTGGGCAAGGCATCGCAATTGCTGCAGCAGACCGACCGCCTGATCAAGACCGTGCCTGAAGTGGAAAGCGTGTTCGGCAAGGCCGGCCGCGCCGAAACGGCTACTGATCCGGCGCCCCTGACCATGTTCGAGACAACGATTCGTTTTAAACCACGTGACGAGTGGCGGCCTGGTATGACGCCTGACAAGCTGGTTGAGGAGCTTGATCGCATTGTGCAGGTACCGGGCCTGACCAACGTGTGGGTGCCGCCGATTCGTAACCGCATCGACATGCTTGCCACCGGTATCAAAAGCCCGATTGGGGTCAAGGTTTCAGGTACCGACATTACTCAACTTGACCGTATTGCCCAGCAGGTCGAACAGGCAGCGAAGAAGGTGCCCGGGGTGACCTCGGCCCTGGCTGAGCGCCTCAAGGGCGGGCGCTACGTCGATATTAATATCGACCGAGCAGCAGCGGCGCGCTACGGGCTCAATATCAATGATGTGCAGGCAATCATTTCCTCAGCGATCGGTGGCAAGAACATCGCCGAATCAGTCGAAGGGCTGGCCCGCTATCCGATCAACGTGCGCTATCCACGCGCCGTGCGAGATTCGCTCGAAGAGATGCGCCAGCTACCGATTCTTACCGCCAGCGGCGCGCAGATCACTCTCGATAGCGTGGCGAATATCAGCCTGAGCGAAGGCCCGCCGATGTTGAAGAGCGAGAACGCACGCCTGACCACGCTGGTGTATGTCGACGTACGCGACCGTGATCTCGGCTCGGTAGTCGCCGATCTGCAAGAGGTGGTCGGTCAGCAGGTCAAACTCGCACCCGGTACCTCGATCGCTTACTCGGGCCAGTTCGAATATATGCAACGTGCCAATGCGCGGCTCAAGCTCGTCGTACCGGCCACACTGTTAATTATCTTCGTACTGTTTTACCTGGCATTTCGCAGGATCGGTGAAGCTGTGCTACTGATGAGCACGCTGCCTTTCGCGCTGGTTGGCGGGGTGTGGCTGCTTTATCTGCTCGGCTACAACATGTCGATTGCCACAGGGGTAGGATTCATTGCATTGGCCGGCGTCTCGGCCGAGTTCAGTGTCGTGATGCTGCTTTATCTCAAGCAGGCCATTGAACGCTATCGCGCGGCAGATGGCACTCTTGAGCCGCAGACGCTCGATGCCGCTATTCAGGAAGGGGCAGTACTGCGCGTACGTCCCAAAGCGATGACTGTAGCCGTTATTCTCGCCGGACTTATCCCGATCATGGTAGGCAGCGGTACCGGATCGGAAGTCATGAGCCGCATTGCCACGCCAATGGTCGGAGGGATGATTACCGCCCCATTCGTTTCAATGCTTCTGGTGCCCATCGTGTATCGCCTGATGCGTACCCCGCGTCATCGAGCCGCCATTTCTCATCATGCAACACAAGATTAACCGTTCCACATCTTATGAGGATTTACCCATGAATAAGCTGATTCGTCCATTGCTGACCGCTGCCACGCTGGTGCTGGCCACCCAGACACTACCTGTCATGGCAGCGGAAATACAGAATATGGACATGAAGTCATCATCGGGGCAGAACCAGACCAAAGCCGTTGAGGGCGATGGCGTGGTCAAGGCTATCGACCCACAGTCGCAGAAGATTACCCTGGCTCACGGCCCCATCGAGGCACTCAACTGGCCAGCGATGTGTAGTGGTCAAGTGCTTTTGGCCACCGAG
>NZ_NHOU01000032.1 GCF_002179555.1 Salinicola salarius | reverse complement strand
GCCCTACAGCGGTGTCTGGTTGCCGGCGGGCAAGCGCCACCGGGTGCGGATGAACGGCGTCAGTACCCGCAGCCTGTATATCGAACCCGTTGCGGCGCCACGCCCCTCCCCCGGTTGCGAGGTGCTGGTCGTGTCGCCGCTGCTGCATCATCTGCTGCTGGCCTCCGCCAACATGCCCGCGCTCTATGACGAGAGCGGTCGCGATGGCGCCCTGGCCCAACTCCTGCTGTACGAGCTGCAACTGGCGCCATCGCTGCCGCTGTTTGCGCCTTTGCCCCAAGATCCTGAACTGGCCAGCCTGTGCAGAGACTTTCTCGCCCAGCCGCATATCCGTAGCCTACCCGAGGAGTGGGCGAAGCAACTGCACCGCAGCCAGCGCACCTTCAATCGCCTGTTCCGTCAGCAGACCGGCATGTCGTTCGCGGTATGGCGCCAGCAGGCCAGCCTGATGGCCGCCGTTCCCAGACTGCTTTCCGGCAGCTCCGTTACCCGTACCGCGCTGGAACTCGGCTATGACAGCCCCGGCGCCTTCTCCAGCATGTTCCGCAAGGTGCTCGGTCAATCCCCTACCGCCTTTGTCCGCGCGGCTACTCGTCAGGAGGAGGAGTCGCCCGACCGATGCTGATGCGGGAGACAGCCCTCCAAACCCGCATGGCCCGATTACGGCATCGAACTAGCAGCCATGAAAGCCATCAGGCCGGTGACGATGCGGAAACGGAAGCCGAGGCTCGGCGCAAGGAAAATTGAAGATCGCATGAAAAGCAAAGGCGAACACTCCCCAGCGTCCTAGCGGCTGGAAGTGCTCGGCGTTTACGAACTATATGAACCTTTGATATCCCGCTAAAGTCGCTTTGCCCTCATCTGGACCTAGGACTAATCTGTTAGCGAACGTAACAATACTAACTATTTTGTACGCGAGGGACACATGGAACTAGGTGATAAGCTCAGCAGCATTGCACAACGCGGACGCGATCAGCTGGATCATATCAAGACCGAGGAAGCGACGAAGACAGCGCTCGTCATGCCGTTACTTGCAGCGCTCGGTTACGATCCATTCGATCCACGGGAGGTAGTACCTGAATTCACTGCAGATGTCGGGACGAAGAAAGGCGAGAAAGTCGACTATGCTATTCGGAAAGACGATGAGCTATCGATATTGATCGAATGCAAGCCTCTAGGGACCGACCTCGCCAACACCCAGTACTCCCAGTTGTTTCGCTACTTTGGCTGCACTGAAGCCAAGTTCGCCATTCTCACCAATGGCTTAAAATATCGCTTCTATTCCGATCTGGATGCACAAAACAAACTCGATTCTCGCCCTTTCTTTGTATTTGACTTGGAAGA
Source organism: Salinicola salarius (assembly GCF_002179555.1). GTDB lineage: Bacteria > Pseudomonadota > Gammaproteobacteria > Pseudomonadales > Halomonadaceae > Salinicola > Salinicola salarius_A. The sequence continues at coordinate 26,869 of NZ_NHOU01000032.1, read as the reverse complement.
CTTTAACGACGGTGACGTAGAAGAGCTCCGTAAGTTCACAAAGCCTAACTTTGATGTAGATGCAATTCTTAGCACAGCGAATCGCCTTAAGTACACGAACCTCGCCAAGCGGGCCATCGAAGAAACGATCAAAGAGCCTCCCGAAGAGTTCGTTAAATTCATTGTTTCTCGATTCTACGAGGGTCGACATACCAGACAGGTAATCGACGAGTTCATGCCAATCGTGAAAGAAGCAGGCAAGCTATATATCAAGGAACAGGTAGCACAGCGGCTGAAAGGCGCCTTGGCTCGTAACTACGTGGATGACACCGTTCCTCAACCCGAGCCAGTTCAGGCACAGCTAGAGCCAGAACAGGATGAAATCGTGACCACTCAAGAGGAGATCGACGCATATAACATCGTTCGCTCGATTTTGGCAGAGGTCGTCGATGTATCCCGTGTTGCCATGCGTGATGCAAAGTCATATTGCGCCATCCTACTCGATGACAATAATCGCAAACCTATCTGCCGATTACATTTCAATACGAAAAGCATCAAGCGTGTCGGCTTCTTCAAGGATAAGCAGCAAGAACTTGTGGACATCGCTTCGGTAAGCGACCTCTTTCAGCATCGATCAAAACTAATAGAAACGCTTCAGCAATACCTAGGGCAGAACGTCAGAGACGCTACACCAATCAAGTAATAAACGATAGAAGTTAGCCCCGACTGTGGTTGGGCTAACTCATCTATCGACCGTTTCGCCACCTACCCAGCGGTCGAAAGCCTCAGCCTGAGGGTCCGTCTCCTGCACGGCATAGACCACTAGGCGCAGGTGCCGGCCTTCGTCGACGATCAGGCTGGTGTGCTCGAAGCCGATCTTTCCCAGTCCATCAAGCTCGAGCGCGCGCACACCCTGGCAAGGCGCATCTACTTCGTGGCGGTGCCACCATTGGCGAAACTCGGGGGAATGTGCGGTGAGCTCTTTCACCAGATTGCCGATGGCGGGATCGTCGTCCGCTCGCGCGTAGTCGCGTCGGAAACTGGAGAGAATACGCGGTGCCTGGGTCTGCCAGTCGGCAATGATGCGGCGCAATTCGGCATCCGTGAACAGCATCCAAAGTAGATTGCGATACTCGGCTGGCTGACGGTCGAAGCCGAATACCCGCGCCGCCGCGTCGTTCCAGGCCAGCACGTCCCAGCGCAGATTCAGTACGTAGCAGGGGCGTGTCGTCAGGTCGTCCATCAGGCGCTTCACCAGAGACGGCACCTGACACCAAGTCTTGCCCGGCTCGACCGGCGGGCGCTGGTGAGTCAGCAGGAATAGATGGTGTCGCTCCGCCGCGTCCAGTTGCAGTGCTCGGGCCAAGTTATCGAGGAAGGCTGAAGACACGCCGATTTCGCGTCCCTGCTCCAACCAGGTGTACCAAGTCACCCCCACTCCCGCGAGAGTCGCGACTTCCTCGCGCCGCAGCCCCCGAGTGCGCCGACGCGTGCCCACCGGCAGCCCCACCGACTCGGGCGAGATCCGCTCACGGCGGGTACGCAGAAATTCGGCGAGTTCATTTCGCGTGCGATCTAGCGTTCTCTTCTGGGCCATTCTGTTGCCTCAAGTAATAGTATAAATGGTTAAATTGTAACACTTTAAAACCAACCACACACTCCGTGTACTTCCCTGCACTGCCATCCGACATAACGAGGAAAGTACAGATGACACGCGAAACACATAGCACCACCTATCTGGTGGCCATCGGCGCCTTCGCGCTGGGCATGGTCTCTTACGTCACTGCCGGGCTGATCCCGATGATCCAGACCGACTTCGCGGTCTCCGTTTCCGTGGCCGCCCAGCTGGTTACCGCCTTCACGTTGGCTTACGGACTGGGTTCGCCACTGTGTGTCGCCCTACTGCCCGTGCATCGACAACGTGGCGGACTGTTTGTGATGCTGGGGCTGTTCGTGGTCGCCAACGCCGCCAGCGCGCTGACAACCAGCCTCGCCACCCTAATGGCCTGGCGCGTGCTGGCCGGCATGGCGGCGGGCACCTACCTCGCCATCGGCATTGCGGCGGCCGTTGGCGTGGCGCCGGCAGGGGCTCGCGGCAAGACGATCTCGATCATCATGGGCGGTATGGCGAGCGGCACCGTGCTCGGCGTGCCGCTCGGCCTGCTGCTGGCACAGCGATGGGGCTGGCAGGCCGCCCTGTGGCTGATCGCATTGATCGGGCTGGTGGCGCTGATCGGTCTGATCTGCCGCCTACCGCCCATGCCCGCCGCCCAGGTGGTCCCGATGCGCCGCAAGCTCTCCATTCTGGTTGATTGCCGGGTCATTGGTCTGCTCGGCATCTCCCTGCTGGCCGCCATTGCCAGCCTGGGCATGTACACCTTCATCGCGCCGCTGATCGGCGCGCACGGCGAGCGCTCGGTGACGCCCTATCTATGGGTGTGGGGCGTAGGCGGGGTGCTCGGCAGCTTCTTGATCGGCACGCTGGTCGACCGCTTCTCAGGCCCCAGGCTCACCTTTGCCATCATGCTGCTGCTGGGTATCGCGCTGATAGTCCTCCCGCTGCTGCTTAGGATCAGCCCCTTGCTGGCGCTGATTCCGATCGCGCTCTGGGGCGCCGTGGGCTGGGCGCTACAGGTGCCCCAGAACAACGAGTTGATGAAAGCCCGCGAAGCTCAGGGCGACGGCAACCTCGCGGTGGCCTTGAACGAATCCGCGCTCTATCTCGGCAGCGCTCTCGGCGTCTCGCTCGGTGGGCTCGCCCTGGCCCTACAGATGCCCGTCGACACACTCTCCATCGTCGCCGGACTCGTGGCGCTATCGGGCATGGGCGTGCAGGCATGGCTGTGGCAGCGTGCCAATGCACGCGGCGCGGACTGCCAAAATTCGTGAATTCGCCACGCCAGTGCGACAACTGGCGTTCAAAGAGGTTGATCAAACCGTCGATCCGCATCGTCTCGTGCCTCCGGGATCAAGCAGCCGGCCCCGTGCTCTCTCGTGTCACCAGCTCGAAGGGCATGATGCGATGCTCATCCGCTGCGTCATCCCGGTCATCGATGATGTCGAGCAACAGGGCCACGGCCTCGCGACCGAAATCCTCGGCGGGCTGGGCGATGGTCGTCAGGGGAGGATCGCAGAAGGAAGCGAAGGCGATATCGTCGAATCCCGCCACCGAGATGTCCTCGGGTATCCGCAGCCCCGCTTCCTTGATGCGCCGCATGGCGCCCATGGCCATTTCATCGTTCTCGCAGAAGATCGCCGTGGGTGGGTCGGCTCGTGACAGCAGATCGCCAGCTGCCCGGTACCCGGAGGATGGCGTGAAGTCACCGGGAAACACGAGACTTTCGTCCGGCAACAGGCCCGCAACGGCCAGGGCATCCTGAAAGCCCAGCAGACGATCCCGGGTCAAGGGGCTATTGCGCGGCCCCTTGATCATGCCGATACGGCAGTGCCCCAATGCCAGCAGATGCTCAGTCACCGACCGGGCGGCGGCTCGGTTGTCGAGCTTGACGGTGGGGCACGGTGCCGCGTCGAGCACCTCACAGGCGTTGACCATCGGCGGGCGTGCCTGGCCGCTCGATGTCGTGAAGGGATCATGGGCGCGCAGCTGGATGAGGCCATCGGCCTGACGGGTCGACACCAGGCCGGCGTAGGCCCGCTCGGTACGTTCATCGCCGAGTGTATTGCACAGCAGAATGCCGTATCCCCGCCGCTGTGCCGCTTCCTGGATGCCGCCAATCACCCGGGCAAAGAAGGTGTTGGCAATGGTCGGCACCAACACCACCAAGTTACGGGTGCGTTGCGATCGGAACTGCACCGCCGTGAGATTCGGTCGATAGTCGGCCTGCTCGACGGCGGCCAACACCTTGTCACGCGTTCCCGGCGAAACGACGTCGGGGGTCTTCAAGGCGCGCGACACCGTTGCCACCGACACACCGGCCAGCTCGGCCACCTTGCGAATATTGGTCATGCCTGACTGTATACCTCCCCTCGTCGCCTACCTCGGCACCATCATGCGGGCCAGTCTACTGCATCATCGACCCTGACTCACCGCTACTCCCGCTCGCCTCCCTGCGACCTAGGTCTCATTGAACCCGTGCGGTTCACGGGCTAGCTTTCAGCGAAATGTAACCGGTTACACTCACCTATAAGACCGGCCGAGACAGTCCAGCCGAACCCTGTGGAGGACGAATGACAACAGCAAAACGACGCGTGCGAATGGGCATGATCGGGGGTGGCGAAGGCGCCTTCATCGGCCGGGTGCATCGCCTGGCCGCCGCTCTGGATGGCGAGCTTGAACTGGTCTGCGCCAGCTTCAGCCGCGACCCCGGCAACAACGCCCGCACCGGCGAGGCCTGTGGCCTGTCAGCACAGCGCCTCTACCCCGACTGGCAGTCACTGATCGATGGCGAGCGCCGGCTACCCGACGACCAGCGCATGGACGTGCTGGTCGTGGTCACGCCCAATCACCTGCACGTGCCCATCAGCCAGGCGGCGATCGAGGCGGGTTTCCACGTCTTCTGCGAGAAGCCGGCGGCGACCACCCTGGCGGAAGCACGCCGACTCGCCACCACCCTCGAAGCGAGCCAGGGCCTCTATGGTCTCGCCCATACCTATCTCGGTTACCCCATGGTCTGGCAGGCACGCCGCCTGGTGAGTGATGGCGAGCTCGGCCGGCTGCGCAAGATTCATGTCGAATACCCCCAGGGCTGGCTCGGCACCAACCTCGAGGGCACCGGCAACAAGCAGGCGAGATGGCGCACCGACCCCGCCATCGCCGGTGCCAGCGGCTGCATGGCCGACATCGGCACGCACGCCTTCGGCCTCGCCGAGTTCATCTCGGGACACCACGTCACCGAGCTCTGCGCCGCCCTCGGCATCCATGGCGAACAGCGGCGTCTCGATGATGACGGCGACGCCCTGTTCCGCACCGCCGAAGGCGCCAGCGGCACCCTGATGGCCAGCCAGGTCTGCACCGGCGAGGAGAACGCCCTGAAGATCCGCCTGTATGGCGATCGCGGCGCGCTGGAGTGGCAGCAGATGGAGCCGAACACTTTGATCCACCGGCGCCTTGATGAGCCCATGCGGGTGCTGCGCGCAGGGATCGACCAGCCCGGCCTGGCGCCGGAGGCCCTGCAACGCCTGCGCCTGCCCGGAGGCCATCCCGAAGGTTATCTGGAGGCCCTGGCCAACCTCTACCGCGACTTCGCCTGCGCCGTCCGGCGTAGCGATCGCGGCGCCGCCGAGGGCGTTCCCGGCATGGAAGAGGGGCTGCGGGGCATGGCCTTCATCGAGGCCCTGCTGAAAAGCCAGGCCGGCACCGCCAAGTGGACATCTCTTGAGGACACTTCCCAGCGGCATGACGCGGAGGCAACGACATGACAGGCACTCACGACAACGGCATCAAGGGTCCGGGACTCTTTCTCGCCCAGTTCCTCGACGACCACTCCCCTTTCGATGATCTCGACACCATCACCCGCTGGGCCGCCTCGCTCGGCTATCGTGGCGTCCAGATGCCGACGGTCGATCCACGCTTGATCGATCTCGAACTCGCCGCCGACAGCCAGGATTACTGCGACGAACTGACCGGACGCTGCACCGAGGCCGGTGTCGCGATCAGCGAGCTTTCCACCCATCTGCAAGGCCAGCTAGTGGCGGTACACCCCGCCTTCGATGAACTCTTCGACGGCTTCGCTCCCGCGCACCTGCATGGGCGGCCCGACGCACGCCGGCACTGGGCCGAGGAACAGCTCAAGCTCGCCGCCCGCGCCAGCCGGCGTCTGGGGCTGACAGCACACGGCACCTTTTCCGGCGCCCTGCTGTGGCCCTACGTCTACCCCTGGCCGCAACGGCCGGCGGGGCTGATCGAGGAGGGTTTCGCCGAACTGGCCCGTCGCTGGCGGCCGATCCTGGATGTCTTCGACGAACAGGGCGTCGACCTGTGCTTCGAGATTCACCCGGGGGAAGACCTGCACGACGGCGCCACCTTCGAGCGCTTCCTCGACGCCGTGGACGGCCATCCCCGGGCGAAGATCCTCTTCGATCCCAGCCACATGGTGCTGCAGCAGCTCGACTACCTGGGCTTCATCGATCGCTACCACGAGCGGATCGGCATGTTCCACGTCAAGGATGCGGAGTTCACGCCCAGCGCCCGCAGCGGAGTCTACGGCGGCTATCAGGGATGGGTCGACCGCCCCGGTCGCTTCCGCTCGCTGGGCGATGGCCAGGTCGACTTCAAGGGCATCTTCTCGCGGCTCACCCAATACGGCTACGACGGCTGGGCGGTACTCGAATGGGAATGCTGCCTCAAGGATGCCGCCCAGGGCGCCGCCGAGGGCGCGCCCTTCATTGCCAGCCACCTGATCAAGCGGGCCGACAAGGCCTTCGACAACTTCGCCGACACCGGCTCGGACCCGGCGCGCAACCGGCGTCTGATGGGGCTCGACGAGACGCACTGACACCCACCACACAATAACGAGGGTTCGCCATGCTACGCACACGGCTCGGCATCATGATGTTTCTGCAGTTCTTCATCTGGGGCGGCTGGTTCGTCACCCTGGGCACCTTCCTCTCTCAGAACCTGAACGCCAGCGGAAGCCAGATCGGCATGGCCTTCTCGACACAGTCATGGGGCGCGATCATCGCGCCCTTCATCATCGGCCTGATCGCCGACCGCTACTTCAACGCCGAGCGCATCCTCGGCGTGCTGCACCTGGCCGGTGCCGCCCTGATGTTCGGTCTGTACCGCGCCCAGGACTTCACCACCTTCTATCCGTTGGTGCTGGTCTACATGATCCTCTACATGCCCACCCTGGCGCTGGTGAACTCGGTCTCCTTTCGCCAGATGCGCGATCCCTCGCAGGAATTCGCCAAGATTCGGGTCTGGGGCACCATCGGCTGGATCCTCGCCGGACTGGCGATCAGCTACCTCTTCTCCTGGGACGGCGCCGAGGCCATCGCCGACGGCGCGCTGCGCAATACCTTCCTGATGTGTGCCATCGCCTCGCTGGCACTGGGCCTCTATTGCTTCAGCCTGCCCGCCACGCCCCCCAAGGCAAACAACCACAAGGGCGGCCTGAAGGAGATCCTTGGACTCGATGCCCTTAAACTGCTCAATGACCGCAACTACGCGATCTTCTTTGTCGCCTCGGTACTGATCTGCATTCCGCTGGCCTTCTACTATCAGAACGCCAATCCCTTCCTGGCGGAGATCGGCGTGGCCAACCCCACCGGCAAGATGACCCTGGGACAGGTCTCGGAAGTCCTGTTCATGCTGCTGCTGCCGGTGTTCATCCACCGCTTCGGCATCAAGATCACGCTGATCGTCGGCATGCTGGCCTGGGCCTTGCGTTACGCCCTCTTCGCCGTCGGCGATGCCGGTGAAGGCGTCTTCCTGCTGCTGATCGGCATTGCCCTGCACGGTGTCTGCTATGACTTCTTCTTCGTCTCTGGACAGATCTACACGGACGCACGCGCCGGCGAACGCTTCCAGAGTGCCGCCCAGGGCATGATCACGCTGGCCACTTACGGTGTCGGCATGCTGATCGGGTTCTGGGTCGCCGGCCTGATCACCGACCACTACGCCACCGCGGGCGGTCATGACTGGCAAGGCATCTGGCTGTTCCCCGCATGCTTCGCCCTCGCCGTCCTGCTGCTCTTCCTAGTGGCCTTCAAGGACAAGGATCGCGCCAAGGAAACGCCCGAGGTGAAACGTACCTGAAAGGGATTCAGTCAGTTCGCCGGCGCCATGCCGGCGAACTCGGCCGGTACTTCACGAATCAGCACTGCTGCCTTTGAGCCCGCCCCTTCGTGTGCTACGGAATGCCCAAGCAGTCGTGAGGCGATCTAAGTCACAGACAATCTACTATTACCGTGTGGCAGATGTTACTACGTCATCGCTTGGCGCAGAGGCATCACTCGAGGGTAGGAGCCTACAGGTGCCTTACGTCGATTAGCACTTCAAAATGTTTACAAACCATGTTTACCCCCGCTCCATAAGAAGGCATTCAGTCAGAAGCTACCAGTAATTACGTGTCGGGTCCCGCGTGATTCATTACCCGCTGGGTAAATAGTTCAGGTCGTTTAGCCTGCCATTCCTTCATCGCTGCAACCGGTGATTGATGGGGTAGCGCCTTCTGCGGGATGTGATGATTGTACAGCCAGCAATAACGTTTGAGCGTCTGTTCCAAGTCCTCGCCTGAAGCATAGCGCCGAGTGGCCGGCCCGGCTTGATCAGGCGATGCTCGATGCCATAGGCCTGGCACGCCTGATCGGAGGGATGGCGACCGCTTGGCTTGCGCTCATCGGCTCGCGTGAAGCGATCCGTGAAGGACTTGCCGTTGTCGGTCAGCACGGTCTGGATCATAAAGGGGGCCCTCTCTTTCACCCGCTTCATGAACGCTTGCGCGTCCTGCGCGGACTGGCTGCTTCTGACCTCCAGGTATACCCATCGGGTCGCTCGGTCTATGGCCACGTACAGGTAGCGTTTCTGCTGCTCATCGGGCGTCTGGGGCAGGTGCTTGATGTTGATGTGCACTATCCCCGGCGCATAGTCCTTGAAGGGCTTGTGCTTGAGCGCCTCGTCACCGCCGGCATCTTGCCGGGCCAGCTCCGCCAGCGTTGGCACCTCACGTCGCTTGAGCATGCGGTGCAGGCCGGAGCGTGACAGCCGAGGATTCAGGAACTCGCGTGCCACGACCAGCAAGTCGCAGGAACGCCCGTGCAGCGATCAGTACCTCTTCCTGCTCGGTCGTCAGCGTGGACAGCAGGTTATGCCGCGTATGTGAACGGTCATGGACATCGTCTCGATACCGCCAACGGAGAATGGTCGAATCGCCGACACCGTACTGGCGGGCCAACTCGCTGTTACTGATGCTGGCGGGTGCCGCCTGGATCTCGGCACGAATCTTCGGTGGTGGTAGCTTGCTTATGCAGCTTGATGTCCATGTCTCTGCTCCTAGATGAATTGCTGTAGAAGCTCTCTGGCTGCCAGTAGAGGATAATTGCTATGACTCATCTGATCATCAGGAACCCTACAGTTAGCCATGCAGCCCTAGTGCCCCGTGACTTGCTTAAGCGGCCCTTTCGGCCGCTTGATGAACCAGATAACGCCAATGGACGCAAGCATCATAATCGTCGCGGATTGGTAGAAGTCGTTGGTCGCCAACATGACCGCCTGACTGTCCACGATTTGCGAGAACATCGCCACTGCGCTTTGGGTGGGAATGCCTAAATGCTCGAGCTGTGAACTTACGTGCATGGACGCCTGGGGATCGATAGCCGTAACAAGTTCCTCACGATTGAACTTGGTCATGTGTTCCCAATAGGTCTGGGTGAGCGACGAGCCAACCGCCATGCACAAGACACGAAGGAAGTTCTGCAGTCCCGCGCCACCCGCGACTTTCTCTTCTGGAAGATCGGAGACCCCCAGGGATGTGAGCGTGATGAGGCAGGCGGGTACGCCCGCGCCCAGTACAAACATCGGGATTGCCACGGACATGAAATCTATCTGCGTTGTCAGCAGTGCTCTCATACCGAACGAAACCGCCAGAACGCCCATGCCATAGCTGACCAGCCAGCGTGGATCGACTTTTGGCAACAGTCGGCCAATGATAGGCGCGGTCGCGACGGCAAGGATGCCCATGGGTGCCGTCGCATAGCCTGCCCAAGTTGCGGTATATCCCATGAACTTTTGTAACCACAGTGGCGTCAAGACGATATTGCCGAAGAAAATGCCGAACATCAGACAAAGGGCGATCGTAGAGACCAACCAATTACGCGATTTGAAGACAGACAAATCGATAACGGGTGCTTTATCAGTCAACTCCCATATGATAAGTACAATCAGTGATATCGCTGCCACAATGGCGCAACCCACAATGAAATTGGACGAAAACCAGTCCAGGTCTCGCCCTTTATCGAGCATCACTTGAAACGCTGCCACGAAAATAACGAGAAGCGCCAAGCCAATTCCATCGATACGCGAGCGCCGAATAATCGTTTCACGTCCCTTCAATACCCACCAGCTTCCTATCCCCACCAACAGGCCGAAACCAATATTGATGTAAAACACCCACTGCCAGCGCCAGTTATCGGTAATCAGGCCGCCAAGTATCGGGCCAAAAATCGGTGCCACCACAGTCATCATTCCCCAAAGAGCCATTGCAATATTGGATCTTTCTTTTGGGAAGACGGCTAGCAGCAGTGTTGCGGAAAGGGGTATCAAAGGTCCGCCGGTAAGCCCCTGTAATATCCGGAAAACCACCAGACTCGGCAGGGACCATGAGAGGCCGCAGCATACGGAGAATATGACGAATCCAGCAACCGATACGATGAAAACACGAACCTGGCCAAATTGCAGCGCGAGCCAACCGGAGAGTGGAACGGTAATTGCTTCCGCGACAGCGTAGGAAGTAATTATCCAGATTCCTTCATTCGTCGATACGCCGAGGTAACCCGATATCGTCGGCATTGCAACATTAGCGATAGTGGTATCCAACACCACCATGAAATTTCCCAGCGCAAGAACGATCGCCGCGAAGGCGAGTTTAAAACCGGATAGCGGTGGAAATTCCGAGGAGGACATGGATCTATTCCTGCACGTGACCTCGGGGATTCCCCGAGGATGTCAGGTCGACGGTTGCTTCCATCGACAAGCCGATACGTAAGGGGTGCTTTATGAGCTGTTCGGGCTCGAGACGAATGCGCACCGGCAGACGCCGCACCACTTTGATCCAGTTGCCAGTGGCGTTTTGAGCCGGTATCACCGACAAGGCGGCCCCACTCCCCCCGGCAAACCCTTCGACTATGCCGTCGTAGACCACATCATCGCCATAGAGGTCAGAGGTCAGGTGAACCTTTTGCCCTGGTTTGACATGAGCCAATTGGGTTTCCTTGAAGTTGGCGTTCACATAGATATTTTGAATGGGTACGACCTTCATCAGACGCATGCCTGACTGAACATGCTGGCCAATATCCACTGATCTCTGAGTCACAATGCCATCAACCGGCGCTCGTATGACGGTTCTATCGAGATCGATGCGAGCTTTTTCCAAGCGTGCCTTGGCGGTCAAAACGATGGGGTTGGTCTCTATCGTGCTATCCATGAACAGAGCCTGATTGGCTTGCCGCTCTCCTTGCGCCGATACACTGGCGGCACGCGATGCCGTGAGATTGGCTTCCGCCTGCTCCAGAGCCGCTGTTGCCTCGCGCAGTTCTGCCTGAGAATCAGTAAACTCCTGCCTGGACACGGCCCCGCCTTCCACGAGGTTCCGGCGACGCTTCTCGTCAAGCACGGCTTTATCGTATCTAGCGCGAGCCCTGGCGACCGCTTGCTCAGCACCGTGTATCTGGGCTCCGCGCTGATCAGACTGCCCGGTGAGCGTCTTGTCACTGGCCATGATCTGCTGGACCCTCCGACGAGCACTCCCCAGATCCGCCTCGGCCCGCCTGACGGCAATCCTGGCATCGGTATCATCAAGCACCACCAGAACATCACCGGCGTGAACGGTCTGGGTATCTACCACCTTGACCTCCTTGACCGGGCCATTGACTAGCGGCGTGACCTCTGCCACCTCAACGTCGGTGTAGGCGTTATCCGTGGAGACGCTCTTTCCCGCGAAGAAGATCAGCCAAATCGCATAACACACACCAACCAGAACCAGAAGGACGCAGAATGCCAGGAGCATTTTCTTGCGTTTCCCTTTCATGGCCGTATTTTTCATGGCCGTCTTGTCAGCGGGTTCTGGCTGTTCATTACCCTTGGTTTCGTCGTGTTCAATACTCACGGCTTTACTCGCGCCTCAATGGTTGAATGTGACTCGAATCCGCCCCCCAGGGCTTTCACCAATGCCACATCGAGGGAATATCCGCGGGCATGAATAGCGGCATCAGCCAGTCGTGCCTGAAGCAACGCGTCCTCAGCGGTGAGCACCGTCAGGTAATCGACGAGACCTCCCTGATAACGTGCTTTTGCCAGGCGATATGATTCTTTGCTGTGGGCCAGGGCGGAGTCGGTTGCCGCCAACCTGTCGGCGAGGGCCATCAGACTACGAAGTGCATCCGCGGTCTCGTGCAGTGCTTGGGTCAATGCTTGGTCATAGGACGCCACGGCGAAATCATATTCAGCTCGCTCGCCGCGATAGTTGGCACGTAGTCTCCCACCCTCGAAGATCGGCAAACTGATTGCCGGCCCGACGCTGCCGACATCCGAGCCGGAGCGGGTCAGGTTGTCGAGCCCCAGGGACTGGAACCCGATGAACGCCATGAGATTCACGTTCGGATAAAACGCGGCCCGTGCCACGCCGACGCGCTTGGCAGCGGCTTCGACACGCCAACGTGCGGCGACCACCTCGGGAATCCGTCCCAACAGGTTGGCGTCCAATGCGGCAGGAACTCCAATCGGCCGGCGGCTCGACAGTGATGGCCGTGCAATATCGAGCCCTCTGTCCGGGCCTCTGCCCAACAGGGCGGCGATGCCATTCTTGGCGAGCTGTATCCGCTCGTTGGCCTCGGCCAGAGCGGCCTTGGCGGCATCCATTCTGGCCGCGGCTTCCTCGATATCCGTTTGGGCGTTCAGTCCCTGTGATGCACGCCGCTGTATAAGGTGGGCAGATGCTTGCCGGTTGCGAAGCGTCTCGGCTGTAATGTCCCGATAGTGATAGAGATACTGCAACTGCACATAGGCATCCGCGAGGGTCGTGGTCAGCAGCAGTCGCGCCGCCGCGGCGTCCGCTTCCGCGGCCTGCGCGTCTGATGTGGCAGCACGCAGGGCGTCGCGATTTTTCCCCCAAAAGTCCAGCTCCCAACTGAAATCGAGCGTGACCTCGCCCATGTCGTTCCAGCCACGAGGAACGGCAGTTTTGGGAAAGATGTAGTTGTAGCTGAGCTTCTGTTTAGTGACCGATGCGTTAGCGTCGAGTGTCGGGTACAGCGTGGAATGGGCCATCTGTGTGCGCGCTATCGCCTCACGTACTCGCGCCTCGGCCTGTGCCATCGAAGGTGAATGAGCCAACGCCTCGGTCATCAGTTCGTTCAGTTGATGATCATGAAATCGGGTCCACCAGTCCTGGGCCGGCCAGTTGGCCTCTGGCGCGGCAAGACTTTGATTGGATGCCAATTCGGATACCTGAATCGGTTGTGGCGCTGGCCCGACGTCCGGCACCAGCGCGCAAGAGCTCAACGCGACACAGAGCAAAGATATCGCGGCAACGGTCAACCACCTCTGGGTTCTATGTTCCCCCTCGACACGACTTGCACCACAGGACGCTAGCTGACACCACATTGTTGTTGCCTTCGATCATCAACGATTCATATAAAATAAACCGATCGGTTCGGTACAGTCAAGGATCCATAAACAATGCGTCAATGGCACCAAGATAGACCTTGTCGACGAAGCTTCTACCGAACTGATCGGTATCCTCGAACCGCTCATGTGATATGATCCGGGTTTATTCCAGTAGCGATGGAAGGGAAAACAACCATGGCCATTTCATCAATCGACTCAAAGATCGAGGCGTCACCCAGGGAACCTCTCCTGTCCAAGAAGGCGCGTGCGGTTCTCGACGCGGCCAGGGATATTTTCCTGGCCAATGGCTTCGCTGGCGCGACCACCGATATGATCCAGCAGGCGGCCGGCGTGTCGAAATCGACCATGTATGCCCATTATCCGAACAAGGAGGCTTTGTTCGCGGCCGTCGTAGAAGCAGAATGTGAGCAGTTTCTGAAGACGGTTCGCAAACCCAAGCTGACAGGGGAACGCCTGGCAGACATCTTGAATTCGATGGCCCAAGCCTATTTAGAGATCGTGCTGTCGCAGGATGGATTGGCGCTCTACCGTATGATCGTGGCCGAAGCACCGAGATTTCCCGAACTGGGAAGACGTTTCTATCTCGCCGGCCCCGCCACGATCAACGGCATCGTGGCGGAAAGGTTGGAAATCGCCGCGTCGAAGGGCGAAATGGACCTCGGCGGCATGGGAGTGGACTCGGCAGCCGCGCTCTTCGTTAACATGGTACGTGGCGAAGCACAGATGCAGTGCCTGATGCACCCTGACGCTCCGGCGTCCGCTGCCCAACGAGACCAGTGGGCAAAAGATGCCATTACCGCGTTTCTTCGCGCTTTTCAGAAAGAGCACTGACTACCCTCTAGCGAGAAAAGTGCTCAGTTTGAGCATTGGCATTCTATTAGCCAATAACTGATCCGCGATCGCTCATAATGGAAGCCACCACGTGAAGGAGTCAGCTTCTGGCGATGTTCTAGGCCATCGCCCCAATACCTGAACGTATCGACGGTTTCTACGGTTGGTTACTGATAATGGCTCTTCCTGCAGACAAGGCGTGCGTCACTTCTGCAATATGAGAGCCCTGGTAGCGAGCACCGGCGAGCTCAACCTCCGACGGCCATCGAGAACCGTCAGAACCAGTAATCGTTGTTGCACCGTATGGAGAGCCGCCCGCCGGTTCGCCCATCTCGAGCAACCCCTTGAAGGAGTATGGAAGTCCCACGGTGATGATGCCGTGGTGCATCATTGAGGTAAGGATCGAAAATATGGTGGACTCGGACCCTCCGTGCTGGCTCGCCGTACAAGTGAACGCGCCACCGACCTTGCCGATAAGCTTGCCCTCTTTCCACATCTGAACAGTCTGATCCAGGAAATTGGCGACCTGAGCGCACAAACGCCCGTAACGCGTGGGGCTACCGATAATGATCGCGTCATAGTCGACCAACTCTTCGGGGGTGGCCACTTCGATGTCCGGACTCTTGCGTCTAGGCGCGGTTCCTTCGTCGAGATCGGGGACACGCTTGAGCTTGACCTCCGCTCCTGTGGCGGTAGCGCCCTCGGCAACCGCTTTGGCGAGCGCCTCCGTGTGGCCGCCCGCTGAATAGTAGAGAACAAGTACTTTGGTCATGCTGACCTCCATTGGTTTAGTGAGAACTCTGCCAATCAAACCTGCCTCTAAGTCGTTCACTGTTTATGCACTAGTTGCGCTCTAGATGACTTGGCCTCGGTCGCCCTGCGAGTGAAAACGCAGAATTTATCAACGCGACATGGCTGAATGCCTGTGGAAAATTGCCGAGGTGACGCTTTTCGGAAGGATCGTATTCCTCAGCAAACAAGCCAACGTCGTTACCCAGTGAGACGAGGCGTTCGAACAGCGATTCAGCCTCGTCCAGCCTGCCTTGCAGAACGTAGTTATCGACTAACCAGAAGCTACAGGCGAGAAAAGCGCCTTCTCCCGCAGACAGACCGTCAACACCCGTTCCCGTTTCGTAGCGCAATACAAATCCATCGACCATCAGATGTCGTTCGATTTCCGATACGGTGTTGCGTACACGTTCATCGTCGACTGGCAGAAAGCCGACTATCGGAATCAGAAGCAGGCTGGCATCAAGGTGATTCTTGCCGTAGGCTTGCACGAAGCAGCCCCGGTCGTGGTCAATTGCGTTTTCGCAGATACTACGGTGTATTTCCTCGGCAATGCGGCGGTATTTCCGACGCTCCGCCTGGTCAATTTGGTATGACTCGTTGCTCGCCGCCCTGTCGAATGCGACCCAAGCCATGATCTTTGAGTGAGTAAAATGCTGCGGCTCGCCGCGAATTTCCCATATCCCGGCGTCTGGCTTTGACCATGTCTTCTCAAGGTGGTCGAGCAGCGCGGTTCGCAATTCGAGGCCTCGCGCCAGCGGGAGAAGTCCGCCTCTGGAGGCAACCGACATGACATTGAAAAGCTCGCCATAGATGTCAAGCTGCAGCTGCCGAGCGGCCTTGTTACCGACCCGCACCGGACCTGAGCCTTCATAGCCGGGCAGCCATGGCAGCGTCCACTCTTCCAACCGCTTTTCGCCTGCCACGCCATACATGATCTGGATTTGTGCAGGGTCACCCGCCGCTGCACGCAGCAACCACGCACGCCACGCCTCAGCCTCTTCCTCGTATCCCGCAGTCAACAATGCAAGCAGTGTAAAGGTGGCATCTCGCAGCCAACAATACCGGTAGTCCCAGTTGCGCTCCCCACCAATGCATTCGGGCAGCGAGGTTGTAGCTGCAGCGATGATGCCCCCAGTCGGGGCATAGGTTAGCCCCTTTAGAGTGATCAACGAGCGCCGCACGACCTCCGTCCACCGCCCTGCACTCTCGCAACGCCCAGACCACCCTTTCCAGTACGCCTTCGTTTGCTGTAATAGCCTTTCGGGCTCGATGGTCGATGGCGGCGGCAAGTGCGACGGGCCATGGCTCAAAACGAAGGTAAACTCATCGCTTTCCTTCACATTCAGCTTCGACAAGATCCGGCCGTTTTCCATGTCACTGCCGAGTTCCGTGCGAAGAACAAGCATGTCAGGACCAGCAATCATCACCGTGGTTTTGCTATCCGCCTCGCTAGTCCATGGCGCAGTCACGCCGTAGTCAAAGCGCACCATCAGGCTTGACTCCATGGACACGCTCCCTTTAACGCCCGAGACCATACGCACCACGTGACTGCTTTCCAGACCGGTCGGCATGAAGTCGATCAAGTCGACTATTCCATGCCTGGTTTCGAATCGAGTCTTGAGCACGAGACTGCCATCAAGATATGCGCGACTGCTCGTGTATGTCCGAGTAGTCGGCGCGATACGCCAACCACCATGCTCTTGGGTGCCAAGCAGACCTGCGAAGCAGGCCATCGAATCGAAACGAGGCAGGCACAACCAGTCGATCGAACCTGCTGTGGATACAAGAGCAGCCGTTCTGCAATCGCCGATCATGGCGTAGTCTTCAATTCTTGTCGCCATGTCATTCCTCCTTTACGGCGACCGCGCCGATTGGATCGCCATGCGGTTTACCCGTTGGCGGGCCTTCCCTCGCCAAGCTTGGGAGCCGTTTGCTGCTCTTCCCAGCCACCGCCCAATGAGCGATACAGTGCGGCTACGTCGGTGTCGATTTGCGCATCAGCCCCGCACAAGGACCTATGCCGTGGTCGAACCACTCAGCGACGGCGCGGTAGCCACCCGTGTCGTGATTGCTGATCGTGTCAGTTGCCATGACTACGCCTGCATCTCCAACCGTTTGTGGTATTCACGCTCGGTCTTTTCGACCTCGGCAGCGGGGATGTGGTAGTCCGTGTCGTTGTTGAAGATACGGAACATGAACGTTACGAACATGCCTACCGCACCCACGATGACCAACCACCAGATATGCCAGATCAGGGCGAAGCCGAAGAACAGACTGAACAGCCCCATGATCGGCCCTTCGCTGGTGTTCCTGGGCATATGGATATCCTTGAACTGGGTCGCCAGCTCACGCTTGAAGCCGCCCGGCTGCTGTTTCATCTCCCAGTAGGCGTCGATGGAATCGACGGACGGCAGCGAGGCGAAGTTATAGTTCGGGGGCGGAGAGGAGGTCGCCCATTCCAGGGTACGCGCGTCCCACGGGTCGCCGGTCACGTCACGGTTCTTCTCGCGATCGCGAATACTGACAATGAACTGGATGATGATGCAGGCGATACCCATGGCAATGACCACGGCGCCGCACCAGGCGACGATCATCAGCGGCTGCCACTCGGTCTGCTCGTAGGACTGCATGCGACGCATGGCACCGAAGAAGCTCAATGCATACAGCGGCATGAAGGCAAGATAGAAGCCGACGAGCCAGCACCAGAATGAACGCTTGCCCCATTTTTCGCTCAGCGTGAAACCGAACGCCTTCGGGAACCAGTAGGTGAGACCGGCCATCATGCCAAACACCACGCCGCCGATGATGACGTTGTGGAAATGGGCAATGACGAACAGGCTGTTGTGCAACACGAAGTTCGCACCTGGCACCGCCAGCATGACACCGGTCATACCACCCAGGGTAAAGGTGATGATGAAGCCGATGGTCCAGAGGACGGGCGTGGTGAACTGAATGCGTCCGCGATACATGGTGAACAGCCAGTTGAAGATCTTCACCCCGGTCGGAATGGCGATGATCATCGTCATGATACCGAAGAAGGCGTTGACGTTGGCACCTGCGCCCATGGTGAAGAAGTGGTGCAGCCATACGATGAAGGAGAGCACGGTGATAGCCGCCGTTGCCCAGACCATCGTCTTGTAGCCGAACAGACGCTTCTTGGTGAAGGTCGCGATGACCTCGGAGAAGACGCCGAAGGCCGGCAGAATCAGGATGTAGACTTCGGGGTGGCCCCAGGCCCAGATGAGGTTGACGTACATCATCTGGCTGCCGCCCATGTCATTCGTGAAGAAGTGCATGCCCAGATAACGGTCCAGCGTCAGCAGCGCGATGGTGGCCGTCAGAATCGGGAATGACAGAATGATCAGAACGTTGGCACACAGTGCCGTCCAGGTGAAGATCGGCATGCGGAACAGCGTCATGCCCTTGGTGCGCATCTTCAGGATGGTGACGAAGAAGTTGATACCCGTCAGCGTGGTACCGATCCCTGATATCTGTAATGCCCATATCCAGTAATCGACGCCGACATCTGGACTGTACTGCAACTCCGACAAGGGCGCGTACGCCAGCCACCCGGTCTTGGCGAACTCGCCAATCACGAAAGAGAGGTTGACCAGGATCATGCCGACAGCGAACAGCCAGAAGCTCAGGTTGTTCATGAACGGGAAGGCGACATCGCGAGCCCCGATCTGCAGCGGTACCACCAGGTTCATCAAGCCGATGACCATGGGCATAGCGACGAAGAAGATCATGATGACACCGTGGGCGGAGAAGAGCTGATCATAGTGAGGGGGCGGTAGATAGCCTTCGGCACCGCCAGCCGCGATGGCTTGCTGCGTGCGCATCATGATGGCATCAGCGAAACCACGAACCAGCATGACCAACGCCACCAAGAAGTACATGACGCCGATTTTCTTATGGTCGATGGAAGTGATCCACTCGCTCCATAGATAGCCCCATAACCTTTTTTGTGTAATCCAACCCATTAGCAGGAGCCCAAGAATGGCTGCCACCCCCGCCGTGACCATAATGATCGGCTCGTGCCAGGGAATCGAATCTAAACTGAGTTTTCCGAACATGACGTTACTCCGCCACCTGCGTTCTCATGGGTATTGAAGTTCCTGTGCTTCGTTATGCTTGCCATGGCGCTCTGTGCCGCTTGCCAGGGCTGACAACTGCGAGATTACCGGTCCGATATTCGAAATCAGCGCGCACGAGCTCAGAACACCACAAGAGCAAAGGTACTGCTGTGGCTGTCGCCACCGGGGGCTCCACGCTCCCCGCCCACGTGACGTTGCAACACAGGAAATTAGCTGACACTGCATGGTCACCGCCTTCAGGCTAAACATTTCTCTGAAATCGAACCGAACCGGTCGGTTCGTATAAGAAAAAACATTATGCGACAAGGGCTTCATATGGTCAACATGAGCAAAAACAAAACCGGACTATTCGGTATGATAAAACACTTGGCATGGTATGCTCTGGATTTAGATCAGCAATGAGGGAAGAGCAGGGCATGGCCAATGCATTCGCCGAGTCAAGGCCGGCTTCAGTCGCGCAACCCTGAAGTAGTCGCCGATCAGGCCCTGGCGACCTGGTTCTCAATCACAGAGTGACCCTTCGAATATCACAGTCAGCCGATACGTTGTCGTTCATCTGGCTCATAAGCGAAGCTCCTATGCTGGCACCAAGCGAATGGCCGCACTTCGCTCTCGTACACTCTCGCCAAGTCGGCTGGCAACAAAAACCACCTAAGCCTGTCTTGTATAAGTGGCGAAGCCGGCCATAGAATGGGGATATACGAACGGGATATACCCAAGGAGGAGCTATCATGAATGCCAAGCTATTCCTGTCGAACAAAAGCCAGGCCGTGCGCTTGCCAAAAGCGGTAGCGTTTCCAGAGGGCGTCTCCGAAGTCACTATTGTCTCCCTCGGCAACAGTCGCTTGATTACCCCGAGTAAAACCAGCTGGGACGATTTCTTCGAATCCGACGAGCGTCACGCGGTGACTAGCGACTTCATGAGTGGCACCGACACCCGTGATGACCGCAATCAGCCCGAGCCCCAGAAGCGCGAGGCCTTTTGATGCTGCGCTACCTGCTCGATACCAATATCTGCATCTATGTCATCAAGAATCGGCCGCTCTTTTTGCGCGAGACTTTCAACGCGAACGTGGCAAGACTCTGTATTTCGTCGGTGACGCTCGCCGAACTGATCTACGGCGCAGAGAAATCGGCCAAGCCGGCGCACAATCTATCGGTCGTCGAAAATTTCGCCGCGCGGCTCACCGTGCTGGATTTCGATGACGCTGCCGCCAGCCACTTCGGCGAGATTCGTGCTGGCTTGGAGCGCTCAGGCACTCCAATTGGCGCCTATGACCTGATGATCGCCGCTCATGCACGCAGCCGTGGACTGACGGTGGTGACGAACAATGAACGCGAGTTTGACCGCGTGCCGGGGTTGGTTGTCGTTAATTGGTCGAATTCTAATAACGAACGATGATGCCGCTTTTTGGAGAATTCCATGCCTGTGACAATCAGCTCGCTCGTTGATCGGCCAGACTTTATCGATGCCTGCGCGGCATGGACCTACGGCCAGTGGGGCGTCGGTTCGACACGCACACTTGAAAGTACGCTGGAGCGGTTCCGGCAAGCAGCAAGCGATTCGGTCATGCCGCTCACCTTCGTTGCGCACGTCAATGACCGGCCAATCGGCATGGCAAGCCTATTTGAAGACGATTGCGAACTTCGCCCTGATCTCCGGCCTTGGCTGGCCGCCGTCTTCGTTCACCCTGACCATCGCGCTAACGGCGTCGCCGGTCTCTTGATTCAAGCGGTGGAACAAGCTGCGCGACGACTAGGTGAAGAGATGATCTATCTGACGACAACAGACAGCCAAAACCTCTACACCAGCCACGGGTGGCAACACGCCGGCATCGTCCAGTATCCCGATTGCGACCTCTATCTCATGCAAAAGCCGCTAACCTGATGCCCAAGCTACTGCTTTCCGCTCAATGAGGGGCGCAACAACCCAAAAAGCTTCTTGAGTCAGTGCAATTCTTCCTGCGAGCGAACGCCCTTTTGTGACGGTGCTGATAAGCTCTTTCGTGGCCTCAAACCCAGCAGCAGGTCGCGCTCAATCGGTATGAACTGGCTCGCAGCACGGATGAGGGAGTTCGCGGTGAGCTGAGGCACGCCGTAAACCTCGACGCGCTTACCATGCACTTCACGAATTTTTGGGTATTCGGATTAGCTGGTTGATTTTCTCTTTGGCGTGCAATCACAGATTACACTTTCCCAACGGAAAAACTGGTTGGCGAGGCCTGGAACAAATGCGTAAGGATTGTGGTACTAGAGAATTCATCGCGCATCCTTCTGTCTACCTCGAACGCTCCCTTAGCGCGAATTTGTCCGATGTGCCACTGACTGCTGACAACACTCGTATGGAGTTTTCAACCTAAACCCGGATTCGATGTTCCCGTAAGTACTGGGTGTGGTAACTATGCATCAGGAAATTTAGCGCTTGACCTTCCCACAATAGGAAGGTTTATCTTTCTGGAATATCATCAGGAGATGCTTGTGGAGAAGACGAATGATGCATACTCAAGACAAATTGAATCCGTCGGCTGTGACGGTGACAAGCTTTCCCATCGAAGGTATGAGTTGCGCTTCCTGCGTCGGGCGCGTGGAGGCTGAACTCAAGAAGGTCGAGGGCGTTGACACTGTTACGGTGAACCTGGTGACCGAACGTGCCGATATCCAGTCCGCTTCGCCACTCGACCGCGGATCACTCATCAACGCTATCGAGAAAGCTGGCTATTCGGTGCCTGCTGAGACCACAGAGCTTTCCATCGAAGGTATGACCTGCGCGTCCTGTGTCGGTCGCGTCGAAAAGGCGCTCAAGGCTGTGCCCGGCGTCACCAGTGCCGTTGTCAACCTTGCGACTGAAAGAGCCACGATCCAGGGCAGCGCCGATGCGACCGCCTTGGTGACGGCTATCGAGAACGCGGGATATGATGCCAGGGTAATCGCGGCTGCTACGGGTAGCAGTCGGGGCGAGACCGATGAGCGCACCGAGAAGAAGGACGCGGAACGCCGTGGACTGACACGTGATTTCACGATTGCAGCGGTGTTGACCGTGCCTGTCTTCATTCTGGAGATGGGCTCACACCTCATTCCTGGCATGCACGACCTGATTGCCTCAACGATCGGCATGGAGACGAATTGGTATCTCCAGTTCGTGTTGACAACCATCGTTCTGTTCGTGCCGGGCATCCGCTTTTACCACAAGGGGTTTCCGGCCCTCGGGCGGCTTGCCCCCGACATGAACTCCCTGGTCGCGGTCGGCACCATGGCAGCCTATGGCTATTCGCTCGTGGCGACCTTCGCGCCGGGGTTCCTGCCCGACGGAGCCGTCAACGTCTACTTTGAGGCCGCCGCTGTTATCGTCACTCTCATCCTGCTCGGCCGGTTGCTGGAGGCTCGCGCCAAGGGACGCACCTCCGAGGCGATCAAGCGCCTGGTCGGCCTTCAGGCCAAGATGGCCCGTGTGCGCAGGGACGGAAAGACGGTCGAGTTGCCGATCGATTCCGTCCTGTCGGGAGATATCGTCGAGGTTCGTCCCGGCGATCGCATCCCGGTGGATGGCGAACTCATCGAAGGCGAAAGCTATGTCGATGAATCGATGATCACCGGCGAGCCGATCCCCGTCTCCAAGACGAACGGCAGCGAGGTCGTGGCCGGAACGGTGAACCAGAAAGGCGCGTTCGCCATCCGTGCGACGGCTGTCGGCGGCAACACCGTTCTGTCGCAGATCATCCGCATGGTGGAAGAAGCGCAGGGGTCGAAGCTGCCGATTCAGGCGCTGGTCGACAAGGTGACGATGTATTTCGTGCCGGCGGTCTTCGCCGTGGCCGCGCTCACCTTCGCTGCATGGCTTTATTTCGGCCCGTCGCCCGCGCTCACTTTCGCGCTGGTCAACGCCGTTGCGGTCCTGATCATCGCCTGCCCTTGCGCCATGGGGCTGGCCACACCGACCTCGATCATGGTGGGCACCGGCCGCGGTGCCGAGCTGGGCGTGCTCTTCCGCAAGGGCGAAGCGCTGCAACTGCTCAAGGACGCCAAGGTCGTCGCCGTTGACAAGACGGGCACGTTGACGGAAGGCAAACCCGCCTTGACCGACCTGGAACTGGCTGCTGGATTCGAACGTGCAAACGTCCTGGGTCTGATCGCGGCCGTCGAGGCCAAGTCCGAACACCCGATCGCCCGTGCGATCGTGAACGCCGCCGCGGAGAACATCTCACTGCCGGACGTGTCGAACTTCGAATCGGTGACGGGTTTTGGCGTGAAGGCTGAGGCCGGTGGCAAGCGGGTCGAGATAGGTGCTGACCGCTACATGAGCGAACTCGGTCACGACGTGGCGGCGTTCTCCAAGGTCGCCAAACGCCTCGGCGACGAGGGTAAGTCTCCGCTCTATGCTGCGATAGAGGGCAAGCTTGCGGCGATTATCGCCGTTGCCGACCCGATCAAGGAAACGACGCCTGCTGCCATCAAGGCCCTGCACGATCTCGGGCTCAAGGTCGCGATGATCACCGGCGACAACGCCCACACGGCCAAGGCCATCGCGGCGCGACTCGGGATCGACGAGGTGGTGGCGGAAGTGCTACCGGACGGCAAGGTCGACGCGGTGCGCCGCCTTAAGGGAGAGCACGGCAAGGTGGCGTTCGTCGGTGATGGCATCAACGACGCTCCCGCTCTGGCCGAAGCGGATGTAGGTCTTGCCATTGGCACAGGTACGGACATTGCCATTGAAGCGGCTGATGTGGTGCTGATGTCGGGTAACCTGCAAGGTGTGCCAAAGGCGATCGCCTTGTCGAAGGCAACCATCGACAACATCCGACAAAATCTGTTCTGGGCGTTTGCCTACAACACGGCTTTGATTCCGGTCGCGGCAGGTGTGCTCTATCCGGCCTACGACATCCTGCTTTCGCCCGTCTTCGCTGCCGGCGCCATGGCACTGTCGTCGGTGTTTGTACTCGGCAATGCACTGAGATTGCGTCATTTCCGCTCACCCATGGGGACGGACGACAACGACGTGTCGCAGAGACAGGTGGAATTTGCACAAGCGAAATAAGGACAACCGAGCCTGCCACAGTGCAGGCTTGATGTTATCTGGAGAGGCATGGCTATGAATATTGGAAAGGCAGCGGAGGCATCGGGTGTATCGGCGAAGATGATCCGCTACTACGAATCGATCGGCTTGATTCCGGAAGCGTTGCGAACTGAAGCTGGATACAGGGATTACTCGGACAAGGATGTGCAAACCCTGCGCTTCATCCGGCGCGCACGGGATCTCGGGTTTTCGGTGGCGCAGATGAATAAACTGGTTGCGCTCTGGCGCGACCGGGGTCGTGCGAGCGCCGACGTCAAACGTCTTGCGCTTGAGCATGTCGCGGAGCTTGAGCTCAAGGCGCGCGAACTCCAGGAAATGAGCCGTGCACTCAAGCACCTGGCGGAAAACTGCCAGGGCGACGCTCGGCCGGACTGCCCGATTATCAGCGGTCTGGCCGGGGATGGCGTAGTGAAAGGAACGCCTAAGGGTGAGCG
The DNA here is from genome assembly GCF_002179555.1 of Salinicola salarius. Lineage (GTDB taxonomy): Bacteria > Pseudomonadota > Gammaproteobacteria > Pseudomonadales > Halomonadaceae > Salinicola > Salinicola salarius_A. The sequence goes on along the minus strand of NZ_NHOU01000032.1, from coordinate 2,362 downwards.
AGAACTTAATTCCACGCGCTTCGGGGCTATCGGGATTGAACCCAATTGCACGCAACGTCGCGGGAAAGAGAAGCGCTGACGCGTCTACTTCAGAAGCGGCGTCCTTGCCCTGACCTGAATGATTACCCGGCAAGGTGCTGATTATCGTACCCAGCCTCGCGGATGGCATCACTGATACGCGCCTCATTGACCTGGCTGCGCACGGTGACCTCGGCGTGTTCTATATCTGTAGATATTTCCGCCTGTGGGTCGATACTTTTAATGGCTTTTTCGACGGCGGATGTGCAGTGGCCACAGGTCATGCCGTTAACGTTGAATCGATACATATCGAACTCCTTCACAGAATCAGAGAATTGAGGAACCTGATCGTCCCAGCGACCAATCTAGTCTTTCCAACGCTGGTAAGGTCAACTGCGGAGCCTCAGACTTTGATTTGTCGAGTGCTCTGTGCCGACGGGCTGCCAAATGCACGGCTATTGATAAGACCTGGCCGATGCCGACAGTCTCTCTGTGCAAGGCATGCAAACGCAGCCTTGACCTTCCAACCATTGGAACGATTACCCTTTTGTGAAAAGTCAGCGCAACCGGTGTTCGGTAATCGCACTAAACACAAAGGAGTTAATCGATATCCACAGAGTCCCCTTCTCACTCAGGCAGACCAGAGCGCCCACTCGGTCTGGCCTTGGCCGTTATCGCCACCGCCCAGCTCATGGTGGTGCTTGACGATACGATCGCAAATATTGCGTTGCCAACACTCCAGAATGACCTCGGAATCTCGGCAGCGAACCTGCCTTGGGTGATCAATGCGTATATTCTCGCCTTTGGCGGATTGCTCCTGTTCGGTGGCAGGCTGGGCGATCTGTATGGACGTCGGCGTATGTTGCAGGTCGGCATGGCGATCTTTACGGTTGCATCGCTTCTCGTTGGCCTGGCCCAGGACACCGTGAGCATGATTGCCTCGCGCGGCCTCCAAGGGTTCGGCGCAGCATTGACAGCGCCCAATGCCCTGGCGTTGATCGCCACGACCTTTCCGGAAGGCAAGGAGCGCAACAAGGCCATGGCCGTCTACGGAGCAATGTCTGGCCTTGGCATTATTGCTGGATTGATTCTTGGAGGATTTCTGACAGGCCTGCTTGGCTGGCGTTGGGCGTTCTTCATCAATGTACCCATCGGTTTGGCGGTGCTCACTGGTTCGAGAACACTTGTCGAAGCGGAATTGCACAAGGGACGCCCCGACCTGACGGGAGCGCTTTCCAGCATCATCGGCATGGCAGCACTCGTCTATGGAATTACCCGTGGTGGTGAACATGGCTGGACCGATGGCATTACGCTCATTGCATTCGCCACTACGGCTATCCTGCTGCCGCTGTTCTTGGTTTTACAGTCGCGCAGCAGTGATCCACTTTTGCCGCTCCGCTTGTTCAAGGATCGCAACCGATCCGGTTCGTACCTGGCCATGCTGCTGCTGGGCTTCGGCCCCATGGGCATGATCTATTTGCTGACGCTCTATTTGCAGCACATCCTCAGCTATAGCCCGACCCTGACCGCCATGGCGTTTCTGCCCTTTGGGGTGGGTATCATCATTGGTGCTGTTGTCAGTTCAAAGCTTGTCATGCGCTTTACGCCGCGCGAGGTCGCAGCTCCGGCTGCGCTGGTCGCTAGCGCTGCATTGTTCTGGCTTTCGACCATCGGGCAACAACTCGACTATAGCTGGCACTTCATGCCAGCCGCCTTCCTCACCGCCTTCGGTTTCGTGGGAGCGGTCATTGCGCTGGCATTGACGGCCGTGAAGGGTGTGCAAGCACAGGAGACCGGCATCGCATCGGCGTTGTTCAACGCGTCGCAACAGATTGGTGTTGCGTTGGGGCTGGCTATCCTTTCGAGCATTTCTGTCTCCGTCACGGCCAGTCGGATGCCCGAGGCATTTGCTTCTCTGTATCGCGGTCGGGAAGTCGGCGATGCCGAACTGGTGCAGTCAGCCGGTGATGCGCTGATTCAGGGTTATGGCTTGGGACTTGCGGCGAGCGGGGTTGCTCTTGGCATCGCAGCCATCATCGTGGCCGTACTTGTCAACGCCAGGAAAGGACAGGTTTCCACACTTGGCGATAGTCCCTTGCATTGACCGGTTCTTCTTCCCTTTACGGCGCAGTCTGCCAAACCCGTACTGCGCCACACTGATGATTAATGGGAATCTGTCGCAATAGCTATGGAGCTTCCACCATGAGGAGAACACCGCATGACCGAAATGCCCGACAACATCCTGCACCTGCCTGAGTACCAGGTGCTGGGCTGCAAATCCACCGACGACGAAATGCACTTCCAGGTGGACGCGCCCGATCCCATCGCCTGCGAGGAATGCGGC
>NZ_NHOU01000031.1 GCF_002179555.1 Salinicola salarius | reverse complement strand
CGTCTACTACGTCCCCGAATGAACGCTTACGGACGCCGTTTGCCGAACTCTACCACCACGAGTCCGTCTCCCGGGGCGCCGACGATACCAGTGCCAAGCGCCTGCGAGCGACCCGGGAGGCGGATTACATGCGCCGCCGGTGGCGCCATCGACTGTTCGACGATCCGGCCTATCACCCCAGTCTGACACTGACTTACGAGGACTTTTCGCTGCGTTGAATCGTCGCGAAAGGAATGACAATCCAGCCTACGAGGGGACTGATCATGAACTATCCGCGCTGGGTGGTTTTGAGTGATGGAACCTGCCCGACCGAAGATATCTACTTCCTGAAATCGGTGGCACCGTGGCTGCAATCACGTGGCATCGAAGTCAAGCGTATCGACACCAGCTACTGGCGGCTGCCGGTCATGTGCATGCCGTGGCTGGTGGGTGAGCTGCGCAATGCCCATATCCTCGTCTGCCGATCGCTCAACGGCGCCTGGATCTCCTGGCTGGAAGACAACCGGCACCGCGTGGCCACCATTCGCTATCTGATCGACGACGATATCGATGCCGCCGCGCTGGACGAGCAATTGCCGGAAACCTACCGGCGGCGCATGGCGCATGTGTCGTCCCACGTGCAGCCGCGCCTGCTGGCGATCGCCGACGAGGTGATCGCCTGTTGCGAGCCGTTGGCGAAGCACTTCAGCCAGCGCCACGATTCGGTCTCGCTGCTGGCGCCATCGCTGATCGCGCCGATGCCCACCCACGATCATTTCATCCAGTCGGCGCCGCGCGTCGGGTTCCATGGCTCACGTGCCCACCTGGCCGATCTCGAGAACATCACGCCGGCCCTGGTCGATATTCACGAACGCAACAAGGCGTTGATGTTCGAGATCATGCTGGGAGGCTTTTCGCCGGTCTCGCTGCGGGGGCTGCAGCGGGTACGCACTCCCAAGCCGCTCGGCTGGCGGGCCTTCCAGCGCTATCGCGACCGGCAGCGCATGCATATCAGCCTGACGCCGATGCGCGATACCCCATTCAATGCCGGCAAGACCTACATCAAGTTTCTGGATAACGCCGCGATGGGCAGCGTGGGGCTCTACAGCGCCCGCTCTCCCTATCGTGAAATCGTCTCGCAAGGCGAAGACGGCTTGCTGGTCGAGGATACGCCCGAAGCCTGGCGTTCGGCGATGCAGCAACTGATCGACGATCCGGCCGGTGCGCGACTCATGGCGCAGAATGCGGCCCGCAAGGCGCTCGACATCGGCAATCCGGAGAAGGCCCGAGCCTTCTGGTGGGTGAGACGCTGACGCTGCGTCATCGAGGCAGAAATTACCGGCCCGACCCGTTCGGATGATGACGGCAAGCGTTCCCGATCTGCGTTGCCTCCGGGCGACGAGAACCTTTGACATTGACAGGAAACTTCACGATGAAACTTGAATTTACCGCCATCACGATGGTTCGGGGAGAAGAAGACGTCGTCTTCGCTTCCTGCCTGCACCACCTGCGATTGGGATTCGACCGGCTCATCGTGCTTAGCCATATCGAGCATGATTTTCTCGGGGAGTGTGTTGCCGAGTTGCGAGAACGCTACCCGGAAAAGGAGGTCGCCTTCGTCGAGATCGAGGACGAGCAGGGCTTCTCCAGGCGCAAGGCAGACTATATCAACGGCGCGCTGGAGCTCTATCTGAAGAAGGATTGCTACAACGTCGTCTACGGCTTCGATGCGGACGAGTTCCTGACCTTCAAGAAGGGCCTGACGGTCAAGGATTTCTACGCGGCGTTCGCGCAGCGTTTTCCGGGCGAGGAGAACCTCAAGCGATTCTACTTCCGGCTGCCGTGGATCAACGTGATCTGCCAGGAATCCATTGCCTATCAGGAAGATCTCGAGGGCAAGCTGCTGGAAGCCGAGTACTGGTCGCTGGGCGAGCAGGCTTCCGATACCAAGGCGCTCTTCGTCTATCGCCAGTCTCATCGGCTCCACATGGGCTATCACTGGTTGATGGCGAAACAGGATGGCACGGTGCTGGAGCCCGAGCCCGAGATCATGGATTTCGCCCGGGAGTGGGAGGCCTGTATCTATCATCTTCCGCTGCGCAGCGTGGAGCAGTTCTTCGCCAGGATCGGCAACTACGTTTCCAGCGCCGCGAAGCAGGAGAAGCACAACCGCCTGAGCCAGTTCTTCATCGATAATCCGCACATCAACCGGCAGCACTTCTTCGAGATGTGTATCGCCCCCGAGCCGAGCTACCCGAGTTACGAAGCGCTCAAGCAGGACATGGGGCCGGCCATCGAGGAGATGGTGCTGATGGCGTTCACCAAATTGATGGTGAAGCCCCGCATCGATATCGGACGGGCGTTGTTGCCGGCCAATCAGTAGGCCGATCTCTCGACGGGGAAGCGCAGCGGCCAGGTGGCATCCACCTGGCCGCTTGCCGTTTCAGGCCCTTGCGATCGAGCCTGGCCTGAGGCCATCGGGTGCAGCAATGCCGCTCGCGCCGAAACGGCAACAGGCGCTAGGAGGCGACCGGGAGGCGGGAATCCCAGAGCAGGCGCTCGATGGGGGAGACGTTCTCGGTCAGGTGGGATACCGCATTGATCACCGCCAGATCGATACCTTCGCGGCTGTAGAAGCCCCCGTTGATCTGGGTCGCGTAGACGACGACCCTGGCAAAACTTCGGAACAGCCGCTTGTCCGGGCCGATCGGATGGCGCCAGAAGTCGTCGAGAGAACTGGGCGAGGTGAGCCCGGGCAGGCGGTAGATGGCGTTGCCGAGCGCGAGCGTGGGGCATTCGTTTTCGAGTGCCATGAGTCCTTCGCTGCCGTTGATCGTCACCAGGCCTGAGGCGTGATCGATCAGCGTACTCAGGTTGCCGCCGGGCAGGAAGACCAGGCGATCGCCGATATCGGTTTCCACGGCCAGCTTGCGCAGGCGACGCCGGTAGCCGGACATATCGTCGGCCGGGCCGATGATCGCCAGACGTGTACGCTCCGGGGCAAAGCGGGCAAAGGAGTTGACGATCTGCTCCACGGCCTTCCACCCACCGGGGTAGGGAGAATGGAAGCGAATTCGAGGATCGCCGTCGGGCTGCAGCGGGAAGAGATAGAACGGTCGGCCGTCACCGAGCAGCGCTTGGCAGCGGCTGGCGGCCTGATGCCGGCCGAGCCACTGCCTCGTGCCTCCGCGATAGCTCACTTCACGGGGCAATCCGGCTTGGCCGCGGGTATGCCAGAACATCAACGGGTTGGCGATCTGTGCCAGACGATAGCCGGCATCATGGACGGCGCGCATGGCAAACGGCTGCGAGAAGGCGCGGGGCGGCGAGGACCGGGGAATGGTCGGGCCGATGCTGTGATACCACTCCGGGTCCTTCGGCAGCAGCGAATGACCATGGGCGCCTTCACGTTCCAGCGTGACCCAGTAGGGCTGGAAGTAGCCCGACTCCAGGACATGATTGCGTATGCCGCGCCGGCGTGCCGCGGGCATCACCGCCTTGTGGGCGGGGCGGCAGTCGTCGAAGGCGATCTGATCAGTAATGCCGTGGCGTCGCCACAGATCGGTGACGAACTCCTCCAGCATAGGCCAGGGATCTCGAAAGGTCTCCGTCGGCTTGCCATGCCATCCGGCCTGGTCGCCGGTGCTGAAGTTGACCTTGACGACCTTGTGGCCATCGTCACTGAGCCGCTGCCCGAGCTGATGGAAAAACGGGGAGCGGGGCCCTTGAAGGAACAGGAAGGCTCGCCTCGCCGGAAACATCATGTCGATCCCTGTCTGTGTCGGACGCTTTGGCGACTCTGCGATGATGCGGGAATCGGCTGTCGTCGACATCGTGGTTGGGAATATGCCTTCAGGATGCATTCGGGAGAGGAACCACGGGCATTGGTGGCGTCGACCCGCCGGTCGGAGGCGTACTGCCGACGGCGTGCCGGTGGCGCCGCCCGGCTCCGGAAGATGCAGGCACGTCTCGACTGTAGCGCGGCCTGACTTGCCTGCCATGCCGCGTTTTCGTGAATCGGGCGGTGGTTTACATCGTATTGGAAAGATGAGGCTTCTCACCCCGTCAAGGTCGTCTGGCAAGTCAAGGCCGTCTGGCAGGAGAAGTTGACAGCGAGGTTGACGATGGCGCTGACGACGGGGTTGACGGCGAGACTGATGAAGATGGCGGCAGGGAGGCCAGCAGGGCGCCGATGGTCGGATCGTGGAAGAACGCCACCAACTGCGCACTACGAGTGGCGCCGATGCCGGCGTACGTCTGCCAGCCCTGTTCGGAACGATCTCGCAAGGCGGCCAGTGGCGCTGCCAAGGCGGCTCGACGCACTTCATCCGGTATCGACGGCAGGCCGAGGGCGATGAGCCATCGCGTCCGATCCCTCCTTTCGGCGGCATGGAAGGCTCCGAGCCACTGCCGGGCGCGGGCTTCCCCGACGCCAGGCAGCGTTTGCAGCTGTGCGATATTCAACTGCCGCCAATCCAGCAGATCATCGACCAGGCCGGCATCGACCAGCGCAGCCCAGCTGGCAGGGCCGATGCCGCTCATGTCCAGGCCATCCTCGCTGCCGAGCCATGCCAGGCGGGCCAGAAACTGTTCGCGACAGCCGGGCATCAATGTCAGGCAGGAGAGCGCATCGTAGCGTTCGGCATCGGGAAGCGTCAGCGCCTGGCGCGGCGTTGCCGGGATGACCACGCGTTCGATCTGGGGAATGGTCGCGCCAGCGAGCGAGAGCGATACCTGATCGCCGGGGCGAACGTCCAGTTCCTGCCAATGCGCCAGCGACCCCAGGCTCACCGAACTGACCTCCCGATCGTCGAGCAGGACGGGATCGAGCTGGGCGATGGGCGTGAGGCGTCCGGTGCGGCCGATCGAAACGTCGATCGCTTCGACCACGGCCAGCGTCTGCGCCGCCGGGTATTTCCAGGCGATGGCCCAGCTCGGCGGCGCTGCCTGCCAGCGCGACCCGGGAGGCCTGTGGCTGCGCTTGATGACGACACCATCGGAGGCGAACGGCAGCGGGGCGTGATACCAGCGGTCGCGCCACTGCACGACTTCCGATAGCTGCGAGACCGTTCGGGTGTATCTGGCCGTGTCGCCAAAGCCGAGATCGGCCAGTTGCTGGAGCCGACGTTCGCCGCTGGCAGGGCCATCCGGCCAGGCCCAGGCAAAAAAGCCGATGTCACGAGCTGCCTCCGCGGACAGCTCGTGTCGGTTCAGCAGCCCGGCCACCTCGGAGCGCGCGGAGACGCCGCCATCCCGGGCCTGTACGTGACCGGGAAGACGAAGATAGAGCTCTCCCTGCAAGGTGACCGGTTCGTCGGTCGGCAGGTGCTGGGGAAGGCTCTCGATCTGCCTGACCTGACGCGTCCAGTCCTGGCCTGTTTCCCCGTCGCCACGGCTGATGGCGGTCTCGAGCTCGCCATTCCGGTACACGAGCGACACGGCAACGCCGTCTACCTTGGGCTGGATCCAAAGCGTCTGGTCCGACTGCCTGGCAAGCCATTCGCCGACGGCCTGGCGATCGGGCAGCTTGTCGAGTCCGGTCTGGGCGAAGGGATGTTCGAGCTCGTCCCGCGGGGAAGCCGGCGTAGGCTGGCGGGATGGCTCGGCGGCAGGATCGAGACCGAGGGGTTTGAGATCGAGGGGTTTAAGACAGTCTCGCCAGCGTTGCCAGCGGCGTTTGGCTTCGTCGTAGACGCCATCGTCAACGAGACGCTCGCCACGCTGATAATACGCCTCGTCCCATGCTTCGAGCTGCCGGGCCAGCGTGGTCAGGGCGTCTTGCTGCCGTGGTCGTGTCGCCCCCGGCGGGCATGATGGGTTTGCTGTGGTGGCGTGACGAGCCGTCTGGTCATCGTCGTCATGAATCGTGTCGGCCTGAACCGTGTCGTCATGAACCGTATCGGCCTGAATCGGGTCGTCATGAGCCGGGTCGGCCTGGGCAAGCCCGGCCAGCCCCAGCCAGACGAGGGCCGCGGCCCGGATCAATATCGCAATCATGGCATCGCTCTCTCGGGTCTTTTAAACGTACAACGACCGGCCGGCGATTTTCTGAATACCGAGAGTTCGGGTTTCGAACCATTAATGCCGTGAGTTGCCACGACCGATTGATCAAAAAAGCCCCGCGAATGTCTTCGCGAGGCTTCGGTCAGGCTGGAGATCGAGCGCCGGCAGCTACGGGTTCACGATCCGGTGACGGTGGGCCGTGGGCGGGACGCAGCCGATCATCCGTTGGACTTCAACTGCACGTAATCCAGCAGGATCTGGGACGTCTCCTGCAGTTCGGCGCGATCGGTCGGGTTCGCGTCTTCGGCATTGGCATCGTCCTTGCCGCTGTCGCTATCGCTATCGCTGCTCTGGTCGCTGGTGTCGGTCTGGTCGTTGCTTGACGTCTCGTCCTGTTCGCGGGCATCGGTCCAGTGATCGAGCGGTTCCATGCCCAGCGCCCTACGACGCTGGTTCTCGAGCGCGAGTTGCTCGGACTCCTGAGCATCCATTTCACGCTGACGCTGCTCCTTGTTGAGGCTGATGCTGGTCTGCTGTTCGCGTAGACGTTTGCTCAGTTGCGCCTGCTTCTCCAGATAGACGAAGTCGGGGTCGTTGGCGATACGCTGCTCATGACGATCCTGGAGCGCTTCGAGATAGCGCCAGGGTTCGCCGTAGAGACGGTACTGCACCGGCCGTACCCGGTCCCAAGGCAGGGCGTTATCCAGCGCGCTCTCCCCGATCTGATCCGGGTCGATCAGGCTGGGGTAGAGAATGTCCGGCTCGACGCCCCGATGCTGCGTGCTTTCGCCGGAGATACGGTAGAACTTGGCGCGGGTCAGCTTGATCTGGCCGTGGCTGAGGTCGCTCAATGTCTGTACCGTGCCCTTGCCGAAGGTGCGACTGCCGAGCACCAGGCCGCGGCCGTAATCCTGGATCGCGCCGGCGAAGATCTCGGAGGCCGAGGCCGACAAGCGGTTGACCAGCACGGCGAGCGGCCCGTCATAGGCGACGCCGGCATCGGTATCGCCGTAAAGATTGATGCGGCCGCGGGCGTCACGGACCTGGACCGTGGGGCCGCGGTCGATGAACAGCCCGATCATCGAATTGGCTTCCTGCAATGCGCCGCCGCCGTTGTTGCGCAGGTCGAGCACGATGCCCTCGACGTTCTGCGCCTTGAGCTTCTCGATCTCCTTGGCAACATCGCGAGTCGTGCTGCGATAATCGGATTCGCCGGCCTGCCAGGCATCGAAATCGACATAGAACGCCGGCACCGTGATGATCCCGATCTTGTGGGGCTGGCCGTCGCGCTGGACCTCTTCCACTTGGCTATGCGCGGCCTGATCCTCGAGCTTGACGGTATCCCGGGTGATTCGGATTTCCTGGGTCCGGGTGACGTCGACGGCCTTGGCCGGAATGATTTCGAGCCGCACCGTGGAACCCTTGGGGCCGCGGATCAGATCGACCACTTCGTCGAGGCGCATGCCGACCACGTTGACCATTTCGCCATCTTCGTCCTGGCCGACGGCCACGATGCGATCCGCCGGCTGCAATACGCCACTCTTGTCGGCGGGGCCACCGGGAACGAGGCTGGAGACCTTGACGTATTCGCCATCGTTCTGCAGCAGCGCACCGATTCCTTCCAACGACAACCGCATCTGGATATCGAAGGATTCCCCCTGTTGCGGAGAGAGATATTCGGTGTGCGGATCGACGGTGCCCGTCACCGCCGCCATGAACAGCACCAGTACGTCCTCGGCGTTGGTCTGGCGGACGCGGTTGAGCTGGTTGGCGTAGCGGTCGTGGAGCGTCTTCTGAATCTCTTCGGCAGACTGATCGCTGAGCGACAGCGTCAGCGCGGCATTTTTCAACCGCTTGTTCCACAGATCGTCAAGCGCTTCCTCGCTGCCCGCCCACGGAGAGTCCTTCCGATCCAATGCCAACCGTTCATTGGTGGTGTAGTCGTAATCCAGTCCCTGGTCGACTTTGTCCACCAACCACTGCAAACGCGCTTCGACGCGATCCTGATAGTGTGAATAGAATGCATAGACACGATCCAGGTCGCCGTTTTTGACAGCGTCGTCGAGAGACGTCTCCAGATCGCTGAAGTTGTCGATATCGCGTCGCAGAAGATAGGCGCGTTGTTCGTCGAGAACATCCAGCAGCCGCTTGAATGCACGCTGCGACCATTCATCGTTGATTTCGACGTCGGCGTAGTGACCGTATTGCAGCGATTCGGCGACTTCGATCGCCGCCTGGCGCTGATCGTCCGTAGGTGTGGGACCGGCCAGCGCCACGACGCTCCATGCCAGCAATAGCAAACACATGGCCGCGTGCCGAGCGGCGACAGTCAGGGTCATCAATGAAGCACTCCCGGTTTCCTGTACACTCTATTCCCTTAGGGGCTGCCATTTGCCGCGCAACCCGGCGCGGCCGAGCATGAAACGACAACAGACCCTGTAGACCACCGGATCCATGAATCTTTTTCAGGTCCGAAACCAATTGTAGCAGTCAGTCCGTCTGACTACAGACCGACATCTGAGGTAAACCATGTCCGACCTTGCAGCCGACACGGCCATCATCGATCGGTTGATCGATTTTCTCCAGTGCTCGCCTTCTCCCTGGCATGCCACGGCCAACCTCGCCGCCCGCCTGGAAGCGGCCGGGTATCGGTCGCTCAAGGAGACGGACGGCTGGCAACTGGCACCGGGCGATAAATGCTACGTCACGCGCAACGACAGCTCGCTGATCGCGCTGCAGCTGCCCGAGTCGCCACTCGATGCGCTGCGCATGGTCGGCGCGCATACCGATAGCCCGGCGCTGCGGCTGAAACCGCAGCCGGCGATCGTCAACAAGGGTTGGTTGCAACTCGGCGTCCAGGTCTATGGCGGTGCCTTGCTGGCACCCTGGTTCGATCGCGATCTCGGTCTGGCCGGCCGGGTGCATGTTCGTCGAGCCGACGGGCGACTGCAAGGGTTATTGCTGAATGTCGCCGAGCCCATCGCGATCATTCCCAGTCTCGCCATTCATCTCGACCGCGAAGCCAACAGCGGACGCGCGCTCAATCCCCAGACCCAGATGGCGCCGCTGTGCCTGCAGGGTGGCGAGGCTCCTGATTTCGATCACCTGCTCAAACAGTGGATCGAGCGCGAGCACGCCATCGAGGTGGCGGACATCGTCGACTTCGAGCTGGGCTTCTACGACGTCCAGCCGCCGGCTCGGGTCGGCATCAACAGGGAAATGATCGCCAGCGCGCGACTCGACAACCTGCTTTCCTGCTTCATCGGTGTCGAAGCGCTGTTGGCTGCCGATGGCCAGCAGGGCGCGCTGTTCGTGGCCAATGATCATGAGGAAGTCGGCAGTGCCAGTGCCTGTGGCGCCCAGGGGCCGTTTCTGGCCGACGTGCTGCGCCGCGTGAACGCGGCACTCGGCGAGCCCGGCGACGAAGGGTTCGTACGGTTGATCCAGCGCTCCCTGATGATCTCCTGCGACAACGCCCACGCCGTGCACCCCAACTTCGCCGACAAGCACGACGCCAATCATGGGCCGTCGCTCAACGCCGGGCCGGTGATCAAGGTCAACGCCAGCCAGCGTTACGCCACCAACAGCGCCACGGCGGCACTGTTCCAGGATATCTGCCGTGAAGCCGACGTGCCGGTGCAGCAGTTCGTGACCCGCGCGGACATGGGCTGCGGCAGCACCATCGGCCCGATCACCGCCACCGAGCTTGGCGTGCCGACCATCGACGTGGGCGTGCCGCAGTTCGGCATGCACTCGATTCGCGAGACGGCCGGTACGCGCGATCCGCAATATCTGGTCCGGGCGTTGACCACGTTCTTCAATCGAGCCGACCTGATGACCGGTTGAGTCTCGTCAGTCAAACTGGCTGATGGCGGTGCAGGATGACGTTCGGTGCCGACCGTTTGCGGGTCGGCTCTTTTCACATTGAACGAGTAGTGATGACATGCTCAAGACTCCCTATTTGCTGTTCCTGGGCGACGTGCCCGATCCGCTGTCCGCCAAGGTCGCCCAGGGCATCCGTGACTGGCGCCCGGAGTATGCGTTAGGGCAGTACCGGTTACCGGGCTGCCAGGCGGATATGAAACTGCCGGATCTCGATATCGAGGAAGCCGTAGCGCAGGGTGCCAGGACGCTGGTAATCGGTGCGGCCAATCGCGGTGGCGTGATTTCCCGCAGCTGGATCGCCGTGCTCAAGGAGGCCTTGGCGGCCGGCATGGATATCGCTTCCGGTTTGCACAATCTGCTGCGTGATGAGCCAGAGCTCGTCGAGGCAGCGGAGAAGTACGGCGGCCGCCTCATCGATGTTCGCGTACCCCAGGTCCAGTATCCGATCGGCGACGGCAAGAAGCGCAGCGGCAAGCGCTGCCTGGCGGTGGGCACCGACTGTTCGATCGGCAAGATGTACACGGCGCTGGCGCTGGATATCGCCCTGCGCGAGCGCGGCGCCAAGTCGAGCTTCCGCGCCACCGGCCAGACCGGCATCTTGATCACCGGCGAAGGCGTGCCGCTGGATGCCGTCATCGCCGACTTCATGGCCGGTTCCATCGAGTGGCTGACGCCGGACAACGACGACGATCATTGGGACATCATCGAAGGGCAGGGCAGTCTGTTCCACCCCTCCTACTCCGGCGTCACCATGGCGTTGATCCACGGCGGCCAGCCGGACGCGCTAATCCTGTGCCATGAGCCGACGCGCACCCATATGCGAGGGTTGCCGCACTATTCGCTGCCGACGCTGGAACAGCTACGCGATACGGCGCTGCCGCTGGCGCAGGTGGTGAACCCGGCGTGCCAGGTCGTCGGTGTCTCGGTCAATACCTCCAACATGGCGGTCGACGAGGCAGACCGGTATCTGGAGGCGCTCGAATCGCGGCTGGGATTGCCGTGTGTCGATCCCTACCGGCAGGGCGCGGATCGGCTGGCCGCGGCGGTGCTGGCATGCTGAAGCTGAGCGTCGAGGAGCAGGTATTTCCGCTCGCCGAAGTCTTCACCATCTCCCGCGGTTCACGCAGCGAGGCGCGAGTCGTGGTCGCGACGCTGAGCGATGGCGCTCATGCCGGCCGCGGTGAATGCGTGCCCTATGCCCACTACGGCGAGTCGGTCGATAGCGTCATCGCCCAGATCGAGTCGATGCGTGATGCGCTGGCGCAGGGCATGGATCGTCTCGAACTGCAGTCGCGACTGCCGGCCGGTGCGGCACGCAATGCGCTCGACTGCGCGTTCTGGGATATGGAAGCCAAGTCCGCTGGCAAGCCGGTGTGGGAACTCGCCGGCCTTGACGCGCCCAGGGCCGAGATCACCGCTTTCACGCTGTCGCTGGAGTCACCCGATGCCATGCGCGAGAAGGCCAGGCGCCACGCCGCTCGGCCACTGCTCAAGCTGAAGCTGGGCGGCGAGGGCGATATCGAGCGCCTCGAGGCCGTTCGCGAGGGCGCACCCGAGGCACGGATCATCGTCGACGCCAACGAGGGCTGGGATCGCGACGCCTACGAACGTCTGGCGCCGACGCTGGTGTCGCTGGGAATCAGCATGGTCGAGCAGCCGCTGCCGGCGGGCCAGGATGCGCCGTTGGCGGAGATCGAGCGTCCGCTGCCGGTGTGTGCCGACGAAGCGTGCCACGACCGCACGTCGCTACCCGATCTGGTCGGCCGCTACGACATGATCAACATCAAGCTCGACAAGACCGGCGGCTTGACCGAAGCACTGGCGCTCAAGCGGGAAGCGCTGGCAAGCGGGTTCGAGATCATGGTCGGCTGCATGGTGGGGTCGTCGCTGTCGATGGCGCCGGCGCTGCTGGTGGCGCAGGGGGCGGCGGTGGTCGATCTCGATGGCCCGTTATTGCTGGCACAGGATCGCGAGCACGGCATGCGTTTCGATGCTGAAGGCATCCATCCGGCGACGTCGGCATTGTGGGGCTGAGCGATCGCTATCATGAACCAGGTTCTGTACCCCGGCGCGGATTCAGCGGAAGACGTAAACATGAAGGCGAACCTGAACGTGAAGACAGACATAGAGACGGCATGAGATGACACAGCGCACGGTCTACGTGAATGGCGACTACGTCGCGGAACAGGACGCCAAGGTATCGGTCTTCGATCGCGGCTTCCTGTTTGCCGATGGCGTCTACGAGGTTTCTTCGGTGCTCGAGGGCAAGCTGATCGATTTCCCCGGCCATATGCGGCGCTTGACGCGCTCGGCGGGTGAGCTCGAGATGGCGTTGCCGTGGGATGACGATGCGCTGCTGACGATCCATCGCGAATTGATCCGGCGCAACGCGCTCGAGGAGGGCATGGTCTACCTCCAGCTGACGCGAGGTAGCGCCGGTGATCGGGACTTCCACTATCCTGGCGCCGATACGCCGCCGACGCTGGTGCTGTTCACCCAGGCCAAGGCCCTCGTCGACAGCCGCAGTGGCCGCGAGGGCATTCGTGTCGCGACGCAACCCGACTGGCGCTGGACGCGACGCGACATCAAGACGGTGCAGCTGCTCTACCCCGTGATGGCCAAGATGGCGGCGACGGCGGCCGGTGCCGACGATGCCTGGATGGTCGAGGAGGGGCTGGTAACCGAAGGAGCATCGAACAACGCGTGGATGCTGACCCACGACGGAGCGCTGGTGACGCGAGAGCTCTCCCACGCCATTCTCCCCGGCATTACTCGTGCCGTCGTTCTGGAGCTCGCCCAGACGCTCTCGTTGCGTGTCGAGGAGCGGGCCTTCAGCGTCGAGGAGGCGCAGGGAGCCAGGGAGTGCTTCGTCACCTCGGCGTCATCGTTCGTTACGCCGGTCGTGGCGATCGACGGTGTGCATGTCGCCGATGGCCGCCCCGGTGAGGTAGCGCGAAAGCTGCGTGAAGCCTACATCGAAGAGAGTCGTCGTCGCGCCATCTGAATCGTGCGGCAGGCCGTGCGAATCGACAGCCTGCCGCACGGGCGGCAATACGGAAAGCCGACGCAAGGCCATACGAAAAAGCCCGCCGATCATGAGAACGGCGGGCTTTTTCGCGATATCTGGTGGCTACGCCCTGATTCGAACAGGGGACCCCATCATTATGAGTGATGTGCTCTAACCAGCTGAGCTACGTAGCCTTCGGGGCAGCCGTGTCAAGCTAACCTGAGTCGCCTGACAACGGTTGCGAATACTACCATAACTTGATGAAACGTCAATAATTTCTTGGGTCTGATCTCGACAAGGCCTTTGGATGGCACCCAGGCGTCTCGAGGGAATAGCGCTTCGGCCAAGGAACGCAAAGCCGCCAACACAGAAGTTTGGCCGATACGTCAGCATCCTAAGGAAATGCTGAATAAATCGACGAGCGAGATGAAGCGCGAGGCGTATGGAACGCAGAAAAGGAGACCTAATGAAGTTAGGCGGATTTTCGAGTACCACGCAACGAAGCGATTCGCTCGCGCAGGCATTTATGCAGCGTTTCCCTAAAGACGGCGATAAGCAATACCCTGCTTCAATTGCCGTTCAAATCTACGATGTTGACTTGCCATTCTTTGCACAGCTTGCGGAATGAACGACTGTTGTCAAATGCTTGTTGCAGGTCGAAATGTGCCGTGAAAGCGGGTTGATCCAGCACTTCGCTGTAGGTTCCGCCCTCCATATTTCGGCGCAGCCAACCCTTCGCGTCTCGCGGCGTCTCTGCATCGACTTGGGCATCAGCCGGGTAGCGGAATCCCCGGCGTCCGTCGAGTGACGGGGCTGCCGCAATGAACCAAGCTTCGTATTCGCGCTTGGCCAATACCACCGATAGGCGCCGGTGCGGCAAATGCTGCCTCGCACGCTGATGGACCTCGGCTGCCAAGGTGGCTGGACAGTCGTCATCGGCGTCCAAAACCACCAGAATCCATCCCTGCTCGCCGCATTTGGCGGCCGCCAGCAACAGTTGCTTGCGGAACTCCTCTTCGCGATTGAGAAAACGGTCCCTGTGAACCCGAATCGGTGGGAGCGCATGCGCGTAGTCACGGCCCGGACGCCATGCATTCAGACGACGCAGCAAAACCGGCAAGGCGTCAACTTCGCCATGGCCCTCCACAATGCTGGCGACTGGGATCATGTAGACTCCATTTCACTGAAAAGATCCCCAGAGGCCGCCTTGTCCTGGCGTTCTATACTGTCTCGGTCGGGTGCCAGTTGGTTCATGCGTAGCAGTTCACCAGCCGAGAACAGATGCTCCCGCATGACTTGGCGTGAGCCTTCGTCCAGTGGCGCAACCTTTGTTTCGCCCGCCTCAGACACGACGGCCAGCACGGCATCCGCGTCGATACTGCGGTCATCCAGGAGGTCTGGACTGTGACTAGTCACAAGGACTTGCGTGGTTTCAGAAGCGCGCACCAATGCCTCGCGAAGTGCGGCGCTAGCTGCCGGATGCAGGGCGGTTTC
Source organism: Salinicola salarius (assembly GCF_002179555.1). Taxonomy (GTDB): domain Bacteria; phylum Pseudomonadota; class Gammaproteobacteria; order Pseudomonadales; family Halomonadaceae; genus Salinicola; species Salinicola salarius_A. The sequence goes on along the minus strand of NZ_NHOU01000031.1, from coordinate 15,078 downwards.
AGGTTCCTCGATGCCGATCAATGTCGGTGAATAATCCACATTACCCTGTAACAGTGCGGCCAGAACGCCCAGTGCGCGTAGGGTGCCATCGGACATATTTTGAGAAAGGAAACGCCAAGGATGTTTGGAGCCGGCCATGTCCTGACGAAACTCCAGCGTTTCCATTGGCCCAATGGGCTTGCGCTCCACGCCATGTACCATAGGCGCCACGGAGTGTAAATATTCCTCTATCAGCGTCATCTGGGCAGGTGCTACCTTTTCCAAATGTCCGATCACGCTGGCGATGTTCTCCCCGGCAGGCCGCAACAGTCTGCCATCTTGGGGTTTCTGTAATTCGCGCATCAGTTTTGGGTTGAGGTTATAGAAGCCCATCGCGGTCAATGCATCAAATACCGGGCGGAAGTCCGTCAGGCCCGAGGCTGCCACCAATGCCAATCTGTCCGCAGTTACCGAGGGGAAGGTGGTCTCGCTGCTATCTCGAAGCTTGCCTTTCCCGATGCGGAAGAATGGACCCTTGCCGATGCCAGCGACAACGCATTCCTCTCGCTGCACCTCGTAACCGCCATTCTTCAACGCCCCGATAACGAAGCCATAGTGCCCAACTTGGCCGCCTTGCATGACGAACTCGATTCGAAGTGCGAAATGCGTAGGATGACCTCCGCTACGCCGGCGAACCTCGTTGATGCCGCCCCGTTCGTTCAGAGCACTATCCAGTGAATTGGAAAGCGCGTCGCGCACGAAATGCAGGGCATCCATGAAATTGCTCTTGCCCGCGCCGTTGTGACCCACCAAGTAGGTCAGCGGGCGCAGACTCACATCGCAATAGCCGATGCTCTTATAGTTGCGAACGGCGACGCGGCTAATAAAAGGGGGCTGTGTCATGTTTTCTCTCCGCGTCAGACTTTGAACATCTTCGTCACCTAGTCCCTAAGTGATTGATGACCTCTACCGCGAACCGCCCAATCTTAGGTTTGGGAAGCGGGCGCGAGATATCACCTTTGGACATCGCACAGGCGCCGGGCGATTTCATTAAACCACGACAGCACCGCTACCGATAACGTTTGCCGCCAGTGGGTTTGATCACCGGAAAGAAAGCCCCCTGTCCTCGGCCAGTAGGTTTGGCTGACCTGATTTTCGGGACCTCAATGAACAATAGGACCGCTACTGCATTCCGAGAAAACCCTCAGACGTTGAAGCGGAAGTGCATCACGTCGCCGTCCTTCACGACGTAAGCCTTGCCTTCGAGACGCCACTTGCCGGCTTCCTTGGCGCCATTCTCGCCACCCAGGGCGACGAAGTCCTCGTAGCTGACCACCTCGGCACGGATGAAGCCCTTCTCGAAATCGGTGTGGATCACGCCGGCGGCTTGCGGTGCGGTCGCGCCGACCTTGACGGTCCAGGCTCGCACTTCCTTCACACCGGCAGTGAAATAGGTCTGCAGCCCCAGCAGGCCGTAGCCGGCGCGAATGACGCGATCGAGGCCGGGCTCTTCCATGCCCATCTCTTCGAGGAACATGGCACGCTCTTCGTCCTCGAGCTCGGCAATTTCCGCTTCCAGCTTGTTGCAGACCGGCACGACCACCGCATTCTCCCTGGCGGCGATCTCACGCACGATATCGAGGTGAGGGTTGTTGTCGAAGCCCTCTTCGTTGACGTTGGCGATGTACATCGTCGGCTTGAGCGTCAGGAAGCCGAAGCTGCGCAGTTGCTGCTGTTCCTCGGCATCGAGGCCAAAGCTGCGCAGCGGCTGACCTTCGGCCAGGTGCGGCTGAATACGATCCAGAATGGCCTTGGTGGCGATCGCTTCCTTGTCACCGCCCTTGACCACACGGGTCAGGCGCTGAATCGAGCGTTCGACGGCGTCGAGGTCGGCCAGGGCCAGCTCGAGATTGATGGTCTCGATATCGGCGGTGGGGTCGACCTGATTCGCGACGTGGATGACGTTGTCGTCGTCGAAGCAGCGAACCACGTGGGCGATGGCGTCAGTTTCGCGAATGTTGGCGAGGAACTGGTTGCCCAGGCCTTCACCCTTGGAGGCGCCCTCGACCAGGCCGGCGATATCGACGAACTCCATCGTGGTCGGCACCACCTTTTCCGGCTTGACGATCTCGGCGAGCTTGTCGAGACGCGGGTCGGGCATCGGCACGATACCGGTATTGGGTTCGATGGTGCAGAACGGGAAGTTCTCGGCGTCGATGCCGGAGCGCGTCAACGCATTGAAGAGGGTCGACTTGCCAACGTTGGGCAGGCCGACGATGCCGCAATTGAAACCCATGATATATCCCTGAAACGGTGTGATCCTGAATTCGATTCGATCATGGCAGACGCGAACGAATAAGCACGAAAAAGTGAATGGCGGGCATTCTACGGGACGCGGTCGGCGGGGGCCAGACTCTTGCCGAGCTACGAGCTACGAGCTACGAGCTACGAGCTACGAGCTACGAGCTACGAGCTACGAGCGAATCAGGCGGGTTTGAAACTATGCAGACGATTCATCGCCTTGGCCCAATCTCCGTCGAGTACGTCGGGCAGGGTGGCGATGGTTTCATCAAGCGAATCGTCGATGGCCTGGCGTTCGGCCTTGCCGGGACGACCGAGGACATAGTTGGTGACGAGCTTGGCACTGCCGGGGTGGCCGATGCCGATACGCAAACGGTGGAAGCCGTTGCTGTTGCCCAGTGCGCTGATGATGTCGCGCAGGCCGTTATGACCGCCGTGTCCGCCACCCGTCTTGTAACGGGCGCAGCCGGGCGCGATGTCGAGTTCGTCGTGAGCGACGAGGAGCTCGTCCGGAGCGATCTTGAAGAACTGGCACAGCGCAGCCACCGAGGCACCGCTGCGATTCATGAAAGTGGTGGGGTTGAGCAGGTGAAGATCGTGCCCGCCCAGGCGGATCCTGGCATGAAGACCCAGAAACTTGCGTTCGGGACGCAGCGTTTCCGCTGTGTCCCGAGCGAGCTGCTCGACCAGCCAGGCGCCGGCATTGTGACGAGTGTCTTCGTATTCCGGCCCCGGATTACCGAGACCGATGATCGCTTTCACTGTCATTGCCGACTGCCTGTTGTCCGGTCTCTGACGCAGGGTTATGCGTCGCCTTTCGGTTCGCCTTCTTCGTCGACGCCTTCACCGGCGACTTCGTCGTCACTGGCGACGGTCGGGTGCGTGACGCTGACGACACCGGCGTCGTGCTCTTCACCGTGGGTCAGCTCGACCAGAGTCACACCTTCCGGCAGCTTGATGTCGGACAGGTGGATGGTCTCGCCGAGGCCCAGGTTGGCCACGTCGACTTCGATGTATTCCGGCAGCTTGGACGGCAGGCAGCTGATCTGAACGTCGTTGTTCAGAACGTGCAGCACGCCACCTTCGTCCTTGACGCCTTTGCATGCTTCTTCGTTGAGGAAGTGCAGCGGGACATTCAGGGTCAGCTCGTGGGTCGCATCGACGCGCATGAAGTCAGCGTGAGTAACCAGCGCCTTGTACGGATGGCGCTGCAGATCACGAATGACGACCTGCTCGCTCTTGCCGTCGACACTGATGTCGATGATCGAGGAGAAGAACGCTTCGTCTTCGATCGCCTTGTAGAAGGCCGGCTTGTCGATGGTGATCGGCTGCGGTTCGGCAGAACCACCGTAGATGATGGCAGCGACCTGTTCGTTCTTGCGGCGCAGGCGGCGGCTCGCACCTTTCCCCAGCTCCTTACGAACATTGGCGGTCAGGGTGTAATGGGACATTGATTGTCACCTCTAATGGTCAAGTAATGGAAATCGGCATCGCCCGCGACCAGACGATGCCGTTTCCAGTAGGGCCATTGCCTTCGCGGCAGTGGCCCACGTATCCGCGCGTAGTTCCCTGTCGATTCGAAACGACCGCTATCGAAGGTCGTTCCGAAGGCGATCAGTGGAACATCGCGCTGACGGATTCTTCGTTACTGACACGACGAATGGCCTCGGCGATCAGGCCGGCGACCGTCAACTGACGGATCTTGCCGCTACGACGTGCAGGTTCAGAGAGCGGTATGGTATCGGCAACGACGAGTTCGTCAAGCACTGAACCGCTAATATTGTCCACGGCGGGCCCGGACAGGATCGGATGCGTGGCATAAGCGACCACTCGGCGAGCGCCGCGATCCTTCAATGCTTCGGCGGCCTTGCATAGCGTACCGGCAGTATCGACCATGTCGTCGACCACCACGCAGGTGCGATCCTGGATGTCGCCGATGATGTGCATCACCTGAGCCTGGTTGGCCTGCGGGCGACGCTTGTCGATGATCGCCAGGTCGACGTTGAGCTGCTTGGCGATGGCGCGGGCACGGACCACGCCGCCGACATCGGGAGAGACCACGACCAGGTCGTCGTAGTTCTGGCGTTCGATGTCGTCGAGCAGGATCGGAGAGCCGTAGACGTTGTCCACCGGCACGTCGAAGAAGCCCTGGATCTGGTCGGCGTGCAGATCCATGGTCATGACGCGGTCGACACCGGCCTTGACCATCATGTCGGCGACGACCTTGGCCGAGATCGGCACGCGGGCCGAACGCACGCGGCGATCCTGGCGCGCATAGCCGAAGTAGGGCACGACGGCCGTGATGCGGGTGGCCGAGGCGCGACGCAGCGCATCGACCATCAGGATCAGCTCCATGAGGTTGTCGTTGGTCGGCGCGCAGGTCGACTGCAGGATAAAGACGTCTTTACCGCGTACGTTTTCATTGATTTCGACGGCGATTTCGCCATCGCTGAACTGCCCGACCGTCGCGTGACCCAGTCGGTTATCCAGACTCTCGGCTACCTTCGAAGCAAGTCCGACGTTGGCGTTACCGGTAAAAACCATCAATTTAGACACGCGCGGCCACCTTTGAGAGCAGTTGAAGGTCGGTAGAGGACATTCGTTTCGGTTTCAGGACGGATGACGAGGCTGCAGAGGGAAGGCGGTGCGATGGGCAAGATTCTGAAATGCCACGCTTGCCCGTCGACGATGCGGGCTGGCATCGAAGTCGTACGTCGAGACGGCAGGAGAAGCAACCGCAACGCCGGTGGGGAAATCGTGTGGGCTGAGTGGCCATCGCGTCCCGGTTTCCGTATGCAGGCTTGTCGAAAGTCAGGAAGTGGCTGGGGTACCAGGATTCGAACCTGGGAATGCTGGTACCAGAAACCAGTGCCTTACCACTTGGCGATACCCCAGCAATCATTGGTCGCGCCTATTATGCGCAAAAGCACAAACCGTTGGCTAGGTTTGGACGGAAAACCAGCCGTGATGCCACAAGCCGTCTGAAAAGTCTGATAAAAACCGCGTAGTCGAAGCGATTTCCTCAGTGGACGGTGTGGCGACGTCACGCTCGAGTCCTGTCCAGACCCTTGGCAGCTTCCAGAGCCTGGTGCAGCGGAGATACGTTGCTGCCGCGGGCCTTGAATGCCTGCCATTCGTCCGGGACCTGTCGCAGCACCTGTTCGGCTTGCGTTTCGTCATCCAGCGGACAGAAGACGCAGGCGCCTGTCCCTGTCAGTGCCGCCGTGCCGTACTGGCCGAGCCAGTTCAGCGCGCGGTCTACCTCGAGGTGAAGCGCTCGCACGATGCTCTCGCAATCGTTGCGCCACACGGCGTCGGGGGCGGCCCCGTCGAGTGCGCGACGCATACTAATGACCGTGCTATTACGTGTCAAACCGGGGTGGCCGAAAATCGCCGCGGTGGAGATCTCCACGCCTGGGTGGATGACGACGAACCAGGAGGGCACCAGGTCGACGGGGACGAGACGTTCGCCGACGCCCTCCGCCCAGGCGCTGTGGCCCTGCACGAACACCGGCACGTCGGCACCCAGTTCCAGCCCCAGCGTCGCCAGTCGCTCGAGGCCGAGATCGAGTCCCCAGAGGTGGTCGAGCGCCAACAGCGTGGTGGCGGCGTTGGAGCTACCGCCACCCAGCCCGCCGCCCATCGGCAGGCGCTTCTCCAGCTCGATCGCCGCGCCCTGGCGACAGCCGGTTTCGCGCTGAAGAAGCCGCGCCGCCCGAATGACGAGGTTGTCCGCTTCGGCAACATTGGCCAGCGCAGGGGAGAGCGTGATCTCGTCGCTGTCGGACCGTGGGTGGAATCGCAGCGTATCGCCGCGATCGAGAATCTGGAACAGCGTCTGCAGCGTGTGATAGCCATCCGGCCGGCGACCGGTAATCCGCAACAGGCGATTGAGCTTGGCCGGCGCGGGTAGCGTCAATGGTGTCATCGGGCCGCGTCCGGTGTCTCTTCAGAGGGTTGCTCAGGCCCGTCAGAGGGCTGTTCGGATCCGGTCTGCGGCTGCCACTGGTTGACGACCAGCGTGGCGCGGATGTCGTCGTAGGTCATGATCAGGCGGCTCGGCAGCCATAGCGAATCGGCGTAGGTCCAGTCCCGGTAGCGGATATTCCAGCCGTCCTGGCTCAGGGTCTTCGGGAAGCCGAGTTCGTCGTCGCTCTGCTGGTGAGAGCGACCAGGCGCCGGAAGGCCGCGCACCCAGTAGTCCAGTGCCGAAATCGGTAGCGACCAGCCCAGTTGCTGCTGCATCAGGGCTTCCGGTGACGACGCTTCGAAGCGGCCGTCGCTGGTGGTCAGCGTCACCGCGCCTTGGCGGCCTTCGAGCACGCTGCGTCCGGCGCCGAACGGGCCGCTGATCAGCATGCGGTAGTGGCTGGGCGACTGTGACCAGTCCAGATTGGCGCTGCGGCTCTCTTCCGGGGTTCGCAGGCCGACCTTGCCGGCTACCGTCCAGGTGTCGAGCGCGGCCAGGTCGTCCTGTTGCCGCTGCCAGTCGTCGGGCTGGCGCGGCACGTCCGGTGCAGGTGCCTGTCCGGCGCAACCGGCAAGCCAGGCCACCAGGACGAGGGTGCCGAGTGTCTGCCACCACGGCTTGAACGGAATCGAAGCGGGCTGTCGCCGTTCGCTGGCCGAAAGGAAGTGTGGCATCGAGTGTTTCCTGTCGAATCGAATGAATAGGCGGTGTCTGATACGGGGTTAGGGCGCCAGCTGCGGATAGCGCAGCAGCAGGTCATCGATATCCGGGTGGATTTCGCTGCCGGCGAGTGCCGATTCCACCAATGCTCGCGCCTCGCTCGCATGATCGAGAACGGCCAGCGCTTCGGCCAGGTGCGCGGCGACTTCCTGATCCGGCTGGCCGGCGTAGGCGCGCCGCAGATACCCGAGTGCCTTTTGCGTCTCCCCGCGTTTGAAATGCACCCAGCCCAGGCTATCGAGAATGGCGGGGCTCTCCGGCTCGAGTGCGTGGGCCCGTTCGATAAGCTCCAGCGCTTCGTCGTAATGGTCCGTCGTCGTCGCCAGGGTGTAGCCCAGCGCGTTGAGAGCGGCGGCATTGTCGGGTTCTCTGGCAATGATGTCGCGCATCTGCGCCATCATCGCTTCGACGTTGCCGCGTTCGAATTCGCGCATGGCCCGGGTATAGAGCAGGTCGGTGTCGTCCGGCGCCTGCTCGAGGGACTCGGCGAGAAGGGTATCCGCGGCAGCGCTCTGGCCTGCGTTGTCCAGCGCCTGCACGCCGATCTGGGTCAGTGTTGCGCGCTGGGAGGGATGACGCAGAATCTCGACGCGCAGGAATGTCAGAGCATCGTCGGTGCGATCGTTGGCCGTCAGCATCTGGGTGGCGAGCGCACGGGAGTCGAGGAAGCCGGGGCCGGTCGGCACCTGTCGGTAATAGAGCAGCGCGTTGTCGATTTCGCCCTGCGACTCGGCAATGCTGCCCAGCACCAGGTAGGTCGCCGGTGGCGTATCGTCGCGATCGAGCAGTGGCAGCAGCAGCCTTCGGGCGGGTTCCAGCGCACCGGCATCGAGATAGAGCTGGGCGAAAACGATGCGCAGCGTCGGGGTATCGTCATGGCGCGCCAGCAACTGGTCAATTCGGGGCTCGGCAGCGGCGATGTCGCCATTGGCGATTTCCGCCTGTGCCAGCGCCAGCAAGAACCGGCTGTCATCGGGTGCCAGCTCTCGCCCGCGTTGCGCCGATAAGACGGCCTGGTCGTAGTCGCCGGCCTCGAGCGCGATCTGCGATCGGGTGAGCCAGAGCATCGGCAGGTCGGCGTGGCGGCGAGTCAGGTTCGCCAGCCGCTGCCGAGCCTCATCGAACTGGCCATTAGCCGCCTCGAGCCGCGCCGTTGCCATCTGGGCATCGGCGTGACTGGGGTGGGCGGCGGTGAAATCGCGTAGCTGTGCGATCAGCGGCGGCAGGTCCGCTTGGGATTCCACCATCAGGTCGGCGAGTTCGAGCAGTTGGGCATCTTCCCCCGTGCGTGCAAGCGCCAGCCTGTGACGTAGTGCCGCAGGCCAGTCGCCGCGATCCACGGCGATGCCGGAAAGCAGCTTCTGCGGTGCCGAGTCCTGCGGCGCCAGTTGCTGCCAGCGGTCCGCCGCGGAGGTCAGCAGACTCTTGTCGTCGGTGTATCGCGCGGCCAGCGTGGCGCGCTCGGCGAGTTCGGCGGAACGATAGCGCTCGGCGGCTTCCAGATAGCCGTCGGCGGCACGGTGAAAATCGCCTCGCTGCCCGGCCATCTCGGACAACAGCACCTGGGAAAGGCCTCGGGCATCGAAGCCCCGGGTAATCGGCGGCGCCGATGTCAGAGGGTCATCGGCGGGCGCCGGTGCCGTGTCGGCCGACATGCTTTGGCAACCAGCCAGCAGAACCGCGCAACTGGCGGCGTAGAACAGACTTTTGGGCATGCCGTCCTCGAGATCGATCAATGGCTCCAGCATAACGGCTGGCCGCCGGGGGTCAATCGCCGAGGCATGTCGGCCGGCGTGTTTCATTGCCTGCTAAGCGTCTTTCGGCTGTGCTAAAATGGCGCCGCCCGGCCGGGCGGACCACAATGAGGTGGATATTGCCGACCGGGTTCGTCTCGCCGTCTCCGCTTCCGGTCGACCGCGAGAATGGGTGAAGCGGCCGGCAACCTGACATGCCCCGCGCTTCATTCCGGTATGCCGCGCTTTGCTTCGAGGACATCCGCGAGCGCAGACGCCGGATCCACGCAAGACAAATGACCGTGATTTCATGACGCTGCTAGCTCTGGGTATCAACCATAGAACGGCTGCGGTCGACATGCGCGAGCGTGTCGCCTTCTCGCCGGCACAACTCGAGTCCGCGCTGACGCAGCTGCGGGCCTTGCCCGACGTGCGGGAGGCGGCGGTGCTCTCCACCTGCAACCGGACCGAGCTCTACTGCATCACCGTCGCCAATGGCGAGCGCCAGTTGCTCGAGTGGCTGGGGATGTTTCACGGCATGCCCGCGCAGGAGCTGTTGAACTGCGCCTACCATTATTACGAAGGCGAGGCTGCCAGGCATCTGATGCGGGTGGCGGCCGGCCTGGACTCCATGGTGCTGGGCGAGCCGCAGATTCTTGGCCAGCTCAAGGATGCCTACCAGATCGCGCGACAACACGCGGGGCTGGGCAGCGAGCTGGAGCGTCTTTTCCAGCAGACCTTTTCGGTCGCCAAGCAGGTTCGCAGCGAAACCGCGATCGGCGAAAACCCGGTCTCGGTGGCTTATGCGGCGGTCAGCCTGGCCAGCCGCATCTTCGACGACTTCAGTCGTGCCCGGGCATTGCTGATCGGGGCCGGCGAGACGGTCGAGCTGGTGGCGCGCCACCTGCGTGAAGCCGGCATCATGGGGCTGACCGTCGCCAACCGCACGCTGGCACGGGCCCAGGCGCTGGCCGAAACCTGCGATGCGCGCGCGATCGAGCTCAATGCCATTCCGCAGGCGCTGGAGCAGGCGGACATCGTCATCGCCTCCACGGCCAGCGAGTTGCCGATCCTCGGCAAGGGCATGGTCGAACGCGCGCTCAAGGTGCGCCGGCACCGGCCCATTTTCATGGTCGATATCGCGGTGCCGCGGGACATCGAGCCCGAGGTGGGCGATCTCGACGACGTCTTCCTTTATAGCGTCGACGATCTGCAGCAGGTGATCGCCGAGAATCGGCGTCATCGCGAGGTCGCGGCACGCCAGGCCGAGGCGCTGATCGAAAACGGGGTCGACCACTGGCTGCATGAACGCCGGGTGCGCGGGGCGGGTGACCTGATTCGCCGCTATCGCCAGCATGGCGAGTCGCTGCGGCGTGACTCCGAAGCCGAGGCACTGGCGCAACTGGCACGGGGCGAAGACCCGGAGACGGTGATCAAGCGTCTGTCGCATCAGTTGGCCAACAAATTGATGCATGGCCCGACGCTGCGCTTGCGCGAGGCGTCGGGTCAATCACGTCACGATATCATTCAGGCGGCCGATAACCTGCTCATCGAAGGGCCCGCCACGACACAGGACTCGGTATGAAAATACAGGACTGGGCATGAAAGCGTCTTTGCGCGAACGACTCGACGCCTTCCAGGATCGCTTCGAGGAGCTCTCAGCGCTGCTCTCCGAGCCCGAAGTGATCGCCGATCAACCGCGTTTCCGCGATTATTCCCGCGAATATGCCGAACTCGAACCGCTGGTCGAGTCCTGGCTCGTCTATCGCCGTACCGAGGGCGATATCGAGGCCGCCGATCAGATGCGCCAAGACAGCGATCCGGAAATGCGCGAGCTGGCAGAAGAGGAGTGGCGTTCTTCAAGAGCCCGGCTCGAGGAGCTCGAGGAGGAGGTCAAGCGCCTGCTGGTACCCAAGGATCCGGACGACGACAGCAACGTCTTCCTGGAGATCCGTGCCGGTACCGGTGGCGACGAGGCGGCGCTGTTCGCTGGCGATCTGTTTCGCATGTATTCCCGCTACGCCGAGCGGCGCGGCTGGAAGGTCGAGGTGGTCAGCGCCAGTCACGGTGAGCAGGGCGGCTACAAGGAGATCATCGCCCGGGTCAAGGGCGATAACGCCTATGCGTCGCTGAAGTTCGAATCCGGCGCGCACCGCGTGCAACGGGTCCCGGCGACGGAGTCCCAGGGACGCATTCATACCTCGGCCTGTACCGTCGCGGTGATGCCCGAGGCGGATGAGGTCGGCGACGTCGACATCAACAGCAACGATCTTCGCGTCGATACGTTCCGTTCCAGCGGCGCCGGTGGCCAGCACGTCAATACTACGGACTCGGCGATTCGCATCACGCACCTGCCGACCGGGCTGGTGGTCGAATGCCAGGAAGAGCGCAGCCAGCACAAGAACCGCGCCAAGGCGATGTCGTTGCTGGCAGCGCGGCTGAAGCAGGCGGCGGTGGACTCCCAGCGCCAGCACCAGGCCGATACGCGCCGTTCCCTGGTGGGGTCGGGCGATCGCAGCGAGCGAATCCGCACCTACAACTTTCCGCAGGGCCGCCTCACCGACCACCGCATCAACCTGACGATCTACAAGCTGGGCGAGGTCGTCGCGGGTGATCTCGACGAGGTCATCGGGCCTTTGGTCAACGAGTATCAGGCCGATCAACTGGCGGCATTGCAGGGGGAGTGATGACGATCGATGACGCCCTGCGCGAGGCAGCGGGGCGCCTCGTCATGTCGCGGACGGCGCGGCTCGATGCGGAAGTGCTGCTGGCTCATGTCTGCGAGACGAACCGGACCTGGCTATACACCTGGGGCGACCGAGAGTTGACGGCAACCCAGCACGAGGCCTTTCAGCAACTGGTTGCCCAGCGGATCGAGGGGCTGCCGGTGGCGTATCTGGTCGGCTCGCGGGAGTTCTGGGGGCTCCGGCTCGAGACCTCGCCAGCGACCTTGATCCCGCGGCCGGATACCGAGCGCTTGGTCGAAGTCGCGCTCGAGTTTGCCACGCCGCCCGCTGGCGAGTTGCTCGATCTGGGCACCGGTACCGGCGCCATCGCGCTGGCCTTTGCCAGCGAACGCCCGGGCTGGCGGGTCACCGGTGTCGATCTCGCCCCTGACGCCGTGACCCTCGCGCAAGCCAATGCCCGACAACTGGCCATCGCCAACGCTCGCTTCCTCGAAAGCGACTGGTTCTCGGCGTTGGCCGGGCATCGCTTCGACCTCATCGTGTCCAATCCGCCTTATATTGCCGACGACGATCCGCACCTGCTGCGTGACGACGTGCGTTTCGAGCCACGATCGGCATTGGTGGCCGAGGCTTCCGGGATGTCGGATCTCGAATGGCTGGCCGGGCGTGCGCCGGATCATCTGCAGCCGGGCGGCTGGTTATGGATGGAGCACGGTCATACGCAAGCGGCTCTGGTGCGGGAGGTGCTGTTGCGTCGGGGATTCCGCGATGTCGACTCGCGGCGTGATCTCGCAGGCCACGAGCGCGTCACCGGCGGACGCTGGGGTGAGTGGTCTGGGGCGCGGAGCCACTCTTCAACGGCCAGAGCGTTGAACGAGGGTTACCGGGCTCGCTGGTGATTCGCGCTGGCTCTGTGATAGTAATGTCGCCCCGCGGTTACGGGATGTAGGCCGGGGCATGTCGTCCATCCGGTATCAGCATCGCTCATCGGGACGAATCACCGCCACCCGGCGTTACCTCGTGCGTGAACCATTTCTATTTATCGGCTTGGAACAACTACAGCAATGAAAGCCAAATCTCGATTACTCGATCGAATCGATCTCAATATCCTGCGTTGTCTGCAGGAGAATGCTCGAATTTCCTACGTCGATCTGGCATCGCAGGTCGGTTTGTCGACGACGCCCTGTCTCGAGCGAGTCAAGCGCCTCGAGCGTGCAGGGATCATTCGTGGCTACAAGGCCATACTCGATCCGCAGGCATTGCGCGCCAATCTGCTGGTGTTCGTCGAAATCAGCCTAAATACCCAGTCGCCGGCCGTCTTCGACGAGTTTCGCAAGGCGGTGGCGAAGCTGCCGCAGATTCAGGAGTGTCATCTGGTCTCCGGGCAGTTCGACTATATCCTCAAATGCCGGATTCCCGAGATGTCGGCCTATCGGCAACTGCTGGGCGATGTCGTGCTGACGCTTCCCGGGGTCAAGGAATCCAAGAGCTACGTCGTGATGGAAGAGGTGAAAGAGGAGTTGGCGTTGCCGATTCCCGATCTCGACCCGGACGGCAAGTAACGCGCTGGAGGCGATTCATTGCCACGGCAGCCACTGCGCTTTGGGATCATCGAAAAAGGTCATGAAAAGATCATGAACGACGAAGCACTGTTGCGCTATAGCCGCCATATCATGCTGGACGAGATCGATATCGCAGGGCAGGAGCGGTTGCTGAGTTCCCGCGTGTTGATCATCGGCGCCGGCGGCCTCGGCTCTCCCGCTGCGCTATATCTGGCGGGCGCGGGTGTCGGGCGCCTGAGTGTCGCCGACGACGATGTCGTGGAGCTATCGAATCTGCAGCGCCAGATCGCTCATACCGAGGTATCTCTGGGGCGATCCAAGGCCTGCTCGGCGGCCGAGGCGGCAAGAAGAATTAACGCGACCTGCGATGTGCGAGCCTTGAACACGCGGCTGGTCGGCGAGGAACTGATTGCCGAAGTCGAAGCCGCCGATGTGGTGCTCGACTGTACCGATCGCTTTTCCAGCCGCTTCGCAATCAATCGCGCCTGTGTCGAAACCCGAACCCCGTTAGTGAGCGGTGCGGCTATCCGCTTCTCGGGGCAACTGGCGGTCTTCGACACGCGCGAGCCGTCGTCGCCGTGCTATGCCTGTCTCTATGGGGAGCAAGATGGCGACGAGGCGCTGACCTGCGCGGAAAGCGGCGTGGTATCTCCGCTGGTCGGGATCATTGGCAGCTTTCAGGCCCTGGAGGCCATGAAGTTGATCAGCGGCGCCGGACAGCCCCTTCGCGGGCTGTCGACGTTTGATGCCTTGAGTGGCGAGTGGCGTCGCTTCGCGTTGCCGAGAGATCCGGCCTGTACGGTGTGCGCAGGGCGGTGAGTGATGCCGATTCAGGATATAAATCCGGGAGCTCATGTCGGTGTCGGATAGGCAGATTGGGGCAGTCAGGTTGTGACTGTCAGGCCTCGGATAGTTTCAAGGCCCGCATCCATCGGCCCACCTGGCGGCTCTCCATCGGTTGTTCAAGATAGATGCTCAGTAGCCTGCGCCACTCTTCAGCCTGCCATTGGGTCAGTCGGCGAGCGAAAATCTGCAGGTCACGGCGTTTCTCTTTTCCGGCCACCAGCAGCGGCCGGGATTTCTCCAGATCGATGAACCTGGCATCGAAGCCATGAAGGGCCGCGTCATCGGCGCGTAGAAAGACGTGCTTGGCATAAAGGCTGCCATGGCGCCAGCGGCGTTTGTGCAGTGTACGAAGGAGCTCGCCGCAACTGTCGATGATGCGCGCTCGGGTCGGTTCGGGCGTATCGGGCCATCCTGAGTGGATATCGATCATGTCGGCATAACCTTCGAGCTCGGGCGTGATCAGGATGGCTTGCCAGCGTCCGGCGTTCTTGCGTTCTTCGAAATAGGCGGTTTCCAGAGCGGGGATGTTCAGCCGGTGAAACGTCGCGACGTTGCGCGCCTCACGCGCGAAGGTGGGTTCACCGAGAGGGCGCTGGAGGCTGCGGCCCAGATGGTTGGTCTGACGTTTGACGAAAAAGGTTCGTGATGGCAGGCCTTGGGCGTCTAGTGTCACTCGGCTCACTTCCGAATGGCCGCCCCTTTCCAGGTTGGGGGCATCGACGGGGTCGAGATCGAGCGACCAGAGCGCGTCGAAATCATCGAGTTGGTTCTGCTGGAAGTAGAGCTGATATCGGGGAGCGAGAAAACGTTGCACAGTGGGTCCTATCGACTGCATTTCTTCGTAGATTGTCGCTGGAGGCTAGCCTGCAAGCCTGTCGTGCAGTTTGTTCAGAATGGCCGATTCGCCACTTCACGTCACCGGCTTCAATTGCAAACGGCTTGAAGCTCGAGCGCTTGGCGTCTCATCGGCCAGGTGCCAGGTTCGCAGCGGTGGGAGAGATTATAAACGTGGAGAGCTTGATCGAAAGGGATATGAGCGGATTTCACGGTGGTGGGCGCTATATCCGACAACACTAAAGTAGATGAAAATTCCTCTTTCTCTTTATCGCGATATCCTGATAATCTAGTAAGTATTGTAGGTCGCTGAGGCTGTTTGCTACTAGATATTGATTTTCTACGTGCAAAAGTGTCAGTTTGGCGAGGTAAAGAATCATTTGGAAACGCGCCCGATATGCGCGTTTTGGCCTAACTGTCGGGTCCCGCGTGATTGACAACCCGTT
>NZ_NHOU01000030.1 GCF_002179555.1 Salinicola salarius | reverse complement strand
CCGCTTGGCAAGTGTTGTTTGTCACTTTTTGTGCATTCGGTCAAAACACGGCCCGGCAAAAACGACAACGCCCGCGCGGGGCGGGCGTTTCAGCGATATAAGGCAATTCGCATCAGCCAAGCGTGACGCGGGCATACCGCTTCTTGCCTGCCTGAATCACGTAGCTCTTGCCGGTTTCGAGCATGGCGTCCTTGGCGACGACTTCGCCATCCACCTTGACCCGCCCGTTGCCGAGCATGTCCTTGGCCTGGGCACTGTTGTTGGTCAGATTGGCGCGATTGAGCACGGCGGCAATCGGCGCCTGCGCCGCGCCTTCGAAATCGACCTCCACTTCCGGCAGGTCTTCGGGCAGCTCACCTTCCGCCAGTCGGTTGCCCACGGCCTTGTGCGCATTGGCGGCCGCTTCTTCGCCGTGGTAGCGGGCGATCAGCTCCCGCGCCAACAGCATCTTGATGTCGCGCGGGTTGGCGCCTTGCTCGATATCCTGGCGGATCGACTCGACCTCTTCGTTGGACTTCAGCGACAGCAATTCGAAGTAGCGCCACATCAGGCTGTCCGGCATCGAGACCAGCTTGTTGAACATCACGCCCGGCGTGTCGTCGACACCGATGTAATTGTTCAGCGACTTGGACATCTTCTGCACGCCATCCAGCCCTTCGAGCAACGGCATGGTGATGACCACCTGCGGCTCCTGCCCGAAATGCTTCTGGATTTCGCGGCCCATCAGCAGGTTGAACTTCTGATCGGTGCCGCCCAGCTCGATATCAGCCTTCAGCGCGACCGAGTCGTACCCCTGCACCAGCGGATAGAGAAACTCGTGAATCGAGATCGACTGACCGCCGCGGTAGCGCTTCTCGAAGTCGTCGCGTTCCAGCATGCGGGCCACGGTGGATTGCGCGGAGAGCTCGATCATGTCGGCCGCCGACATCTCGCTGAACCATTCGGCGTTGAAGCGCACTTCGGTCTTGTCGGGATCGAGAATCTTGAAGACCTGCTCGCGATAGGTGTGGGCGTTGGCCTTGACCTCTTCTTCGGTGAGCGGCTTGCGGGTCACGTTCTTGCCGGTGGGATCGCCGATCCGGCCGGTGAAGTCGCCGATCAGGAAGATCACCTCATGGCCAAGGTCCTGGAACTGGCGCATCTTGGTCAACAATACGCTGTGCCCCAGATGCAGATCGGGGGCCGTGGGATCGAAGCCAGCCTTGATACGGAGCTTGCGACCGGATTCGAGCTTTTTCACCAGCTCATCTTCGATCAGAATCTCCTGCGTGCCGCGCTTGATCAACGCCAGCGCTTCATCGACCTCGGCCATCGTATCCGTCTCCATTACCAACGCTATCGAGCTTGAAAGGCGGCAATCTTAGCATGAGTCTCCGAGGTTCGTTGAGCCACACCCGGACCATGCCGCGACGTCAGGTCACCGCTTACGCCACTGCTTTACAACGACGAGGAAGAGCTTCATGTCACTGTTCGTGGGTTTGATGTCCGGTACCAGCCTGGATGGCATCGATGCGGCACTGGTGGAGATCGACAACGAGAGCGATCAACGCCCGCGCTTGATCGATGCCCTGTGTCTACCGCTGGCCGCCGAACTCAGAACGGCGCTGCTCGAGTTGACCCAGGCGTCGCAGGTGAGCTTCGCCGCCCTCGGCGCAGCGGAGAGTGCATTCTGCGATCACCAGGCCGAAGCCGTGCGCCAGCTGCTGCAGCGCCACGACCTGACGCCCGATGCCATCACGGCCATCGGCAGCCACGGCCAGACCATCGAGCACGCCCCCTACGCGGATGCACCTTTTACCTACCAGCTCGACAACCCCAGTCGCCTGGCCGAATTGACCGGCTGCCGGGTCGTTGCCGATTTCCGCCGCCGCGACATGGCGGCCGGCGGCCAGGCCGCGCCGCTCGCGCCGATCTTTCATCAGGCACTGTTTACCGACACCGCCCGTACCCGGCTGATCCTCAACCTGGGCGGCATCGCCAACCTGACGCGGCTGGGGCCTTCGGGCGCATCGCTGCCGGTCATCGGCTTCGACACGGGGCCGGCCAACCTGCTGATCGATGCCTGGCACGCCCGCCATCGAGGCGGCCCGATCGACGAAGACGGCGATTGGGCCGCCAGCGGCAGCGTCGACCGCCATCTGCTCGAACGCCTGCTGGACGAGCCGTACTTCACCGCCGTACCGCCCAAGAGCACAGGGCGGGAGCTGTTTCATCTCGGCTGGGTGGAAGCGCGGTTATGCGGAGACGAAACGGCGGCCGACGTTCAGGCCACGCTGGCCGAGCTGACCGCCGTCAGCGTTGCGCAGGCCGCGCATCCCTTCATCGAGCCCGGTCGCACGGATCTGATCGTCTGCGGTGGCGGCGCGCACAACCGCCATCTGATGCAGCGTCTGGCGACCCATCTTCCCGGCGTCTCGATAGGACAGTGCGACGCGTTCGGCTGGTCGGCCGACTGGCTGGAAGCCGGCGCTTTCGCGTGGCTGGCCTGGCGACGGATACAGCGCCTGCCAGGCAATCTGCCGGAGGTTACCGGTGCCAGCGGCCCACGCGTTCTGGGCGGCATCTACGCGCCCTGAGCAGGTAGCGCAAGGGAAGAGACCGAACGCTACTGATCATCGACCAGTGAAAATCGCGCGCCATCGTCCCCTCGATCCCCGAGAAGATGGCGTTCGCCATACTTGATCAGCATGCGCAGGTCATTGGCCGAATCGGCGTGGGCCAGCGCCAGACCCTCACTGATATCCCCGCGCCGATAGAGTTCATAGAGCGCCTGGTCGAAGGTCTGCATGCCCAGTTCGCGGGAGCGCCGCATCAGATCCTTCAATTCCCCCACCTCACCGCGCCGGATCAATTCGCTGATCAAGGGGGACTTGAGCAGAACCTCGGTCGCCACGCAGCGCCCGGAGCCGTCTTGACGCGGCAGCAGCCGCTGAGCGACCACGGCGCGCAGGTTGAGCGAAAGGTCCATCCCGATCTGCTCCTGCCGGGACGGCGGGAACAGACTGAGAATGCGCTCGATCGTCTGGTCGGCGTTGTTGGCATGGAAAGTGGCCAGACAGAGATGCCCGGTTTCGGCAAAGCTGAGCGCCAGCTCCATGGTATCGCGGCTTCTGATCTCGCCGATCACGATCACGTCGGGAGCCTGGCGCAGAGCGTTCTTCAGCGCGACTTCGTAGGACTCGGTATCGATTCCCACTTCCCGCTGGTTGATGATGCCGCGCTGGTGCGGGTGCATGTATTCGATGGGATCTTCGATACAGATGATATGACCGCCGACAGTCCGATTGCGGTGCTGGATCATCGATGCCAGCGTCGTCGACTTGCCGCTGCCGGTCCCGCCGACTACCAGCACCAGCCCGCGCCGGATGGAAGCCAGCGTTCCCGTCACGTCCGGCAGCCCCAGCGATTCGAGATCGGGAATATCGAAAGCGATCCGCCGAACGACCATCGCCGGCTGGCTGCGCTGGAAGAAGGCACTGACGCGAAAACGCCCCTTGCCGCTAAGGCTCAGAGCGAAATTGGCTTCGTGCTCCGCCTCGAACGCCTCCCGGCGCCCCTGGGGCAGGGCAATGGCGACCAGCTCACGCACCTGATCCGGTTGCAGCGGCACATCGCCCAGCGCCACCAGTTTGCCATCCAGTTTCAGACACGGAGGCGCGCCGGTAGAGATCAGCAGGTCCGAAGCCTGCTTGGCCAGCATGATGTCGAGGAGTTGCTCAAACCATTGAGAGGGGGTCATGTCATGTCCTGATACCGGCTGCCGGGGCACGAACTCATTGATCGAGCCCGGCACGCGATTTGGCATGGGCTTCCTGGCGCGTCACCACACCATCGGTCACCAATCGGGACAGCGCCGCATCCAGTGTCTGCATGCCCAGGCCGCCGCCCGTCTGAATCGCCGAATACATCTGCGCGACCTTGCCTTCCCGAATCAGATTGCGGATCGCCGAGGTGGCCACGAGGATCTCGTGGGCCGCGACACGGCCACCGCCCTCGCGCTTGAGCAACGTCTGCGAGATCACCCCCTGCAGAGATTCCGACAGCATCGAGCGCACCATGCCCTTCTCGTCTCCGGGGAAGACATCGATGATCCGGTCGATGGTCTTGGCCGCCGAGGTGGTATGCAAGGTGCCGAACACCAGGTGCCCGGTCTCGGCCGCCGTCAATGCAAGCCGAATGGTTTCCAGATCCCGCAGCTCGCCCACCAGGATGACGTCCGGATCCTCGCGCAGCGCCGACCGTAGCGCTGGCGCGAAGCCCTTGGTATCGCGATGCACCTCTCGCTGGTTGATCAGGCAGCGCTTGCTCTCGTGCACGAATTCGATCGGGTCCTCGATCGTGAGGATGTGTTCCTGGCGATTGCTGTTGATGTAGTCGATCATCGCCGCCAGCGTCGTCGACTTGCCGCTGCCGGTCGGCCCCGTCACCAGTACCAGGCCGCGCGGCAGCATCGACAACCGGCGGAAGACATCCCCCAGGCCGAGATCGTCGACTGTCATCACATTGCTGGGAATGGTGCGGAAGACCGCGCCAGCGCCGCGCCCTTGCGTGAACGCATTGACACGAAAACGCGATACACCGGTGACTTCGAAAGAAAAGTCGGTTTCCAGCGCAGCTTCGAAGTCGCGGCGCTGCCGATCGTTCATGACGTCGTAGATCAGACGACGCACCTGACCGTCGTCAAGCGCCGGCACGTTGAGACGACGCATGTCGCCGTCGACCCGAATCATGGGGGGTAATCCCGCCGAAAGGTGCAGGTCGGAGGCGCCTTGCTTTGCCGAGAACGCCAGCAGTTCGGTAATATCCATGGGTTTTTATTCGATCCCCTGCGTAAGGTCTTCATACAGTATGCCAGAAGCCTCGGTGTCCGAGTCTCTCTCAAGCGCCCGCGAGCGCCTTCGAGCTGCGCTGTCCGCGGCCGATCGCCCGAACGACGCCGCCCGCCTGCTTGCTGTCAGCAAAACCAAACCTGCGGACATGCTGCGTCAGGCCTATATGGCCGGTCAACGCGCCTTCGGCGAGAACTATCTGCAGGAAGCGCTGGAAAAACAGCAGGCGCTGGCCGATCTCGACGACATCGAATGGCATTTCATCGGCGCATTGCAATCCAACAAGACCCGCGACGTGGCCGAGCATTTCAGCTGGGTGCATGGCGTCGATCGCGAGAAGATCGCGCGCCGGCTTTCCGAGCAGCGGCCTGCCGAACTGGGTGCCATCAATGTCTGTCTGCAGCTCAATGTGAGCGGCGAATCCAGCAAGTCGGGCGTCGAACTCGCTGCGCTGCCGGCACTCGCCGAGTCGCTGCTGTCGCTGCCCAACCTGCGCCTGCGCGGGCTGATGGCACTGCCTGCGCCCAGCGACGATCCGCAGCAGCAGCGCCACGCTTTTCGCCAGGTCGCCGACGCGCTGGCCGAATTGCAGCGGCGCTTCCCCGACGCGCCCCTGGACACGCTTTCAATGGGCATGAGCAACGATCTGGAAGCCGCCGTCCTGGAGGGCGCCACCATCGTTCGCCTGGGTACCGCCATCTTCGGCAGCCGCCCTCCTTTCAGAAGCTGACAGAAGCTGACGGTATCGATGCCCGCCTCTTCCTAGACCGACAGGACTACTCTCAAGGACTCTGCCATGACCGACTCGCCCCAACCCAGCCATATCGCCTTTATCGGCGCCGGCAACATGGCCAGCGCCATCTTCGGTGGCATGCTCGGCAGCGGTTACCCCGCCGAGGCCATCGTCGCCACGTCGCGTAGCCAGGAAAAACGCGACGCCATCAGCCAGCGTTACGGCATCCGCACAATGCAGGACAATCTGGCCGCGATCGAAGAGGCCGATGTCGTGGTGCTGGCGGTCAAGCCGCAGATGATGCGCGACCTCTGCCTGTCGCTACGCGAATCCGTCCAGGCGCGTCGCCCACTCATCGTCTCGGTGGCGGCCGGGCTCGACGTCGCGACGCTGGATCGCTGGCTGGGCGGCGGTCTGGCCCTGATCCGTTGCATGCCCAATACGCCCTCGCTGGTCGGTGCGGGCGCCAGTGGCCTTTACGCCAACGATCGGGTCAGCGATGCTCAGCGCCGCCTCGCCACCGAACTGCTGGAATCGGTAGGCTTGGTCGAATGGGTCGAGCAGGAAGCCCAGATCGAGGCCGTCACCGCCATTTCCGGCAGCGGCCCGGCCTACTTCTTCCTGTTCATGGAGTCGCTGGAAGCGGCCGGCGTCGAACTGGGCCTGTCTGCCGAGAGCGCTCGCCGGCTGGCGTTGCAGACCGCCTTCGGCGCCGCCAAGATGGCGCGGGAGAGCGAATTCGATCCCGCCGAACTGCGCCGGCGCGTCACGTCACCCAATGGCACCACCGAGCGTGCGATCCAGACATTCGAGGAAGCGGGCCTGGCGGATATCGTGGGTCGCGCCACTCGAGCCTGCGCCGAACGCGCCCGCGAACTGTCGCGCGAGCTCTCGGGGGAGTGAAACAAGAATTGAACCGAGTCGGAATGGAACTCGCCGAATCACTAGGAGAAAGTCATGGGCAGTAATCTCGGAAGCGCCGGCCTGATGCTGGTCAACACGCTGGTCAACATCTATCTGTTTGTGCTGATGCTGCGCTTTTTGCTGCAATTTTCGCAGGCGGACTACTACAACCCCATGAGCCAGGGGATCGTCAAGGCAACGCAGCCGGTCGTCGCGCCGATCCAGAAGTTTCTGCGCCCCATCGGTCGCATCGATATCGCCACACTGTTCGTGGGCTTTCTGCTCAAGGTCATCGTGATCATCGCCGTCTTCCAGATCGCCGGCTTCGGCATGCCCCCGCTTCAGGGCCTGCTGCTGGCGGGGATCGCCGGCGTGCTCAACGCGATTCTCAAGATCTACTTCTTCGCGCTGATCATCATGATCATCCTGAGCTGGGTGGCACCGCGAGCCAGCCATCCGGGCGCGCTGCTGGTCATGCAGATCGTCGAACCGATCATGGCACCGGTGCGCCGCGTGATTCCACCGCTGGGCATGATCGACCTGTCGCCGATCGTGGTGTTCATCGCCATCAATTTGCTCGACAGCGTCGTCGTGGGCTCGCTGGCACGCGCTGCCGGCCTGCCGGGCGCGCTGGTCGGCTTCTAGCACCGGCCCGCCGTTACCGTCGTCAGCGATACACTCGGCAATGATCCGGCCAGATACGTCCGGGTCATTGCCGGATCGCAGCTGGCGGCGTGCGGACGCACCGATAGCTATCGATCGTGAGTCCTGATCGTGAGTCCTGGTTGAACCTGGAGACTATTCCGTTTCATGTCCGCTTCCTTCCCCGCCGACTCCGTCGGTCTGGTCACACCACAGACCGCGACGTTCGAGTCGCCGCTGGCCCTGGCCTGCGGCAAGACGCTCGAACGCTTCGAGCTGGTCTACGAGACCTACGGCACGCTCAATGCCGACCGCAGCAACGCGGTTCTGATCTGTCATGCGCTCTCCGGCCACCATCATGCGGCGGGATACCACACCGTCGACGAGCGCAAACCCGGCTGGTGGGACGCCTATGTCGGTCCCGGCAAGGTGATCGACACCGATCGCTTCTTCGTTGTCTCGCTCAACAACCTGGGTGGCTGCCACGGCAGCACCGGCCCCGCCAGCATCAACCCGCAGACCGGCCATCGGTGGGGCCCCACGTTTCCGGTCATGACGGTCGCGGACTGGGTCCACAGCCAGGCGCGCCTGGCCGACCAGCTCGGCATCGAGCGCTTCGCTGCGGTCGTCGGCGGCAGTCTGGGCGGCATGCAGGCATTGCAATGGACGATCGCTTACCCGGAACGCGTTGCCAACGCCGCGGTCATCGCGGCCACGCCGCGGCTATCGGCGCAGAACATCGCTTTCAACGAAGTGGCGCGACAGGCGATCCGCTCGGACCCGGATTTCCACGACGGCTGGTATGCGGACCACGACGCGATTCCCAAGCTCGGCCTGAAGCTGGCCAGAATGATCGGCCATATCACCTATCTGTCGGAACATTCGATGGGCTCGCGGTTCGGCCGCGACCTGCGCAGCGATCAGTTGAGTTTCGGCTATGACGTGGAGTTCCAGGTCGAATCCTACCTGCGCCATCAGGGCGATACCTTTTCGACCCGCTTCGATGCCAACACGTATCTGCTGATGACCAAGGCGCTGGATTACTTCGATCCCGCGGGGCAGCACGATGGCGACCTGGCGGCAGCGCTGGCGCCGGCGACGTGCCCGTTCCTGGTCGTCAGCTTCACCACCGACTGGCGCTTCGCGCCGGCGCGCTCGCGGGAACTGGTCAACGCCCTGCTGCGAGCGGGCAAGGCGGTCAGCTACGTCAACGTGGACTCGCCCCACGGCCATGATGCATTCCTGCTACCCAACGACCAGTACGAAGCGGTTTTCGGCAGCTACATGCGGCGCATCCACGCCGACATCACCGGGGAGACAGCCTGATGCGTGCGGATCTTCAATTGATCTACGACTGGGTCCCCAGCGACGCCCATGTTCTCGACCTGGGGTGCGGTGACGGCACGCTGCTGGCGGCGCTGGCACGCCACAAGAACGTCACCGGCTATGGGCTGGAGATCGATCCCGACGGCATCGCCGCCTGTCTGGGCAAGGGCGTCAACGTGCTCGAACAGAATCTCGACGACGGCCTGGGCAACTTCGTCGACGATGCCTGCGATCTGGTGATCATGACCCAGGCACTGCAGGTACTGCGTCGCCCGGACACCATGCTCGACCAGATGCTGCGGGTCGCCCCGGAGTGCATCATCGCCTTTCCCAACTTCGCCTACTGGAAGCACCGCCTGCATCTGACCTTCCGCGGTCGCATGCCGGTTTCGCGTTCCTTGCCGCACGCCTGGTACGACACGCCCAACATCCACCTGTCGACGTTTCAGGACTTCGCCAGCCTGTGCCGCGACAAGGGCGTCACCATCGTCGACGAAGCAGTCGGCAGCGCCGACCACGAGGGCCACTGGACATCGCGGCTCTGGCCCAATCTGTTCGGCGAAACGGCGATCTTCCGTGTCCGCCGCGGACGTTAGCGCGATTCGACCTCGCTCCCGGGCCAGCATCGCTCCAGGTCCACGTTCAACCGGCGGTCCAGCGTCATCGCGCCGGGTCGCCCTTCGGCCCATGTCACCCGGCAGCCATAAGCCAGCACCTCCACCCCGCGGGCGGCCACCGCTCGCAGCGCTTGCGCATAGGCCGGATCGAGATGCGCCGCCGGTGCCACATCGTCGATGCCCGTGTGTGCCGCGCAGAACAGCAGGACGCCACGGTGCCCCTGGTCGACCAGCTCGGCGAGCACCTCGAGATGACGCCGGCCCCGCTCGCTGACCGAGTCGGGGAAATAGCCATGGCCGTCGCTCTCCTTGAGCGTGACCTGCTTGACCTCGACGAAAGTGTCCTGAGCATTCGCATCCCGCAGCCGGAAATCGAGCCTGGCGCCCTCGACGCTGACCTCCCGCTTGAGCTCGTCAAAGCCCGCCAGTTCCGGAATGACGTCGCCGTGCAGGGCTTCTTCCACCAGCGCATTGGTCCGCCCCGTGTGTACCGACGCCCACTCGACGCCGCCCTTGCCATCGGGCAGCTCGATCAACTCCCAGGTCCAGCCCAGCTTGCGGGCAGGATTGGTGCTCTCGGAAAGCCATACGCGACAGCCCGGCACGTTGACGGCTCGCATGGAGCCCGTATTGGGACAGTGCGCCACGACCTCGCGCCCCTCCTCGAGTTCGATATCGGCCAGGAATCGCTTGTAGCGTCGCAGCAGGATGCCGGGAACGAGAGCGGGATAGTGCATACGGTGTCGATCCAGAAAGCAGGGGGCTCGGAAGAGCCGGTTCATCAAGGGGGCGAGACGCTGCCAGCGCATACTGGAGAGCACGGCTCGACTCCCCGGATTTCCGGCCGGGGATGAGAAAAATAAAGCGTCCATTTGGTTGCAAATTGGCCGCTTTTTCGCTAAATAAGCATGGCTTCGGGCAGTAGCAGACGCTGCCCCGGCCGATCCTCGGCCAGATCAAACGCGTCACGACACTTGCGTAACGAGGCAGCCCCCATGCCAGTAGCGGAAAAGAAAACGGAAGCGCCTAGCCAATTCACCCCGTACCAGCCGGCGCCGGGTGAAGAGTATATGAATGAAAAGCAACTTGCGCATTTCCGTGAGATCCTCCTGGGCTGGAAACAGGATCTGATGGAAGAGGTCGACCGTACGGTTCGCCACTTGCAGGAAGAGGCCAACAACTTCGCCGACCCTGCCGATCGCGCCACGCAGGAAGAGGGGTTCAGCCTGGAACTGCGTACACGTGATCGCGAGCGCAAGCTGCTCAAGAAGATCAACGAAACGATCGAGAAGATCGACGAAGAAGACTACGGCTTCTGCGAGGCCTGTGGCGTCGAGATCGGCATCCGCCGCCTCGAAGCACGCCCCACCGCCACCCTGTGCGTCGACTGCAAGACCCTGGCCGAGCTCAAGGAGAAGCAGCTCGGCGGCTGAGCAGCCGTTCCGGACGCAGTCCCATACCGCAGTCCCATACGACGGGCACCTTCATCGGTGCCCGTTTTGTTTTTCCCTTCTGGATATCGATTGCCGCTGACATCCATGATCTCCCCCCAACGCTACATCGGACGCTTCGCTCCCACGCCCTCAGGGCCACTGCATCTGGGTTCGCTGGTTGCCGCCCTGGGTAGCTGGCTCGACGCTCGGGCGGTCGGCGGCCGCTGGCTGCTGCGAATCGAGGATATCGATCCGCCCCGCTGCCCGCCCGGCACCGACGACATCATTCGCCGCCAACTGGAAGCCTTCGGCCTGACTTGGGATGGCGAGGTCCGTTACCAGAGCGATCGTGACGAGGCGTACCAGGCGGCGCTGGATCGGCTGGTCGCCAACGGCATGGCGTATCCCTGCGGATGTTCACGTCGGGAGTGGCAGGATTACGGCCACTACCCGGGCTGGTGTCGCCAGGGTCCACGGCATCCCGAACGCCCGCAGGCCTGGCGTCTGCGCACCGACAAGGGCCCTCAGCCGATCGCCTGGCAGGACCGGCTGTTCGGCTACCAGTGCCACGACCCGACGCTTCAGGGCGATGTGGTCATCAAGCGCAAGGATGACCTCTGGGCCTATCAGCTTGCTGTGGTGGTCGATGATGCAGACCAAGGCATTACCGATATCGTTCGCGGCTACGATCTGCTCGACAACACTCCCTGGCAGCGTCAGCTTCAGGCGGCACTGGCGTATCCGGAACCACGATACCTGCATCTACCGCTGATTCTGGGAGACGATGGTCAGAAACTCTCCAAGCAGAATCTTGCGACCGCCATCCCCCATCAGCCCGAGCTGGCTCCGCCACTGCTTCACCGGGCGCTACAGCTACTGGATCAGCAGCCGCCATCCGAGCTGCGCGAGGCGCCGGTCTCCCTGCAGCTGGCGCATGCCTGCCAGCACTGGACGCCCGAGAAGCTGGCGGCAAGACCCACCCGCGACTATTGCTGACCAGGCGACTTTCCGTGTTTCCTCCGCAGCCGGCGCTCTCGATGACAGACCGCCGGTGGCTGCTCACCTCTTTGATTGCAGCTTCCCCCCTTCGATTGAAGACTATTGTCTAAGCGAAAATCGCGCCGTTTTGCGCCACCCTGTCGCCATTGCGCCGTGGGGGGATGCACCACAAATAGGCATGATCGGTCTCGGATGCCCTTTCATGAATCATCGGCCCCGTCATGACCCGGCTCACCCCATGGCATTGGCACAACCGGATGAATGCAAGTTATTGATATAAATAAGAAAAATACGGAGTGGCACGGCAAGTGCAGTAACTAAGACAAGAAAAACAACAGCGGATGACGATCGGCCCCAACAACGACAACCGTCGATCGAGATTCCCGAAGTGCCCATAACAACGACAATATGGCACTCGAACTAGGAAGGCAGATCGCCACTGGCTCAACAACAACAAGATCAGCCAAGTGCGAACGAGAACACGAACAATAACAATCGTTCTCGAGCCGACGCAAAATCAGGACGCGACGCTCTTCATCGACGGGGCAACAATAACAAGCCTCCCCGTGATAGGAAGACTTCTCGGAACAACAACAAGAACCGAGAAAGGGCATTGCCTGTCGTGGTTGGATTATTGTTTTGAATACGAGGTGGTCGCTACACAGCAAGGCTGACAACGACAAGCCAGTGACTGCACTATCGTTCAGCGACTGTGGTGCGTATTCAAGGCGATGCGCCATCACGAACAAGAAGAAGCGGCATGGACGTTGCGAAGTATCTTAAGGGGAGGCCCATCGGGTCTCCCCTTTTACTATCGTCGTTTCATGACGACGTTTCGAAGCCAGGCTGGCGGTCCGGGGAAAAAGCGGCAGGCCTCGCTGCCTTTGCAAGCCTTCCGGGCTCCGCTACACTGGAGTTTTGCTACCTCGCGAGTCGATTTCGCCGCATGTTCAAAGGATTTTCCCGTTTTCTCCAACGTCCCGGTGAACGTTTGAAGACTCTCTTCGGTCCGGAATCCGCGTCAGTGACCGAAGACACTACGCCCACCCGACAAGTCCTGCCTCGCGACGAACACAATGTCTCGCGCCAGAACCTCAGCGAGAGCGCGCTCAAGGTGCTTTACCGGCTCAACGGCGCCGGTTACGACGCCTACCTGGTCGGCGGCTGCATTCGCGACTCGCTGCTCGGCAACCGCCCCAAGGATTTCGACGTCGCCACCAACGCCACGCCGGACGAAGTGCGCCAGCTGTTTCGCAATTCGCGCATCATCGGCCGACGGTTTCGTATCGTTCACGTGCGTTTCGGCCGCGAAGTCATCGAAGTCACCACCTTCCGCGGCCGCCACGGCGAAGAGCATACCGGCAACCTCAGTCAGCAGTCGGATGAAGGCCTGCTGCTACGCGACAACGTCTGGGGTAGCGTCGAAGAAGATGCGATCCGCCGCGACTTCACCGTCAACGCGCTCTATTACAGCGTCACCGACTTTGCCATTCACGACTGGACCGGCGGCCTTCAGGATCTCGAGGACCGCGTACTCCGGATGATCGGCGACCCGGAGACGCGCTATCGCGAAGATCCGGTGCGCATGCTGCGAGCCGCGCGCTTTGCCGCCAAGCTCGATTTCCGGATCTCCGAAGAGACCGAAGCGCCGATTCGCGAGCTGGCGCCGCTGCTTTTGCAGATTCCCCCGGCGCGGCTATTCGAGGAAGTACTCAAGCTGTTCCTCTCCGGCCATGCGCTGCAGAGTTTCCGGGTGCTGCGCGAACACGGCCTGTTCGCCATGCTCTTCCCGGAAAGCGACGAGGTTCTCGAAGAGCAGCCCTGGGCGGTCAAGCTCATCGAGCAGGCGCTGGCCAATACCGATGCCCGTATCGCTCAGGAACGCCCGGTAACGCCCGCCTTTCTGTTCGGCGCCCTGCTGTGGCCCTGTGTACAGCAACGCACCCTGCGCATCGCCCATGAGCAGGACCTGTCGGGAGTCCCGGCCCAGCAGGCCGCCGCGCAACAGGTCATCAGCCGCCAGTTGCAGCACACCTCGATCCCCAAGCGTTTCAGCATGCCGATGCGGGATATCTGGGATCTTCAGCAGCAACTGCCCCGCCGTCGGGGTCGTCGAGTCTTTCAGACACTGGAGCATCCCCGCTTCCGCGCCGCTTACGACTTCCTGCTGCTGCGAGAGGAAGCCGGCGAACTGACGCCGGGGCTCGGCGAGTGGTGGACCGAATTCCAGCAGGCCGACGAAGAGCGCCAGCGCCAGCTGCTGGCGAATACCGATGGCGGCAATCCGGCCGGGCCGACGCCCAAGCCGCGCCGACGCCGTCCGCGCAAACGCCGGCGCCCGACCAACAAGCCGACACCACCGACGCTGGATGATTAAGCGCGAGCACCATGCCCTGGCCTACATCGGCCTGGGCAGCAACCTCGAAGCGCCACGTAATCAGCTCGAACGGGCGCTCTCGGCCCTGGCGTCGCTGCCCTTGAGCGAGTGCGTCGCCCGCTCTTCTCTCTACACCAGCGCGCCGGTCGGCCCTCAGGATCAGCCGGACTTCATCAACGCCGTTGCCGCCATCCGTACCCGGCTTTCGCCGCTGGCGCTGCTCGATCAGCTTCAGGCGCTCGAACAGCGTCATCGGCGGGTACGCGAACGCCACTGGGGGCCGCGCACGCTGGACCTGGACCTGCTCTGGTACGCGGGCCTACAGCAAAACACGCCACGCCTGACGCTTCCTCACCCCGAGATCTCTCGTCGCCGGTTCGTGCTCGAGCCTCTCGCCGAAATCGCCCCGACGCTATCCATCGATGGCGAAACGCCGCTGGCGCTTGCCGCACGTCTCACGGATCAGACGCTGAGTCGATTGCACGACTGAACCCATCCCCGTGGCTCACGCCTGCCGCTAACGTCTTGTTGCGTCTTGCCGACAACCCATTACACTCTGCTCCGCATTGCCATTGCGGGGCGCCCTGTCGCCGCCCATCCCCGCCGCCGCGACAGGGCGCCTGTCGGCGAGCGGGGCCAGCCGTCCCTGGGAGTAGAAAACATGAAGCGCGTTACCCTCGATACGCTGCGCGACTGCAAGACGCGTGGTGAAGCCTTCAGTTGCCTGACCGCCTACGATGCCACCCTGGCGCGCTGCGCCGATACCGCCGGGGTCGATGTGCTGCTGGTCGGCGATTCGCTGGGCATGGTGCTGCAAGGCCATGCCAGCACCTTGCCGGTGACCCTCGAGGACATCCGTTACCACACGGCGTGTGTGGCGCGGGGCAAGCAGCGAAGCCTGCTGATGGTCGACCTGCCGTTCATGAGCAACGCCGATATCGGCCAGCTGCTGCGCGATGCCGGCGAGTTGATGCGTGCCGGCGCCGAGCTGATCAAGATCGAGGGCGAGGCGTGGATGGCCGAAGGCATTCGCGAACTCTCTCGTCGCGGCGTGCCGGTCTGTGCCCATCTCGGCCTGACGCCGCAGAGCGTCCACCAGCTCGGCGGCTTCAAGGTGCAGGGCAAGGCAGCCGACGCCGCCGACCGTATCGTCGCGGACGCGCGGCAGCTAGTGGAAGCCGGCGCTGCCGTCATCCTGCTCGAATGCGTGCCCCGGGCCGTGGGGCGAGCAGTGCGCGAGGCCGTCGACGTGCCTGTCATCGGCATCGGTGCCGGGCCGGACGTCGATGGCCAGATCCTGGTCATGCACGACACCCTGGGGCTCAACAGCGGCTACGTGCCTCGCTTCGTCAAGAACTTCCTGACGGGCCAGGAGAGTATCGAAGCGGCGTTCCGCGCTTATGACGAAGCGGTCAAGTCCCGCCGTTTCCCGGCCGAGGAGCACTGTTTCTGATGCAGACGCTGCACGATATTGCGCCGCTGCGCGAGCGGCTGCACGAGCACCGCATGGCGGGGCGATCCGTCGCGCTGGTACCGACCATGGGCAATCTGCACGAAGGCCATCTGACGCTGGTGGACCGGGCGCGATCGCTGGCCGATGTCGTGGTCGCCACGCTGTTCGTCAATCCACTGCAGTTCGGCGCCGGCGAGGATTTCGGCCAGTACCCGCGCACGCTCGACCGCGACCGCGAGCTGCTGACGGCGCGCGGCTGCGACCTGCTGTTCGCCCCCGCCGTCGAGACGCTCTATCCCAACGGGCTGGAGACGCAGACCCAGGTTCACGTGCCCGACGTCTCCGAGGGGCTTTGCGGCGGCACCCGCATCGGCCACTTCGATGGCGTCGCCACGGTGGTGTCACTGCTGCTCCATCTCGTCCAGCCCGATATCGCCTGCTTCGGCGAGAAGGACTTCCAGCAGCTGGCGGTGATTCGCAAGCTGGTCGCCGACCTGCACTTCCCGATCGAGATCGTCGGCGTTCCCACCGTTCGGGCCGAAGATGGCCTCGCGCTCTCCTCCCGCAACGGCTATCTCTCTCCCGGCGACCGGGCATTGGCACCGGCCTTCTACCGGACGCTGTCACGCTGTGGCGACGCGCTGGCTCGAGGCCAGTCGCCCGCTGACGCCCTGGCAGCAGCCAGGCAAGCGCTGCAGGAGGCCGGCTTTCGGCTCGACTATCTGGAGCTCAGGGGGCCGTCACTGGCACCGTTCGACGCCGCCAAGCATGACGAGGGCCGGCTGCTGGGCGCGGTCTATCTCGGCTCGACACGTCTGATCGATAACCTCGCCGTCGCGTTTCGTCCTGCTGAAGCCGGCACTCGCCATGGCTGACGTGCCCTGGCGGCCGGCCTTGCCGACGGACCTGACGCCCATCGCCGAATGGGTCGAGACACCGAAGGCTCTCGAACGCTGGGCCGGGCCCGGCCTGTCGTGGCCGACGGACGGCCCCACGCTGTGGCAAGAGATCGATGGCGGCGGTCTACCCTCGTTCTGCCTCGTCTCGGAACGCGAACCGATCGCCTTCGGCCAGCTCGTCATCAAGGGCGAACGCCACTACCACCTGGCCCGCGTCATCGTCTCGCCAGCCCATCGGCGCCTCGGGCTGGGCGAATCGCTCTGCCGCCGGCTGCTGACGGAAGCACGGCAGCGTCGCGCCGAGCACGTCACGCTCAACGTCTTCACCGACAACCGGCCCGCGATCGATCTCTATCGGCGCCTGGGCTTCGTCGAACAGGGCGCGGTCGATACGCGTGGCATTCAGCCCATGCAGCTGAGACAATTTGAAGATGTCGACAATAAAGACCCATAGCCTCTGGCGGCGCCTCGACCCCGCCGCCAGCTCGTCAGCGAAAGAGACCCGATGAACCAATTGAGACCGGACCCCTTCTCTCCGTATCAGTTCTACACGGCCGAGCAGTGGGCCGAATTTCGCGCCGACACGCCACAGACGCTTTCCGCCGAGGAACTGCAGCGGCTGCGTTCGCTCAACGATCCGATCGATCTGGGCGAAGTCCGGCGGATCTATCTGTCGCTGTCGCGCCTGCTCTCTTCCTACGTCGAAGCCAGCCAGCGGCTCTACGCCCAGCGCAAGCGCTTTCTGGACATCGACGACACCCAGAAGACGCCATTCATCATCGGCATCGCCGGTTCCGTCGCCGTGGGCAAGTCCACCACGTCGCGCATCCTCAAGGAGCTGCTGGCGCGCTGGCCTTCCAGCCCCAAGGTCGACCTGGTCACGACCGACGGCTTTCTCTACCCCAACGCCACGCTGCGCGACAAGGACCTGATGGCGCGCAAGGGCTTTCCCGAGAGTTACGATATCGGCGCCCTGCTGCGCTTTCTCTCCTGGATCAAGGCGGGGGCCCGCAACGTCCAGGCACCGCTCTATTCGCACCTGACCTATGACGTGCGCGAACACGCATACCAGACGGTCGACCGCCCCGACATCCTGATCGTCGAGGGCATCAATGTGCTGCAGGTTCGTGATCTTCCGGAAGACGGCAAGATGGTGCCGTTCGTGTCGGACTTCTTCGATTTCTCGATCTATATCGATGCCGAGGAAAACCATATTCACGACTGGTACCTGGAACGCTTCAAGCTGTTGCGACAGACCGCCTTCCAGAACACCAACTCGTTCTTTCACCGCTACGCCCAGATCGGAGAAGCGGAAGCGCTCGAGATCGCCGAAGGGCTATGGCGGGACATCAATCGGCGCAACCTGCGCGAGAACATCCTTCCCACTCGCCCCCGTGCCGACCTGATCCTGCGCAAGGGCCACGATCATCTGGTGGAACAGGTCGCGTTGCGCAAGCTGTAATCGCCTCGAACGAGGGCTGGCTGGCCGTTGCCCCATGGCCGGCCCGATCGAACCGAACACCGTTTTGTTATTTTGCGTAAATTCAGCGAACTTTTTCCTTTCTTATCCTTCCCATAGTGCGTCTTGGGAGTTCATGGCAAGGATGAGTAGGGATGCTGATTTCGGTACAGGCGCTACGGGCCCTGGCGGCGTGGATCGTCGTGTTTCATCACTTCATGCAGGTGTTTTTCGGTTTCAAGGCCGATAACTGGATCGAGTATCTGTTCTCTACCCGCGGTCAGGTGGGTGTGGATATCTTCTTCGTCATCAGCGGTTTCGTCATCTACGTCTCGAGTCGCGGCAAGCGGCTGACGATGCCGCAGTTTCTGCTGCATCGTGTCGTCCGCATCGTTCCCGCCTACTGGCTCTATACCGCCATTACCGCGCTGGTCATCTACTTCGCCAGCGATGTGATGCCCGAGTACGGCCTGGGCCTCAAGCAGCTGGTTCTGTCGCTGTTCTTCATCCCCACGGAGAACCCGGCCGGTTACGGCTACTATCCGATCCTGCCGGTAGGCTGGACGCTCAACTTCGAAATGCTGTTCTACGTCGTCTTCGCCGCCTCGCTGGTGCTCAAGCGCGAGTGGCGGCTATGGGCGGTGGTAGTGGCCATCGTGGTGATCAATACGCTCTTCGCCCACCAGCCCTTCCTCAGCAATTTCTACACGGATCCGATCATTTTCCAGTTCCTTTTGGGGATGGGGATCGCCGTCGTCCATGGTCGTTACGGGATCCCCGGCGGCCGCTGGTGGCCGATCGGCTTGGCACTGGCCAGCCTCGCGACGATTCTCTGCTTCAACGACCCTTCCGGCGCCACGCGCTTCTTTGCCTGGGGCTTGCCCAGCGCGTTGCTGGTGATCGCCTTCATCGGCCTGGAATCGCGCATCGGCGATAATCGTGTCGTCAAGGCGATGGGGGACTGGTCCTACTCGACGTACCTGCTGCACGTGATCGTGCTGTGGTCGGGCAACTACGTCCTGACCGAGCAGTTCGGACTCAGCCCCTATCTGGCGCTGGCAATCTGTCTGCCCGTCATCGCGATCTGTTCCTGGCTGAGCTACGAGTTCGTGGAGAAGGCATTCTCGCGACAGCTCAAGCGTCATCTACCCACGTTACGTCCTCGAACCGTTACGGCATGAGCGCAGCATAAAAAAACGCCCGGCCTGCGTGATGCAGGCCGGGCGTTTCGGTTAGCGCCGAAGAATTACTCTTCGATCGCGAGCGACGCTTCGAAGGCAGCCTTCTCTTCCGGCGTGATCTCCTTGATCGACAGCTTCACGCGATTGCGGTTGTCGATATCGAGCACCTTGACGGTCACTTCCTGGCCTTCGCTCAGGAAGTCTTTCACGTCATTGACGCGCTCCGGCACGATCTGGGAGATGTGCACCAGACCGTCAGTACCCGGCATGAAGTTGACGAAGGCACCGAAGTCGGCCAGACGCACCACCTTGCCGCGGTAGAGCTTGCCGATTTCGGCTTCGGCGGTGATGCCGAGCACGGTGTCGATGGCGCGCTTAGCCGCGGAGCGGTCTTCGGCGTAGATGCGCACGGTGCCGTCGTCGTCGATATCGATCGAGGCGCCGGTCTCTTCGCAGATGCCGCGAATG
Organism: Salinicola salarius; assembly: GCF_002179555.1. Classification (GTDB taxonomy): domain Bacteria; phylum Pseudomonadota; class Gammaproteobacteria; order Pseudomonadales; family Halomonadaceae; genus Salinicola; species Salinicola salarius_A. The sequence goes on along the minus strand of NZ_NHOU01000030.1, from coordinate 11,881 downwards.
GTCGCACCACCCTTGCCGATGACATCGCGGATCTTGTCCGGCGAGATCTTGATCGTCTGCATCGCCGGCGCGTAGTCGGAGACTTCGTTACGGCTCTCGGCGATCACCACGTTCATCTGATCGAGGATATCGATGCGCGCCTGATGTGCCTGCTGCAGCGCCGTCTCCATGATCTCTTCGTTGATGCCTTCGATCTTGATGTCCATCTGCAGCGCGGTCACGCCGTTGGCGGAACCGGCCACCTTGAAGTCCATGTCGCCGAGGTGATCTTCGTCACCGAGGATATCGGTCAGCACGGCGAAACCATCGTCGTCCTTGACCAGACCCATGGCGATACCCGCTACCGGCGCCTTGATCGGCACGCCGGCGTCCATCAGCGCGAGTGACGCGCCGCACACGGACGCCATCGAGCTGGAACCGTTGGATTCGGTGATCTCGGAGACGACACGGATGGTGTAGGGAAAGTCGTCATCGTTGGGCAGCATCGCCTGGATGCCGCGACGCGCCAGACGGCCGTGACCGATCTCGCGACGCTTGGGACCGCCCATGAAGCCGGCTTCGCCCACGCTGTACGGCGGGAAGTTGTAGTGCATCAGGAAGCGATCCTTGCGCTCACCTTCCAGCGATTCGATCAGTTGGGCGTCGCGCAGCGTACCCAGCGTGGCGATGACCATCGCCTGCGTCTCGCCACGGGTGAACAGCGCCGAACCATGGGTGCGCGGCAGCACGCCGACCTTGATGTCCAGCGGCCGCACGGTCTTGTGATCGCGACCGTCGATACGCGGCTCGCCAGCGACGACACGGCTGCGCACGGTCTTCTTCTCGAGACCCGCCAGCGCACCGGAGACTTCGTCGACACTGAACTGCGCCGCGTCACCGCTGGCCAACTGCTCGATAGCCTTGGTGCGGATTTCGGCCAGCGCGTCCTGACGCGCCATCTTGTCGGTGATGCGATAGGCTTCACCCACGGCGGTTCCGAAAGACGCCGCCATGGCCTGCTTGAGCTCGACGTTGTCGGCGGCCGGCTGCCAGTCCCACTTCGGCTTGCCCGCTTCGCTGACCAGCGACTTGATCGCATCGACCGCGACCTGCATCTCCTGGTGCGCGAACAGCACGCCGCCCAGCATCTCGTCTTCGGTCAGCTCCTTGGCTTCGGACTCGACCATCAGCACTGCCTTGTCGGTACCGGCCACGACCATGTTGAGCTCGGAAGTGTCCAGTTCCTCGACCGTGGGGTTGAGGAAGTAGCCGCGTGACTCGGTAAAGCCCACACGCGCCGCGCCGATCGGGCCACTGAACGGCAGACCGGAGATCGCCAGTGCCGCGGAAGTGCCGATCATCGCAGCGATGTCGGGATCCTGATTGCGATCGGCGGACAGCACGTTACAGATGACCTGGACTTCGTTCATGAAGCCTTTCGGGAACAGCGGGCGAATCGGCCGATCGATCAGACGCGAGGTCAGCGTCTCTTTCTCGGTCGGGCGCCCTTCGCGCTTGAAGAAGCCGCCGGGGATCTTGCCCACGGCATAGGTCTTCTCCTGGTAATGCACGGAGAGCGGGAAGAAATCCTGACCGGGCTTGAGCTCCTTGCGGCCGACCACGGTACACAACACCACGGTGTCGTCCATGGTCACCAGCACGGCGCCGGTAGCTTGGCGCGCAATGCGCCCGGTTTCTAGGGTGACGGTACTCGAACCGTACTGGAACGTGGTCTGAACCGGATTCACGGGCTTTCCTTGACTTGTCGAATTCATTGGGGTCGTTTGACTCGGCGCTCATTCTAGGCGTTCGTGAAGGATAGAGCTACCAGTGGCCAATCTTGGTCTCCTGTCGGCCGGTGCCGGAAAGCGCCGTCTTACAAACGCAAGAACCTCTGCCCTGAGGGCAGAGGTTCTTGTTCTGGGCGACCGGGCCATCGACGACGGCCCAGCCTCGCCGGCGACGACTTACGCTTCGCGCTTGCCGTCGACCAGGCGCCGCAGTTTCAGCGGGTTGTCATGCTTGATCGCTTCCGGCAGCAGCGCGTCTGGCAGATCCTGATAGCAGACCGGGCGCAGGAAGCGGAAGATCGCCGCGGTGCCCACGGATGTCGTGCGCGAATCGGAAGTCGCCGGGAACGGTCCGCCGTGAACCATGGCATCGCACACTTCCACCCCGGTCGGCCAGCCGTTGACCATGATACGGCCCGCCTTGCGCTCGAGGATCGGCAGCAGTGCCCTGGCGGCATCCAGATCGGCATCGTCCATCTGCAGCGTGGCGGTCAACTGGCCTTCCAGATGCTCGGCCACCTGCTTGAGTTCGGCCGCGTCGGCGCATTCCACGACCAGCGACGTCGAACCGAAGACTTCTTCCTGCAGCGCATCGCTGCTCAGGAAGTCCTGGGCGGAAGCCAGGAACAGGCCGGTCTGGCACTGGTTGGGGCCTTCGCCCTTCTGGCCGCGCGCCACTTCCTTCGCCTTGCCACTGCCTGCCAGGGTACTGACGCCATTTTCGTAGGCATCGAAGATACCCGGCGTGAGCATGGTCTGCGCAGCGCTGCCCTTGACCGCCTCGCTGGCAGCGTTGACGAAGGCATCAAGCTCCGGGCCCTTGATCGCGATCACCAGCCCGGGATTGGTGCAGAACTGGCCGGCGCCCATGTTGAGCGAAGCGACGAACGCCTTGCCCATCTCCTCGCCCCGCGCCTTCAGCGCTGCCGGCAGCGGGAAGACCGGATTGATGGAGCTCATTTCGGCGTAGAACGGAATCGGCTCGGGACGCGACTGCGCCGCCTTCCACAGCGCCAGACCGCCGCTGCGCGAACCGGTGAAGCCGGCCGCCTTGATGCGCGGATCGGTGACCAGCGCGGTGCCGACTTCGCGACCGGAGCCGTACATCAGCGAGAACACGCCTTCCGGCAGACCGCACTTCTTGACTGCCGCCTGAATGGCGCGACCCACCAGCTCGCTGGTGCCCGGATGCGCGCCGTGCGCCTTGACGATCACCGGGCAGCCGGCGGCCAGCGCCGATGCGGTATCGCCACCGGCGACGGAGAACGCCAGCGGGAAGTTGCTGGCACCGAACACCACGACCGGGCCCAGCGCGATGTGGCGCTGACGCAGGTCGACCCGCGGCATCGGCTGGCGGTCCGGCAGCGCCGGGTCGATACGGACATCGAGCCACTCGCCGGCGCGCACGGTCTTGGCGAACAGGCGCAACTGACCGCAGGTACGACCCCGCTCGCCCTGGATACGACCCTGCGGCAGACCGGACTCGGCCACGGCACGCTCGATCAGGTCATCACCGATCGCTTCGATCTCGTCGGCAACGGTTTCCAGAAACGTGGCGCGCTCCTCCAGCGAGGTTTCGCGATAGCTGTCGAAGGCGCTCCACGCCAGTTCGCAGGCGCGATCGACTTCGGTCTGAGTGCCACCGGGATAGCTCGGATCCAAGCGCTCGTTGGTCGCCGGATTGATCGCCTGGATCGGATCGCGACTACCCTTGACGGCCTGCTGACCGATCAGCATTTCACCTGTCAGATTCATGTTGCCTCCTGCAGTGATGGTGGATACTCATTCATCTTCCGGCATTAGGCCGGATGCCACTTGTCTTTCACCCGCCTTGGCATCGTGTCTCGACATCGTGACCGAGCGGGGTCGTTCCCGCCGGGCAATCCTGACTACATGCGTCCACCGCACGGCCATTTCAACGTACCAGCGCCGGACGCTTGGGATCGAACTGCCAGCCATCGATCAGATATTGCATCGCCATGGCGTCGTTGCGCCCGCCGGCAGGCAGGCTGCGATAGAGCGCGTTGGCCTGCTCGATCTGTTCCATGTCGACCTCGATACCCAGCCCGGGAGCGTCGGTGACGGCAACCTTGCCATCGACGATCTGCGGCGACTCACGGGTCAGCCGGGCATCGCCCTCCTGCCAGATCCAGTGGGTATCCAGCGCGGTGGTACGGCCGACCGCAGCGGCGCCGACCTGGGCGAACATCGCCAGCGAGATATCGAAGTGATTGTTGGAGTGCGAGCCCCAGGTCATGCCATGGTCCTGGCACAGCTGGGAGACACGCACCGCGCCGGAAAGCGTCCAGAAGTGCGGATCGGCCAGCGGAATGTCGACCGAACGCAGCATCAGTGCGTGGGCCATCTCGCGCCAGTTGGTAGCCACCATGTTGGTGGCGACCGGCAATCCGGTGGCATGGCGGAACTCGGCCAGGATCTCGCGACCGGAGAAGCCCTGCTCCGCCCCGCAAGGATCCTCGGCATAGGCGATGACGCCGTGCAGGTTCTTGCAAAGGCGGATCGCCTCCTGCAACGACCACGCGCCGTTGGGATCGATCGTCACTCGCGCCTCGGGAAACGCATTGTGCAACGCCGTGACCGCTTCGATTTCCTGCTCGCCCGGCAGCGCGCCGCCCTTGAGCTTGAAATCCCTGAAACCGTAGCGATCGTGGGCCGCCTCGGCCAGCTCGACAATACGCTGCGGCGTCATTGCCGCTTCGTCGCGCAGGCGGTACCAGTCGTGGCTGGCGTCCTCGGTTCCGCGACGCTCAGTACCACGACGATAGCCCAGCGGGGTGGCGTGACCATCGCCGATGAAGAACAGATAGCCCAGCACCTCGACGCTATCGCGCTGCTTGCCGTCGCCCAGCAACTCGGCCACCGGCACGTCGAGGAACTTGCCGAACAGATCGAGCAGAGCGGCTTCGAGCGCCGCCACCGCATTGACACGCAGCTCGAAGGTCCAGGAACCCTTGCCGAAATCCTCGAAATCGGCGCCACGACCGGCGGAGTGCAGCGATGCCACCATCGAGCGCAGCTTGCCGATGGGCTGACCGATTACCAGTGGGCGCGCCTGCTCCAGAGAGCGCTGGATCGTCTCGCCACCCGGCGCTTCGCCCACGCCGACATTACCGGCACTGTCTTCGAGGAGGATCAGGTTGCGGGTGAAGTAAGGCGAATGTGCACCACCGATATTGAGCAACATGCTGTCGCGACCGGCGACCGGAATGACCTGCATATCGGTGATGGTAGGCGTGCCATGACTCGGCATTGAACTCCTCCGTCGGCAATACGGGCGCGCGCTGCACAGTCGAGGCCCAGCGCCCAGAGATAACCAGGGCGGTCTCGAGACCGCCCCGTCTTGTCAATCAGCGCATCAATCGGCTCAGAGCGCGTTGGCTTTTTCGATCAACTGCTTGAGCGTGGCCCGCTCTTTCTCGTTGGGCATGGTCAGCGGCGCACGCACGTCGCCACCCGGATAACCGACCAGGTCGGCACCGGCCTTGATCAGACTGACGGCATAGCCTTTCTGGGTATCGCGCATAGTGACGAACGGAATGAAGAACTCGCGAGTCGCCTGACGCACGAACTCGCTATTGCCCTTGCGCAGCTCCTTGTAGAACTTCACGGCCATGTCCGGCACGAAGTTGAACACCGCGGAAGAATAGGTGCTGACGCCAATGGCCAGATAGGCTTCGGCAATGATCTCGGCCGTCGGCACGCCACCAACGTAGGCGAGGCGATCGCCCAGCGTCTTGATGATGATGTTGAGCGCCTGCATGTCGCCCTTGCCGTCTTTCAGGCCGACCAGGTTCGGGCAGCGATCGGCCAATGCCTGAACGGCATTGACGGTGAGATAGCCGTTGGCACGGTTGTAGTAGATCACGTTGAGGTCGGTGGAATCGCAGACGCTGGCGGCGTACTCGACGATGCCGGATTCCGGGCACTCGGTCAGGTACGGCGGCATCAGCAGAATGCCATCGGCGCCCGCTTCCTGGGCGGCCTTGGCGTGCGCCTTGGCGAGTTCGGCACTCTGGCCGGCGCTGGCGATGACCGGCACGTGCCCACCGATGGTTTCCACGGCGACTTTGACGATTTCACGATATTCATCGATGGTGATGTTGAAGAATTCGCCAGTGCCGCCAGCCACGAAAAGGGCGGAAACTTCATACTCCTTCAGCCACAGCAGACGGCGACGGTAGCTTTCGACATCGAACTTGCCGTTGGCATCGAAATCGGTCACCGGGAACGACAGCAAACCGTCGGTGATAGAGGTAACGACCGCTTCTTTGGAAAAATTCACCTGATTCCCCTTATCATGGGTTAACGTATGCAGACATTCGGCCGACTGCCGCCGCGCTAAAATGGCGCAAGCGGAAGCAGGATTCTATCGATATGTTGTCATACATCATACCAGAATGCCGTTAGACCTTCGATGGATTCTGCTGGGTGCATGTCTCGTCTTTGCTGAACCTGGCGTCACCCAGGGCTGCATGGCCGAATCCGAGCGCCCAGACGAACGGTTGCATCAAGATCGGATCGGAGAGAAGACTGCCTGACGTGCCGTAGCGGCATGACAGTCACCTGACTGCGGTATGCTGATCGACACCCTCTTTTGCCGGGATCTTTGCCGATGTCTAACGCTTCCGACCGCACGCCTGTCCGACCGCCGCTGAACGAGATCGTCACCTGGGACGCGACCAGGCTGTCGCAGCGCATCCATGACCGATCGGTCTCCTGTCGCGAGGTCATGACCGCCTACCTCGATCATATCGACGCCGTGAACCCTATCGTCAACGCCATCATCTCCCGCCGCGAGCGCGCCCCGTTGCTCGCCGAGGCCGAGCTCGCCGATCGCGAACTCGCTGCGGGGCAGTCGCGCGGCTGGATGCACGGCTTCCCGCAGGCGATCAAGGATCTCTCCGACGCCCAAGGCTTCCCGACGACCCAGGGTTCTCCGCTGTTCTCCGGCCAGATCGCCCAGCAGGACAGCCTGATGAGCGAGCGCATGCGTGCAGCCGGCGCGATCTTCATCGGCAAGACCAATACGCCGGAATTCGGCCTGGGCTCGCAATCCTACAACCCGGTATTCGGCGCCACTCGCAACGCCTTCGATCCTTCGCGCACCGCCGGCGGCTCCAGCGGTGGCGCGGCGGCAGCGCTCGCCATGCGGATGCTGCCGGTCGCCGACGGCAGCGACATGATGGGCTCGTTGCGAAACCCCGCCGCCTTCAATCACGTGATCGGCTTTCGCCCTTCGTTCGGCCGCGTGCCCGGTCTCGTCGCCGACCCGTTCGGTCAACAGCTCGCCACCAACGGCCCGATGGGGCGAACCGTCGAAGACGTGGCCCGCCTGCTCGACACGCAGTCCGGCTTCGATCCACGTGTCCCGCTCTCGCTGGGGGAGCCGCTGATTCCCGACGGCAGCAGCGTCTCCGGCGCGCTCGACCGCGACGTTCACGGGCTGCGGATCGGCTGGCTCGGCGACTGGCGGGGGCATCTGGCGATGGAAGCGGGCGTGCTCTCGCAATGCAGAGCGGCGCTGGAACGCTTCGCCCCGCTGGGCTGCGAGGTGGAGGCGATCGACCTGCCCTTCGACGCCGAGATGCTGTGGGAAAGCTGGACGACGCTGCGCCACTGGGCCGTTGCCGGCAACCTGGGTGCGCTCTACGTCACCCCTACCACGCGAGAGCGATTGAAGCCGGAAGCGCAGTGGGAGGTCGAACGCGGTCTGGCGCTCTCGGCGCAGGATATCCACGTGGCCAACGTCCAGCGTGGTGATGCCTACCGGGCCTGGAGCGCGCTGTTCGAGCGCTTCGACTACCTGGCCATGCCCAGCGCCCAGGTCTTTCCTTTCGACGTCGAAACGCACTGGCCGCGCGAGATCGCCGGGAGCGCGATGGATACCTATCACCGCTGGATGGAAGTCGTGATTCCCGCCTCGATGCTCGGCGCCCCGACGATCAGTCTGCCGGCCGGACTCAACGGCGCCGGCCTGCCGATAGGCTTCCAGCTGATCGGCCGACCCCGCGACGACTGGGGCGTGTTGCAACTGGCACGCGCCTTCGAGGCGGCCAGTGGCGATCTGGCGCGATTGCCGCCGACGCTAGGCGAATAACCCGGTCACGGGCAAAAAAAGAGGCGACGGGATTCCGTCGCCTCTTTTCTTTCATTCGAACGTCTTCGACTCATTCCAACGTCTTCGATCCGTCCCCACTGCTTCGATGCATCCCCACTGCTTCGATGCATCCCCACTGCTTCGATGCATCCCAACGGCGTCGATACCCGGAGGGACCGCTGAATCACCGCCGGTTTGCTAGAACACGAACGCCAGCATCAGGTTGAACACCAGCGCAGCGACGAAGCCCAGCGGGGCCGCACGGAACAGCAGCTTGGGCAGCAGCCCCGCGCGCGCCTCGTCCGTGGGACAGGAGCCGAGGATCAGGCTGCCACCGGAGGAAAACGGCGAGATCGAGGTGGCCTGTGCGCCGACGACGATGGCGATGAAGATGATCATCGGGTCGATCGAGAGTGTGGTGGCCAGCGACGGCACCAGCGGGAACAGTGCCGGCGTGACCACCCCCAGCGTGCTCGCGAACAGCGACATGAACGCGGCAGCGATGCCGAACGCCACGGGGATCAGGACCGGCGGAATGTTGGTGCCGATCCAGGAGCCGAGCAGATCGATGGTGCCGGCCTCGATCGCCACCGAGATCAGCATGCCGACACCGCAGATCATGATGATCGTGCCCCACGGCAGCGAAGCGATCGCCTTGCGCTCATCGCCCAGCTTCATCAGTAGCGCGATGACCGAGAACACGCTGGCGATCAGGCCGATATCCACCTTGGAATCGATGAGTGCGACGACGCCGTTGTCGGGCAGCACCAGGCTGGCGATCGGAGGCAACAGCACGGTAGCCATCATCAGCAGGGTCAGAATCAGCGTGGAGCGCTGTTCGCGATCGAGCGGGCCGGGACGCTCGACGTGCGCCAGCGACACCATCGCCGCGCCCCGCTTTCGGCTGAACAGGATCAGGCCGGCGAGAACGACGATCGGCACGATCATGGTGCTGGCAAAGATGCCAAAGCTGTTGATGAACGCCTGGTCATCGGAAATGCCGGAATTGGTCATCAGCGTGCGGAAGATGATGCCGCTCTGACTGGAGACGAAGTTGGCGCCCGCCAATGCGCCGTAGTTGACCGCCATGGCGCCGACGATCAGGTTGAGTCTGGTGCGCTCGCACAGCAGCAGCGTGATCGGCGCCATGAACGCCAGCACGGTGTAATAGCCGGCCCCCAGGGCGGAGATCACCACCGCCGCCAGGAAGATGGCGAAGGGCAACAGGTGCGGGAAATGCCGGCAGCGATACATCAGATGCTCGGCCAGCTTCTCCAGCGTGCCGTTGACGATCGCGAAGCTGTAGAACAGACACACCGAAAAGATGATGAAGAATATCTTCAGTGGCCACATGGCAACCACTTCCTTGGGGCTCAGGCCCAACCCGAAGCAGCCGATCAGATAGGCGAAGGCAATCGCGAACAGACCGATATTGATCCTGGTGCGATATCCCAGAACGATGGAAACGACGATCGCTCCCACCACCAGAAGACTCATCATGACGTTGTTCCCCGTAGCGCTTGTCTTTATGGGTTTTCAATCGATCCCTTTCGAGGATCCCTTCTCGACGAAACCTGGCCGACTGGCCTTCAGGCAGCCCGATCGATTCCGAACAGCCTGGCCGGGTTATCGATCAGGATCTTCCGGCGTTCGGCGGCGTCCGGCAGCAGCGTCTCCATCAGCGAGAACTGGGCGTCGTAATCGGTGTGGGCTTCGAACCGCGTGTGAGGCCAGTCGCTTCCCCACACCAGCCGATCGCCATGGCCATAGGCATCGCGCAGACGCTCGATCGAGCGCCGTGCCTGAGCCGGCGTCGAGCGGCTGCGGTAGGTCGCCGACAACTTGATCCAGATCGCCTCGCTCGGCAGCAGCGACAGCAACGTCCGGTGATCCGAATTGGCCGGGTCGATCTCGCCGTCGGGCAAGCCGAAGTGGTCGATCACCACCGCCACGCCGGACTGCAGAATCTGCGGCACGATCTCGCCCAGATCCTCCACGCCCCGCTGAATCTCCACCGACCAGCCGAGCCGTGCCACCTTGGCGAACAACGTCCGCCAGGACGCGCTACGATAGTCTTCCAGCGGCTGCCCGATCAGGTTGAGCCGAATGCCGACCACACCCGCCTCGGCCAGTTCGTCCAGCGTCTCCTCGGTCACGTCACGCGCCACCACCGCCGTGCCGCGCAGACGCTGCGGAAAGCGACGCAGGGCATCGACCAGATGTCGGTTATCGGTACCCAGAAAGCTCGGCTGTACCAGCACGCCATGAGAAAGGCCGCAATGATCGAGATGCGCCAGATACTGCTCGACGGTCGCGTCATAATCCGGGCTGTAGCGGCGATTGCCGGCTAGCTCCAGCCCTTGGTGAAAGATATGCGCATGCGTATCGACGCCGGTCAGCGCGACGGAAGCGAGTTGCGTCATAGGTGGCCCCTGGTGAATGACATGAACACGTGACGGCGAACGAAACGTCCGGTCTCAATGAAAGATCTATTCATATAGTTGAATAACAGCGGGCGCAAGCATACACCGCATCGGACGCATTCTTCCGGGGTTACGACTAAAGATGAAAACAAAGGTGATACATTTGTCTGGAACATCGTGGAGGAAACATTCATGAAGGGAACAGGCTCCATGACCGACGAACGGCTGCCGCTCTACCAGCGCCTGCGCGACGACATGCTGGCCAAGATCGCCGCCGGCGAATGGGCGCCGGGCGGCGCGATCCCGACCGAAGCCGAGCTGACCAAGCACTACGGTGTCGCCGTCGGCACGCTGAGAAAGGCCGTGGACACACTGGTCCAGGATGGGCTGATGAAGCGCAGCCAGGGGCGCGGTACCTTTGTCCTGCGCCCCAACTTCGAGAGTTCGCTGTTCCGTTTCTTCCGCCAGGTGGATGCCAGGGGCGAGCGCCGGATTCCCAATGGCCGAATCCTGGCCCGGGAACTGACGTCTCCGCCGTCCTACGTGGCGGACGCGCTGGCACTGGCTTCGTCGGAGAAAGTGATTCGACTGGAGAGAGTGCGGGAACTCGACGGGACGACGGTCTACCACGAAGAAATCTGGCTGCCGGCCAGCCGATTCGAAGCCCTGATGCAGATCGATCCCGACGATTTCGGCAATCTGCTCTACCCGTTCTACGAGACCCAATGCGGGCAACTGATCGGTTCGGCGCGGGAAACCCTGACCGTCGAGACGGCCGACGCGACACTCGCCGGGGTTCTCGGTATCGGCACCGGCCAGCCGGTCGTCATGATCGAGCGACTGGCGTTCGGCTACGACCGCACGCCGCTGGAATACCGGCGTTCACGCGGCGCCGCGGACACCTTCCGTTATCAGGTCGACATCTCCTGATCGACGGCCTCGCGGCAAACCGTTCGTCCGGCATCTAGCCGGGCACGTGCAGCGTCAGCACCGCACAAGGAGCTAGATGCGCTACCTTGTGCGACACGCTGCCGACAGCCAGGCTTTTCAGATTGCTCAGGCCGCGGCTGCCCATGATGATCATGTCGACCCCGAGCTCGGTCGCCTGCCGCACGATGGTCTCGACCGGCCGCCCTTCCACGATGTGATAGGTCACCTCGTCCGAATCGCCACACATCGCCTGCCAGGCTTCCTCGAGCAGGCGCTCCCCCACCAGCCGTCCCTTCTCGGGCGTGTAGTCGGCTGGCGCGGCTCCCACCTTCGCGCCGAGCGCATCCTTGGCAACCGGCACCTCGGGCACGTGCAACAGGTGGATTCTGGCCTGGGTCGCACGCTGGACGAGGCATGCGTGCGCCAGCGCCTGACGTGCGCTGACCGATCCATCGATGGGTACCAGTATCTGCTGAGTCATGACCGCCACCTCCTGATGTGATGACTGACTTGGCGTGACTGCCTGGGTGTAAACGACGCGATTCGACTACCCGGCTCGTTGCGATACCGGATAGCGAACCTGACTACAGCGTAGACAATGCACGCCAGGAGTAAGCGTTCATTCGGGGACGTAGTAGACG
>NZ_NHOU01000003.1 GCF_002179555.1 Salinicola salarius | reverse complement strand
TCCCCATGTGAGAGTAGGTCATCGTCAGGCACTTATTTCGAACCCCGGCCATTGGTCGGGGTTCATTCGTTTAGGGGTCTCCCATGGAGAGCGCCGGACGACGGGTGGCCGCCCCCGTCATCGTCAGGCATCTATCCCGAAACCCCAGCCCACAAGGCTGGGGTTTTTTTATGTCCGCACGGAACGTCACGGGCCTCTCAGTCAGTCGTGACGGCTTTCTGTCGTGACGGCATCGATCAGGCCGTACTGAACCGTCTATTCGTGCTGAACTGTGTATGAAGAGCGAGCGGGTCTGGACGCGCCATTGCCGATCACGCCAACGAAAATAGCATCCCGCTTTTGATCAGCTCGATATCCTTGTTGTGCATATACTCCTGTGGTTAGCCATCCAGATCACAGGAGGTTCATCATGCCGACTCCCAGCCGCGAGGAGCTTCTGGGCGAGCATCAGCCCGATGCGGTGCGTGCCCGGCTAGCAAGGCCAATGAGAGCATCAACGTTACCTGATGCTGTACTCGGAGGTATCGATGGCTGTGTCACTACCTTTGCTGTGGTATCCGGTGCTTTCGGTGCGGGTTTCTCGCCACAAGTAGCATTGGTACTGGGTTTCGCCAACTTGGCTGCTGATGGCTTCAGCATGGCAGTGAGCAACTATGAGGCTGGCCAAGCACAATTGGCCCAGATTGCTAACGCTGAACAGGTCGAACAACAACATATCGCCTTGGTGCCAGAAGGCGAGCGAGAAGAGATTCGTCAGCTGTTTCAAGCGAAGGGATTTGAGGGGGAGTTGCTTGAACAGGTGGTCGAAGCGCTATGTCACGATCCAGAAGTATGGGTCTCGACCATGTTGCGAGAAGAATATGGGCTTTCCGCTGCTGGAATTAGTCCCTTGCGATCGGCTCTGACTACCTTCGCTGCATTCCTTTTGGTCGGCGCTTTGCCCCTATTGCCCTATGCCCTGCCAGGGCTCGGTATTACCACTCAATTCCTGGTCAGTCTTGGCCTCGCAGGGCTGGTGTTTTTAGGTATCGGCATGCTTAAGAGCGCGGTGTATGGCGTGCCAGTGTGCCGGCCGGGACTACGTACATTGTTAATGGGTACCGCAGCAGCCGGATTGGCTTTTGCTACCGGCTATTTCGCACAAGGGGTACTAGGGCCTGTTGACGTTTTGAGGGNGCCCACAAGGCTGGGGTTTTTTTATGTCCGCAAGAAACGTCACGGGCCACCCAGCCTGTCATAGCGGCATCGCGATGACTTGGTGGCCTCATGGCGAAGCCCGTATGGGTATGTGGATAAGGGTGAGCTTGAAGAGAGCCCTCCGTTACTTCGCTAGCGCCATTCTTGATATCTCATGGCAAGGGACGGAACCCCTTGACGCCAGAAGCAGACACTTTTGCCCATTTTCGAATAATTAGGAGAAATTAGGGAAGGCTGCTTTGAAGTTGGCTGATTCCGCAATCTGTGGCTATGGTTGTTAGGGCAAATACATGGAAGCAGTTGCTCAGGAGAATGCGAGATGCGCACTGACCTATTGAAAAAAATGGCAATGGCTATGCTACTGGGCCTGATGGCATTTGGCGTTGTGGCTTGCGATAACGACGAAGGGCCAGCAGAGGAAGCCGGAGAATCGGTCGATGACGCCGTGGACAACGCAGGCAGCACGATGGAAGATGCTGGCGAAGACATTCAGGATCAGGCAGAGGATGCGCAGAATTAATTCTGTCATGGTGCCCGCGTAGGGTGAGAGAAAAAACTCTGCGTTTATCACCATGGTTTGCCTGAAAACTAATCAGGCGATCATGGAGAAAAGGCCCGAGTGCCGTGCTTACGGCACTCGGGCTTTTCATTGCTATCGATATGAACGTCTAATAGTTGAGTATCGAGATAGCCTTGGCCTTCACTATCACTATTTCGCAATAAAAGAACGGGCGGTGATGTCCACGACACCACCGCCCGTTAATCCTTTATAACACTTACTTCGTTACCAACTCCCCGCACGGATTTTATCCTGACAGGGAGTGGTGCTGGCTAAAGCCATTGATCAGCTATCATCCCTTTTCGGAAGTGCATAGGCGATCACATAGTCACCGGAAGGGGTCTCCATGAAGTGGTGCCCGGTGGCGACGATAACGACGTACTGTCGGCCATTAGCTTCATACATCATCGGGTTGGCCTGGCCGCCCGCGGGTAGGGGAGCCTGCCACACCGTCTCGCCACTTTCGATGTCGATGGCACGAATGAGGTCGTCAGTCGCGGCAGCAATGAAGATCAAGCCACCAGCGGTCACCACGGAGCCGCCGTTGTTGGGCGTGCCGATATCGATAGGTAGCCCTGAACGAATGCCCCACGGGCCGTTGGCACGGGCCGTGCCTAGCGGCCGATCCCATAGCGTATCGCCGCTGGCCAGATCGATGGCGCGGATATGACCATACGGCGGCTGCTTGCAGAGCATGCCGGTGTAGGGCACACGCCAGCCAGCGTTGACGTTGATCGCATACGGCGTATTGGCCTGCGGATCACCGGCACCCTCGGCGCCACCACTATCTTCCTGCTGTTCCTCGCGGGGCACCCAGCCCAGTTTGTTGGCGACGTCACGCGGTACGAGTTCGTTGTAGTTGGGCATGTCGTTGTAGTTGGCAATGATGACACCGCGACGCGGGTCGATCGCCACGCTACCCCAGTCGGAGCCGCCGTTATAGCCGGTGTACTGGATCCACGGCTGCTCGGCGGTCGGCGGGGTATACATGCCCTTCCAACTGGCCTGATGATACTGAATGCGGCAGAACAATTGGTCGAATGGGGTCATGCCCCACATATCCTTCTCGTCGATGTCCGGCTGACGCAGTGTTGCGTAGAGCGAGAAAGGTTGCGTCTTGCTGCGCTGCTCCGGCTCGGCGCCGCCCTGGGGAACCGGGCGCTCTTCGGCGCCGCCGCCCAGCAGCTCACCCGTCTCACGATTGAAGACGTAGATCTCGCCCTGCTTGGTCGGCATGACCAATGCCGGCACCTTGCCATTGTCGGTGGGGAAGTCGATCAATGTCGGCTGTGAGCCCGGATCGTAATCCCAGACGTCCTTGTGCGCCGTCTGGAAATGCCATTTCGGCAGGCCGGTTTCGACGTCCAGGGCAATCATGGAACTGGCCCACTCGTTTTCCTCGGGCGTTCGCGAACTGCTCCAGTAATCGCCAGCGCTGTTGGCCATCGGCAGATAAACCAGGCCGAGCTTGCTGTCACCGGCAGCGGTCGTCCACATGTTGGGAGAGCCGCGCACATAGGTTTCATCGCCGCTCAGGGGTTCGCTCTGATCCGGACGACCAGCATCCCACGCCCAGAGTAGCTCGCCGGTTACGACGTCATAGCCCTTGATCACGCCGGAGGGCGGATAGCGACGCTGACCATCCAGGACCTGGTGACCCGTGACGAGCACGTTGCGTACGACAACCGGAGCGGAATTGATGGAGACATACCCTTCCGGCGTCTCGCCCATATTGCGCTTGATATCCACCTGACCATTGTCACCGAAGCCGGTGCACGGTTCGCCGGTCGCGGCATCGACTTCGATCAGGCGGCCGTCAAGGGTGCCCGAAATGATGCGCGCTTGGCAGGACTGGTCGTCATTCGAAGTGACGGCCATCTGGTTCTGCGATGCCTCGCTGTCCGGCGCCTGACCTTCGTCATCACCTTGTGACTCGTTTGCTGCCGTGGATTGGCCCTGGCCCGTCGGCTGGCCAGCGTCCGGCGAAGGTTCTTCCGGCACCTCGTAATACGTCACGCCGCGGCATGCAGCCGTGTAGGGGATGGCGTCCTCGGAAACCTGCGGATCGTAGCGCCAGTTCTCCTCGCCGGTTGCAGCGTCCAGGGAGATCAGGATGTTGCGCGATGTGCACAGAAAAACGTCGTTCCCGATTTTCAGCGGTGTAGTTTCAGCGCCCCAGCGATGATCGAGAACGTCACCGGTACGATACTGCCAGGCTACCTCCAGGTCGCCGACGTTATCCGGTGTGATCTGATCCAGAGGCGAGTAGCGCGTGGCCGCCGAATCACGACCATAGGCGGCCCAATCGCCCGAGGCCGGGACATCGGCTGGCTGCGCGTTGCCGACATCCGTCGATAGCGACTCGTCGGCTACCGCAGGTACATCCTCGAGATTTTCGTAGCCGCGGTTGGGAAGGAATGCCAGCGCGCCGGCCACCACCAGGCCCAGAAACAGGACGCCTGCCAGCGAGAATCCGGCCTTGCGGGAGGGGCCGTTCTTCAGCGCTGGGGTAACCAGCGCGACCAGAATGGCCAGGATCAGCACGATATCCAGCCGAGGAATCCAGCGCCAGTAATTCAGCCCCGATTCCCAGGCCGCCCACAGGAAGGTACCGATAAAGACGATCCCGTAAATAACGGCGCCAGAAATCTGGTTGCGAAACAGTTGGATGCCAGCAACCAGCATCAGCACACCGGCGATAAGGTAGTACCAGGAACCGCCTAGCGTCGCCAAGTAAGCGCCGCCGGCTCCCAGAGCCAGACCAACGAGCGCAACAATGATTCCGACGAGCTTGGCAAAAATGCCCCCTGCACCGCCGGAAGAAGTCGTATTGGCCACTGTATTCTCCCTTGAATGATATTTGATGTTAGGTTGGTCATGCTCCGAAGCGACCAACTGCCTGATGCGATAAGCTGTGGCATGAAGTAAGGGTAGTCACGGTCATCCAAGCTGGCGATCAATTCCGTCCGGAACCCAATCAGTTCTTTGCCTGCAACTTCTCCGAGGTACCTCTCCCATAAGACAAAGGTTTAAGGACCATAACAGATTTGTTACGGTTCAAGCGAAGCAGGCTAACAATAGCTCCTAACTGCTTCCTACAAGACCTCAGAATTCGTACAAGGGAACGACAACGTGACTTCGAAGACCTTCAAGTCCCTCGGTATTGCCGTGGGCATGATGACGTGCGTCCCGTCAGCACTGGCGCAATCCCCTCAGGACAGCGAAGCCATTCAACGCCGGCTCGATGCGTTGCAGCAGCAGGTTCAGCAACTGCAGCAGCAATTGGCGGAACAGCGGGCCAGCCAGCAGGCAGATAGTGTTCAGACTCGTCAGATCGCCGAAGAAAACCGCTCCCTGCTGGACGAGGTGGGTACGCCACAGTTCACTGGGCTCGTCGAACTTGGTTACACTTTCAACGACTGGGACGAAGCCAGCAAGGACACCACGGGCGACGTCGATTTCGGGAAATTCATTCTCGGGATGGACGGTGGCGAAGGGCCGCTGTCGTACTCTTTCCAGTACCGTTTATACGACGACTACAATTTCCTGCATCACGCCTGGGCGGCCTATCAGTTCAGCGATAACGACAGCGTCAAGCTGGGGCTGTTCCAGACGCCGTTCGGCAACATGGATTACGGCTATCTCGGTTGGTACGGCACGCTGCCGTATCTGGCCGGGTTCAATGACAACCAGAATGCCGGTATTGCCTGGAACCACAGCCAGGGCGCCTGGGATACCAGCCTGGCCTTCTTCAAGAGCGACCAGCTCGGCGACGAGAACGATCATTACGGCGCCAATCCGATTGGCAGTAGCGATCAGGGCAACACCGAAGAGAACCAGCTCGCTGCCCGCATTGCCTATACCTTCAATCAGGGTACGGATTACACCACCGAGGTGAATCTGTCGGCCAAGGGCGGCCAGCTCTATAACAACCAGACGCACGGGCCAGCTCTATAACAACCAGACGCACGAGAGTGGCGACAGCTGGGCAGTCGCACTTGGCATGGATGGCAGCTACGGCAACTGGATGACACAGCTCCAGGCCACGACCTACGAGTTCAATGCCGAGAACCCGGACGAGTCGGTTTCCGGCATTTCCGATAACGTCATCCAGATCGGCGCGTTCAACTTCAACTATCTGATCCCGGCCGAGGGCGAGATGTACTCGGCGAGTCTGGCTTACAGCATGGACGTGGACTGGGGCGCGATCGAGAATCTCTACTTCTACAACGATTTCAGCTATATAGATCCTGCCGACGACTATTCCGCGATCAACGGCGGCTTCGGCGATATGGATGATCCGATGCTCAACGACCTGGGCATGAAGATCACCGCCGGACGCTACTATGCCTGGTTCGATATCGTCACCAACAAGAACGGGCTTAACTACTTCGGCTCGCCGGTCGACGATGGTTGGCACACCAGCTTCCAGACACACGTCGGCATCACTTACTGAGCTTTCGAAAGTCTTGCCTGATCAAGCACCCGGCATCGTTGTCGGGTGCTTTTTTATTTCTGCACGATTCCTGCACGACGCGCTGCCCATCCACGCCATGCCTTGATGCCAAGGGTTGGAATAGCGTGAACAGGGGGTAGGCAAGTTCGCCGGACATGCTCTTGTATATTTTATACAAACACCCTAGTGTCTACGAAAAGCATAGTGTCGGAATGTAATCATCCATGGCAGGATGACTTCGACGCTGCTGTCGATGTGGCTCGAATACGGAAGGGCGCCCGCCCGACCCCTTTGCAGTACGAATAAACAACAATCGCTGAAGGGAGTAATCGCTGTATGGGTAAATTCCTCAAACTGATCGCCTCTGCGGCCGTCGTCAATCTGGCAGCCGGTTCGCTCGCCATGGCGCAGGACGGGCCCATCACCATCGGTGTCCAGGTGCCGACTACCGGCTCCGAAGCCACCTACGGCAAGGACATGTACAACGCCATGATGCTGGCCGCCGACGAGATCAACGCCGACGGTGGGCTGCTGAATGGACGCCAGATCGAACTGGTCACCGGAGACACGGCCTGCGACCCGCAGCAGTCGGTCAACGCCGCCAGTCGTCTGGCCTCGCAGGAGGTCGTCGGTGTGGTGGGCGGCTACTGTTCCGGTGCGACCCAGCCGACGCTCAAGACCTACGGTGATGCCAACATCCCGTTCGTGATCGTGGCAGCCAACTCAACCCAACTGATCCCGGCCAACCCCGGCAACGCGGTAATGATCAACTCCACTGGTGACGACCAGGCCAAGACCGCGCTCGAGTTCTTCGAAGGCAAGGACATCGAGAAACTGGCGATCGTCAATCAGGGGGATGCCTATTCCCAGGATCTGGCCAATCTGACCCGGGACGCCTGGACCGGTGCCGGTCACACCGTCTCGGCCTTCGAATACGTCAACAAGGGGGAGCAGGACTTCTCCGCGCTGGTCAACAAGATCCGTGGCTCCGGTGCCGAAGCGGTTTTCTGGACAGCCTACTACGCCGATGGCGGTCTGCTGATTCGTCAGCTGCGTCAGCGTGGCTTCCAGGGCACCATCGCCGTGGGTGACGGATCCAACTCACCGGAACTGTTCAATATCGCCGGTCAGGCTGCCGAGGGCGTATTCGCATTCTCCAACCCGACAGCCGACTTCCTGCCGGCCGCCAAGCAGTTCACCAGCGACTACGAGTCCCGGTTCGGCAATGCGCCGGGGCCGTATGCGCCGCTCGCCTATGATGGCATGCAGCTGATGGCCTGGGCGATCGACAAGGCCGGCTCCACCGATGGCGACGCCATCATCAAGGCGCTGAACAGCGCCGACGGGCAGGAGTGGCTGGCCGGTCCGATCTCCTTCACGCCTCAGCACACGCTGGCACGCAGCAACTTCGTGGTGCTCGAGGGCCAGGGCGGCAAGTGGACTCGCTACGAGGAATGACGACTCGCTCTTCGGTTCGAGCCTCGGCTCGGACCGAAGGTGCCGTCACGCGTCGCGGGGCGTGAAACCCGCGACGCGCTCGCTCTCCTCATCCGCTTTCCGCTGCCCAGAGACATACGCCCATGACCTGGTACGATTCTTTTCTGCAGCAGCTCGTCGACGGGCTGGTGCTGGGCTCTTTCTATGCCCTGGTGGCGCTCGGTTACACCATGGTGTTCGGGGTCATCAAACTGCTCAACTTCGCCCATGGCGATCTCTACATGACGGGCGCCTTCGCAGGCTTCGGTGGCCTCTCCCTGGTTTCCGGATTCCTCGGCGCCGGCTGGCTTGGCATCTTCGTTGCGATGCTGCTGGCCATGCTCGCCGTCGGCTGCCTGGGGGTGGTGATCGAACGGGTGGCGTACCACCCGATGCTCGGCGCGCCTCGGCTGTCTATCCTGATCACGGCGCTGGCGGTATCGCTGGTGCTGCAGAACGCAGCGCTGGCGCTGACCGGCGGCCAGTACACCGCGTTTCGCACCGATCTCGGGTTCGGCGGCTTCAATCTCGGTAATCTCTTTCTCTCCCACAACCAGATCGTGCTGGTGGCGACCGCAGCGGTATTGATGATCGCGCTCGAGCTGTTCGTCTCCAGGACGCTTTACGGCCGAGCCATGCGGGCGGTCTCCATCGACAAGGACATGTGCCGGATGATGGGGATCAACGTCTCCGCCGTCATCGCGGTGACCTTCTTCATCGGCTCGGGGCTGGCGGCAGCCGCAGGCACCATGGCCGGCGCCTATTACGGCAGCATCTGGTACTTCATGGGCTTTCTGATCGGGCTCAAGGCATTCACAGCCGCGGTGATCGGCGGGATCGGCAGCATCACCGGCGCCATGCTGGGCGGTCTGATCCTGGGGTTGCTGGAGTCCTTCGGAACGCACATTCCGTTCATCGGCAGCGAGTGGAAGGACGTCTTCACCTTCTCGATCCTGATTCTGGTGCTGGTGTTCAAACCCACCGGCCTGCTGGGCAAATCCGAAGTGGAGAGGATGTGACATGGACAGACATTCGCCCCCCACGAGGCCCGATACCCACGAGCCTAGGCCACGCAATCCGCTCCAGCGTCTTTACGCGGCGTTCGAATCGCCAGGCCGGAGACGAGCGCTTCATCTCGCCATCATTGCGATCCTGATCATCACACCCTGGATCTCGAGTCAGTACACCACGGTGATCCTGACCAACGCGCTGCTCTACGTGGTGCTGTGCCTGGGGCTCAATATCGTGGTCGGCTACGCCGGTCTGCTCGATCTCGGCTACGCCGCCTTCTTCGCCGTCGGTGCCTATACCATCGGCATTCTGACGCAGCAGTTCGGCGTCAATTTCTGGGCGGCGATCCCCTTCGCGCTGATGGCGGCGGCGCTGGCCGGCGTCATCATCGGCGGGCCGACGTTACGCCTGCGCAGCGACTATCTCGCGATCGTGACGCTGGGTTTCGGCGAAATCGTGCGCTTCACCGCACGAAACCTCGAAATCACCGGTGGCGCCAGCGGCCTCTCGCATATCCCGGAACCGTCACTGTTCGGTTGGCACATCGATAGCTCGATCGACTTCTACTACGTCTTCGTGGTGTTGGCGGTGCTGGCCTATATTGCCAGCCAGCGGCTGTTCGATTCGCGTCTCGGCAGGGCCTGGCTCTATGTCCGCCATGATGAAGATGCCGCCGAAGCGATGGGGATCAACCGGGTCGCAACCAAGCTGGCGGCGTACGTGATCGGCGCCATCTTCGGGGCGATCGGCGGCATCTTCTTCTCGGTAAATCTGGGCGCCATCTCGCCGGAAAGCTTCAGCTTCCAGCAGTCCGTGCTGATTCTGCTGGCCGTTGTGCTGGGCGGCATGGGCAAGATACCCGGCGTCATTCTGGGCGCGTTCATCGTGGTGCTAGGCCCCGAGTTGCTGCGCGACTTCGGCACCTTGCGACTGCTGATATTCGCCGTGCTGCTGCTGCTGATCATGCTGTTTCGGCCGAGTGGTATCTGGCCCGAGAAACGATCCTAGGGGGAAGCGATGCTGCTGCAACTGAAACAGGTGTCGCTGAGCTTTGCCGGCAACACCGTCCTGCACGACGTCGATTTCGGCGTTGAACCGGGACGCATTCATAGCCTGATCGGCCCCAACGGGGCCGGCAAGACATCGATGTTCAACGTGATTACCGGGTTCTATCGCCCCCAGCAGGGGGAGATCACTCTCGATGGCGAGTCCATCGTCAAGCGCAAGCCGCACGCTGTGACGCGTCTGGGCATCGCTCGGACCTTCCAGAACGTCCGGCTGTTCCGGGAAATGTCGGTGCTGGAGAACGTCATGGCCGGCCAGCACTGCCGGACGCGATCGGGTGCCCTCGCCGCCGTCCTTCGGCTACCGAGTCAGCGCGCCGAAGAGCGCCAAATTCTCGAAACCAGCCTCGAGTGCCTCGATTTCGTCGGCCTGCTGGGGCATCAGGACCGGCTGGCCACCAACCTTGCCTACGGTCATCAGCGGCGTGTCGAAATCGCCCGCGCATTGGCGACCCAGCCCAAGCTGTTGCTGCTCGATGAACCGGCCGCAGGTCTCAACAGCGGCGAGAAGCAGGCGCTGATCGAGTTGATCCGGCGTATCCGTGACGAGCGCGGCGTCGCCGTGCTGTTGATCGAGCATGACATGAGCCTGGTGATGAACGTCTCCGAGCGTATCAGCGTGCTCGACCACGGCAGTCTGATCACCGAAGGCGACCCGCACACCGTGCAGAACGATCCCAAGGTGATCGAGGCCTATCTCGGCCAGGACGATGAGGAGCTGGCACTGTGACGGAAACCCTCAATCAAACCGATAACGATAGGTCGGAAAGCGTCACGCGGCCTGGCAAGGTACGGCTGAGCATCCGCGATGTCGAAGCCTTCTACGGCCAGATCCAGGCGTTGCGTGGGGTATCGCTGGATGTCCATGAAGGGGAAATCGTGACCCTGCTGGGCAGCAACGGGGCCGGCAAGTCGACCACGCTCAAGACCATATCTGGACTGGTGCGGGCCCGGCGCGGCGATGTCCATCTGGAAGGGGAATCGATCGCCACGCTGGCCGCTCACGAGATCGCCCGTCGCGGCGTGGTTCACGTGCCGGAAGGCCGGCGTATCCTGCGCGGGCTGACGGTCAAGGAGAACCTGGAACTGGGTGCCTTCACGGTCAAGGACAACGCGCTGCGGCGACAACGGCTCGAGGAAGTCTATGAGCTGTTCCCGATCCTGCACGAGCGTCGCCATCAGGACGGTTCGCTGCTCTCCGGCGGTCAGCAGCAGATGCTGGCGATGGGGCGTGCCCTGATGCACGGCCCCAGCGTGATGCTGCTCGACGAACCCTCCATGGGGCTGGCGCCGAAGCTCGTTACCGACATCATGCGCATCATCAAGCGCCTGAACGAAGCGGGTACCACCATTCTGCTGGTCGAGCAGAACGCACGGCTCGCGCTGCGGCTGGCGCATTACGCCTACGTGATCGAGAACGGCGAGATTCGCATGCAGGGCGAGGCGGCGAGGCTGCGTGAAGACGAATCGATCGTGAAGGCCTACTTGGGTGTGGGTGAATGACAGGGCGTCGGTGAATGACTCGGTAAATAACGAAGTATCGGAGAATCGTATGCAGACCACTCGCGTGATCCATAGTGTCAGTTGTCATGCCGAGGGAGAAGTGGGGGATGTCATCGTCGGCGGCGTGGCGCCGCCACCCGGCGAGACGCTCTGGGAGCAGTCGCGCTGGATCGCGCGTGACGAAACGCTGCGCAACTTCATGCTCAACGAACCCCGTGGCGGCGTCTTCCGGCACGTCAACCTGCTGGTGCCGCCCAAGGATCCACGGGCGCAGATGGGCTGGATCATCATGGAGCCGGAAGACACGCCACCGATGTCCGGCTCCAACAGTCTCTGTGTCGCGACCGTGCTGCTCGAAACTGGGATCCTGCCGATGCAGGAGCCCGAGACACATCTGGTGCTGGAAGCGCCCGGTGGTCTGATCGAGGCCGTGGCGCGCTGCGAAAATGGTCGGGTGCTAGACGTCACCGTGCGCAATCTGCCGGCGTTCGTCGATCGGCGAGACCTGCGGCTCGAGGTGGAAGGGCTCGGTACGCTGCGTGTCGACACGGCATTCGGCGGCGACAGCTTTGTGATCGTGAATGCCGAGGACCTCGGTTTCAGACTGGAACCGGACGAAGCGCGGGATCTGGTCGAGGCCGGCATTCGGATCACCGATGCCGTCAACGCGCAGTTCGGTTTCCATCACCCCACCAATCCCGACTGGAAGCACGTCTCTTTCTGCCAGATTGCCGCGCCGCTCAGGCGGGAGGGTGATGCCTGGCTTGGCCGCAATACGGTGGCGATCCAGCCGGGCAAGCTCGATCGTTCTCCCACCGGAACCGGCTGCTCGGCGCGCATGGCGCTGCTGCATGCACAGGGCAAACTCAAGCAGGGCGAGACCTTCATCGGTGAATCGATCATCGACTCGCGCTTCTACTGCCGGCTCGATGGCACGACGCGGGTCGGCGACAAGGAAGCGGTGACGCCGCTGATCCGGGGGCGAGCTTTCATCACCGGTACACATCAGCACACCCTCGACCCGCGTGACCCGTGGCCTGCCGGCTACCGTCTCGCCGACACCTGGCCGCGTATCGGTCGTCGATGATAGGCATCAGGCCGCCGGTCGCGATCAGGAGGTGACGGGTTCGGGCTGGCGGTCGGGCTTGATATGCGGGCGCTCGGCCATGATGTGCCCGAGGCGTTCCAGCGCCAGTTCCAGTCGTTCGACCAACCCCACCAGCAACACATGGTGATCCGTCGAGGCATCGCCATGTTTGACTATAGCCTCTTCCAGACGCTCGCCCGCCTCGCGGATCCCCTGCGGCTGGCGGCCGTTGGCACTCTCCTCGAAGCCGGTGGCCAGCGCCTGAAGCAGCTGGCGATGGGCGCGTCGAATGACCGGGTGGGGCGCATCATCGAGTCGATCGCGCAGGCGTAGCGTAGCGGTGCCCAGATCCAGCCCCGTCAATCCGAGTATGAAAAGGTGGCGCTGATCTTGGGGCAGCATGTCGTCGTGCTGGGCCAGTTGCAGGATGCGATCCGCCATATGGCCAATGAAGCGGGTTTCGGCATCGCGTATCGACCGCCGCCGCAGATGATGAATATCCCTGGAGATCGCATTGATCAAGCGGCGCCGACGCAGGCGCGTGCCCAGACCGGGCAACAGCCGGAAGCCCACCACCACGCAGGTGAGGCCGATGATCACCGCGACCGCGCGATTGGCGAAGCTGTCGAAAGAGAAGTCCATGTTGTTGCCGGGCATGGTCAGCAGGATGTTGAAGATGGTGAAGGCCAGGCAATAACCCATCGTCGCCGGATTGGTCGCCCCCATCAGCCCCAGAAACAGCGGCGTGCCGAACAGCAGCGCCAGCATCGGAAAGCCGTTGGCCTGCGACAGCAGTACATGTCCGAACAGGAACGCGCTGGGAATGGCGGCGAGCATGCCCTTGTAGAACATCATGGTGATCGCGACCGGATTGTCTCGGCTGGCAAAGAAGGACGAGAATAGCGTGCCCAGCAACATGGCAATCATGGCGCTGTTCCAGGCCGTGAGAATCCAGAACGTGGCGAGCGTGCCGAAAACGATGCCCGAGCGAATCGCATTGATAGCGGCGGCGAGATGATCGCGGTGCCAGGCCAGAGAAGCGGAGCGCAACTTGTGCGAGCCAGGTGAGGCGATCGCTTCGCGGGCGTTCAGCATGACCATGGCATGGCCGATCGATTCGCGCAGCCCCAAGTGTGCGCGTCGGTCCAACGGTGCCATGCCTTTTTCGTCGCTCTGGTGCACGAGGTGACGCAGCTTCTGAAGTTCCTGACGCCCTTTGACAACGCCCCTGACTTGCTCCGCCTCGCGAAAGCCTTGGGCGACCTGGCGTGCGATCTCGATGCTGCGCGGATCCAGCTTGTCGGCATGGTCACGCATCATTTGATGCAGCGCCTGGAGATTGGCCAGGAAGCGCAGCGTGCGTCGGGTCAGAACGTGGGTGGCACGGACGCGGCCCGGGCCTTCCGGACCCTCGAAGCGCGCCGCCTGGCTATCCGTTTCCAGCGTGGTCAGCGGGCCGAGGCTACCCCGCAGCGCCTTCTGCATGGCGGGAATGTCGTCGCTCGCCTCCAGGCGCAGGGCCGCGTTCTCGAACGCTTCGTTGATGACGCTATCAGCTTGAGTTGAGAGATGCTTGCCGACTCGGGAGGGCCACAGCAACGAGCTGACCAGGGTGGCACAGATCGCGCCCAACCCCAGTTCCGACAGTCGCGCCACGGCGATGTCGAAGATCCCGCCGGGCGTGCTGCCGTTGGAGATCACCACGATCAGCATGGCGGTGACGGCTGCCATCAGACAGCCGTAGGTATAGTTGTTGCGCCATAGTGAGCCGACATAGGTACACAGCATGATCCATAGCGTCAGGGTCATCAGCGCGGGCACCCTGGCCTGGGCAAACAGCGACATGATGACGATTCCCGCCACCGCCCCGACGAACGTGCCGCCGAGCTGGCAGATGCCTTTCTCGATTACCATGCCGCTCATCGGGCGGATCTGCAGAAAGGCCGCCGAAATCAACGCCCAGTAAGGGCGGTCGAGGTTGAACCAGAGCGCCAGATAGAGCGCGATCATCATCGCCACGGTGGTCTTGATGGCGAACTTGACCGCCGTGGCGTCGGGCATCAGGTAGGTCTTGACGAGCGGTGGCATGGCGCTCACTGCGTGTCGTCGGCAGCGTTCCCGGCTGGCATTGCGTCAGCCGGTCTCGATTGAGCCTGCTCGGTCGGGCGCCGGTCGGCTGGCTGGGTCGGCTTCGTTGTCGTACTGACGGGGTCGGCAGGAGACTCGGATGGCGGCGTGCCGTCGCCGTGCTGAATCCTGACCGTTGCCGTCATGCCGGCGCTGAGCAGCGTCTCGTCCGGAATGTCGTCCAGGGTAATGCGAACCGGAATGCGCTGTGCCAGTCGCACCCAGTTGAAGGTTGGCTGCACTTGCGGCAACAGCTGGTTGTTGAGGCTGGTATTGGTATCGGCGATCCCCCGGCCGATGCCGGCGACATGTCCATGCAGATGGGTATCGCCATTCATCAGGATGACCTCCGCGGGATCGCCGACATCGATGGAGGACATCTTGGTCTCTTCGAAATAGCCCATGACGTAATAGGAGTTCGACTGCACCAGCGCCATCACCGGCGTGCCTCGACTGACATAGTTGCCGGCCGACAGCTGCAGGTTGAGCACATGGCCGCTGACCGGCGCGACGACGCGGGTACGCTCCAGGTCGATTCTGGCGCTGGCGAGATCGGCCTGAGCCTGCTTCAGATCGGCGGCGGCAACCCGGCTGTTGATCTGGGCGATCTGGCGATCCTCGGCGCTGATCGAGCGGTTGCTCAACTGATTGCGTCGCTGGGCTTCCGTCTGGCGCAGCTTCAACGTGGCCTCGCGATTTTCGACCGTCGCCTGCGCCTGATCCAGTGCCGCCTGATAACGCGCCTTGTCGATCTCGAACAGCGTATCGCCCTTGGCGACGAAGTCGGTGTCGTTGACGTTGAGCGTGCGTACCCAGCCGGAGACGTCCGGCGCAATCGTGATCACTTCCGCGCGCACGCGGGCATCCCGCGTCCAGGGGGTGAAAAGATAGTAGTTCCAAAGCCAGATGCCGGCGGCCACGGCGATCGCGACGACGACGAGGGTCATGAGGATACGTAGCGAATTGCGCATCAAGTACTCTCGAGCAGGACGGAAAACAGAAAGGTAATGCCGGCAGTGAACAGCACGAACAGCGAGACGTCGAACCAGGCTTCATACCACAAGGCGCGCTGCCCGATCACCCAATGCAGCAGCGAGCGAAGGAAGAGGGTAGCGATGAAGCCAAAGAAGGCATAAATCAGCAGTGGACTGAGAAAGATCCCGCCAACGGCAATTTCCTGTAGACCCATATCTTCCCTGTCAGCCGAGTCGTGATTCGACAAGCGATCAATGTTAGCACGCTATTTAAGTCACTGTCAGACACGCGGCGCTGGAGCCGCCGCGTCTTTCCTGCAGTCTAACCGGAAAAGCCGGAATTCGCGTACCTGGCCCGTGTGAAGGAAAGGGCCGTCAGTGGCGCGCAGGGTAGGTATCGAAGGAGCGGGTATTGAAGGGGCGAGTGGGGGCGTTCATTCGGGATGGTAACGGCTCACTTCCAGCCCCGAGCCAACGGGCAACAAGACGCTGCTCATGCCCGGTGTCGCGCGAACGGCGGCGGCGTAGGCGGCCTGCCCCTTGTCTTCACGTCGGGGAATCATGTTGTCGGCAACCACGATGGCACCGGGTGCCAGTTTGCTCCGGAACGCTTCGAAACTGGGCAGGTAGAGATCTTTCCAGTGATCTACCAGCACGAAATCGAAAGGGCCTGCCTCGTCAGCGAGCAACTGCAAGGCATCGCCTACGCGATAGTCGATCCACTTCGCCAGTCCGGCCTGTTCGGCCATGTCCCGCGCATAGGCCGACTTTTCGGCTTCCAGCTCCATGGTAATGACCTGACCACCCGCAGCGCGTGCGGCGTCGGCCAGCCAGATCGTCGAGTATCCCAGCGAGGTGCCCAGCTCGAGGATTTGCGGTGATTCGAGGCTGCGCACCAGCAGGTTGATCAGACGCCCCGATGCGGGGCCGATCGCCATGTGGCGATGTGGGCCGCCTTGCCCGCGCTTTTCCGCCTCGATGCGCTGATGGTAAAGCTCGATGACGCGTCGCATCGCATCGCTCATGTCCATTTCGGGGAATGACATCGTCATTGGGGTGCTCCAGGTGCAGAGAGTGAATGAGGTTCAGCGACCGATGGCCGGGGTTGGCAGCTCCATCGTCTCGCGTTGCCAGGCGGCCGGTATCGATTGGCGCAACTGCTCGATCAGTGCAGTGATCTTCCGGGGCTGGTGGCCATAGGGATAAAGCAGCGTGACCGGTAGCGGCGGCGCCTGCCACTCTTCCAGACACGGCACCAGGGTCCCCGGATGATGGCGCAAGCGGCGCTCGGCCATCCAGTGGGGCATCAGCCCCAACCCCTGGCCACGAGCGATGGCATCGGAATGTAACGCCAGTTGATCGACACGCAGCCGACTGCCGGCCGACGGCAGGTGATAACGGCCCTGGTAGAGATGACTCAGCGTCACGCCGCTTTCGGTATCGCCGAGCAGGTCGACCCAAGCGTGGTTTTTCAGTTCGTGCGGATGGCTAGGCGCGCCCCGATGGCGGAGATACTCGGGATTGGCGTAGATACCGCGCGTGATCCAGCCCAGCACCTCCTGGCGCAGGCCGCATTCCACCACCGCTCCGACCCAAAGGTGAAGGGCGCTGCCGTCCGGTAGCGAAGGGGCCGATCGAAGCGTGCGCACTTCCAGCCTGGCCTTGGGGTGGCGCTCCAGGAAGCGTTCTGCCTGCCTCGCCACGAAACCGCGCGCCAGCGCCGAGTGAACCTTGACGACGACCTCGCCGCTGATTTCCGCCTTCAAGTCGTCCAGCGCCAGATGGCTCTGTTCTGCAATCCGCAACATCTCCCGCGCGTAACCCAGGAAAAGCCCGCCGGCCTCCGTGGGCATCAGACGGTTGGCCTGGCGCCGAAGCAATGGCTGATCCAGCCGGGTTTCCAGATGCGCGATGCGGCGACTCAAGGTCGATTTGGCGACGCCCAGACGGCGAGCGCTCACCGTCAGGCTGCCGGATTCCATCACATCAGCGAAGGTCGCGAGTTCCTCGAGATCGTACATGAATTTCCTGGCAAGCCTGCCCGGTGGCGGGGCGGATTCGGGCGTGAATGAAAATGGTTATCAGAAACTTTAACGGTTTTATCGCCCCGGTGCGATCTTTCCAGCGGTTGCAAAACACGCAACGCACTGTCGCGAGATTTTAGACAGACAGTATGAAAGAATCTAAATGATAAATATTCGTATTAAGATTTTCGGCCGTGCGAGCCGCTTGTTCATTCGGACTCGTCTTATCAAGGGAACCAACAATGACGTTTTCAACGCCATTACGCTTTTCAGCGCTCACACTGGCGGCTGCGGGGGCCGTCGGGTTTGCGAACCATAGCCAGGCCCAGAGCGAGCTGGACCCTATGGTCGTCACGGCCGCGGGCTACGCGCAGCAGGTGACCAGTGCTCCCGCTTCGATCAGTGTGATCTCACGCGAACAGCTCGAGCGCCGTCAGTACCGCGATGTGACCGATGCCCTGGTGGACGTGCCCGGCGTCATCGTGACGGGCGGCGGGTCGGGGGACAACGGCGCCGACATCAGCATCCGTGGTATGCCTGCCGAATATACCTTGATCCTGGTCGATGGCATGCCGGTCAGTACACGTGAATCGCGCCCCAACGGTAGCGCCGGGTTCGAGCAGGATTGGCTGCCGCCGCTCTATGCCATCGAGCGCATCGAGGTGATCCGTGGGCCGATGTCGACGCTCTACGGATCGGATGCCATCGGTGGGGTGATCAACGTCATCACGCGTAAAGTCCAGGACGAATGGCATGCCAATCTGCGGTTGGGAGCGACGATCCAGGAAGATCGGGACTCCGGCGATGCTCAGCAGACCGAATTCTATACCACCGGGCCGCTGGTCGATGATTTGCTCGGGCTGCAGGTCTTCGGCCGCTACAGCACTCGGCAGGAGGACGACATCGTCGACGGCTACGAGGACAAGGAGCTGGTCAACGGCACGGCGCGCGTGACGCTGACGCCGACCCAGAACCATGACTTCATGCTGGAAGCCGGTCGCACCAAGCAGCAGCGCGAGATGAACGTCGGGAAGACCGTCGAAGAGGGCGGTGATCCTAGTGAATCCGATAATGAGACAGAGCGTTACTCGCTGCGTCATGAAGGGCGCTGGGGTATCGGCACCTCGACCACCTACGTACAACAGGAAGAGACCGAAAACGAGGGGCGAGACATCACGGTCAAGAATACCGAGGCCAAGTCGCAGGTGGTGATGCCTTTTCGCTCGCATACGCTGAGCGTGGGCGGCAGCTACTCCAAGGAGGAGCTGGAAGATACCACTACTAATAAGATCTCCGAGCTCTCCGAGCTGGACATGTACCAGTGGGCGCTGTTCATCGAGGACGAGTACTACCTCACCGATACTTTCTCGGTCACCGCCGGCGTGCGCATGGATGACAACGAAGAGTTCGGCAATCACTTCAGTCCGCGTCTCTACGGTGTCTGGAATCCAGCGCCGCTGTGGACAGTGAAGGGTGGCGTCTCGACGGGCTACAAGGCGCCCGGCGTACGCGATCTCTCGCCGGAATGGGGGGCCGTCAGTCGTGGCGGCAATACCTACGGTAACCCGGATCTCGAGCCCGAGACCTCGGTCACCAAGGAGATCGGCCTGCTCTACGGTCGGCCCAGCGGGCTCAATGGCGGGATCACGCTGTTTCGTAACGACTTCGAGGACAAGATCAGCCGGGTTCCCTGTACGGCCGTGGGCGCCCCCTGTGCGTCGGAGCCCGACAACAGCTATGGCCGTAGCCCCACCACCCGCGTCAATATCGACGAGGCTTATACACAGGGGGTCGAGCTGACGCTGGGAAGTCCGCTGAGCGAGACGCTGTCGGCCAAGGCGAGCTACACCTATACCGATTCCGAACAGGAGTCCGGTGAGGCAGAAGGGGAGCAGCTCACGCAGCTGCCCAGGCATCTGCTGAGCACCACCTTGGACTGGGATCCTGCCGGTCGATTCAGCGGCTGGGGTCGCCTGACATTCCGCGGCGATCAGGAAGAGTATGTGGCGTCGGGGCGTTCCGGCTCCACCGATGCCATTCCCTCCTACACATTGGTCGATACGGGCGGGTCCTGGCGAATCGCCCCGCAAGCCAAATTGCTGTTCGGCGTCTACAACGTCTTCGACAAGCGGATCGATTACGACACCTACAGCCTGGTCGAAGACGGTCGTCGCTACTGGCTCGCTATCGATCTCGAAATATGACGCCGCCTGGAAACTATCCACATAGGATCATCCTCTGGGGCAGCGTAAGACATATCCGGCATCGCCATAGGCCGATGCCGGCTTTCTACTCCATGAACTCGCTAGACAGGAAATCATTCATGCAGATTCGTTCTCACTCTCGTGGCGGCGTGCTGTTTTGCGCTGCGATCGCTCTGGCCGCATTGGCACAGGCTGCCCTGATCCCGCAAGCCCAGGCCCGCACGCTGGATACGGCGTACGGCGATGTCAAAATCGATGGCCAGCCCGAGCGCGTGGTGACGCTGTACGAAGGGGCGCTGGATACCGTCCTGACAGCGGGCGTGACGCCGCTGGGGGCGGTGGCGACTCGCGGCGGCGAGGGCGTGGCGAGCTATCTGGGAGAGGCCGCCGCGGATATAGCCATCGTCGGCACCGCACGCGAGACCAACATCGAGGCGGTCATCGCGCAGCGGCCGGATCTGATCCTGGCCTCGTCGCGCCTGCCCGAGTCGCAGTACCAGCTGCTGTCGCAGATAGCGCCGACGGTGGTGCCCAAAACCGAAGGATTCGAGCCGGAAGCCTGGAAGGCCGAAGCACGTCTCTTCGGCGAAGCGCTGGGCCGCGAGGCGGCGATCGATGACGCCATAGAAGCAATTGAAAATCGTTCTCGATCGCTTGCACAACGCCAGCCCAATGGTGACACTACCGCCACGCTGGCGCGCTGGATGCCCAACGGCCCGCTGGTGATGTCGACCCAGCTGTTCGCGACCGGGCTGCTGGCGGCTAGTGGTTTCGATGTGAAGGACGGCGGTGTGGTCAAGACCGGGCGTCCGCACAGCGATTCGCTGAGTCTCGAGAATCTGTCGAGTATCGACAGCGACTGGCTGTTCCTGGCGACGCTGAACGACGACGGCGAAGCAGCGCTGGAATCCGCCCGCCAGTCGCCGGCCTTCGAGCGCCTCGATGTCGTGCAGCAGGGCCATGTGGTGCCGGTGGACGGCCAGCTCTGGACCAGCGCTTCCGGGCCCATCGCCGCGCAGCGCATTCTCGATGATATCGAGGGCGTGTTGACGCAGTGACTACTGATGCCCTGATCCTGGATTCGATTCCATGCCTCGGATTTCATGACGACCTGCCGTGACTGAAACGATTTCCCGTGAGCGCTCGTCTTTTCGTGAACGATCGTCGCTCCTCAATCTGATGCTCGTCCTGCTGGCCAGCCTCCTGCTGGTCGGCGTGACGAGCCTGCTCCTGGGCGCCGGCGACGTTGGCCCGCTCGACGCCTGGTCGGTTCTGACCGGTGGCGGTAGCGACGAGGCGCGTTTCGTCGTCGAGTCGCTACGCTTGCCGCGCACACTGATCGGCGTGGCCGTCGGCATGGCGCTTGGCGTGGCGGGGTCGCTGATCCAGGCAGTCGCCCGTAATCCGCTGGCCGAGCCAGGGCTTCTCGGTGTCAGCGCGGGCAGTGCCCTGGCGGTGGCGATCGCGCTGGTGCTGGGCGCCAGCGCGGCGACGCTGCGAATCTCCGTGGCGCAGCTGGGGGCGCTGGCCGGATGCCTGTTCGTGCTGACGATGGCGCGCGTCAACGGGGTCGGCAACGATCCGGTCAGGCTGGTGCTGGCCGGGGCGATCCTGTCCGGGCTGCTGGGGGCATTGACCTCACTGCTGCTGCTGGTCGACCAGCGCAGTGCCGACGAAATCCGGTTCTGGGTCATCGGCAGCCTGGCCGGGCGTCGGCTCGAGGACCTTCGCGCTATCCTGCCCAGCCTGCTGTTCGCCGGTGTGCTGATCGTCGCCATCGCCCGGCCGTTGGCGGCGCTCGCGCTCGGCGAACGAGTGGCCGTCGGGCTGGGCCATCATCCCCGCTGGATCCGGCTCCTGTGCGTCATCGCGGTGGCGGTACTGGTCGGCGCGGCCACGGCGGTTGCCGGCCCGATCGCTTTCGTGGGGCTGGTGGTGCCGTTCGTCGCCCGGGCGCTGGCCGGTCCCGACATTCGCCGTACCCTGTGGCTGACGCTACCGCTGGGGCCGATCATGATTCTCAGCGCCGACATTCTGGCGCGACTGTTGGTGGCGCCCTCGGAGATGCCGCTGGGTGTGATTACCGCGCTGGTCGGGGCGCCGGTGCTGATCGCTGTCGTCCGTGCCCACCGATTGCCCGCGCTGTGACGCCTGATGAAGACTCGTACCCTGACACCGCCCGCCTGCCCGATGAATCGTCCTGATGCCGGCGTGACGCCTCCGCCCGGCTCGTGGCGCCTGAGCTGGGCGCTCGGCGAGCGCGACTATTCGATCCTGATCGAGCGTCGCGCCTGCTTCGTCTGCCTCGGCTTGCTGGCTGCGCTGCTGGCCGTTTCGCTTCTGTCGCTATGCCTGGGCACGCTGACGTTGAGCCCGCGGGAGGCGCTGGCCGGCGTCTTCGGTTACGGCGATCCGGTCAGCGCTTTCGTCGTCCAGGAGCTGCGTCTGGTGCGATTGGCCGCGGGTGTCGCGACCGGCGCGGCGTTTTCGCTCTCCGGCTGCCTGATGCAGACGCTGGCCCGCAACCGTCTGGCCACGCCCGGGATCGTCGGCATCGACAACGGCGCCACGGCCTTTGCCGTTGCCTCGGTCGTGGGGCTCGGCACGAGCCTGGCGCCGCCGCCGATGGCGCTGGCGGGGGCCGCCACGGCGACGGCCATCACCTTTGCGCTGGCCAATGACGTCGGGACGCGCGGCTATCGCTTCATCGTGACGGGGATCGGGGTCGGCGCGGTCTTCGGGGCGTTGACGCAACTGCTAATGGCGCGGGTCGCCATCGACACCGCCAACGCCGCTTATCCCTGGACCGTCGGCAGTCTCAACGCCCGCGACGGTGCCGCGCTGGTCTGGCTCTGGTGCGGTCTGGCGATCGGCCTCGTGGTGGCGTGCTATCTCTCCCGGGCGATGCGGATACTGCGCTTTTCGGACGCCGTGGCCCAGGGGCTGGGCTACCGCGTGCGCGCCTGTCGTTACACGGCGCTGGTGGTGTCGGTGGCGCTCGCAGCACTGGCGGTCGCGGTCGCTGGCCCGGTCGGGCTGGTCGGGTTGATCGGCCCGGAAATCGCCCGCCAGCTCTCTTCGCACCGGGGCGTTTCGCTGATCGCTTCGGCACTCTCCGGGGCGATCGTGATGGTCGCCGCGGATCTGGTCGGGCGGTTACTGCTGGCGCCGATCGAAGTGCCCGTCGGTATCGTGACCGCGATCGTCGGGGCACCGTTTCTTCTGTGGATACTGTTACGTCCTGCACCGAGGTTCCAGTCATGAACTCGTTTGCCGCTATCTCGTCCGATGCGTCACTGTCGAATGCGTCGCCCTCGAACGTGTCGCCGGACGTCGCACCGCCCCTGGCCGCGCGCCAGCTCTCGTTGAGCTACGGGCGGGGCAGCGCGCGGCGCACGGTGATCGATGCGCTCGATCTCGAGCTCCCTGCCGGGCAGGTGACGGCGATCGTCGGCCCCAACGGCTGCGGAAAGTCGACGCTACTGGCGAGTCTGGCGCGTCTGCATGTGCCGGATCAGGGCGCGGTGCTGCTCGACGGTCACGATATCCAGCGTCTGCCGGCGCGCGAGATGGCGCAGCGGCTGGCACTGCTGCCGCAGGAAACTCACGCGCCGGAAGGCCTGACCGTCGCCGAGCTGATCCGCTTCGGACGGCAGCCGCATCAAAGTCTGTTCAAGCAGTGGTCGAGGGACGACCGGCGCGTGGTCGACGAAGCGCTGGCGGCGGCGGATCTGCACGCGCTCGCCGACCGGCCTCTGGATGCCATGTCCGGCGGTCAGCGCCAGCGCGCCTGGATCGCCATGGCGATCGCCCAGCAGACACCGCTGCTGCTGCTCGACGAACCGACTTCCGCGCTCGATCTCGGCCATCAGCTGGAAGTGTTCGAACTGATCCGGGACCTGGCCGCGGCGGGCAAGACGCTGGCGATGGTGGTGCACGATCTGGTCAGCGCGTGCCGCTTTGCCGACTACCTGGTGGCGATGCTGGACGGCAGGATCGTCGCTGCCGGCAGGCCGAGCGACGTGGTGACGACGGCGCTGGTTCGTGATCTCTACGGCGTGGAATGTACCTTGATGCAGGATCCGGCCACCGGCAGCCCGCTCCTGACCAACATCCGCTCGGCTCGCCACTCGCGAGGCTAGGGTGGCGTTGGCTCAGGCGTTGGCGTCTTCGACCAGCACGCGGGAAAACTTGACGATCTCATCGCGGCGATCGGCCCAGCCCAGATGCTGCCAGAAGCGGTGAGCCTCGTGATTGTCCGCCAGGGTATCGAGATGCACCTTCTCGATGCCCGCCGCCAGCAGCGCGGCCAGGCAATGATCGACCATCGCCCGGGCGAGCCCCAGCTGGCGATAATCCGGATCGACCATGACGTGTTGCAGATAGCCGCGGCGGCCGTCGTGGCCTGCCATGGCGCAACCCACGATGCTTTCCCCGCTGGCCGGGCGCGCCACGAAGCTCAATCCTGGATTTCGCTCCAGATAGCGTTGCGTGGCCGCGTAGCCATCGGCGGTTCTGAGCACCACGCCCGGCGTGCGCAGCATCATCGCGGTGAAATCCGCATGATCGTCGAGTGTCATGGGCAGGATATCGGGAAAGGCAGGGTGACTCATGAAACGGGCCTCGGCTTGCGTTGACGGCGAAAACGGATGTTGATGACGGCCAACCCGGCGATGACCATGGCCCCGCCCGCGACCTTGTTGATTCCCAGCGGATCGTCGAGCAGCCAGACGCCGAGAATGACGGCGAACACCGGCATCAGCAGCGTCAATGGCACCACGCGGCTGACCGGATGCTTCTGCAGCAACCGGTACCATAACCCGTAAGCGGCGATCGAGGACATCAAGGCGGTATACACCACCGCGCCCCAGCCGGCCCAACTGGCCTGGTGAAGCGCCAGCCACTGGTCGTCCTCGAAGATCCAGCTGCCCAGCGCGACCAGGGGAATCGCGAACAGCGAGATCCAGCCGGTCATGGTCAGCGGCGCGATGGGTGGGGAGAGCTTGATGATCATGGTCGAGACCGCCCAGAAAAAGGCGCTGGCGAGCAGCAGGGCGGTGGCAGCGGGTGGCGGCAGCGACGGGCCGCCGGCCAGCACCACGACGCCACCGAAGGCGAGGATCAGGCCGACGACCCGGCGGGGCCCCAGCTTCTCCTTGAGGAACATCGCCGCCAGCAGAGTGGCGAACGGAGTACCCATCTGGACCAGAAGCGCACCGGTACCGGCCTCCGATTGCTGGAGTCCGAGAAACAGCAGCGGGAAGTGCAGGCCGCCGAAGGTGACCGCCAGCAGCAGGATCCAGGGGAGTTGTTGGCGCGAGATCCGGGTAAACGGTACGACCAGCACCGCGACCAGCATGAAGCGCAGGACCGTCACCAGCAGCGGCGGCAAATCCTCGACCCCGAGCTTGATCACGATGATGTTGAAGGCCCAGATGGCGATGATGCCGAGACCGATCAGTAAATCCTTGAGGGGCACGCGCGGTACTCATCGTTGAAAGACGTTGTCGAAAGGCGTCGTTGGAGACGTTACCGAATGGCGCCGATACCCCATTGTCTCAGCGACTCGGGCGAGAGCAAGGTTATTTTGAGATGTCACGCGGCCGGGCGTGAAACGCCGACAGGTCTCGGCGTGCCATCGCTGGAACCGCGGGCGATGTCCGGTTGCCGGCGGCTAACTCGGCGTCCCGTTATCCGAGGAATGCGCTACCATGCGTCAACGTCTTCCGAAGGATGACGCCCCGATTTCGTCATCATCGCCACCGAGAGCCCGGAACATGTTCAAGGGAATCGCCTTCTGCGTCTGTTTTCTCGTCGTCCAACTGTTCGCGCTGTCCTACATCGACCATCGGGTCGGCCAGGGTGAATCCGCCACGCGTCAGACGGCCACGGCGCAGAACGGCTCGCGCCAGCGCGAGTCCGGGACGGAGGAACAGGCGTGACGATATGGTTTCAGAGTGAGGGGCGCGGCATGCCGCCGGCGGGAGCGGCTGCATGTATTCACTGATTCAGCAGGCGGTCGATACGCTGAGCTACTTCGGGCTGGTGCTGCTGATGTTCGCGGAGAACCTGTTCCCGCCCATTCCCTCCGAACTGATCATGCCGCTGGCGGGTTACCTGTCGAGCCAGGGTAAGCTTTCGCTGATCGGCGCGATCGTGGCGGGCACGGTCGGCTCGGTGCTGGGGGCACTGCCGTTCTACGGCGTCGCTCGCTGGTTCGGCCATGACCGGATGTCCGCTTTCGTCGAGCGCCACGGCCACTGGCTGGCGCTATCGCGGCGGGACCTGGATCGCGCCGATCGCATCTTCAAGCGCCACGGCGACTGGATCATCCTGTTCGGCCGGCTGGTGCCCGGTGTGCGGTCGCTGATTTCGTTGCCGGCCGGGGTCTACGCCATGCCGATCGGGCGCTTTTTGCTGCTCACCGCGTCGGGCAGCGCGATCTGGAGCGCCTTCCTGGCCGTAGCCGGCTATCAGCTGGCCGAGAATTTCCGCGCGCTGGAGGCCTATATCGGCCCGGCGTCGAAGCTGGTGCTGGGGCTGCTGGTGCTGGCCTGGCTCTATCATATCGGTAAGCATTACTGGCGCCGTCGCTACGGGTGAGGCGGCGCCGCAACGGCGAGGAGGAAGGGCATGCTGGCGAGGGTTCGGGCCTGTGGAGTATGGGTGTTGTGCGCGCTCTTCGCGGTACCGGCATGGGCGGAGACGTTGCCGCGCCAGACGGTGATCCTCGACGACGGCCGGCATGAGCATACGCTGCATGTCGAGGTGGCGCGGACGGCATCCGAGCGTGCGCGTGGGCTCATGGAGCGCGAGTCGCTGGCGGAGAACGCGGGCATGCTGTTTCTCTACGACCGCGAGCAGCCGGGCAGCAACGCCTACTGGATGTACAAGACCAGAATCCCGCTGGATATCGCCTTCATCGGCGGTGACGGCGTGATCCGCTCGCTCAGGACGATGCCTCCCTGCCATGCGACCTCATCTCGCGACTGCCCCGTCTATCCGGCAGGCGCGCCGTTTTGGGCTGCGCTCGAGGCCAATGCCGGCTACTTCGACGCCCATGACCTGGCCGTGGGAGATCGAGTCGATCTCTCCTCCTGGCTGGCGCCGTGACGGCATTCGTGTCCGGCATGAGGCATGCCGATCATGAAGGCATTTGAGCCGGGAAGGGCCGCTTTAGGCGACGAAAGCGGGCGATGGATGCGGTGATGGCGCATCATCGGGGGAAACGGACGGCGGACACGTTACCTCGCGGTTTTGCCCGGCTCGAACTCACTATATGATGGCGCGCCGTCAGGGATAAGATATGTTGCAATAGGCAAGTCCACGGGCACGGTGCGATTCGAATCACACCCTGACGCACGCCGGCCAGCCTGTCGTCTTCGCGGTCGGGAAACCGATCAACACAATAAACGGGAAAATCTTCGAGGTATGCGCATGAAACGCCATGCATTAACCGCAGCCGTTCTCTCCTCCGCCCTGATGGGTGCCGCATCGATCTCCACGCCGGCCATGGCTCAGGAGCAGCAGTACATCACCATCGGCACTGGTGGCCAGACCGGCGTTTATTACGTCGTCGGCCAGTCCGTCTGCCGGATGGTCAACCGCAGTGCCGAAGAGAGCGGCATTCGCTGCAACGCACCGTCCACCGGTGGTTCCGTTGCCAACGTCAACGGCATCAAGTCCGGCGAGCTGAACATGGGTGTCGCCCAGTCCGACGTCCAGTACAACGCCTACAACGGCGAAGCGCAGTTCGACCAGCCGATGGAGAACCTGCGTTCGGTCTTCTCGCTGCATGGCGAGCCGCTCACCATCCTGGCGCGCGAAGATGCCAACATCCATTCCGTGCAGGACCTGAAAGGCAAGCGCGTGAACATCGGTAACCCGGGTTCCGGCCAGCGCGCCACCATGGAAGTGCTGATGGACGCGGAAGGCTGGGACACCAGCGTGTTCTCGCTCTCTTCCGAGCTGGGCGCCGCCGAGATGGCTTCCGCGCTGGCGGACAACAACATCGACGCCATGGCGTACGTCGTCGGTCACCCCAACGGCGCGATCCAGGAAGCGACCACCACCGTCGCCTCCAACCTGGTGCCGCTGAACGACGAGGCCGTCAAAGGACTGGTCGAGAAGTTCCCCTACTACAGCATGTCCACCATTCCCGGCGGCATGTACGAGGGTAACCCGGACGACGTCGAGACCTTCGGTGTGCGCGCGACCTTCGTCACGTCTGCCGACGTCGACGACGAAGTCGTCTACCAGACCGTCAAGGCCGTATTCGACAACTTCGACCGCTTCAAGCGTCTGCACCCGGCATTCGCCAACCTGACGCCGGAAGACATGATCAGCCAGGGGCTCTCCGCACCGCTGCATGAAGGCGCCAAGCGCTACTACAAAGAGCAGGGCTGGCTGTAATCGCCCACGGCGTCATTCCTGACGGAATGCGTTAATCTTCGGCGCGGCGGTTGGTTGCAACCGCCGCGCCGTTGGATCGATACCTTGCGACATCGACCGTCGCATCGAGTCAAGCGCGGAACGCGGACGCGAAGCGTAGCGATTCATTCGCGCAGGCGATTACTCAGTGTTTGCTCAGAAGTTGTCTGCAACACGGGCGAGTCTCCGGCTTCCCGCCGTATGGCCGGGTACCGCTCTTCTGAAGGCACCTTCTCAAGTCAGGATCTGCTCATGACGGATAACAAGGCTTCTGGCCCCGATCAGGCCAAGCTGGACGAACTGGCTGCGACCGACACCGGTGGTCGCAAGCTGACCGGAACGCCCAACCGCATCCTGCTGGGTGTGGCGGCGCTGTGGTCGCTGTTTCAGCTCTGGATCGCTTCGCCGCTACCCTTCATCGTCGGGTTCGGTGTCTTCAGCGCCACCGAGGCGCGCTCCATCCATCTGGCGTTCGCCGTTTTCCTCGCCTTCATGGCCTATCCGGCGTTCAAGCGCTCTCCGCGCGAACGCATGCCGATTCTCGACTGGGCCATGGCCCTCGTGGCGGCGTTCTGTGCCTCCTACCTCTACTTTTTCTATGCCCAGCTTTCCCAGCGTCCCGGCGCGCCGATTCTGCAGGACGTGATCGTCGGCGTGGTGGGGATCGTGCTGCTGCTCGAGGCGACACGTCGCGCGCTCGGCCCGCCGCTGATGATCATCGCGCTGATCTTTCTGGTCTACTCGCTGGCCGGACCGTACATGCCGGGCATGCTGGCCCACCGTGGCGTGAGCTTTTCCGGACTGGTCAACCATCAATGGCTGACCACGCAGGGGGTGTTCGGCATCGCGCTGGGGGTCTCCACCAGTTTCGTGTTCCTGTTCGTGCTGTTCGGTGCGCTGCTCGACAAGGCCGGGGCGGGCAACTATTTCATCAAGGTGGCGTTCTCGCTGCTGGGGCACTATCGCGGTGGCCCGGCCAAGGCCGCCGTGGTCTCTTCCGGCCTTACCGGCCTGATTTCCGGTTCCTCGATTGCCAATACGGTCACCACCGGCACCTTTACCATCCCGATGATGAAGCGCGTCGGCTTCAGCGCGACCAAGGCCGGTGCGGTGGAAGTCTCTTCGTCCGTCAACGGTCAGATCATGCCGCCGGTGATGGGCGCGGCAGCGTTCCTGATGGTGGAATACGTCGGTATTCCCTACATCGAGGTGATCAAGCACGCGTTCCTGCCGGCGGTGATCTCCTATATCGCGCTGCTCTACATCGTCCATCTCGAAGCGCTGAAGGCGGGCATGCAGGGCTTGCCCAGCGGTAACCCGCAGCGGCCGTGGCTCAACAAGATTCTCGGCTTCCTGACCGGCCTGGTCGGCATCATGGCGATGGCGTTCGCGGTCTATTACGGCATCGGCTGGCTCAAGCCGGCCTTGGGAGAGGCAGCGCCCTGGGTCATCGCGCTGGGTGTCGGTGCGATCTACATCGCGCTGATGAAGATCGGTTCCCGCTATCCCGAGCTGGAAGTGGACGATCCCTCGCAGGAGATCACTCAACTGCCGCGCACCCGGCCGACCGTCATGGTGGGGCTGCATTACATCCTGCCGGTGGTGGTGCTGGTGTGGTGTCTGATGGTGGAGCGTCTGTCGCCGGGGCTGTCGGCGTTCTGGGCGACCGCCTTCATGATCTTCATCATCCTGACCCAGCGGCCGATCGATGCCTTCTTCCGCGGCAAAAGCGATCTGGCCAACGACATCAAGCGCGGCGGCATGGATCTGTGGGACGGGCTGATCGATGGTGCTCGCAACATGATCGGCATCGGTATCGCCACGGCCACCGCCGGCATCATCGTCGGCGCCGTGGCACAGACCGGCGTCGGCCTGGTGCTGGCGGATCTGGTCGAGACCCTGTCGATGGGCAACCTGCTGCTGATGCTGCTGCTCACCGGCGTGCTCAGTCTGATCCTGGGCATGGGGCTGCCGACGACCGCCAACTACATCGTGGTGTCGGCGCTGCTGGCGCCGGTCATCGTCCAGTTGGGGGAACAGAACGGGCTGATCGTGCCGCTGATCGCCGTCCACCTGTTCGTGTTCTACTTCGGCATCATGGCCGACGTGACGCCGCCGGTGGGGCTAGCCTCGTTCGCGGCGGCGGCGATCTCCGGCGCCGATCCGATCCGGACCGGCTTCCAGGCGTTCTACTACAGCCTGCGGACAGCGGCGCTGCCGTTCCTGTTCATCTTCAACACCGACCTGCTGCTGATCAACGTCGACTGGATCCACGGGATCCTCATCTTCGTCGTGGCGACGGTGGCGATGCTGATCTTCGCGGCCGCGACCCAGGGCTTCATGCTGGTCAGAAGTCGCTGGTACGAAAGCCTGCTGCTGCTGCTGGTCGCCTTCTCGCTGTTCCGTCCGGGCTTCTGGATGGACATGGTCGACGCCCCCTACGAGGAGGTGCCGCCGGCGCAGTTCGAGCAGGCGCTGGGAGAGATCGGACCCAATGAGCACCTGATGACGCGCATCGATGGTCTCGACGCCTACGGCGCGCCCACCAGCTTCGTGATCCAGGTGCCGGCGACGGAAGGCGACACCGGTGCCGAGCGGCTCTCGAGCCTGGGCCTGCATCTGATGCGGGAAGATGGCAAGACGCTGGTGGACATGACCGACTTCGGTAGCCAGGCGGAAAAGCTGGGCTTCGATTTCGACCAGGAGATCGTCTCGGTGCGTATCCCCACGTCCCAACTGCCGAAAGAGCTGATGTGGATCCCGGCGCTTTTGCTGTTCGGATTGGTGGTGGCGCTCCAGCGACGTCGGCGCGGATCTAGGGCCAACAAGCCCCAGCAGGTCGCGGCAACCTGACGTAGCATTAAAGGCGTGGCAACATGACGGTCGTCTCCTCGGAGACGGCCGTTTTTCGTCCCCGCGATGTCTCGCGCTGCCTCCGCCGCGCGATCCCGTCGCGACCCTGAGCGAGATGACCTGAGCGAGGTGAGCGTGAGCTTCCCCGACGCGTCTATCGATTATCGTCGGCATCCGGAATGCTACCGGATCGGCCATGGCGAGCGCGGTGTGTTCCATGTCCAGCCCTACAAGGATGAGCTGCTTCCGCTGTGGGCCATCCGCAACGAGGCGGACGCCAGGCAGGCCGTCGCCGAACTGCACGCGCGCTATTGCGACTATCGCGAACGAGGCGATTTCGTGGGCATGGACATGGCGCGGAAATACCTGCAGATGGGCTATACCCGCGCACGGCGCTATGCGTGCTATCCCGGCGGGCGTAAGAAGGACGCCCAGGGTCGCCAGCGCCAACCGCGAAACGCCGATGCCGAGAAAGCTCGCATCGCCGAGTGCTATCGCGAAAGGCTGGATCGCGTTCGGGCCGACGAGGCCTACCAACAGGCCAAGCGCGAGCATCAGCGTCGTCTGAAATCCAGGCGCTGATCGCCGAATCAAAAGATCAATGTTGTGACAGGAGCCTTTCATGCCAGCGCTTGCTGCCATTCATCATTATCCGATCAAATCCACGGCCGGCTCGTCGCTGCAGCGCGCTCGGGTCGAGGAAGAGGGCCTGGTCGGCGATCGCCGCTTCATGGTGGTCAAGCCCGACGGCACCTTCCTCACGGCGCGGACGCATCCCCAGCTGCAACGGGTGCGGGCGCAGTTCGATGGCGAGCGTCTGACAGTGACCCACGGCACGCTGCCGCCGGTGGATGTGGCGCGCCAGGAGTTCTCCGGGCAGCCGTTCGATACCCAGGTGTGGGCCGATCCTTTCAGTGCGACCACCACGCATGCCTCTCTCGACGACTGGTTCAGCGAGGCCGCGGGCGAGCCCGCACGGCTGCTGTGGCTGGGGGAGCGATCGCCGCGCTATCGGCAGTCGATCGGGGTGAGGGTCAGCTTCGCCGACGGCTATCCGCTGCTGCTGATCTCCGAGGCCTCGCTGGAGGATCTCAACGCCCGCACCGACGGGACGCATGTGATGGCGCAGTTCCGGCCCAATCTCGTCGCGACCGGCACCGAGCCCTACGCCGAGGATGGCTGGAA
Source organism: Salinicola salarius (assembly GCF_002179555.1). Taxonomy (GTDB): domain Bacteria; phylum Pseudomonadota; class Gammaproteobacteria; order Pseudomonadales; family Halomonadaceae; genus Salinicola; species Salinicola salarius_A. Next base: position 225,250 of record NZ_NHOU01000003.1, on the reverse strand, counting down.
ACGCATCCGGATAGGCGAGGTGACGTTTCGGGTCGATGCGCCATGCTCTCGCTGTGCCATGGTGACGGTCGACCCTTCCAGGGGCGAAAAGCGGGCCGACAAGGAGCCGCTGAAGACCCTGGCGGGCTATCGCCGAGGCGAGAAGGGCAAGGTCTATTTCGGTCAGAATCTCGTGGCGGAGAATAGCGGTGACATCAGCGTGAACGACCCGATCGAGGTGCTGGAATCGTCGCTGTGACATGAACCGAGCATGAACGTCATCGGCGGGTAACGTTCATGCTCGTCGAGCCCTCTCGGCAGCATGAAAGGGTTCATCTTCACGCAAGGTTGTCGTGCCTTCTGTTACATTAGATTTTATTAAATTTCTGATGTTTCTCGACTTTCTTTTCCCTCCCTGAAGCCGGCTGTCATGCAGAGTTCATGAACACGATCGACGAAGGGCGGAAGGCCAGATTTTACGTTTCTTGACACTCGTCGGCTGTCGACCAAGTCGCGAAAAATCGCGATTTCGTGATCCGCTTCGGACCCGCCTGCATCAACACTCCATCACGTAGCCTTACAAAATTTGCAGCCTGCAAAGCGGTTTTTGCTTGCCCGATCCTGCCTTTCCGCCGTACGACTGGAAGCGAAGTCTGCGCCTTTCGTCTCATGCTCGAGTCGTTAGCCAACGATGACGACGGCCAGGCCGACATCACCGCCGGAAAGTCGAGTTCGGACGCCGAAACGACCGCGTGGAAGCCGAGCTCGTCGATCGTCGCTATCCATATCGCCACTACACAGAACGCCACCGCACAAGGAGTGCTGCCATGCAATTCTTCGACCGTCTGCTACTCGAGAATCGGGCCTGGGCCGACGACATGAAGGCCTCCGATCCCGACCTGTTCGAACGTCTGCACCAGGGGCAGTCGCCCGCCGCGCTGTGGATCGGCTGCTGCGACAGTCGGGTGCCGGCGGAGCAGATCTGCAATGCCAGGCCCGGAGAGCTCTTCATCCATCGCAATATTGCCAACCTGGTGCATGAAGACGATGCCAACGTGTCGAGCGTGCTCGAGTACGCGATCAACGCGCTGAAGGTGGACCACATCATCGTCTGCGGGCACCGCGGCTGTGGCGGCATCCAGGCAGCGGTGAGCGGCGGCGACGCCCTTCGGACGCTGCCCCATGTCGACAGGCATCTGGGGCAGGTCAAGCAACTGGTCGCCGAGCGGGACGCCGAGCTCGCGCAGTTCTCGCAACTCGGCGACAAGGTCGACCATCTGGTCGAGCTCAATGTGATCGCGCAGATTGAACGGCTTGCCGGCCTGAAACTGATCACCGGGAGCTGGCAGGCGCGGCGGGCGCCAAGCCTGCATGGCTGGGTCTACGATCTGGCGAGCGGACACCTGGAGGAAGTCTATCGTCGCGAGGTCGAGGGCGCGGAAGACGGGCTCGACGAACAGCGCTGGCAGCGTGTGGCGGCCGGTTAGAAGCTGATCTTCGAGAGCAACCAAAAGCAATAGGCCACGCCATTTCCACGCTGTGACTCAAGGATCCGAGGACACGACAATGACGGCATCGAGACAGACGACATCGACCCAGAAGACATCGAGACAGACGACGCCTGCGGCGTCGGCCGCTCACGACGGCTCCGATACCTTCCGTGACACCAGTCCCGACAGCCCCGATACCTTCTCGCTTCGACATCTCTCCCGCGATATCCCGGCGGGCATCGTGGTCTTCCTGGTGGCGATCCCGCTCTGCCTGGGGATCGCGCTGGCCTCCGGCGCGCCGCCCATTGCGGGACTCGTCGCCGGCATGGTGGGCGGCCTGGTGGTAACGATGTTCAGCGGCTCGGCGCTCAGTGTCAGCGGCCCGGCGGCGGGGCTGACCGTGATCGTGCTGGACGCGATCGAGCAACTGGGCAGCTTCGCTGCGTTCCTGATCGCGGTGATACTCGCCGGCGTGCTGCAGCTGCTGATGGGTGTGTTCAAGCTGGGGCGGATCGGTGCCTTCGTGCCGACTTCGGTGATCAAGGGCATGCTGGCGGGGATCGGCCTGATTCTGGTGCTGGGGCAGTTCCCGATGGCGCTGGGGCATCCGCTGGACGAGATGCCGTCGCTCGCCGACCCGGTTGCGCTGTTCAGTGGCATCTCGCCGCTGGCGACCGGGATTGCGCTGTTCAGTCTGGGCCTGCTGATACTCTGGGAGCAGCCGATGATCAAACGCCATCGCGTGCTGGCTCTGATCCCGGGGCCACTGCTGGTGGTGCTCGGCAGCGTCGCGATCGATCGCCTGGTCGGCGGTGCGATGCCTGGCTGGGCGCTGAGTGCCGGGCACCATATCGACCTGGGCGGGCTATCCGGGCCGACGGAACTGATCGGGCAGATGACACGTCCTGACATCGGCGCGCTGGCCAACCCGGCGGTCTATACGGTCGCGATTACCATCGCCATCATCGCCAGTCTCGAGACCCTGCTGAGCCTGGAGGCCATCGACAAGCTCGATCCTCTCAAGCGCCACTCGCCACCGCATCGCGAGCTGAAGGCGCAGGGTATCGGCAATATGGTCTGCGGGCTGGTGGGGGCACTGCCGGTAACGGCGGTGATCGTGCGCAGCTCCGCCAATGCCAACGCGGGTGGCCGCACCCGGCTGTCGAGCCTGATCCACGGCAGCCTGCTGCTGGTGAGCGTGGCGTTCCTCGCCATGTGGCTGGAGCTGATTCCGCTGGCGACGCTGGCGGCGATCCTGCTGCATACCGGCTACAAGCTGGCCAGGCCGGCGCTGTTCCTCGATCAGTATCGCGAAGGCATGCGCCGTTTCATCCCGTTCACCGTCACGGTGATCACGATTCTGGCTACCGATCTGCTGATGGGCGTGCTTGTGGGGCTAGTGTGCAGTCTCTACTTCCTGCTGCAGTCGGGTTACCGCTCGGCAATCGCCTGCACCCGGCGCGGCGATCACGTGCTGCTCAAGTTCCAGCAGGATGTCTCATTTCTCAACCGCGAAGAGATGCGTCAGTGTCTCGATACCGTGCCGGACAACGGCGAGCTGATCATCGACGCTATCGGTGCCAACTACATCGATCCGGATATTCGCGAGGATATCGATCGTTTCGTCGAGCATGCCGCGGCCAGGGGGATCGTGGTCGAACTACGCGATGTCGAAGGGAGGACCGGCACGTTCGGCGATGTCGAAGCGCTACCGGGTATCGCTCGCGCCGGTTGATGGAGACCCGATGACAATCCATGGCGGTCGCCATGCCCATCGAACCGTGGCAACCAGCATATTCGATCGGCATGGCGCCGTATCACGAGCGGGATTCCGAGAAACGGGTGTCGCAGTCGTCGGCGCCCAGCTGCGTGACCTCTCGTGGCGCGCCCTGATCGTCGAGCAGGACCTGACCGATACCGGCCCGGTTCCACAGGCGCTCGCCTTTCGAGGCCCGTTCGGGATAGTAGGGATCCACCGCCATGCGACGCCGCTTGGTGAGCCAGTTGAGCGGTGACCAGGGCGCGTAGAGCCAGCGATTGAGGCGGTCGAACCAGTCGAGCAGGGTGTCGGGGAAGGTGTTCTTGAGGCCACTGCTGGTGATCTGCCACATGCGAGGGCTGTTGCGATGCTGGCGAATGGTGATCGCGTAGACGAAGGAGTAGTGCACGTCGCCGGAGAGAATCACGTAACGCTGGGGCGTGCGGCTATGGCGCAGGATGTTGAGCATGGTATGAGCCGCACCGGGGTGCGCCATCCAGTTCTCCGCGTCGACCAGCAACGGCTTGCCGAACCAGGTGAAGACGCGCTGGATGCCTTCGATCAGCTTGACCCCGAAGATCGGCGCCGGAGAGACGATGATCACCGAAGGTTCCTCGAGCAGTTCCTGCTGGAATTCGCTCAACGCTTCCCAGTCCATCAGGCCCGAGGGGTGGTGCCGGCGACGTTCGCTACGCCAGCGCCGTGTGCGTGTATCCAGCACCACCAGGCGCGGCGTCGAGTCGAGGGTGTAGCCCCAGCCGGTGAAGCCCAGCAGGTGGGTCACGAGCCGGTTGTGCGTCTCGCAATCGAGCCGGCCGTCATGGCTGGCCGAGTCGAGCCATTCGCGGCTGGCGGCCAGCGGCTCGGCCAGGCCGTCGGGGTCGTTGCCCCATCCCTGACACAGCAGGTACGCGATCAGCGCGTTACCCACGATCCGGCGCGAGAACGGATGCTCATAGACCGCGGCTTCCCAGGCGGCGGAGAGATTCCAGTCGTCGGTGACGTCATGGTCATCGAAGATCATCAGCGTGGGAAGGTGGGCGAACAGGCGCGCCACGTTTGGCAGCCCAGCGACGAAAGCATCGATGTGGCGCTGTTCGGCGCGGTAGCGGTCCTGCTCCTCGGCGGCGAGTTGGGGAATTTCCACCTCGATCAGCCGCCACGGTGTCGGTGACCACACCAGTAGATACATCGCCAGCAGCTCGGCGAAGGTGATCAGGTGATTTTCCGCGCTGGCGGTGGTGAAGATCGGCTTGCGTACGCCGCCGAAGAATTTCTCGCGCAGGGCTTCGGTGGAGCGGATCGCCGGCAGCAGATCGTCGCGATGATAGTAGGTCTCGTCGCGGGCGTAGAGCTCGCTGCCGCTGGCGATCTCCGTTCCCTCCAGGCACTCGTCGTAAAGGCCCAGTCTCGCAATCAGCGCATGAATGGCGGCGAGCATCGGCCCGGCCACGTCGTCGGCATAGATTTGATCGCCGGTCATCAGTAGCGCTGCCGGCCGCGCGGCGCTGTCGGCGTGGCGCTCGCTCAGCCAGCGATCGGCGCGCACCAGGCCATCGGGGCTGGCGTGATGCGGCTTGCGGCAGGAGCCGTGGAGCAGATTGTCGTAGCGCGAACGCAGCACCAGCGTAGGCAGTGGCTCACCGTCGTAGCAAAGGGCCTCGCCCCAATCCCGCATCGAGCACCAGCCGGTGCCTTTCCCTTCCTCATTCACTCCCCCTGCGGCATTCACACGATAGGCGAGGTCGTAGGCGATGCGGACATCCCGGGGCAGGGCATCGCCGAGCGGCAGGTCGATCAGGTGAAGGTGAGCGTGATGACCGACCGCCAGGCGAGTCGTCGCCGACTCGAGATCGTGGTGCTGCGAGAGGTCATCGGCAGATAGCGTCAACTGGAGTTCGATCGGGCGCGAAGCGATCAGCCACATCACCAGTCGCTGCGGCATGGCGCGACGGAGCATTGGCCCGGCCAGGATGTCGGGAAGATCGTCTGACAAATGTCGTTCCTGATACGTCGGTGAACTACGCTCTGTCGGAAAAATGGCTGCGCTTGGCGGCTTTCAGCCAGATTTCAGGCAGAGCTCAAGCATACTTCAGTCGCGACGTTCAGCCCACGCTCTGCCGTGGACAATCCGTCTCGCCGGCATCCACCGGCATTCAACGTCGGCGCTTGAGCGTCCTGTCGATCACGTCCAGCCCGGGCACGTACTGGCCGCGAGCTGCCTGCATGGCGCGCGCCAGGGCCTGTTCGGCAACCCGGTCGTGATCCTGGGGGAGCGAGTTGACCTTGCACGGCAGGAAATCGAGCAGCCGATCGTCACCGAATGTCGCCAGATGCAACTCGGCGGGCGGCGCACCGTGTTCGAGCAGGACGTCGAGCAGCCCGTCCATTAGCGTGTAGGAGGCGGTGACGATGGCATCCGGCAAACCGCCCTCGTCCAGCAGGCGGCGCATCAGCGCTGCGCCGCTGTCACGATCGTAGCGTTCACCGCTGAAGCAGCGCGGGCGACACCGGGGCCTGTCGACCAGGGCGTCCAGAAAGCCGCGCCGTCGTTCGGTGCTGATCGACAGATTCGGCACCGCGTCCAGCCACACCACGTCCGACACGTCGTCGGCCAGCACCGAACGGGTCAGCATTTCCCCGGCAGCGCGACCGTTGGTGACGATGTTGACGAATCGCTCGGGGTCCAGCGGGCGGTCGATGGCGATCACCGGCAATCCCTGGGCCGACAGTTCGATATAGAAAGCGTCCTCGGGGCTCAGGCTGCTGGCGACCAGCAGCACGTCGCAACGCTGGGCGCGCAGCGACTTCGCGACTTCACGCTCGCTTTGCGGATCGTCGTCGGAACCGGCGATCAGCAGTTGATAGCCCTGCTGGCGCGCGCCGTGTTCGAGCCGCTTGGCCAGGCGTGCGTAGCTGCCGTTTTCCAGGTCCGGCACGATCAGGCCCAGCGTCCGGCTGTCGCCGCCGCGCAGGGCCGCCGCCTGGGCATCGATCCGGTAATCGTGGGCATTGGCGATGGCCAGCACGCGGGCTACCGTGGCCTCGCTGATGCGACGCGTCCTGGCCTGGCCGTTGAGCACATAGCTGGCGGTGGTGCGAGAAACGCCGGCCAGTCGGGCGATATCGGCAAGCTTCATGCAAGGCTCCTGCAACGTTCATGATCGACGATGACGCGTCCGCACGGTTGGGAACGATACCGCGTCGGGCCGCCCCGGCCCAGCCTGATTTTACGCTCGGCGCTATCCGGCCCGCTCCGTCGCAGAGAACTGTGGCGAAGATCTGAGGCGAAGGTCTGCTGCGAAGGTCTAGCTTGTCAAACGGCCGACGAACGGAGAGCATGTCGACACGACAGGTGACACGATTCAGCAAAAAGTTGGAACATCCGATGTCCTGGTGGTATCGGAAGCGCCGCTGCCCCATGCTACGGACATCGAACGACCATTCGGAGAGATCGTTATGCTGACCCTCCAGCCGCAGGACGCGGCGCTCAATTGCCAGGCCGACAGCTGGCAGGATGCACTGGATCAGGCCGCCGCGTCGCTGCACCGGGCCGGCCTGGTCGAGGCGAGCTATCGCGACGCGCTGCACGCCCGCGAGGCGCAGGGTTCGACCTTTCTCGGCAGCGGTATCGCCATTCCCCACGGCACCCCGGAGAGCCGCGAACAGATTCACCGAACCGGTGTGCGGCTGCTGCAGTTTCCCCAAGGCGTGACGTGGCACGACGGGAATCAAGTATTCCTGCTGGTGACGATCGCCGCCGCCAGCGACGAACATCTCGACGTTTTGCGGCGATTGACGCACGTGCTCGACGACGAGAGCGTGGCCGAACGCCTGGCCAACGCCGACACGGCCGAGGCGATGGTGGCGCTGCTGGCCAAGCCTCAACGCAAGGCACGCCTGGATGCCGGTACGCTCTGCCTGGGTTTTCCGGCGCGTGACCGTTTCGAGCTGGCGCTGGCGGCGGCCGCGCGGCTGCGCCAGGCCGAGTGCGTCGATGCGCGCTTCGTCGCCGCGATCACCGAGCAGGAACCGATCTCGCTGGGCCAGGGGCTGTGGCTGGTGAGTGCTGCCGCCGGCGTCAGTCAGCCGGCGCTGGCGCTGGCGACGCCGGAACGCTCGTTCACTGGCCCGAAAGGCGTGGTCAATGGCGTGTTCTGCGTGGCGGCGCAAGACGACGTTCATCGGGAGCTGCTGGAACGGCTGGCGGATCTGCTGGATAGCGGCGAAGGCGAAGCGCTGGTCGACGCCGATGCCGACCACGTTCTGGCGCGTCTGTCCGGCGAGTCTAGCCACGCCGAGACCGCTCGCGTGACGCTGCTCAACGCCCACGGACTGCACGCCCGCCCGGCCAAGCTGCTGGTCCAGGCAGCCCGCGAGCAGTCCGTGCCGGTTCGCGTGCGGCTGTTGGAAGGCGCGGCGGAGACGGTTTCCGCCGCCAGCCTGACCAAGGTGATCGGGCTCGGTGCCCGGCGCGGCCAGACGCTGATCTTCTCTGCCGAAGGCGGGGGCGAGGGTGGGAGCGCCGAGGCGGCGTTGGCGGCGATGGTCGCCGCCGTCCAGGGCGGGCTCGGCGAGTCCGTGAGGCCGCTGGCGGATGCCGCCAGCACCAGCCACGTCTCGCGGCGCGATGCGGTGGCCGAGGCAACGGGAGAAATTCCCGGCACGGCGGTACCGGAGCCCATCACCGACGATACCGCGTTGCCGGCTACCGCCGCCTCGCCGGGACTGGCGATCGCGCCGGTCTTCGTGATGCGCGCACCCAGCTTCGATTATCCCGAACGGGCCCGCGATCTGACGCCGGAAAAACAAGGCGACGCCGAACGGCAGCGCGAGCGACTGCGCGCCAGCCTGGTCGAAGCGCGCGAGCAGCTGCACGCGCTGATCGGCACCGCCAAGGGCGGCGACGTGGCCGAGATTCTCTCCATGCATGCCGAGATGCTCGACGACCCGGAATTGCACGAGGCCGCCTTCGAGGGCATGCGCGACGGTATGAGTGCCGAAGCGGCGTGGTGGCAGGCGATCGATACCGCCGCCCGCGCCCAGGAGGTGCTGGCGGATCGGCTGCTGGCCGAGCGCGCCGCCGATCTGCGCGACGTGGGTCGCCGGGTGCTGGGCGTGCTGTGCGGGGTCAAGATGCCGACACCGCCGCAGCGCCCGTACATTCTGGTCACCGACGATATCGGCCCTTCCGACGTGGCGCGCCTCGATACCGCCCAGGTGCGCGGATTGCTGACTGCCCGCGGCGGCGCGACCTCGCACAGCGCGATTCTGGCGCGGGCGCTGGGCATTCCTGCCGTGGTCGGTGCCGGTGAGCGAGCGCTGACACTCGCCAACGACGACGAGCTGATCCTCGACGGTGACCTCGGCCGGGTGATCGTGCGGCCCAGCGCGGAGCGCCGCGACCGTGCCGAACTACGCCTCAAGGAGCTGGAGCGGCTGCGTCGCGAAGCGCACGGCCTGCGCTTCGAAGAGGGCCGCACGGCGGATGGCCGGCGTATCGAAGTCGCTGCCAACTTGGGTAACACCGCCCATGCCGAGGATGCCGTCGAACACGGTGCCGAAGGCGTCGGATTGCTGCGCACCGAATTCCTGTTCATGGCGCACCCGGAGGCGCCGGATCTGGAGACCCAGATCGGCGAGTACCGGCGTGCCTTCGACGCTCTCGACGGCCGCCCGCTGGTGGCGCGTACGCTGGACGTTGGCGGCGACAAGCCGCTGCCTTACTGGCCGGTAGCGGCGGAGGACAACCCGTTCCTCGGCCTGCGCGGCATCCGGCTGGCGCTGACCCGCCCGGACGTGCTGGAAACTCAGCTGCGGGCGCTTCTGACCGCCGCCGGCGATCGGCCGCTGCGGATCATGTTTCCGATGGTCAAGGACGTCGACGAGTACCGTCAGGCCAGGGCGATCGTCGACCGGCTGCAACAGGAGATCGGCGCGTCCGACGTCCAGGTTGGCGTGATGATCGAGATTCCCTCAGCGGCGCTGCTGGCACCGAGCCTGGCGGCGGAGGTCGACTTCTTCTCCATCGGCACCAACGACCTGACCCAGTACACCCTGGCGATCGACCGCGGCCACCCTGAGCTGTCGTCCCAGGCGGATGGCTTGCATCCGGCAGTGCTGCGGCTGATCCGGATGACCGTGGAGGCGGCTCACGCCGAGGGCAAGTGGGTCGGCGTCTGCGGCGAGCTGGGCTCGGACGCTGCCGCCGTGCCGGTGCTGGTCGGGCTGGGCGTCGACGAGCTCTCGGTCTCCGTGCGCCAGGTGCCGATGGTCAAGGCACGCCTGCGCGGGATCACCGAGGAGAGCGCTCGCCTGCACGCCGAGACGGCGCTGGCCCAGGCTACCAGCCAGGCCGTGCGCGATGCGCTGGAGGCGCTCTAATGGCGCACGTGCTGGTGGTGACGCTCAATCCGGCGCTGGATCTGTCGATCCAGCTGCCGCGGCTCGAGCCGGGGGCGGTCAATCGCACGCGTTCGTCGCATCTGGCGGCGGCCGGCAAGGGGCTCAACGTGGCCCAGGTGCTGGCGTCGCTGGGTCACCGGGTCACCCTGTCCGGCTTTCTGGGCGCGGACAACGACACCGCGTTCGTCCAGGCCTGCCGGCGCGACGGGATCGAGGACGCCAGTCTGCGCCTGCCCGGCGAGACCCGGATCAACGCCAAGCTGGCCGAGGACGACGGTCGCGTGACCGACATCAACGGCCCGGGCATCGAGGTCTCCGAGGCGGCACTGGCCGAACTGACGGCCGATCTGGTCACGCGCTGCAAGGCGACGTCGCCGGCTGCGGTCGTGGTGACCGGCAGCCTGCCGCCGGGCGTGTCGCCTGAGGCGCTGGCGACGCTGATCCGGGCGCTCAAGGCCAGCGGCGTGCCGGTCTGGATCGACACCAGCGGCCCGGCCCTGACCGCGGCGCTGGCGGTACTGCCCGACGCGGCCAAGCCCAACGAACAGGAGCTGGCCGACTGGGCCGGCGGCCCGCTGGCCGATCCGGCGGCCCAGCTCGATGCGGTCCGGCGTCTGCACGCTTCCGGTGTCGAGGAGGCGATCCTGTCGCTGGGTGGTGAGGGCGTGCTGTGGATCGGCCGGCGCGGAGAGTGGCGCGCCACGCCGCCCCGGGTCGAGGTCCGCAATACGGTGGGCGCGGGCGATACGTTGCTGGCCGCTTTGCTGCATGGCGTGATCGCGGATCAATCACCGCAGGAGGCGCTGCGCCAGGCGACGGCACTGGCCGCCGAGGCGGTGCGCCATATCGGTGTCGGCAATCCGCACGCCGAAGACTTCCAGGAATTACTGCAACAGACGAGCGTCAGCCGCTGCGGCGAAGCGCGCGTCGGGGGGAATGCATGAACGGGGAACGCATGAATGTCATTCTGATTACCGCCTGCCCCAGCGGCATGGCGACGACCTTTCTGGCTGCAAGACGCCTGGAGCAGGCCGCCAAGCGTCGCGGCTGGGAGGCCCGGACGGAAATGCATGGCGAGCTCGAAGCCGTCACGCCGGTGTCGGAAGCGGCGATCGCCGCGGCGGATCTGATCGTCGTGGCCGCCGAGCGGGTGCCCGAAGCCGCTCGCTTCGCCGGCAAGCGGCTCTATCGCGCGCCGATCCAGCAGGCGCTGCCCGACCCCGAGGCGTTTCTCGAACGCGCCGCCCGCGAGGCGACGGTGTTCAATGCTGCCAGTGAGCCCGCGGAACCAGCGAAGACAGTGTCGCCCGAGTCTTCCGGAATCAAGCGCATCGTCGCAGTGACGGCCTGCCCGACCGGCGTGGCCCATACCTTCATGGCGGCCGAGGCGCTGGAGCAGGCCGGGCGGGCGCTGGGCCACCGGATTCATGTCGAGACGCAGGGATCGGTAGGTGCGCAGAATCCGATCAGCGACGAGGATGTCGAAGCGGCGGATGTGGTGCTGCTGGCCTGCGATATCGAGATCGACAACGCCCGCTTCGCCGGCAAACGGATCTACCGGACCTCTACCGGCAGCGCGCTCAAGCAGCCGCAGCAGACGATCCAGAAAGCGCTCGACGAGGCGCAGGTGGAGTCGGCCGGCAGCGAGCGCAAGAGCGGCGGATCCCCGAAGAGCGCCAAGGAGCGCGGGTTCTACAAGCACCTGCTGACCGGAGTCTCGTTCATGCTGCCGATGGTGGTGGCGGGCGGGCTCTGTATCGCGCTCTCGTTCGTGTTCGGAATCAAGGCCTTCGAGCAGGAAGGGACGCTGGCGGCGGCGCTGATGCAGATCGGCGGCGGCACCGCCTTTGCGCTGATGGTGCCGGTGCTGGCCGGTTACATCGCCTATTCGATTGCCGACCGTCCGGGCATTGCGCCCGGCATGATCGGCGGAATGCTGGCTTCGACGCTGGGCGCCGGCTTCATCGGCGGGATTCTGGCCGGCTTCCTGGCCGGCTACTCGGCCAAGGCGGTGACGCGCTACGTCAAGCTGCCGGCCAGCGTGGAGTCGCTGAAGCCGATCCTGATCATTCCGCTGCTGGCGAGCCTGGTCACCGGCCTGATCATGATCTATGTGGTCGGCACGCCGGTGGCGGCGGTTCTTTCGGCATTGACCGCCTTCCTCAACGACATGGGTTCGACCAATGCGGTCCTGCTGGGCGTGCTGCTCGGCGCGATGATGTGCTTCGACCTGGGCGGGCCGGTCAACAAGGCGGCTTATACCTTCGGCGTCGGCCTGCTCTCGACCGAGACCTACATGCCGATGGCCGCGATCATGGCCGCGGGCATGGTGCCGGCCATCGGGATGGGCCTGGCGACGTTCCTGAGGCGCGGCCGGTTCGCCCAGGCCGAGCGCGAGGCGGGCAAGGCATCGTTCGTGCTGGGGCTCTGTTTCATCAGCGAGGGGGCGATACCCTTTGCCGCCAAGGATCCGCTGCGCGTGATTCCGGTATCGATGGTCGGCGGCGCGGTGACCGGGGCGCTCTCCATGTGGTTCGGCGTCAAGCTGATGGCACCGCACGGCGGCCTGTTCGTGCTGCTGATCCCGAATGCCGTCAACCTGGCGCTGCTCTATCTGCTGGCCATCGCTGCCGGCTCGGTGATCACCGGTGTCGGCTACGCTCTGCTCAAGCGTGGCGAGGCCGGCATGGCACCGGCCGCCGCAACCCTGCCCGAGTCCGCGTCGGCCGAGGCGAGCCGCCAGGTGTCATTTTCAGAAGACGACTGCACCAGGTGGCGGGGCGTAACGCCAGGTGTGAAGGCGGCTCCTGACAGCCCGGTATCAGCAGTCACCTTCACCAACCTCGACTATGCTCAGTACTCCTATGCACCACAGGCGAGTCGGGGGCATGGCGTCAGACTCAACACCGATTGCCGAGCAAGGCGTGGCCACCCTGCCCGATAAAGCCTGGGCCCAGGCCCGGCAGCGAACGGACATCATCGGACCACTGGCAGCGCTTGAGGTGGTGGGGCATGAGGCCGTCGACGCCGCCGCTCAAGCGCTGGGCCTGTCCCGGCGACAGGTATATGTCCTGATCCACCGTGCCCGGCAAGGCACTGGCCTTGTGACGGACCCGGCTCCCGGCCAATCCGGCGGCGGGAAAGGCAAGGGGCGTCTGCCGGAGTCGGTCGAACGCATCATCCGTGAGCTGCTGCAAAAGCGCTTTCTGACCAAGCAGAAGCGCAGTCTGGCGGCGTTTCACCGCGAGGTCGCTCAGGCGTGCAAAGCGCGCCCGTTGCGGGTGCTGGCGGCGTACCTCCCGCTGCTATTACGCCGCTGGAACAAGTGCAGATCGACCACACGGTCATCGTCCTGGTCGTCATGGACGAGCGCGACCGGCTACCCACGAGACCTTCGACCGGACCATCGCCGAGCATCTTGCCCGGGGCTGAACCTCTGGCCCTGACACACGAAAGGCCCCGCACGGGTGACCGGGCGGGGCCTAATCGGCAAGGGCGAGAGGAGCGCTATCATCCGGCCAGCCGTGCAGCGATGCCGGCGACGTGCTCGCCCTGAAAACGGGCGAGGTTCAGCTCGGTCTCGCTGGGTTGACGTGAGCCGTCACCACCGGCGATGGTCGCGGCGCCATACGGCGAGCCGCCCTTGACCTCGGAGATATCGAACTGGGCCTCGAGACCATAGCCGATGGGCACGATCACCATGCCGTGATGGGCCAGGGTCGTCCAAGCGGTGAGAATCGTGGTCTCGTTGCCGCCGCCGGTGCCGGTGGAGGTGAAGACACTGGCCACCTTGCCGCGCAGGCTGCCGCTCGCCCACAGACTGCCGGTCTGGTCGAGGAAGGTGCGCATCTGGCCGGCCATGTTGCCGAAACGGGTCGGCGTGCCAAAGATAACGGCGTCATAGTCGGCCAGTTCCTCGGGACGCGCCTCGGGGGTGTCGAGTGCCTTGCCGCCGGCCTTGGCGAAGGCCTCCGGGTCCATCGTCTCGGGGACCCGCTTGATCGTCACTTCGACACCGTTCACCTGGCGTGCGCCGTCCGCGATGCTGTTCGCCATGGTCTCGATATGGCCATACATGGAGTAGTAGAGCACCAGTACCTGGGTCATGGGGTGTACCTCCTTGGGAGTGTTGCGAGTTGTCGATCTTTCGAACAAACGGGAGTATCCGGAAGTAAGTGGTTGATACCTGTCCATCACAGGAATGAGCCTAGTCGCTTGCTCACCGGATTACCTGGTTGATGGAGGGTGGTCAGTTATCGCCTAGCAACATCTAGCCTGGCCAGCGCCTGTTCAGGCAGCGACAAGCTCACGGAATCCAGTACTTCATCCAGCTGACCTAGGCTAGTGGCGCTGGCAATGGGCGCGGTGACCGCGGGGCGGCTCAGCAGCCAGGCCAGAGCTACTTGGGCGGGCTTGGCGCCAAGCTCATCGGATACGTTCAACAGCTCCTGCAGAAGTCGCTGACCGCGCTCATCGAAGTAGCCCTTCAGGAAATCGGCCCGGGCGTTACCTTCCAGATCTTCGAGCTTCGAATACTTACCGGTCAGAAAGCCGCTGGCCAGGGAGAAGTAGCTCACCACCCCGAGCGCATGCTCCTCGGCCACATTCGCAAGCCCGGCCTCAAAGTCGTCACGGTCATAGAGGTTATAGAGCGGCTGCGTCACTTCGTAGCGGGGCAGCCCCTGATTCCGGGAGACCGCCAGGGCCTCGCCCAGTCGCTCGGCGGAATAGTTGGAAGCGCCGATGGTTCGCACTTTGCCGGCCTCGATCAGCCGGGCGAAGGCCCCAAGGGTTTCCTCCAGTGGCACATCCTGGTCATCGATATGTGCGAAGTAGACGTCCAGGTAATCGGTACGCAGGCGCTTCAGGGAGTCCTCGACGGCGGCCTCGATGTTGGCCGCCGAGAGGCCCTTGCGCGGCTCCCACATGCCCACCTTGCTCATCAGTACGAGATCGTCGCGCCGCCCGCGCCGGGCCAGCCACTGACCCAGAACCGTTTCCGACTCACCGCCCTCGAGCCCCGGCGCCCAGGCCGAATAGACATCGGCGGTGTCGATGGCGTTGAAGCCACGCTCGACGAAGCGATCGAGCAGGGTGAAGGAGCGGTCTTCATCGGCGGTCCAGCCGAAAACGTTGCCACCGAAGACGAGCGGTGCGATCTCGACCCCGGAGCGGCCCAAGTTGCGTTTTTTCATGATCCTTTTCTCTCCCATGTCGAAAACCTGTTGAAGGCAATGCCTGGTACCTGTCACGGTCGCGCTACAGCATCCGCTTGAGCGTATCGTCACGCTGGACAAAGTGGTGAAACAGGGCGATGCCGATATGCCCGAGGACCAGCGCGGTCAACGCCCAAGCCAGCGGTGAGTGCAGGCTGCCGAGACTTGCGGCCCAAGCGATCTCTTCACTCTCCGCAAAGATCTCCAACCCGAAGGCGGTCAGTCCATAGCCGCCTCCCAGCATCACCATCACCCCGGTGATCGGCATCAGCAGCATGCCGGCGAAGAGCAGGCCATGCCCGGCCTTGACCAGCTTGGCAGTGGCCGGGTCCTGGGCCGGACGCTGATGACGCTGACGCGCCACCCACGCCAGGCGCAGCACGATCAACACCAGTAGCAGGGTGCCGATGGAGACGTGCCAGGGAACCAGGGTCTGGCCTACCCAGTGCTCCCCCTCGGCGATCCGGTCACCAAACTTGAGCAGCTGCCAGATGATCAATACCGCCATCAGCCAATGGAAGGCCTTGCTGACGCTGCCATAGCGTTCTTTGGAATCGTTGATCATCGACATCTCCGCCAGGTAGTTTCAAAAATTCAAGCAGCTCCAAGCTAGCAGGCTAGCAAACCGCCTGCTATCGCCGCGGTCCCGACGTCTCGATCAGGCAATGCTCTCGACGATGCCGCCTTCCACTCGCAGGGCGGAGCCGGTGGTGGCACTGGCCTGGGGCGAGGCCGCATAGACGCACAGGCTGGCGACCTCCTCGGGGGTGGCGAAGCGCTTGAGCAGCGTCGAGGGGCGGTTCTCCTCCAGGAACAGGGTCTCCATCTCTTCGGCCGAGACGCCGCGCTCGGCGGCCAGCTTGGCCATCATCGCCTGGGCGCCTTCGGTACGGGTCGGGCCGGGCAGGATGGTGTTGACCGTGACGCCACCGCCGGCCAGCACCTTGGCCAGACCGCGGGAGACACCCTGCAGGGCCGCCTTGCTGACGCCGTAGTGCACCATCTCGGCGGGTATGTTGAGTGCCGACTCGCTGGAGATGAACTGGATGCGCCCCCAGCCACGGGCCTGCATGCCCTGGGCATAGTGCCGCGCCAGGCGCACCCCGCTCATGACATTGATCTGGAAGATCTCTTCCCAGGCGGCGTCGTCAATCTCGAAGAAGGGGCGGCCGCCGTAGATACCCAGGTTGTTGACCAGGATATCGACCTCGGGGCGGGCCGCGATCAGCGCCTGACAGCCTTCGGCGGTGCCGGGGTCGGCCACCACGCCGCTGGCATCGTCACGGCCACTGGCCTGCTGGATATGGGCCACGGCCTTGTCCACCTTGGCCTGATCGCGACCGACCACGGTCACGCTAGCACCCGCCTGGGCCAGGCCAGTGGCGATCGCCAGCCCAATGCCCGCGGTGGAGCCGGTGACTAGGGCCTGTTTGCCAGAAAGTTCAATTCGCATCATCTACCTCCTGCTGTATTGCGTGAGTTGCCATGTGAGGTGGCTGTGAAAGTGGCGTGGCCGCCTCAGCCGAAGCGGTAGGCGGACAGCTGCGTCTTGAGCACTTGTTCCGAATAGATCTTGCGGCCCTTGTCCTTCCCCGCGGCGCCGGCGGCGACCATCAGCGGGATCAGGTGCTCTTCGTCGCCCGGCGGGTGGCACTGAGGCGCATGGGGTGCCCGAGCCCAGTCGCCAAGCGCGGCGTGGCGCCGATCCGGCTCAGCCTCCACGGTCTGAGTCAGCCAGTCATCAAAGGCCTCGGAGGGTGCGGTAAAACGCGCATCCCCGTAGCCGCGCATGTTGTGGAAGCTCATGCCGCTGCCGACGATCAGTACACCTTCATCACGCAGCGACGCCAAGGCCTCGCCAGCGGCGAGATGGGCCGCGGGATCGAGATCATCGCGCAGCGACAACTGCACTACGGGGATATCCGCCTCGGGGAACATCAGCTTCAGCGGCACGAACATACCGTGATCGAACCCCCGCTCGGTGTCCCGTTGGCTGGCCAGACCGGCTTGAGAGAGCAGCCTGTCGACCTGCTCTGCCAGGGCCGGTGCGCCGGGGGCCGGGTAGGTGAGCTCATAGGTGTGGTCAGGAAACCCGTGGTAATCGTAGATCAGCTCGGGGTATTCACCCGCGCTCACGCGAAAGCCGGGGGTTCGCCAGTGGGCGGAGACCATCAGGATCGCGCGGGGGCGGGCCGGCAGCGAGGCGGCCACGCCCTTGAGGAAGCCTGCCATGCCTTCCCAGGTGCCGGGCGGGTTCCAGTCCATGAAGAAGCACGGGCCGGCGCCGTGGGGAATGAACAGCACCGGCTGGGTGGTTGAATCAGGGGGCGATACGCTCGCGTTGGTCATCGTGTAATTCCTTGGGCCATGCGGCCCGGTGAATACTTAGGTAGGTAATACTGTATCCTCACTCCCTTAGTAAGAGAATATGGTATTTTATGCAAACACCTTTAACTATGAGTGCGAAATAGATGCTGGACCGTTTTACGGGGATGCGGGTCTTTACCCAAGCGGCAACCCACGGCAGCCTATCGGCGGCGGGACGCGCGCTGGGCATGTCGCCGGCTATGGCCACCAAGCACATGGATGCCCTGGAGGCCCGGCTGGGCGTCAAGCTACTGCATCGCACCACCCGACGGCTGACGTTGACGGACGCCGGCACCGACTATCTCGAGGCCTGCCGGCGCATCCTGCAGGAACTCGACGAGGCGGAGTCGGAAGTGGCCGCCCAGAGAGTCGAAGCGGTCGGGCGGCTGCGCATGAATGTACCGCTCTCCTTCGGCGTGCGCTTCATCGCGCCACTGCTACCCGCGTTCCACCGTCGCTATCCGAAGGTGGAGGTCGAACTGGGCCTGAGCGATGCCCAGCACGGCCTGATCCAGGAAGGCTGGGACCTGGCGATCCGCATCGGTCATCTTGCCGACAGCTCGCTCAAGGCGCGACGGCTGGGCGACTGCCCGATGCGGGTATGTGCCGCGCCGGACTATCTGGAACGATACGGCACGCCGGGGGGCGTCGCCGAACTATCCGGCCATAACTGTCTGAGCTATACCCTGTCGCCCTCTCAGAGAGAGGGGACCTGGAGCTTCGGTCGCGAGGGCGACATTCAGGTGCCTGTGCAAGGCGATCTCAAAGCCAACAATGGTGATGCATTATTGGCGGCGGCGCTTGGCGGGCAGGGCGTGATCTATCAGCCGAACTTCATCGTGGGGGAGGCCCTGGCGCGCGGTACCCTGGTGGCCCTGGAACTCGACCAGCCCACGCTCGACCTGGGCGGCTTGCATGTGCTGTTTCCCCCCGACCGGCGCCCACCAGCCAAGGTCAGGGCGATGATCGATTACTTGGTTGAGGCATTTGCGCAGTCCTCCTGCCAGACCCCGTCTCTGACAACTAGGGAAAGCTCGGCCAGTGTAAGGAGACTCCGTGACCAGCCCGACTGATAACATTCTCCATCTGCCGGACTTCCAAGGACGATAGCATTCTGGAGAATCGCGCCATTTGGTTCTTGAACACAGGGCCACAGGGCCCAGAGGAGGCCGTTCAATACCTGGCGGTGATCCCGCCCTGGCAAGCTCATCGTCTGGAGCGGCGAGACGATGTCCTCGATCAGCGACCAGCTGGTCAACAGGAAAGCGCACTTGTTCAAAGCGATTGCCCGCTTGCTCAGAACTCCCGTGCATAATGCATGCTTTGTCCGGAAAACGATCATTAGACGGCCAACCCGGACAATGTCCGAGAATAGACTTGTTTGATGGGTTTTCGGACAATAAGATAGGCGGACGGATTAACGGACAAAAGGGGCGGTCAATGGCGCTGATCGGCTATGCGCGGGTCTCGACGGCGGAGCAGGATACCGCCTTGCAGACGGATGCGCTTCGCAAGGCGGGGTGCGAGCGGATCTTCGATGACACTGTCTCCGGGGCCAAGGCGGATCGACCGGGCCTGACGGCCGCGTTGGAGTTTCTACGCGACGGGGATGTGCTGGTCGTGTGGCGACTGGATCGACTGGGACGCTCGCTGCCGCATCTGATCGAGGTCGTCAGTGCCCTGGAGGCGCGGGGTATCGGGTTCCGGTCGCTGACCGAAGCCATCGACACCACCACGCCCGGTGGGCGGCTGATCTTCCATGTGTTCGGTGCCCTGGGGCAGTTTGAGCGTGACCTGATCCGGGATCGTACCAGGGCGGGACTGGCCGCTGCCGCCGCTCGCGGGCGCAAAGGGGGACGCAAGCCTGTCGTCACCGAGGACAAATTGAAGCGGGCAAGGGAGTACCTGGCCAACGGGCTGAACGTCCGCGAGGCCGCCGCACGGATCAAGGTCAGCAAGACGGCCCTCTACGCCGCCTTGAAGGCCAGCCAGCCCGATATCCACGATAAGGCCGAAAAGGCGGACGACCTTACAAGATGACGGCCGCCAAGCAGCGGATTGCGCCATGTCGGTCGCCATGCGGGCTGTGCGGACATGGCGTAGGGTGTTACCGAAACAGGCTTTGGGAACAAGCGTCGCCGATTGCGCCGCGGGAGTGGCGTCGCCGTTGAGCATAGGAGTGCCGAATATGAGGGTCGCCCAGTCTCTGAAACACGTCCTGCATCATTACCTCTTCTCGTTGCGGGGCCGCCTGCTGTTGGGGGTCGTGGTGATCTGGACGCTGCTGAGCATGACACTACTGGCCTTCGGCTGGCAGTCCGGCACCCTGCTGGTCGAGGAATCCAACCGCGTGCATCTGCGGTATGAGGCGGAGCTGATCCGCAACGACATCACGCATGAGATCGAGCAGCGTCTGGAGGTACTGGAGCGCCTGGCCGGGCTGTATCCCGACGCCTCGCCGGGAATGCTGGCCCGGGGTAACCATGACCCCTTGCTCGCCCTCTTCGAGGGCCTGATTCTGGTCGATGCCGAGAACATCGTCGTCGATGACTGGCCGACGCTTGAAGGTCGCCGCGGCCAGGACATCGGCTATCGGTCCTATGCGCGCTTCATGCGCAACGTGCAGCGCCCGCATGTCAGTGAACCCTTCGTCGGAGCGGTCTCCGGCAAGCCCATGGTCATGATGCTGGTACCGCGCCACACGGAGCAGGGCCGCTACACGGGCTTCGTGGGTGGCCTGGTGGAGATCGCCCGCAGCGAGCTGTTCGAGGGGTTCCAGCGCCTCCGGCTGGGCGACGAGGGCCATGTGGTGATCGCCACGGCCTCGGGCCGGCTGCTCTATCACCCCGACCAGCGGCAAGACCTGCCAACGCTGGAGGACGTGGCGCGCGACCCCTGGCTCGATCTGGCGCGCGATGGCTGGCAGGGCGAGGCCAGTGGCAACCTGCTTGGAAGCAGCGCGGGCCTGACGGCCTATCGCCAGATTTGGCCCGCCGACTGGATACTGGGTCTCTACCTGCCCCTCGATCAGGTCTATACCCCCCTGGCAAACGTCATGGAGCGCATTACGTGGCGGGGCTGGTGGGTGTTGGGGCTGTTGCTGCCGATGATGGCGGCCGTGATCTGGCTGACCCTGCGGCCACTGACGCGCCTGGCCCAGCAGCTCAAGGAGCTGAGCCAAGGCCACCGGCGCTCCCTTCAGATCGCCACCCGCCTGTCCGAGCTGCGCAACGTCATCGACGTCTTCAATGAGGTGGAGCATGGCCGTCTGAAGGCCATGGAAGACCTGCAACAGCGTAAGGCATTCCTGAAAGGTATCCTGGCCGCCTCGCCCCAGGGCATGTTCGTCACCGACACCCAGGGAAACCTGACTTTCGTCAATCAGGCACTGAGACAACTGCTGGGGATCACGCCGCCGGTCCACCTGCCGACCTGGGCCCAGCGTATCCACGAAGAGGATCGCAAACCGGTGGTGGCCGCCTGGCAGGCGAGCCTTCTCCGGCACCAGGACGTCGCGCGCCAGTTTCGCTACTACGGCGAGCATGGTGAGCTGTACTGGTTGGACGTCCACGCCACTGCGATCCGGGTGGACGGCGAGATCATCGGCCAGGTGGGGGTCGTACGCGATATCACCCAGCGTCAGCACGAGGATGCCCTGCGCCGCTGGGAAGCGGAGCACGATCCGCTGACCGGCCTGCTCAACCGCCGCGGTTTCGAGCGCCGGCTGGAGGAAGCCTTTGCCGCTTGGAAAAAAGCCGGCACCCAGTCGGCCCTGCTGATGTTCGATCTGGACCATTTCAAGGCCATCAACGACGCAGGCGGTCACGCCCTGGGCGACAGCATGCTCCGCGAGGTGGCGGCCGCGATGAGCGCGGAAACGCGCAGCAGCGACCATGCCGCCCGCCAGGGGGGCGACGAGTTCGCCATTCTGCTGCCTGGCTGCGAGTTCTCCCAGGCCATGCGCATTGCCGAGTCGCTGCGAGCGCGCATTGCGGCCAAGGGTCTGGAACACAACGGCCGCACGTGGAAAGTGACGGCCAGCATCGGGGTGAGCAACTTCCAATGGTCGGACCAGAGCGTCGATGACGTGGTAAGGCGTGCCGATGCTGCGAGCTATGCAGTCAAGTCACGGGGGCGAAATGGTGTGGTCAACGCATGACCCTGCCCTGGAGGTAGCCGGCAGGGAAAGGGCAAGACCGAGTGTTACCTATGCCACAGCAGCAAGCCCGGAGGGTGCAATCGACCCCTGACATTCCGTGCAGCCGTCTTCTGAAAATGACACCAGGCCTCCTGATTCGAAACGGCTCTGGTTCGCGAGCGTTGGCATCGCGTCCTACATTGTGTGAAAACGACGGGTTGGGAAAGAGGGGTTGGGAAAGAGGGGTTGGCAGCGATTCGGTCGTTGCCAACCTTTTGCGTTTTACCGATCGAGTATGCGTGGTCCACAGGAGAGACGTGATGAAGATTCACTGGCAGGGCGACCGCCTGGTCGTTGCCGAGGGCGATATCACCCGCTTCGAGGGCGATGCGATCGTCAATGCCGCCAACAAGAGTCTGCAGGGCGGTGGCGGCGTCGATGGCGCGATCCATCGCGCGGCGGGGCCGGACCTTCTCGAGGCGTGCCGCGAGTTGCGACGCACGACCTGGCCGGAGGGGCTACCGGTGGGCGAAGTGGCGATGACGCCGGGGTTCCGGCTGCCGGCGTCTCACGTGATCCACACCGTGGGGCCGGTTTTCGCCAAGTCGGAGGATCGCTCCGAGCAGCTGGCCGATTGCTATCGTAATGCGCTGCGCCTGGCGGGAGAGCATCGATTCACGCGGCTGGCGTTTCCGGCCATCTCGACCGGTGTCTACGGTTATCCGGCCGACGCGGCTGCCGCCATCGTGGCCGGCGTGATGCGCGAGTTGCTGCCCACGCTTCCCGACCTCGAGGTGACGCTGCTGTTCTTCTCGGCGAGGGATGTCGATACCTTCCTGGCCCACGGCGTCCCGGCCGGCTGACTGGTGCCGGCGCTTGCCGGCCAGCGTCGAGACCGGGCCGGGGCGGTCTCACTCCTCGGGCTGATACTTGTAGCCGACGCCGTAGACGGAGCGGATGATGTCGCGGTCCGGCCAGACATCGGCGATCTTGCGTCTGAGCTTCTTGACGTGGCTATCGACGGTACGCTCGGAAACGATACGGTGATCGCGATACATGTGATCCATCAACTGGTCGCGGGAGAAGATGCGCCCGGGGCTGTACATCATCACCTTGAGGAGCTGGAACTCGACCGCGGTGAGATTCAGGTCCTCGCTGCCCGCCATCGCGCGCCAGCCGTCTTCGTCCAGCGTCAGGCGGTCGCCTTCGGAGGTGGATTCGTCCGTGCCGGTGGCGCCGTAGCTGCGGCGCAGCACGGCCTTGACACGGGCCACGACCTCCCGGGGGCTGAAGGGTTTACAGATATAGTCGTCGGCGCCCAGCTCGAGTCCCAGCAGGCGATCCACTTCCTCGACACGGGCGGTCAGCATGATCACGGGGATGGCGGGAAATCGCTCGCGGATCTGGCGGCACAGGGTGAGACCATCGGTGCCGGGCAGCATCAGGTCGAGCAGGATCAGCATCGGCTGATTCTCTTCGAGCCACGCCATCACGGCATTGCCGTGATCGATGTGATCGGAAGCGTAGCCGCTCTTCGACAGATAGTCGGCGACCAGGCGTGCGATCTTGGGTTCGTCCTCGACGATCAGGATGGTGTCGTTCATCAAACCGGCTCCCTGTCAGTTGGCATGGCTGCCGTGGCTACTGAATGGTTCGTTGTATCGTTCGTGTCGTTCGTGTCGTTCGTGTCGCTCGCCGGCCCGCTCCGGGAGCGACGCCTTGGCGGGCGAGCCGCACGAGTGGTCGGCGCGCTCGAGGGAGGCGTCCGCCGTCCGGTCGGCGGGAAGCGCCTGCGGGAACGTCAGCGTCCAGCGCAAACCGCCGAGTGGCGAAACCGAGGGCACCAGCGTGCCGCCCTGCGCTTCGATCAGCGCGTTGGCGATCGACAGTCCCAGGCCGCTGCCACCGCTGCGGCGATTGCGCGACCCTTCCACCCGGTACAGCCGCTCGGTCAGGCGGGGCAGCTCGTCCTCCGGCACGCCGGGGGCGGTGTCCTCCCAGACGACGGTCGCCTGATCGCCACGGCGCTTCAGCGTGACGCGCAGCGTGCCGGGGCTGTCGGTATAGGCGATGGTGTTGGACAGCAGGTTATCCCAAAGCTGACGCAGACGCTGGCTGTCGGCACGCACCCACAGCGGTTCGGTTTCGAGCTGAAGCGCGAGGCCGAGGCTTTCCAGTCTCGGCTGACTGTCCTCGAGGCGCTGTACCAGCGACTCCTCGAGATCCACGGGCACGAGGTGCATGTCCAGCGCGCCGGCGTCGCTCTGGGCCAGCAGGCGCAAGTCCTCGACCAGATGCCCGAGCTGGTCGACCTCCTGCTGCAACGATCCCAGGTTGTCCACCGACAGAGGGCGGATGCCGTCCTGCATGGCTTCGATCTCGCCTCGCAGCACTGCCAGCGGCGTGCGCAGCTCATGGGCGATATCGGCGACCCAGCGCTGGCGCGCGCGACGGTTGGCCTCGAGCGTCTCGGCGAGCTGGTTGAAATCCGCCGAGAGACGCGACAGCTCGTCGCGGCCACGTTCGGAAAGGCGCACGCTGTAGTCACCGAGAGTCAGCCGGCGTGTGGCCAGGGTCATGAGCCGGGCACGGCGGCCCAGCCACCAGGCGAGCCCGCCAGCCAGGAGCAGAGAGGCGAGAAACAGCGAACCGACGATGATGGTCAGGTTGCGCTGCTGGCGCTCGAGAAAGATCTGGTCCATCCGCGCCATCAGTCGTTCCGGCGGCAGATAGCCCAGTTGGCCGACCAGCTTGTCGCCACTGCGGATCGGCACAAAATGGGGCTCTGGCGGCGGCGGAATGTCCAGATCGTCCCGGGGAGGCGGCTTGAGCAGGGGCTCGCCGATCACCGGATTGCTCAGCTCGTCGAGCAGAACGTAGCCGCGGGCATCGGAAAACTGGCGGTCGATCCCGCTGGGAGGGCGTTTCTCGCTCGACCAGAGCTGGCTGCGAACCAGACTTTGCCAGGCGCGAGGATTGTCGCGCAGCCACTGCCAGCTGCCGCGCTGTGTCCACTGTTCGCCCAGTGCGTTGGCCAGTGTCTCGGCGCGTGTCGACTGGCTGCGCTCGAGATAGTTGACGAAACCTTCGTCCAGGCTGCGCGAGACGAACACGAACACCAGTCCGCTGATCAAGACGTTGGTGATCAGGATGATGGCGAACAGTTTGATGCCGAGACGCGACAGTCGAGGCCAGTCGCGCCATCTGCTATACGATAAGGACATGGGATCCGGCTTTTTCACGGGCGGTATCGATTCCTCCAGTGTGTCTCAACGCGCAGCAGTGACAGTTCAGACAATGGGCAAAGAAGATGGAGATTGCGAGTGCTTCATCGTTGCTGGTTGCCGTCAGGCATCGGTGGCGCGGGAAACGAGTCGGCCTTTCCACCGGAAGTCCACCGGCCAGTGAGGTTGAGCGCGGGATTGATCGGCGGCGTCGAAAGCGGCCCATAGCGCCCCGAACGTGCGGCCGTCGACCGGATGGGCGTGGGAGGGCAGCAGGTCGGCCAGCGGGTGCAGCACGAAAGCGTAGCGCAGGATGTCTTCGCGCGGCAGGCGGGCGTCGCCATGGCGGCCGACGGCCTCGCCCCACAGCAGCAGGTCGATGTCCAGCGTGCGGGCGACGAACTTGGTCGGGCCGGCGGGCCGGCCATTGTCGCGCTCGATGCGCTTGCAGCGGTCGTTGAGCGCGGTCGGCGACAGCTCGGTCTCGAACGCCACCACCAGATTGTAGAAGGGGCGATCGTCCTCGAAGCCGACTGCGGGACTCTCGTAAACCGGGGAGAGTCGTAGCGGGGCCGGGTCGGCGAGGGTTGCCAGCGCGTCCAGGGCGCGGGTCAGGTGATGCCGGCGCTGGATGTTGCTGCCCAGCCCGAGAACGGCCAGCGGCATCAGTCGGCACTGCGCTCGATGCGAATGCCCACGGCGCGTGCCGCGGCCACGGCGCCGGGCTTGCGCACGGTCAGGCGTAGCTGGCGGACGCCGAATTCGTCGATCAGCAGTGCCGCGACGCGCTCGGCGAAGGTTTCCACCAGGCCGTGGGCGTTGGCGTCGGCGTAATCGGCAAGACGCTGACAGATGGCGGCGTAGTCGAGCGTCCGGTCGAGGTCGTCGTCCCGGGCGGCCGGGCGGATATCGGTGCCGAGTTCCAGATCCAGCTCCAGGCGTTGGCGCACCGTACGTTCCCAGTCATAGACGCCGATGACCGTCTCCAGGCTCAAGCCTTCGATCAATACCTGATCCACGCTAACTCCTCGTCGGCAGCGATGCTTTTGGCGGTGATTGCCATCGGCGGGCCGTTCCCGCTCGACGCAACGGCCATCGATTGTACGCGAAGAGAGTGGCAGAATCAGGGCTCGATGATGACCGCCACGCGGCCAGGGGAGTGTTGTCTTGCCACCGATCCTTGTTACCGGCCTGCTGGTGGGGGCCGGCTATCTCAGCGGTTCGCTGCTCGGGGCGATCTGGGTATGCCGTGCCTGGGGCCTGCGCGATCCTCGCTGGGCGGGCTCGGGGAATCCGGGATTTTCCAATGTGCTGCGTGCCTTCGGCTGGCGGCCGGCGCTGGTGACGCTGACCATCGATGCCGCCAAGGGCATGCCGGTGCTGTGGCTGGCCGGCGCGGCGTCGCTGTCGGTCTGGTCCCAGGGGCTGGTCGGCCTCGGCGTGCTGATCGGGCACAGCTGCCCGGTCTGGCACCGGGGGCGCGGCGGCAAGGCGGTGGCCAGTGCGTTCGGCGTGCTGCTGATGCTGGCGACGCCGGTGGCGCTGATCTGCGCGATCTGCTGGTTCCTGCTCGCCTGGCGGGTGCGCACGGCGGCGGTGGCCTCGCTGGCCACGGCGTTGATGGCGCCGCTGCTGAGCTACTGGCTGGTGCCGCCGATGACAGGCGTCATCTGCGTGTTCTCGCTACTGGTTCTGGCTCGGCACGCCTGGAACATCCGGCTGTGGCGGGAGCGACGCCGCGAAACGCACGAACCGGCGCTGGCCGATCCGTTCGACGAAGAAGATGCCCTGTGCGATCGCCGC
Organism: Salinicola salarius; assembly: GCF_002179555.1. GTDB lineage: Bacteria > Pseudomonadota > Gammaproteobacteria > Pseudomonadales > Halomonadaceae > Salinicola > Salinicola salarius_A. The sequence goes on along the minus strand of NZ_NHOU01000003.1, from coordinate 198,869 downwards.
GGGCTCAGACAACAGGACAGGCAGCAGGAGGAGTGAGCTCCGCCAGCGGCCAGCGCGGGCGCGGCTGCAGGGTCTGGCTGCGCTGGCCGGCGGCGAGACGCTGCGCGCCGGCGTAGGCGATCATCGCGCCGTTGTCGGTGCAGAAGCGGCCACGCGGGTAGAATGCCTGGGCGCCCAGTTTGGCGAGCGCGGTATCCAGCGTCTCGCGCAGGCGACGATTGGCGCTGACGCCGCCGGCGACGACCAGGCGTTTCCGCCCGCTCTCCTTGAGGGCGCGCCGGCACTTGATCACCAGCGTGTCGACCACGGCATCCTCGAAGGCGCGGGCGACGTCGGCGCGCGCCTGGGCGTCGAGGGCGTCCTGTTCGCGAAGCGTGCGCAGTGCGGTCAGGGTGTGGGTCTTCAGTCCGGAGAAGCTGAAATCGAGCCCCGGCCGGTCGGTCATCGGGCGGGGAAAGCGAAAGCGCTCGCTGCGCCCCTGCTCGGCCAGCGCGGCCACCTGCGGGCCGCCGGGGTAGGGGAGTTCCAGCATCTTGGCGACCTTGTCGAACGCTTCGCCGGCCGCATCGTCGACGGATTCCCCCAGCAGCCGATAGTCGCCCAGGCCGCGGACGTCCACGAGCTGGGTGTGCCCACCGGAAACCAGCAGGGCGACGAAGGGAAACGCCGGCGGATTCTCCTCCAGCATCGGCGCCAGCAGGTGGCCTTCCATGTGATGCACGCCGAGTACGGGGATTCCGAGTGCGCGCGCCATGCCGTGAGCGGTGCAGGCACCCACCATCAGCGCGCCGACCAGGCCGGGGCCGGCAGTGTAGGCGATGGCATCGAGATCGCGCTTGGCCAACCCGGCCTCGTCGAGCACCTGATCCACCAGTGGCAGCAGCTTGCGGGTGTGATCGCGGGAGGCGAGTTCCGGCACCACGCCGCCAAATTCGGCATGTAGCGCTATCTGACTGTAGAGCGCATCGGCCAGTAGCCCGGCCTCGGTGTCATAGAGGGCGACGCCGGTTTCGTCGCAGGAGGTTTCGATGCCCAGCACGCGCATGATCGGGTGTCCGTCGGGGTCGTGAAGCGAAAAGGGGCGTTAGTTTACGCTGTCGAAAAGCCATTTGCATTGGTTCCGGGGCGCGACTAGAATACTCTGCTCTGTAGAACTGGGTCGTGCGCCTTTAACACGTCCTCGGCTGTCGATCGATCTCGTGAGACAGATCTGGGCCGGGAAGATCCGGATAGCGACACGTCAGGATTCGAAGCCTTTCGCGGCGTTGTCTCGAATTTCTCGGGTCGTGCGTTCAAAAGGGCGTGCGTTCAAACCGAACTCAATTCCCAAGGTAGGTGAGTGCTTCATGCCCGCTGTTAAAGTACGTGATAACGAGCCGTTCGACGTCGCGCTGCGTCGCTTCAAACGCTCCTGCGAAAAAGCCGGAGTCCTGTCCGAAGTCCGCCGTCGCGAAACTTACGAAAAGCCCACTGCAGTCCGCAAGCGTAAAGCCGCGGCTGCCGTGAAGCGTCATGCCAAGAAGTTGCAGCGTGAGCGTAAGCGTTTCGAACGCTTGTATTGATCCGTACTGCGGGTGACTTCGGTCACCCCAGAGGGACGATCAAACGGCCGCCGTTCAGGTGGCCGTTTGTTTTTGTTCCGCTGCCATTGCGCCAACGTCCATGGGATCAAGATCCATGTCGGCGCGGATGCAGTGTTTTCTTGCCTGTCCTATCTTCAGCTGGATATCTCTCCATGACAGGCATGGCAGTTCGCAGCCTGGCCTGCGAGCGGATCCCCCGAGAGCGTCTGATGATATGGCCGGACAGATTTCCCAACGTTTCATCGATGACCTGTTGGCCCGTACCGACATCGTCGATGTGATTTCCGAGCGGGTGCAGCTCAAGAAAAGCGGGCGCAACCACAGCGGCCTCTGCCCGTTCCATCAGGAAAACTCCCCGTCGTTCACGGTAAGCCACGACAAGCAGTTCTATCACTGCTTCGGCTGCAGCGCGCACGGCAATGCGCTGCGGTTTCTGATGGAGTTCGACAATCTGCGCTTTCCCGAAGCGGTCGAGCAGTTGGCATCCCGGGCAGGTATGCAGGTCGAGCGGGAAGGCGGCGAGGATCCGGGAGCGCGTCAGCGTCAGCAGAAGCGTGAAGAGGGCGTCAATCTGCTGGAGCTGGCTTCGCGCTTCTTTCGCGAGCGCCTGGCGCTCGGCGGCGGACGCCAGGCCCGGGAGTATCTCGATCGTCGCGGCCTGAGCCAGGAGATCATCCGGGATTTCGGCATCGGTTACGCCGAGGACGAGTGGGAGTCGCTCAAGCGCTATCTGCTGCAACAGGGCATCAGCGAAGCGGTCCAGGTCGAGTACGGCCTGCTGGTGCACCGCGAAGAGACCGGACGCACCTACGATCGGTTTCGTGACCGGGTGATGTTTCCGATTCGCGACTGGAAAGGCCGCACCATCGCCTTCGGTGGCAGGGTGCTGGGCGATGCCAAGCCCAAGTATCTCAATTCGCCGGAGACGCCGGTCTTTCACAAGGGACGCGAACTCTACGGACTGTTCGAGGCGCGTCAGGCCAATCGGCAGCTCTCCCGGGTTCTGGTGGTCGAAGGCTACATGGATGTGGTCGCGCTGGCGCAGTTCGGCATTCGCAACGCCTGCGCCACCCTGGGTACGGCGCTGACGACGGACCATCTGCAGCGGCTGTTCCGGCTGGTCGACGAGGTGGTGTTCTGCTTCGATGGCGACAACGCCGGCCGTCAGGCTGCGCGTCGCTCGTTGCAGACGGCGCTGCCGTCGATGATCGATGGGCGGCAGGTGCGATTCCTGTTCCTGCCCGAGGGCGAAGACCCCGATACGGTGGTTCGCCAGGAAGGTCAGGAGGCGTTCGAGAAGCGCATCACCTGCGCCAGCCCCCTGTCGGAGTTTCTGTTCGAGCAGGCGGCGGAAGGGCGTGATCTCAAGCAGGTGGAAGGGCGCGAGCGCTTCGTGACGGCGGTGCTGGACGCCCTGAAACTTTTACCGGAAGGCGTGCTCAAATCGCTGCTGGTCAAGGAGCTGTCGGTCAGAAGCGGGATAGACCAGTCGCACTTCGCCGGCTGGCTGGAGAAGCACGCGATGCCTGAGCCGCGCCAGGCGATGACGCCGGACGCTGGCTACGAAGCGCTGATGATGACCTCGGATGGCGATATCGACGCCACTTCAGACCCGGGCGTGACGGTCGATAATAGCAATAATCGTGCAAGGCGGCGCGGACTCCCGGCATCTCGCCCAGGAACTGCTACGCTTTCTCTGAGCATTCCGGCTCGGATATTGCATCTGTTGTTGCACGAACCGGGATTGGTCGAGGGGCTGCCGGAGACGGTCGAGTGGTGTCCGATCGAAGCATCCGATGGGCGCTTGTGCCGCGAAGTGGTGCAGTTGTTGCGCGCCGGACGCTATCGCAGCCCCCAGGTACTACTGGCTCACTTCCACGGCAGCGCGGACGGTGAGCGCCTCGATCAGCTGGCGCGTCGTGAACTGGAAATTCCGCGCGACGTTCGGGCCAGTGAGCTGGAAAGCTGGGTACGTTATCTCGAGCGCGAGAGCGCTCGTTTGACGCCGGTGGAGGAGTACCGCCAGTTACTGGAAAAGAGCCGTCAACCGGGAGCACTCAGCAGCGCGGACAAGCAGCGCCTGAGAGAGCTGATCGGAAAGTTGGCCGAAGGGCCGTGAATCATGAAGTTCGTAGGGCACGAAACGTCGCGAATAAGGTCAGGACTACTAGGGTCTGTTGACGTTTCATGCACGGCCGCGCCGGAGCCAGTTTTTGTGCGGGGCAAGGCGTGAGGAGCGTAGTTTGGTCATTCCAAATGAACGACGAATAACGCAGCACCGTGCAAAAACTGGCCCGGCCCTTCGGGTTGCGCGGCAAATGGCGCCATGCGGCGTTGCGGGATTGGAAAAGGGAACCACCCTTCTCTGCATCCCGCGCCTGGCCTGGCGCCATTTGGCGCAGCAACGCGGTTCGCGCTGAAACGTCAACAGACCCTAGGCAAGGAAGCGTGAAGTGGTCAATCGGTAAGGTTATCAACCGAGAGCGCGGTCGAAAGGTTGAAATGGCGGTGATCGCCACCAAATAGGTTAACCAAGCACACTAGCACACCTGGCAGGCAAGGTAATAGAAGCTGGCAGCAAAAAGCGGGGGCGCGCTATACTAGCCGGCTTTTGGGTCGTCGCGCCGTCGCCCCCAGGTGCTTCATTCTTCTTCGTCGAGTAGGGTTTCTATGGCTGGAAATGCGCAGCAGTCACGTTTGAAGGAGCTGATCGCACGCGGCAAAGAGCAGGGTTTCCTGACTTATGCCGAAGTGAACGATCATCTCCCCGAAGATATCGCTGATCCGGATCAGGTGGAAGACATTATCTCCATGATCAACGACATGGGGATCAATGTCGTCGAGGAGGCGCCTGATGAAGACACGCTGATGATGTCCGACGATTCCACCGACGAATCCGCGGCGGAAGAGGCCGTGGCGGCGTTGGCGGCAGTGGAGAGCGATGTCGGACGTACGACCGACCCGGTGCGCATGTACATGCGCGAGATGGGCACGGTGGAGCTGCTGACCCGCGAAGGCGAAATCCTGATTGCCAAGCGCATCGAGGAAGGCCTGCGGGAAGTCATGTCTTCCCTGGCCTATCTGCCCGGCGCGGTGGATTCCATTCTCGACGTCTACGATCAGACCCAGGACGAGGAAGCCCCCGGGCGCCTCTCGGATCTGTTCTCCGGTTTCATCGATCCTGACGAAGGGATCCCGGGGGTTGCCGAAGTCGAGATGCCGGAAGAAGTCGAAGCCGACATCAGCGGCGATGAAGACGACGAGGACAGCGAAGACGACGACAGCGCGAGCGAAGGCGGCCCCGACCCCGAAGAGGCACGGGTGCGCTTCGAGCAGATTCGCGATCAGAACGAAGCGGCCAAGGCGGCTATCGAGAAGCACGGGCGCGGCTCCGAAGAAGCCAATGTCGAGCAGGCGCGTCTGGCCGAGCTGTTCTCGCCGATCAAGCTGTCGCCCAAGCATTTCGAGCGCCTGGTCGGCCAGGTACGGATCAGTGTCGATCAGGTACGGAGTCAGGAAAAGGCGATCATGCAGGTGTTCGTCAAGCAGGGCAAAGTGCCGCGCAAGACGTTCATCAGCTCGTTTCTGGGCAACGAAACCGCCGAAGGCTGGTTCGACGAATTCATCGCCAAGAACGGCAAGTATGCCGATCGTCTCGAACCGTTCCGCGGTGACGTTCAGCGCGCCCAGCGCAAGATCGGTTTCGAGCAGGAAATGGTGTTGCTCAATGTCGGCCAGTTGAAGGAAGTCAACCGCCGTCTCTCCATCGGCGAAGCCAAGGCGCGTCGTGCCAAGAAAGAGATGGTCGAAGCCAACCTGCGTCTGGTCATCTCGATCGCCAAGAAGTACACCAACCGCGGCCTGCAGTTCCTGGATCTGATCCAGGAGGGCAACATCGGCCTGATGAAGGCGGTGGACAAGTTCGAGTACCGCCGTGGCTACAAGTTCTCCACGTATGCCACCTGGTGGATTCGCCAGGCGATCACGCGCTCCATCGCCGACCAGGCCCGCACCATCCGTATTCCGGTGCACATGATCGAGACGATCAACAAGCTCAACCGCGTATCGCGTCAGATGCTGCAGGAGATGGGCCGCGAGCCCACTCCGGAAGAGCTGGGCGAGCGTCTCGAGATGCCGGAAGACAAGGTGCGCAAGGTGCTCAAGATCGCCAAGGAGCCGATCTCCATGGAGACGCCCATCGGTGATGACGAAGACTCGCACCTGGGCGACTTCATCGAAGACAGCACCATGGTGCTGCCGATCGACTCCGCTACCGGCGAGGGTCTGATCGAGGCGACTCGTAACGTCCTCGGCGGCCTGACCGCGCGCGAAGCCAAGGTGCTGCGCATGCGCTTCGGCATCGACATGAACACCGACCACACGCTGGAAGAGGTTGGCAAGCAGTTCGACGTCACCCGCGAGCGTATCCGTCAGATCGAAGCCAAGGCGTTACGCAAGCTGCGTCACCCGTCGCGCTCCGAACCGCTGCGCTCGTTTCTCGACGAATAGAACATAGCCGCGAGCCACGGGCTTCGAGCAAAAGCTAGTTGCCTTGCTATGCGGAGTGGTTTGATTTTGGCTTTGAATAAAAAATGTCAGCGACGCTAGCGTCGCTGACATTTTTTTGTTCAAAAACAGCATCCTGATTTTCGAAGCTCGAAGCTCGAAGCTCGAAGCTCGAAGCTCGAAGCTCGAAGCTCGAAGCTCGAAGCTCGAAGCTCGAAGCTCGAAGCCCGAAGCCCGAAGCCCGAAGCCCGAAGCCCGAAGCTCAGTCGCCCGACAGCCTCGCTGCGCGACTGGCCTGCAGTGTCCGGGTCATCAGCGCGCGCAGAGCGGCCGGGCGCACCGGCTTGAGCAGGATCTGATAGCCGCCGCGCTTGATCTCCTCGGCGACTTCTTCGGTGCGGTCGGCGGTGATCACGATGCCCGGTACGGCCTGCTCGCAGAGCTCTTCCAGCGCTTCCAGGGCCATCATGCCGGTGACTTCGTTGTCGAGATGGTAGTCCGCGAGAATCGCATCCGGATCGCCCCCCATGTTGCGAAGCGCCGACTTGGCGCCACCGATCGAGGTGGCCGTATAGACTTCGCACTCCCAGCCTTCCAGCATCGCTTTCATGCCTTCGAGGATGAGGCGCTCGTTGTCGATGCAGAGAATGCGCGTGCCCGCCAGCTTGTTGCTGGCCCGCTTGTTGGGCGCCGTCTCTTCCGGCGTGGCGGCGCCGCGGCGATCGGCGATCATCGGCACGGAGACCGAGAACACGGTTCCCAAGCCGACTCGGGAGCGAACGAGAATCGGGTGATCCAGTACGCGGCTCATGCGCTCGGAAATCGACAGGCCCAGGCCCAGACCGCGCTCGCTCTCCTTGTGCCGGGAGGCCTGATCGAGACGCCGGAACTCCTGGAATATCTCGCTCAGCTTGGATTCCGGTATCCCCGGACCGGTATCCCAGACCTCGATCGTCACCCGGCCGCCGGCGCGACGGCAGCCCAGCAGGACGCGTCCCTGCTGGGTGTAGCGCAGGGCATTGGACAGGAAGTTCTGAATGATGCGTCGCAGCATCTGGGCATCGCTCTCCACCCACAGACTGGTCGTGACCATGTCCAGATCGAGGCCGCGATCGTCAGCCATGACTTCGAATTCGGCGCGCAGCGGACGCAGGATGTCGGCCAGGGGGAACTGGCTGCGACGCGGCGTGAGCGCGCCGGCGTCGAGCTTGGAGATATCCAGCAGCGTGCCCAGCAGTTCCTCGGCAGCCTGCAGGGAGTTGTCGATATGACCGATGGTGCGGCCGTGATCGGGATCCTCGATCTGCTGGCCCAGCGCCGAGGTGAACAGTCTGGCGGCATTGAGCGGTTGCAGCAGATCGTGGCTGGCGGCGGCGAGGAAGCGCGTCTTCGAGGCGTTGGCGTCCTCGGCGGTCTGCTTGGCCTGACGCAGCGCCTGTTCGGCCTCGGCGCGGACGCGGTTTTCCTGACGCAGCGCCGCGTTGGCTTCGGATAGCGCCTGGGTACGCTCGCGGACTCGCTCCTCGAGATTCTCGTTGGTCTCGCGCAGGGCGATTTCTGCCAGCCGGCGCTCGGTGATGTCCTGGTAGAGCGCGAAGAAGCCGAGGATTCGCCCGCCTTCGCCGAAGTGCGGCGTGTAGGTCACCAGCATGTAGCGAATGCCGCCGTCGCCGTCGTCGAGCGAGATCTCGAAGGTGACCCGCTCGCCGCTCAGGGCTCGCTGCATCCAGGGCGTGCGTTGACGCGCCGTCTGCGGCGGCAGCACGTTATCCGCCCGCTCCCCGATCACCGCGTTGCGGTCGATCCCCATCGCCGCTTCGTAGGCGCGGTTGGTGAAGAGATAGCGACACTCCTTGTCGAAGTAGGCGATCAGTGCCGGCACGTTGTCGGTGTAGATGCGGATGTTGCTTTCGGAGCGGATCAGCGCTTCCTCGGTGCGCTTCTGCTGCGTGATGTCCTGATAGGTGTAGACGAAGCCGCCCCCCGGCATCGGGTTGCCCAGCACCTCGAGCACCGAGCCATCCGGGCGGTAGCGCTCGTAGCGGTGGGGCTGGCCGCTGCGGATGTTCTCGATCAGCTGCTCGACGTGTTCCTCGGGATCGCCGGGGCCGTATTCGCCGTTGTGGGCGTTGTAGCGGAACACCTTTTCCATCGGCGTGCCGACACGGATCAGGTTGTCGGGGAAGCGGAAAATCTCCAGATAGCGCTGGTTCCAGACCACCAGGTTGAGATTCTGATCGACCACGCCGATGCCCTGGTTGATGTTCTCGATGGTCGCCTGCAGCAGCGCCCGGTTGAACTCCAGCACCTGTGACGCTTCGTCGACGATCGATATGACGTCCGAGATGCCGATACCGCGGCCCTGAAGCGCGGAGTTGACCACGATGCGCGCCGACGATGCGCCGAGAACCGAGGCCAGAAGGCGTTCGGTGAACTGGATGACGTCGATCGATGCCCGAATGTTGTTGTCCACCGGCTTGGCGTTGCGCCGGGCGTAGTCCTCGAAGGCGCGTTCGACCTGCGATTTGCCCAGGAAACGCTCGCACAGCACCTTGAGGTCGCCCATGGTCGTGGCGCCCGTCCAGGGGCGGTTGACCGTGGTCTGACGGGTTTCGATGCTGTCGACGAACAGCGAGGCCTGGATGCGCTCGACGACCCGCTGCGGTGTCAGCTGCGAGATGAAGATGTAGAAGAACAGGTTGAAGCCCAGCGACAGCATCACGCCGTGGGCGAAACTGTCGGTGACGTTGAGGCCGAACAGATGCAGCGGCGAGAGCCACTCCAGCCCCAGCGGGCCCCCGATCAGCCACGCTTCCGGCAGCAGGTTGGCCTGGATCAGCGCCGGCATCAGCAGGGTGTAGGCCCAGATCGCGAAGCCGACGTTGAGTCCGGTCACCACGCCGAGACGATTGCCGCGCTTCCAGTAGAGCCCGCCGAGCAGCGCCGGGGCGAACTGGGCGGCGGCCGAGAGCGATAGCAGGCCGGTGGCGGCGAGCGAGCTGTACTCGGCGACCAGCTGGTAGAACAGGTAGGCCAGGGCCAGGATGACGACGATGGTGAGTCGACGGGCGCGCAGCACCAGCCGGCCGTAGTCCCGGGGCTGCTCCTCGAACCAGCGCAGTCGGAACAGCGCCGGCAGCACGATTTCGTTGGAGATCATGATCGCGTTGGAGACGACGGCCATGATCACCATGCCGGTGGCCGCCGAGAGTCCGCCGACGAAGGTCATCATCGCCAGCCACGGCTGGTCGGCGACGATCGGCAGGGCGAGGACATAGCTGTCCGGCGAAATGCCCTCGCCGGGAAACAGCGATAGCCCCGCAGCCGCCAGGGGCAGGACGAAGAAGCCGATGGCCACCAGATAGACCGGAAATAGCCAGCGTGCCCGCTTGGCATCATCGGTATGGGTATTCTCGACTACCGTGATATGAAATTGCCGAGGTAGACAGAACACCGCCAGCATCGCCAGCAGCGTCTGGGTCCAGAAACTGGTATCGAAGTTCTGCTCGGTCAGCTGCTGCTGCAGCTTCAGATAGGTATCCGCGCGCGTCAGCAGTTCGCCCAGGCCATCGAACATGCCCCAGGTGACGTAGGCGCCCAGCACCAGAAAGACCAGTAGCTTGACCACCGACTCGAAGGCAATGGCCTGGATCAGCCCTTCGTGATGCTCGGTGGCGTTGGTATCGCGGGTACCGAAGAGGATCGCGAAGACCGCCATGAAAATGGTGATATAGAACGCCGTGTCGTCGACGATCGGCGCCTTCACTGCATGGCCGTCGCTGGTCATCACTCGAAAGGCGCTGGAGACGGCTTTCAGCTGGAGGGCGATGTAGGGCAGCGTCCCGATCAGGGCGATCATGCTGGCAAAAGCGGCCAGCGACTGGGACTTGCCGTAACGCGAGGCGATGAAGTCGGCGATCGAGGTCACGTTCTGGCGCTTGGCGACCCGGATCATCTTGGTGATTACCGGCCAGAACAGCAGGAACGCGAGCACCGGGCCTACGAAGATGCTGGCAAACGACCAGCCCGACGTCGCGGCCTGGCCGACGCTGCCGTAGAAGGTCCAGGACGTGCAGTAGACCGCCAGCGCCAGACTGTAGACGATTGGCCGGCGGCTTGCGGCGCCGTGGCGTCTGGCGTGCCGATCCCCGCGCCAGGCAATGGCGAACAACGTGGCGACATAGAGCAGTGCCACCACGATCAATAAACCGCCTTCGAACATGAACTCTCTCCCTTGATATGCGGCCATTCTAGGGCAACGCCAACCTCGAGGGCAGCCGCGATCCGGGGCTTGATATCGATGGTGCCGCGTGCCGGATCAGCTTTCGGAACAGACCGTCTCGAGTTGCGGGTCGTCGCCCGCGAGATGACGCAAACGGCCGATGTCGGGCTGGCGGCTATCGCCCACGAGCGGGACGCTCTCGCGAGCGCTGCAATTGACCAGATACGCCTGGTGGGTCAGCACGTCGCGATACTGCATTTCGAAACGATAGAGAACGAACTCGACGAGGCGCTCGCCGTTGGCTCGCGATTGCACCAGTTTGTCCCGGTCGACGACGCTGAACGCCGTGGTCAGCGGATGGAGATAGGTCCATGGGCGCCATAACATCCGGCTCTTCTCGGTCGACACCACTGTCGCCGATTCGGGCAACTGCTGGCGCTTGTATTCATACCAGTCGTACTCGTAGTTGATCTGGTAGGCCAGTAGGCCCAGCCCCGCGCAGGCTGGGATGATCCAGCGCGGTAGACGTTTACCGCTGAGAGAACGCAACAGTAGCGCCACGCCGGCGGCGCCCAGGCCGGCGGAGGCTGCCGCGACCAAATGCCATATCATGGTGATTCCTTGCTCAAAGAATCGGGCTTCCCGCTGGGAAGCCCGATTCGAGTGGTGCCAGTTAGCCTGACTCTTCAGAAAGCATTGTCGCTTAGTGATCGATCGCGACACCAGCCCCCTTGGGATAGCGCACGCTTTCCACCAGATCCTGAATCTCCTGCGGCGGCTCCTCAGTGACGCTGGAAACCATGTATGCCACGGCGAAGTTGAGGATGGCGCCCACGGAGCCGATGGACAGCGGCGAGATGCCCATTACCCAGTTGGCCTCAGTGTCCGGCAGGTTGTTGGTATCGGGAATGAAGAACCAGCCCTTGTAGACGAAGATGTATACCAGGGTGAAGATCAGGCCCGAGAGCATGCCGGCGATCGCTCCCTTGTTGTTGATCCGCTTGGAGAAGATTCCCATCATCAGCGCGGGAAACAGCGAGGCGGCGGCGATACCGAAGGCCAGCGCCACGACCTGGGCGGCGAATCCGGGAGGGTTGACGCCGAGGTACGTCGCGACCACGATCGCCACGGACATCGAAATGCGGGCTGCCCGCAGTTCGCCCCTTTCGGTGATCCTCGGATTGATCGCCCCTTTGATCAGGTCATGACTGATCGCCGAGGAAATCGCCAGTAACAGACCTGCCGCCGTGGACAGCGCTGCAGCCAGGCCCCCCGCGGCGATCAGACCGACCACCCAGCCGGGCAGATTGGCGATTTCGGGGTTGGCCAGCACCAGAATGTCGTTGCTGACCTCCAGTTCGTTACCTTGCCACCCGCGGTCGGAGAAATCGGCGGCGCCGTTGTAGAGTTGAATGTTGCCGTCGTTGTTCTTGTCGTCGAAGGTTATCAGTCCTGTCTCTTCCCAGGTGCGAATCCAGTCGGGACGGTCCGCGTACGCGATGGGATTGGCGGCGGCGTCCTCGTAGTTCTCGACCTGGGCGGCCATGTCCGGGTAGATGGTGGTCACCAGATTGAGGCGGGCCATCGAGGCCACGGCAGGCGCGGTCAGATAGAGCAGGCCGATGAACACCAGCGCCCAGCCGGCGGACCAGCGTGCGTCGGCGACCTTGGGAACGGTGAAAAAGCGCATGATGACGTGCGGCAGCCCCGCGGTACCGATCATCAGCGATAGCGTGAACAGCACCATGTTCAGCTTGTTGTCGACCATCGCCGTGTACTCATTGAAGCCCAGTGCGGTGACGACTTCGTTGAGCTTGGCCAATAGCGGCTCGCCGGAGGCGCTGTGATCGGAGAACAGGCCGAGCGGCGGTATCGGGTTGTCGGTCAGTTGCAGCGAAATGAATACCGCCGGGATGGTGTAGGCGATGATCAGTACGATGTACTGAGCCACCTGGGTATAGGTGATGCCCTTCATGCCCCCCAGGACCGAATAGAAGAACACGACAATGGCGGCGATGATGAGGCCGGTGGTCGCATCGACTTCCAGAAAGCGCGAGAAGGCCACGCCGGCACCGGCCATCTGACCGATGACGTAGGTGAGCGAGGCGATGATCAGGCAGACCACCGCTACCATGCGCGCCGATTTGCTGTAGAAACGGTCGCCGATAAACTCGGGGACGGTGAACTTGCCGAACTTGCGCAAGTAAGGGGCCAGCAGCAGAGCCAACAGGACATAGCCTCCGGTCCAGCCCATCAGGAAGGTGGAGGCGCCATAGCCTGCCGAGGCGATGATGCCCGCCATGGAAATGAACGAGGCGGCGGACATCCAGTCGGCGCCGATCGCCATGCCGTTGGTGATGGGGTGTACCCCGCCGCCTGCGACGTAGAAGTCCTTGGTCGAACCGGCCTTGGCCCAGATCGCAATGCCGATGTAGATGGCAAAGGAGCCGCCGACGAAGAGAACGTTGATGGCAAATTGACTCATGCAGGCTTACTCCCCGAGACCGAATTGTTTGTCCAGCCGGTTCATCTTCCAGGCATAGAAGAAGATCAAGCCGATGAAGATCAGAATGGACCCCTGTTGCGCGAACCAGAAACCCAGGTCAGTGCCACCGATGGATATGCCAGCCAGCAAGGGTCGTAACAGGATAGCGCAGCCATAGGACGCCAGCGCCCAGACGATCAGGCAGCCGGTTATCAGGCGAAGATTCGCCTTCCAATAGGCAGCAGCGTTGGATTTGTCATCTGCCATATTATCGTTCTCCGCGTCATTGAAGCTGGGAAGTGTTCCGAGTTTATGCCCGCCCGGCGGGAAACCGCTCGACTACAAACTACATTTATCATGAGTGATTCACATGCGTACGAATTTTACGCGGGAAGGTTCGGTCGACAGCCGCTTTTCGATCACTCATTTATGAAGACTAAAGTCTCCTTTATTCGCGCCTTGGCTCGTCGACAGGGTACGTTATCGACTTGCGATCTCCCTATAGTGCTCAATAGCAATATTGAGTAGCGAAAACAAGATGTTAAATCTTCTACCTTAGTATCGTGGAAACGATTGGCTAATGTTTTATACATAGTTGATTGGATATGAAATCGCTTTTTAATGATTTTGATTGAGATCTATAAGACCATGGTCTAGCCAAAAGTGCGGGGCGTTGAGTCCAGCTGGGTGTAGATATTCTGCTTTGCTATAAAAGTGATAAGTCATGACTTAATAAGGGAAGGGGAGGTTCGTTAAGTTATGATGAGTTGGCAAACAAATCGTTAAGTGTAGAGTGCCGGAAGGATATCGGGAGAGTATACAGAGCGCCGTAGATTGCGTTTTTGCCTGAGCATCGCCGCAATGGCGCTTTTTTGAAGGGTGAATTCTCGTGGCTGAAACGATATGACGGTTCGAGCATGCCTTCGTCGAGCCCGCTCGCGGCAGGGTGCTCGGCAAGAGTGCCATTGCGATGACGGGGGCCGCCTGATGGTCGATATGGACCTTTCCCAGCCGCCTTTCACGCTGCTCGACGATAGCGGGCGTGAGCGTGTCGTTCGTGGCGTCGATCTGCTCTACTTCAATCGCGGCGAGATCATTCTCGACGCCGGACAGCCCGGCGAGTTCGTGTACATCATCCACAAGGGCGAGGTCGCGGAGCTCGACCCCCACGCGCCGAGCGATCAGGCGCGCATTGCCCATTACACGGCTGGCGACCTGTTCGGTGCTATCAGCATTCTCAAAGGATCCAGCCGATATCGCTTCAAGGTGGAGCAGGAAAGCCTCTGCTATGCGATGCCCAAGACACTCTTCGAGCACCTTTGCGACGATTACCCGGCTTTCGCCGACTTCTTCCAGCGCGGGCTGGCGCAGAAGACCCGCCTGCTAGCCGAGCGTCGCGCCGAAAGTGGCGTGAACATGGCGGGTTTCATGCTGGCTCGGGTCAGCGCCTGCATGCGAGCGCCGTTGATCGTCGAGGCGACCACCAGTATTGCCGCGGCGGCCAACCGGCTCAACGAAAGCCATGCCGACAGCATGCTGGTCGGCAAGGACGGTCGCTTCGGGGTGGTGACCAAGACCGATCTGCTCAATGCATTAGTGATGGAAGGCGCGACGCAGGCGCGTCCGGTGGTCACCATCGCTCACTTCGAGCTGGTTTCCGCCGCTCCCGATCAGTATCTGTTCGAAGCGCTGGTGCAGATGACCCGGCATCAGGTGGCCAGGGTGGTGGTGGTCGAGCAGGACCGGCCGGTTGGCGTGGTGGAGTTGACCGATGTGCTCAGCCATTTCTCGAGCCGTTCCTACATGGTCAGTCTCGAGCTCGAGCAGGCCGACGATCTCGAGGCCCTGGCTCGCGCCAGCGCACGGCTGCCGGAGCTGGTCCAGGCGCTGATGGCCCAGGGGATCAAGCTCCGCTTCGTCATGGATCTGCTGGCGGCGCTCAACGGGCGTATCGTCGACAAGGCCTATCAGTTTCTCGTCGCCCCCCGCTACCGCGCTCAGAGCTGTCTATTGGTAATGGGCAGTGAAGGACGCGGTGAGCAGATCCTCAAGACCGATCAGGACAATGCGCTGATCGTCGCCGACGACAGCGATTGGCCTGATCGCGAGATCGCCATGCAGCGTTTCACCGAAACGCTCTATACGCTGGGCTACCCGCCCTGTCCGGGCAATATCATGGTCTCGAATCCTGCCTGGGTAGATAACGAGAGCGGCTGGCGAAGGACGGTCACGCGCTGGGTCGAGCGTCGTGACGGCGCGTCGCTGATGAATCTCGCCATCATGCTCGATGCCCGTGGCGTCGCCGGCGACACTCGTTTGCTGGATCGCGTGCGCGAACATCTCTTCGCCAGCTGCTCCCACGATGAATTGCTGCTTTCCTACTTTGCTCGGGCCGCGCTGCATTTCGCCGCGCCGTTGACCCTGTTCGGCACGCTCAAGACACCCAGACACGGTATCGACATCAAGAAAGGCGGTATCTTCCCGATCGTGCACGGGGTGCGCACTCTGACGCTGGAATGTCGCATCAACGAGACATCGACCCTGGCTCGGCTGGCGGCGCTTGCCGAACAGGGGCGGCTGGAAGCGGACTTTGCCGCAGATCTCGGCGAGGCGCTGGCGCTGTTCATCGAACTGCGCCTCAAGCAACAGCTGGCCCAACTCGACGGACGGCAGAACAGCGACGAACCCAACCTGGTCGTGGTGCAGTCTCTGTCGTCGCTGGAGCGCGACCTGTTGCGCCAGGCGCTGCATATCGTCAAGGATTTCCAGCAACGTCTGACGCACCGTTTTCATCTCGAATACTGACGAGGACTGCGATGATACGTTCGCTACGCCGTGTGGCCGATCGCCGCCGCCAGGCGGATGGCCGCTATGGCTGGCTGTTCAGTCCCTACACCGGTGACGAGATGGTGGCCATCGACTGCGAGACCACCGGCCTCGATACCAGGACCGCCGAACTGGTCTCGATCGCTGCGGTACGCATCCAGGGCGAGCGCGTGCTGACCAGCGGCTCGCTGGATCTGCGCCTCCAGCCGCCGGCCAGCCTGCGCGGTGATTCCATCAAGATCCATCGTATGCGCGGGATCGACTTGAATGATGGCGACGAGCTGGGGGAGGCGCTGGAAAAGTTTCTCGATTTCATCGGCAACCGCCCGCTGTTGGGTTGGTGCATCGATTACGACCGGGCGGTGATCGACCGTCAGCTTCGGCCGCTGTTCGGCTTCAGCCTACCCAATGCATGCCTTGACGTGGCACAGCTCTATCTGCGCGAGATGCATCGGACGCGCCCGCAGCTGGAGCCGACGGTAAATTTCGAGTCGGTCGCCGAGGCGCTCAATGTGCCGGTGATGGGCCGCCACACCGCCCTCGGTGATGCGACAACCACGGCCTTGATGTACATACGCCTGAAGAAGGGCGCCCTGACGACGAGTTAGCGAGGGCGCATCGCAAGTCGCCGGGCGCAGTGATAGCATGAGCGCGCCTTCATACCCATATGTGTCGTTCGACCCATGCAAGCATCTACCGTTACCCAGAAGTACGAGTTCAACAAGCTGCAGAAGCGCCTTCGCCGTCAGGTCGGCAACGCGATCATCGATTACGGGATGATCCACGAAGGCGACAAGGTGATGGTGTGCCTTTCCGGCGGCAAGGACTCCTACACCATGCTGGAGATTCTGATGAATCTGCAGCGTAACGCGCCGGTCAATTTCGAACTGGTCGCGGTCAATCTCGATCAGAAGCAGCCGGGCTTCCCCGAACACGTGCTGCCCGAGTATCTGGATGCCAAGGGGGTGAACTACCACATCCTCGAGCGCGATACCTATTCGGTGGTCAAGGAGAAGACGCCGGAGGGCAAGACCACCTGTGCGCTCTGTTCGCGGCTGCGGCGCGGCTCGCTCTACGGCTTCGCCGAGGAGATCGGGGCGACCAAGGTGGCGCTCGGGCACCATCGCGAGGACATCCTGGAGACGCTGTTCCTCAACATGTTCTTCGGCGGTTCGCTCAAGGCGATGCCGCCCAAGCTGCTGTCGGACGATGGCAAGAACATCGTCATTCGTCCGCTGGCCTACTGCCGCGAGGCCGACATTGCTGAATTCTCGCGGCAGATGGCATTCCCGATCATTCCCTGCAACCTGTGCGGATCGCAGCCCAACCTGCAGCGTCAGGTGGTCAAGGAGATGCTGGCGGAGTGGGAGGTCAAGCACCCCGGGCGGCTCGAGACCATGTTCAAGGCGGTGACCAATGTCGCGCCCTCGCAGCTTGCGGATCGCGGCCTGTTCGATTTCGAGGGGCTGGAAGCCAAGCAGCGTCAGATGCAGGAGACGCGGATCGATGCCTTCGATCTGCTCGCCCGCGAAGCCTGAGCGAACACGGAATTCAGAAGGCCCGCCGGAGATGATATTCGGCGGGCCTTTTGCATTGGGGCTGGGCGGTTTTCAGGCAGTGCCTAGCCCAGTGGACCGCCCAATATCGTCTTGCGCATACCGCTCATGATATGGGTGCCGTCCTCTTCGGCGAGTTCTGAATACCATGCTTGCGTCGCCGAAGGCTCGGCGCCATGGGTCGTGTCGGCACGCTGGCGTGCGCGCGTGACGATACTGCCGACCCGCTGGACGCGGGCACGGTCGTAGGCTTGCAGGGCGGCGGGAATGTCGCCATCGGCGTCATCGAGCGTGCGAGCCAGTACCCACGCGTCTTCCATCGCCTGGCAGCCCCCCTGGCCCAGATCCGGCGCCATGCCGTGCGCCGCGTCGCCGAGAATGGCAGCACGTTCGCCGATCAACGTCTCCAGCGGTGCGATGTCGTGAATCTCCACGCGAGCCATCGCGGCGGGGTCGACGCGCTCGATCAGCCGCTGAACCGGCGGTGCCCAGCCGGCGAAATGCCGTGCGAGCTCGTCACGATAACTGGCGGGATCGTTGGGCGTGCCGGCGGGCAGCGGGACGTCGAAGAAACAGTAGAACTCGGGCGAGGCGCCTTCGCCGCTCATCGGCATCATCGAGACGCGCTGATGGTCGCCGACGTACTGCACCCACCGGTCGAGCGGGGCGAGATCGGGCGTGGCAGCGACCCGCACGTTCCAGTTGACGTAGCCGCAGTAGCGACGCTCCACGGCATGGCCAAGCGCCCGTTCGCGCAATCGGGAGTGCGTGCCGTCGGCGATCACGATCAGGTCGGCCCGGCGCGTCGAACCGTCGTCAAAGGTGGCTTCCACGCCGCTGTCGTCGCAGCGGTAATCGGTACAGGCCAGGCCGAGCGTGACGTTGTCCGACCCCACGGCATCCAGCAGCAGCTGCTGGAGCGCCGCCCGCGCAATGGGGCAGGCCCGCTGTCCCACCTGATCGTAGAGCGGCTGCAGGCTGAAATGGGTCAGGGGCTGGCCGTTCTTGGTGAGATAGGCCATGTCGTTCATGCGCCCGCTGGCCTGTTCGACGGCATCGCCCAGTCCCAGAGCCTTGAGCACCTTGACGCCGTTGGACCAGACCGAGATGGCCGCGCCCACCGGGCGAAGCTCGGCGACGCGGTCGATGACCTCGACCTGGTGACCTGCCTTCTGGAGC
Source organism: Salinicola salarius (assembly GCF_002179555.1). Lineage (GTDB taxonomy): Bacteria > Pseudomonadota > Gammaproteobacteria > Pseudomonadales > Halomonadaceae > Salinicola > Salinicola salarius_A. Next base: position 180,512 of record NZ_NHOU01000003.1, on the reverse strand, counting down.
GCCAGGGCAGCGGTGAGTCCGCCCATGCCGGCGCCGATGACGAGAACGTTCAGCGTCATGGGAATGTCCTGGTTGTTGTCGTTAGCTTGTTGTCGTTAGCTTGTTGTCGTTGGCTTATTGTCATCAAGGAATGCGTCGTTGAACGACGTATCTTGAGAATCTGTCATGCCAGATGAGCACAACCAGAAAACCTGACCGATCGATCAAGTTTTGTCATCCTACGCAAAAAAGATGCCGCATGGGAATGCCGGAGTCATCGCCGGGCCTGACGCGAGGCTTCACCGATTCATCGCTGGCACCGGCTGAAGCGGCATGATTTGCCGGAACCAATCGACAAGGGGGCACGATGACCGGAACGGCCATAGTTCCATCACTCGAGACTCAGGATAGCGAAACATTACGTGCAGCGCTGGCAGCGGGCGACGGCGCGAGCCATGAGGCCGTCCTGGGCGGATTCGTCGTCGAAGGGGAGGCGAAGCATGCGCGCCTGATTCTCTGTCACGGGGCAGGGGTCGGGCACGATTCCCCGTTTCTGACCCGATTGCGCCAGCAGTTGGCCGCGTGCGGCATTCAGGTCGTGGCGCTGGAGTTCGGCTACATGGCGACCATGCGCAAGGAGGGCAAACGACGGCCACCGCCCAGGATCGAGAGGCTGGTGACGGAGCTGGCCGAATGGCACCGGGCGTTGCAGGCGCTGGATGGCGAGACGCCGCTGTGGCTTGGCGGCAAGTCCATGGGAGGCAGGGTCGCGAGCCTGCTGGCCACGCAAGTCGACGTGGCGGGGCTGGTCCTGTGTGGCTACCCGTTTCATCCCCCCGGCAAGCCTGCGCGTTTGCGACTCGATCACTGGCCGGAGATTCGGTGTCCGCTGCTGTTGCTTCAGGGGACGCGCGACCCGTTCGGGCGACGCGACGAGGTCGAAGGATACGATTTACCGGCACAGACGGAGTGCCACTTCCTGGATGGCGGAGACCACGATTGGAAGCCGCCCAAACGCCACGCGCGGACGCAGTCGACATTGATCGATGAGGCTGTCGGCCACGTATCACGCCGGCTGGGCGCAAGTGAATGATCCGGATGGAAAATAGTGGTGTGAAAAGCTGTTGACTTTCGACCGGTCACAGGTAGAATGCAGCGCCACGTGACCACGGGTGGTTAGCTCAGCTGGGAGAGCACCAGCCTTACAAGCTGGGGGTCACAGGTTCGAACCCTGTACCACCCACCATTACGTTTTCGTAGTGCTCGGGTTCACGTGTTGCAAGTCGTAGTTGCAAGAAAGAGTGGCAAGAAGCAGTTGGAAAATGCGGACCGGTAGTTCAGTTGGTTAGAATGCCGGCCTGTCACGCCGGAGGTCGCGAGTTCGAGTCTCGTCCGGTCCGCCATTTCCACCGACATCGGCACGTCGCAAGGCATGCTATGTCACCCGCTAGTCGCGTAGTTGGTATCGTTGGTCTGTGTTTCGACTCAAGCCTCTGATACATCGAGTGGACCGGTAGTTCAGTTGGTTAGAATGCCGGCCTGTCACGCCGGAGGTCGCGAGTTCGAGTCTCGTCCGGTCCGCCACGCTTCGCACTGCTAGTGTTTGTTGTATCGAATTGTTTGACGTCTGGGTGGTTAGCTCAGCTGGTTAGAGCACCAGCCTCACATGCTGGGGGTCACAGGTTCGAGTCCTGTACCACCCACCACAGCGGACCGGTAGTTCAGCTGGTTAGAATGCCGGCCTGTCACGCCGGAGGTCGCGGGTTCGAGTCCCGTCCGGTCCGCCATCGACGTCTTCTGCTCCGATTATCTCCTCGCTGTTATTCTCTGCTGTCGCGATACCTTCAGGCCGACACGCTCGCCATTCGATGGTTTTCACGCCATTCGATAGTCTTCGCGCCCCAGCCTCGCTGGCATTTTATCGATCTGTCTTGTTCCGTTCGTCCCTGCGCTGCTCATCCTCGGCCGCACCCTGATACCGCTTTGGTGGAATGGTTCCCGTCGGTGTTTTCGTTACACTGATGTTCATACGTGCGTTTGAAAGCCGCTATCGGCGGTAAGCGCCCCGACATGAGTGGATCCGACCGTGACGCGTTTCTCCCATCTATTTCGCCCTCTGCAAGTCGGCTCGTTGACACTGCGCAATCGCGTGGTGATGGGGTCGATGCATACCAACCTGGAAGAAGCGTCGAACGGCTTCGAGCGTCTGGCGGCGTTCTATGCGGAACGGGCGCGTCATGGCGTCGGCTTGATCGTCACCGGCGGCATCGCGCCCAACGCGGAAGGGGCGGTCTTCCAGGACGCCGCCAAGCTCACCGATGGTGTCGAGGCCGAGCGGCATCGCCCCGTCGTGGAAGCGGTGCACGCCCACGGCGCTCATATCTGCCTGCAGATACTGCATGCGGGCCGCTATGCCTATTCGCCGGATCTGGTCGCGCCCTCGGCGATCGCCGCGCCGATCAATCGCTTCACGCCACGCGCGCTGAATGGCGACGAGGTCGAGCGGCAGATCGACGACTTCGTCCGCTGCGCCAGGCTGGCCCAGGCCGCCGGGTACGACGGCGTCGAGATCATGGGTTCGGAAGGTTACCTGATCAATCAGTTCCTTTGTCGCCGTACCAACCATCGCGATGACGCCTGGGGTGGCGATAGCGCGGGACGCCAGCGTTTCGCGATCGAGATCGTGCGTCGGGTTCGCGAAGCCTGCGGCACGGATTTCCTGCTGATCTTTCGACTGTCGATGATCGATCTGGTCGAGGAGGGCAGCACCCGCGAGGAGATCGTGGCGCTGGCGCAGGCGATAGAAGGCGCCGGGGCGGACATGATCAACAGCGGCATCGGCTGGCACGAGGCACGAGTGCCGACCATTGTCACCAGCGTGCCGCGTGCGGCGTTCGTTCCTGTCAGCCGGGCGGTGCGCGAGGCGATTTCGATACCGCTGATCGCGACCAATCGTATCAACATGCCGGCGGTGGCGGAGGCGGTGCTGGCCGAGGGGCATGCCGATCTGGTGTCGATGGCGCGTCCCTTCCTGGCCGATCCGGCATGGGTGAGCAAGGCCGAGCAAGGCCGGGTCGACGAGATCAACACCTGCATCGCCTGCAATCAGGCCTGTCTCGATCACACCTTCAAGGGCAAGCTGACCTCCTGTCTGGTCAATCCGCGCGCCTGCCACGAAACGGAACTGACGCTGACGCCGACCGATACGCCCAAACGGATCGCCGTGGTGGGGGCCGGCCCGGCCGGACTGGCTGCCGCCGTTGCCTGCGCCGAGCGCGGGCATCGGGTGACGCTGTTCGAGCGTGATTCAAAGGTTGGCGGCCAGTTCCGGCTGGCGCAGCGCATCCCGGGAAAGGAGGAGTTCGCCGAGACGTTACGCTACTTCACCACCCAACTGATGCTGCGCGGTGTGGAACTGCGCCTCGATACCCAGGCCGATGTCGAGCAGTTGCGGGGCTTCGACGAGGTTGTCGTCGCCACCGGCGTCAAGCCTCGCGAGCTCGAGCTCGAAGGCATCGATCACCCCAGCGTGCTTCCCTATCCCGTGGCGATCCAATACCCCGAGCGAGTAGGGCGGCGAGTGGCGATCATCGGTGCCGGCGGAATCGGTTTCGATGTCGCGGAACTGCTGGCCCACGCAACGTTGCCTGCGCAGGATGTCGAACGCTGGTGCGACGAGTGGGGCGTTGATCTGTCGGTGGCTACCGCTGGCGGGCTGAAGCCGCGGATGTCGCCGGCGGTGCCGCGCCAGATCACGCTGCTGCAGCGCAAGACCGGCAAACCGGGCGAGGGGCTTGGCGTGACCACCGGCTGGGTCCACCGGGCGGTGCTCCGGGCGCGTCGGGTCGAGACGTTGTCGGGCTGTGTCTATCGGCGTATCGATAATGATGGTCTGCATGTCAGCGTCAACGGGGAGCCCCGGCTGCTGGCAGTCGACAATATCGTGATCTGTGCCGGTCAGGTGTCGCAGCAGGCACTTCATGAGGCGCTGGTCGCAAGCGGCGTGAGGGCTCATCGAATCGGCGGTGCCGATCTGGCTGCGGAGCTCGATGCCAAGCGTGCCATCGATCAGGGCGTGCGGCTGGCGGCGAGTCTATGAGCCTGGGCCGGTTGCGTTGAGTCAGCGTGAGTGGCGAGTGCTCGTGCGCTGCCGAGCGTCGAAGACAGGTGTTAGACTGGAATTTCACCAGTGAGCGCGAGCCGTGCGACGGCGACCCCGTCGCTCCCCGGGTCGCGCTTCTTGTTATTCAGGCTGCCGTGTCTCGCGACCGCCATGCCTGACCCTCAGAAAACGCAGACTCTCGTGTCGTGACCGGCCTTGGTCGCTTTTTCTCGATGGAGGGATCGTACAAGGACCCCCAGATGACATCCGATTGTAGCCCTCGCTATCTGGCGAGCGATAACACCTCCGGTATTTGCCCGGAAGCCCTCGATTACCTGATTCGGGCCAATGCCAGCGATGATCTCGCTTATGGCAATGATGCCTGGACCCATCGCGCTGCGGATCGTTTCCGCGAGCTTTTCGATTACGACTGTGACGTCTTCTTCGTCTTCAATGGCACAGCCGCCAACTCGCTGTCGCTAGCGGCGCTGGGGCAGAGCTATCACAGCGTGATCTGTCACGAACTGGCCCACATCGAGACCGACGAGTGCGGCGGGCCGGAGTTCTTTTCCAACGGCTCCAAGCTGCTGACCAGCTCGGGTGAAGATGGCAAGCTGACGCCGGAAGGGATCGAGCGGCTGGTGGTGAAGCGTAACGACATTCACTACCCCAAGCCGCGGGTCGTCTCGATCACCCAGGCCACCGAGGTGGGCACGGTCTATTCTCGCGAGGAGCTGTTGGCGATCCGCACCGTCGCGGACAAGTATGATCTGCGTGTTCACATGGATGGCGCCCGTTTTGCCAACGCCTGTAGTGCCTTGGGGGCGTCTCCGGCCGAGCTGACCTGGCAGGCCGGGGTCGACGTGCTCTGTTTCTCCGGCACCAAGAACGGCTTGCCGATGGGCGAGGCGATTCTGTTCTTCAACAAGGAGCTGGCCGAGGATTTTCCCTACCGCTGCAAGCAGGCGGGTCAACTGGCTTCCAAGATGCGCTTCATCGCCGCACCCTGGCTGGGGCTGCTGGAATCCGGCGCCTGGAGAAGCAATGCCGACCATGCCAATGCCATGGCGCGTTATCTCGCCGAGGGGTTGGCCGCGCTACCCGGTGCTTCGCTGATGTTTCCAACGCAGGCCAACAGCGTCTTCGTCAGTTTGCCCGAGCCGGTCATTTCGCAATTGCGCGCCAAGGGCTGGACCTTTTATACCTTCATCGGCGCTGGCGGTGCGCGGTTCGTCTGCTCCTGGAACACCACTTCCGAGCTGCTCGATCAATTGCTGGCCGACGCCCGGGCCGCTTTCGACGCGCCCTGATGCATCCGGCGCCCTGAGGTCTCGGGCGCCGGTTTTCTCGCCTTTTTCTCCTTGCTCGATTCGCGAACGAATTTTGTCGTGATTTTTCTATGAGTTACCGGAAATCGCGCGACGCAGTGCGTTTTGTCGGCGCAAAATTCCCCGTGCATCGAAACCGGATCGTGGTAGCGTGTTCTAAAGCGTGTGTTCCGACGCTGCGTTGAAAAGGCTCGCGAAACGGGTCTGTCCGACGCTTCGTGCATCTGTCTATGTCTGTCTATGCTGTTAGTCAGCTAGCCCGGCTGGCAGGGCATCCGTCCTGTGCGGTTGGGGGTCATGACCAGGAGGCTTCCATGAGCATCTTCGATCACGTGCAGAGCCGTTACGAACAGGTTCAACAGGAAGAAATGAGCCTGCAGGAATATCTAGAGCTGTGCCGGAAAGATCCCCGTGTCTACGCCAACGCCGCCGAGCGGATGCTGAGTGCCATCGGGGAACCGGAAGCGATCGACACGGCCAAGGATCCTCGCCTTTCCCGTATTTTCTCCAACAAGGTCATTCGCCGCTATCCCGCCTTTGCCGAGTTCTACGGCATGGAAGAGGCGATCGAGCAGATCGTCTCCTATTTCCGTCATGCCGCTCAGGGGTTGGAGGAGCGCAAGCAGATTCTCTACCTGCTGGGCCCGGTCGGTGGCGGCAAGTCGTCGCTGGCCGAACGCCTGAAGCTGCTCATGGAGCGCGTACCGTTCTATGCGATCAAGGATTCGCCGGTCTACGAATCGCCGCTCGGGCTGTTCTCGCCTGAGGAAGATGGCGAGCTGCTCGAGAAGGAATACAACATTCCCCAGCGCCACCTGCGGGGGCCGATGTCGCCCTGGGCGGCCAAGCGCCTCAAGGAGTACGGCGGGGATCTGTCGCAGTTCCGCGTGGTGCGTCTGCATCCGTCGCGACTCAATCAGATTGCGGTGTCCAAGACCGAGCCTGGCGACGAGAACAACCAGGATATCTCGTCATTGGTGGGCAAGGTCGATATCCGTCAGTTGGAGCTCTATTCCCAGGACGACCCGGATGCCTACAGCTTCTCCGGCGGCCTGTGCAAGGCCAACCAGGGGCTGATGGAGTTCGTCGAGATGTTCAAGGCGCCGATCAAGGTGCTGCATCCGCTGCTCACGGCCACGCAGGAGGGGAACTACAACCCCACCGAGGGCATGGGGGCGATTCCGTTCGATGGCATCATCATGGCCCACTCCAACGAGAGCGAGTGGCAGCAGTTCCGTAACAACCGCAATAACGAGGCATTTCTCGACCGCGTCTATATCGTCAAGGTGCCTTACTGTCTGCGCGTTTCCGAAGAGATCAAGATCTATCAGAAGCTGCTGGAGCATTCGTCGCTCAACGAAGCCCCCTGCGCGCCGGATACGCTGCGCATGCTGGCGCAGTTCTCGGTGTTGTCGCGGCTCAAGGAGTCGGAAAACTCGAGCATCTACTCCAAAATGCGGGTCTACGATGGGGAGAACCTGAAGGATACCGATCCCAAGGCCAAGTCGATCCAGGAGTATCGCGACGCGGCCGGGGTCGATGAAGGCATGAACGGACTCTCCACCCGTTTCGCCTTCAAGATTCTCTCCAAGGTGTTCAACTTCGATGCCCACGAGATTGCCGCCAACCCAGTGCATTTGCTTTACGTGCTGGAGCAGGCGCTGGAACGCGAGCAGTTGCCCAAGGAAGTCCACGAGCGCTACCTGCGGTTCATCAAGGAATACCTGGCGCCGCGTTACGTCGACTTCATCGGCAAGGAGATCCAGACCGCGTACCTCGAGTCCTATACCGAGTACGGCCAGAACATCTTCGACCGCTACGTGACCTACGCCGACTTCTGGATTCAGGATCAGGAGTATCGCGATCCGGAAACGGGCGAGCTGTTCGACCGGCAGTCGCTCAACGAGGATCTCGAGAAGATCGAGAAGCCCGCCGGGATCTCCAATCCCAAGGACTTCCGCCACGAGGTCGTCAATTTCGTGCTGCGCGCGCGCGCCCACAACAACGGTATGAACCCGAGCTGGCAGTCCTACGAGAAGCTCCGCGGCGTGATCGAGCACAAGATGTTCGCCAATACCGAGGAGTTGCTGCCGGTCATCTCGTTCAATGCCAAGGCGTCGGCGTCGGATCAGCGCAAGCACGAGGATTTCGTCGATCGCATGGTGCAGCGCGGCTATACCGAAAAGCAGGTGCGCCTGCTCTCCGAGTGGTATCTGCGGGTGCGCAAGTCACACTAGCACGTGGTTAGTTGATGTCAGCAGGAGCGGCGGCTGCGAGTCGGGCCGCGCTCCCAGAGGCAGAGGCCATTCCCGATGGCCACTGTCGCAGCCAGTCTGCGGGAGGTGCCATGAGTTACTTCATCGATCGACGCCCCAACGCACGCCACAAGAGCGCGGTCAATCGTCAACGGTTCTTGCAGCGCTATCGTTCCCACATCAAGCGCGCCGTGGAAGAGTCGGTGAATCGGCGCTCAATCACCGATATGGAGCGCGGCGAAAAGGTCTCGATTCCCACCAAGGACATCTCCGAACCCTCGTTTCAACACGGGCCGGGTGGTCGACGTACGGTAGTGAGTCCAGGGAACAAGGAGTTTGCCGAGGGGGATCGGTTGCGCCGCCCTGGGGGCGGAGGCGGTGGTGGCGGCAGTGGCGAAGGTCAGGCAGGAAACCAGGGCGAGGGCATGGACGAGTTCGTGTTCTCGCTGTCACGAGAAGAGTTTCTCGATTTCGTCTTCGATGGCCTGGAGCTGCCGCATCTGGAGCGCAAGCAGCTGCAGGTTCTGGAGGAGACCCGGCCGGTAAGGGCTGGCATCTCCAAGGAAGGCGTGCCGGCGCGCATCAATATCGTGCGTTCGATGCGCGAGGCCCAGGCCCGGCGTATCGGCATGCGGGCGCCATTGAAACGGGCACTGCGCGAGGCCCAGGAGGCGCTCGATGCTGAGGAGCGCAAGGATCCGGTATTGCGCAATCCGGCGCGTATCGATGAGTTGAAGTCCGAGATCGCCAGGCTGGAGAAGCGGATCGCGTCGATTCCGTTTCTGGATACCTACGACCTGCGCTACAACCACCTCACCCATCAGCCCATGCCGTCGAACCAGGCCGTGATGTTCTGCATCATGGACGTCTCCGGCTCGATGACCCAGGCGCACAAGGATATCGGCAAGCGCTTCTTCCTGTTGCTCTATCTGTTTCTCGAACGCAATTACGAGAAGGTCGAGCTGGTGTTCGTGCGTCACCATACCGTGGCCAAGGAGGTCGACGAAGAGGAGTTCTTCTATTCGCGGGAGACCGGCGGCACGATCGTCTCCAGTGCCCTGACGCTGGTCAACAGCATCATCGAGGCACGCTACGCGCCCGAGCAGTGGAACCTCTACGTGGCCCAGGCCAGTGACGGCGACAACTGGGATGACGACTCGTCGAACTGCCTCGAGCTGCTCAACGAGTCGTTGATGCGCAAGTTGCAGTACTTCACCTACGTGGAGATCACGCCTCACGCCCATCAGGCGCTGTGGGAGGCCTACGACACGGTGCGGGCGGCCTATCCCGAGCGTTTCGCCATGCAGCAGATCGTTCAGGCGGAAGATATCTATCCGGTCTTCCGCAAGCTCTTTCGTCAGCGTGCGCAGGGCTGACATCGATATCTCGGGCAGGATGGGACGGACGCAGCGAGGAAACCATGATGACGCGACGCAAGCCCATAGCCACCGGTTCGGATTGGAACTTCGAGGCGCTCGAAGCCTATGAACGTGCCATCGCCGAACTGGCCAAGGAATATCGGTTGGATACCTATCCCAACCAGATAGAGATCATCACCTCCGAGCAGATGATGGATGCCTACGCCAGTGTGGGCATGCCGATCGGCTATCACCACTGGTCGTTCGGCAAACAGTTCCTGTCAGTGGAGCAGGCCTACCGTCGCGGCCAGATGGGGCTGGCCTATGAGCTGGTGATCAATTCCGACCCCTGCATCGCTTATCTGATGGAAGAGAATTCGCTGATGATGCAGGTGTTGGTCATCGCGCATGCCTGCTACGGGCACAACTCGTTCTTCAAGGGCAATTACCTGTTTCGAACCTGGACCGATGCTTCGGCGATCGTCGATTACCTGGTCTTTGCACGCAGCTATGTCGCCAAGTGCGAAGAGCGTCACGGGGTCGAGGCCGTCGAGCAGTTACTCGATGCCTGTCACGCCCTGCAGAATTATGGGGTCGATCGCTACAAGCGGCCCTCACCGATTTCGGCCGATGAAGAAGCGCGCCGACAGGAGGAGCGGGAGGCGTATCTACAGACGCAGGTCAACCGGATCTGGAGCACGATTCCGCCGGTAGTGAGCGAGCTGGCCCAGGAGCCACTGCACGATCACGAAAACGATCCGCTGGGGTTGCATCGTCATGGTCGCTATCCCAGCGAGCCGCAGGAGAACCTGCTCTATTTCCTTGAGAAGAATGCGCCGCTGCTGGAGCCCTGGCAGCGCGAGGTCGTGCGTATCGTGCGTAAGCTTGCCCAGTATTTCTATCCGCAGCGTCAGACCCAGGTGATGAACGAAGGCTGGGCGACGTTCTGGCACTACACCCTGATGAACCGCCTGTATGACGACGGGTTGATCGACGAGGGCATCATGCTCGAGTTCCTGCAGTCGCATACCTCGGTCGTCACTCAGCCGGGTTTCGACAGCCCTTATTTCAACGGCATCAATCCGTATGCGCTGGGATTCGCGATGTTCAGCGATATCCAGCGCATCTGCCAGGCACCGACCGACGAGGACCGCGAGTGGTTCCCGGATATCGCCGGCAGCGACTGGCTGGAGACGCTGCATTTCGCGATGCAGAACTTCAAGGACGAATCATTCATTCAGCAGTTCCTGTCGCCCAAGGTGATTCGCGATCTCAAGCTCTTCAGTCTGGTCGATGATGATCGCGACGACAGCCTCCAGATCGAGGCGATTCACGACGACCGCGGCTATCGCCGAATTCGCGAGGCGTTGAGCGTGCAGTACGCGTTATCCGCTCGGGAGCCCAACATCCAGGTCTGGGAAGCCGACATTCGTGGTGATCGTTCGCTGACGCTGCGCCATGTGCAGGATCGACGCCGTCCGCTGGGGCAGAGCCTGTTTCCGGTCATGCGCTATCTGCACCAGTTGTGGGGATTTCCCATCAAGCTCGAATCGACGGAAGGGGACGATATCGTGCGTCGCTACCAATGGCCGATTCCCGAGCCGACGCGAGAATCGGCGTGAATACGCCCGTGCGGCATGTCCCGTCGCAGAGCTGATATACTCGCCCGATCGCTATCATTCTGGTTATGGGTCTGCCGGTTGCGGGCCTGATTCGGTGGGAGAGGGAAATGCAGAACGCCGTCATTCTGATCAATGTCGAAAAGGGCCGGATTCGCGGTGTCGCCGAACAGCTGGCCGACCTGGAAGGAATCAGCGAAGTCTATTCGACCTGCGGTCGCTATGACCTGATCGCCATCGCCCGCACGCGGGATTTCGAGTCTCTGGCCACGCTGGTGACCGAGCGCCTGATGAGCGTCGAGGGGATTCGCGATACCGAGACACTCAATGCCATGCAGGTGCATTCGCGCCACGATCTCGACGCCATGTTCTCCGTCGGTCTCTAAGTTCTGGTGGCGCGTCGTCGTAGGCGAGGGCTGCTGGGGCAGTTGGCTCGCTCGTCCCGAATCGGGCTCGTTTTTGTCGTCGTCATCAGCGGGCTGTGGTACTGGCAGGAAGGTGATGTCCGTGATCGGCTCAGTTGGATGGGCGTGCCGGAGTGGCAGTGGAACGACTGGCGGGGCTGGAACCGAGTGCTGCGCAACGACGGCTTCCTGGTCGGGTGGTCGGACGTGCGGGGCGAAGCATTGTGGGTGGGCTACGTGCTGAACCGGGTCGATAGCCCCCGCAGTCAGCCGCGGCCCGATCGCTTCGAGCCCGACTGGCGTAGCCTGTGGCCGATCGGCAGCGACGACTACACCCATAGCGGCTACGACCGGGGGCATCTGGCGCCGAATTATGCGATGTCGGTCGTTCACGGCCGCGATGCGCAGCTGGCCAGTTTCCTGATGACCAACATCACCCCGCAACGGCCCAAGCTCAATCGGCAGCTTTGGCAACGCCTGGAGGAGGCCGTCATCGATGACTTCGTGCCGCGCTTCGGCCGCGTGTGGGTCGTCACCGGACCGGTCTTCGACGATCAGCTACTGCATCGGGTGGGCTTTACCCAGGTCCCCGTGGGCTTCTACAAGATACTGGTCGTTCCCGGTCAGACGCCGCGGGCGCTGGCATTTCTCATGCCCCAGGACGTCAGCGGCAACGAGCCGCTGGCTCGCTTTCTGGTCACTGTCGATGAGATCGAGGCGCATACCGGGCTCGATTTCTTTCCGCAACTGCCCGATTCCATCGAGCGTCAGATGGAAGGGTACGTGGAAACTGCCGGTTGGGGGCTGGAAGCCGTTTCGACACGTCCGGGGCGTTATCAGTAACGTCCGTGGACGTCGGCCCTGAATCTTGGTATTGAGCGTGCGATGGAAGCAGGCAATGCTTCGAAAACGGGAGATGCAGGAATAGCAGAGAGAAGAGGACTGCGAGGAAACAATGACATGACACATGGTGCCCAGGAGAGGACTTGAACCTCCACGTCCGTAAGGACACTAGCACCTGAAGCTAGCGCGTCTACCAATTCCGCCACCTGGGCATGTCATGCAAATCTGATACTGCAGTCTGGATGGTGCCCGGAAGAGGACTTGAACCTCCACGTCCGTAAGGACACTAGCACCTGAAGCTAGCGCGTCTACCAATTCCGCCATCCGGGCTTATCCGGCCTTGAATGCATGGCTTTCGTGAATTCTCATTCCCGAAAGCGCCATCGCCGTAAGCGATGGTGCCCAGAAGAGGACTTGAACCTCCACGTCCGTAAGGACACTAGCACCTGAAGCTAGCGCGTCTACCAATTCCGCCATCTGGGCCAAGGCGCGATGCATAATACCGACTCTGTGTCCGAATGCAAGCATCTCATGCGCGTTGATATATCCCGCTCGGTCATGGTCTTGCGGTGCGGCGATGCGCGCCGCGGCACGGGCAATTGGTCACATTGGACAGTGCATGGTTGGGTCGAACAGGCGTGGCCGCTATACTTGGGGCATGAATCCCAAAAAATCGAACGGCCCAGGCCGCCCGCCGCGTGACTATTCTCTACAAATCAGGCCCCGCTGGCTCAACGCAAGGATGATGGTTGCATGACTCATTGGACGTTGAACGACGATCCGCACGCGGCTCGCGAAACCCAGAAATACGATAACCCCGTGCCCAGTCGCGAATATCTGCTGTCGCGTCTGGAGGAGTACGGCAAGCCGATTACGCACGAAAACATGAGCGCCATGCTGGGGCTCGAGGACGAGAACCAGCTGGAAGCCGTGCGTCGGCGCCTGGCCGCCATGGAACGCGACGGTCAGATCCTCAGGGACCGCAAGGGCGCCTATGCCCTGATCGACAAGCTCGACCTGATCAAGGGCCGGGTGCAGGGCCACCGGGATGGGATGGGCTTTCTGATTCGCCACGATGGCGTCAAGCCTGACCTGGTGTTGCCGCCGCGTCAGATGCGCCGCGTCTTCGATGGCGATGTGGTGCTGGCGCGCATCAGCGGTCGGGATCGTCGTGGTCGCGCCGAAGGCACCATAGCCGAAGTGCTGGCGCGCAATACCCAGACGCTGGTCGGCGTGTTCCGTCAGAACACCTCGGAATTCGCCGTGTTGATACCGGAGAACTCCCGCATCAGCCAGGAAGTGATCATCCCGCACAGCGTCAGCGGTGGCGCAAGAGACGGCCAGATCGTGTCGGTGCGTATCACCCAGCAGCCGGAAACCCGCAAGCAGCCGGTCGGCGAGGTGGTGGAGATCCTGGGGGAGAGGATGGACCCCGGTCTCGAGATCGATATCGCGATTCGTTCCCACGATATCCCGGCAGAGTTTCCGCCGGAAGTGGAACATCAGATCGCTGGCATGTCGGCCGAAGTGAAGGAAGAGGACAAGGTGGCGCGCATCGATCTGCGCGAGATGCCGTTGGTGACCATCGACGGCGAAGACGCCAAGGATTTCGACGACGCCGTCTGTGCCTGGAAGACGAAATCCGGGAGCTGGAAACTGGTCGTGGCGATTGCCGATGTTTCCCATTACGTCCGTGGCGGCAGTGCGCTGGATAACGAGGCCCATATTCGCGGCAACTCGGTCTACTTCCCTGGTCAGGTCGTGCCGATGCTGCCGGAGCTGCTCTCCAATGGGCTCTGTTCGCTCAATCCGCACGTCGATCGCCTGACCATGGTCTGCGAAATGAACATCTCGCAGAACGGAACGATCAGCCGCTACAAGTTCTACGAGGCGGTGATCCAGTCTCATGCGCGACTGACCTACAACCAGGTCGGCACCATGCTGGAGGAGCCGGATGGCGAAGAGGGAACGGCGCTACGCGAGCAGTATCGCGAGCTGGTGCCTTCGCTCGAGAATTTGCACGCGCTCTACCAGGTGCTGCGCAAGGCGCGGGAAGTGCGTGGCGCCATCGACTTCGATACCACCGAAACGCAGATCGTCTTCAACGACGAGCGCAAGATCGAAAAGATCGTCCCGCGCAGCCGCAACGACGCCCACAAGCTGATCGAGGAGTGCATGCTGGCCGCCAACGTGGCCACGGCGCGCTTCCTCGACAAGCATGACCTGCCCGCGCTCTATCGTGTTCACCAGTCGCCAGCCTCGGAGCGGCTGGAGAACCTGCGCGTGTTCCTGGGCGAGCTGGGCCTGACCTTGGGTGGTGGCGATGAGCCGACACCCAAGGATTATCAGGCGCTGCGAGAGGCGATTCAGGGTCGCCCGGACTTCGATATCATCCAGACCGTAATGCTGCGCTCGATGAGCCAGGCCGTCTATTCGCCGCAGAACGATGGGCACTTCGGTCTCGCCTATCAGGCGTACGCACATTTCACCTCGCCGATCCGCCGCTATCCGGATCTGCTGGTCCATCGTGCGATCCGCTCCGTCATTCGAGGGCCGCGCCAGACGCAGACCGTGCTGCGTGCCGAGGGGGCGCCGGTGGAAAAACCCTCCACCTGGTGCCCGTACACCTTCGAGCAGATGATCGAGCTGGGCGAGCACTGCTCGATGACCGAGCGCCGTGCCGACGAGGCGACCCGCGACGTGACCGACTGGCTGAAGTGCGAGTTCCTCTCGGACAAGGTTGGCGAGGTCTACGAAGGCACGATCGCCTCGGTGACGCAGTTCGGGATCTTCGTGCGTCTCGACGACGTCTACGTGGAAGGGCTGGTGCATGTCACTTCCCTGCCATCCGACTACTACCACTACGAAGCCGAGAAACACCGCCTCAAGGGCGAGCGCAGTGGCGTTGCCTATCGTCTGGGCGATGGAGTGACCGTTCGCGTGGCGCGTGTGGATCTCGACGACCGCAAGATCGATTTCGATCTGGCCGATGCGACGCCGCGTCATCACCGTACGCCACGTAGTCATAAGCCCGGTGCAGAAGCCAATGACAGCGCTGCGCCGGCCAAGAAGTCATCAGGCAAGAATCGCCCCGGCAAGCGCGAGCGTCAGGGTGCCTCTACCGGCAACGAAGAGGGCGGTGCGCCCAAGCGCCGGTCTCGCGGTCCGCGCCAGCGTCGAGGCAAGCGATGAACGCGTTGATCGTTGTAGGCGTGGTGCCAGGCGGGTCAAGGTGGGTGATGCCATGAGCCGTTCAGCGAACCGGCGCCAATCGGCCAGAACGGGGGATTGTCCCCGCACGCCAGACGGGCTGGAGCCGGTCTACGGAGTGCATGCCGTTCGGGCGTTGTTCGAGCGGGGGCAGCCGCCCAGGGTGCTGTGGATTCAGCAAGGGCACGCCGAGCACCGTCTGGAAGCCCTGCTGCAGCTGGCTCATGCGGCGGGCTGTGATTTGAAACGAGTGGGGCGAGAAACACTGGACGGGATTTCCAACCAGGCCTCCCACCAGGGCGTGATCGGATTCTGCGAACCGCTGGTCGCGGAAAGCGAAACTACCTTGTGGTGGCGCCTCGAGCAGTGGCTGGCGGACAAGCCCCTGCTGCTACTGATCCTCGATGGCGTCACGGACCCGCACAACCTGGGCGCTTGCCTGCGTAGTGCCGATGCTGCCGGTGTCAATGGCGTGATCGTGCCCAAGGACAAGTCCGCACCGCTGAACGCCACCGTACGCAAGGTGGCCTGTGGCGCGGCCGAACTCGTTCCGGTGTTTCAGGTCACCAACCTGGCGCGCTGCATGGAGAAGCTCAAGCAGCAGGGCGTCTGGATCACCGGCACCGCCGGCGAGGCCGATGCGCTCGTCTATGATGCCGATTTCACCGTGCCCTGCGCGCTGGTAATGGGCGCGGAAGGCAAGGGCCTGCGCCGCTTGACTCGCGAAGCCTGCGATGGGCTGGTCAAGCTGCCGATGCAGGGCGGGGTTTCCAGCCTCAACGTTTCGGTTGCCACCGGGATTTGCCTGTTCGAAGCCGTCCGCCAGCGCGGGCTCGTTGCCGCCGGTTGAGCTTGCACCCGGTGGCCCCTGTCTCTACAATTGCGCGGTTCTATGGGCAGGCTATGCTCATGGAATGCGGCTCCGTTCCGGGGTATATCCGATTCGCCAGGCTTGCCTGATGGCTCGGAAGCGCCGGGATAGAGCGCCAATTGGTCTGAATATTCGGATGTAGATGCGGTCGAGTACCGCAATCCGGTATCGACTCCTTGCTTCTCGTGGTAGCCATCTCTTGATGATCGGCACCGCGCGGAAGCTGCCAAACCGAAAGGAGCTAACATGCGTCATTATGAAATCGTGTTCATGGTCCATCCGGACCAGAGCGAGCAGGTTCCGGCCATGGTCGAGCGCTACACCAGCCTCGTCACCGAAAACGGCGGTACCGTGCATCGTCTCGAAGACTGGGGTCGCCGTCACCTGGCTTACCCGATTAACAAGATCCACAAGGCACATTACGTGCTGATGAACATCGAATGCAGCGGCGAGACCCTCGACGAGATCGAGAACATCTTCCGCTTCAACGATGCCATCATCCGCAGCATGATCGTGCGCAGCAAAGAGGCCGTGACCGAAGCCTCGCCGATGATGAAGCCGGCTGAAGAAAAGAGCCGTCGCCGTGACGACAAGTCCTCCGAGCGTGGCGATCGTGAGCGTTCTGAGCGCCCCGAGCGTTCCGAAACTGCCGCAGAAACCAACTGATCCGATTTCGCTAAGGAGAGACTCTCATGGCACGTTTTTTCCGTCGCCGTAAGTTCTGCCGCTTCACCGCCGAAGGCGTGAAGTACATCGACTACAAAGACATCGATACGCTGAAGGCCTACGTCACCGAAACCGGCAAGATCGTTCCGAGCCGCATTACGGGTACCCAGGCACGCTACCAGCGTCAGCTGTCCACCGCTATCAAGCGGGCGCGTTACCTGGCGCTGCTGCCGTACTCCGACAGCCACCAGTAAACCCTGATTCGATATCCTTGATCGGTAAACCCGGGTTCCGGTAAACCCAGGTTTCGGTAAACCACAGCGAGGCATCATGCTGGTACTGGCCCGTTGGATCATGCGCGGTACGCCGCAGGCCGTTGCGGCAGCCGCACTGACGGCGCTTGTGCCATGGCTGTTCTGGTTCAGCGCTGCCGTGGCGGGGCTGGTCACGCTGCGTCGAGGCATGACGACTGCAGCACCGGTACTGATCGCAGCGGCGCTGCCCGCCGGCTGGTGGTGGGTGCAGGGCGATGCGGTACCGCTGGCCAGTATTCTGCTGGTGACGCTGATGGCGACGGTACTGCGGTCGCGCATGCGCTGGTCGGAAGCCTTGATTGTCGGCAGCGTGGTCTGCATGGCGATGGTCCAGTTGGGGATCTTCCTCCCGGCGGGTGGCACCGAATCGCTGCTGGCGGAGCTGCGTCAAAGCTCGTCAGAGGTTGCCCGCATGCTGGATCAGCTATCGGCGCAGGGCGTCGATACCGAAATGATGGCGGCGCTGGTGATCGGTGGCGCGACCGGCTTGGTGGTATTGCTCGCCGGCATTGCCTGCCTGGCACTGGCCCGCAGTTGGCAGGCCGGGCTCTACAACCCGGGCGGGTTCCGCGAGGAGTTTCACGCGCTGAGGCTCTCGCGGAAGCAGCTTCTGCTACTGGTCGGGCTGATGGTGCTGGGGATAGTGCTGGCCGTCCCTGCTGCCAGCCTGCTGGCCTGGGTGCCGTTACTGGTTGCCGGTGTGGCGCTGGTACATGGGTTTATCGGTTTGAAGGGAATGAGCGGGTTCTGGCTGGTAGGCTTCTATGCCTTGCTGTTGACCACCTGGCCCACGATTCTGATTGTACTGCTGTTGGCGTTGGTAGATACCTTCGCGGATTTTCGCGGTCGTCTGACACGCAGTGATTGACGAGAGGTTCACGAGAATGGAAGTCATTCTGCTCGATAACATCGGCAAGCTGGGCGATCTGGGTGACAAGGTCACCGTCAAGCCCGGTTACGGCCGTAATTACCTGGTTCCCTACGGCCTGGCCGTACCGGCAACCAAAGACAACGTCGAAGCGTTCGAAGCGCAGCGCGCCGAGCTCGAAGCCCAGGCTGCCGAGCGCAAGGCTCAGGCCGAAACACGCGCCGCTCAGCTCGCCGAGATCGAACTGTCTCTGGTCGCCAAGGCGGGTGACGAAGGCAAGCTGTTTGGTTCTATCGGTCCGCGTGATCTGGCCGAAGCCATGGCTCAGGCCGGCATCGAAGTCGCCAAGAGCGAAGTGCGCATGCCGGAAGGTCCGATTCGCCAGACCGGTGAATACGACATCGCGCTGCAGCTGCACGCCGAAGTCACTTCCAGCGTTCGCGTCGTGGTCGTGGCCGAGTAAAGCTCGACTTCTATCGCCGATGTGACGTCTGGCTCAAGGCACGTAGGGCTTACCGCCCTACGTGCCTTTTTCGTGATCGGCAGGCGACGAACGACTGGGTAGAATGGGCGCCAGACCACTCCCGTTTGTCCAGCGCGCGATCATTCAGCGCAAGATGACATAGGTGAACGCCAAGCATGAACCAACGCGTCGACAACGATCAGGAAACCGCGCAGCTGAAGGTACCGCCGCACTCGCTCGAGGCGGAGCAGTCGGTACTGGGCGGGCTGATGCTCGACAACAGCAGCTGGGATACGGTGTCGGAGCGTCTGGTGGCAGACGACTTCTACCGCCATGAGCACCGGTTGACGTTCAATGCGATGGCGGAGCTGGCCGAGAGCGCACATCCGCTCGATGTCGTGACCCTGTCGGAAGCGCTCGAACGCCGGGATCAGCTCGAAAGCGTAGGCGGGCTCGCCTATCTGGCGGAACTGGCACGCAATACGCCCTCTGCAAGCAATATCCGCGCCTATGCCGATATCGTTCGCGAGCGGGCGACGTTGCGCAAGCTGATCCAGGCCTCGCGCCAGATCGCCGACAGCGCCTATTCTCCGGAAGGGCGGCTGCCGGACGAGCTGGTCAACGAAGCCGAACGGCTGGTATTCCAGATCAGCGAGTCCCGGCCCAAGTTCGGTGGCCCCATCGGCATGAGCCAGCTGCTGACCAAGGCCGTCGATCGGATCGACGAGCTGTTCAACATGAAGGGCCAGATGACCGGGATCTCTACCGGGTTCCGCGATCTGGACGACATGACATCGGGTCTGCAGCCGTCGGACCTGGTGATCATCGCCGGGCGCCCGTCGATGGGCAAGACGACGTTCGCCATGAATCTGGTCGAACATGCCGTTGTCTCCAATGACAAGCCGGTCATCGTCTTCTCGATGGAGATGCCTGCCGAGTCGTTGATGCTGCGCATGCTCTCTTCCCTGGGCAGGATCGATCAGACACGCGTCCGAACCGGCCAGCTCGAGGACGAGGACTGGCCGCGGTTGACTTCGGCGGTCAACCTGCTCAAGGATCGCCAGCTGTTCATCGACGACACTCCGGCGCTTTCTCCCAATGAATTGCGCTCCCGCGTGCGCCGAATCGCTCGCGAGCACGGCAATATCGGTCTGGTGATGATCGACTACCTGCAGCTGATGCAGGTGCCGGGGCTTTCCGAGAATCGTACCGCAGAGATCTCCGAGATTTCGCGATCGCTGAAGGGCATCGCGAAGGAGTTCAACTGCCCGGTGGTGTCGCTGTCCCAGCTCAACCGATCACTGGAGCAGCGTCCCAACAAGCGGCCCGTAATGTCGGATCTGCGTGAGTCGGGTGCCATCGAGCAGGATGCCGATGTCATCGCCTTCGTCTATCGTGACGAGGTCTACAATACCGACAATCCCGACAACAAGGGGTTGGCGGAGCTGATTATCGGCAAGCAGCGTAACGGCCCGATCGGTACCGTCCATATGGCATTCATTGGCAAGTACACCCGTTTCGAGGATCTGGCGCCGGATAGTTACGGTCAGCACTACGAATAAGTCGGTACGTCCAGTTCGCGATACGTCCAGTTCGCGATACGTCCAGTTCGATACGTCCAGTTCGATACAACCGAAACATGTCGGCAGCGCCGACGTAGAAAAGACATCAAGGAGTCAAACCATGGCAGGCGGTTTTCAGCGAGGTCGTCGTCAGCGTGTGCCCAAGATCGAAGTGCGCGGCCAACTGGAGAAGCTCGAACGGGAAGGGCCGTTCAAGGAGTGGCTGGGCATGCCGGATCTCTATCGTCACTGGCTGACCGTCGACGGCGAGCTCTACAGTTACCAGACGGAAGACGCCGAATTGCCGGTAGCCGTCGGTGACCGGGTCGTGTTTCGCTACAAGGAAGCCAAGGCGGGAAAATGGATCGACCGCAACTCCCTAGGCAAGGCCATCGATCCTTCCGCTTACCAGTAGACTGTCGATCTTTCCCTGAAACGGCGCGTTCTTTCCATGTAATGTTTTGTGTCACCATGTTGTCATGACCTTGGGGCTCAATGGCGTTCATGGACCAATCCGCCGTTTCTCTTGCCCCCGGCTCTCTCGAAGCCCTGATCGCCCAGCGCGATCTGAACGTGCACTTTCAGCCTATCGTCTCCGTCGCCACCGGTCGGGTGCTGGCTTACGAGGCATTGTCCCGCGGGCCGCGAACCTCTCGCTTCTCCAGCCCGCTGGCAATGTTCCAGACGGCCCGTGACCGCGGTCTGCTGGCTTCCCTGGAGCGGGTCTGTCGCGAGAGGGCCTTCGAGCGCTGGGTCGAGACGGGGCTGGGTGAACTGCTGTTTCTCAATGTCAGTCCGGAAGTGCTGATCGACCCGGCCCACATCAGCGGCCAGACGTTACAATTGCTGTCCGATCATGGCCTGACACCGTCCCAGATCGTCATCGAAATTACCGAGCAGTCTCCCGGCATCGATCCAGAACTGATGGCCGAAGCCGCCGAGCATTATCAGTCGATGGGGTTCTCCATCGCGCTCGACGATCTCGGTGACGGCTACGCCGGGCTCAGGCTCTGGTCACAACTCAACCCCGACTACGTCAAGCTTGATCGCCACTTCGTGGCTGGGGTAGATCGCGACCGCGTGAAAAGGCGCTTCGTGCGGTCGATTATCGACATCGCACACAGCCTGGGAAGCCGCGTGGTTGCCGAGGGCGTCGAACGAGAGGAAGAGCTCGATACCCTGCTCGAACTCGGGGCCGACTACTGCCAGGGGTGGCTGTTCGCTCGTCCCGAACCGGCGCCTCAGCGATCGCGTGACGTACTGGAGTCGCGCCTGGTCGCCCTGGCGGCATCGCGTCGTCCGGCAGCGGCAGCCACGGAAATTCGCCGGCTGTGCGTACCCTTGCCGGCACTGACGACCACGCTCAGCATCGGAGAGGCCGCGGAGCGCTTCAGCCGTCTGCCTGAGGCCAATGCCCTGGCTGTGGTCGACGAGCAGGGAACGCCGGTGGGGTTGCTCGGCCGCCGGCAGTTGATGGCCTTGCTCGGCAACCGCTTCGGCTTCGATCTCTACGGCCGCCAGTCCATCGACAAGATCATGCAGAGAGGGGCGCTCTGCGTCGAGGCGGGGGAACCGCTCGAGCGCGTATCGCGCAAGGTGACCGGACGCGACGACTCGATGCGTGACGAGGACTTCATCATTACCGATGGCGGGCGCTATCTCGGCATCGGACACGTCATCAATCTTCTGCAGCTCTTTACCGAACAGCAGGTCCAGATCGCCCGCCAGGCCAATCCGCTGACTCAGCTTCCAGGGAATCGGCCGATCCGTGCAGCGCTGGAACATTATCGAAGCCAGGCAAGTCCCTTCGTTGCCTGTTATCTCGATCTGGACCATTTCAAGCCGTTCAACGATCGCTTCGGCTACGCAATGGGTGACCAGATGATCCTGACACTGGCGAGAGTGCTGAGCGATGCGGCGGGGCGGAACGACTTCCTGGGCCATCTCGGAGGCGACGACTTCATTCTTCTGCTCAACGACGATAGCGGCTTGCAGTCGAAACTGAGCCGGATCCAGCGCTGCTTTCGCGATGAGAGCCTGCAGTTGCTGCCGGAATCGGAGCGGCAGGCGGGCGGCTTTCATGCCAAGGATCGCTTCGATCAATGGCGATTCTTCCCCATCACCCGGCTTTCCATCACGGCGTTGCGGGTACCGCCCACCGCGCGGATCGACAATTTCGGTGATCTCTGGAGCCGCTTCAAAGGTGCGGCCAAGCGGGCCGAGAACGGGCGCGTTGTCGTGACCGTTCGCACGAATAGCGACGAAATCCCGCGCTGAACTCTCGTGGTGCAACATAGTCTTAATAAAGATGAGGCTCAATTGGCCGATTGTCCCGGTAAGGCCGAGGCGGATTCTGCATCGGCATTCGGGAAGCGGCTAGTCAAAGGTTCGGCAAGGAGTGCCGGCCTGCCGTAACGATTCCATACTCAACCCACAGGAGGGAACCATGGAGCTCAAGGAGCTTGAACACTATCAGCGACACCATGAAGACTTCGAAATACGGGTCATCGCCCATGCCGGCAGTCGCTACTATCAGGTCATGCTGGAGCCCGGGGATGGCGCCACGCAGGCCTTGACCCGGCGCGGCAAGCCGATGCTGTTTCGTTCGCTCGAGGACGTCTACGGCGAATTGAAACGGGCCGGCATCCATCGTGCCTACCTGGTTCAACAGGTCGCCAACGACGAGATCGTCGGCCACGAGCCGCATTATCACGATCCGCTGCTGTCGCGAATGCCGCTGGTCTTCTGATCCGGAAAGCGTCGGCTAGTCGACACGTCATTCATCAATCCATTTCATTCGCCAACCATTTCATTCATCAATTCAGTTCCCTCCGGCGAGTCGAAGAGTGACTTGCCTCGACACGGAGGGAAGTTCGCCGTCCACGCCTTTCCCCTCGTTCCTCTCCAGCTTCTCTGCCCCCGTTGAAACCGTCCAGGATGCCGAAACGATCGCCGAAGTGCGCTTCGATCAGCACGTTAACTTGGCTTGTGATGTCGTTCCGATACGGATACGGCGGCCGCTCGGCTTTCTGGAGCAGATTGCTGCTGGTTGCCATCGTCTTCGGGTCTGCTGTATGAACCTGATACCCTTTGTCGCGCAGGGTATCGGCAAAGTGGCGCATCATCGACAATATCAGCGGGCGGACGCGCCCATGGGTTATCCATAACTTATACACATGGTATTGATCGTATAAGATGATCGGGCCGGTTCACGCGGCAGTGGTAGAATCTCGACAAAAGTCGGCAGGGAAAGGAGTGGTTTTATGGCGGCCCGTTTCGGAGTGCTGCTGGTCAATCTGGGAACGCCCGAGGCGCCCACGCCCAAGGCCGTGAGGCAGTATCTTGGCGAGTTCCTCGGCGATCCGCGAGTCATCGATGCGCCACGCTGGCTGTGGTGGCCGATTCTGCATGGCGTCATTCTTCGCATCCGCCCGCCCAAGGTCGCCAAGGCTTATGCGTCGGTATGGCAGGAGGAAGGCTCGCCACTGATGGCGATCGGCCGCCGCCAGCAGCGAGCGCTGCGTGAACGTCTGGCGAGCCAGACGGGCGAGTCGATCCCGGTCGAGCTGGCGATGACCTACGGCAAGCCGAGCATGGAAGAAGCCGGGCTCAGGCTGCGCGAGGCCGGCGTGGAGCGCATTCTGGTGCTGCCGCTCTATCCGCAGTTCTCCCGCACGACCACCGGGGCGGTATTCCAGCGGCTGGCCAAGGCACTGGAACCTTGCCCGCACCTGCCGGAGCTGCGCTTCGTGCGCGATTATCATGATCACCCCGACTATATTTCGGCTCTCGCTGCCAGCGTTCGCCAGCACTGGGAGGCCAACGGCGACGGCGGCCGGCTGCTGATGTCCTATCACGGCATCCCCAAGCGCTACGTCGACAACGGCGATCCCTATGCCAGGCACTGCGAGAAGACCAGCCGGCTGCTGGCGGAAGAGCTTGGACTGAGCGAGGGCGAGTGGTTCCAGAGCTACCAGTCGCGCTTCGGCCGCGAGGAGTGGCTCAAGCCCTACACCGACGAGACGCTGAAGGCATGGGGCGCGGACAAGATCGAGTGCGTCGACGTCATCAGTCCGGCCTTCGCGGCGGACTGCCTCGAGACGCTCGAGGAGATCGACGCCGAGAATCGCCACTACTTCCAGGAAGCCGGAGGCGGGCGCTATCGCTATATTCCCGCCCTCAACGATCGTCCGGAGCACATTACCCTGCTGACCAGCCTGGTCGAACAGCACACCGCCGGCTGGTGAAGCCGACGGCGCGCCGTCTCGGAGACGGCGCGCACTTTTCAGCGCTTAACCCTTCAAGGGAGGGGAGAGTCGCCTTGGGGGGCTTCCTCGATGGTGTGCTTGGGCTTCTCGCTCTCCAGCTCGACCGGATTGCCGCGGGTGCGGGGATCCGGTTTGAGCTTGTGGTGCAGGGCGCTCTTGGCCAGCATGTGTGCCGATACCGGCGCGGTGATGAACGCGAAGATCGTGATCAGCAGTTCCTGAACGATCGGGCCGTCTTCCTGGCTGAAATAGATCAGCGAACCGATCAGGGTGCAGCCGACCCCCAGCGTCGTCGTTTTCGAAGGGCCGTGCAGACGCATGTAGAAATCCTTCAAATGCGTCAGGCCCAGCGAGCCGATGAAGGCGAACGCGCCTCCGGCGACCAGCATGAAGGCGATCACGCCCTCGATGACCGTATTCAGCATCGTTATCCCTCCTATTCGATGATGTCGCCGCGCAGCAGGTACTTGCAGACGGCGATGGTGCTGACGAAGCCGAGCATCGCGATCAGCAGCGCCGCCTCGAAGTAGTCCTTGTTGTCGACCCAGATACCGAACAGCACGATCAGAGCGATCGAGTTCATGTACATGGTATCCACCGCCAAAATGCGATCCGGCAGGCTCGGCCCGACCACGGCACGATAGAAATTGAGTACGACGGCGGCGCAGAACAGCGCCAGCGCGATCCACAGAGCCATGTCGATCATGATTCGAAGATCTCCAGCAGTGGGCGCTCGTAGCGCTGGTGAATGTCGTCGATCAGGGCGTTGATATCGCCCACGTCCAGCGCGTGAATGAGCAGGGTCTTGCCATCCAGGCGCAGGTGGGCCGAGACGGTCCCCGGCGTCATGGTGATGGTGCTGGCCAGGATGGTGATCGGAAAGCTCTCCTTCAGCGTCAGCGGATATTCCACGAAGGCGGGGCGCATCCGGCCGCGGGGATCGAGAATCAGCTTCGAAACCTGCAGATTGGCGGTCACGATGTCGCCCAGCACCCGAAAGAAGTAGCCGACCAGTTTCAAGGGGCGCTTGATGGTGGGCTGGCGTTCCCAGAACGGTCGACAGATCACCGGAATCAGGATCGCCAGGACGCCGCCAAGAATCCATTGTCCGAGTGCCACGCTCTGCTGCAGCAACAGCCAGACGACCAGCAGCAGCAGTGACAGCACCGGCATCGGCAGCCAGCGAATGGGAGGAATCATGAGTCACCTCCGGTAACGTTCGGGGAGATAATCGCTTCGCCGTAGGCGTCTTGATCGAGCAGCTGTGTGGCACTGGCATCGGTGAAGCGAGTGATCGGGCCGGCCAGGATCGAGAGCACCGGCGAGGCGCCGAGCAGCAGGATCAGGCCCGCCAGCATTGCCGTCTTCAGCCTGGGGCCATCGTTGTCGCCGCGGCCAGCCTTCCAGAAGACGGTGGAGCCGCTGCGCGCCATGGCGACGAGACCGGCGAGGCTCGACAGCAGCAACAGCGACCACAGCCACGGCTGTTCGCTCGGCAGGGCCGAATCGAGCAGCAGTGCCTTGCCGATAGCGCCCGAAAACGGCGGTAGCCCGATGATGGTCGCCGCACCGATGAAGTAGAACAGACCCAGCAGCGCAGGCTGGGTGACGCCCCGGCCGGGCACGATACGTGCCCCGGCCTTGCCGCGCTGTTCGCCGATCGCATCGGCCAGCAGGAACAGGCCGCCGCTGACCAGCGTGGTGTGGATCATGTAGTAGAGCAGGGCGGCGATGGGCGCCTCGCGGTTCATGCTGACGCCGACCAGCAACGTCCCCACCGAAATCAGCAGCAGATAGGCCACCTGATTACGCAGATCCCGCGCCGACAAGACACCCAGCCCGCCGAGGGCCAGCGTCGCCAGTGCGAACCACCAGAGCCAGGGCTGGACGAAATTGGCGAGCCCGCCTGCGCTGTCGCCGAAGATGAGCGTATAGACCCGCAGAATGGCGTAGATCCCCACCTTGGTCATGATCGCGAACAGTGCCGCCACCGGCGCCGGTGCACTGCTGTAGGCCCGCGGCAGCCAGAAATAGAGCGGGAGGATCGCGGCCTTCAGCCCGAACACCACCAGCAGCAAAAACGCCCCCGCCTTGAGCAGGCCAAGACGATCGGGGTCGAGCGATGCCACCTTCTGGGACATGTCGGCCATGTTGAGCGTGCCGGTGGTGCCGTAGAGCACCCCGAGCGCGATCAGAAACATCGCCGAGCCCGCCAGGTTCAGCGCCACGTAGTGGAAGCCGGCCTGGGTGCGATCCTTGCCGCCGCCATGCATCAGCAGCGAGTAGGAGGCGATCAGCAGCACCTCGAAGAACACGAACAGGTTGAAGATGTCGCCAGTCAGGAAGGCGCCGTTGATCCCCATCAACTGGAGCTGGAACAGACCGTGGAAATTGCTGCCCTTGCGATCGTCGCCGGCACAGGCGTAGGCCACGCTGCCGAGCGCCAGGAAGCTGGTAAGGCATACCATCAGTGCGGAGAGCCGGTCGAGTACCAGGATGATGCCGAACGGCGGCTGCCAGTCGCCCAGGGCGTAGTAGGTGATGTCACCGCTGTCGCTCTGGACCACCAGCATGGCACTGACTGCCAGCAGCAGCGCCGTGCTGACCAGGGCGATCGCCCGGCGAGGCAGTACGGCCGAGTCCCGCTTGACCAGCATCAGCAGGCCGCTCAACAGCGGCAGAAGAATCGGAAGGATGATCAGGTGCTGCATCACGACTTGTCCTCCTTCGACTCTTCGCCACGCTGGTCGTTGACCTGATCGCTGCCCAGGTCGCCGCGCACGCGCATCGCCAGGATCACCGAGAACGCCGTCATGGCGAAGCCGATCACGATGGCCGTCAGCACCAGGGCCTGTGGCAGCGGGTCGGCGTAATAATCGACGCCGTCACGAATCACCGCCGCGCCATTGGTGGTCAGGCCGCCGGTGGAAAAAAGGAACAGGTTGACCGCGTAGGAGAGCAGCGTCAGCCCCACGACCACGGGGAAGGTGCGGCCACGCAGCGCCAGGTAGAGCCCGCTGGCGGCCAGGAAACCGGTTACGGTGGCAAAGAGCGCTTCCATCAGACGGTCTCCTTTTCATTCTCTTTGCTGGGACGGTGCCGTGTCGTCAACTTGCCCAGATTGGCCAGAATCATCAGCGTGGCGCCGACGACGGTGAGATAGACGCCGAGGTCGAACAGCATCGGCGTGACGAGCTCGATCTCGCCGATATAGGGAATCGAGAAGTGCCCGAAGGCAGAGGTCAGGAAGTTGTGGCCGAAGGCCCAGCTGCCGAGTCCGGTCAGCGCGGCGATGGCGACACCGACCACGGCGATCGGCTGATACTGGAACGACATTCTCTGTTGGGTCCAGTCGACCCCACGGGCGATATACAGCAGGATCAAGGCCACGGCCGTCACCAGGCCGGCGATGAAGCCGCCACCGGGTTCGTTGTGACCCCGCAGGAAGATGAACACCGACACCAGCAGCGCCAGCGGCAGTAGGCTCTGCGATACCGTACCCAGCAGCATGGGATGCAGATCGCGGGACCAGGGGCGCCCTTCGCTATCGCTGGAGGGCATGAACAGACGCAGGCGGTTGAGCAGCTTGTAGATGCCGATGGCGGCAATGCACAGCACGGTGATCTCGCCCAGCGTATCGAAGCCGCGGAAGTCGACCAGGATGACGTTGACCACGTTGTGGCCGCCGCCGCCGCTGACGCTGTTCTCCAGGAAGAAGCCGGAAATGGTGTCCAGCGGTCGCGTCAGCATCGCATAGTTGAGACTCGCGACGATGCCGCCGAAGCCCGCCGCCAGCAGAACATCGCGGACCACGCGTGCGCCGCTGGACTCCTTGGGCGTACGCTGCGGCAGGAAGAACAGCGCCAGCATCAGCAGGATGACCGTCACCACCTCGACCGCCAGCTGGGTCAGGGCGAGGTCGGGAGCCGAGAAGCGGGCAAAGGCCAACGAAACCATCAGCCCCACCACCGACAGCATCATCAGCGAGACCAGGCGTCGGCGATGCAGCACCGCCGTGCCCAGGCCCGCCAGAATGGTGATCACCGCGCCCGCGATCAGCAGGCCATCGAGCGCCTGGAGCTGGCGCGGCCCGCGCAACTGGGTAAGGTCCAGCAGGCCGCTGCCGGTGAGGAATAGCACGGCGATGATCAACCACAGCATGTAGCGCTGCAGCGAGCCATTCTCGAAGCGATCGATCGCTTGCTGGGTCCAGTGCAGCAGGCTGCGGACGTTGTGCTCGAAGATCATCGAGGCGTTGCGCTGCGGGAACTGGCGCTGGAAGGCGAACAGCTTGCGGCGTACGGCGTAGATGCCGACCCCGCCGGCCAGAGCGATGACGCTCATCAGCAGGGGCAGGTTGAATCCGTGCCAGATCGCCAGGTGCAGCTCCGGTCTCGGTGGCAGAATCGTGACCTGCGCGGCGGCACCGAGCAGTCCGGTGACGATCAGCGCGGGCAGCAGGCCGATCACGACGCACAGCGCGACCAACAGCAGCATCGGCAGACGCATCAGGAAAGGCGCCTCGTGGGGCGTCTTGGGCAGCTCCTGCGCTTCCGGGCCGAAGAAGACGTTGCGTACGTAACGCAGCGAATAGGCCACCGACAGCACGCTGCCGAGGGTCGCGAGCACCGGGATCAGCCAGGCCAGGCCGCCCAGGATCCCGGTTTCCAGCGTCTCGGTCAGCATCATCTCCTTCGATATGAAGCCGTTGAGCAGGGGAACGCCGGCCATGGAAGCCGCGGCGAGACCGGCCAGTGCGGCCGTCATCGGCATGCTGCGTCGCAGGCCGCTCAGCTTGCGGATGTCTCGCGAACCGGTCTCGTGATCGACGATGCCCGCCGACATGAACAGCGTCGCCTTGAACATGGCATGGTTGAGAATATGAAACAGCCCGGCCGCCACCGCCATCTTGCTGTCCAGCCCGAACAGCATGGTAATCATGCCCAGATGGCTGACGGTGGAAAATGCCAGCACGCCCTTGAGATCGTACTTGAGCAGCGCGAAATAGGCGGCGTAGATCATCGTCACCAGCCCGGTCAGGGTGACGATATAGAGCCAGAGCTGCGAGCCGGCCAGTGCCGGATGCATGCGCGCGAGCAGGAAGACCCCGGCCTTGACCATCGTGGCGGAGTGCAGGAATGCCGAGACCGGCGTCGGCGCTGCCATGGCGTGGGGCAGCCAGAAATGGAACGGAAACTGCGCCGACTTGGTGAAGGCGCCCAGCAGCACCAGCAGCAGTGCCGGCAGATAGCGCGGATCGGCCTGGATCAGATCACGGCTGTCGAGCACCGTCTGCATGTCGAAGGTCCCGACGATATGGCCGATCAGCAGGAAACCGGCCAGCATCGCCAGCCCGCCCATGCCGGTGACGGCCAGGGCCATGCGGGCGCCTCGTCGTGCCTCGCTCTGCTGGTACCAGTAGCCGATCAACAGAAACGACGACAGGCTGGTCAATTCCCAGAATACCCACAGCAGCAGCAGGTTGTCGGCCATGACGATGCCGATCATGGAAGTCATGAACAGCATCAGGTAGGCGTAGAACCGAGGCATGCTGTCGTCCGGCGACAGATAATAGCGGGAATACAGAATGATCAGCAGCCCGATGCCCAGGATCAGCAGCAAAAACAGCAGCGAGAGCCCGTCGAGCCGGAACGCCAGATCGAGCCCCAGTTGCGGCACCCAGCTCATGCTGAAGTGATACACCTCGCCGGAGATCACTCCAGGCGCATGCGAAATGGCCATGCCTAGCGCGATCGCAGGGAGCAGCGCGGTGGACCAGGCATTGAGCGTGCGTTGCCGATTGTTGCTCAGCAACGGTATCAGGCTGCCCAGTAGCGGCAGTAGAACGATCAGCGGCAGTGACATGAAATCGTCGCTCTATTCTTGGATCAGGGAGGCTCGATCATCGGCCCGGCGCAGGGCGACGGTCCGGTGGGTTCGAGCTTCGTTCTCGCGTTCATCGCGATCGGTCCGCGACCGTAACTCGCTCCAGTGTAAGCGATGTTGCCAGCCGCACGAGGCGTAGGTCGCGAGACTGTGGCAGAGAGTCGGTGCGGTAGTGATCTTCTCCGCGAGGCAGGCTCGCTCAGGCGGACAAGAGACGACGGCGAGCGGGGGACCCGCGGTGGCGGCGCGCGTCGCGCCACGGGAACTCGTCGCCGGGTCAGAGACGCTGGGGCGGATCGGTCAGATAGGGACGGCGCACGCCGCGAGGCGCCAGCATCCAGGCGGGTGTCTGGTTCTGGGTCGTGATCGTGCCGGCACGGGGCGGCAGAGCCCGGGCACCGATACGAGTCTGGGCGCCAATACGACAGGTCGCGCATGTCAGCGACAGCTGGCTAGGCATGTGGCCCGGCATGGTGTCTCTCCTCCCTTCAGAAAGCGCCCGATCATAATTTGCGATACGCGAAATTATTGAAAGTATTGATGATTTATGAGAATCGGGCGACAGCGTTGAACCGACTTTACCACGCCGATATGCCCCTAGCCATAGGGGGCGGCACCGGGGAAGTCATCCGGGTAGAATCGCCGGAGGACGTCGAAAAGGGGGACTCGAGCCGTGAGCCTGGCGCTTCCATCGGTGTATCCCGGATATCGAGGCGATCACCGATCGAGGTTCCCGGGGCGGCGGGATACGCTACACTGCGGGGGCAATTTGGTTGGCGTATCGACGCCGACATACAGGATATTCAGCATTAAGGATGTGCTTTTGTGAAGCGTTCACTGCCGGTCAAGGCTCCTGCCACACTCTCGCTCTGTCTTTGTCTAGCGCTTCTGGGATGTCAGAGCGTTGCCGATACGCATACTGTGTCGAACGCCTCGAACACGAGTGGCGCCGTGGCTTCGTCATCGTCGTCTTCCGTCGCTTCCGGGGCGACCTCCTCGAAATCGGCCGATGCTGCGGACAGCGCCGGTGAGAGTGCTGATGCCGCAACCGACGCCAAAGCAAGCCCGGAAACGCCGAAGGATCCGGCGGCGTTCGACGCCTGGGTGGCCGATTTCCGGCAGCGGGCCGCCGCCGAGGGTATCGATCAGGCAACCCTGGCCGAGGCGTTCGACCCGGTCAGCTATCAGCCCCGCATCCTCGAGTACGACCGCTCCCAGCCCGAATTCACCCGCCAGGTCTGGAGCTATCTCGACAGTGCCGTCTCGGCGCAGCGCGTTTCCACCGGCCGCGCGCGTCTTGCCGAACATCGCGCCACGGCGGATCAGGTAACGCAGCAGTATGGCGTACCGGGGGAGGTGATCGTCGCCATCTGGGGGATCGAGAGCAATTACGGCAGCAACTTCGGCAACTTCGAGACCATCGACGCGCTGTCGACGCTGGGGTTCGATGGCCGCCGTCAGTCGTTCGCGCGCGGCGAACTGATGGCCGCGCTCAAGATTCTACAGAACGGCGATATCGACCGCGATCGCATGCGGGGTTCCTGGGCCGGGGCGATGGGTCATACCCAATTCATTCCGAGCAGTTTCCTGGCCTACGCGGTGGATGAAGATGGCGACGGCCGTCGCGATATCTGGGGCAGCATTCCCGACGTGATGGCGTCGACCGCCAACTATCTGGAGGCTTCCGGCTGGCAGCGGGGGCAGCCCTGGGGCGTCGAAGTCACATTGCCGGACGACTTCGACTATTCGCAGACCGAGCTGTCGGTACGCCACGATGCCCGGGCGTGGCAAACCCAGGGAGTGAAGCGTCTCGACGGCAGCCCGCTGCCGGACTTCGATCAGGCCTCGGTCATCGCGCCCGCCGGCGCCAAGGGGCCGGCGTTCCTGGTCGGCCACAACTTCCGCGTGATCATGCGCTACAACGCCTCCACCAGCTATGCGCTGGCGGTGGCGACGCTGTCGGATCGGCTGGCCGGACGGCCGGGCATCCAGGGCGAGTGGCCGCGCGGGGAGCCGGCCCTGTCACGTGATCGCATCCGGCGCATGCAGCAGGAGCTCAATTCCCACGGGTTCGATGTCGGCACTCCGGATGGCCTGGTCGGTCCCAACACCCGTGCCGGATTACGCGCCTATCAGCGCAGCATCGGTGTCATTCCGGATGGTTACCCCACGCAGTCGCTGTTCCGGCGCCTGACCGAGAGCTGAACCGTCAGGGAAGGCTGAGCCGGACGCAAGCGCTGCGCCGAGCGCGGATCCGGCAGGGCTCGTTGCCTAGCTGTCCGGTCAGCCCTCGAATTGGCGCCGGTTTGATGGCCATTCCCACCCATGCCCGCGATCTTCCGACTGGCAGACTGTGGGCGCGAAACTCCAGAGGCGGTCAGCGGTAGAACGGCAGACTGCCTCGCATCATCGAGGAAGTCATGGGCGTCCAACGTTTCACTGCCAGCAATAGCCGCGAAGCCATGCGTCAGGTGAGGGCGGCGCTGGGGGATCAGGTACTGATCCTTTCCAACCGTTCCGTCGAGGGTGGCGTCGAGATCATCGCCATGCCCGAGCAGGAGCATGAGCAGACGCTCTCCAGCCTCGAGTCGCCGGCGGCGGAAGCGCCCCCCGCGGAAGCGCCGGCCCCGGCTCCGGCCCCCAACCCGACCCTGGAAACGCTGCAGGCCCTGAACCGCCAGTTGCTGGAGGACGTGCGCGCCATGCTTAGCGGGGGCACGGCTTCCTCGCAGAGCGACGCAGCATCGTTGACGACCGCATTGCGTCAACGTCTGATCCAGGCCGGCTTCAGCGCTTCGCTCGCCGACGAGGTCATTCAGGATCCGCCGGAAGAGCTGCGCGACGAACAACCGGAGTCCCCCGCCGCGAAGGCCTGGCTCGTGCGCCAGCTGCGCGCTCGCCTGTCGCTGCTGGATGACGAGGAAGCCCTGTTCGAGAGCGGCGGCGTGTTTGCCCTGGTCGGCCCCACCGGTGTCGGCAAGACCACCACCACCGCCAAGCTGGCCTCCCGCTACGTGATGCGTCACGGCCCGAAGGACGTCGCGCTGGTGACGACGGATAGCTACCGTATCGGTGCGGCCGAGCAGCTACGCATCTACGCCCGGCTACTGGGCTCGGAAGTCCACGCGCTCGAGGAGAACGGCAATCTCGGCGACCTGCTGGCGCGTCTGACCCAACCGCGCCGGGCACTGCTGTCACGCAGCGGAGGCAAGAAGCTCACGGTGATCGACACGGTCGGCATGAGCCAGCGGGACCAGCGGCTGGTAGGCGAGATCGCGCGGCTGGGGGCCGGCCCGGCGCCGGCTCGGCGGGTGCTGGTGCTCAACGCGGCCAGTCACGGCGATACCCTGGCGCAGGTCATCGAGGCCTGGCAGCAGGCCTCGCAGGAGGCGGGAGAGCCGCTGTGGGGCTGCATCCTGACCAAGCTCGACGAGGCGGCACGGCTGGGTAACGTGCTGGATGTGGTCATTCGCCATCGGCTCAGGCTCTGCTACGTCTCCCGCGGCCAGCGCGTGCCGGAAGATCTCGAACTCGTCGATGCCGACGCCCTGCTCGACGAAGCGCTGGCACTGGCCGGCGATTCGCCCTTCGTCAGCGAGGCGGCGGCCACGGTGCCTCCGCAGCAGGCGCGGCAGCAGGCGCTCTCGCGTGGTGTTCTGCGTCAGCGCGATGCCCTGGTTGCGACGCTCGATACCCTGAGACAGCACAATCTGGGCATGACGCTGCTCGAGCAGATCTGGCGCCGTGCCAAGCGTTCGACGCAAGCCGGGGGCGACGAGTTCGCCCGGCTCATGGCGGGCGCTACCCAACAGAGCCTGCTGGCCGCTGCGGACGTGCCCCACGCGCTCTACTGGTCCAAGGCCACCAGCGTCAGTGGCGCCGATCAGGCGATGCCACTGGTGTCGCTGGATCATCACGGCATGCCCCAGCCGCTGACCTGGCCGCGACACCGTCTCCCCGCGGGCAGTGCCGAACAGTTTCGCTGGGCCGACGATCTCGGCGCGGGCTGGCATCTGCTGGCGCAACTGCCGGCCGTCGCCGACCTCGAACGTTTCGAGGCCGCCGGGCGCGGCTGGCTGGCGGCCGTGACCGGCGCGCGCCGGATTCGTCATGCCGGCGAATGGCTGCCGCTGTCTCGGGCGATGACGCTGGGCGAAGCCGTCGAGCCGCAACCCCTGCGCCACCAGGGGCGTGCCGCCACTCTTCACCTGACGCGGCTGGAAACGAGCGTCAGCCAGCGGCGCCAGGATGCCTACAGCCTGCCGGTGGTGGCGTGGTACGGCGAAATTCGCGACGCCGACGATGGCCGCAGGCTGGCCAGACGTTACTGGCTGAGCAGCAGCCAGGCGGGGCTCGATATCGCATCGCGCCTGCCCCCGGCGGTCATGATCGAGACCCTGCCCGGGCTGACCCGGCAGGCCGATCAGGCAATGCAGGAGCGCGGGCTGGTGAAGGATCGGGAGCAGCGCTGGCAGCTGGCCTCGACGCTGGCGGCGCTGGCGGTGCGCTTGAGTGCGGAAGAGGCGGATTGGGCGATGGACGTTCGCGCACGGCTTTCCGGTATCGCCCAGCGTCGTTGCGGTCGTCGGCCCAAGGCGCTGATGGAAGCGCTGATGGACACGCTGAGCGCCCATGACGCCCTGATGGGGCTCGACGCCAGCGACCGGGGGCAGGCGGCATGACCGATCAGGCGGCAGGGCTGCGCGCCTGGGCTGCCCCCGGCACCGTGCCGCTGGGGGTGATCGGAGAACCGGACGACGAGGGGCTGATGCAGGCGCTGGCGCAACTACCAGCTCCTGCGGGCCGGCGCTGGCAGGTCACGCTGGAAGCTCAGGCCGCGTCGGCGACCGTGCGGGCCTGGGTGCTGTGGGTCGATGCCGCGCAGGTCGACGTGGCCGATCTCTACCGGCGGGTGAAGCGGACGCTGGCACCGGTTGCCTCGAGCGCTGGCCCTGCCGTGCCTCTGCTGCTGTGGGTGCAAGACGCCGGCAACAGCGGGGCCAGGCCCACCCTGGATGCCGCGACGGCGCAGCTGCTCACCAACCTGGGCACGACGCTGCGGCGCTTTCTGAATATCGAACTCATCCGCGACCTGGCTGACTGGCAGCGCCGCCTGCCCGAGGAGTTACCGAAGCCGGCCACGGATTTTTGACGCGTGCATGAATGTTCTGACGCGCGCGGGCGCTCTCGGCCCAGCCGTCACGCCGCGCCATCGGGCCGGCAGCCGGCGGCTCAGAACAGTCGAGACAGCAGCGCCGTCACGGCCGTCTCGACGCGCAGGATGCGCTCTCCCAGATGGATCCCCTCGAAGCCCAGTTCGAGGAACTTCTCCACCTCGTAATCGACGAAACCGCCTTCCGGACCGATGGCCAGCAATGTGGCATCGCTGATGCCGCGCGGGCAGGCCTGAGCCAGCCCGGGGTGGGCCAGCAAACCGCGATGATCCGCGAGCATGGCCGGCAGTCGATCTTCCGCGAACGGCTTGAAACGGGTTTCGAACGCGATCTCCGGTAGCCGGGTATCGCGGGCCTGCTCCAGCCCGAGCAGCAGATGCTGGCGGATCTTTTCCGGCTTCAGCTCGGGAGATTGCCAATAGCTCTTCTCGACGCGGCGGGTATGCATCAGCGTTACGCGTTTGACCCCCAGCGCCGAGACGTGCTCCAGCGTTCGCGCCAGCATGCGCGGCCTCGGCAGTGCCAGCAGCAGGTGAACCGGCAGCGGCGCCGGCGGCTCGCGATCGAGCGTGACCCGGAACTGTGCTTCGGTATCGGTCAACGACAGCAGCTCGCCGCGGCCGATCAGGCCGTCGAGGGCGCCCACGGTCAGGCAGTCTCCCGGCGCGGCGCGATGGACTTCGCGGAGATGGTGCAGGCGGCGCGGATCATGGAGACAGGCGTGAGTGTCGTTCGCCCAATCTTCGGGCTGGAGCAGAATCAGGTTCATGGAGATGGCGGTTCAGCGCATGGCAACAGGGAGTCAGGCAGGCGGCCATTCTGCCTGAACGGCGCACGCGAACATAGCATGCGAATATAGCCGCCCAGGGCCAGCGGGATGCCCGAACACAGCGGCGAGCAGGACACCTTTCTGACATAATGCCCGTTCACTCTCTCACTCAGCCACTCACTCAGCCAATCAAGGCTCGGCAGAAGAAGGTTAGCGATGAAGGTTCTGATCATTGGCGGGGGCGGGCGCGAACATGCGCTGGCATGGAAAGCGGCACAATCACCGCAGGTCGAGACGGTTTTCGTGGCACCGGGCAATGCCGGCACCGCGCGGGAGCCGGGGCTGACCAACGTTGCCATCGATGTCATGGACAGCGAAGCGCTGATCGTCTTCGCGCGTGACAACGCCGTCGATCTGACGATCGTCGGGCCGGAAGCGCCGCTCGTCGCCGGCGTCGTCGACGCGTTCCAGGCAGCGGGGCTGGCCATCTTCGGCCCGACCGAGGGCGCCGCGCAGCTCGAGGGCTCCAAGGCATTCACCAAGGACTTCCTGGCACGCCACGCGATTCCGTCCGCCGACTACCAGACGTTCAGCGAGGTCGAATCCGCGCTGGCCTACCTCGGGCAGAAGGGCGCGCCGATCGTGATCAAGGCCGACGGGCTGGCCGCGGGCAAGGGCGTGGTCGTGGCGATGGCCGAAGCCGAGGCCGAAGCGGCGATCCGTGACATGCTCGAGGACAACGCCTTCGGCGATGCCGGAGCGCGGGTCGTGATCGAGGATTTCCTCGAGGGCGAGGAGGCCAGCTTCATCGTCATGGTCGATGGCGAGCACGTGCTGCCGATGGCCACCAGCCAGGATCACAAGCGCGCCGGCGACGGCGATACCGGGCCCAATACCGGTGGCATGGGCGCTTACTCGCCGGCGCCGGTGGTCACCGAGAGCGTTCATCGACGCATCATGGATGAGGTGATCCTGCCCACGGTGCGGGGCATGGCCGCCGAAGGCCACCCCTATACCGGTTTCCTCTACGCCGGGCTGATGATCGATGCCGACGGCGCCCCTAGAGTGATCGAGTACAACTGTCGTTTCGGCGATCCGGAAACCCAGCCGATCCTGATGCGGCTGAAGAGCGATCTGGTGGCGCTGTGCCAGGCCGCGCTGGAACGGCGTCTCGATCAGGTCGAGTGCGAATGGGATTCCCGTGCCGCCGTGGGCGTGGTGCTGGCGGCGAAAGGCTATCCCGGCAGCTATCGCAAGGGTGACGAGATTACCGGGCTCGACGCGGCGGACGCGGCCGGCTGCAAGGTGTTCCACGCCGGTACCCGCATGAGCGACGATGGTCGCGTCGTCACCAGCGGCGGGCGCGTGCTATGTGTGACCGCTCTCGGCAACACGGTCGGCGCGGCGACGTCGCAGGCCTATGCCGGGCTCGAGATGGTCCGCTGGGACGGCGCCGAATATCGCCGCGACATCGCCCATCGCGCCATTGCCCGAGAACGTCAGTCGTCCTGAACGATCGGGCGTCATAGAGACAAGGAAACCCGCCATGCAGCGTGCGATGCGCCAACGACCGGCCAATCGCCGGCTCGATCTGTCGAGCTATCGCGGGGCCACGTCGAATGGCCGCGGCAGCGCGCTGATCTGGCGAGAGCGGATCTGGCGAAAGCGGGTTTGGCGAAAGCGAGTTTGGCGAAACAGAGAGGCATCGCATGTCGCGTGAATTTCCGATCATCGCGGTGACCGGCTCGTCGGGAGCCGGTACCACCACGGTCAAGCGAACGTTCGAGCGCATGTTCGCCCGCGAGGACGTGCACGCCGCGTTCATCGACGGCGATGCCTTCCATCGCTACTCGCGGGCGGAGCTGGCGCAGATTCTGCAGACCGAGCCGGAGCGCAAGGCCGAGCTTTCTCACTTCTCGGTCAACGCCAACCTGCTCGACCGGCTCGACGCGCTGTTTCAGGAGTACGGCGAGAGCGGCAAGGGGACCTATCGCCACTACATTCATGCCGAAGACAAGCGCATGATCGAGGCGGGCTGGCAGGTCGGCACCTTCACCGACTGGCAGCCGATCCCCAGCGGCACCGACCTGATGCTCTACGAGGGGCTTCATGGTGGCCTGGTGACCCACGAGGTCGACATCGCCCGCCACGTCGACATGCTGATCGGCGTGGCGCCGACGATCAATCTCGAATGGCTGCAGAAGATCGATCGCGACACCAAGCTGCGGGGCTATTCCCAGGAGGCGGTCATCGACACGATTCTGGGCCGCATGCACGACTACGTGCGCTATATCCAGCCCCAGCTCTCCCGTACGCACATCAACTTCCAGCGCGTGCCGACGGTCGATACCTCCAACCCGTTCGAGCTTCAGGACGTACCCAACGATGGCGAATCCTTCGTGGTCATCCGCTTCCGCGACCCGGCGGCCGTCGACTTCCCCTATCTGGTCACCATGATTCATGATGCCTTCATGAGTCGCCCCAACACGCTGGTCGTGCCCGGCGCGCGACTGTCGCTGGCGATGGATCTGATCCTCGCGCCGCAGGTACGACAGCTGCTGGCCCAGCGACGCTTTCGCTGAGGCCGGGACATCATTTCGATATCAGGAGTTCTCATGGAGCCGACACTTTTCAGCAAGATCATCGATCGCGAGATACCGGCAGACATCGTCTACGAAGACGACGAGGTACTGGCCTTCAACGACATCGATCCCAAGGCGCCCACGCACATTCTGATCATCCCCAAGAAGCCGATCGCCACTCTCAACGACATCGAGGAAGAAGACCTGGCGCTGATCGGCCGGCTGCAGTACACCGCCGCCAAGCTGGCCAAGCAGCTCGGATTCGCCGAGGACGGCTACCGCGTGGTGATGAACTGCAACGAAGCGGGCGGGCAGTCGGTCTATCATATTCACATGCATCTGCTGGGCGGGCGCCGGATGCAGTGGCCGCCGGGCTGAGCGCAACGGCGCAACGCGCGCCGGCCCACTCGACAGTGACCGACCTTGTTAAGCCGCCAGACCGCCAGGAGACTCCGATGACACGCCAGATTTCCCGTGCCGACAATCTGATCCATCAGTTCGATACCGTGCTGCGCACGCTGGTACCCAAGGCGGCCCAGCCGAGTCGACCATCCCCGGCCAATGTGCAACCCGAAAGCTTTCTCGACGAGGAGCAGCGTCGTCAGGTCGCGGGGTTGATGCGCATCAACCATACCGGCGAGGTCTGCGCGCAGGCGCTCTATCAGGGTCAGGGCCTGACGGCGAAATTGACCGAGACCCGCGAACGCATGGAAGAAGCCGCCGCGGAGGAGATCGATCACCTGGCATGGTGCGACCAGCGCCTGCAGGAGCTCGACGGCCGCACCAGCTATCTCAACCCCGCGTTCTACGCCGCCTCCTTCGGCTTGGGCGCGCTGGCCGGCGCGATCGGCGACCGTGTCAGTCTCGGCTTCGTTGCCGCCACCGAAGAGCAGGTGGGACGCCATCTCGAGTCGCATCTGCGCAAGCTGCCGATCGACGACAAGCGCTCGCGGGCGGTACTGGAGCAGATGTGCATCGACGAAGCGCAGCACGAACGCTGGGCGCTGGAATCCGGCGGCAGCCGCTTCCCGCTACCGGTGAAGTGGGGCATGCGGTTGGTGTCGAAGGTCATGACGAAAAGCGTCTACCGGATCTGAACCGCAAGCGACGACGAAGGGGCAGCTTTAAAAAGCATCCTCGAACGAAAATGCCAGCGATAAACATCGCTGGCATTTTGCGTTTGAGGCAGGAGCCTGCTCCTCGCGGCTCGCGGCTCGCGGCTCGCGGCTCGCGGCTCGCGGCTCGCGGCTCGCGGCTCGCGGCTCGCGGCTCGCGGCTCGCGGCTCGCGTCTCGCGTCTCGCGTCTTACGCCTCGACGATCTCGTAGGAGTGGGTGATTTCCACGCCGCCCTTGGCGAGCATCAGCGAGGCGCTGCAGTATTTCTCGGCAGAGAGGTCGACGGCGCGCTTCACCACGGCATCCTTCAGCCCTTTGCCGGTGACGACGAAGTGGACGTGGATCTTGGTGAACACGCTGGGGGTGCCGTCGAAGCGCTCGGCTTCCAGGGTGGCGACGCAGTCGGTGACGTTGGCGCGAGCCTTTTCGAGAATCTGGATGACGTCGAACGACGTGCAGCCGCCGAGACCCATCAGCACCATTTCCATCGGGCGCGGGCCGGTGTTGCGGCCGCCGTGGTCCGGGTTGCCGTCGATCACGATACTGTGGCCGCTGCCGGATTCGGTGACGAACTGGCGGCCGTCGGTCCATTTGACTGTGGCTTTCATGGCAAGGATTCCTTAGAGGGTGTTTACAAATTCGACGAGCGAAGGCAAGACAAGGCGAAATCGGTCGAAAAAGCGGAGTTTACATGGAGTAAATGAGTATTTTGAGATCGATTTCAACGCCGTATTGCCGAGCGCAGGCATTTTGTAAATGCCCTCTTACTGGGGATTCGTCGTTGAATCACGTGTTGATCGATGAGGGCAGGATAACATTCCCGGCGCTCGCTGGTGATGTCCGCGCCGTCATGACTGCAGCCTGGCTTCCAGTTCGGCCAGCCGTTCCGGGGTGCCGACATCGACCCAGTCGCCGCGATGGTGCCAGCCGCCGACGTGGCCGGCCTGCATGGCCTCGGTCAGCAGCGGCGCCAGCCTGGCGACCGTGCCGACTGGCAGGTCGGCAACCAGTTGGGGGTGGATGACACCCAGGCCGGCATAGATCAGACGCGGTTCGCCCTCGGCATGCAGACGGCCGCGGGCATCGAGGTGAAAGTCGCCGCGACGATGGAAGTCGGTAGTGTTCACCATCACCAGCGAGGCCAGGTCGCCTTCGGTCAACGCCAGCCGCTCGAGGGGGAAGTCCGTCCAGACATCGCCGTTGACCAGCACGAAAGGCGCCTCGCCGAGCGCGGGTAACGCCTGGCGCAGGCCGCCGGCGGTTTCCAGCGGTGCCTCTTCGACGCTGAAGGTGAGCGAGACACCGTAACGGTCGCCGTCGCCGAGCGCATCGATGATCTGCTGCGCCCGGAAGCTGACATTGATCACGATGTCGCAAATTCCCGCCGCTGCCAGGCGTTCGAGATGATGGACGATCAGCGGCTTGCCGGCGACCGGCAGCAGCGGCTTGGGGCAGTGGTCGGTGAGCGGGCGCATGCGGGTGCCGAGGCCGGCGGCGAGAATCATCGCCTTCATGAGTCGCCTCCGCCGCCGTTGGCCGCGCGGTGCTCGGCCAGGCGCGCTTCCATGGCCGGGCGATAGCTTTCACGTAGCCAGGCGTGGAAGTCGCCGAGGGCGGGCAGTGCTTCCAGTCCGTCGTCGAGATGCGCGTAGAAGTGGGGCAGCCATTCGAGATAGCGCGGCTTGCCGTCGCGCAGGCAGAGCCGGCAGAACTGGCCGAGGATCTTGAGCTGGCGCTGGGCGCCGATCGCCTCGACGCTCGTGCGGAACGCTCGGGCGTCGATGTCAGGTGCGATGCGCCCCGCGGCGAGGCAGCGCTGGCGGAAGCCTTCGATCCAGTCGTCCATCTGCTGGCGCGACCAGCGATGGTAGCGCCCCCGCAGCAGCGAAATCAGATCGTAGCCGAGCGGCCCGGCCAGCGCGCCCTGGAAATCGATGATCCACAGCCGGTCCTCACGGATCATCAGGTTCATGGCGTCGAAGTCGCGGTGCACGGCGACGGTGGGGAGTCTGGCGATGCTGTCGAGCAGATGGCGCTTGACCTCCGGCCACTGTGGCGGCGTTTCGATCCCGAGCCAGCGCGTCAGGCCCCAGTCGGGGAAGCGGTCCATCTCTTCCTCGAGAAACGCGGGCTCGTAGCGCGGCAACGAGGAGAACGGTGCGCGCTGTTCGATGGCGTCGAGCAGGTCGAGCGCCTGCGCGGTGCCCGCCCGCGCGCCGGCATCGGTATCAAAATGGTGATGCAGGCTATCGTTGCCGAGATCGTCGAGCTCGATGAATCCCTGCTCGAGATCAATGGCATGGATCGTTGGCACCGGCAGCCCTGCGGCGTGCCATTCCCGGCCGATGGCCACGAAGGGGCCGCTATCTTCCAGCGTCGGCGGCGCATCCATGACGATCCGGGTGGTGGCGTCGGGAAAGGTGACACGGCAGTAGCCGCGCAGGCTGGCATCGCCGGCGACCGCTTCCCATCGGCAGGCATCGGGTGAAAGACGGTGCTGGGTGGCGATCCAGTGACGAAGGGAGTCGAGGCGCAAGGTCATGCAGGCTTCCGGTCGTGATGATGGGGCGTTTCGATGCGTCGCCGCGGCCAGCTCGCGTGGCGAGTTGACGGGCCGGAGATGGCACCGCATGCTGGGCCCTAATCTGGGTGTGCCGTGCGCGTCGTCGATGCATCGTTCGTGCAGGGCGATACGTTTTCGAGCGTGATGGCGAGACCATCGAACGGCGAGACATCGAACGGCTGTCATCAGTGTGCCGCGTTTGGCCGGCATCGCCAAATCGAAAGGTGCCGTCGAATTCGATGTAATGGACGCGGTAGATACTCGGACGGTTCAACAAGGAATGGCTTCGCGGCAACTCCCGTCGAGGTCTGTATAATACCGACTCCACTCGGCAAGGACACAGAGGACATGGGCAAGCGACTGGTCTGGACTGCCCTGACTGGCCTGATTTCATCGACGGCCCAGGCGGCGCCCCCCGCACCGTTACCCGCGGATCAACTGGATTGGGCGCCATGGGGCGATCAAGCGCCGGCCGGCGCCCTGTGTGGTGGCCGCTATATCGAACCGGGCTATTTGCTGCCCGAAGGCAAGACCCCCGAAGAGGTGCTGTCCGACTCGGCATCGGCCGAGTACGGCAACGACGGTGAAACCATCCTGGGCGGGAACGTCGTGCTGCGGCGCGGCGAGAGCCAGCTGGAATCGCCGCGAGTTAGCGTCAATGCCGCGCGCGACACGGCATTCGCCGAAGGACCGCTGGCCATTCGCTATCCGGGCATGCTGGTACGTGGCGAAGAAGGCCAGGTATCGCTCGACAGCGATGCCGCGCGTATCGATGACGCGCACTACGTGGTTCACGATCAGCGGATTCGAGGCGACGCCCAGTCGATGCAGCGTCTCGCCGATGGCCGCTACCGCATGCGTGAGGCCAGCTTCACTACCTGCGCACCGGATAGCCGGCTATGGCGTCTGGTGGGAAGCGACGTCACCATCGATCGCGAGCAGGGGTTCGGCACCGCATCCAACGCGCGGCTGGAAATGGGAGACGTCCCCGTCTTCTACTGGCCTTGGGTGCGTTTCCCTATCGATGATCGGCGTCAAAGCGGCTTTCTATGGCCGACGATGGGAATCTCCAGCGACGGTCTCGATTACAGCCAGCCCTACTATCTCAACCTGGCGCCCAATTACGACGCCACGATCACGCCGCGGGTCATCTCCGATCACGGCTTCATGCTGGGTGGCGAATTCCGCTATCTGTTCGGCAGCGACCAGGGCTCGATCGAAGGCTCCTACCTGCCCAACGACAACGGTGGCGAGAGCGACAACCCCAACGATCCCGACGACGCCTTCGACGGCGAGGATCGCTGGTACGTCGATTACAGCCACTACGGTCGGTTCACCGAACGGCTGGATTACGCCATGCGCTACGGCGCCGCGAGTGACGGGCGCTACTTCGATGACTTCGGTCGCGACTTCGGCGAGCAGGATACCGAGTATCTCGAACGCCTGGCGCGGCTGAGCTATCAAGGCACGACCTGGAATCTCGATGCGCGGGCGCAGGGCTACCAGCGGATGGACTACCCGCTGGACGAGGACGACCGTCCTTACTATCAGTTGCCGAGCCTGACCGCCAACGCGCGCTGGCAGCAGGACAACGGCTTCTACCAGGAGTGGAACTCCAACGCGACCTACTTCTGGCGCGATCTGCAAGGCGTCGACAGCGACGGCTTCTGGGAAGACGAGGAAACCGGCAACACGCGTCGCATACTGCTGCGCGAAGCGGCCAACGGTACGCGCGTCAACCTGACGCCGGCCATCGGCTGGCGTGCCCAGCCCAGTTGGGGCTTCCTCGAGCCGCGCTTCCAGCTCTGGCAGACCAATTACGAGCTCGACTACGGCAACCGGGATACCGACCGCGACGAGAGTCTGTCGCGCACCGTGCCGGTGTACTCGGTCGACTCCGGGCTGATCTTCCAGCGCGACGTGTCGCTGTTCGATAACGACTGGAAACAGACCTTCGAGCCGCGTCTCTACTACGCCTACGTGCCCGAGCGCGACCAGTCGGAGTTCCCGGAGTTCGATACCGACGAGCGTTCGGTCTCCTGGAGCCAGCTGTGGTCGCCTTACCGGTTCACGGGCGCCGATCGCGTGGGAGACGTCAACAAGCTCTCTTATGGGGCCTCGACGCGCTTCCTCGAGGACGATACCGGCCGTGAGCGGCTGTCGCTCTCCGTGGGGCAGAGTGCCTACTTCTCCGATCGCAACATCGACATTGAAGGCGATCCGGATACGTTGCCGGACAAGGAAACCAACTACGAGGACTGGTATCGCGCCACCCGCGATCGT
Organism: Salinicola salarius; assembly: GCF_002179555.1. Classification (GTDB taxonomy): domain Bacteria; phylum Pseudomonadota; class Gammaproteobacteria; order Pseudomonadales; family Halomonadaceae; genus Salinicola; species Salinicola salarius_A. Next base: position 136,028 of record NZ_NHOU01000003.1, on the reverse strand, counting down.
TCGCCGGTCATCACCCAGCTCGATTGGCGCATCAACGACCAGTGGCGCTCGCGTTACGAGTGGTTCTACGATCCCGATCGTTCCACCACCGAACGAACGTCGGCGTATCTCCAGTATCTGAGTCCTGTCGGTCACGTAGTGAACCTTGGCTACCGTTGGCAACTCCAAGGGTTCGATCCCTCGGGTTATGCGGAGGATCGTCTGGGCTACGACCGGGAAGATTTCGACGTGTCGTTCGCCTACAAGGCGACGTCGTCCCTGGATCTGATCGGCCGCTACCTCTACGACAATACCAACAGCCGCGATCTGGAAACCCTGGCCGGTGTCCAGTTCAACAGCTGCTGCAGCGCGGTGCAGGTGGTATGGCGCGAATGGGTCGAGGACAATCACACTGCCAACACCATCGAAGACGATTACACCGACCGAGGCCTGTTCCTGCGTTTCGTGTTCAAGGGGCTGGGCGGCGTCGGTCAGGAAGCCGACAGCTACTTCGCGCAGGCCGTGCCGGGTTACGAAGCGACGCAGTTCTGACGAAACCGGGCCGGCGAGAGATCGCAGTCAATCAATGTTTACGGCGAGCCCGAGCGGCTCGCCGCTCCATCAAAGCAAGAGAGGTAGGCATGCGTCCTAGAGTATGGATCCCCCTGGCGCTGGTAATGCTGCTGTCGCCGTTGTCCGCGATGGCGGAGGTGGTGCCGCTGGATCGTATCGTTGCCGTGGTCAACGACGATGCCATCATGCACAGTCAGCTCGAAAGGCGTGTCGTCCAGGCGCGCGACCAGCTGCAGGCCAACAATATCCCGATGCCGCCGGGACAGGCGCTGGAGCGTCAGGTGCTGGATCGCATGATTGTCGAGCAGATCGAGCTGCAGATGGCCGAAGATGCCAATCTGAGCATCGATGAAACCCAGCTCAACAGCACCATGCGTGGCATTGCCGAAAACAACGGCATGAGTCTGGACGAGTTCGCCAATACGCTGGAACAGCAGGGCCAGAGCCTGGCCGAAGTGCGCGAGCAGGTTCGGCGCGAGCTGCTGATTCGCCAGGTACAGCAGAGCCGGGTCGCCAGCAGGGTCACGGTGTCGGATCGGGAGGTCGATCGTTTCCTGAGCCAGCGCAGCGAAAACAGCAACGTTGCCTACCATCTCGCTCAGATCCTGGTCGCCGTGCCCCAGTCGCCGACGCCGGATCAGGTCACCCAGGCGCAGGCGGAGGCGCAGAAGCTCTATCGGCAGCTGCGGGATGGCGCCGACTTCCAGCAACTCGCCGTGGCCGAGTCCGACGACGCCCAGGCGTTGCAGGGGGGCGATCTCGGCTGGCGCCAGTCGGCGCAGATTCCCACCATCTTCTCCGACGTCATTCCCGATCTCTCTCCGGGAGAAGTCAGCGAGCCGATCCGCAGCCCCAGCGGCTTCCACCTGGTCAAGCTGATCGAGACCCGTGGCGGTGACAGTGGCCAGATGAGCCGGGAGCAGGCCAGCCAGGCGATCTTCCAGCGCAAGGTGAGTGACGAGCTCGAGGCGTGGACGCAGGAAATCCGTGCCAGCGCCTACATCGACAACCGTCTCGACCGGAACTGATGACATTGCCGGTACTGGCATTGACCACCGGCGAACCGGCCGGTATCGGTCCCGAGCTCGCCCTGGCGGCGGCGCGGGACTGGCAGCAGCTGGATGCAACGGTAGTCGCCGTCGGCGACCCGGACCTGCTGGCCGAACGGGCAAGGCGGCTGGGCTGGTCGGTCGAGCTCGACGTGCTAGCTCCCGGCGATGCATTGCCGGCGCCAATCAATGGCCGGCTGCCGGTCTGGCCGGTGTCGCTGGCAGCGCCCTCGACGCCAGGACGGCTCGATCCCGCCAACGCCGGTTACGTGCTGAAGACGCTGGATGTCGCCATCGAGGCCTGTCAGCAGGGCATCGCCGATGCGATGGTGACGGCGCCGCTGCACAAGGGCGCGATCATCGAAGGCGGGCATGTCGGCTTCACCGGACATACCGAGTATCTGCGTGACGCCTGCGGTGCCGAGGAGGTGGTGATGATGCTGGCCACCGAACGCACCGCCAGGCCGCTGCGGGTCGCCCTGGCCACCACGCATCTGCCGCTCTCCCGGGTCTCCAGCGCGATCACCGGCCCCGGCCTGATGCGTGTCGGCCGGATCCTGGCGGCCGAGCTGGAGCAGCGCTTCGACATCGCGTCGCCGCGCATCCTGGTCTGCGGGCTCAACCCCCACGCCGGCGAGGATGGCCATCTGGGCCGCGAGGAGATCGAGGTCATCACGCCCGCGCTGAACCGACTGCGCGAAGAAGGGCTCGACCTGATCGGGCCGTTACCGGCGGATACGCTGTTCACGCCGCGCCATCTCGATCACGCCGATGCGGTGCTGGCGATGTATCACGACCAGGGCCTGCCGGTGCTCAAGTATGCCGGGTTCGGGCAGGCCGCCAATATCACGCTGGGGCTGGGCATGGTACGGACCTCCGTCGATCACGGCACCGCACTCGATCTTGCCGGCACTGGCCTGGCCGATGTGGGTAGCCTCCGGGTGGCACTGCAGGTGGCCCGCCAGATGACGGCCCGCGTTCACTGAAGGAATTCGTTTTTCATGTCTACACGCTCCTCCGACCGTTCTCCGATGCCGCGTGCCCGGAAGCGTTTCGGTCAGAACTTTCTCCGCGATAGTGGAGTGATCTCCCGCATCGTGCGTGCCATCGCCCCGCGTAGCGGCGATCGCCTGATCGAAATCGGCCCCGGCCAGGGCGCGTTGACCGGCCCGATCCTCGAAGCGGCCGGCGCGCTGGAAGTGATCGAGCTCGATCGCGACCTGATCCCCGGATTGCGGGTGCAGTTCTACGACTACCCCGATTTCAGGATTCACGAAGGCGACGCGCTCAAGTTCGATTTCCACGCGTTGTCGCAGCAGGATGGCAGGCCGTTGCGGGTGGTGGGCAACCTGCCCTACAACATCTCCACGCCGCTGATCTTCCATCTGCTGGCCGCGCGCGGCGCCATCCAGGACATGCACTTCATGCTGCAGAAGGAGGTCGTCGAGCGCCTCGCCGCCGAACCCGGCGGGCCGGACTGGGGGCGACTGTCGGTGATGACCCAGTATCACTGCGCGGTCGAATCGCTGTTCATCGTGCCGCCCGGCGCCTTCGTGCCCCAGCCCAAGGTGGACTCGGCGATCGTGCGATTGACGCCCTATGCCGAGCTGCCGTCGCCCGCTCACGACGAGGCCCATTTCGCCGACGTGGTGCGGGTGGCATTCGGCCAGCGGCGCAAGACGCTGCGCAACAATCTCAAGGGGGTGATCGACGCCGAGGCGCTGGAGTCGCTGGGCATCGACCCCGGCCGCCGCCCCCAGACGCTGCGCGTCGAGGAGCTGGTCGCCATCAGCAATCACCTGACAGGCAGCGCGACGAGCCACCCAGTGACGGAGAAGACCTCATGAGCGAGACGACACCAGACATCACGGTCGACGTCGAGCCAGCGTTTCGCGAGGACGAATCGTCGCCCAACGACAAGCGTTTCGTGTTCAGCTACACGGTGACCGTTCACAACCATTCCGACCGCAGCGTGCAGTTGCTGTCGCGCTACTGGAAGATCACCCAGGGCCACGGCAAGGTGCAGGAAGTGCGTGGCAACGGCGTGGTCGGCAAGCAGCCGACGATCACCGCCGGGCACAGTTTCCGCTACACCAGTCGCGCGGTCATCGAATGCCCCGTCGGCGTCATGCAGGGCAGCTATACCTGCATCGACCTGTCCACCCAGGCCTCCTTCGACGTCGCCATCGCGCCGTTTCGGCTGGCCGGTCCCAACCAGATCCACTGATCGAGGCGGTCGAATCGACCATCTCGGCCGCGTCTCGAACGGCAGCGAATCGCCGCTCCCGATCGCACCATCAATACGAGATCGCACCACCGACACGAGGAAGCGCATGGCGACCTACGCAATCGGCGATCTGCAGGGCTGTTACGCCGAATTCGAAGCCCTGCTCGAACGTCTCGACTTCTCGCCCTCGCGGGATCATCTGTGGCTGGCGGGCGACCTGGTCAATCGCGGCCCGGACTCGCTCGGCTGCCTGCGCAGGAGCGTCGCCCTGGATGGCGCCGCCAGCGTGGTGCTGGGCAATCACGATCTTCACCTGCTGGCGGTGGCGCGAGGCCACGGCAAGCTCAAGCGCAACGACACCCTGACGGACATTCTCGAAGCCCCGGACCGCTCGGAGATGCTCGAATGGCTGCGCGGCCAGCCGCTGCTGGTCGCCGATCGCGAGCGGGGCCCTGTCAAAAATGGCTATGTGATGACCCACGCCGGCCTGTTGCCGCAGTGGTCGCTCGCCGAGGCTGCCGAACTCGCTGCCGAAGCGGAAGCGGTCCTGCGCGGCGACGAGGTGGATGCGTTCCTGAGCGTGATGTACGGCAACCGTCCGGCCCGGTTCACGCCCGAGCTGACCGGCGAGGATCGGATTCGAGCCATCGTCAACGTCTTTACCCGCATGCGCTTCATCGCCGACGACGGCACGCTGGACTTCGCTGCCAAGGAGGGGCTGGACAGCGCCCCGGCCGGTTTCGCGCCCTGGTTCACCTATCCGCGTCACGATGAACTTGCCGGCGGTGGCAGGCTCACGCTGCTGTTCGGCCACTGGGCGGCGCTGGAAGGTCGCACGCCGGGAGCGCGAATCAACGCGCAGGCGTTGGACACCGGTTGCGTATGGGGAGGATCATTGACCGCACTCGATCTCGACAGTGGCGAACGGATCGCCGTGCCCGCCGCCGCTTCAAGCCGTTGAGCTGTACGCTAGTCACCATTCTTTCAGGAGCGACCCATGACCCAGTCTTTCGAACATCTCGACCCGGCGACGCTGGCGCAGTGGCTGAGCGAGGGGCGCCCGTTGCAGCTGGTCGACATCCGCGATCCGTTGAGCTTCGCGCAGGGGCACATTCCCGGCAGCCGCCATCTCGACAACACCACGGTGGCGGAACTGGTGGACAACACGCCCAGCGAAACGCCGCTGGTGGTGGTCTGCTATCACGGCCACTCCAGCCAGCAGGCCGCGGGCTGGCTGGCGGGGCAAGGCTTCGACGAGGTTTACAGCCTGGATGGCGGCTTCGTGGATTGGGCGCATCGTCGGCCCGAGAGCGTCGAACGTTAGGGAACCACTGCATAAATGCCTGCACGAGCGAATCGCTACGTTGCGCGGTACTCGAAGACTCGCCTAACCCCATGTTATGTCTCGTCTTCTGTGTGCCGTGCGCCTTGCGCCTCATCTCGTTCGCCTATTTATTCAGCGCTTCCTTAGGTTTTCGCCCCGCACTGACTACGGAGCCAGACGATGAGTACGCAACCCGATTCGCGTCTCGACCCTCAAACCGATCCCAGGCTCGACGGGCTGGAGGTCTATCTCGTGGGCGGCGCCGTCCGCGATGCCCGCCTGGGCTGGCCGATCGGCGACCGGGACTGGGTCGTGGTCGGCGCGACGCCGGAAGCGATGCGTCAGCGCGGGTTCAAATCGGTCGGCCGGGACTTTCCGGTCTTTCTCCATCCCGACACCCACGAGGAGTACGCGCTGGCCCGCACCGAGCGCAAGCAGGGGCGCGGCTATACCGGGTTCGAGGTCCACGCCAGCCCCGACGTGACGCTGGAGGCCGATCTGGCGCGGCGTGATTTCACCATCAATGCGATGGCCGAGACGCCTGCCGGTGAACTGGTCGACCCCTACGGCGGCGCTGCCGATCTCGAGGCCAGGCAGCTCCGGCATGTTTCGGCCGCCTTCGTCGAGGACCCGCTGCGGGTATTGCGAGCGGCCCGGTTTCTGGCCCGCTATCGCAAGCTGGGTTTCACCATCGCCCCGCAGACGATGACCCTGATGCGCCAGCTCACCGACAGCGGCGAGATGTCGTACCTGGTTGCCGAGCGCGTCTGGACCGAGACGCACAAGGCGCTGGGGGAAGCCGATCCCGCTGCCTATTTCCAGACGCTGGAATCCTGCGGCGCCCTGGCGGAGCTGATGCCGCCCCTGTCGACCCCGACGTTGGAACAGGTGCTGGCGCGACTCGAGCACGTCCCCGACGCATCGGCTGCCTACCCGCTGACGCTCTGGCGCTGGGCGCGGCTCGGCGAGCACCTGCAGGACGACGAGCAGTCCCGGCTCAACGACGCCGTCAAGGCACCCAATGCGTTCCGTGATGCCATGCGGCTGGCAGCGCTGTCCTACCGGTTGCGCCAGCAGATCGGTGGGCAGCGGCCCGGTGTCGAAACGGACCATGCCGGCACGATCATGGCCTGGCTCGACGCCATCGATGCCTGGCGACGCCCCGAACGGGTCGCGCCCTTGCTGGCCCTGATCGCCCACGACGACGGCAGCCTGGCGGACGATCTGGTGCTGGCCTGGCGGCTTGCCTCGCAGATCGTGCCGAAGGCGCTGCTCGACGAAGGCTTTCGCGGGCCGGCGCTGGGCGAAGAGCTATCCAGACGGCGGAAGGAAACAGTGCGGGAAGCGCTGGGAACGTCATAAGGTCGTTGGCCCGATGTCGGTCCGGTCCATGGAAAACGCCTGATTCATGAAAGACGCCTGATTCATGAAAGACGCCTGATTCATGAAAGACGCCTGATTCATGAAAGACGCCTGATTCATGAAAGACGCCTGATTCATGAAAGACGCCTGATTCATGAAAGACGCCTGATTCATGAAAGACGCCTGATTCATGAAAGACGCCTGATTCATGAAAGACGCCTGATTCATGAAAGACGCCTGATTCATGAAAGACGCCTGATTCATGAAAGACGCCTGATTCATGAAAGACGCCTGATTCATGAAAGACGCCTGATTCATGAAAGACGCCTGATTCATGAAAGACGCCTGATTCATGAAAGACGCCTGATTCATGAAAGACGCCTGATTCATGAAAGACGCCTGATTCATGAAAGACGCCTGATTCATGAAAGACGCCTGATTCATGAAAGACGCCTGATTCATGAAAGACGCCTGATTCATGAAAGACGCCTGATTCATGAAAGACGCCTGATCCATGAAAAACGCCCGCTGCGGAAAACTCTCCACAGCGGGCGTCTTGTATCGCATGGCGCGTGTCGGGTCAGACGAACAGCCCGATGATCAGCGACATGACCAGCCCGACCAGCCCGATGATGGTCTCCATCACCGTCCAGCTTCTCAGGGTCTGCGCTTCGGTGAGGCCGAAGTAGCGGTTGACCAGCCAGAACCCGGAGTCGTTGACGTGGCTCAGTACCGTGGCGCCGGAGGCGATCGAGATCACCAGCAGACCGAGCACCGGGCCGTCGAGGTTGAGCGTGGTGATGACCGGCGCCATCAGGCCGGCAGCGGTAATCATCGCGACCGTGGCCGAACCCTGAATCACGCGCACCGCGGTGGAGATCAGGAACGCCAGCAGGATCGGGGGCAGGGCGCTTTCGGCCATGATGTTGCCCATCACTTCGCCCACGCCGGAATCGATCAGCACCTGCTTGAAGACGCCGCCGGCCCCGGTGACCAGAATGATGATGCCGGCCGGCTCCAGCGCCTTGGTGGCGACTTCCATGACCTGCTCCCGCTTCATGCCGCGGCGCGTGCCCAGCAGCGTGAAGGCAAGCAGCGTGGCCAGCGTGAGTGCCACGAACGGGTGGCCGAGGAAGGTTAGGGCGGCCAGGACTGGGCTCTCTTCCGGCAGGATCACGCCGGAAACGGTGTTGAGCACGATCAGCGCCAGCGGCAGCAGGATGATCGACAGGATCAGCTTGAAGCTGGGCAGGCCTGTGGTATCGATATCATTCTTCGGCAGCTCCATGTAGTCGGGGATCTGCGCATCGATGCGCTTGCCGATCCAGCGCCCGAATAGCGGCCCGGCGATGATCATGGCCGGCAGGCCAGCGATGGCGCCGAATAGGATCACGTAGCCGAGATCGGCACCGATCAGCTTGGCGACGGCAATGGGGCCCGGCGTCGGCGGAATGAACGAGTGGGTCACGGCGAGACCCGCCAGCAGCGGAATGCCGTAGTAGAGCAGCGAGCGACCGGTGCGACGCGTCAGGGCGTAGATCAGCGGCACCAGGATGATGAAGGCGACATCCAGAAACACGGGAATTGCTACCAGAAAACCGGTGACGCCCATCGCCCACTGCGAACGGTTTTCGCCGAACTTGTCCAGTAGCGTATTGGCCAGCCGGTCGACACCGCCGGAGACCTCCAGCATCTTGCCGAACATGGCGCCAAGCCCGACGACGGTCGCGACGAACCCCAGCGTGCCGCCCATGCCTTTCTCGACGGTATCCAGCAGTTCCTCGACATTCATGCCGGTGGCCAGCCCGACCAGGCCACTGACGACGAGCAGGGCGACGAAGGCGTGCAGGCGCAGCTTCATGACCAGATAGAGCAGCACGATGATGCTGCCCAGCGCGGCAAGGATCAGGGATGTTGGGCTATCCATGTCAAACGAATTCCTTGGTGAGAGCACACGGTGCCAAGACGGGATATACGCCCTTGGTGGCGTTGTGCTTCGCGGTGGAGTTGGCGAAAATGAATGTTACCGGTAACAGCTGGATCTCAACAATGCGCCTAAAGGTGTAGAGACAACCGTGGCCGAATCGGTTTAGGCCGATAGGCGAGTCAGCAAACGAAACGGCACGAATCATACATGCAACAATCGGAAGGCAACGTCATGGACGCAAAGATGGGTCAGCGCATCGTCGTGATGGGCGTATCGAGCTGCGGCAAGACCGAAGTCGGGCAGCGGCTGGCGACCGCGCTGGGTGGGCGGTTCCTGGACGGAGACGATTACCACTCGCCGGAGAGCGTCGCCAAGATGTCTCGCGGCGAGCCCCTCGACGACGATGATCGGGCCGGCTGGCTCGAACGGCTGGCGTCGTTTCTGGCCGAAGCCAGGGCGCAGGGCGAAACGCTGGTCATCGGCTGCTCGGCGCTCAAGAAGCGCTACCGCGATACCCTGCGCAAGGGCGACGAGGCGTTGACGTTCGTTCACCTCGCCGGCAGCCGCGAGCTGCTGCTGCAGCGCATTCAGTCGCGTCAGGATCACTTCTTCAAGGGCGAGGCGATGCTCGACAGCCAGCTGGCGACACTCGAGGCGCCGGGCGATGACGAAGCCGTCACCGTCGATATCGCCGGCACTCTCGATCAGGTAGTCAACGAAGCGGTGTTGAGGCTCGAGAAGCGCTTTCTCGCCGCCGAGAGCTGAAGTCTGGAGGCGTGATGTCGGTCACAGACTGCCGCCACGCCGAATCCGGAACCCCAGGTTTTCGCTGGTGGATTGCAGCGGCGCGCCCTGAAGGCGTGCCAGCAGGCGTCTGGCGATGGTGTCCCCGATGCCGCGCCGGGGCGTGACGACCGTCGCCAGTGGCGGCGCGGTCGCCTCGGTGATGTCCAGCCCGTTGAAGCCGGCCAGGGCCAGCTGATCCGGCACGTTGAGGCGGCGACGCTGGCATTCGAACAGCGCCCCCGCGGCCAGGTCGTCGTTGCCACAGAAGATGCCCTCCAGATCCGGCCAGCGCTCCAGCATGGAAGCCAGCATCTCCCCGCCCAGCCGATAGGAAGACGGATGCGGCGTCGTCAGGCAGCGCTCGGCCGACAGCCCCGCCTGGCGCATGGCCGCCTCCCACCCTGCCATGCGCAATTGCGCCCGATAATCCATGCGTGCGCCCAGAAAGCCGATCTTTCGGTGGCCCCGATCGAGAAAGGCCTGCGTCATCGCCTTGCCGGCTTCGTGCTGATCGAGCCCGACATTGATATCCAGCGGCGTCTCGGTCAGCTCCAGCGTCTCGACCACCGGCACGCGCGCGCGGGCCAGCAGGCGACGGGCGTGGTCGGTGTGGCGGGTGCCGGGAAGAATCAGCGCCTCGACGCCATAGCTCAGGTAGGTGTCGATCAGCCGCTCTTCCTCGAGGATCGAGTAGCCGGTATGGCCAATCAATACCTGATAGCCGGCCTGGCCCAACCCTTCCTCGATCCCGCGCTGGATTTCCGAGAACACGGCGTTGGAGAGCGAGGGGATCAACAGCGCGACACTGTGCGACCGCCCGCTGGCCAAAGCCCCGGCGGAGTGGTTGGGGATATAGCCGAGTTCGTCGATGGCGGATTCGATGCGCAGTCGCAGCGCCGCGGAGACGAGATGCGGCTCGCGCAGGGCGCGCGATACCGTGATCTTGGTAACGCCGACGCGTTCGGCAATATGCTGCAGCGTCACGCGTCCTGAAGAACGACGTGGCATGGAGATCCCCGCAAATCGATTATTCTGTCCGGTGTTACCGGTAACTTTCGGGGGAGATTATCATGCCGGGGCTGGCGAGCACCCTAAGCCCATGGTCGTAGAGAACAGCGTCGACGCGGGTCAGAACGACAGCAGCAACAGAATCAGCGGCGGCGACAGCAGCGACAGCAGAAAGCCGCTGACGATGGCCAGCGGTACGCAGGTAATGCCGCCATACTGCTGGATCACCGGCAGGCTGACGTCCATGGAAGTGGCGCCGGCGTAGCCGATCGCCAGCGGCACGGCGCGCCGAATGAACAGCGGCACCAGCAGGAAGGCGAGCAGCTCGCGGGCCAGATCATTGAAGAAGGCCGCGCCGCCGAGCACCGGCCCGAGCTGGTCGCCGATCAGAATCCCCGACAGCGAATACCAGCCGAACCCGGCCGCCATCGCCATGCCCTGATTCCATGGCAATTGCAGCAGCGGTGCCGCGATCAGCCCCGCCAGCATCGAACTCAGGAACACCGTCATCGCGATGGCCAGCCCCAGCCGGTTGAGCAGGATCTGGCGCAGCCCCAGCCCGGAATTGCGCAGCTGGCAGCCGATCAGGAAGAGCAGGGCATAGAGCGCCCAGGTCGCCAGCGTTTCCGCCAGCGAGGCCAGATGCCAGCCCAGGAGCTGGGCGCCCGCGCCCAGACAGACGCCGAGAAGCACCACGCCCGCCAGTTGCAACGAACCCAGCATCGCCTGCAGCTTGCCGGCTGGGGCCGCGCTGCCTTCGCCGTACGCCTGCGATTTTCGACGGGCCAGTCGTCGGCGGGCGAGCCAGGCCAGCGCCAGCAGGTTGATCGGCGTGATCACCAGAAACAGCGTCAGCGCGGTCGTCCCGATGCGCGACAGCTGGCCAAGCAGATCCTCGAGCCCGCCGAGGCTGATGCCCATCAGCAGCAGGATCACGTAGACCGAGGCACTGACGCCGCGATCGATGGCCTGACGAATTCCTGTCCGCCGCACGGGAATGAGATAGCCCACGATCAACGGCAGCAATATCCACAACAGACCCAGCAGCATGATTTCCCCCGAGCGAACCTGTAGCGCATCGGCGATGACGCGCCACGAAAAAACGGACGCCGATGAATCGGCGTCCGTGATTGGCTAAAGACTCTAGAGGATGTGGGATAAAGAGGGAAGAAGAGCTGAACGGTTATTGCTCGGCAGTGCTTCTTGCGGCGTTGTCCGCGGCGTCGCTCAGCCGATCCAGTGTCAGATCGGTCAACGTCAGGTGGCTGCGCGCTTCATCCTTCTTGACGTAGCGCATCTCCAATAGCAGACCCGGTATCTCTCGGTGGAAAGTGAAGTAGATATGGCGGTCGCGCTTGTCCGGATCCCAGGTATCCACGGTAACGCCGGGAAACGTGCCGGCCGGCGTCTCGATATCGCTGCGGTCGGTCACGCGATAGAAAAGCCGCTCCGTCTTGCCCTTATGGTTCTGGTAGTCGAGTTCGCAGGGCGACACCTGCGGGTTGGCGCAGCGAGCGTCAGGCGCCTTGCGCGACAGCTCGAACAGAGCAGTCTGGCGATCCGGCAACGCCTGCAACTGATCCTTGTCCAGATGGTAGTCGTCACCGATGCCGACCAGCGAATACGCGCTGGTGTAGTCCAGCGCCTGCACCCGACCGCCATCCAGCCGGAACTGGCCCCGTTCCTCGCCGCTGGCGACCTTGATGCTGGCGCGCATGTCGCTCTCCCATACCTCGCCGGGGGAGGAGACATCGTCCTGGCGCGACAGCGTATGGGTGATCGTCGCATCCGGCCAGCCGCTGATATCGAGCCGGTAATGGGCGGTGAACGGCGTCGGTGCGGCAAGTGCCAGCGAGCTGGCAGCCGTCAGCAGCAGCGTGGCAAGGGTCTTGATCGTTAGAAATCGGTATGACATGAACATCCTTGAAAGCGAATCGGTGATCTGTCCGTATCAGACGCCGATCGAGGTGAGACGTTCCGGGATGCAGATTGGCTTTCTCAATTGGCGAATGGACTCATGTGGATGCCATCGTAATGTTAATTCGCGTTACTGTATGCAAGAGGCGGAATGGAGCATGCAATGACGGAGAGCAAGTGCCTGATAGATCGTGACGGGGTTGATCAAGGGCCAGATCAGATTATCGATATCGCGGACTGGCCGATGTACGGGGACTACGAAGTTTACCCAGTAGGCGCCCGGGATAAGTCGTTGCTAATTTCTCCGGATCCTGCCCCTCATACCTTCTGTCTGCCAGGGCATCGCTATCTGTTCAAAGAAGCGATCAAAAGCGTCAAGAATCCTGGGCAGCCACGGCATCCTGACCAGTACTGGGCCGAGGTCATCGCTTTTCGTATCGGGCGGTTCATGGGACTGACGCTGCCGCCAGTATTCGTAGCAATCGACTCATCGAGAGACGAGCCTGGCACGATCAACGAGTGGTTCATGGGCTATCCGGATAGCGGAGAGGAGCGCCACGTCCCAGGCGGTGACTATATGCAACGCTTGATTCCTGGTTATGACCGCGAAAAGGGGCGTGAGCACAATCTATCCACCATCCTCTCCCTCAGCCGGGCATTGGCACGCACTGGCACGCTCACTCATGATTGGGAGATATATTGGGGGTTGTGTTTATGCTTCGATGCACTGATTGGCAATACGGACCGTCATCAGGAAAATTGGGGATTGATATGGCGTGACAATGGCTCGACCGGGCGTTTCACACCATACTTCGATAATGGCACCAGCCTTGGTCATGAGTTGCAGCCGCAGAAGATGGGGCGCATGATGCGCGACCCCAATGAGCTCGATGCCTATCTGAACCGGGGGCGGCACCAGATGCGTTGGTCCAGAAGTGAACCGTCGCGACTACCGCTGATCGAAGGCGTGGAGCGCTACTGTCGCCGCTATCCGGCTGTGAAGCCGGTCCTGATAGAACGTCTGCGCGGATGGAGTCATGAGTCATTGAAAGCGATGCTTCATGAATTGATGCTTTTCGACATGCCTCATCCTTTGACCGAGCAACGTGCCGAATTCGTTACTTTACTGACCTCAACGAGGAGAGAGCGCCTGCTTCAGGCTCTGGAGAACTGACATGAATCGTCTAATCGAACATCTGGTAGAACCGCAACGCTTGCTGCTGTGTTGGCAGGCGCGTGAGAGCAAGAACCGCTCTCGCTACTGCGTGGGCCAGTTGGTCAAGCATGGCGATGACGTCTGGCTTCAGTACGGCATGGATGAACAGGATATGGCCGAGGCCATTGAAATGGGATTCCAGGGTTATCCAGCATTCCCTCTGAACCGGGCAGAACATCGGCATCATGTTCTTGACGCTTTCATGCGGCGTTTACCGCCGCGTAGTCGGCGAGACTTCGGTCGTTATCTCGAACTGCGCGGCATTCCGCCGGATGCTGACATCAGTGACTTCGGTCTGCTGGGGTACACAGGCGCAAAATTGCCCAACGATGGGTTCGAGCTGGTACACCCCTTCGACAACGCACCCGCAGCCTTTGAGATGCTGCTGGAAGTGGCCGGTTTTCGGCACGAGACACAGATAGCGGTTTCTCAGCTTCAGACAGGCGAGCCAGTTCGATTCGTTCCCGAGCCTGACAATACTTATGACCGCCTGGCTATCCGTATTGAGGCCCAGGGACACAAGCTGGGTTATGTGCCGCGCGGGCAGCTTGAACTGCTGCACCGAATGATAGGTCAGGGTGCGGGTCTGGAAGGCATGATTTTTCGTATCAACGGCACCGATGACCGCCCCCTCGTCTATGTATTGACGAGCGTCACCCGAGATCAGTCGGCTATACCGAAAACCACCCAGCGGCTGAAAGCCTAACCAGTCGCCAGCCGTTTATAGCTAGTTCATTGCCATTCCCGATTGGCCCTCGCTTTCGTGAGGGCCAATTTGTATGGCGGTTACTGACTCGTGGCGTTGGCTACCACCGCCTCGGCTAGCCGGGTGCGGGGCTCACCGGCTTCACCCAAGCGGGCCTTGAGCTGGTCGCAGAGGGCCATTAGCCCGTCGACTTTTTTGACGATGCGATATCGTTCATTTTCAGGAGGAGCTGGCTCAAGAGCCGGCGTGATGAACCTGGTACCGATATCGCGTTCGGTAAGCGTCTTCTTGTTCACCGCATCCCTCGCAGACGAGTAGCCCAGCCGGTTGTAAATCCGACTTTACGTTCTGAAACAGAGGCTATCATCGTCTTTGGGTGAAATCAGGTGGCCCGGCCGAAAATGGCGATGCCGGCTCCCGTCTCGCTCAATACCCCGCTTCGGGATCGATGGTTTCGACCGCCTTGCCTTTCGACATCGCGTCCAGCGCGTCGGCGACCTGGTCGGCGGCGGCGCCGATCGGCGTCGGCCCGGCCATGTGCGGGGTGATCAGGATGCGGGGGTGGCGCCATAGCGGGCTGTCCGCTGCCAGCGGTTCGTTGGGGAAGGCGTCCAGCAGCGCGCCGCGCAGGCGACCTTCGGACACTCCATCGCGCTCTCCATAACCCAGTGCTTCGAGCAGGGCGGGCTCGTCGATCAGGGTGCCGCGACCGGGGTTGATCAGGCTGGCGCCGACGGGGAGCTTGGCCAGGTTGTCGCGGTTGATGATGTGGCGCGTCGCGGGCGTGTCCGGCAGCAGGGTAACCAGCGTCTTGACCTGGTGCAGCAGGGTATCGAGCCCGTCGTCGCCGTGATGGCAACTGATCCCGTCGATCCGTTTGGGCGAGCGGCTCCAGCCGTGAACGGGATAGCCGTCGGCGGCGAGCATCTTCGCGACACGGGTGCCGATCGCGCCGAGGCCCAGCACGCCGATGGGCCAGTCGGGCTTGTCGATCACCGGCACTTCCCGCCATTCGCTCGTCGCCTGTTGTCGGCGATAGCGGTCGAAGTCGCGCTGGAAATGCAGCACGCCGTAGCGGGTGTAGTCACCGATCAGTTCGCCCATGCCGGCGTCGCGCAGCTTGACGATGGGGATCTCGCGGGGCAGCGATGGGTTCTGCAGCAAGGCGTCCACTCCGGCGCCCAGGTTGACGACGCCCTTGAGCACCGTCTGCTCGTCGAAGACCGAGGCCGGCGGTTTCCAGGCGACCAGGTAATCCACCTGTGGGTTGCCGCTGTCCGCCGCGACGTGGAACTCGGCATTCGGCAGGCGTTCGAGCAGGATGTCACGCCATTGCTCGGCGTCGTTGTGGTAGATCAGGACTCGCATCTGGGCTCCGTCGCCGTTGTCTTGTTGGAGCCGGTCATCATCGCAGGTTATGGGCGGCGAAAGAAATCGCCGCTCGCAGCTCAGTACGCGATCTCCAGCATCGGCGGCGGCGCTTCGCCCAGCAACTGGCTCAGTACGTCCAACCCGCTGGAAAGCCGGGCCAGATCCGGCTCCGCTCCCAGGCTGATGCGCACGCGACGCGGCATGGCGGACTGCTCGACCAGAAACGGCTGGGCGGTGGTGATGGCGACGCCTTCCTGGCGGGCCTGCTGCTGCAGTTCCTCGGCGCGCCACGGCTCCGGCAGCGTCAGCCAGACATGCAGGCTGCTGGGGCGCGATTCGATGGTATGGCCCGCCAGCTTGCGCGCGGCCAGCGCCTGCCGTTCCGCCAGCAACTGGCGCTGCTCGTGGGCGAGCGTGTCGACCATGCCGCTGGCCAGCCAGTAATCCGCCAGTTCGAAGATCAGCGGGGTCGCCATCCAGCTGGTGGCGCGCAGGCGCGGCAGGGTGTGATGCATCTGGCCGCGCGGCACGGTGAGATAGCCGGCGCGCAGCCCGGGCACGGTCGACTTGGTCAGGCTGGTGACATGGAAACTCTGCTGGGGCAGGCGAGCGGTCAGGGACTTGAGGCCCGGCGGTTCCAGCAGCGCATGAACGTCGTCCTCGATCAGCCAGACGTCGTGACGCAGCAGGATCTCGGCCACGGCGTCGCGACGGGCGTTCTCCATGGTCGCGCCGGTGGGATTGAGCTGGGTCGGCGTCAGGCAGACGGCACGCGGCCGGAATTTCACGATGGCCGCCTCCAGCGCTTCGGGGATGACGCCCTGCTCGTCGATCGCCACGCCGTGAAGCTGGAAGCCCAGCGTGCGCGCCAGCGCGATCAGGCCGTGGTCGGTCAGCGTCTCCGTCAGCACGACATCGCCGTGCTGGACGACCGTGGCGATCGCCAGCATCAGGCCGTGGGCGGCGCCGTTGCAGAGTAGCCGGTCGTCGGCCTCGCCGGGCACGCCGAGGCGCTCCTTGAGCCAGGCGTTGGCGCGCTCGCGCTGATGCTGCAGGCCGGCGATCGGGCGGCAGGCGCCGATCACGTCGGCGTGGGCGGTCTCGGCGAGCTCCGCCAGCGCATCGCGAAAGCGCCGATGGTGGGAAGGCGGGCAGACCGGATGCGCGATCGACAGGTCGATGGGCGCCGCATCGGTGACCGCCGCCGGGGCGCGCAGGTATTCGTTCTCGGAATCGCCTTCGGCATCGCGAATCCAGGTGCCGCTGCCGACCCGGGCCTGGACGAGGCCGCTCTTCTCGGCCTGTTCGTAGGCGCGGGAAACCGTCTGCACGCTGACGCCCAGCGTCTCGGCGAGCTCGCGGTGCGTGGGCAGGCGCATACCGGGAGACAGCACGCCGTGGCGGACCGCTTCGGCGAGGGCGCGGGCGATGGAAAGATATTTGGGGCCGTGGCCGCCGAGGAAGGGCGTCAGATCGATTGTCATGATGCAATAAAGCCTTTGACGGCACGCTGAGCGACGATGCTACTATCGTCCTCGATGCATTGACCGATAATTGTCATGAATGTTGATAGTTAAATCATGACAATTTCACACCCGGTCGGCAAGCGGCAGGACACCCGGCACGATCCCCTCGACCGCCGATGTCCCTACAATTTGGTCCCGTTAGTCGAGTGGCTCCATGTTTCAGGTTTCTTTACCTTTCTCGCGTGAAGAGTACGCCAGTCGTTTGCACAAAGTGCGCGTTTCCATGGCGAGCCGCGGAATCGATGTTCTCGTCGTCAGCGATCCCTCCAACATGGGATGGCTGACGGGTTACGACGGTTGGTCGTTCTATGTGCATCAGTGTGTGCTGGTGGGCCTGGAAGGCGAGCCGGTCTGGTACGGCCGGCGTCAGGATGCCAACGGCGCCTGGCGCACCTGCTGGATGGACGCCGAACGCGTGCGCTACTACCCGGATTACTACGTCCAGAACCCGGACATGCATCCGATGGAATATCTGGCCCAGTCGGTGCTGCCGGAGTATGGCTGGCATACCGGCAATGTCGGGCTGGAGATGGACAACTACTACTTCTCGGGCAAGGCCTACGTCAGCCTGCTCAAGGAGTTGCCACACGCCCAGCTGATCGATGCCACGGCGCTGGTCAACTGGTGCCGTGCGATCAAGTCGCCGCAGGAGATCGCCTACATGCGCACGGCGGCGCGAATCGTCGAGTGCATGCATACGCGCATCATCGAGATGATCGAGCCCGGCCTTGCCAAGAGCAAGCTGGTTTCCGAGATCTACCGGGTCGGCACCGAGGGCTGGACCGACGAGCACGGCAAGGTCCACGGCGGCGATTATCCGGCGATCGTGCCGCTGCTGCCGACCGGCAGCGACGCCGCCGCGCCGCACCTGACCTGGGACGACACCCCGTTTCGCAAGGGCGAAGGGACGTTCTTCGAGATCGCCGGCTGCTACAAGCGCTACCACGCGCCGCTGTCGCGAACCGTCTTCCTCGGCAAACCTCCGCAGGACTTCATACGCGGTGAATCGGCCCTGCTCGAAGGGATCGAGAACGGCCTGGCGGTGGCCAAGCCCGGCAACCGATGCGCCGATATCGCGCTGGCGCTGGGCGCGGCGATGGACAAGTACGGCTTCGACCGGGGCGGCGCGCGCTGCGGCTATCCGATCGGGATCAGCTATCCGCCGGATTGGGGCGAGCGCACCATGAGTCTGCGTCCCTCCGACGAGACGATCCTCGAACCCGGCATGACCTTCCACTTCATGCCTGGCATGTGGATGGACGACTGGGGGCTCGAGATCACCGAAAGCATCCTGATCACCGAGAACGGTGCCGAGCCGCTGTGCAATTTTCCGCGCCAGCTGTTCGTCAAGTAAGACGCGTCAGCTGTTCGTCAAACAAGAACGTGCCGGGCGTCCGTGAAAGTCGATCGTTCGTGAAAGTCGATCGTGGAACAAGGCCAAACAGCGGGCCTGGAGCCCGCCACGAATCCGGCTCGCCCGGCTATTTTGCTACCTTTCAATGACGCGCCTGCAGCGATCCGCCAGGGCGCGTCATCCGCTTCATTGAGGAGAGTTCGCATGTCCGCAACCCTGCGTCCCAGCCCGATCAGCGCCACCGTCGACTTCGATGCCCAGGGCGTTCAGCACGGTTTTCTCAAGCTGCCGATCTCGGTCGACGAGTCGGCCTGGGGCGCGGTGATGATCCCGATCACCGTGGTCGCCAACGGCGAAGGTCCGACGGCGCTGCTGACCGGCGGCAACCACGGCGACGAGTACGAAGGCATCACCTCGCTGCTCAAGCTCGCCAGCACGCTCGAGGCGAAGGACGTGCGCGGTCGCGTGATCATCGTGCCGATGATGAACACGCCGGCGGCGGAAGCGGGCAAGCGGACCTCGCCGCTGGATGGCGGCAACCTCAATCGCAGCTTCCCCGGCGATCCCAACGGCGGCGTCACCTCACAGATCGCCGACTACTTCAATCGGGTTCTGGTGCCGATGTGCGACGTGGCGCTGGACCTGCACTCCGGCGGCCGCACGCTGGATATCGTGCCGTTTGCCGCCGCCCACCGGCTCGACGATCTCGCCCAGGAGAACGCGAGCCTGGCCGGTGCGGTCGCCTTCGGTGCGCCCTACGCGATGATGATGTTCGAACTCGACGCCACCAAGCTCTATGACACGGCGGTGGAGTCTCAGGGCAAGACCTTCGTCACCACCGAGCTGGGTGGCGGCGGCACCTCGACGCCGGAAAGCCTGGCCATCACCGAGCGCGGCGTGCGGAACTTTCTGTTGCACTATGGTTTATTGAAGACGGGTTTAATCGAGGGCGAGATCGAGAAGCCAACGGAGCCGATGATCTACGTCGATATGCCAGATGCCAGCTGCTACGTCCAGAGCGAGCACTCCGGCCTGCTGGAACTGACGGTGTCCCTGGGTGATACGGTCGAGAAGGGCGAAGTGATCGCCCGGGTCTACGACATGACGCGCACCGGCGCCGCGCCGGTCGAATACCGCGCCCAGCGCGACGGCATCCTCATCGCCCGGCGGTTCCCGGCCAAGGTCGGGATGGGCGATACCATTGCCGTGGTGGCGGAAGTGGTCGAATCACTGGAGCGTGCGGGTTCTTTATCGGCCCCGAAGCTGGCCGAATGAAACTGGATCGTTACGACCTCAAAATCCTCGAGATCCTCAGTCGCGACGGTCGCATCACCAAGTCGCGGCTGGCGGAGGCGATCAGCCTCTCCGTCAGCCCGTGCTGGGAGCGGGTCAAGCGGCTGGAGAAAGCCGGGATCATCGAGGGCTACAGCGCTCGCATCAATCCCGACGCCATCGTCAAGCGTACGCCGGTGTGGGTGCAGATCGAGCTCAAGCAGCATAACGCCGAGAGCTTCGCCCGCTTCGAGCGCATGGTGGCGGAGACCGACGCCGTGGCCGAGTGCGTCGCGGTGGGTGGCGGCGTCGACTACCTGGTCAAGATCGCCGCCGACAGCATCGACGCCTATCAGCGCCTGATCGATGCCTGGCTCGTCTCCGATCTGGGTATCGAGCGCTACTTCACCTATATCGTCACCAAGACGGTCAAGCGCGAAGGGCCGCCGGCATTATCCGGGTCAAATGAATCGCTTGTCTGAAATCGGATGACAATGAGCCCGGCCTTGGCCGGGCTCATTGGTTCTTGCCTATATCCCGCCAAAAAAAACCGAAACTCCCCCGCCAAAAAAACCGCAACTCCTGGCCGGGCTTTCGAAAGAAAGCGTGCCGCTGATCGATCGAGACAAAAAAATTCCGCGTCGCCGAATCGATACCATGATCGTACTCGCAGGATAGGCCACTTGTTCTGCCCCACCGCCGACAGCCTTTTTTGTCCAGAGCCAAGCAGGAGGCGATATGAAACTCAACGATCCCCGGCTTTTCCGCCAGTATGCCTACGTCGATGGCAAATGGACCCACGGTAGCGAGGGCCGCGAGGAAGCGGTCGTCGATCCCGCCACCGGCGAAACCTTGGGCCATTGCGCTCTGCTGGAGGCGGCACAGATCACCGATACAGTGACGGCGGCCGAGAACGCCTTCGCCGAATGGCGGGCGATCAACGTCCACGAGCGGGCCGAGAAGCTCAACGCCTGGTATCGCCTGCTGCACGAGCACAAGGAAGACCTGGCGCTGCTGATGACCTACGAACAGGGCAAGCCGCTCAACGATTCACGGGGCGAGGTCGATTACGGCGCCAGCTTCATTCAGTGGTTCGCCGAGGAGGCCAAGCGCGCCTACGGCGTGACCATTCCCAGCCATATTCCCAACGCGGCGCTGGGCACGATCAAGGAACCCGTCGGGGTCTCGGCGATGTTCACGCCGTGGAACTTCCCGCTGGCGATGATCACCCGCAAGGCCGGTGCCGCGCTGGCGGCGGGCTGCCCGGTGATCGTCAAGCCGGCCAACGAGACGCCATACTCCGCGCTGGCACTGGCGGAGCTGGCCGAGCGGGCCGGCATCCCGGCGGGCGTGTTCAACGTCGTCACCGGTGATCCGGCAACCGTGTCCGAAGTGCTGTGCAACGACAACCGCATCCGCAATATCTCGTTCACCGGTTCGACCCGCGTCGGCAAGCTGCTGATGCGCCAGAGCTCGTCCAGCGTCAAGCGCATGTCGCTGGAGCTGGGCGGCAATGCGCCGTTCATCGTCTGCGACGACATGGACCCGGATGCCGCGGCGAAGGAAGCGGTCGCCGCCAAGTTCCAGACCGCCGGCCAGGATTGCCTCGCCGCCAATCGTATCTTCGTTCAGCGCGGCATCTACGATGCCTTCGTCGAGCGATTCGTGGCGCACATGGAGGCACTGAAGGTCGGCAACGGTCTCGAGGGCAGCGATATCGGGCCGCTGATCCACAAGCGGGCGGTGGACATGGCCAGGGGTATCGTCGAGGACGGTATCAGCAAGGGCGCGCGTCAACTGGGCGGCGCAGGCCAGGCGCCCGGCGAGAACTTCTTCATGCCGACGCTGCTGGCCGATATCACGCCGGAGATGCGCGTGTTCCGCGAGGAGACCTTCTCGCCGGTCGCGGGTGTCTGTGCGTTCGACGATGACGACGAGGTCATCCAGCTCGCCAACGATACCGAGTACGGCCTGGCCGCCTACGTCTACACCCACGACGTGCGCCGGATCTGGAAGCTGATGCGCGGGCTGGAGTACGGCATGGTCAGCGTCAACAGCGTCAAGATGACCGGCGCACCGATTCCGTTCGGTGGCGTCAAGCAGTCGGGGCTGGGGCGCGAAGGCGGCGCCGCGGGGCTCGACGAGTATCTCGATACGAAGTATTACTGTCTGGGCAATATGCCGTCGGCCAGCTCTTCTTGAGCCAGCGCGGAATCGCTGACTGCGCGAGCGAATCGCCGCGTTGCCCGATACTCGGAGTCCTCACCTATAACCCATAGGCTCCGGCTCCTGCGTGTCGTGCGCCTTGCGCTTCGCCCGCTCGCCTAGTGCTTACGCGCTGTCTCGTGAACGGCGGC
The DNA here is from genome assembly GCF_002179555.1 of Salinicola salarius. Lineage (GTDB taxonomy): Bacteria > Pseudomonadota > Gammaproteobacteria > Pseudomonadales > Halomonadaceae > Salinicola > Salinicola salarius_A. The sequence goes on along the minus strand of NZ_NHOU01000003.1, from coordinate 114,074 downwards.
GCGTTGTTCTGACGGTGTCGCGCCCGCGCGTCGCTGACATGGATAATGACCGGCTGGACGCCACTGGCCGGTCCAGAGATAACATTCTACAAGCGGGTATTACACAAGGATCGCTCCGATCGCTGCGCCCGCCCCTGAAACGCCGTCCGGACAGATGGCGGCGTTTCGTTTTGGTTAAGGAAAGGTTATGACCGATACTCGTGCCCTGATCGAAAACGATCGCCGCCACGTTTTCCATGCGTCCACCCATCTGCGCGATTACGCCCAAGGCGATGCGCCGGGGCGCGTCATCACCGGTGGCAATGGAATCTCCATCGTCGATCGCGATGGCCGCGAGATGATCGACGCCTTCGCCGGGCTCTACTGCGTCAATATCGGCTACGGGCGCACCGAGATCGCCGAGGCGATCTATGCCCAGGCCAAGGAGCTGGCGTACTACCACACTTATGTCGGCCACTCCAACGAGCCGCTGATCGCGCTCTCCGAGCGCATTGCCAAGCTCGCCGGCAACGGTCTGAACAAGGTCTACTACGGCCTCTCCGGCAGCGACGCCAACGAGACCCAGATCAAGCTGGTGCGCTACTACCACAACGTCATCGGCCAGCCGAAGAAGAAAAAGATCATCGCGCGCCAGCGTGGCTATCACGGCTCCAGCATCGCTGCCGGTTCGCTCACCGGCCTGCCGGCGTTCCACCAGCATTTCGATCTGCCGATCGACGGCGTGCTGCATACCAAGGCGCCTTACTACTATCGGCGCGAGCGTGGCGACATGAGCGAGCGCGAATTCTCCGCCTACTGCGCCGAACAGCTCGAAGCGATGATCCAGCGCGAAGGGCCGGACACCATCGGCGCCTTCATCGGCGAGCCGGTGCTGGGAACCGGCGGCATCATCCCGCCGCCGGAAGGCTACTGGGACGAGATCCAGGCCGTGCTCAAGCGCCACGATATCCTGCTGATCTGCGATGAAGTGGTCAGTGGCTTCGGCCGCCTGGGCAGCGAATTCGGCTTCCAGCACTACGGCATCCAGCCGGATCTGGTGACCATCGCCAAGGGGCTGACCAGCGCCTACCAGCCGCTTTCCGGCGTCATCGTCGGTGAACGGGTGTGGAAAGCGCTGGAAGACGGCACCGGCGAATATGGCCCGATCGGCCACGGCTGGACCTACTCCGGCCACCCGCTGGGCGCCGCCGCCGCCATGGCCAACCTGGACATCATCGAGCGCGAGAATCTGGTGGGCAACGCCGCCGAGACCGGCGCCTACTTCAACGCCCAGCTCAAGAAGACCTTCGGCGAGCATCCGCTGGTCGGCGATGTCCGCGGCGAGGGGCTGATGGCCGCACTGGAATTCGCGCCCACCAAGGGCGAGTACACGCCGTTCGAGCCGTCGCTCAAGGTCGGCGCGCGCGTTGCCGCCGCAGCGCTGGAAGAGAACCTGATCGCCCGCGCCATGCCCAACGGCGACATCCTCGGCTTCGCGCCGCCGCTGGTGATCGACCGCGGCCAGGTCGACGAAGTGATCGCCCGCGCCAAGCGTGCCATCGACAAGGTGACCGATGAGTTGACGCGTAGCGGTGATCTCAAGGGCTAAGTCGCAGCCATCGCCATATTGTCTTGATGACACGACAAGCCTGCGGCAGGGTGGAGAGATCCACTCTGCCGCACTTGTCTTACCAACCGGGATTCCCCAACGATGTCCGACCCCGTCACGCTTCATGACATCTACCTGGCCCGAAGCCGCATCGCCGGCCAGGCAATGCGCACGCCGCTGATTCTCTCCCAGAGCCTGTCGGCACGCTTCGATGCCGAGATCTATCTGAAACTCGAAACTCTGCAGCCGAGCGGGGCGTTCAAGCTCAGGGGCGCGCTCAACAAGATCGCGTCGCTCTCGCCCGAGCAGCTCGAACGCGGCGTGACCACGGCATCCACCGGCAATCACGGTCGCGCAGTGGCGTGGGCCGCGAAGCGTCTCGGTGCCCGCGCGATCATCTGCGTTTCCGAGCTGGTGCCGGCCAACAAGGTGGCCGCCATCGAGGCGCTGGGTGCCGAAGCCCGCGTGGTCGGCCGCTCTCAGGACGACGCCTTCGTCGAGGCACGACGGCTGGTGAGCGAGGAGGGCATGGCGCTGATCGAACCCTTCGACGATCCGCTGATCGCGGCCGGCCAGGGCACCATCGGGCTCGAGCTGATGGAAGATATTCCCGAGCTCGACCGGGTGCTGATCGGGCTTTCCGGTGGCGGCCTGCTGGGCGGCATCGGTCGCGCGGTGAAGGGCATCAACCCGAAGGTACGAGTCACCGGTGTGAGCATGCTCGAGGGCGCGGCGATGATCGAAAGCCTGGCTGCCGGCAAGCCCGTCGAGGTCGAGGAAGAGGCATCGCTGGCGGATTCGCTGGGCGGCGGGATCGGTCTCGACAACCGCTGCACCTTCGAGCTGGTCCGCGAGGTGATGGACGATCACCACCAGGTCTCGGAAGCGGCCATCGCCCGCGCCATGCTTCATTTCTTCGAGCAGGAGAAGATGCTGGTGGAAGGCGCCGCGGTGGTCGGGCTCGCCGCCATCGAAGAGCGCGCCATCGATATCCGTGGCGAAAAGGTGGCGCTGATCATTTCCGGTAACGGCGTCGATGCGGGAACGCTGATGCGGGCCCGTGCCATGCTCGATTATCCGGAACGCTGAAGGTCCGGACAAAAAACGAATTCGAACGAATGGAATCAGGAGCAACCTCGATGGAACTCTACAACCGCGCACAGATTCAGAACGTCGTCAGCCTCGACCGCGACGCGCTCGAGGCGGTCGAAGCCGGCTTTCGCGCGCTGGGCGAGGGCAATGTCGTCCAGCCGCCGATCCTGTCGATGGCGATCGAGGAGGCCAACGGCGAGGTCGACGTCAAGACCGCGCATATCAAGGGTAACTCGCGCTTCGCGATCAAGGTCAGCCCCGGCTTCTTCGACAACCCGAAACTGGGACTACCAAGTCTTAACGGGTTGATGATCGTGTTCTCGGCGAAGACCGGACTGGTCGAGGCGGTGCTGTTCGACGAAGGCTATCTCACCGACATCCGCACCGCGTTGGCCGGCGCCATCGCCGCCAAGCATTTATCCCGCGCCGACAGCAAGCGTGTCACCGTGCTGGGTGCCGGGTTGCAGGCGGAACTCCAGATTGCCGCGCTCAAGCTGGTACGAGATATCGACACACTGGATGTCTGGGCACGGGACGTGAAGAAGGCCGAAGCCTACGCGGCGCGGATGCAGCAAACGTACGGGCTGACCGTGGCGGTACATACCGATATCGCCGACGCCTGCCGCGAGGCGGACATCATCGTCACTACCACGCCGTCGCGCGAGCCGTTACTCTCCGGAGAGCATCTGCGCGAGGGCGTGCATGTCACCGCCATGGGCTCCGACAGCCCGGACAAGCGCGAGCTGGATACCTCCGTCATGGAGCGCGCCGATCATTTCGTCGCCGATACCCGCGCCCAGAGCGAGAACAACGGTGAACTCAAGGCCTACGCCGGCCACCAGCCGCCGTTCACCGTCAACGAGCTGGGCAAGGTGATCGCGTCCGGCAAGAGCCTGCGCACGGCGGACTCGCAGATCACCGTCTGCGATCTCACCGGTACCGGCGTGCAGGACACCGCCATCGCCGGATTCGCGCTGGGCCGGCTGGTGTCGTGAGACGTTCGAAAGACGTGTGAAGCGCTCGGCGGTTTCGCCGAGCGCGGAGTCTCATGAAGGCGACTTCTCGCCACGCTTCGGCACCGGTGCCACGCCAGGGCCGGTGGGCTCGCCGACCTTGTGCCACAGGCGGCCGTCGCGCTGGATCAATTCATGGGCGCCGCTGGGGCCGTCGGTGCCTGCGGCATAACCTTCGATGCCCGGTTCTCCGCTCCCCGATTCGCGGGACCAGGCTTTCAGAAACGGCTGCACGGCGCGCCAGCCGTTCTCGATGGTATCCGCACGCTGGAACAGCATCTGGTCGCCGGTCAGGCAGTCGTAGATCAATGTCTCGTAGCCGGTGACCGCCGGCAGGTCGAAGAAATCCTTGTAGGCAAAGCCCATCTTGACGGTGTCCATTTCCAGCTCGGGGCCGGGCCGCTTGGCCTGGAAGTCGAACCACATGCCTTCGTTGGGCTGGATCTGGATGATCAGCCAGTTGGAGGCCATCCGCTCCACGTCGGTGTTGCGAAACTGCGCGTAGGGCGCCGGCTTGAAGCAGATCGCGATCTCGGTGTCCCGCGCGCTCATGCGCTTGCCGGTACGCAGATAGAACGGCACGCCGATCCAGCGCCAGTTGTCGACCATCACTTTCATGGCGACGAACGTTTCCGTCTGGCTGTCGGCGTCGACACCTTTCTCCTCGAGGTAGCCGGGCACCTGGCGGTCGCCGAGCGTGCCAGCCTCGTAGCGTCCGCGCGCCGAATTGTGGGCAGCTTCCTCCGTCGTCCATGGGCGAATGGCGCCCAGCACCTTCGATTTCTCGCTGCGCAGGGCATCCGCGCCGAACGCGGCCGGGGGTTCGATGGCGACCATGGCGAGCAGCTGGAACAGGTGATTGGGCACCATGTCGCGCATGGCCCCGGCCTTGTCGTAGAAGGCGGCCCGCTCCTCGACGCCGACCGTCTCCGCGGCGGTGATCTGGATGTGGTCGATGTAGTGGTTGTTCCAGAACGGCTCGAACAGCACGTTGGCGAAACGGGCGACGAGGATGTTCTGAACCGTCTCCTTGCCGAGGAAATGGTCGATCCGGTAGATCTGGTCTTCCCGCATCATGTCGAGCAGCTCGGCATTCAACGCCCGGGCTGACTCGAGATCATGGCCGAACGGCTTTTCGACGATGACCCGGCGGTAGTTTCCGCCTTGCTCCGTCAGTAATCCGGTCTGGCCAAGCTGCCTTGCAATCTCGCCAAAGAAGCGGGATGCGGTCGCGCAATAGAAGATCGCATTGCCGCTGTCGGATGACGCAATCGCGTCCTCGATCTGGCGGTAAATCGCCTCGTCGGTGAAATCGCCCTGCAGATAATGGAGCCGCTGCTCGAATTCGCGCCAGCGCGATTCGTCCAGTGCGCTGCCGCGGCCTTCCGAGTGGTGATCGGCGGCCTTAGCGGCAATGAACTGCTTGAGATGGGCGCGAAATCCCGCGTCGTCATGCTCGGCGAGATCGACGCCGACGATCCGCATGTTGGAATCGATCAACTGATCCCGGTCCAGATTGTAGAGCGAAGGAATCAGCAGCCGTTTCACCAGATCACCGCCGGCACCGAAGACGAACATCGTGGTGTTGTCGGCCGCTGGCGTCTGCTCGTACTGCGCTTGCGTCGAATGGGACACGGACTTTCACCTCTTCATGTCGTTGCCGGAGCAGGTCGTCTCGTTCGACTTCATCATGGAAGACAAACCGCACGGGAGCCAGTGAATCTGCTTCGAGGCCGGGCGCTGTCTTTGCGGAGCACGGCGGGCTGAACCAGAATATCGTGACCAATCTCGAAGGGAGTAAAAGTGATATGCACGAGAGGACACGACAGCGTGGCGTCCATTCAAATAGCGCCAATGAACCATTGACCCTTCACTTCGGCCGGGATGAGCTGGTCATTCGCCAGCGCTATGAAGTCGTGAGCATCGTCAACGATATTCTGATCGGTATCTGGTTCGTGATCGGCAGCATTTTCTTCTTCTACGACTCCCTGACTTATGCCGGTACCTGGCTGTTCGTGATCGGCAGTATCGAGATGTTGATTCGTCCGGTCATTCGCCTGCTTCGGCGCCTGCATCTGCAGCGCATGAACGCCGCATCGCCCTCTCCATCCGAGGCCGAGCACGATTTCTGACGTGCTGAAAGTCGTCATCCTTCCGGTAGCGACGTTGCGCGTCTTTCAGGACGCCGACTAACCTTGGCGACATGAAACTCGTACCACAGGACGTGGAGGAATCGTGAGCGACACCGACCTTGGCAATCTGGACGCTGGAAAACTCGAGCAGCTCTATCGAACCGGCGAGGCTTCGCCGCTGGAGGCGACGCGGGCGGCGCTCGACCGTATCGACCGCTTCAACGACGCCGTGAACGCCTACGTTCATGTCGACCGCGAGGGGGCCGAGAAGGCGGCCAAGGCTTCTGCCAGGCGCTGGGGGCAGGGCAAGCCGCTGAGCGCCATCGACGGCATTCCCGTCTCGATGAAGGATCTGGCCGAGGTGGCTGGTATGCCGGCGCGTGGCGGCTCGCTGACCACATCGGAATCGCTCTGCGAGGAAGACTGCCCGCCGGCCCGCATGCTCCGCGAAGCCGGGGCGGTGATTCTCGGCAAGACCAACACGCCGGAGTTCGGCTGGAAAGCGGTGACCGACAACCGGGTGTTCGGTGCGAGCTACAATCCCTGGGATACGCGCCTGACGCCGGGCGGCTCCTCCGGCGGGGCCGCTGCCGCTGCCGCGCTCAACATGGGCGTGCTGCATCAGGGGGGGCGACTCCGGCGGCTCGATCCGCATTCCCGCCGCGTTCACCGGCGTCTTCGGCTTCAAGCCCACCTACGGCTGGACCCCGCAATGGCCGCCGGCGACAGAACCTTCGCTCTCTCATATCGGCCCGTTGACTCGCAGCGTCGACGACGCGGTGCGCATGCTCAACGTGATCGGGCGCTACGACTATCGTGACCCTTACGCCACGCGGGGCCAGCCGAAGGATTGGGGGGCCGATCTCGGCAAGGATCTGCGCGGGCTGCGCATCGCCTACTCGCCGACCTTGGGCTATGCCGAGGTCGATGACCAGGTCGCCGCTCGCGTGCGCGAAGCGGCTCGCAATCTCGAGCAGCTTGGCGCCGAGATCGAGGAGATTCACCCGGGGTTCGAATCGCCGATCGATATCTTCCAGAAGCTCTGGTTCACCGCGTCGCTGGATTTCTGGTCGAAATGCAGCGACCGGCAGCGCGAACAGCTCGATCCGGGCCTCGTTGCCAATGCGCGTACCGCGCAGCAGTGGAGCGCGCTCGACCTGTTCCAGGCGCTGGGTCGCCGAGCCAATTTCACCGAGGGCCTGGAGCGCTTCAATCAGGATTATCATCTGTTGATGACGCCGACCGTACCGATCGAGCCGTTCGAGGCGGGTCACGAAGTGCCGCCGGGCAGCGGCATGCGCGACTGGGAAGAGTGGGCGCCGTTCTCCTATCCATTCAATCTGAGCCAGCAGCCGGCAGCGTCCGTTCCCTGCGGATTCACCGAATCCGGCCTGCCGGTCGGGTTCCAGCTCGCCGGCGGCAAGCACGATGACGTCCGAGTGCTGCGGGCCTGTCACGCCTACATGAAAGCGCATCCGCCGCGGTTCCCGCGGGTGCCCGATCCTTCCGAAATGGCCTGAGTTCGAGCGAGGCGCTGATTGCCGACTACGCTTGGATGAGGCGTCATGCACGCAGCATGGCGCCTGGCAATTCGTCTTTCATCGCCCAGTTCATCGGGCCCGCGACGGCCGAAGCTTCCTCGTTTCGACGAGTTCGCCGTCCGCGCGAGTTAGTCGTCCGCGAAAGGAGTCGCATCATGAGCCATCAGAATGTCGCTGAAATCATTGTCGAAACGCTTGCCGAGGCGGGCGCCAAGCGCTGCTATGGCGTGGTTGGCGACACCATCAATCATTTTACCGACGCGATCCGGCGCAGCGATCTCGAATGGGTGCATGTCCGCCACGAGGAGGTCGGCGGTTTCGCCGCCGGTGGCGAAGCCTACATGACCCGGGAGCTGGCGCTGTGCGCCGGCACCTGCGGTCCGGGCACGCTGCACTTCGTCAACGGGCTGTTCGAAGCCCATCGCAGCGGTTCGCCGGTGGTGTTGATCGCTTCTCAGGTCGGCACCGCCGATACCGGCATCGGCTTCCCGCAGGATGTCGACCCCAAGCCGATCTACGATCAGTACAGCGTCTTCTGCGAGACGATCATCAACCCCGACCAGGCGCGTAGGATGACAGCGTTGGCAGCACAGGCGGCGTTGTCGAAGAACGGCGTGGCGGTGCTGATCGTGCACGGCGATCTGTTCACCCAGAAGCCGAGCCAGGATCTGCCGTATCGCGCCCATCGATTCAACCCGATCACCCGGCCGAGCGCCGAGGAGCTGGTGCCGGCGATCAAGGCGCTCAACGCCGGCGGCAAGATCTCGATTTTCGCCGGCTCCGGCTGCGAGCACGCGCGTAACGAGGTGATGGTGCTGGCGGCCAAGCTCAACGCGCCGGTAGCGTGGACTTCACGGGCCAAGGATTTCATCGAACCGGACAATCCCTTCGAGGTCGGCATGACCGGGGTTTTCGGCCTGGCCGGGGGTTACCACGCCGTGGCGGAATGCGATACCTTGCTGCTGCTCGGCTGCAACTTCGCCTGGACGCAATTCTATCCCGAGAAGGCGACGATCATTCAGGTCGATATCGATCCGCAGCAGATCGGCAAACGTCACCCGGTCGACATCGGACTGCTCGGCAGCGTGCGCGATACCTGTGCCGCGCTGGCCCAGATCGTCGACGAGCAGAGCGACACGTCCTGGCTGGAGCGCTGCCGCAAGAGCTACCACAAGGCGCTGGCGCGCGACGCTCACGAGTCCGACGACGACGGCCTGATCCATCCCCAGGAACTGACGCTGGCGCTGGACGAAGCCGCCCACGACGACGCCTTCTTTACCGCCGATGGCGGCAGCCCGATGGTCTGGATGCTGCGTCACATCCGCGCCAACGGAAAGCGCCGCACGCTGTCGAGCCTCGTTCACGGCACCATGGCCAACGCCTATCCGCAGGCGATCGGCATTCAGAAGGCATTCCCCGAGCGTCAGGTCATCGCGATGTGCGGCGACGGTGGCATGACCATGCTGATGGGCGACCTGCTGACCCTGAAGCAGGAGAAGATTCCGCTCAAGATCGTCGTCTTCAACAATAGCTCGCTGGGTTTCGTCGAGCTGGAGCAGAAAGTCGACGGTCTGCTGGACAGCTACACCGACCTCGACAACCCCGATTTCGGGCTGCTGGCGCAGTCGATCGGCCTGTGGGGGCGGCGGGTCGAGCAGGAACACGAGCTCAAGCACGCCATCGCCGAGTGGCTGGCCCATCCCGGCCCGGCGATTCTCGACGTCAAGGTCAACCGCATGGAGCTGGTGATGCCGCCCAAGATCGAACCGGGGCAGGTAACGTCCACCGCGCTCTATTCGGGCAAGGCCGTGCTCAACGGCCGCATGAGCGATGTGGTCGATCTGGTGAAGAGCAACTTCTGGAGGTAGACGATCCGGCGGTTTTTTCTGCCGAGCTGGCGGTGGCATCGATGACGGCCGGAGGTTGTCGGTCCATACCGGAGAGGCTGCACAATAAAGGGGGCGGCATTATCACTTGCCGCCCCCTTTGCACTGGAATTTCTACCGGCAACCGCTAGCCGTTAAACCCCTTCCACCATCATGACACGATAGTCGGCGCCTTTGAGCCGATGCTGCTTGGCCTCCTGATAGGCCGGGCTTTCATACCACGCCAGCGCGGCCTGGCGGTCGGGAAACTCCAGCACCACGGCACCCTCGGCTTCTGGGCCCTCTAGGGTGGTGATATCGCCATAGAATGCCAGGGGCTTGGGAGGGACCTCCCCCCTTGCCTTGCTGGCCTTGTCGGCGTAGATCGCCATCTCCTCGCTATCGAGGGTGGCGTCCTTGATGAAGATCACGTAAGTGCTCATTGAACTACCCCTTTTCGTTGAGTCGTTTCAGCAGGGCCTTCGCGGTTTCGGCGGAGGAGCCCGGGTTCTGGCCGGTAATCAGCAGGTCGTCGGTCAGAACGTAAGAGGACCAGTCAGCGCCTTTGCTGTAGTCGCCACCCTGTGACTTGAGCACGTCCTCGACCAGAAACGGCACCACGTCTGTCAAGCCGACAGCCTCTTCCTCGCTGTTGGAAAAGCCGGTGACCTTTTTACCCTTCACGATCGGCGCGCCGTCAGCGTCCTTCACGTGACGCAGTACGCCAGGCGCATGGCAAACGAGCGCCGCGGGACGGCCGGTCCGCAGGGTACGTTCGATCAGCGCAATGGATGCCTTGTCTTCGGCCAGGTCCCACAGCGGGCCGTGGCCGCCAGGGTAGAAGACTGCGTCGAAATCGTCGCTATCGATATCTGCCAGCACGTGGGTGCTGGCAAGTGCCTTGATGGCCTCCGCGTCAGCGCGGAAACGTTTGACCTCTTCGGTATCCGCCGTCGGGTCGTCGCTTTTAGGGTCCAGCGGGGGCTGACCCCCCTTGGGCGAGGCCAGCGTGATATCGGCGCCGGCGTCCTGGAAGACGACATAAGGCGCTGCCAGCTCTTCGAGCCAGAAGCCGGTTTTCTCACCGGTGTCGCCAAGTTGATCGTGTGATGTCAGTACCATTAATACTTTCATGGGATGAATGCCTTTGTGGTGGTTACGCAATCGATGACCGCGGGATCCGGTGCTTCGAAGTCGAGGAGGACGAGATCGAGGGGGACGAGATCGAGCGACATGGGATCAGCGCTCGCCGACCTGGATGACGAGTTTGCCGAAGTTCTCACCCTTCAGCAGACCGCTGAACGCCTTGGGGGCATTTTCCAGGCCTTCCTTGATCTCTTCGCGATAGTGAATGCGACCTTCCTCGATCCAGCCCGACATCTCGTTGAAGAACTCGTCGAAGCGGTGACCGTAGTCATCGAAGATGATGAAGCCGCGCACGGTGAGACGCTTTTTGAGAATGGTATCCAGCAGCAGTGGCAGGCGGTCCGGCCCCTCCGGTAGATCCGTCGCGTTGTACTGAGCGACCACCCCGCAGACCGGTATCCGAGCGCTGGTATTCAGCAGCGGCAGGACCGCATCGAAGACCTTGCCACCCACGTTTTCGTAGTAGACGTCGATGCCGGCATCGCAGGCGGCCTCGAGCTGGGCTTCGAAGTCGTCGGCTCGGTGGTCGATACAGGCATCGAAGCCCAGTGTCTCGACCACATAGCGGCACTTTTCGTCACCGCCGGCAATACCGACGACCCGCATGCCCTTGATCTTGCCGATCTGTCCAACCGTCGCACCGACAGGGCCGGTAGCGGCAGCGACCACCAGGGTCTCACCCGCCTTGGGTTTGCCGATATCCGTCAGCCCCATGTAGGCGGTAAAGCCCGGCATGCCCATGACGCCAAGAGCGTAGGAAGGATTCTCGGGCTGCTGTCCCAGGTTGGTCAGGGCCGTGCCGTCCGACAGGGCGTAGTCCTGCCAGCCGCTGTAGCCCAGCACCCAATCGCCTGGCTGGAAATCGGCATGTCGAGATTCGACGACGCGGCTGACGGTGCCGCCCACCATGACCTGATCGATCTTCGCGGGCGGGGCATAAGAGGGTGCGTCGCTCATGCGGCCCCGCATGTAGGGGTCGAGCGAGAGATAGACCGTGCGCAGCAAGACCGTGCCTTCCGTGGCGGCGGGAATCTCGGTCTCTTCCAGGCGGAAGTTATCCTGACGCGGCTCGCCGTGGGGGCGCGAGGCCAGTACCCACTGTCGGTTGATCGTATGATTCTGCGTCATGATGTACTCCTTTCACTTCAATGAATCTGATTTGATTAGACCAGTCGTCTAGTCCCAAGGTAAATAAAAGGGCCAAATCATCGGCCCTGGATTCACTCTCGATTCAGTGACGGCCGAGCAAGCGTCGTGTCGTGCTCAATGCCGACTGCAACGGTCTATCGTCCTGGGTCACCTTAGCCAACATGCTGGCCCCTAGCCACATCTGATACAGCGAGGCGGCCAGCTCTCCGTCATCGTCATCGGCGGTGATTTCTCCATTCTGCCGGGCGCGGGTCAGCTCGCGGGTCAGGCGTTCGATGATTCGATCCGTGCCGTTTTCCAGTACCTGGCGCATCGAATCGGAAAGATCGCTGACCTCGGCACCCAGCTTGACCACCAGACAACGGCTTTGCAGGTCGTGCCCGGTCTGGGTGTCCACCCAGCGTTGCCAGTAACGCATCAGCCTTGAGACGGAGGAACTCTCGTCGCGAGTGGCGAGCAACTCATCAAGTTCGGCCAGATAGCGGCTGAAGTAACGTTCCAGCAGTGCGACACCAAACGCCTCTTTCGACTCGAAGTAGTGGTAGAAAGAGCCTTTGGGTACCTGGGCCGCCTTGAGAATTTCATTCAGCCCGACCGCGGAAAACCCTCGGCTCCCCATGGTGGACTGAGCGATATCCAGGATCTGCGTCTTGACGTCGCGGGTGGCTAGTGAGCTGTTCATGCGTCCACTCTAGCCTTGAATAGACCGGTCGTCTAGTGCTCGTTAATCAGAGGTCGCCATGACGGGCGGGTGGAGTCGTCGCTAGCTGGGTGTATCGTTCAGTGTGTCGTTCAGTGTTTCTGCCAGCCAGTCGAGCAGCACCCGACACGCGTAGCGATCCATCGCCTCTCGGTGGGTATAGACGGCGATCGCCTCGGGTTGAATGAGAGCTTCCTCGACGGGTCTTATCAGCTCTCCAGCGTCGATCAAACGCTCGGTCGTGCGCCGCCATCCCAGTGCGATACCGTGCCCGGCCAGTGTCGCCTGCAGCATCAGCGGATAGCTGTCGAACACTTTCCCCGGCAGCGGTGGCGAGACCTCCTGGCCCATGGCCGTGAACCAGCCGCTCCACTCCATCCAGTCGGGCGGTTCTGCGCGATGATGAAGCAGCTCCTCGCCCGCCAACGATTCCAGCGAGATTGGCGCGTTCCGCGCGGCCGAATGATCGGGACTGCAGACGGGATAGATCGTATCCGCGGCGATAAATGCCAGCGTGTGGTTGCCACTAGGTCTGCCATGCGTCTGCAGGGCGATATCGAACGGGTCGCGTTGCTCGGTCATCGGTCGGGTCGATGTCACCAGCTTCAGATCGATGTCGGGGTGGCGCTGATTGAACGTCGCCAACCGGGGCATCAGCCAGTAGAACGCTTCGCAGAGTTGACAGAATAGAATCACTCGGGGCGCGCGCTCGCCGCCGCGGAGATCGTCGGCCTGCTGTGCGATCCGGGACAATCCATCGGTGATGACGTTGGCCAGTTCGCGTCCGGCCGGCGTCAGGAAGACGCCGCGGTTTCTGCGCTCGAACAGGGTCGCGCCAAGATCCTTTTCCAGCGATCGCACTTGGCGGCTGATGGCCGCCTGAGTCAGGCCGAGCTCTTCGGCAGCGCGAGTGAAGCTTTCCCATCGGGCGGCGGCTTCGAACGGGAGCAGGGTGGCGAGGGGCGGCAGCGAACGGTTCAGCGGAAACATAACCCTGGCTCATGGATAGTGACGCCACCATCGCTGGTGACGGCGGCGGTCGGTGGGGCACGCTCTGGCGGTTGCCACCGACAGGAACCGCCATGAAAGCACCTTCCACGTTCGAAGATAACCCTCGCCGCGGCATTCTGCTGATCGTCGGCGCGGTTTTCCTCCTCGCCCTGGCAGACGCGTTGGTCAAGTATCTCAGCGACAGCCTCTCACTTTGGCAACTGTTGGTAATTGCGCCCTCGATCTCGTTGCCGATACTGCTGATGGGCTGGCGATGTCAGAGCGGCAATCTTCCTCGGTGCCTCGATAGCTGGGGCTGGATCGCGTTGCGGAGCCTGCTGCTGCTGGCAATGTGGATTGCGTTTTATGCCGCGCTGCCCTGGATTCCACTGAGCATTGCCGCCGTTGGAATCTACACCACGCCGCTGTTTATCGCGATGCTGGCCGCGCTGACGGGCGAGCCGTTGACGGGGCGACGCTGGGCCGCACTGTGGCTCGGTTTCGCTGGCGTGTTGACCGTGCTGCGTCCCGGTGGGGCGCTGTTCTCGCCAGCCATGTTGCTTCCGTTACTGGCGGCGCTCTGCTATGCCGGGGCGATGGTTGTGACGCGAACGCGCTGCCGCGACGTGTCTCCGTGGCTGTTGGCCCTCGGGCTCAATGTCGCTTTCCTGCTGGCGGGTGTGGTCGGCAGTGTCACCGTGACTGTCCTCGTGTCTGAGGCGTTATCCGGGTTTCTCACCCGTGGCTGGCAGCGACTCGATACGGTGCCGTGTCTGCTGATCCTGCTCTACGCGTTACTCATGGTGAGCGTCAATACCGCGGTTGCCCGAGCCTATCAGCTTGCGCCTTCGTCGCTGGTGGGGGCGTTCGATTACGCCTATCTGCTATTCGCCATAGGGTGGGGAATCTGGTTGTTCGATGAGATTCCCGATGGGCCAACGCTGGTGGGCATGGCGATTGTCCTGATGGCGGGATGGCTGGCGATTCGTCGATAAAAGCCATGATCGGGCGTGGCAAGCGCTCGACCTCAAGCTAAGTGGATTACACTTGAGTTGGTAACAACGGGGTTGATAGCAAGCGACATTGATCAAGAGTATCGACAAGAAAAGCAGCGACAAGAAGAGTAGCGGTAAGAAGAGTAGCGACAAGAGATGACCTGAGTCGGTTCTACGGGGAAATGCGAAATGCGTAACCATGGTTTTATCTGCGCCACCTGCGGTGTGCAATATCCGCCGAGCGAGACACCGCCGGAACACTGTGAAATCTGCGAGGACGAGCGCCAGTTCGTGCCCGTCGAAGGCCAGCGCTGGACGACGCCGAGCGAGCTGGCGGCCAGCCACGCTAATACTTTCCGCCATATGGCGCCGGGCTTGATGGCGATAGGCACCACGCCACATTTCGCCATCGGCCAACGCGCCTTCCTGGTACGAACGCCCGCGGGCAACGTGCTGTGGGACTGCCTGACGCTGCTCGACGAGGCGACCATCGAGATCATCGAAGGTCTCGGCGGGCTCGATGCCATCGTGCTGTCGCATCCGCATTTCTTTTCCACCATGGCGGATTGGGCGCAGACGTTCGGCTGCCCGATTCATGTCCACGCCGCGGATCGTGACTGGGTCACCGTGGCGGATCCTGGGATCGAGTTCTGGGAAGGAGAGTCACGCGAGATCTTGCCCGGCATCGATGTCTATCGTCTGGGCGGTCATTTTCCCGGCGCCAGCGTGCTCCACTGGCCCGAGCACCGGATTCTGCTGACCGGCGATACGCTGCTGGTGACGCCGGATCGGATGGCGTCGTTCATGTGGTCCTATCCCAACAACATTCCGCTCGATGCGGGAGCGGTCGAGAGCATCGCCAGGCGCCTCGAGCCGCTCGACTTCGACAGTGCCTATTCCGCTTTCTGGGGTCGCGAGATACTGATCGATGCCAAGCACGTCATCGAGGAGTCGGCGCAGCGCCATTGTCGGGCGCTGCGCGGGTGACAGTTTTCACCGCTCCGATCTCTCCGGTTTGGTCAGCTGCCGGAATCGATGCCCGGTTGTGAATCCGGTTGGCGTTTGTTGGCACCGCTGATGTCGATATCCACCTCCACCATCATGCCGGGGCCGATAAGTTCGGTGGGGCCATCGTCGAAACGGATACGCACCGGGATTCGCTGGGTAATCTTGGTGAAGTTGCCGGAAGGGTTCGGATCCGGCTGCAGGGCGAACTGGCTGGTGGCGGCGCGACCGATGACGGCGACATGACCGGTGAAGGTTCGATCGGGAAAGGCATCGACGGTGATGGCGACGGGCTGGCCGATGCGTAGCGCGCCGATGTCGGTTTCCTTGATGTTGGCCTCCACCCACAGCTTCGAGGGGTCGTGCATCATCAGGATCGGCTGGCCGGCACTGACGTACTCGCCCTGATCGATCAGCGTCTTGTTGATCACGCCGTCGACCGGGCTGTCGATCTGCAGATCGGCGATGCGAAGTTGCTCCTGCTCCAGTTTCGCCTGGGCTTCGGCCAGTTCCTGGCGGGCGATCTGCACCTGCTGGCGCAGTACGTCCGGATTGGGCAGCGGCATCTGCGAGCCATTGATGAAGCCGACCTGGGCATTGTCGGCTAGCGCCTGGCTGACCTGAACCTCCTGCTGGGCCTGGGCGTGTTCGGCGAGCGCTGCCTGGTAAGCGTAGTAATCCTGGTCACGGCGCTGTTCGGAAACGGAGTGCTTCCGATACAGCTTGTCGGAACGCTGGAAGTCTCGTTTCGCCTCGGTCAGCCGCGCCTGAGCGGCTTTCTCGGCAGCCTTGCTGGCCTCGAGCTGGCGGTGCGTCAGGTTCATACCGCCTTTGAGTTGCTTCTCGGCCATCGACAGCCGCGCTTTCTCGTAATCCAGCCGCGCCTGTTGCGTGGCAACGTTGGCTGTCAACGCCTCGAGCTTGCGCTGATCCGGCTTGTCGTAGAGGGTCGCCACGGCATCACCGCGATGCAGCGTATCGCCCTCGGTCAGCTCGAATGTCGTTACCCAGCCGCCCAGCCGGCTGCTGACAGTCACCTGATCGGCCATCACGCGCGCATCCTGGGCGCTGACGTGCGACAGACGATGGGCGATGGCCAGGCCGATCCAGATCAGACACAGCACCACGACGATGGCGAGTATCAACAGTTTGCCGCTACGTGGCAGGCGGCGCTTGGCAGGTCGAGCTGAGTCAGCGGTCATGGCGCAAACGGGTCCTTCGATGATCGAGTGAACGGAATCAGGTGCGAGGCAGGCCCCGCCAGCGGCTAAGCAGCAGTGAGGGAATCACCACCAGCAGCAGGCTACCGATCAGAATCCAGAAGCCATCCTGATAGGCGAGAATCGAGGCCCAGATCGACTCGATGCGACCCATCAGGTAGCCGGCCATGGCTTGCTGGTGCGTGTCCGGCACTCCCAGGCGGCCGACCAGTTCGGATAACTGGCCCAGCTGCTGCCGAGCGATGGCGTTGTCGGCATTGACGCCGGCGTTCAGGTATTGGCCGTGAAAGGCGGTCTGGCGGTCCAGAAGAATGACCAGACCTGCCGTACCCAGAGCACCGCCCAACTGCAGGGCGAAGTTGATCGCGCCCGAGCCGTGGCCGGTGAGATGCACCGGCAGCCCGGCGATGGCGTTCGACAGTGTCGGCGGCGGAAAGGCGGCCATGCCCACGGAGAGGATACCCATCGCCATGGCGAGATAGAAAAACGAGGTGTTCCAGTCCATCTGTGCCATTAGCCAAACCGACAGCAGCGCACAGCCCAACCCGGGCAGCGTGATCCAGTGGGGCGGGTAGCGGTCGCTGAGCCAGCCGACCAGCGGCACCAGAATGCCGAGAACGGCGGTGGACGGCAGAAAGATCTTGCCGGCAGAAATCGGACTGTAATGCAGTACCGCCTGCACGAATTGCGGCAGCAGATACATGATGCCGTAGAAGGTGCCACCGAACAGACACATCGCCAGTGTGCCGACGACGAACAGCCGGTTGCGGAAGATATCGAGATTGAGCAGCGGATGCGCGGTCCGCTTCTGCCAGGCGATGAACGACGCCCCGCAGAGCACCGATACCAGGATCAACTCGGGCACCCGCGGATCGTACCAGCCCCAGCGCTGCCCGTTGGAGAGCGCCGCGAGCATGGAAAAGACGGCCACGAACAACAGCACCACGCCGGCCCAGTCGAACGGTGGGCGCGGCCCCTTGTGCTCGCGGGTCGGCAGGAAGAATAGCCCCATGACGATAGCGGCGGCGCAGATCGGCAGCGTCACGAAGAAGACATAGCGCCAGGTGAAATGCTCCACCAGCCAGCCACCGATGACCGTCGCCAGCGTGAGCGGCAAGCCCAGGCACATGCCGTACATGGCGGTCGCCATGCCGCGCCCTTCGGGCGGATAGGCGGCAAAGAGTGCCTGCATGGCGACAGGGCGGATCAGGCCGGTCATGCCGCCCTGAACGATCCTGGCGGCGACCAGCGCGGCCATGCCCTGACCCAGGCCGCCCAGAATGGATGCCGCGATGAACGCCAGCAGCAGGCCGACGAACGTGGCGCGCTGACCGACGGCGGCCACCAGCCAGGGAGCGACCAGCAGCGATACGGTGGTCGACGCCAGGAAGCCGGTGGAAAGCCACTGGACCTGAGAGTCGCTCATGCCGAAGGCGCCCTTGATATAAGGGATGGCCACGTTGACGATGGTGATCGACATGCCCAGCGCTACCAGCCCCAGCATTACCGTCAGCGTGACCCACAGCCGGTAGCGCGGGCCGTAGCGCTCGAAGAACTGCTCGACCTGCGTCATGCGTCGTCATCCCGGCTATCGATGTCGGAGGCTGTCCGGCGGGTGAAAGGCAATGGTTGTCCTTGTTCGTTTCGTTGACGCGATACCGTCCCAGGCCGCGCGGGTAGACGAGGCAGTGAGCATCGAACCTGGGCGGGAAATCGAGCCGGAAGCCCCTGACAGGGCGTGGAGGTCCGGCGACTAAGAAAGCAGGCGAATCGATAACGCGTCTATTTTTTGCTCGCTAAGAGATTATCCCGATTCAGTTGTCTGACTTTCAAGGTGCTTGCGACCAAGGTCGAAGAACGTGCAGGGGCTTCAATCTGCGGGCGCAGGCGCCAATCGCTGCGGTATCGTCTACGCTGGGAGTTCACGTTCATCGACGACGCCGCCGTGTCAGTGACGTTTTATTTTCCGGCGTCGTGCTTTCGAAAGGAGGTGTTTCATGTCCATGCCCGATTCTCCCGTCTGGTTTATCACGGGGTGCTCCACCGGCTTTGGTCGCGAGCTGGCCCGGTTGATCATCGAGCAGGGCGGCAAGGTCGTCGCGACCGCTCGTTCAAGCGAACGCGTGGCGGATCTGGTCGAGGGTGCCGAAGATCGCGCGCTCGCCCTGGCGCTGGACGTCACCGACGCCGCCCAGATCGAAGAGGCGGTTGCCGCTGCCAACGCCAGGTTCGGCCGTGTCGATGTGCTGGTGAACAACGCAGGCTACGGCTATCAGGCCTCCTGCGAGGAGGGCGTGGAAGATGCGATTCGCGCCCAGTTCGATGCCAATGTCTTCGGTCTGTTCGCGATGACGCGGGCGGTGCTGCCCGGCATGCGCGAACGCCGCGCCGGCCATGTCATCAACATCAGTTCGGTGGCGGGTTTCATCGGCTTTCCCGGATCCGGTTACTACGCGGCCACCAAGCACGCGGTTGAGGGCTGGTCAGACTCGCTCAGGGCCGAGGTCGGGCCGCTGGGCGTTCGCGTGACCTGTGTCGAGCCGGGGCCGTTCCGCACCGACTGGGCCGGGCGCTCCTTGCAGCAGACGCCCAGCCGGATCGATGACTACGCCGATACGGTCAAGGCGCGCATGGAAGGGACCAGTGGCAACAGCGGCAAGCAGCCCGGCGATCCCGTGCGTGCCGCCCAGGCGATGATCGATCTGGTGGCGCATCCGCAGCCGCCACGCCATCTGGTGCTGGGCGCCTGGGGTGTCGACAAGGTGATCAAGAATCTCGAGGAGACGCTGGCGGAAATTCGCGAGTGGCGCGCGGTCGGCGAAGCGGCCGATTATCCACAAGGTGAGTGATGGCGCGACGAAGCTATGACGAGGCTATATAGAACCACTTCATCGACGATATCTCGTGACGAAACCGGATGAGAGATCGAAGACGGCGCCAGAGCGGCGCCGTCCGTCGTTAAAGCGAATCGAACTCAGTCGCCGAAGTACTGTTGATGCAGACGGTCGTAGGTGCCGTCCTGCTTCACCTCGTGCATCGCTCGGTTGAACTCGTCGACGAGTTCGCGATCTCGCTTGCGGAAAGCCGCGCCGATACCCGGGCCATAGATCGATTCCGGACCAGTGACCAATTCGCCGATGCGTTCGAAATGCGAGTCCCCGAGTAGAGTTTCCTGAGCGAGCGGAAACGCGGTGAAGGCGAGATCCAGGCGTTGGGCCAGCATGTCATTGACCATGGCGGCAGAATCGCTATACCGATTTATCTCGGCATTGGGGTAATACTGAGTCACGTATTCATCCTGGATCGTGCCCTGTTGGACGCCGATCATCGCCTCCGTGAGGCCGCCGTCATCGGGCTGCCAGTCGCTGCCGGCCCGGGCGACCCAAGCCGATGGCACCTGGAAGTAGGGATCGGAAAACAGCACCGTCTTGGCGCGATCTTCGGTAATGTTCATCGACGAGGCGATGAGGTCGAACTTGCGCGCCTGCAGGGCAGGGATGATGCCGTTCCAGGGCTGTTCGACCCACTCGCAGTGCCGCTGCATGCGTTCGCAGGCCGCATTGACCAGATCGACCTCGAAGCCGGCAATGGTGCCGTCGGGCTTCTTGAACTGGAACGGCATGTAGGGCACGTCGACCCCGATTCTGAGAGTGTCGTTCTCGGCCTGGGCGCTGTTGCCCAGCATTAGCGTCAGTAGCAGCGTCGGCGCCACGGCGCCAATGAAAGTCTTGCGTTGCATTGCCATTTCCTCTTGCTGTTGTTGTGCGTGGATTTTGCTCAGCATCGTTATGACTAGGTTTCGCGGTTCTCGACCACGCCCGGTGTAGCCAGTTCGCCGAGTGTGATCGTCTGGACCGGGGGGCGTATCTGCCACTGCCCAATCTGATCTGGTGTTTGCGCCAGGCGTCGAGAAAGCAGCAGCGTGGCGTTGACGCTGCACTGACGTCCCTGGCACGGCCCCATGCCGCAGCGGGTGAAAGCCTTGAGTTGATTGGGGCCCTCGGCACCATCCGAGATCGCTTGATCTAGATCGCCGCGGGTCAGCGCTTCGCAACGGCAGATGATGGTTTCTTCGGGCATGGCATCGATGTTCAGCGGCGGGAGAAACATGGCGTCCAGCAACTGGCGCGCGCAGAGATCCCGGGCGCGCTCGCGGCGTAAGCCATCACGTTCGTGCCGTTCCTCCTTCGTGAGCCCGTGATGGGACGCAATGACCTCCAGCGCGCTCAACGTTCCTTCCCGCATGGCATTCACCGCGCCGCCTATCGCCGCCCCATCGCCCACGACCCATAGATTCTCGTCAGCGCTCAGGGTGTCGTCGCGTACCGGCAAGAAGCTCTGTTGTTCGGCGTGCCAACGATGCGTCAGGCCGAGCGAGCGCGTGAGGTGGGTTTCTGGCACGACGCCGACATGGCTCAGCAACAGACTCGCCGGGCGCTGCTTCCAATGGCCACGCTGGCGATAGCGAATCTGTTCCAGGACCTTGTCGCCGATAGCCTCGAGGGCGTCGATATCACGCTCGATGGCAACGCCGGCCCGCTTCAGGGCCAGCATCATTTTCAGGCCCTTGAACAGGTAGCCGCGTGCATGCCAGGCCTTCACCGGTTGGCGAAGCGGCAGGCGCCACTGGTGGCGCGGCGTGAGATCGAGTATGCAGGTCGGGGGACGTCCAGCCTGAAGATATTGCCAGCCAAGCAGATAGATCAGCGGCCCGCTGCCTACGAGTATCGGCGCGTCCTCGGGGAGCAGGCCGCCTTGTTTGAGCAGGACCTGGGCGGCACCGGCGGTCATCACGCCTGGTAGTTGCCAGCCGGGAAAAGGAAACGGACGTTCCATCGCACCATGGCAGAGAATTAGACGCCGGGCCCGCCAGACAGCGGAACGGCCTTCATGCAACACGCCCAGCTCGAAGCCGGCATCGACGCGCTGTACCCACCACACCCGGCTATCGGGTCGATAATCGACCCGGGCGCGGCGAAAGGCTTCCACCACTCGTTGGCCGAGGCGGTAGTCGATGCCTGTCACTCTAAGATCGGCCTGCGGAGATTCGACTTGCCGATAGACTTGTCCGCCGGGGGCGGCATTGAGATCGAATACCACCGGCTTCAGACCCGCCTTGGCCAGGCGCGTGGCGGCAGCGAGGCCTGAGGGGCCTGCACCGATGATGGCAACTTCGGCGACCTGGGACGATGTGGAATTCTCGCTCATCCTGTCGACGCTCCGGGCGTTGGCTGGGCCGCGGGCATTTGCGTTTCGATACGCATGCCGTCTTTGACGATGACGAGACAGCCTTGACGATTGGGCTCGCCGTCGATCGTGATCAGGCAGTCGTGACAAACTCCCATCATGCACAACGGCGCACGGGGCGTACCGTCATGGTGAAGGCGGTATTCGGCCCAACCGTGCTGTTGCAGGAGTGCCGCAGCAACGCTCAGCGTGGCGCCCACCTGCCGTGGTTCACCATCCACCCACAGGGTGACTTCGGCCGAATCGCTCGCCGTTTCAGGGAGTCGACGGAACATGGAAGCGTGCTCCCGAAAATTGCGAAAAATGTGTGTGAATCCGGTCGTTCAGGATTGCCTGGGCAAGGCCATCGGCATGAAAGGCAGCCAGGGTGATGCCGCTGTGGCAATTGACGTTATAGGCGCCGGGATGAGTCATCGAGCGTTCGTAGAGCGGATAGCCATCCGGCGTCATGACTCTGAGAGCGGCCCAGGCACGAACCAGGCGGGTCGAGCGCAGAAACGGGAAGATACGGACTGCCTTGTCGGCCAGCGTTTGCAACATCGGAAGCGTAACGCCCTTGTCGTGACCGACTCGTTCATGGGTGTCACCTATCAGGTAGCCGCCGGTCGCTGTCTGGCGAATCTGGGGCGTGGGCAACTGCTCGACCCGAGGCATGCGCTCGGTGATCAGCATCTGCCCTCGTAACGGAAAGACATCATCCGAAAGCCCGAGCTGCGGTGCAAGCCTTTTGGCGCCGAGCCCGGCAGCGACGATGCAGCGTTCGGCCTCGACATGACCCTCGCGTAATGTCGCCCGAAAGCCCGATTCGGTTCGCGCCAGATTTTCGACCGGGGTCGCTTGACGAATGTCGACGCCAAGACGCCGGCAGGCAGCATGAAGCGCTCGGAGCAGGTACAGCGGATTGCAATGCCCGTCATGGGGCGACCAGGTACCACCAGCGACGCGTTTGCCCAGGCCGGGCAGAAACGGGAGCAATTGCTCCCGATCCAGATATTCCCAATGAAAATCCCGACGCAGACGTTCGGACTGTGCCTGAAGCTCGCGATATTCCGTTCGTCTGGCGTGAGCTTCCTCTTCGTCCAGACATAAATCGACGCCACCGCGACGCTCATACTCGAGCTCGAGGCCGGTACGCTGCTGCAGTTCGAGAGCGAAGGATGGCCAGGCCTGGACCGAATCCAGGCTCATTTCCGCATAGCTCGGCATGCCTACGCCCTTGCCCTGGACCCATGTCAATCCGGCATTGCCGCGCGATGCCCGAAAGGCCGTATCGTCGGCGTCCAGGACCGTCACGCCCTGACCGGCACGGGCGAGGCCATAGGCGATCGCCATCCCGACCACGCCACCACCGACGATAAAGAAGTCCTGACGCATACTGTCGTCCAACCGAGGCATTTGGCTGACGATAGCGATAGAGCCGGTATACTATCCAATACCAATCAATGGTCGCCCTATAGTCTATTGTTATGCGTACACCTCAACTGCGCGATCGGCAGATCCTTGCCTTCAAATGGATGATGGAGTGCGGCACCGTTACCGCCGCCGCTCAACGAATGCGTACCGCTCAGCCCGGGGTGACGCGCTTGCTCAAGCAGCTCGAACATGACGTTGGTTTTGCGTTGTTCGAGCGGGTACGCGGCCGGCTGACTCCGACGCCGGAAGCGCGGCTATTCCATCGCGAAGTCGTGAGTGTGTGGCGCGGCATCGATCATCTGCGTGATACCGCGACTCGCATTCGTGAACGGGAAGTCGGCGGATTGAGAATCAGCACCATGCCCCTGCTAGGCATGACCTTCGTGCCAGACGTCCTGGCCGATTTCGTCCCCGAGCATCCGGACGCCGATGTCGAGTTGACCACCTTCCGCTCCGAGCAGGTGATCGACGAAGTCATGACGCAACGCTGCGATCTGGGGTTTGCCATCGTGGCGGAAAACGAGGATCGCGTGGATCAGACTCGTTACCGGCTGCCAAGCCTTTGCGCCATGTTCCCGGATCACCCGCTGGCCCGGCGAGACGTCATCGCGATCAGCGACCTGGACGATCAGGCATTGATCTGCTTCGAACGCCACGACCCGCTACGGATAGAACTCGATCGCCGCCTGGAAAGCGCGGGCGCCAGGCCTCGCCGCCGTATCGAGGTGTCATTGGCGCTACAGGCGACTCGCTTGGTCTCCCACGGCTTGGGGATAGCCATTCTCGATCCGATCAGTGCAGCTTCATGGGGGCAGGACGGGGTGACACTCAAGCCGCTGGCAGTCGAGCTGGGAGAGGATTTCTCCCTGTTGACGCCGCGCGATCAGCCGTTGTCGCAACTGGCCCAGGCATTCCGTGCTGCTTTTCTGCGCAAGCTGGAAACGCTCAATCTTTCGTCGTGGTCATAACAACGCGCTATAGCGTGCGCGGCGATTGGCATTATCCGTGATAGAAAGCGACTGATAGCGTTGGCGCTTTCTCACAGGAGAGCTGTTCATGATCACGCGTCACCTCAAGACACCCATTATGCATCGCATCGTGGAAGCCAACGGAATCCTGTTCTTCGGTGGTATTGCCGCCGACGACATGTCACTGGATATGGCAGGGCAGACACGTCAGGTGCTGGAAAAGCTCGGCACTTATCTGGGCGAGGTCGGTATCGACCGCTCGCAGGTCGTATCGGCCAATGTCTTCGTATCCGACCTCGCATTGAAGCAGGAGATGAATGCGGTGTGGACAGACTGGTTCGGCGATGCGTTACCGGCTCGCGCGACGATTGGCGCCGGCGATCTCGGCGCGGGCACCCTGATAGAGATCGTGGTCACGGCCGTCAGGGAGAGATAGCCAAGCAGTAAGCCGGAAACGCCCCTCCATGGAGGGGCGTTCCTTGTTTCGGTTGGAGCGTTACGAAGCGGCCTTGGCTTCATCCTGGACCGACGGGTGCGGGTTGATGACCCGGGAGCCGCGGAAGCCGTAGAAGGCGATGAACAGGTAGCAGATCAGCGGTAGCACGAAGGCGTGATGGATGCCGACCGTGTCGGCGATCGCGCCCTGGGCGACCGGGAGAATGGCGCCGCCGACGATGGCCATGATCAGCAGGCTGGACGCCTTGCTGGTCAGCGGGCCGAGCTTGGCGATCCCCAGCGTGAAGATGGTCGGGAACATGATCGAGTTGAACAACCCGATGGCGACGATGCTCCACATCGCGATGTGGCCGGAGGTCAGCATGGTGGTCAGCACCAGCAGCGCCGCGACGATCGCGAACAGGCCCAGCAGCAGGCTGGGGCGGAATCTCTGCATCAACGCCGAGCCGATGAAACGGCCGATCATGGCCCCGCCCCAGTAGTAGGCGACATAGCTGGCAGCGCTGCTTTCACTCATGTTGCCGATCTCCGGCAGCGACAGATAGTTGATCATGAAACTGCCGATGGAGACCTCGGCGCCGACATAGGCAAAGATGCCGATCACGCCGAACAGCACGTGAGGATGACGCAAGGCCTGGGCGGCGGTGACGTTTTCGGTCGGGCTGTCGTCGCTGGCCTGCTCCTTGAAGTTGGGGAGCTTCCACAGATAGACCACCACCGCGAGGATCGCGAGCACGGCAGCCAGCAGCAGGTAGGGCAACTGCACGCTCTGGGCCTGCTCGACCTTGTAGGCCATCCGATCGGCGGCGGACATGTCGGCCAGCTCGCTGGCGCCCAGTACCGCCGCTCCCAGAATCAGCATGCCGCCGAAATAGGGGGCCAGCGTCGTGCCCAGCGAATTGAACGCCTGCGCCAGGTTGAGCCGGCTGGAAGCGGAGCCCTCCGGCCCCAGCAGGCTGACATAAGGGTTGGCCGCGACCTGCAGCATGGTGACGCCGCTGGCCAGCACGAACAGCGCGGTGAGAAACAGCGGGTAGGAGGGCGCCCGGGCGGCCGGGTAGAACATTACCGCCCCCACGGCCGCAATGAGAAGCCCGAGACTGATGGCATTCTTGTAGCCGACCTTGGCCAGTACCTTGCCCATCGGTAACGACATGATGAAATAGGCACCGAAGAAGGTGAACTGGATCAGCATGGTCTGGGTGTAGTTCAGCGAGAAGACCGCTTTCAGGTGAGGAATCAGAATGTCGTTGAGACAGGTGATGAAACCCCACATGAAAAAGATCGTCGTGACGACGACCAGCGCGCTGCGATAATTCAGCCGTTGCGTTTCGGGCATGATCGAAATCCTGTTGATGAGGCGTCCAGAGTACGAGCTGCCGACCCGAGGATAATCGTGTCAGCTCGCATGCTGGCGCGAGATGATGCATTAAGGAAGCCAGCTTATAAAGCATGCGTTCATTATTAGAACGTTAATATGGCGAACGCCAGTCGATGAATTATCAGCGATGACGAATGCCAATAACGGCATTTAAAGGTCGAGGTTTCGTATTGTTTTTTCTTCATTGGCGTTCGTTGGCCGAAATCTCGGATGGCTTGATTGTTTTGTCGTAAATTAACCACGTCGGGTCGTTGCAATATGGGCTTTTCAACGGGCGCGTTTGCGCGATCTTTGTGCCGGGCGTCGCTCATGAGAGACGTACGACGCTGCCATCTCCGGTGCATGATACGGAAACGGCCCTGGAGGACTGCTCGGAGAGCGCGGTTCTGTTATTTTCTGGCACTTGTCCATCGCGCCGGTTCATCGCGCGCATTTTCCCGCGCCAGGCTCTCCGTGGCGCTCGTTCATTAGGTGGCGTCATTGGTCCAGCGTTCACGCGTGCAATCTTCCATTCTCTCGACGATCCGCGCTGCGGAATTGCCTTGGGGCGCACTGGCGTTGCTGTGGTTGGTCGGCCTCTACATGCGGCTGCCGATCCTGATCGCGCCCCCGCTGGCCGGAGAGATTGCCGAATCTCTGTCGCTGGGCAGTGCCGCCGTCGGCGCCCTGACGACGGTGCCGTACGTGGTACTGGCATTGAGCATGATGCTGGCGGTGCGATTCGCCCGGCGTATTGGCATGCTGCGCGCCCTGGCGTTGGCGCTGGCAGTCGTGGCGATCGGTTCCGGCGCGCGCGGGCTCACGTTCTCCGCACCCTTGCTGTTCGGCGCCTCGGTGGTCATGGGGCTCGGGCTGGCGGTCATGCAGGTGACGATACCGGCGCTGCTACGGGACTGGACACCGGCCCATCTGGCGCTGGGCAGCTCGGTCTATCTCAATGGCATGACCGTCGGTGAGCTGATCGGCGCGGGGGGCACGCGGCCCGTCGTGTTGGCGCTGGCCGGGGGGAGCTGGCAGGTGGCGATGCTGCTGTGGTCGCTGCCGGCACTGGTGATCGTCGCGCTGTTGGTGTGGCGCCTGCGACGGCGTCCGCAGTGCTCTGACGAAATCGCCAACCTCGAAGAAGCACCGCGTCGCTCGATTTCATTGCGCACCGCCCGTGTCTGGCTGATGGGCGTGCCGCTGGCGGCCTCGGTGGGGCTTTTCATGGCGACCAACGCCTACATGAGCAGCATTCTCGATACCCGCGGAGAAACGGAACTGCTGGCACTGGCGTTGCTACTCTACAACGCGAGCCCGCTGGCGGCATCGCTCTCCATGCTGTGGCGGGGGCGACGCTGGGTTTCCCGCCGCTGGCCGTTGGGGCTGTTCGCCACGCTCGGCGTGCTGGGCCTGGCCGCCTTCCTGGCGCTGGATGGATGGCCGGCACTGATCGCGCTGGTGATCTCCGGCTTCGGCATCACCCTCGAACTCACGCTGATCATGGCGCTGCCGCCGTGCCTGGAGCGAGGCGACGCGGTCGCGTCGCTGACCGCCGGCATGTCCTTCGTCGGCTACTGTCTGGCTTTCGTCATGCCGATGATCGGCGGCTGGCTGGCGGAGGCATTCGCCAACGCGAACCTGGCGCTATGGCCGATGCTGCTGTTTGCCGCGCTGAGCCTCTGCGCGATCCCGCGCATGCCGATGTCGGCAAAGGAGGCTGGCGATTCCGCGGCTATCACCTAGGTTTCCAGGGTGTCGAGCCTGGAATTTGGAACCTAGAACTTAGAACCGAGAATCGAGGAGGAAACCATGACGACGCCCCAACCCGAGATGCTGGTACTGGAACCGGATGCGGCCAGCGGCTTTCCCAACTCGCCGTTGCCGGTGCTGCTTTATCGCCAGGTCATCGATGCCTCCGAGGAGAACCCGGCGGCGCGATTCGAAGCGCTGTTCGACCGTCACCGGTGGCCGCCGCAATGGCGGTACGGCCTCTACGATTTCGATCATTTCCACTCCACGGCGCACGAGGCGCTGGGCGTCTTTCGCGGCCGCGCGCATATCCGTCTCGGCGGCCCCAACGGCAGCGAGCACGATATCGCCGCCGGCGACGTGCTGGTGCTGCCGGCGGGCGTCGGGCATGCCTGTCTCGAGGCCAGCGAGGATTTCTCCATGGTAGGCGCCTATCCGCCGGGGCAGTCGTGGGAAGTGGAGCGCGGCAAGCCCGACGAGATCGAGGCCGCCTGCCGCCGAGTCGCCGCCGTGGCGTTGCCCGACGACGATCCGGTCGGCGGAACACTGCTGTCGTCATGGCAAGAGCGGTGATTTCCTAGAGAGAACGGCAAATCGGACTCGGTACGATGGCCTCGGCGCTGATCCTGGGGAGATATGGGGCTTGGTCGATATGAGTCTTGTCGATATGAGTCTTGGGTCGATCCCGGTCTTTGAAGTGTACGACTTTCGTCTATAGTTAGGAGCCTACACTTCTCTCAAGGATCAACCCGATGTCCGATTCTCGTTCCGTCGCCGTGCTTGGCCTGGGCGCCATGGGGCACGCCTTCGCGACCAACCTTCTGAAAGCCGATTTCGAGGTCACCGTCTGGAACCGTTCTGCCGACAAGGCGGGGGATCTGGTCGAGGCGGGCGCGCGCCTGGCCGATTCGCCCGCCGACGCCGTCGCGCAAGCCCAGGCGGTGATACTGATGCTGCCGGACCTCGCGGTGACGCGTGACGTGCTACTGGGGGACAGCGGCGCGCTGGCCGCGATGCCCGAAGGCGCGACGTTGATCCAGATGGGCACCCTCGGCGTGGCCGAGACCGACCGCCTGATCGCCGAGGCAGACGATGCGCGTGACGACATCGTCTTCATCGACGCGCCGGTTTCCGGTACCAAGGCACCAGCGGAGCAGGGCAAGATCGCCATCCTGGCCAGCGGCGATCGCGAGCGTGCCGCTGCCGTGGTCGAGCCGATCTTCGACGTGCTGGGCAAGCAGACCCACTGGCTGGGCCAGGCCGGCCAGGGGGCGCGGATGAAGATCGTCGTCAACGCCTGGCTGGTCTCGATGATGCAGGGAATCGCCGAGACCGCGCATCTCGCCGACACGCTCGGCTTCACCACCGACGATCTGTGGCAGGTGCTCGATGGCGGGCCGCTGGCCACGCCCTACATGAAGCTCAAGCTGGACATGATCGCCAGCGGCGACTTCGACCCGCAGATGGCGATGCAGTGGGGGCTGAAGGATGCCGGGTTGGCGTTGGAAGCGGGCGATGGCAAGGCACTGCCATCGCTGACGCAGATCCGCAATCTCTGGTCCGATGCAGTCAGCGCCGGATATGGCGAGGAGGATATCGCCTCGATCCACGCCTATCTGGAGAAGTATCGGCACCGATAAAGCGGTGCCATCACCTTCGGCGAGACGCGACGCCGAACCGGAGGGCCGGATGATGTTCGAATTCGGCCCGGCGATTTTCGTTTCAGACCTCGGACCTCAGACGCTCAAACCCGTCGTCTCGTCCACGCCCAGGTGAACGTTCATGTTCTGCACCGCGGAGCCGGCAGCACCCTTGCCGAGGTTGTCGAGCCGGGATACCAGGCAGACCCGCTCCTCGTTGCCGAACACGAACAGGTCGACGCGGTTGGTCTCGTTGGCGCCCCGGACGTCGAAGAAGCCGTTGTCCAGGTTGTCGATCTCCTCGAAAGGCCTGACCTGGACGAACGGCTCGTCGGCGTAATGGGCGCGATAGGCGTCGAGCAGATCTTCCGCCCGCACCCCGGCCGGCAGATGGGAAAGCTGCAGCGGTACGTTGACCATCAAGCCTTTCAGAAAGGGGCCGACGATCGGCGAGAAGACCGGCGGCCGGGCCAGACGGCCGTGCTGCTGCATTTCCGGCAGGTGCTTGTGGCCGAGCGCCATGGCGTAGGGGCGCGGCGCGTCGAGGCGGCCCTCGCTGCTGGATCTTTCCTCGATAGCGGCTTCGTAGTCCGCGATCATCTTCTTGCCGCCGCCGCTGTAGCCGGTAAGCGAGAAGGCGGAGAGCGGGTAGTCCGCCGGCAGCAGCCCGGCATCCACCAGCGGGCGCACCAGCAGGATGAACGCGCTGGCGTGGCAGCCGACATTGGCGATGCGCTTGCTGGCGCGAATCCGCTCCCGCTGGCCGTCGCTCAGTTCGGGCAGCCCGTAGACCCAGTCGGGATCGGTGCGGAACGCCGTGCTGGCATCGATCAGGCAGGTCTGCGGATTCTCGACCATCGCCGCCGCCTCGCGGGAGGCCGCGTCCGGCAGGCACAAGAAGGCGACATCGGCGGCGTTCAGCAGCCGTGCCCGTTCGGCCGGATCCTTGCGCTTGTCGCTGTCGATGCGCAGCAGCTCGATGTCGTCGCGAGCCTGGAGATAGTCGAACAGTCGCAGGCCGGTGGTGCCTTCCTGTCCGTCGACATAGACTTTGAACAAGTCCTTGAGTGCCATGAGCGTTTTTCCTGCCGTTGATCTTTGACGATGCCGCGATCGCGATATTGTGCGGATTCGGGCTCAGCTTGTCATGCCGTTGAGCGGTCTGGCCGCCAGTCGGGCTTCTCCCTGGCACTCCTGGGCGCAGCGCTCGATCCGCCGGCAGGCCTCGCGCAGGCGCTCGGCATCCACGGTCAGGCTCAGGCGCACGAAGCCCGCGGCGGAGGCGCCGAAGGCATCGCCCGCGAGTACCGAAACGCCATATTCGTCGAGCAGCCGGTCGGCGAAGGCGTGCGTGCCGAGCCCGGTGGCGCGGATATCGACCATCATGAACATGCCCGCAGCGGGCGACAGCGTGGCGACGATCTCACTGTCGCGCAGCGTCTCGACCACGGCATCGCGGCGTTCCCGGTAGGTATCACGCATCGCGGCCAGCGCTGCCGGCGGTTCGTCCAGCGCGGCGATGGCGGCGTCCTGGATGAACGGCTGGCATCCGTAGAGCATGCACAGGGCGAGGTTGACCAGGTGCGACATCAGCTCGCGGGGGCCGACGACCCAGCCGAGCCGCCAGCCGGTCATGGCATGGGACTTGGACAGGCTGCTGATGACCACGGTGCGCTCGCGCATGCCCGGCAGGCTGTCGGGGCTTGCGTGTTCGCCGTCGAAGATCAGATCGGCATAGACCGCATCGACGATCAGCCACAGATCGTGTTCGCGACAGAGCGTGGCGATCGACTCCCACATCGCCGGCGTCAGGCACTGGCCGGTGGGATTGTGCGGGCTGTTGAGCAGGATCGCCTTCGTGCGCGGCGTGATCGACGCCTCGATGGCCGCCACCCGCGGCTGGAAACCGTCGTCGGCGGACAGCGGCACCCAGACCGGCACGGCGCCGGTGGCCTGGACCACGGCCTCGTAGGTGACGTAGGCCGGCTCGGGGATGATTACCTCGTCGCTCGGATCGAGCAGGCACTGGGCCGTGGCGTAGAGACCGCACTGCGCCCCCGCAAGTACGGCGACGTGTTCCGCGTCGGTCTCGGCATGGCCACCGTGGCTGCGGTGAAAGGCGGCGATGCGCTCGCGCAGGGCGTGCTTCCCCTGTACGTCCGCGTAATGGGTGGCGCCACTGCGCAGGCTGGTGACGGCCGCCTCGACGATGGAAGGTGGCGTGTCGAAATCGGGGTCGCCCACCGACAGGATGATGACATCCTCGCCGCGAGCCTGGCGCGCCTTGGCGCGGAAGTGGATGTTCCAGGCGCTGGCGCCTTCGCCGGCGATGCGCTGTGTCAGTGCGGAATAGGGCATGGCGGTTCCGTGTTGCGGGCAAGGATATCTTGGCAGCCTAACGGTTCGTCGGCTTGGCGAACAGAGCGTCCAGCGCCATGCGGTGGCGGTAGCGGTATGCGACTAAAGTTTTATAGGTGATCTTGCGCGAACGGCGGAGGATGAAACGAGACGAACGTCGAAGGCGCTGATGCCGTGCATGAGAATCGTGCATAAGAACCGCGCATGACAAGAACGAGGACCGTATGACCGAGCTTGCAGACCAGCGCTGCCAGTTACCCAACTGGCGCGACCGAATGATGAGTGCCGACGAAGCGGCCACTCTGATCGATGACGGCATGGTCGTCGGCATGAGCGGCTTCACCCGCGCCGGGGAAGCCAAGGCGGTGCCGCTGGCACTGGCACGGCGCGCCGAGCGCGATCCGCTCAAGATCACCCTGATGACCGGCGCCTCGCTCGGCAACGATATCGATGGCATCTTGAGCGATGCCCACGTGCTGGCACGGCGCATGCCGTTCCAGGTCGATCGCAGCCTGCGTGCCGCGATCAACGCAGGCGAGGTGATGTTCACCGACCAGCATCTGTCGGAAACCGTGGAACTGTTGCGCAACAAGCAGCTCGGCAAGCTGGACGTTGCGGTTATAGAAGCCGCCGCGATCACCGCCGACGGTGGCATCGTGCCCACGGCTTCAGTCGGCAACTCCGCCAGTTTCGCGATTCTCGCCGACAAGGTGATCGTCGAACTCAACCTGGCCACGCCGGAGGCGATGATCGGGCTGCACGACATTTACATTCCCGGCATGCGGCCCAACCGTCAACCGATCCCGGTGACAGCGCCGGATTCGCGCATCGGAACGCCCCATATCCCCATCGATCCGGACAAGATTGCCGCCATCGTGCTGACCCAGGGCCACGACAGCCCCTCGACCGTCAACCAGCCCAACGACGCCACGCGACGCATCGCCCGGCATCTGATCGGGTTCTTCGAGAACGAGGTGCGCGAGGAACGGCTGACGCCCTCGCTGCTGCCGCTGCAGGCCGGTATCGGCAGCATGGCAAATGCTGTCATGCATGGCCTGATGGAAGGCCCTTTCGAAGGTCTGACGATGTACTCCGAAGTGCTGCAGGACAGCACTTTCGATCTGCTCGACAGCGGCAAGATGACGTTCGCCTCCGGCAGCTCCATCACGCTGTCGTCGAGCTGCGGCCAGCGCGTGTGGAACCATCTCGAACGCTACAAGGATCGTGTGGTGCTACGGCCGCAGGAGCTCTCGAACCATCCCGGCATCGTGCGTCGGCTGGGGGTGATCGCCATCAACACCGCGCTGGAAATCGACATCTACGGCAACGTCAATTCGACCCACGTCAACGGCACCCACATGATGAACGGTATCGGCGGCTCGGGGGACTTCGCCCGTAACGGCCAGTTGTCGATCTTCATCACCACGGCGACGGCCAGGGATGGCGACCTGTCCAGCGTGGTGCCCTTCGTCAGCCACGTCGACCACACCGAGCACGATGTCGATATCGTGGTCACCGAACACGGCCTGGCCGATCTGCGTGGCCTGGCGCCCCGCGAGCGTGCCCGCTGCATCATCGAGAATTGCGCCGATCCCTATTACCGTCCGGCGCTGGCGGACTACTTCGAGACTGCCTGCACCCGTGGCGGACATACGCCGCACTGCCTGGAGCGAGCGCTGGCCTGGCACGCCACCGCGCGGCGCGACGGCTCGATGCGCGCCGTTGTCGAAGCCGTTCCGGCATCCACGACCGAACTCGCGCCAGATAGCTGAGAGACGTTCGCCATCCCGGCGCCGTCATTCCGATACCAAGCCACGAATCCCGCCACCTGGCGGGATTCGTGCGTTGTCAGGAGAGGATCAGTCGAGGCTGGCCTTCACCGCTTCCAGCGCCGGCTTGCCGGCGCGGGTGGTGATGCCGTCGAGGAACGTGGCGACCCGCTCGGGATGGTCCTGCAACCAGGTGCGGGCGACCTGCTCGGCCGGAAGCTCCTGGCGGCCGTAGCCGTCGATGAATTCGCTCTGTTCGTCCGCCGTCAGCGTGAACTGCTCGAGCAGGGCGAGCAAGTTCGGGTTGGCCTCGGCGAACGCCTTGTTGACGATGGTGCGCACGTCGCTCCTGCCGTTGTCCGGTCCGTAGACCGACTGCGGATCGTCGAGGATGCGCATGTCGTAGGCCGGGGCCATCCAGTGCGGGGTCCACCCGTACCAGACGATCCAGCGCTCGTCGTTGAAGGCTGCCTTCACTTCCGACAGCATGCCCGGCGTCGAAGAGTCGAGAATCTGCCAATCCCCCAGGCCGTAGGTGTCGTTGTCCTCGGCGTCATGAATGAAGGTACTCACGGTCGAGCCGGATTCGATCGAGTAGAAGCGCCCGCCGAATCGGTCGCGATGCGCGTCCAGATCCTCGGCGCTGTGGATGCCGGCGTCGTAGACGTAGCCCGGCACCGCGAAGCCCATCTGCGCCCCGGTGACGTTGTTGCCGAGATCCATGATCTTGCCGCTGGCCATCGCTTGGTCGTGGCTCTCCTGCTGGGCGGGTATCCAGCCGGCCAGGAAGACGTCGCTGTCGCCGGTCTGCAGGGTCTGGTAGCCGACGGTGCTGCTGACCTCCTGCGTCTCGCTGTCGTAGCCGAGCGGGGCGATCAGCTGGCTGAACACCTCGGTCTTGACGGTGACGCCGGGCCATGGCGGGACGACGAAATTGACGCTGTCGGCCGCATCCTGTTGTGGGCTCTGGGCGAAAGCCGCCATCGATACGGTCATTAGCGATAGCGGCAGCAGCGTGGCGGCCAGAAGCGTGGTACGCAGTGTCATTGTGACTCCTTTGTTGTGATGGGCGCTTCGATTGTTGTGATGAGCGCTTTGACTGTCGTGATAGGCGCGTCGACCGATGAACTTTCGCGTTCAACCGGTCGATACGCTGGGCAAGCCGTTGCCTTCGAACGGCGGGCGCGCCAGAACGCGCTCGAGCAGGGGGCGGAAGTGCTCGAGCGGATAGGTGTCGTAATCGGGATCGAACGACGCCTGATCCCACTCGTCGCAGAAGCGAACCGTACGCTCATAGGCGGGATGGTCGCGGTAGTCGTCGCGAGCGTGGCGATCCAGGCCGTAGAAGTGGCGGTAATGATAACCCTGGAACAGCTCGTGATGACGAATCATCCAGACATTCAAGGGTTCGATGAACGGCTCTAGAATCGCCGCCGCGATCTCGGCATGATTGTCCGGCGCCAGATCGTCGCCGATGTCGTGAAGCAGGGCGCAGACGATGGTCTCCTCGTCGGCGCCGGCGCGCTCGGCTCGGGTCGCGGTCTGCAGGCAGTGCGTATAACGGTCGACCGGGTAGCCGTGGGTGTCGCCCTCGAGCCGCAGCAGATGGGCGACGACGCGATCGACGACGCCTTCGCGATAGTCGCGGAATTGGGCGTCGATCTCGCGCCAGTCTTCCGCCTGGCTATGGTCGAAACGAGTAAAAGTGGCGCTCATGCGGACTCCTGCAGCGAGTGTGAAGTGGCATCGGCCTGACGACGCAGGGTCAGGCGCCGGCTGGCAGTGGTATCGCGGTCGACGTAACCCTGGCGCAGGTGGCGTACTCCCTGGCTGAGTCGGAAGGCCGTCCGTCCATGCAGCAGCCGGTAGTTGTCCATGATCAGCATCTCGCCCGGCGCTAGCTTGGGCGTCAGCGTCAGTTCCGGTGCGGTGATCAGCGTGAAGAATGCGCGCCGGGCAGCGTAATAGCGCTCCAGTTGCTCGGGCGGTAGTAGCGGAATCCGTTCGGTACGATTGTTGTAGCGCACCCGGATCACCTCGCCGCGGCTGTCCAGCTCGATCAGCGGCCCTTCGCTCTCCAGATGCGCGCTGTCGTCGACGTAGCGGAAGCGGGTCGATGTCTGCGTCAGGCAGTCGAAGGCCGCGGGATCCTGCTGGCGGAGCCGTTCGGCGGCCATGAAACCGTCCGCCAGCGTGCTGTCGCCGCCGCTGTCGGCATTGCTCAGGCAGTGCAGCCAGATATAGCCGGGAATCGGATCGCGATAGGGGTTGTCGGTATGCGGTTCGAGCCCGCGCTGGGTCATGGTCAGGTCGTAGGCTTCGGCGATCGACTTGACGTCGGCGATGCCGCCCCAATTGGTGCGGCGCAGTGGCCCCAGTCGCTCAACCAGCGGCATCATGCCGTCGAGCGTCAACGGGACGCCGCTCACCTTGACGAAACCGTAGCGCTCGAGCGACTCGAGCATCGCCGCCAGCGCCTCGTCGCTGTCGAGAGCCTGCCGGAAATCGGCGCTGGGGAGCTCCGCCAGAGACGCATCCCAACGTTGCTGTACCACGTGGGATCGTGGCGCGGGATGGAGGTCTCTCAGGTCGAAGCGGGCGTGATGACCGTCGCTGAACGTCAGGTCGATCCGCTCGCCATCGCAGCTTGCCTCTAGCAGCGAGAGATCCAGCGGCAGCGCGGCCGCTTCGATCAGGCGCTGGCCGGTACGTGGGTCGAGGGTTTCGGCATTCGGGGCGCGCTCGCGCAGCCACAGCGCGTGGAAGCGCGTCTCCCGATTCCCTTCGACCACTCTCAGCTGCCGTGCCCGGGTGCCCGGAATGATCTCGACGAAAACGTCCATGGCGACATCTCTCGGTGTGTCAGTGTCCTGATACCCTAGAAGGTGGCGTCTAGGATCAATTGATCTTTTTGGCCTTATCGGCGACGCTTTTCGCCATGACCGATCATTCGACGCCACAATGGCTCTACCCCCGCCCCGACCTGCCGCCCGTGCTCTCGCCCGAGGAAGCGGACGTCACGGTCAATCTCTGGTTGCTGCCCAAGTTCTCGATGCTGACGCTTTACTGCCTGCTCGAGCCGCTGCGCGTCGCCAACCGCTTCGGGCGTTCGCTGTTCGCGTGGCGGCTGTTTTCCAACGATGGCGGGCCGGTGACGGCCAGCAACGGCGTGACCGTCGATGTCGATGCGGCGCTGGGGGAGGCGCCAATCTTCGACAACCTGTTCGTCGTCGCCTCCTATGAAGCCGAGGCGACCGTGGCGCCGTCGCAATGGGCGATGTTACGTCAGGTCGCGGCCCACGGCGGACTGCTGGCGGCGCTGGAGACGGGGGCATTCATATTGGCTCGAGCCGGGCTGCTGGACGGCTTCGAGGTAGCGCTGCACTGGGAGAGCGCCCCGGCGTTCGTGGAGGAGTTCCCGGCGCTGAAACTGAGCGATGCCCGCTATCGCTTCGATCGCCAGCGCCTGACCGGCGGCGGCGGGGCGGCCAGTCTCGATCTGATGATGGCCTTCATCGAGCGCGAACACGGCGCCAATCTCGTCGCGGCGCTGAGTCGCCAGCTGGTGCATTCGCGGCTGGACCCTCGCGTCGAGGGGGAGGGCGGTCTGAACGCCGGCTCGGATTATCGCCCGCGTAGCGTGCGACGGGCGGAGGCGATCATGGAGGCCAACCTGGCCCAGCCGTTGACGATCCCCGAGATCTGCCGACGTATCGGACAGTCGCAGCGCCAGCTCAATCGTCTGTTCCAGCGCTATTGCGGCGAAACCGCGAAAGGCCGCTACCTGTCGCTGCGGCTCGATCGGGCGCAGCAGATTCTGGCCGATAGCCGCACCAGCGTGACCCAGGCTGCCCTGGCGGCGGGGTTTGGTCAGCCGGCGCATTTTTCCCGGGTCTATCGGGCGCGGTTCGGCGAGTCGCCGCGAACCACGGCGCAGCGAGGCAAGCGTTCGTCGTGACGGGTCATCGGTTGTCGCTTCCGGTCAACGTCACGACGTCTCATGACAACAGGTGAGCCGGTTCGGCACCCACAATGAGTGTCATCGCAACGCACCTGCTGGTGCGCTCATACACTGCCCCGTACCGTGATCGGCTCGGGGCCGGACCGAGAGGCTCTTTCATGAATCGCGACGTCATCCTCACCTGCGCTGTCACCGGTGCCGGCGATACTGCCGGCAAGCATCCGGATCTTCCGATCACTCCGAAGCAGATCGCCGACAGTGCGCTGGACGCCGCCCGTGCCGGGGCCAGCATCGTCCATCTGCACGTTCGCGATCCGGAAACCGGCGGCGTCAGCCACTCCACCGATCATTTCCGTGAAGTCGTCGAGCGCATCCGCGAGTCCGATGTCGACGCGGTGATCAACATCACCGCCGGCGGCGGCGGCGACCTGTTCCCCGAGATCCGCGACGGCGTGATCCACGGGCTCGAGGGTACCGACCTGCAGACAGCGGCCGAGCGCCACGAGCCGGTGGGCCAGCTGTTGCCGGAGCTGTGCACGCTGGATTGCGGCAGCTTGAACTTCGGTGACATGGTCTACCTCAACAGCGCCGATTGGCTGCGCGAGCATGCGCGTCTGATCCAGC
The DNA here is from genome assembly GCF_002179555.1 of Salinicola salarius. GTDB lineage: Bacteria > Pseudomonadota > Gammaproteobacteria > Pseudomonadales > Halomonadaceae > Salinicola > Salinicola salarius_A. The sequence continues at coordinate 76,090 of NZ_NHOU01000003.1, read as the reverse complement.
AGGCCGGGGTCAAGCCGGAACTCGAGTGCTTCGACCTGGGCCACGTCTGGTTCGCGCGGCAGCTCGTCGACGAAGGACTGATCGATGGCGATCCGCTGTTCCAGCTTTGCCTGGGCATTCCCTGGGGCGCCGAAGCGGACACCGAGACCATGCTGGCGATGCGCAACAAGCTGCCGGAGAACGCGATCTGGTCCGCGTTCGGCATCGGCCGCCAGCAGTTTCCCATGGCGGCGCAGTCGATGATCATGGGCGGACACATGCGTGTCGGGCTGGAAGACAACCTCTATCTGAGCAAGGGCGTCTTCGCCACCAACGCGCAGCTGGTCGAGCGTGCCGCGACCATCGTCGAAAACCTCGGCGGCAAGGTGCAGACGCCGCAGCAGACCCGTGAGTCGCTGGCGCTGCGCCAACCCTGATCCCCGCTGATTCTCCCTTGGGTTCGCGCCCACGGAACCGGCCGTCGGCATCGTCCGGCGGCTGCTACCTTTTTCCCTACCCGATTTCGAGAGATGTGATGAACGCTACCACGCTTCCCAAGACCGTCGCCGTCATCGGCACCGGGGTGATCGGCAACGGCTGGATCGCCCGCGCCCTGGCCGCCGGCTGCCGTGTGACCGCCTTCGACCCCGATCCCGCTGCCACCGCGCGCACTCGCGCCTTCGTCGAGCGTGCCTGGCCGTCACTCGAGCGACTCGGGCTTGCCGATGACGCCAATCCGCAGGCGCTGACCTTCGTCGACTCGCTGGAAGCCGCGGTGAAGGGCGCCGAGCTGATCCAGGAAAACGTGCCCGAGCGGCTGGCGCTCAAGCACGACGTGCTGAGCCAGCTCGACGCGCTGGCCGAGCCGGACGTGGTGATCGGCTCCTCGACCTCCGGCATCAAGCCGAGCGACCTGCAGTCCGCCTGCCAGAAGACGCCGGGCCGCGTGATCGTGGCGCACCCGTTCAACCCGGTCTATCTGCTGCCGTTGGTTGAGCTGGTCGGTGGCGAGCATACCGCGCCGGTGGTAATCGAGCGCGCTCAGGCGCAGTACGCCGCGCTGGGCATGCGTCCGCTGGTGGTGCGTCGCGAGATCGAAGGCCATGTCGCCGACCGGCTGATGGAAGCGCTGTGGCGCGAGGCGCTGCACCTGGTCAACGACGGCGTCGCCACTACCGAGGAGATCGACGCGGCCGTGGTCTACGGCTGTGGTCTGCGCTGGTCGCTGATGGGGACATTCCTCACCTTCCACCTGGCCGGTGGCGATGGCGGCATGCGCCACATGCTGCACCAGTTCGGGCCGGCGCTGAAACTGCCGTGGACCAAGCTGGAAGCACCCGAGCTGACCGAGGAACTGATCGAGAAGGTGGCCGATGGCTGCGAGCATCAGGCCGCCGGACGCAGCGTTGCCGAGCTCGAGACACGCCGTGACGCGTTTCTCACCGAACTGCTCGAGCTGACCCAGAAATATTGGCCGGAAGCCGAAGGGCTCCAGGGGCGGATTTAATGAACGAGACGAATCCGATGAGCGAGGCACATCTGATGACCACGATCCCGGACGATCCGCTGTTCAAGACTCGGGTGCAGGATGGCTGGGTCGATTACAACGGCCATATGAACGATGCCGAATACGCCCGGGTCTTCTCGCTGGCGGTGGAGGCGCTGATGGATTGCGTTGGGCTCGACGAGGCCGGTCGCGCCGAGCACGGCTACACGATCTACACCCTCGAGACGCATCTCTGCTACCGCCAGGAAGCGCATCGTGGCGAGGCGCTGGCGGTGGCGTTGACGCTGCTGGACAGCGACGCCAAGCGTCTGCACGTGCTGTTCACGCTGACCAATGCCGATGACGATACGCTGGCGACCAGCGAACAGATGCTGATGGGGATCGACGTGGCCAGCGGCCGCCCGGCGCCGTTCCCCGAGCCGGTGGCCGCGCGCGTCGAAGCACTGCCGAAAGCCGGAGACGAATGGCCGAAGGCCGCCGGCCGCAGAATCGGGATCCGACGCTGATCGGCTCACCGGCCGTCTGAAACACCAACGACCCCGCTGAAAACAGCGGGGTCGTTGCATTGTTGCGTTGCATTTTTGTGTTGGGTCGTTACGTTGCGCAAGGCACTGGTCGGCCTCCGGGCTCAGGCGTCTTCCAGCCGCGCCCGGCGTTTGGCGCGCTTCAACATGCGTAGACGCGAGCGCGCTTCGTCGCGTTCCAGATAGCATCCCTGCAGCCAGCGGCTCCCGCCCTGGCTGACATCGAAGGCGTCTCGCGCGTGGAGCAGACGCCGGTTGTCGAAAATCACCAAGTCGCCGGGCGCGTAGCTGAAGCGCAGCGCGAATTCGGGCTCGCGCAACAACCGTTGTAGCGCCATCAGCGCCGCGTAGGCGGGCTCCACCTCGTCGAACGGCGCCATCAACGGGCCGCGCAGAAAGTCGGCGATGCGCACCTCGTCGAACTCGCCATTGGCGTCGAGCTTGATCATCGGATCGAACCAGACGTAGTCGCTGGTTCTGGCGGTGTTGGCATAGCACCAGCGCACCCGGGTCAGCGTCGCGAAGTGATCCGGATGGCGATCGCGCAGCGCCTCGGCCACGGCAAAGCCGTCCATCATGACCGCTTCTCCTCCCACCGTATCGTTCTCAAGGCAGTGCAACAGCTGCAGGCCTGGCTGGTACTCCCGCGTCGGCAGGTCGACATGCGGCGGCAGGGCGATCGAGGTGTAGGCGTTGGAGTCCGGATCCGGCTTGGCGCGGACATCGAACAGGGCGCCGAAATTGGTCGGCCGCGGCGGCCCGATACGCCGGGCAATGGCGTCCAGGCTGCCCGGCTCGGTGGGCAGGTTGCGCAGCCGGACCAGCCCTTCACCGATCACGGCCTCCAGTGCCTGCTCCAGCAGGGGATCGACGCTCATGGCATCGTGGTCTTCTGCCATCCAGCCGGCCGCGTCGAGGGTGATCGGGGCATCTCGATCCACGCCCCGCCACAGGGTGCGCGGCACCAATGCGGGCTCATGCTCGATGAGGTTGGCGTAATCGTGGGCTCTCAGCCAGCCGGGATGGAACGACAGCTGGCGCTGCTCGGGCAGGAATGCCAGCGTGACGGCGCCGTTGGCTTCCAGTCGGGCCTGCTCAAGAGTCGGCCACGCCTCCAGCCGGGAAAGATCGAGGATGCGCTCCCGCGTCGCCGGATTGACGGTGCTGTCGTCGGCGGCGTTCTCGCGCAGCCAGATGCTGTGATAGCGGCTCCGGCGGCCGTCTTCCCAGATGACCGTCAGGGTGTGGGCGTCGTGGTCGACGGCAGCGATGGCTACGTCCACCGGCCAGGCGTCGAAATCCGGGGTGGCGGGCAGCGCCGGGGAGGGAGACGGGGAATCGGGTTGGGCTGGCATGAAGGCTCCGACGATTTCTGGTGAGATTGACACCAGCGTGGCGGATGCCTCGGGGAGGAGGTTGACCTAAAGCGCCATTTTCTTGAGGTTATTGGCCGCGATCGTTCGTCGGTGATGACGGTGCTGCGCCAGGGCGGCGGGCATCGCTCGGCGCCTGGGCGTAGCGCTGGCGGTAGGCGCGGGAGAAGCTCGAGGCCGAACTGAAGCCGCAGGCCAGGCCGATGCTCAGGATGTCGCGGTCGGTCTCCTCGAGCAGATGCCGGGCCCGGTCCAGACGCAGTTCGAGATAGTAATCCCGCGGGCGCTTGCCGAGCTCCTCGAGGAACAGGCGCTGAAGCTGACGCAGCGACAGGCCGATGCGCTCGCTGAGCGCCGTCATCGACAGTGGCTGCTCGAGATGCTGCTCCATCAGCGCGACGGCATCGACCAGCGGGCGGCGGTGCGTACCCAGGCGTTTCGCCAACGGCAGGCGCTGATGGTCCTGGCGCGGGCGCAGGCGGGCGTGGATCAGCTGTTCGGAGATAGCGTCGGCCAGGTCCTGGCCGTGGCGACTGGCGATCATGCTCAACGTCATGTCCATGGCGGCGGCACCGCCGGCACAGGTGAAGCGGCGGGCGCCGATTTCGAACAGCGACTCCACCGCGTCGAGTCCCGGGAAGCGTTCGCGAAAGGCGGGCAGGCTTTCCCAGTGCAGCGTCAGGCGATGACCGTCGAGCAGGCCGACCTCGGCGAGGATCAGCGGGCCGGTATCGATGCCGCCCAGCAGGCAGCCTTCGCTGGCCTGGCGATGCAGCCACTGGCCGAGCCGGCGCGAGCGGTCCCGCTCGGGTTCGAAGCCGGCACACACCGCCAGGGTCGGCAGGGAAGGGGCGTCGGCCAGGCCGCAATCGACGAGCAGGGTCATGTCGTTGCTGGCGGTGACCGGCTGGCCATCCTCGCTGATCAGCAGCCACCGGTAGAGTGCGCGGCCGGCCAGCCTATTGGCGATTCGCAGCGGCTCCACGGCCGAGAAGAACGCCATCATCGAAAAGCGCGGGACCAGAAGAAACCCCACGGGTTCGGGTAAGGGCCCTGCGTAGTCCAGGCGCATGGTTTGTCACCCTGTCATTACAAAATAAAACAATGATTTGATTCGGATTTTTCCCAGTTCCGTGTGCTTATAGTGACAAAAAACGCGGGACGAAACACTTTGACCAAGGATTTAACATGCAAACACCGGTACTGGCCTTCGATGTATACGGGACGCTGGTGGATACGCAGGGAGTGGTCTCCCTTCTCGGCTCCCGTATCGGCGACGAGGCCGACGTCTTCGCTGGCCGCTGGCGCGACAAGCAACTCGAGTTCGCCTTTCGCCGCGGGTTGATGGGCGCCTACGCCGATTTTTCCCAGTGCAAGCGGGAAGCCCTGGATCTGCTCGATCAGGAGTGGGGCACACGGTTCGGCGAGGAATTCAAGCAGAGCCTGATGGCCGCCTACCGCCGCTTGCCGGCGTTCGAGGAGGTGCCGGCGGCGCTCGAACGTATTCGCGGGTTGGGCGTGCGCTGCGTGGCGTTCTCCAACGGCAGCCGCCAGAGCGTCGAGCTGCTGTTCGACAATGCCGGAATGATGGCGATGTTCGACGACATCATCAGCGTCGAGGAGGTGCGGCGGTTCAAGCCGGATGCGGTCGTCTACGCCCACTTGCGGCAGCGCACGCATAGCCGTGCCGACAATACCTGGCTGGTCTCCAGCAACCCCTTCGACATCATCGGGGCGCGCTACGCCGGCCTGCGCGCGGCCTGGGTCCAGCGCAACCCCAAGACACCGTTCGAGCCCTGGGGCGATCCACCCGACATGATGGCGCCCGACCTGGAAGCGCTAGCCGATCAGTTTGAGGTGATGCTCAAGCGCGAGCGGGCGTGAGGATAAGCGCCGGAGGCGAGTCGAGACGGCGCGACGATCCAACGGCACGACGATCCAACGGCACGACGATCCAACGGCACGAACGCGGGAAACTGGCTACGCTGCGAGTATGATCGATTCCATGGGCCACTCTCGCAGACTTTTGACGCACCGACAGCGCTGCGCCTGTTGGCTCGTCTGCCTTTTGTTGGGCGGCATCCTGGCAATGACGGCGCTGGCCCAGTCGCCGGTCGCGGAACGGGCGCTGGTGCTTACCCTCGAGGACAGCATCAACCCGGCGACGCGGGATTACGTCGAACGCGGCATTCGCCGCGCCGAGTCGATGGACGCCGAACTCCTTGTCGTCGAGCTAGACACGCCCGGTGGGCAGGTCGAGTCGATGCGCCGGCTGGCGCAGACGATCCTCGCCGCCAGGGTGCCGGTCGCGACCTACGTCACTCCGAGCGGGGCGCGGGCAGCCAGCGCCGGCACCTATCTGCTCTACGCCAGCCCCATCGCGGCGATGTCACCCGGCACCCATCTCGGTTCGGCCACGCCGGTGACCCTGGGCGGAGAGACGCCCGAGGACGCCAACAGCCAGGCGATGCGCCAGAAGATGATCGAGGATGCCGTGGCCACGATTCGTGGCTACGCCGAGCGTCACGGCCGCAACGCCGACTGGGCCGAGCAGGCGGTACGCGAGGCGGCCAATCTCGGCGCGAAGGAGGCGCTGGAACGCGATGTCATCGACGTGGTGGCCGTGGATCTCGATGACCTGATGGCACAGCTGGACGGCCGGCAGGTCGAGCTGGAAGACGGGACTCGAACGCTTTCGACGGCGGATATCGAACTCGTCCGCGAAGCGCCGGACTGGCGCACGTCGCTGCTGTCGCTGATCGCCAACCCAATCGTGGCCTATGGCCTGCTGTTGATCGGCTTCTACGGGCTGGTGTTCGAACTCGCCAGCCCCGGCACGCTGGTTCCGGGCGTCATTGGCGGCATCAGCCTGATGCTGGGGCTGTTTGCCTTTCAGGTTCTGTCGATCGACCTGGCCGGCCTGGGACTGGTGCTGCTGGGGTTGGCCATGATCGTCGGCGAGGCCTTCCTGCCCAGCTTCGGCGCGCTCGGTGCCGGCGGTATCGCTGCGTTCGTGATCGGTTCCATCCTGCTGATGGACGAGGCCAACAGTGCCGTGGCGTGGCCGCTGATCGGCGGCACGGCGCTGGTAGCGGCCGGCTTCCTGCTGTGGGGCGTGATGCGCCTGATGGGGGTACGGCGACGCATGCCCTTGACCGGTCGCGAAGAGTTGATCGGTGCCGAGGCCGTGGCGCTGGGGGATTTTGTCGCCGGACGCGGCAAGGTGCTGCTGCACGGAGAGCGCTGGCAGGCGCGTGGCAAGGGGCCTATCCGGAAAGGCGACAAGCTGCGCGTCATGGCGCTGGACGGCTTGACCGTCAGCGTGGAACCCACGGGCGTCGAGCGCCCGTCGACGTAAGCCCGATCCTGAAGCCGGTCACGTCGTTGACCACATGGTCGACCGCGTGGTCGAACCGAAGAGACGACGGCCGGCTTTCCCATGGAGGAGACGAAATGATGTTCGCCTATCTGGTACCTGTGGTACTGCTGATCCTGCTGTTGCTGGCTTCGATCCGGATTCTGCCGGAGTACCGTCGCGGCGTGGTGTTTTTCCTGGGCCGATTCCAGGACGTCAAGGGACCCGGGCTGTTCTTCCTGATTCCGGTAGTGCAGAAAATGGAGGTCGTGGACCTGCGCGTCATCACCATGGACGTGCCGGAGCAGGACGTCATTTCCCAGGATAACGTCACCGTTCGCGTCAACGCGGTGCTGTACTTCCGCGTCGTCGACCCGCAGAAGGCGATCATCCAGGTCGAGAATTACGTCAATGCCACCAGCCAGCTGGCCCAGACCACGCTGCGTTCGGTACTGGGCAAGCACGATCTCGACGAGATGCTCTCCGAGCGGGACAAGCTCAATGATGACATCCAGGAGATCATCGACGCCCAGACGGAGGCGTGGGGCATCAAGGTGGCCAACGTCGAGATCAAGCACGTCGATCTCGACGAGAGCATGATTCGCGCCATCGCCCGCCAGGCCGAGGCCGAACGCGAACGCCGGGCCAAGGTGATCCACGCCGAGGGCGAGCAGCAGGCGGCCGAGAAACTGGTCGAGGCAGCCGATATCATGTCGCGCAACCCGGCGGCGCTGCAGCTGCGCTATCTGCAGACCATGAGCGACATGAGCAACAAGAACGCCTCGACCATCGTCTTCCCGCTGCCGATGGACATCATGGAGGCGTTCAAGACCATGGCGGGATTCAATACCCCGAAGCCCGACCCCAGGCCGCAGGAAGAGATCTGACCTCGGGTCACCGTGGTGGCTGGAGCGTGTATGCTTGAGATTCATTCCGCCGATAGAACAGGGAGTCCGCTTGGCCACGTCACAACCCCCTTCACCACACCAGCCATCCGCGCTCGCCATCTTCGATCTCGACGACACGCTGCTCGACGGCGACTGCACGCATCTGTGGCTCGAGTGGATCATCGATTGCGGCTGGGTCGAGGATGGCGAGGCGCTGCTGGCGCAGATGCGTGAGCACGACAGGCAGTACCACGCCGGTACGCTGAACATGACCGACCATCTGCGTTTCACGCTAGCGCCGCTGGTCGGCCGCCCCCGTCAGGTCGTGCGTGAACAGGTCGAGGCGTTCGTCGATGCCAGGGTGCGTCCGCGCCTGATGCAGGAAGGGGTGGAGCGGCTCCAGGCCCACAGCCGGGATGGACACGCCACGCTGGTGATCTCCGCCTCGATGCACCATCTGGTCGAGCCCATCGCGCATGCCGTCGGCGCCGATGGTGCGCTCGCCTCGCTGCCCGAGTTCGACGCCGACGATCGCTTCACCGGCGAGCCGACCGGCATCCAGACCTACCAGCGCGGCAAGCTCGAGGCGTTTGCCCAGTGGCTCGAGGCTCACGATACCGGCTTCGCCGCAGGCTGGGAGACCTGGGGCTACAGTGACTCCTTCAACGATCTGCCGCTGCTCGAATTCGTCGATCATCCGCATGCCACGCAGCCGGACGAGCGTCTGCAGGCAACCGCCGAGGCGCGGGGGTGGCCGATTCTGCGATGGCGCTAGGTTTCGTGCGACTCCAGGATTCCGTCCGGAAGCCGCCTGGGCCGGTCCCATTGTCGCGACGCAGGGTCATCGGGCTTGGGTGAGATAACCATTGGAATCAATCGTCCTGATTGAAATAACTCATGACGGGACACCGTTGCGTCGTTGGTAACTGGGGTATATTTTGTCAACCAAGGTTTAACTTGATAACCAGGGGATCATCACCTTGGCGTGTTGACCATCTCCAGAGGCAATCGTGTCCAACTCCTTGACCCAAGCCCGTGACGAACACTTGACGACGCCAGCGGCTGCCCGGCGTCGTTCGACGCTGTCGCGCTTTCTGCCGTTCTTCGGGCCGGCGATGATCGCGGCGGTGGCCTATATCGATCCGGGCAACTTCGCCACCAATATCGAAGCCGGCTCGCGCTATGGCTACTTGCTGCTGTGGGTCGTGCTGTGGGCCAATCTGATGGCGATGGTGATCCAGACGCTATCGGTGCGGCTGGGGCTGGCAACCGGCAAGAATCTGGCGGAGATGATTCGGGAGCGCTATCCGCGGCCGCTGGTCTGGTTCTACTGGGTCCAGGCCGAACTGGTGGCGATCGCAACGGATCTGGCCGAATTTCTCGGTGCCGCGCTGGCGTTCAATCTGCTGTTCGGCATGTCGATGCTCGAAGGGGCGCTGCTGACCGGGGCGATCACCTACGGGGCGCTCTACATGCAGCGCTTCGGCTTTCGCCTGCTCGAGATCATCATCGGCAGCATGCTGCTGGCGGTGGCCGCCGGATTCGTCATCCAGATCATCATGGGACGCCCCGAGGCCGCGCCGGCGCTCGAGGGCTTGCTGCTGCCCCAGTTCCCGGATGGCTATGCGGTATTTCTCGCCGCCGGCATCCTGGGTGCGACGGTGATGCCGCACGTCATCTATCTTCACTCGTCGCTGTCGCAGCGACGCGTCGCGACCCATACCGACGAGCAGCGTCGCCGCGCCATGCGCTACTACCGGTGGGACGTGATCATCGGCATGGGAATCGCCGGCGTCATCAACCTTTCGATGCTGGCGCTGGCCGCCTCGGTCTTCTTCGACAACGGGCGTACCGGCGTCGCCACGATCGAGCAGAGCTATCAACTGCTGGCGCCGCTGATGAACCAGGAGCTGGCGAGCACCCTGTTCGGCTTCACGCTGCTGATGGCCGGGCTGTCCTCGTCGATCGTCGGCACCCTGGCGGGGCAGGTGGTGATGCAGGGCTTCGTCGGCTTCACCATCCCGCTGTGGCTGCGGCGCCTGATGACCATGCTGCCGGCGATCGTGGTGATCATGCTGGGGTTCCCCGAGCAGCAGGTTCTCGTCGCCAGCCAGGTGGTGCTGAGCTTCGGGATTCCCTTCGCGCTGATCCCGCTGATCCACTTCACCGCCCAGCACCGGCTGATGGGCAATCTGACCAGTCGCCCCTGGGTCACGGGCCTGGGATGTCTCCTAGCGGCAGTCATCATCTTGCTGAATGGTTATGTGTTGGCCTTCGAGTTGCTGTAGGCTCTCTAGGACGCGCGCGGGCGAACTCCTGAAAGGCCCCCGTCGCCCATCATTTCTGCCCGTCGATGAGAACACCATGCCAGCAACGCCACGCCCACGTTATGCCCGCTTCGAGCGCACGCGTCTCGATCACCAGCAGGAGCTGGTGGAAGATTACGTGGAGGAAATCGCGCAGCTGCACCGCGACCACGGCGAGGCCAGGGCCAGCGATCTGGCCGAACGGTTCGGCGTCAGTGCCGCTGCGGTCTCCAAGGTGATCGCGAGGCTCAAGCGTGACGGTCTGGCCGAGGCGCGCCCGTATCGCGGCGTCTTTCTGACCGAGAAGGGCAGCGAACTGGCCGAGAAGGTCGAGGCGCGCCACCAGCTGGTGCTATCGACCCTGCTGGCGCTCGGTGTACCGCCCCATGTGGCCGAAGCCGATTCCGAAGGGATCGAGCACCACTGCAGCGACGCCACCGTCGAAGCGATGCAGCGCTTTCTGGAAGCGCATGATCGCTGATACGCCGATACCGTCAGGGGCCTGCCGATAGTCGTTCCCGGGAATGCCGTCTGGGAACCTTTCGACGTTGGTGGTAGACTCCTGCGCGCTCAGGATAGGCTGAATAAATCGGCGAGCAGGATGAAGCGCAAGGCGCACGGAGCGCAGGAACCGGAGCCTATGGGGTATAGGTGAGGATTCCGAGCACCGCGCAACGCAGCGATTCGCCTGCGTAGGCATTTATGCAGTGTTTCCCTAAAGTTTTAGATCATTCAACGACGCGCTCGACAGGTCGCTCCCATGCAAGACCGCATCGACAACACCATCGCTGGCATGACGCCACCCTAGCGTAACGCCCCCACCCCGGCGTGCCTCTTGCGCGCGCTTCGCTGTCTCCGATACCTCTGTATCGGCACGACGGCATGCTCTTGTTCGACCCATTCAAATCAAACTCTTGCCGCGACTGCGTGGCCGTCGTTCGACTGCACGCTGTATCGATCCCGCCGACGACCGGGTGATACAGGTGGCCATTCCGCTTTGGCTAAGGGCGGATCGGCGCGATCGGCAACGGTCTATCGCGGCCCATGACAGGGAACTGCCCATGTTAGAAACGATAAAACAACACTGGTTTTCCAACGTCCGTGCCGACGTGCTGGCCGGCACCGTCGTCGCGATGGCGCTGATCCCCGAGGCGATCGCCTTCTCGATCATCGCCGGCGTCGATCCCAAGATCGGCCTCTATGCGTCGTTCTCGATTGCCGTGATGATCGCTTTCACCGGCGGTCGGCCGGGGATGATCTCTGCCGCCACCGGCGCCACGGCGCTGTTGATGGTGACCCTGGTGCGCGATCACGGTCTGGAGTACCTGCTGGCGGCAACGCTGCTGACGGGGGTGATCCAGATCGTGTGCGGCTATCTCAGGCTGGGCGAGCTGATGCGCTTCGTGTCGCGCTCGGTGGTCACCGGCTTCGTCAACGCCCTGGCCATCCTGATCTTCATGGCGCAGCTGCCGGAACTGACCGGCGTGACCTGGCATGTCTACGCGATGACGGCGGCCGGGCTCGGCATCATCTATCTGTTTCCGTATCTGCCGGTCATCGGCAGGATGTTGCCGTCGCCGCTGGTGTGCATCGTGGTACTGACGATCGTCTACATGGTCAGCGGCATGGATATCCGTACCGTGGGTGACATGGGCGAGCTGCCGGACTCCCTGCCGGTGTTCCTGTGGCCGGACGTGCCGCTCAATCTCGACACGCTGATGATCATCCTGCCGTATTCGCTGGGCATCGCCGTCGTCGGCCTGCTCGAGTCGATGATGACCGCAACGATCGTCGATGAACTGACCGATACCTCGAGCGACAAGAACCGCGAGTGCAAGGGGCAGGGCGTCGCCAACATCTTCTCCGGTCTGCTCGGCGGCATGGCGGGCTGCGCGATGATCGGCCAGTCGGTGATCAACGTGAAATCCGGTGGACGCACGCGTCTTTCCACGCTGGTGGCCGGTGTCTTTCTGCTGATTCTGGTCGTCTTCCTGGGCGACTGGGTCTCGCAGATTCCGATGGCCGCCCTGGTCGCCGTCATGATCATGGTCTCGATCGGGACGTTCAGCTGGGAGTCGATCCGCAACCTGCGCCGCCACCCGATGTCGACGAACATCGTCATGATCGCCACCGTCGCCGTCGTCGTCACCACCCACAACCTGGCGATCGGCGTGCTGGTCGGCGTGCTGCTGGCGTCGCTGTTCTTCGCCAACAAGGTGGGACAGATTCTCTACATCGGGAGTCGCATGGACGACGATGGCAAGACGCGCAACTATGAGGTCGTGGGGCAGGTGTTCTTCGCGTCATCGACCCGTTTCACGGCCGGCTTCGATTTCAAGGAGGCGATCGAGCGAGCCACGATCGACGTTTCCCGAGCGCACTTCTGGGATATCACGGCGGTCGAGGCGTTGGACAACGTGGTGATCAAGTTCCGCCGCGAAGGCACCGAGGTCGAAGTGGTGGGCATGAATCAGGCCAGTGCCACTCTGGTCGATCGTTTCGGGGTGCATGACAAGCCGGACGCCGTAGAGAAGCTCATGGGTCACTGACGCCCGATTATCGGGCCGGTCTGGCCCGCTTTCGATCATCAACCAAGAACGGCTGAAAGGAGAATCCCATGAGTGAACGTCAGGTTCTGGCCTGCATCGACGATTCGCGTCACGCTTTCGCGGTGTGCGCCGCGGCTGCCTGGGCCGCCGAACGGATCGGCGCCCCGCTCGAGCTGATGCACGTGCTGAGCAAGGCGCCGTGTCTGGGCGCTACCGATGCCAGCGGGCAGATCGGGCTCGGGAGCCGAGAACATCTGCGCGAACAGCTGACCGATCTCGACGAGCAGCGTGCCAAGCTGGCCCAGCAGCATGGTCGCGAATTGCTGGAGGCCGCCCGCGGCCAGGCCGAGCGCCTGGCTCCGAACACCACGGTTTCCACTGCGCTGCGTCACGGCAATCTGATCGAATCCCTGGTCGAGCGCGAGCCTCAGACTCGCCTGGTCGTGCTGGGCAAGCGCGGCGAGTCAGAGGATGAGGCGCTCGAACATCTGGGCGGCAATCTGGAGCGGGTCGTACGCACGCTGCATACCCCGATCCTGGTGACGCCTCCGGAATTCCAGCCGCCCTCGAGACTGCTGCTGGCTTTCGACGGTGGCCGGACGACCCGCAAGGGCGTCGAGATGATCGCCGACAGCCCGCTGCTCAACGGCCTGATCTGTCACGTGATCATGGTCGGGGCCGGTACCGACGATCAGCGAGCCCAGCTCGAATGGGCGCTGAATCGGCTTCGCGAGGGTGAGGTCGATGCCCAGGGCACGATTCTGGCCGGCGACGTCGACGAGATGCTCGCCGAATACGCCGACCAGCATCAGATCGACCTGATGATCATGGGCGCCTATGGCCATTCGCGGATTCGCCACCTGCTGGTCGGCAGTACCACGACCGCCATGCTGCGCCACGCGCGGACGGCAACGCTCATTCTGCGCTGATACTGGTACTGCGCTGACTGGGCACCCACAGCCGACCGATCGCCAGGACGCTCGTCGTGGCGATCGGTCGTCAGTCGCTTCGGGTATCGGTGGCCCGGGTGTTGGATCGGGTGTCGGTAGACCGGGGCGTCAGCGGATGATAGGGAATCGATCAGGCGTCGTGGCGGGAGGGTGGCGCCGGCTGGTGTTGCAGGAAGCGCGACAGCCGCTCCGCCTGGCTCTCGCCGACCTGGCACAGCTGCCAGGCGATCTCGGCGTACTGCATGAGTGTCGGCAGCATCAGTTGCAGGCGATGCGCGTCATTCTCGTGGCGCTGCGCCTCGGCATCCAGCCATTCGAAGAGTTGCGCCAGGCGGGTGTAATTCACGTCGCCCCGGCCGCTGTTGCCGCGCAGAGCATCGACCGCCAGACAGCGCATGACGCTGCGCTTGTTGGGATCGAGGCCCTCCTTGTCCAGCAACGCTTCGGCATGCTGCACGAACTGGCTCATCAACTGGGACAGTTCGGCCGCTTCCAGCTGGCGGCGCACCGCATCCTGGCTTTCGATCAGCGCCTGCTGCTGGCGTGTCAGTCCTCTCGCCAGAATCACCAGTTGCACGCAGAGCCAGCCCGCCAGTACCAGTGCCAGTAGATACAGGCCCAACGGTGCCAGCGCATCGGCCGGCAGCGGCCAGCGGAGGTCGCTGGCGAGCACGCCGCCAGCGGCCAGCGCCAGTAGCACGATGATGATCAGAGCGATGGAAATGCCAGATTTCATGTGGTGTCCATAAAAGAGGGGCGTCGTCTCCATGACGCTTTATCGGCGCTGGATGGCTATCCTTGAGCATTGTCTAAAATGGATATTCATGTTCATCCCGTGCAGATATTCATTGCGCACGCGCCGCCCCGGATGTGGATCGATCCCTGCATTGCACGAGCACCGATTCTCCGCATACTGAATGGCAGTCGGCTTCCTGCGGTCATTCAGGCACTGTCATTCAGATACGATCACCCAGAGCGAGTTTCGGGAATCGTGCCGCCGGTAGGATAGCCATTGTCATTGACAGAAGCGTGTCGGGATTTAGAAGAAGGAGAGGTCGTTCATGTCACTGGAATCCACGGTGCCTTCCGAGGCCCAACTGGGATGCGACGAGCTGTCCCGGCGTCTGGGCGAAGCCTGTCTGGCACGGGGCGTTCGGGTGACGACGGCGGAATCCTGCACTGGAGGCGGCGTCGCCAGCGCCATCACCGCGATCGCCGGTAGTTCCGCTTATTTCGAGACCGGTTACGTGACCTATTCCAATGCCGCCAAGCAGCGCCTGCTGGGGGTCGCGAGCGTCACGCTGGAGACGCACGGCGCCGTCAGCGAGGCGACCGTGCGCGAAATGGTCGCTGGTGCCTGCCGTGACAGCGGCGCGGAGCTTGGCGTCGCGGTCAGCGGCATTGCCGGTCCGGAGGGTGGCAGCCCCGATAAGCCGGTGGGCACGGTCTGGTTCGCCTGGGGCGATGAACGATACCAGCGCGCACGCTGCCTTCTCTTGCCCGGCGATCGTCAGGGTGTGCGTGAGCTGGCCGTGTCGGTGGCATTGGCGGGATTGATAGAATCGCTGTCGGAAAGTGACCGTGACACATGATCCGCATCGGCGACGACGCTGGCGTCGTGGCCGTATCAGAACTTGATCGAAAAACTTCGAACGGGGATAGGCGCGCGACGGTTTTTTCGCCATACTACTGTCTAATCATACAGTATGTGAGCCGAGCGCCGTGACTGGCGTTGCCCCGTCTCACCCTGCGCATTCATAGGAGACGTTCATGGCACAGGACGAAAACCGCAGCAAGGCACTCAATGCGGCTCTGTCACAGATCGATCGCCAATTCGGCAAGGGCACCGTGATGCGCTTGGGTGACACCCCGCGTACCGCGATTCCGGTAGTCTCGACGGGCTCTCTGGGGCTGGATATCGCGCTGGGTGTCGGCGGCCTGCCTTACGGCCGTGTCGTCGAGATCTTCGGTCCGGAATCCTCGGGCAAGACGACGCTGACGCTATCGGTCATCGCCCAGGCGCAGAAGGACGGCAAGACCTGCGCCTTCATCGATGCCGAGCACGCGCTCGATCCCAGCTACGCCGAGAAGCTGGGCGTCAATCTCGACGATCTGCTGGTGTCGCAGCCCGACACGGGCGAGCAGGCGCTGGAAATCTGCGACATGCTGGTGCGCTCGGGTGGTGTCGACGTCATCATCATCGACTCCGTGGCGGCGTTGACGCCGCGTGCCGAGATCGAAGGGGAAATGGGCGATTCCCACGTCGGTCTGCAGGCGCGTCTGATGTCGCAGGCGCTGCGCAAGATCACCGGCAACATCAAGAACGCCAACTGCATGGTGGTGTTCATCAACCAGATCCGCATGAAGATCGGTGTCATGTTCGGCAGCCCGGAGACCACCACCGGTGGTAACGCGCTGAAGTTCTACTCCAGCGTGCGCCTCGATATTCGTCGTATCGGCTCGGTCAAGCAGGGCGACGAGGTCACCGGCAACGAGACCCGGGTCAAGGTGGTCAAGAACAAGGTGGCGCCACCGTTCCGGCAGTCCGAGTTCCAGATCCTGTACGGCAAGGGCATCTACCACGCCGGCGAGGTCATCGATCTCGGCGTTCAGTGCAATCTGGTGGACAAGGCAGGTGCCTGGTACAGCTACAAGGGCAGCAAGATCGGTCAGGGCAAGGCCAATGCCGCGCAGTATCTCGAGGAGCATCCCGAGACGATGACCGAGATCGAAGACCAGATCCGGGCCCAGCTGCTCGCCACGCCGACGACGCAGGAAAAGGCGCCCGAGGCTGCCGCTGCCGAAAGCGACGACGCCAACGATACGTTGCTGTAAGGCTTTCCGGGAGCTTTACCGATGTTCGGTAACGGCGGCGGCGAGCCTTCCGGCGGCGCCAGGTCCCGAGAGGCGTCTCCTCGGGACATGGCCATCCAGTTCCTGGCTCGGCGCGAGTACTCTCGCGCCGAGCTGGTGAGCCGGCTGAGCGCCAAAGGCGTCGACGGCGACGATATCCATCGCGTGCTGGATGATTTGGCCGATGAGGGTCTTCAGTCCGATGCGCGTTTTGCCGAAGTCTTCGTGCGCTCGCGCATCGCGCGGGGGCAGGGGCCTGTCAGGATTCGCGTCGACATGGGACAGCGCGGCATCGCCGAACCACTGATGGTGCTGGCTTTCGAGGCGGAGTCCGCCGATTGGCAGAGCCTGGCTTGCGAGGCACTGGCCAAGCGTTTCGACGGCCCCGGTGCAACGCCACGGGAACGCGCCAAGCGCGAGCGCTTCCTTGCCGGGCGCGGCTTCGAATTCGATCAGGTTCGCCACGCCATGAGGCATGCCTGGAACGACGGAGCGTGATCTTCGGCTACTGAAATTCGGCTCTCTCGATTCCTATTTATGGGTTCGCCACCGCTCCGTGCCGCTGGTTCAAAGCGGCACGATATTTCGAATTCTCCACGGCGTTTCTCCTCGCACCACCTTTCCTCCTCGCACCACCTTTTCCTCATACGATCTCCGTATGCTTCGTCTCCAGATTTCCCACCAAACCGGCGAACCGTCTCTGGTACGTCTGATATCGCTTTCCCTGGCGGAACGCATCTGGTTCTTCGAAGACAGGCAGCGAAGAGACCGAGCTGTCGAATCCCGCCGACAGTGGCGTCGCACTCGACAGACTATTGGCCCTCCACGTTATACTAATGCGCTTTGCGATGGCCGGAGAGGTGTTGATAGCGCCTTTCCGTTGCCGGATTTTGCGTCGCCACGTGGTCTGCTAGCCGCCGTGGACGCGCCTATCGCCACGGATTGTTTATGAAAAGTGCAGATATCAGACAGGCTTTCCTGAGATTCTTCGAGGAGCGCGGACACACCATCGTGCCTTCCGCCTCCCTGGTGCCGGAAAACGACCCGACGCTTCTCTTCACCAACGCCGGCATGGTGCCGTTCAAGGACGTGTTCCTCGGTCGAGATCCGCGTCCTTACGTGCGTGCCACGTCGGCACAGCGCTGCGTGCGCGCCGGCGGCAAGCACAACGACCTCGACAACGTCGGCTATACCGCCCGCCATCACACCTTCTTCGAGATGATGGGCAACTTCAGCTTCGGTGACTACTTCAAGGCCGACGCCATCCGTTATGCCTGGACTTTCATCACCGAGGTGCTGGGATTACCCCAGGACAAGCTCTGGGTCACCGTCCATATCAGCGACGATGAAGCGGCCAGGATCTGGGTCGAAGACATCGGTGTCGATCCGGCGCGCCTGTCGCGCCTGGACGAGGACAACTTCTGGCAGATGGGCGACACCGGCCCTTGCGGACCCTGCTCGGAAATCTTCTACGATCATGGCCCCGAAGTCTGGGGTGGCCCGCCGGGCAGCCCGGAAGAGGACGGCGATCGCTATATCGAAGTGTGGAACCTCGTTTTCATGCAGTTCGACCGCGACGCCTCCGGCAAGATGACGCCACTGCCCAAGCCGTCGATCGATACCGGCATGGGCCTGGAGCGCATGGCGGCGGTGATGCAGGGCGTGCACTCCAACTACGAAATCGATCTGTTCCAGAACCTGTTGAAGGCCGCTGCCGAGCTGACCGGCCACGGCGATATCAAGACGCCTTCGCTGCGCGTCATCGCCGACCATATCCGCTCCTGCGCCTTCCTGATCGTCGACGGCGTGCTGCCGTCCAACGAAGGGCGCGGCTACGTGCTGCGCCGCATCATCCGTCGCGCGATACGCCATGGTCACAAGCTGGGCGCCAGCGAGCCGTTCTTCCACAAGCTGGTGGCGGCGCTGGACGCCGAGATGGGCGAGGCCTACCCCGAACTCCATCAGGCTCGCGATCAGATCGAACGCGTGCTGCTGAAGGAAGAGCAGCAGTTCGCGCGTACCCTGGATCATGGCATGGGGCTGCTCGAAGAGGCGCTTTCCACGCTGGAGGGCGATGTCCTGGCGGGCGAGACGATCTTCAAGCTCTACGATACCTACGGCTTCCCCTACGACCTGACCGCGGACGTCTGCCGCGAGCGTGGTGTCACGCTCGACGAGGCCGGCTTCGAGCGCGAGCTGGAGGCGCAGCGTCAGCGCGCGCGGGCCGCCAGCCAGTTCGGCGGCGACTACGGCGCCGCGCTCGAGCTCGAGGGCAGCACCGAGTTTACCGGTTACGACCGTCTCGAAGATTTGTCGACGGTAACGGCGATCGTCGATGGAGAGGGCAATGCCCTCGACGCGCTCGAGGAAGGCCAGAAGGGCGTCGTGGTGCTGGATCGCACGCCGTTCTACGGCGAGTCCGGCGGCCAGGTGGGGGATACCGGCTACCTGAAGGCCGGTGGCGGCCGTTTCCAGGTCACCGATACCCGCAAGCAGGCCGGGCATCATCTCCACGAAGGCGTCATGGTCGAGGGCCGTCTGGCCGTGGGCGAGACGCTCACGCCCCAGGTGGACGCCACGCTGCGTCAGGCGACCATGCGCAACCATTCGGCCACTCACCTGCTTCACGAGGCGCTGCGTCTGACGCTCGGCGACCACGTGCAGCAGAAGGGCTCGCTGGTCAGCGCCGAGCGTCTGCGTTTCGATTTCAGCCATTTCGAACCGGTCACGCCGGAACAGCTGGCGCAGATCGAGCGTATCGTCAATGCTCAGGTGCTGGCCAACGCGCCGACGCAGACCGAATTGATGACGCTCGACGAGGCCAAGGCCAAGGGGGCCCGAGCGCTGTTCGAAGCCAAGTACTTGGATAGCGTGCGTGTGCTGACGATCGGCAGCGACGACTTCTCGATCGAACTCTGCGGCGGCACGCATGTGGCGCGCAGCGGCGATATCGGGCCTTTCCATATCGTCTCGGAGTCGGGTACGGCCGCTGGGGTGCGTCGCATCGAGGCGGTCACCGGCGAGGGCGCCCTGGCCTGGTTCGATGCCCAGTCGCGGGAGCTCAATGCCGTCGGCGAGCGGCTGAAAGCCAAGCCGGAGCAGGTCGTGGAACGCCTGGATGCCGTGCTCGAGCGTCAACGCTCGCTGGAAAAGGAGCTCGAGCGACTCAAGGCCAAGCTGGCGAGCGCGGCAGGCAACGACCTGCTGGCCGAAGCGCAGGACGTTGCCGGGGTTCGGGTACTGGCAACGCAGGTCGAGGGAATCTCGGGCAAGGAGCTGCGGAGCCTGCACGATCAGCTCAAGCAGAAGCTGGGCTCGGGAGTCCTGGTGCTGGCGACGGCTCAGGATGGCAAGGTCAGCCTGATTGCCGGCGTGACCGACGATCTGACCGCCAAGGTCAAGGCCGGCGAGCTGGTCAATCACGTCGCTGCGCAGGTGGGCGGCAAGGGCGGTGGACGCCCTGACATGGCGCAGGCCGGTGGTAGCGACCCGGCGCAATTGCCGGTAGCACTGGAAGGCGTACCGGCCTGGGTCGCGCAGAAACTGAGCTAGGGGCTGGGCTAAATGCATTCACGGTCGGCGCCAGCGCCGGCCGACAACGCTAGGGAGCGATAAGCAGACTCATGGCGCTATACGTACAAAAGTTTGGAGGCACATCGGTCGGCTCGGTCGAGCGGATCAAAGCGGTGGCCGAGAAGGTCAAGCGGGACCGCGATGCGGGACATCAGGTCGTGGTCGTGGTGTCGGCAATGAGCGGCGAGACCAACCGGCTCATCGAGCTGGCCAGCCAGATCAACGAGGATCCGACGCCTCGAGAGATGGACATGCTGGTCTCGACCGGGGAGCAGGTCACCATTTCGCTGCTGGCCATGGCCTTGCATCAGCTGGGCGTGCCGGCGACCTCCTATACCGGTGCTCAGGTAGGAATCCGTACCGACAGCGCGCACACCAAGGCGCGGATCCAGCGCATCGAGACCGATGAGATCCAGGACGATCTGAACGATGGTCAGGTCGTCGTCGTCGCGGGTTTCCAGGGCGTCGACGAGGAAGGCAACATCACCACGCTGGGGCGCGGCGGTTCGGACACGACCGGTGTCGCCCTGGCCGCGGCCCTGAATGCCGATGAGTGCCAGATCTACACTGACGTCGACGGCGTCTACACCACGGACCCCCGCGTCTGCTCCAAGGCTCAGCGCCTGGAGAAGATTACGGTCGAGGAGATGCTGGAGCTCGCCAGCCTGGGCTCCAAGGTGTTGCAGATCCGTGCCGTGGAGTTCGCCGGCAAATACAACGTACCGTTACGCGTGCTTTCGAGTTTCGAGGAAGGACCGGGCACGCTGATCGTGGCAGACGAGGAATTCGAATCGATGGAAGAACCGCTGATCTCCGGTATCGCCTTCACGGCGAACGAAGCCAAGCTGACCCTGCTCAATACCCCGGACGTGCCCGGCGTGGCCTCGCGCATCCTGGGGCCGATCGCCGACGCCAATATCGAAGTCGACATGATCGTGCAGAACGTGGCCCCGGCTGGCGACTACACCGATTTCACCTTCACCGTGGCCAAGGGCGACTACAAGCAGACCATGCGGATTCTGCAGAATGACGTCATCCCGGCGCTCGGCGGTGGAGAGCTGCGTGGCGACGAAAACATCGCTAAGGTCTCCTTGGTCGGTGTCGGCATGCGTTCTCACGCCGGCGTGGCGTCCAGGATGTTCCGGGTGCTCTCCGAAGAGAATATCAACATCCGCATGGTGTCGACATCCGAGATCAAGATATCCGTGGTGATCGACGAGAAGGCGATGGAACTTGCCGTACGTGCGTTGCACACCGCTTTTGGCCTCGACAAAGACAGTATTCAGAGCGAATAGCTGAATAACACCTTCAACAATGTCTCAGGCGTTCTACGCTAAGGGTGAGTTGGAAGGAAGTGAAAGGAACATGCGTTCTTTCAACGTTGCCGCGGGTTTGCATGGAACGGCGTCATTGGCCTGAAGGTCCGTATGACGCATAATCGCTTCTCGGGTGGCAGGCTTGCCTCGCGGAAGCCCGAGAACGTGACCCGAGAATGGAAGAAGGCCCTGAGAAGGAGATCAGATAATGCTCATCCTGACCCGTCGCGTGGGAGAGACTCTCATGATCGGCGACGACATTACCGTCACGGTTCTGGGAGTGAAAGGGAATCAGGTGCGTATTGGCGTGAATGCGCCCAAGGATGTGGCCGTCCACCGTGAAGAGATCTATCAGCGCATTCAGCGCGAGAAATCCGAAGACGAAGACGGCGATCCTGGCGCGTGAGTGCTGGATAGGCGCTTTGGTACCGTCTGGGCTGGTGAAGTCGTCCCCTTTATCGGCTCGGGCTACCCCTGAACACCTTCTTCGCCCGCAGGCATCGGCCTTCTAATCTCGCCTTCTGGTAACTTCTTCATCCTCTAAGGTTTTTTTCGAAAAAAGTTTGTCCGTTGGCTGGACAACCCTCATCGAAATCGGTAACCTACGCGCCGTGCTGATCGGGGAGAGGTGGCCGAGTGGCTGAAGGCGCTCCCCTGCTAAGGGAGTATAGGGTTTATAGCCCTATCGAGGGTTCGAATCCCTCCCTCTCCGCCATTTCCGGGAAATCGGAAACCGCGATCAACACCGTGTGAAGGAAGTTAGTGATCAAGCGCCCGTAGCTCAGCTGGATAGAGTACCTGACTACGAATCAGGTGGTCGGAGGTTCGAATCCTCCCGGGCGCGCCACTCACTGAAGTCGGGTAAACCGGCATTGCTGCTTCACAAGATTTCAAGCGCCCGTAGCTCAGCTGGATAGAGTACCTGACTACGAATCAGGTGGTCGGAGGTTCGAATCCTCCCGGGCGCGCCATATAGACGAAAACCCCCGCACTCATGTTCTTATACAGGGCGCGGGGGTTTTTGTTTGTCGGGTATCTGATCGGCGATATCTGGCCGATAGCGGTCGAGCGCCGATGAGACCTCGGCGCGCCGCCGTCCAACGGTTTGGCCGGCCAGAGCCGGTGAGGACGCTTTCTAGGCGAGCGCTGTCGAGGAGTCGTGGATCGACGTCGGTGCCGGCTCGGAGGCGTTCAGGCCCGCGAGGAAGGCATCCAGTGCTGTCTCCCGGCGCAATGCCATGAATCGCATCGCCGCCTCCGTCTCTCGCCCCCGCATGATGTTCAGCCACTGTTTCAACAGCGACACGATCACCTTTTCCGGCATGCCCGCGCTTTGTTTTGCCTCGGCATAGCGGTTCAGCAGGGCGCTACGTGCCGACCACGGCGTCGCGGGCAGACGTTCGCCGCCCGAGATCTGCCAATGACGGATACGCCGTGCCAGCCACGGATCTGCCAGCATGCCGCGACCCAGCATCACATCGTCGCAACCCGAGAGCGAGCGCGCCTTCCAGTAGTCCTCCAGCGACCAGATATCGCCATTGGCCACCACCGGCACGCTCACGACGGTCCGGATCCGAGCGATCCATTCCCAGTGGGCAGGCGGGCGATAGCCCTCGCGTCGCGTGCGCGCATGCACGACCAGTTCTTCGGCCCCACCGGCTTCGGCCGCTTGCGCACAGGCCAAGGCCAACTGCTTGTCATCGAAGCCGAGGCGGAGCTTGGCGTTGACCGAAACCCCGAAAGATCGGCCCACCTCGGCAACCGCGGCGACTGCGGCGTGAACGCGCGCCGGCGTACGCAGCAGCGACGCACCGCCGTCGTGGCGATTGACGGTCTTGGCCGGGCAGCCGAAGTTGAGATCTAGCCGCGTCGCTCCCTGTGCGATCGCCTGTTCGGCATTGGCCTCCAGTGCCTGTGGATCGGAGCCGAGCAACTGCAGGGTGACGGGCGTGGCCGAGGGCGTGACAGGCCCAGACGCGCCTGCGGTCGCCAGCTCGGGGCAATGGCGCAGAAACACCCGTGGCGGCAGTTTCGCGTCGACGACACGCACGAACTCGGTCACGCACCAGTCCAGGGCTCCGTCCTCGCTCAACAGCGCACGGGTATCGGCATCGATGACGCCCTCCATTGGCGCCAGACCGAGTCGGCCGCGTGTGGCCGAGGGCCCATGAGGGAGCGGCGTATCGCAAGGGGAGAAAGACGTGTCTGGATAGGGGAAAGGCTGTACCATACGACCTCCGGATGATCGGCCGTCAAGCTAGCACACCTCTCGCCGAGGACGAATGAAAAGATGGTCAGGTGAGCGGCATGCCCGATGTGGGGCATGCCGCTCCCTGTCGTCAGGCGCGGGCGGCGGCTCGCTGCTGGAGAAGACGGCGGACGGTGAACGCCACCGACAGAACCGCGAGTACCAGCAGGCCCGCCGAGATCGGGCGGGTGAAGAACAGCGTCCAGTCCTCGTCGGCCATCAGTGCCCGGCGCAGGTTGGTTTCGGCAATCGGCCCGAGGATGACGCCGAGCACCAGCGGCGCCAGCGGGTAATCGAGCTTGGCCAGCAGATAGCCCACCAGGCCGACGCCGATCAGCAGGTAGAGGTCGGTAACGCGGTTGTTCAGCGCCAGCGCACCCACCGCACAGCAGACAAGTACCACCGGCACGATGATCGACTTGGGAATCTCGGTGATTCGCAGGAACCAGCGCATGCTGATCAGGCAGAAGACCAGCACCATGCCGGCGGCCAGGAACATCGCCAGGAACATGCCATAGACCAAATCGGCGTTATCCATGATCAGCCTGGGGCCTACGCTGACGCCTTGTACCATCAGCGCTGCCATTAGCACGGCGTCGACCGCGCTACCGGGAATGCCCAGCGCGATCATCGGGATCAGCCCGCCGCCGGCGGTGGCGGAATTGCCCGACTCGGAGGCGACCACGCCATCGGCGATACCGGTACCGAAGCGTTCCGGGGTCTTCGAGGCACGCTTGGCCTGATCGTAGGCGATCAGGTTGGCGATGCTGCCACCGGCGCCGGGGACGGCACCGATGACCACGCCCAGCAGCGACGAACGCAAGAGATTTACAGGGCGGCTCAGAACCTCGCGCATGACGGCGAAAGGCCGAAACTGCATGCTTCCGCTCACCAGCGCCTTGCCTTGCTGGAGCTCCGACGGATTCTCCACCTCGCTGGCCAGCTGGCTCACCGCAAAGATGCCGATCAGTACCACCAGGAACGGAAAGCCGGCCGCCAGCACGTCGATGCCGAAGGTAAAGCGTGGCACGCCCATCATCGGATCCTGGCCCACGGTCGCGATGAACAGCCCCAGCAGGCTCATCATCAAGCCCTTGAGAACCGACTTGCCGACCAGGCTGGCGACGACGGTGACAGCGAACAGGATGAGCGAGAAATACTCCCAGGGGCCGAGTTTGACGGCGATCATCGCCAGCGGTGGCGCGGCGACGATCAGCACCACGGCACTCACCAGCGCGCCGAAGAACGAAGCCCAGATACCCAGCGCCAGCGCGCGGCCCGGTTCGCCCTTGCGCGCCATCGGGTAGGCATCGAACGTCGTCGCCACCGCAGAAGGCGTGCCCGGAATGCCCAGCAGGGCGGCACTGATCAACCCGCCCGAGCCCCCGCCGACATACACGGCGAGCATGGTCGCCACGCCCTGAAGCGGCGACATGGTAAAGGTCACCGGTAGCGTCAGCACGATCGCCATGGTGATCGTGAAACCGGGAATGGCGGCGGCCACGACACCTGCCATGACGCCAATCATCATGCTGACGAGGGTCGCCAGCGAAAACAGTTGTTCGACGCTGCTGAGCAGCGCATCGGTCATCAGCATGGAAAGTTCTCTTGTCCCGTTGGTCTTGTTCGAGTCGGACGACCGGTCTCGGGCTACCCGCTCCGCGCTACCACAGGCGTCCCGCGGGTAGCGAAATCAGGAACACGTGGCTGAACAGCATGTAGAGACCCAGGCCGAAGATCACGGCGACGAGTGCAGCGATCAGCAGTCGGCGTCCGCGACGAGCGCCCAGGATGAACTGCACGGCGAGCAGGAACAGCAGTGACGCCAGGGCGAATCCGATCCATGGCATGAGCAGCGCGTAGACGGCAAACGCCGCCAGCGTGGCAAAGGCCAGGCGTCGCTGCAGGAACCACTGTCTTGCACCGGCGCTCGCGGATCGGTCAGTGACGCGCAATGCCGCCATCGACTGCACCACGATCGCCAGATTGAAGATCACCAGCGCCCCGAGAATCAGCCTCGGGAACGAGCCGGCACCCAGCGGTTCCCACATCGACGACGGCAGGTCGCCGGCCTGCACGAACAGCCCGACGAACAGCGCGGCCAGGACGGCATTGAAAATGACGTTGGCGACCGCCTTGCCGTGCTCGCTGCTGGTCTCCCGCGCGGGGCGGGAGACCATCTCGGCATCCTTGCTCATCGTGCCAGCTTGCCGGAGAGGCGCTTGACCGTGGCATCGACCTCGGCGAGGTAGTCCGCATAGGCCTGCGGCCCCATGAACTCGACCTCTGCGCCGGCCTTGTTCACGCGCTCGACGAACTTCGGATCCTGGGACATGGCTTCGAAGCCCTGGGCCAGGGTCTCTACCTTGGCCGGATCGATCTCCTTGGGCGCGACGATACCGCGATTGATGCTCAGGTTGAGGTTGTCGTAGCCGAGCTCCTTGAAGGTCGGTACGTCGGGGGTCTGCTTGAGACGTTCCTTGCTGCCGATGGCGAGAAACCGTAGGTCGCCGTTCTTGACGAACTCCAGGCTCGACGAGATATCGCCGATCGAGGCGTCGATATGGCCGCCGACCAGCGCGCGAATGCGAGCGCCGGTTCCTTCGAAGCCGACGTATCGGAACTGTGCATCGATGGCGTCTTCGATCATCGCCGCATGCACGTGGGGAATGCCGCCGAGCGTTGCGCCGACGCGAATGTCACCGGGATTCTCCTTGGCATATTCGGCGAAATCCTCGAAGGTCTCCCAGTCGCTGTCGGCATTGACCACCAGATACTGGGGCGAGGAGGCCAGCGAGGCGATCGGCTGGAAGTCGTCCCAGTTGAGCTGAGTCAGGCCGGTGGCGTTGGCGGCCATCAGCCCCTCGTGGACCTGGCCGACGGTGTAGCCGTCGGGATCCTTCTGCGCCAGCTCCTTGAGGCCGATGGTACCGCTGACGCCGGGCATGTTGATCACCGGCATCGGCTGGCCGATGTGCTCGTCGGCGGCGTTGGAGATGATGCGCATCAGGGCATCGCTGCCACCGCCGGGTGACCAGGGCACGATGAACTCGATGGCCTTGTCGGGATAGTCTTCGGCTTGTGCGAGCTGGCTGGTCGCCAGACCGGTCGCACCGAGCCCCAGTGTCAGGGAAGCGATCGCGCCGCCGGAGGCGAGCATTCGGCCCAGTTTACCCTGGGCGGCGTTACGGAGTACGTCGTAGAACATGAGTTGTCCTTGTTTGGCTTGTAGGTTTTGACGTCGTATCGACTTTTTTCGGTCCGTTGACTTTCTTCGCTTCTTGCGTTGCTGCCTTTCGAGGGCGCGTGCGCTCGCGCTTTGGCACCTACCCGAGCAGTAGCCCTCCATAGATCAGTCCCAGAAGAACGGCCCACACCGGATGGAGCTTGAGACGCCAGAGCATCACCACGGCGATCGCACCGATGATGGTCGTGTGAATCCAGCCGGAATCAGTGACGCTTTCGTTGAGGAACGACCAGGTGAGATAGCCCATCAGCACCATGATCACCGGCCGGACCCACTGGCTCATCGACTTGACCTTGATCGAATCCCGGTAGCGATACAGGGTTCCCAGCGCTACCAGCATCAGGATCAGTGAAGGGGCGACGGTGGCGAACGTGGCCACCAGTCCGCCGCCGATGCCGGCCACGTCATAGCCGATATAGCCGGCCATCTTGGTGGCGATGGGGCTGGGCAGGGTATTGCCCAGCGCCAGCGTCTCGGCGAATTGCTGGGAGGTCATCCAGCCATAGCGGCCGACGACTTCATTCTCGACCAGCGGAATGATCGCCGGCCCGCCGCCATAGCCGATGATGTTGGGAATGAAGAAGGCGAGGAACAGATCCCAGTAGATCATGACTTCGCCTCCCCGCTGCGCTTGCGCCACCGTTCCGGTCGCAGCAGTGCGGCAATGAGGATCGCGCCAATCACCAGACCTGGATGAATACCGAGCCCGTATATCAGACCGCCGGCGACCGCCCCCATGATCAGGGTCGCGATCCAGCCGAGCACGATGCGTGACTTCTGGAAGAAGTCCCAGGTGAGCTGGGCCATCATCACCATCACCACCGGAATGACGCCTTCGCTCATGCCCTGGATCCAGCGCTGGTCGCGGAAACGGGTGAACAGCCCCAGCAGTACCACCATCGCCACGATGCACGGCACGATGACCGCCAGGACGGCATTGAGACAGCCGACCACGCCGCCAACCCGATAACCGATGGTGCCGGCCATCTTGGTGGCGATGGGGCCGGGCAGGGTGTTGCCGATGGCCAGCACGTCGCCGAACTCCTCATCGTTCATCCACTGATAGCGAGTGACCGCCTCGGCGCGAACCAGCGGAATCATCGACGGCCCGCCGCCGAATCCGAGCAGGCCGATGCGCAAAAACGCCACGAACAGATGACGCTGGGTTGTCAAAGACGAAGACATGGATCAGAACACCGCGATGCTGGAGTCGGTGCGCGGCTCGGTGCCGCCGCAGTAAACGCCGCTCTGAGGTTCTCGCAGGATGATCTGACCACGACCATAGGCGGTGCTGTCCACGGCCATGGTCATCTGGTGACCACGTGCCGCCATCTCGCGGATCACGTGAAGCGGATAGCCGGGTTCGATGCCGATCTTGCGTCCGCCCATCCACTGCCAGCGTGGCGCATCCAGCGCCGCCTGCGGGTTGAGATCGAAGTCGATCAGATTCATGACGACCTGCATGTGGCCCTGGGGCTGCATGAAGCCGCCCATGACGCCGAACGGGCCGAGCGCGGTGCCGCCCCGGGTCAGAAAGCCGGGGATGATGGTATGGAAAGTGCGCTTGCCAGGCGCCAGCACGTTGACATGATCCGCCTCGAGGCTGAAACCGTGACCCCGGTTCTGCAGCGAGATACCGGTTTCGGGCACTACGACGCCGGAGCCGAAGCCGTGATAGTTGCTCTGGATATAGGAGACCATGTTGCCGTCGCTGTCGGCGGTCGCCAGATAGACCGTGCCGCCGGCCTGTGGCTGGCCGGGTTCGGGGTCGATGGCATTCTCGCCGATCAGGCGGCGGCGGGTGTCGGCATACTCGTCGCTGAGCAGCGAAGCGACGCTCGTGCGCATGTACTCGGCCTGGGTGATGTGATGGTGGCCATCGGTGTAGGCCAGCTTCATCGCTTCCAGCTGACGATGCAGCAGTTGCGGGTCGTCGCGGACCGTGACATCGAACCCTTCCATCATGCGCAGCGCCATCAATGCGACCATGCCCTGACCGTTGGGCGGAATTTCCCAGACGTCGTAGCCCCGGTAGTTGACCGAGATCGGCTCGACCCATTCGGGGCGATAATCCGCCAGATCGTCGGCGCGAAGGTAGCCGCCTGTTGCGCGCGAGAACGCATCGATCTTCTGCGCCAGTTCGCCGCGGTAGAAGCTTTCGCAGCGGCTCTCGGCCAGGGCTTCGAGCGTTCTGGCCTGAGCTTCGTTGCGATGGAGTTCGCCAGGGCGAGGCGCGTGCCCTTCGGGCGCGAAGGCCTCGAGCCACGTCGCAATGGCGGGATCGCTTGCCTTGGCACGGAATTCGACCTCGGCGCGTTGCCATAGCTGGCTGATCACCGGCGAAACCGGGGAACCTTCCCGGGCGATGCGGATCGCCGGCGCCAGCAGGGTGGCGAAGTCCAGCTTGCCGTACTGCTTCGACAGCTCGGCCCAGGCGGCAGGAATGCCGGGGACGGTGACCGGCGTCCAGCCGTGCAGCGGCATCTCGTCGTGGCCGGCGGCCTTGACGGCTTCCGGCGTCAGCCGCTTCGGCGCATGGCCGCTGGCGTTGAGACCGTGGAGCTTGCCTTTCCCGTCGTTGCCTTCGGCAATCCAGACCAGGGCGAAGGCATCACCGCCGATTCCATTGCCGGTGGGTTCGACCACAGTCAGCACCGCCGCCGTCGCGATGGCGGCGTCGATGGCGTTGCCACCCAGGGCCAGCATGTCTCGCCCGGCCTGGCTGGCCTGTGGCTGCGAAGCCGCGACCATGCCGCGATCGGCATAGGTGGCGCTACGGCGAGAGGGGTAGGGATTGTTGTGATCGAAAGCGAGGGACATGGCGTTTCTCGATTATTGTGAGCCGATTCACCGTAAGGCGGTTCGCCGGATGCCGAAGGTCGTACGGTAAATTGATGTTAATCGTTTATGATGTGAAAAATCGATTTTTTACTATGGCGTCGAATTCTTGTGAAGGTCAAGACCTGAGTCGGCGAGATAGTGAGTTTCTATCACTGGATCGGAAGGTGAGCACTTATGGGAGTTGAAGCACCCACCGCCAACATGACGGCCAGCCAGCTGTACACGGCCTTGAAGCGCGATTTGATCGATGGACGTTTCGCCGCCGGGCAGAAGCTGGCAATCACCACCCTCAAGCAACGTTACCGGGTCGGGCTCAGTCCCCTGCGCGAGGCGCTCAATCGATTGGCCGCCTATGGCCTGTTGGTGCAGGAAAATCAGCGTGGCTTCCGGGTTCCCGCATTGACGCGTGCCGAACTGGACGACATCGCCGAGCTGAGACAGCGTTTCGAAGGGCAGGCGCTGGCGCAGGCACTGGCGGCGGGCGACGATGAATGGGAAGCCGGCCTGCTGGCGGCGTTTCACCGTCTCAAGCGGGCCGACGAGACGCCGGGTCAGCTGGAGCATTGGGAGCAGATGCATCTGCAGTTCCATCGTCATCTGCTGGAGCCCTGCGGTTCGCCCTGGCTGTTGCGTTTCATCGAACAGCTGCATGACCAGTTCGATCGCTACCGGCGCATGGCGCCGGCCAACAATGCGGTGCGAGAGACACTCAATGACCAGCACGGCCAGCTGGTCGATCTGGCCATGTCACGCGATACCGCTGCGGCGCGAGCGCTGCTCGAAGAGCATATACGGCTCTCCTACGAGGTGGCGCAGGGTGCCTGCCAGGAAAACGAGATGAGCAAAGGGAAAGGCGGGGCGACAGGGATAGGCGGGGCGACAGAGAAAGCATGACGACGATCACAACGGCGTGATCAGAGCCGCACGAGTGCGCCTTTCAGGCGCCGCTCCAGCACGGCCAGCGAGATGCTGTCATCGGCCGGCCACGCCAGCAGCAGACGCGCCCCCTGGCTATCGTAGTCGGCGCTGACCACCGGAATGTCATGCTCCGCCAGCCAGCGGCGGGCTTCCGCTTCGTTGCTGAAATCGACTTGGATGGTCACGTCGCGACGCTCGGTGAATTCGCGCCGGGGCAGAGTGTCGAGTGCCTTAAGCACGGCCTGGGTGTAGGCACGAACCAGCCCGCCGGTTCCCAGTTTGGTGCCGCCGAAGTAGCGCGTCACCACTGCACCGATCTGCCCCAGTCCGCTGCCTTCCAGCGCCTGAAACATGGGGCGTCCGGCGGTGCCGCCCGGCTCGCCGTCATCCGAAAAGCCGATCGCGATCTGCTCGCCGGGCGCGCCGGCAATGAAGGCGGAACAGTGGTGGCTGGCATCGGGATAGGTCGAACGCGCGTCGTTCAGCAGCACATCGAAGGCGGCGTTGTCGGGTGCATGACAGAGCCAGCAGATGAAACGGCTCTTCTCGATCTCGACGGTATTGGCGTGTCGCGCACGCGGGGCAAGATCGGGAATCGGATAGCGCATGGCGTTCTCTTGGCTGACTCAGGCCGAGTTTTTTGCTCGGCCCGGAAGACTTGGGTCGATTCCGGGGGAATCAGGCCACCTGGGGTGGGTTGCGCATCACGCCCATGACCAGGCCGAGTACCTGCACATCCTCGTTCTTCAGGTAGATCGGCGGCATGCTGTCGTTGGCGGGCTGCAAGCGGACACCGGATTTCTCGATGAACAGCTTCTTCAGCGTCACTTCCTGATTGTTGATCAGGACTACCGCCGTTTCGCCGTTTTCGGCCGACTCATAGCGCTCGATGATGATGACATCGCCATCGAAGATATTGCTGTCGACCATCGAATCGCCTCGGACGCGTAGCGCATAGGTGTTTCGGCGGACCAGCTTCGCGGGGACATGAACCGTGGCATCGTCGAGGCAGGCTTCCATCGGCAGCCCGGCGGCGACCTGTCCGAGCAGAGGAATCTCGACCAGATCGGTGGCATCGATGGGTTCCCAGTTGCCGTCGATCAGCGGCAGGTTCGGCTGGCGCTGCAGATAGCTCGGTGCGGCGTTTGTCATCGTCTTCTCCCGAGGTGGTGCCGCCATCATAGCAAGGCAAACGGCAGCGGCAAGTCGATACTTTGTTGCAGGATCGCCTGCCACCAGCGACTCCGGTTTTCCTGGTGGCGCGGGTTTCCGCGTCCGGCCAGGCGATGCCGCAATCCGGCGATCTCTACGGGCGGCTGGATGACGTCGAGATCGCTGGCGCCAGGACATTGACGCTGGATATCGATCACACGGTGCCTTAGGCTCTGCCGAAACCGGCGATGGCGGGTTGCCGACCGGGTAGTTCGCCATCGCCATATCGGTTCAGGAGCTCGATTCCCCGCATGCGTCTCAAGTCCATCAAGCTGGCCGGCTTCAAGTCGTTCGTCGATCCGGTCACGGTGCCGTTCGACAGCAACATGACCGCCATCGTCGGACCCAACGGCTGCGGTAAGTCCAACGTCATCGATGCCGTGCGCTGGGTCATGGGCGAGTCCTCCGCCAAGACCCTGCGCGGCGAGTCGATGACAGACGTCATCTTCAACGGTTCCACCGGCCGTTCTCCCGTCGGCCAGGCCTCCATCGAGTTGATCTTCGACAATCGCGACGGCGATCTCGGCGGCGCCTATGCCGGCTACAACGAGATCGCGGTCAAGCGCCTGGTCACCCGCGAGGCCCAGTCCAGCTATTTCCTCAATGGCCAGAAATGCCGTCGCCGCGATATCGCCGACATCTTCCTGGGCACCGGGCTCGGGCCGCGTTCCTACGCGATCATTGGCCAGGGCATGATTTCCCGGCTGGTCGAGGCGCGGCCGGAAGAGTTGCGCAACACACTGGAAGAGGCGGCGGGAATCTCCAAGTACAAGGAGCGTCGGCGGGAGACCGAAAATCGCCTGCGGCGCACCCAGGAGAACCTCGAACGGCTCGACGACATCCGCGAAGAGCTCGACAAGCAGCTCGAACGGCTCAAGCGTCAGGCCGAAGCGGCCAAACGCTATCGCACCCTGAAAGAGGAAGAACATCGCCTGCGCGGCGAGCTCGCGGTGCTGCGGGAACGCGCCCTGCGCAGCCAGCAGCGCGAAGAAGAGGCGCGCGTGCGCGACTGCGAGATCCAGGTCGAACGCGAGATTCTCGGCCAGCGCCAGTGCGAAACCCGATTGGCGGAAGGCCGGGAGGCCCACGATGCGGTGGCCGCGGAGCTGGAAACGCACCAGGCCGCGTTCTACCAGACCGGCGCCGATATCGCCCGGCTGGAGCAGTCGCTGGAACATGCCCGGCAGCGTGAGCAGCAGCTCGCCGACGATCAGGAGAGCGCCCGACGCGAGCGGGATGCGCTGGCGCAACTGGTCGAGCAGGACGAGACGCGCCGCGCGGAGCTCGATACCCGACTCGAGACGCTGTTGCCAGAAGCCGAGATCGCGGACGAATCGCTGCTGACGCTGGAGCTGCAGCTCGAAGAGGCCGAGGCCCTGGCAGACGAGCACCGGCAACAGTGGGAAGCGTTCAGCGAACGCGACCGGGATGCCCGTCACCGGGCCGAACGCGAGCAGGAGACGATCCGGCGTCTCGAACGCCAGCTCGAAGAGGCGGCCCGTGAACTGGAACGTCGACGGCAGCAGCGGTCCGAACTGCCGGATGTCAGTGATCTGGAGGCGGAAAGAGACGCGCTCCGGGAAGACTTGGCAATGCTGGACGAACGGCAGCAGGCGCTGGAGATTCGTCGCGAAACGCATCAGCAGTCCCGCGAGCGGGCTCGGCAAAGCCAGGCTGAAGCGCAGGCGGCCAGAGACAGCGAACGTGAGCGTCGGCATCGCTGCCAGGGAGAGATCGCCTCGCTGGAGGCACTGATCGACGCGGCCCTCAACGATGACGACGCCAGCCTGGCCGAACAGCTCGGCGATCACCCGCTGGGTAGTGCCCCGCGAGTCGCCGAGCGTCTCCAGGTGGCGGCCGGCTGGGAGCGCACCGTGGCCTGGGTGCTCGCGCCGTGGTTGAAGGCGCGCCTGGCGGATCCGGAAGCCGCCCGCGTGCCGCTGGCGTCGCTGGTCAGCGGTGAGCTGCCGGTGGTCTCGGACCAGTCGCCGGAGGCCGCACCTCCCCGGTCGCTGGGCGCCCGGGTCGAGGGCGCCGGTGCGCTGTCGATGTGGCTGTCGGCGATTCATTGCGTCGATGACCCGGAGGCGGCCTGGCAGATGGTCGCCGACCTTCCCGCGGGGCAGAGCGTGATCACGCAGGATGGCCTGTGGCTGGGGCGGGGCTGGGCCCGGCGTCTCGGTCGGGACGACGCCAATGCGGACAGCGTCCTGCTGCAGCGACAGCGCCGCGATGCGCTGATCGAGGAGATCGCGACGCTCGACGCCACGCTGGCCGAGCATGAAACACGGATCGCACACTGGCAGTCCGAAGTCGAGGCCAGCGAAGCGGCACTGGAAACGCTGGGGCAGGACGAACGCGGGCTCGCCCAGCAGCGTCAGACGCAGGCGACCCGGCTGGCGACGCTGGAGAGTCGTCTCGAGCATGTCATTTCGCGGCTGCGGGAGTTCGATGCCGAACAGGCGCAGGGGCAGGAGCGACACGCGGAGCAGGCACTGGAACTGGAAAGCGTGCGGGAGCGCTGGCAGCAGGCGCTCGATCAGGTCGAGGCCAACAGCGCCGAGCGCGACGCGCTGCAAGCGGCCCGCGAACAGAGCCAGTCCCGGCTCGCGGAGCTGCGCCAGCAACAGCAGCAGACCCGGCAGACCCAGCAGCAACTGGCGCTCGAACGTCAGCGTCTCGAGGCCCAGCGCGGCGAGCTTCGGCAGCAGGCCGAGCGCAGTCGGGAGCAGCTGTCGCGACTCGACGAACGTGTCGAACTGCTGCAGGAACAGCTGGAAACCTTGCGCGAACCCGACGACGATCAGCGTGAACGCCTGGCGCAACGACTCGAGACACGATCCCGGCAGGAGGCCACGCTCAACCGTTGCCGGGATCGCGCCAATCAGATCGGCGAGACGTTGCGCCAGACCGAGATCGAACGCCAGCAGCACGAACGCAATCTGGAAGGGCTCCGCCAGCGGTTGCAGGAAGCGCGGATGCAGGTTCAGGCGTTGACGCTCAAGGCGGATGCGCAGCAGGAGGCGCTGGCGGAACAGCAGCAGGACGCCCGGAGCCTACAGGAAAATCTCGATCCCAATGCCACGGAATCCGCCTGGCAGACTCGGCTGGAAGAGACCGGTGAGCGCATTCGGCGGCTCGGCGCCATCAACCTGGCCGCGATCGAGGAGTACGAGCAGCAGGCCGAGCGCCGTGATTACCTCGAAGCCCAGCACGCCGAGCTGAGCGAAGCGATCGACACCCTGGAGCGTGCGATCAAGCGTATAGACCAGGAGACGCGCACCCGTTTCAAGCAGACTTTCGAAGAAGTGAACCAGGGCCTGATGGCACTTTTTCCCCGAGTCTTCGGCGGTGGGACCGCATGGTTGACGCTCACGGGAGAGGATTTGCTGGAGACGGGCGTGGCCATTATGGCCCGCCCCCCAGGCAAGAAAAACAGCACCATTCACCTGCTTTCCGGGGGAGAGAAAGCACTGACGGCACTGTCGCTGGTATTCGCCATCTTCCAGCTCAATCCGGCACCTTTTTGCATGCTCGACGAAGTCGACGCGCCACTGGACGACGCGAATGTGGGACGCTATGCAAAACTGGTCAAGGAAATGTCGGAAAGCGTGCAGTTCATCTTCATCACGCACAACAAGATCGCAATGGAAGCGGCCGAGCGATTGATGGGCGTGACCATGCAGGAGCCGGGCGTGTCACGCCTGGTATCGGTGGGGGTGGAAGAAGCGGCGTCGATGGCGGATACGTCCTGATACTGGCGAAAATAGCCAAACCGGCTAATGACGTAATAGGATGTCTCGCATGGGATGGAATTGAAGGGTGATTGCTGATGGGAAAAACTTCGCTTGACAAAGAAAAAGTAGCCCATTTTTGACAAATCACGCTATGCTAGTGCGAACATGCCATAGGCATGTTGTCCTCTTCCAGCATAGTGGCACCGCGAACAGGCAAGACGACCCATGGAACTAAGAGAGTGGCTGATCATCCTGGGGCTGGTTTTGGTGGCGACCATCGTGATCGATGGTTTCCGTCGTCTTCAGCGCCAACGTCGGGTTCCACGCCTAGATCAGGCGATCGGAGACAGCGAATCCGACGCCGGATCCGACGTGGATCCGGAACAGGCGGCCCGCGAGGCCGAGGTCAACTGGGAATTGCCCAATGGAGGGGCACGTGTCGTACGTCCGGCGACGTTTGAACGCAGTGGCAATGGTTCGGAACCGATCAGGCCTTCCGAACCCAAGCGCCAGGAACGAATTCCGAAAGAGGAACTGCAGCGCAGCATCGTCGATCGCCGAACGCGCTCCTCGTTCGCCGACATGCAGCACAACGTCAAGAGCGCCGTTCGCGCGGGTGCCAAACGCGTCAGCGAATCGGCTCATCGCCTGAGCCACAAGCGCGACGCGGAAGAAACACGGGTTCAGAAGACGACGGAGCGCCACCAGGAGCCGAGTCTGGCATCTCGGGAAACCGACGTCGCCGAACCATCGAGCCAGCTGCAGATCACGACGCTGGTGCCGCCCGAGGGCGCGTCGATTTCGTATGACGGTGACCGTGTGGCCAGCGAGGCGCACTCGGCCGATCAGCCCGAGCCCACCCTCTCGGAACGCCGTGTCGAACCGGAGACGGCAGAAGGGTCCGTCGCGCCAGCCGAGGATGCCGACGTATCGCCACGAAACGACGTCGTGACGCAGCATCCGGCGGTGGAGCGTGCCAAGCGTCATCACGTGAGTGCCGCTCGTGCCCGCGAAACCCTGGCGCATTCCGAGGAGATCATCGTCATCAGTGTGCTGGCGAGAACCGAAGATGGGTTCGACGGTGCCGATCTGCTCAACCTGATGCTGGCCTGCGGCCTGCGTTTCAGCGAGATGGGCATTTTCCATCGCTACGAGACCGAAGCGGACGACAGCGAGCTGCAATTCTCGATGGTCAACGTGGTCAAGCCGGGCGTCTTCGATCTCGACAACATGCAGGAGATCGTGACGCCGGGGGTGACCTTCCTGATGCCGCTGCCGGGCGCCAACGACACCTCGGCCGCCTTCGAGGCGATGCTGGAAACCGCGATGGTGCTGGTGCGCAATCTCGGTGGCGAGCTCAAGGACGAGAACCACAGCGTGATGACCGCCCAGACGATCGAGTTCGCGCGTCAACGGGTGCAGGAGTTCGAGCGCCGCCATCGGTTGCATCGCTATCAAGCCAATTGAGTTGGCAAAGGCTCGAAATGAGCCGGACTTGACGACGGGGCCTTTCGGGGCCCCGTCGTCGTTTCGTTTCCTCGTTCGGCCTGAGTCGGGGCTCCGCGTTACGGCAGCCGTGATCGGCTTCCGCTACAATGCGGGTCACTTTGTGCAGCGATCGAATCGAGCGTCATGAGCCAGATCCCCCAAGCGGTCCTCGAGCGGGCCGATGCCCTGCGCCAGCAGTTGGACGATGCCAACTATCACTATTACGTCGAAGATCAGCCGCAGATTCCGGATATCGAGTACGACAAGCTGCTGCGCGAGCTGCAGTCGCTGGAAGCCGATCATCCCGACCTGGTGACGCCGGATTCACCGACGCAGCGTGTCGGGGCTTCGCCGGCCGAACGCTTTCGGGAAGTGACGCATGCCGTGCCGATGCTGTCGCTCGATAATGCGTTCAGCACGGAAGAACTCGAGGCATTCGTCAAACGTGTCGCCGACAAGCTCGAGAGTGACTCGGAGACGCTGAGGTTCTGCTGCGAACCCAAGCTCGACGGGCTGGCGGTGTCGCTGGTCTACGAGAACGGCCGGCTGGTCCAGGGCGCAACGCGTGGCGACGGGCGGACCGGCGAAGACGTCACGCTCAACCTGCGTACGCTCCACTCCATCCCCCTCAAGCTGCGGGGCAAGTCGGTGCCGCCGCTGATCGAGGTGCGCGGCGAAGTCTATATGCGCCACTCAGGCTTCGAGGCGATGAACGAGCGTGCGCGGGAGAACGGCGACAAGGTCTTCGCCAACCCGCGCAATGCCGCTGCCGGCAGCCTCCGGCAGCTGGATTCCTCGATCGCCGCCAAACGGCCATTGGAGTTCTGTGCCTATCAGGTCGCCCGGCTCGAGGGG
Source organism: Salinicola salarius (assembly GCF_002179555.1). Lineage (GTDB taxonomy): Bacteria > Pseudomonadota > Gammaproteobacteria > Pseudomonadales > Halomonadaceae > Salinicola > Salinicola salarius_A. The sequence continues at coordinate 38,372 of NZ_NHOU01000003.1, read as the reverse complement.
GACGACAGCGCGCAATCCCATTCCGACTATCTGAAGCGATTGCGCGAGCTGGGTTTCCGTACCAGCCCGCTGCTCGATGTCGTCGAGGGCGCGAGCGGCGTCGTCTCGTTCTGCCAGACGCTGGGCGAGCAGCGCGAGACGCTCGATTACGACATCGACGGCGCCGTGCTGAAGGTCGACAGCCTGCGCGATCAGCGCGAGCTGGGCTTCGTCTCCCGCGCGCCGCGCTGGGCCATCGCCTACAAATACCCGGCCCAGGAGCAGACCACGACGCTCAACGACGTGGCGTTTCAGGTCGGTCGCGTCGGTACGCTGACGCCGGTGGCCAAGCTGGAGCCGGTGCAGGTCGCTGGCGTGACGGTCTCCAACGCCACGCTGCACAACATGGACGAGGTCGAGCGGCTCGGTGTTCGCATCGGCGATACCGTGATCGTGCGGCGAGCCGGCGACGTCATTCCGCAGATCGTCGGTGTCGTCGAGTCGCAGCGCCCGGAGGGGGCGCGTGCCATCGAGATGCCGACGGCCTGCCCGGTCTGCGGCTCGCAGATCGAGCGGCTGGAAGGCGAGGTCGCGGCGCGCTGTTCCGGTGGCCTTTACTGCCCGGCGCAGCGCAAGGAGGCGTTGAAGCACTTCGCCAGCCGGCGCGCGCTGGATATCGACGGTCTCGGCGAGAAGCTGATCGATCTGCTGGTCGAACGCGAGTGGGTCAAGACGCCGGCCGATCTGTTCCGATTGAGAGCCGAACGACTCGCCGAACTGCCCCGGCTGGCGGAAAAATCCGCGAACAACCTCGTCCATTCGCTCGAGGCGGCCAAGCACACCACGCTGGCGCGTTTCGTCTACGCCATCGGCATCCGTGAAGTGGGCGAAGCCACGGCGGCCAGCCTGGCGCGCCACTTCGGTACGCTCCAGGCGCTGCGCGAAGCCTCGCTGGAGGCCTTGAAGGCTGTCGACGATGTCGGCCCCGTGGTGGCCCACCATATCCATACTTTCTTCCGTCAGACACACAACCAGGAAACGCTGGACGACCTGCTGAAGGTGGGCGTGACCTGGGAAGAGGAGGCTATCGGCGAACGGCCGCAGCCGCTGGCAGGGCAGACCTGGGTGTTGACCGGCAGCCTGGAGGGCATGACTCGTGACGAAGGCAAGGCGCGCCTGCAGGCGCTCGGCGCCAAGGTCGCCGGCAGCGTCTCGAAGAAGACCGCTACCGTCGTCGCCGGGCCCGGTGCCGGCAGCAAGCTGACCAAGGCCGAAGAGCTGGGCGTCGAGGTGATCGACGAAGCCACGTTCATCGAACGGCTGAACGCATGGGAGGCAGGAACATGAGTGGACGCTTCATCGAAATCCCGCACCGCATGCTGCCCGCGGAAACGCTGGATGCGCTGCTGGAGACGTTCGTCACGCGGCAGGGGTACGACACCACCGATGTCGCGACGGACATGCATGACTGGGTGCGGGATCTCAAGCGGCAACTCGAGCGGAGCGAGTTGCTGATCGTTCACGACCTGCAGACCGAGAGCACCGAGGTGATGACCCTGGCCCAGTGGCGCAGCTTCGGGCGGGATCTGGCCGATGACGAGGAGGAAGGCTAAACGGTGCGTCCGTTTTGCCAGATGACTAATTCGAGCAGCATTTGCTTACCACTGACCGAGCATCAACCGCCCTTTTGCTCATTATTGCGAGGGGCAAGCCCCTCGCGCTCCCCTTTCTTGACGCCCCAGACGGCGAAACCCTGAACGCCAACCGCCCGCGCTCGGGTCGGCGCGAAAGGGCATCCTGCCCAACGCGCCTCTCGCGTCATCCATGACGCGAGACCCGACGCGGCGATCGTCGTTCAGCGCCGTTCTGGAAGGCGTCATCGGGTGGGGAATTCAAGCGTATCGGTTTATCAGCAAACCAAAACGGCGCCCCGTCATTAAGAACAGGGGCGCCGTTTTGCTTTGTCACCTTTCTCGATGAAGAACAGCCGTTGTCAGGTGAAGGCCACTATCAGGTGAAGGTCGCCATCAAGTAAAGAATAGCGGCACCACGATACTGGAGATCAGCAGGATCAGCGCGCCACCCAAGCGTGAGGAGATCTGGGCGAACGGCATCAACTGCATGCGCTTGGCAGCGGAGAGCACGGCCACGTCCCCGGTGCCGCCCATATTGGCCATGCACAGCCCGGCGGTGATCGCGGACTCGATCGGATAGAAGCCGACCAGCTTGCCGACCAGGCCGGCGCCGAAGGCTGCACCGGCGACGACAGCGAACACGATCAACACGTAGGTGATGGAGATGGCGTCGATCACCTGGGCGAGATCGGTGTAGGCAATGCCGATCCCGAACAGCAGGGCGAAGGTCCAGTTCTTGGCAACGAACTGGAACCACTGCGCCGCGGCGTCGTTGATCGATTCCGGCACCACGTTGGCGATCTTGAGAACGGCGACCAGAATGATCATCAGCGCGTACGGATGCAGCGGAATGAACCCGCCCAGAATCTCGCCGCCGACGAAGAAGGTGAGTGCGGCGACGACGCCGATGCCCAGCTTGGAGAGCTCTAGCTTGCTCTCGCGCTCTTCGATTTCCACGCCCGGCATCATCTGGCCGTTGCCAGTCAGGCTCGGCATGCGGTTGGCCAGGCCGTTGAGCAGGCCGGCGATGATGATGGCGAAGACGTTACCCAGGGCCAGCGCCGGCACCAGGATGGAAATGTAGTAGCTCGCCGGCTGGCCCAGCAGCTGCTCGTAGATCTGGCTCATCGGTACGGCGCCGGCGCCCATGCCGCCGCCCATGATCGGCAGGGCGATGACGACGACAGCGTCCTGCGGCGAGAAGCCCATCATCCAGCCGACGGCGATCGCGAACAGGGCGGCGAATAGCACGGCGCAGATCAACGGCAGAGCGTAGCGCGAGCCGACCTTGACCAGCACGCGGGAGTCCATGCCCAGAATGCTGCCGGTGATCAGCGCGGCGATGTAGAAGTTGAGGAAGCCGCCGCCCTTCATGAACTGGGTCACGTTGTCGACGACGCTGGTCGGCAGCCACTGGACGTAGACCAGCGCTGCGGCGCCGAAGATGGCCAGGATCGCGCCGCCGCCAAGATAGCTCTTGACGATCGGCAGCCGATCACCGATGAAGCCCATGAGTTCGCCCAGGATCATCATCACCAGCAGGGCGCCGATCATCCCGGTCGGGATCGTGTCCGTCGCCATGGAGATGATCAGAACGAGGGTGGCGATGGCGAAAAGCGGTAGGGGAATGCCGAAGATCGGCGTCGACAGCCAGCTGTCTCGACGGCCGGAATCGGCGTGTGCAGTTTGCGTCACGGTTGAAGTCATGGTTGGCTCCCCATGGATTCTCGCCCAAAGGGCGATAAGCGGTATTCTTGCCCGGCGGGCGGTACGGTGCCGAGGATAGAGACCTCACGGTGTCGACCAAGCTTTAGGAAATTATTAAAGCCTTTATAAACTATTGAAAGAAACGCGCTCGAGAGCTGCATACACACGGCCTGGAGGGTATACCACCATGGTCTAAAGCCATGGCGGTTACCGACCGGTTACCTCGAGGGCGGCTGTTGCGGCCGGCATTGTGAAAAGGAGTGGCGGAAGATGTTCGGATTGGCTCGATGCGGCGGCAGGCTTGGCGAGATTGGAACCACGCTCCCGCCTGCGAGGAACGTGGCGTGAAACGGCTACGTCTGAGTGCCCAGATATTCATCCTGGTCGCCAGCATGATCGTGCTGACGCTGGGCGTGGCGCTGTTGCTGTTCAACTACCAGCTGCGCGCCAATCTCGAGGACACCCAGGGCGAGAGGGTGATGGGGCTGGCGGCGGTGCTGGCCGATCGCAGTGACGTCAAGACGGCGCTCTCCGCCCGCCCCATCGTCCACGATCCCGATTCCGCCTTGCGCCAGCAGATCGAGAGACTGCGCGAGCGGCTGGGGGTGGATTTCATCACCGTCATGGATCTCGATCATCTGCGCCTGACGCATCCCGATCCCGACGAGGTCGGGCGGCATTTCCGGGGTGGCGACGAAGACCCCTCGCTGGCCGGGGAATCCTACGTCTCTCGCTCGGAGGGCACGCTGGGCGTCAGCATTCGCGGATTCTCGCCAGTGCTCGATGCCGGCGGTACGGTCATCGGCGCCGTCTCGACCGGGGTCACGCTCAACCGTGTCGGCCTGTTGCTGGCCGAACGCCGCCAGGGTCTGCTGCTGGGTATCGCACTGCTGATGCTGATCGGCGCCTCGGGCGCCTGGTGCCTGGCGCGCTATATCAAGCGGATCCTGCTGGGGTTCGAGCCGCACCAGATATCCCAGTGGGTTCGGGAGCGTCAGGCGATGCTCTCCTCGCTGCACGAAGGGGTGCTGGCGATCAATGGCGAGGGAGAGATCACGCTGGTCAATCCGGCGGCTTGCCAATTGCTGGGCTCCTCGGCGGCGGCCGACGGTTCGGGGATTCCGGCCGCGACGCTGAAGGAGCTGTTCGACAGCGGCATTCCCTCGCTCGACCGCCGGCTGACGCTGAACGGGCGAGCGCTGATCGTCAATCGCGTGCCCATTCGCGGCGAACGCGGTGCCGACGGAAGCGTGGTGACGCTGCGGGATCGCAGCGAAGTGAATCGGCTCGCCGAAGAGCTGACCGGCGTCAGCCGATACGCCCAGGCGCTGCGCGCCTCCACCCATGAATTCAAGAACCGGCTGCACGTGATCCTGGGGCTCGTGCAGCTGCGCGATCTGGGGCGCCTGGAGCGTTACCTGCGCGAGCTCGACGACACCCTGATCGCGCCGGCGGCGGCCCGGATTGCCGGGGTCAGGGACCCGATCCTGGCCGGCTTTCTTCTGGCCAAGGGCAGCGAGGCCAGAGAGCGGCGAGTGGCGTTCGAGATCGATCTGGAAAGCGAGATACCCGCACCCGACGAAAGCGAGATCATCCATCTTCTGGTATCGATCATCGGCAATCTGGTGGAGAACGCGTTCGAGGCGGTGGCCGGGCGCGAGGCGCCTCAGGTGAGCCTGACACTGGGCGTCGATGCCGGCGCGCTCTCGCTGCATGTATCGGACAACGGTAAAGGCATGGCCGAAGATCAGCAGCGGCTGGCCATGAAGCAGGGAGTCTCCTCCAAGGGCGAAGGGCGAGGCTATGGGCTGGCCATGGTCAAGACGCACGTGGAATCGCTCGGTGGCTCGCTGGCCCTCTATTCGACGCTGGGGCGTGGCACGCTGGTCGAGGTGACAGTACCCTATGCCATGGCGGTAACGCGGGTAACCGACGGAGTGACGTGATCCATGCGCGTACTGGTAGTAGAAGATGATCCGATGGTGATGCGGCTCAATGTCGAGTTTCTCAATCGTATCGACGGCATCGATCTGGTGGCGCAATGCGAAGACTTGCCGGCGGCCAGGGACTTGCTGGCGCGGGAGCCGGTGGACCTGCTGCTGCTCGATGTCTATCTCCGCGAGCACAACGGCCTGTCGCTGGTACGCGACCTGCGCCGCCAGGCCAGGGATATCCAGATCGTGCTGATCACGGCGGCCTCGGAAATGGAAACCGTGCGTGAAGCCAAGCATCTCGGCGTCAGCGACTATCTGGTCAAGCCCTTCGAGTTCGAGCGCTTCAAGGAGGCCCTGACGCGCTGTCTGGATACGCACCGGCGGCTGTCGCGGCTGCCGGCGCGCGCGCACCAGCGCGATCTGGATGCGCTGTTCCGCCGCGAGTCGATTGCCGCCCAGCCGGCCCGCCCCGGCGATTTGCCCAAGGGGCTGACGGCCAATTCGCTCGCTCAGGTGGCGAGAGCCGCCGCCGAACAGGACGGGGCGCCTTTCACCACCGAGGCGCTGAGCGAGAACACCGGCATGTCGCGGGTGTCGGTGCGCAAGTACCTCAAGCATCTGGTGGATCGCGGCGTGCTCGAGGAGTCCTTCCATTACGGCCAGATCGGCCGTCCTTCCTTTACCTACCGTTGCCTCGATGGCGAGACGCTGGCGCATCTGGGAGAGACCGGCACGCCGGGCTCGTGAGGCGAGGAAACCCGATTGACGATTCCGCTGGGCAACACGGCGTCAATCGGAGGCTCCCCGGACCGCAGGTGTCGTATCAGCGCCCGCAGGGGCCGTATCAGCGCCCGCGAATCAGGTCGGCGATGAGGCGTCGACCGGGGTGGAGGTGATCCACCAGCTCGCGCTCCAGCGGCATCGGTTCATCGTATAGCCGCGAGGCGATCAGTTCGGCACACAGCGGGGCACTGACCATGCCGCGGGAACCGTGCGCGGTCGTTATCCACAATCCCGGATAGTGGCTGCCGGGGCAGTCGAAGCGACGCTTGGCATCCTTGCCCAGCGCGGCGTAATTGCTGCGCCAGCGCGCGACGTCCGGCAGCGGCCCGGCGTAGGGCGTCTTGTCCGGGCTGGCGGCACGAACGCTGGCGCGGCCGCCGCAGCTGGCGGGATTGATTCCGGCAAACTGGCGGGCCAGCGCCGGAGCCGTTCGCGCCAGCTCGTCGAGGTTGCGGCGATGATCCGATTCGCGCAGCGTCGTATCGGCATCGTTGGGCGAAAAGGTCGCGCCGAAGGTGAGCATTCCGTCCCGGGCCGGCATTACGTAGCCCTCGGCGCAGAGCACGCGCTCCAGGGTCGGACCGTTGCCGGACTCGGTCTGCTGCGGTAGCGCCAGGGTGGATACCTGGCCGCGAACCGATTGCAGCGGCAGACCGTCGAGCCAGTCGTGGCTGGCGTGGCCGGTGGCGAACACGACCTGATCGACGCGCAGCGGGCTCTGGCCCAGCTGCAACTGCCAGCCGCTTTCCGTCTCCCGCAGTGAACGGAGTTCGGCCTGGTGTGTTTCGACGCCGGGCGTCGCCGCGAGGTGATGACACAGCGCCACCGGATCCACCCAGCCCGCCTGCGGATAATAGAGAGCAGCCTGGTCCAGATCGATGCCGGCGAGCGACGTGGCGTCGGCGGCCTCACTGGCGGAGACGACGGTCGACGGCAGGTCGTAGAGGTTCAGGAACCGGCGCTGGCGTTCGATGCCACGCGCATCCCCGGTCAGTTGCAGCAGCCCGCAGTCCGACCACCAGCGGCGCTGGGGATCGAGGCGCGCCAGCCAGCGCTGCGTGTAGAGCAGCGCGGCGAGATAGAAGCGGCTCTGTAGGTTGGGTTCGATCGCCAGTTTGACGTAGAGCGCGGCCTGAGGATTGCCGGAGGCCCCGGCCGCGATGCCGGTACGATCCACCAGCGTCACCCGACTGCCTCGGCGCGCCAGTGCCGCCGCCACGCTGGTGCCGGCGATACCGGCGCCGATCACGGCCACGTGCGCCGCCGGCCGGGCGGGCGGCGGCTGAAACCAGGGTGTCGCCGCTCGGGCGGAAATGGCCTCGGACGCAGGCCGCGCCGATTCGTCCCGCTCGCCGCGCAGCATCTCGCGCTTGCGGCCAAAGCCCGGCACCTTGCGCCAGCGGAAGCCGGCCGCGGCCAGGCCTCGGCGAACGAATCCCGCGCAGGTGAAAGTGGCAAAGGTCGCCTCTGGCCGGCTGGCGGCGGCCATGGCCTCGAACAGCTCGGGCCGCCACATGTCGGGATTCTTCGACGGCGCGAAACCATCGAGGAACCAGGCATCGACCTGACCGTCCAGCCGCGACAGACAGTCCGCGGCATCGCCGAAGTGAAGATCTAGAGTGACGCGGGCATCCAGTTGCAGCCGGTGGATACCGGCCACGGCCGGCGGCCACTGGTCGATCAGCGAAGCGGCCCGGGACGCCAGTTGCGGCCAGCTGCGCCAGGCGCGTTCCAGTGCCTCGCGGGTGAGCGGATGCTTCTCGGTCGAGACGAGGTGCAGTCTGGCCTCCGCCTGGGCGTGCTCGTCGAAGCACGCCCAGGCGCACAGCATGTTGAGCCCGGTGCCGAAGCCGGTCTCGCCGATCGTGAACGGACGCCGAGCCCGCCAGGCGGCCAGACGCCGTGGCAGGTCGTTGTTGTCGATGAAAACGAAGCGGGTCTCCTCGCGGCCATCCTGACGCGAGAAATAGACATCGTCGTAAGCGGTCGAGAAGGGGGCCTCGACGTCACCATCGTCGACACGCCAGTCCAGCTCGGCATGTCGGATGGAATAGCGGAGGGCATGGCGGTGAGGAGAAGCCGAGTTGCCGGTCATGGTTTCCAAGTCCAGCGCCGCCAGGCAATCGCTTCAGGAAAGCCAGGCGGCGAGCTGTATAAAAATTGAACACTTTCCGCCAGGCGGCGGCTTGTCGGCGGCGCGGGAAGCGGTCCGCGGGATCTTAACAGTGTTATCCACAGCCACTGTGCAAAACCATGACGCGAGCGGTTGTGGATAACGGCAATGCCGAGGCGATGACGGGAATCGCGAAGTCAGGGAAGTACCCGCTTGAACGGCTTGACCTGCACCTGCGAGTAGACGCCGGCGGCGACGTACGGGTCGGCATCGGCCCAGCGCTGCGCGGCTTCGAGCGATTCGAACTCGGCCACGATCAGGCTGCCGCTGAAGCCGGCCTCGCCCGGGTTGTCGCTGTCGATGGCCGGATGGGGACCGGCGAGCACGAGTCGGCCTTCGTCTTTCAGCGCCTCCAGGCGTTCGACGTGCGCCGGGCGAACCGAGAGCCGCTTTTCCAGGCTGTCGTCGACATCGTCACTGATAATGGCGTAGAGCATCAGGAACCTTCCTCCGATTGTGATTGCGAAAGGTGGCGGGCCAGGAACAGGGCCTGCCCGACCACGAACAGCAGCGTCAGTCCCAGCATGCCGAAAAGCTTGAAGTCGACCCAGGTCGCCTCGTCGTAGTAGCTGAAGACATAGACATTGAGCGCCGCCATGGCGAAGAAGAACAGCACCCACGCCAGATTGAGCCGCCGCCACACGGCCGCGGGCAGCGATACCGCCTTGCCCATCATCCGCTGGGTCAGCGTCTGCCCGCCGAACAGCGGCGACAGCAGAAATGCGACGCCGAACAGCGCATTGATGACGGTGGGTTTCCACTGAATGAAGGCCGGGTTGCGAAACGCGATGGTGGCGCCGGCCGAGGCGATCACGATGATCGAGGTGATCAGCAGCATCTTCTCGATGCGGCGCTGACGCCACCAGACGATGCCCAATTGCGCCACGGTAGCGGGAATCAGCACCATCGTCGCCATGATGATGTCGCCGCTCAGGTGGTACACGGCGAAGAAGATCGCGATGGGCAGAAAGTCGAACAGCAGTTTCATACGGGCTAGGCCTCTGGCGGGTGGTGGCGGCGCAGACGTTTGACCCGGCTCGTCGCGCCCGTCACCATAGTCGATCTATTCTGACAAAGACGCTGGCTGGCGTCATGCCCATGAGCGTTTTTCCCACCGATGATCGCGAGACTCGTTCGTTGACGCTGCCAGAAACGCTGGAAAGCGTTCGCGGGGTCGATCTGCACCTGCACTCCACGTCTTCCGACGGCAAGCTTTCACCCACCGAACTGGCGGACCTGTGCCATGCCCGCGGGATGACGCACGTCGCGCTGACCGACCACGACACGCTCGATGGCGTCGAGGAAGCGCGACAGCGATGCCGTCACCATGGCATCCACCTGATGGCGGCCGCCGAGCTCTCCTGCCAGTGGCGGGGCATCGCGCTTCACATCGTGGCGCTGTTGCCCCACGGCACCTCCCGCGCCCTCGATGCCGGCCTGGCGTCGCTGGCCCACGCCCGCGAGCTGCGATCCCGAGAAATTGCCCACCGTCTGGAAAAGGTCGGCCTGGACGACGGGCTCGCCAGGGCGCGGCGGGAAGCGGGAAGCGAGCGCCCGCTGGGGCGGCCGGATTTCGCGGCAGCGCTGGTCTCCGCCGGCGTGGTGCCGGATATCAAGACGGCGTTCAAACGCTACCTTGGCGCCGGCAAGCGCGGCGACGTCAGGATGCACTGGCCGGAGCTGGCGACGGTGGTCGGCTGGATTCGCGACGCCCAAGGCATCGCCGTCGTTGCGCATCCGCTGCGCTACGGCATGACCCGGCGCAAGCGCGATCTGATGTTCTCGGCCTTCATCGAAGCCGGCGGCGAAGCGGCGGAGCTGGTCAGCGGCTACCAGAATCCGGATACGACCCACGACCTGGCCCGACAGCTCGACTTCCATGGCCTGTACGGCTCGATCGGCAGCGATTTCCACTATCCCGGCGGTGCGCTGTCGCCCGGGACGATCAGTCCGCCGCCGCGCTCCCACGTCAGGCCGGTGTGGTGTCATCCGTCCCTGCGAGGCTTTGCCTGCGGCGAATGACGCGGCGTCTGTTACGCTGAAAGCGGTGACGCTCGAAATAGCGAGAGTCATCCTACGGACGACCGCTGTCATGCGTGTCGTGGCGGGTTTCCAAAGCGGTTTCAGGAGAGCGTGCAATGACCCAATTCTTCCAGATTCATTCGCAGAATCCGCAGAAGCGTCTGATCGACCAGGCTATCGAGATCCTGCGTCAGGGCGGCGTGATCGCCTATCCCACCGACTCCGGCTACGCGCTGGGCTGCCGGTTGGGCGAAAAGAAGGCGATCGAGAAGATCAAGTGGCTGCGCCAGCTCGACGACCGCCACAACTTTACCCTGGTGTGCTCCGACCTGTCGGAAATCGGCACCTACGCCAAGGTCGACAACAGCGTGTTCCGCCTGCTCAAGTCGCATACGCCCGGCGCCTACACCTTCATTCTCAGCGCCACCAGCGAAGTGCCGCGTCTGCTGTTGCATCCCAAGCGCCGTTCGATCGGCGTCCGGGTGCCGGATCACAAGATCACGCATGCCCTGCTCGATGCCCTCGGCGAGCCGTTGATGAGCGTGACGCTGATCCCGGTGGGAGAGACCTTGCCGATGACCGACGCGGAAGAGATCCGCGAGCGCTTCGGTGCGCATCTGGAGCTGATCATCGACGGCGGTGCCTGTCAGCTCGAACCGACCACCGTGGTCGATCTGCGCGAGATCCCGCCGGTGATCGTCCGCGAAGGGCGGGGTGATTCCGAAGCCTTCCGTTAGGCGAAATCTCGAACTGCACCGTCATTTTTCCAACGCCACGGCGGTTCCACTCGCGGGAAGACGCCGTGGCGCCGGCATCTCGCTCACGCCGGTAACGGTTCAGGGGCCTCGTGTCTCGCATCGGCTATCGACCTCGCCTCGGCGTTGGGCCTGTCATCCGTGGCCGAGCTCGCCTCGACGGGCGCGGCAGGGGCGTGCGAACCCGGTAGGGACGTCGCGGCTGCGGCAGCGGATGACGATGCCACCAGCTTGAACGCATCGCAGCGTTCCTGCTGGCGCTGAGCGCGGTCGTCGAGATCCCGCGTGGCGTGGAGCGTCCGCTCCGCCAGCGCGACATTGCGCTGGGTGGCGGCATCGATGGCGTTGATGGCCTGATCGATCTGGCGAATGCCGTCGCGCTGTTGCTGGCAGGAGAGGGCGATGCCGTCCAGCAGCTCGCTGAGCCGCTGGCTGGAACCCACGGCCGTGGTCAGCGTTTCCCCGGCGCCGACCAGTACGTGGGTGCCTTGCTGCACTTGGCGATGCGTGCCTTCGATCTGCTCGCGAATCGTTCCGGCGGCCTCGGCGGAGCGAGCCGACAGGCGGCGAACCTCTTCGGCGACCACCGCGAATCCGCGCCCCTGCGTGCCAGCCCGGGCGGCCTCGACCGATGCGTTGAGTGCCAGCAGATTGGTCTGGAAAGCCAGCGAGTCGATCATGGCGATCACTTCCAGCGAGGCTTCGGAGCGGGCCTGGGCAGCCTGCATTTCACTGATCGCCGTCGAGACATGTTCCCCGCTGGAATCGATCCGGCGCTGGTTTTCCGCCGACAGGGCTCGCCCCTGATCGGCATGCTCCGCCGTGTGCGAGACGGTCGCGGTGATCTCTTCCATGCTTGCCGTGGTCTGCTGCAACGCCTGGGCCTGCTGTCGGCTCTGATCGTTGAGGGCGTGGCTGGCGTCGGTCAATTCCAGCGCGTCGTCACGTAGTGCCCGGCTTCCCTGTTGTAGCTGAGAGACCAGGTCCAGCAGCGCGAGCTGCATGGCATCCACGCCGGATTTGAGCAGTGCCATTTCGCGCACGCCCTGGGTCGACAGGCGTGTGCCGAGATCACCCTGGGCGATATCGGCGCAGTGTTTCCTGACTTCGCCAAGCGGGCGCAGCAGATGGCGCTGAAACAGGTAGAAAGCAAGCAGGACCAGCAGCGCAGTGACCGCCGCGGTTGCCGATAGCCCCAGTTGCAGGTGGCGAACGTTGCGCGCCATGGCCTCAGCGCCCGACGCCGCGTTGGCATTCGCGGCGGCGGTCAGCGTTGCGAGACTGGCATCCAGCGCTGCGGTCAGATCGCTGGCTTTCTGCACGCTGGCCTGATACGCCGAGACGTCCCAGGTCTTGAGCGAGTCGAAACCGGGCTGTATGCCGTCGTCGATCAGTGCCTGGAAACGGCTTTGCAGGTCGCGATTCGTCCGGCTCTGCTCCGAAGACGGGTCGCCCGTCGGGGAAAGGTCGGCAAGCCGCTGTTTCGCGTGGTCGAAGGTGGCTGCGGCCTGTGCCCACGTCTTCTTGGCGGGCTTGACGCGCAGGCGGTTGTAGTCGGTCTGGTAGCTGTCCAGCAGGACGCGGGTCTGCATCAGTGCCGCGTAGATTTCGCGCGCGGTGCCGAGCTGGACGACATTGAGTGTGTAGACGGAATCGAAGGCATCCCTGGCTTGCTTCATCGCCAGGTAGCTGCCACCTCCGATCAGTGACGTCAGCAGGGCGAAGAGCAGCAGCATGGCGATGAGGCCGCCCCGCAGCGTGAAACGAAACGATTTCATGACAGACTCCCGATGAATATGCACCGCTCGAGGCGGGCTCGAAGGAGTCTGTCGCGGTCATGTCACAGAATGATGACAAAAGGTCATGTTTCGCTGGCTTAGGGGCAGTGCAGAGTCAGTGCGACGGTTTACCGTCGGTGGCCGGCGTCTCGTCCTCATCGCGCGCATTCGGGTCCGGCGTCTCTTCATTGAGCCAGGTGCCGCAGAAGCGGCAATACTTGGCGTCACGCTCGTGGCCCTCGCGACCGCAGCCCGGGCAGGCTTCCTCGGAATAGCGCTCGCGCTGGATCGATCGGATCACTTCGGCCGAGAAGACCCCGGTAGGCACGGCGATGATCGAGTAGCCCAGGATCATCATGAAAGCGGAGATGAACTGCCCCAGCGGGGTCACGGGGGCGATATCGCCATATCCCACCGTGGTCAACGTGACGATTGCCCAGTACATCGACCGCGGCATGCTGGTGAAGCCTGCCTCCGGGGGCTCGATCATATAGATGACCGAGCCGAAGATCGTGATGATCAGCAGTATGGTGGTCAGGAACAGCAGAATCTTGCGCTGGCTGCGCTGCAGCGCTTCCACCAGCATGCGGCCTTCACCGACGAACTCCATGAGTCGAAGCACGCGAAACACCCGCAAGACTCGCAATACCCGCACCACCAGCAGCGATTGCGCGCCAGGTATGAAAAGGGCGAGCCAGGTGGGGAGGATCGCCAGCAGATCGAGGATGCCATAGAAGCTGCGCAGGTAGCGCAACGGCCGCTCGAGACAGTAGAGCCTGAGGACCAGCTCCAGCGTGAAGATTAGCGTGAAGCCCCACTCCACCACGTAGAAAATCTCTCCGAAGCGCTCGTGGAGCTCGGGCACGCTGTCGAGAAAGACGGTCGCCACGCTCACCAGAATGAGGGTGATCAGCGCAATGTCGAAAGCCTTGGCCTGTGGCGTGTCCGATTCGAAGATGATCTGGAATAGCCACTTGCGTAGCGATGAGTCGCCCGATTGCATCGATTGAGTTCCCGTCCCTGGTGTTGAGTGGCGCCGTAGCGCACGCCTGGCAATTCGTTTACGGCACATTTCAGTTCTCGGCGTGGATACCGATAATTACTTAGAATTGCTGGATGTCATTGGCCGTCAGCTCATGCGCGTTTGAAGTTCGTCGAGTCATTGCGATGTACCGGTACCATGCCCAGGCATAAACTGACGCGAGGGTAGTATTTTCATGATCGGGTTGATTCAACGTGTTCTCATTGACCATGTCGAGGCCAACTACGGCGAAACGGCCGTACAGGTGATCGCGGAGCGGGCAGGCGTGCCGTCGCCCGGACGACGTATAGACACGGATTACGACGATGCCGATACGCTGGCGTTCTTCGCCGCGGCCGGCGATTACCTCGAACTCGATCATGAGGCGCTGATGGCGCTGTACGCCGATCTGTTCATCCAATGGACGCGCCGACACTACCCCATGTTCTTCTCGATGGCCGAATCGGCGCAAGCCCTGCTGGGGCGCCAGCCGGCCATTCATGCGTCCCTCGGCGCCGGTGTGCGTGACCCTAAACTGCGTAGCCGGGTGAATGACAAGTTTCGGATCGTCGAGCAGAGCGCGTCCTGGCTGGTCGTCGAATACCGCTCGCCGAATGGGCTCTGTTCGCTCTACCGCGCCATCTTCCCCCGGGTGCTCGAGGTGTATGGTCAGGCCGGCGAGCTGGTCGAGACGCGCTGTCGGCATCGCGGTGACGATTGCTGTCGATTCGAAATGACGTTCGCGGAGGAGGCGGTGGCATGAGAAGAGGGCCTGGGGGTTCGGAAGAGCGCGAGCGACACCTGCTGGCGGAGGTCGACTCCATCAGCAACCAGCTATGTCAGGCCGTGGACGGCAACTTCGAGTTTTACGTCCATACCGACAGTGATGAAATCGCGGTGCAGAAGCTGGCTCAGCTCAATAACTTCGTCCTCGATTCGGTACGCCGCACGATCCGGGATCTCCAGGCGTCACGAGACGAGCTCGAGACCCGCGTCGAGGAGCGGACGCAACGCCTGAACCTGGTGCTGACCGCCACCAACGACGGTGTCTGGGAGTGGGATATCGCCAGTGGCAACATCACGTTGTCGCAGCGCTGGTCCAGCATGCTGGGGTTGCCGTATGCCGCAGGGCAGCAGGATGTCGATGAATGGTTACGGCGGATTCACGATGACGATCGCGCCAAGGTCCAGCAGTCGCTGTACCAGCATCTCGACGGGTTGACCTCGTCGGTCAACGTGGAATACCGCATTCGCGACGCTCGCGGCAGCTGGCGAATGATGCTGTGCCGGGGATTGTGCCAGCGCGATGATCATGGTGTGGCGACTCGCATGGCCGGCACCCAGACCGATACCACCGAACAGCGACTCGTCGATCCGTTGACGCTGCTGCCCAATGGCGATTATCTCGATCTGCTGCTGCGAGAACGCCTGTCGCATTCGCCACTGTCACCGATGGCGCTGGTCAAGTTCCAACTGCTCAACGTGGCCTCGCTGTTCGACGGCGTAGCGGTCGAGGACGCGATCACTGCGCTACGGGGGCTGGTCCAGCAGATGCGCCGCCAGTTGCCCCTGCAGGTGGCTCTGGCCGCCTTGCCGGAACACACCTTTGCAATGATTTTCGAGATCGGTGATGCCGAACGGCTCGATCACGTTCTCGAACCCCTGGAGGCGCTGCTCGCGCAACCGGTGGAGATAGACGGGCAGCAGGTCTGGCTGTCGCACGTCAGTGGGGTGGCGGTATTGAGCCCGTCAGAGCCGGTGAGTGTCGACGAATGGCGCCATCGGTCGCGTCTGGCCCTGGCCAATGCACGCCAGTCGGATATCGGCTCCCGGCGCTATTACAGCGAGTCGCTGCGGCAGTGGGAGCGACAGAACAGCCAGGCCGAGCAGTTGATTCGCGGAGCGCTGGCGACTCGCGGGGTTCGCTGCTTCGTGCAGCCGATCGTCGATGTTTCGAAGGGCGAGGTGCGCTGCTTCGAGGCGCTGATGCGCCTGCAAGCGCCCGGCGGGAAAATCGTGGAGCCTGGCAGCTTCATCGAAGTCGCTGAACGTTCCGGATTGATCTCCCCGCTATGGGAAGCGCTGATGAAGCAGGCATTGCCGATGCTCAAGGACGATGCCATCCGTCAGCGCTTCGGCGACCGCTTTCTGTTGAGCGTCAATCTCTCGACGCGCCAGCTGATGGACCCGAGCCTTCTCGACACTCTGATCGAGGCATTGGATCGCCACGGGATTCCCTGTCATCGACTCCAGATCGAAGTCACCGAGACCTCGGTGCTCAGCGATCCGGTCAAGGCGTTTCGCATTCTCGACCGGATCCGGGCTGCCGGCATCCGTGTGGCGCTGGACGATTTCGGCAGCGGCTATTCTTCTCTGGCGCAGTTGACCTCGATGCCGATGGATACGGTCAAGATCGATCGCGAACTGGTCACGGACGTCACCACGTTGCCGCGCAAGCGCCATGTGCTGTCGGCTGTGATCGCGCTCTGTCAGCGCCTGGACTACGGCATCGTCGTGGAAGGCGTCGAGGAGTGCGAGACCCTGAATCTCCTGCGTGAATGGGGTGTCACCGACATTCAGGGTTATCTCTACGCCCGACCACTACCGCTGGATCGACTGGTCGAAGATTTCACGCTACTCGATCCCTGCGAGTTTGATACCGGTGTCGAGGAAACTAGGTATCCTGACGCCTGAGAGCCAGCCAGGCCTGGCTGTCCCAGGGAACGCTTCCCTGATTCAGGGCGGCTTGAATTCGCTCGATCGCCGGAATGCGTTCGCCATGTCGAAGAGGGGATTCCCGCCACGGGTGAACGAGCCGTTCGCACTGTGCTTCGGCGCTGGCGAGCCAGGCGCCATCCTGGCTGTCCTGCCAGTTGTCGATCGCGTCGATCAGCGTATCCACGGAAACCTCTCGATGCGAAGAAGGCTCGGGCCATCCGCTGCCCAGGCAGGCGGCTCGGCTGGCCTTGCTGTGGTTGGCCGGACGCGCCGGTAGCGGCGTTGTCTCCGGGGTTGCCGGTTCGCACAGGGCCTGCGCCAATGCCCAGAGCTGCTCGGGGTGGCCGCTCTTGAGTTCGAGCTCGAGCTCGCAGATCGGCAAACTGGCGTCGCCCGCATGAATGGCGCCCTGGTCCAGCGCTATCTCGATATCGCTGCCCTCGGCCTGGTAACGCCAGAGCCGACGCTCGAAATCGGTAGTGAAGACCGGACGCAGCGTCGCGAGGTCCAGATCGGCGAGGGCGGGATGCTCGAGGGCGCGCAGCCCGTTCGCGTCCAGGCCTGCGGCATTGCACTCGACCTCATCGATCGACCACTCCCATTCGCCCCGGCTCGACAACCCGCCGCGACTCTTGGCGGCGCTCTTGAGGGTCTGCAGGCGTTGCTCTCCCTGGCGCCGGACCCGCAGCGCGACCCGGCGCGACTGCAGTATCGCCTCGGTGGTGTCGTAATACTGGTTGCCCAGGGAGACCGTGCGCGAGGCCATCTTCCGCAACAGGGGGTGATCGATCAGGCGGGCCGGACCTTCGGGCGACAGCGCCAGTTTGAGTTCGATCTCGTCGCTCATGCATGCTCCGCAGTGATTGTCTGTTCTTGGATGAAGGCCGTTCTGAATTGAAAGACCGTCCTGGACAAAAGACGAGCGCTGTCTCGAATACAAGACAGAACGTCGGTACCAACATGAATTTTTCATGACGCATCCAGATGCAATCATTATACTGACGCCGCCACTTCCAACGCATCCAGGCCACGTTATGGTGAGTACCAATCCGTTCTCGGCGCTGTTTGGACGATCGCCGTTCCAGCCGCTCCTGGCGCATATCGTCAAGACCAGCGAATGTGCCAGCCAGCTGTTGCCCTTTTTCGATGCCGCGCTGGGTGGTGACTGGGAAGAAGCGCGAAAGCACCGCGAAGCGATCACCCGTCTCGAACACGATGCGGACGAGCTCAAGACGCAGCTGCGCCTCAACCTGCCCAATACCATGTTTCTGCCCGTCTCGCGCTCCGATCTGCTGGAACTGATCAGCGTCCAGGACAAGATCGCCAACAAGGCCCGGGATATCACCGGCATCATGTTGGGGCGGAACATGATCATTCCCGAGCCGCTGGCGGAGCCGATGCGCGGCTATCTGCGTACCGCCGTGGCCACCGTCGACCAGGCGCGCAAGGCGCTCGAGGAGCTCGAGGACCTGCTCGAGTCCGGCTTTGGCCGCAACGTCTCCGATGTCATGCAGGAACTGATCAAGGAACTGCACGATCTCGAGCATCAGGCCGATGAACAGCAGATCGACATTCGTCGTCAGCTGTTCCAGCTCGAGGCGCAATTACCGCCGGTCGATGTCATCTTTCTCTATAAAATCATCGAATGGATCGGCGAGCTGTCCGACCGCGCCGAGCGCGTGGGCAGCCGCCTGCAGATACTGACGGCCCGCTGATCGCGGGCTTCGTCATTCTACGCCTTCGTCACGCCACTCAAGCGAATAAAAGCCTATGTCCATCATTGCGCAATACGGTGATGTCTTCATCATTCTTGCCTGTGTCTTCGGTTTCTTCATGGCATGGGGGGTTGGAGCGAACGACGTCGCCAACGCCATGGGAACCTCGGTCGGCTCCAAGGCGATCACGATCAAGCAGGCGATCATCATTGCGGTGATCTTCGAATTCCTCGGCGCCTGGCTGGCCGGCGGACAGGTCACCGAAACGATCCGCAAAGGCATCATCGATCCGGCCCTGCTCGAGAACGACCCGCAGATGCTGGTCTACGGCATGCTGGCTTCGCTGCTTGCTGCCGGCTCCTGGTTGCTGATCGCCTCGCTGAAGGGGTGGCCGGTTTCCACCACGCACTCGATCGTCGGCGCCATCGTCGGTTTCGCGGTGGCCGGGCTGGGCGTGCAATCGGTCAGCTGGGGCGCGGTGGGAACGATCGCGCTCAGTTGGGTAACGTCGCCGCTGATCGCTGGCGTGTTCTCCTTCATGCTGTTCCGTTCCGTGCAGGTGCTGATCTTCGACAACCCCGATCCGTTCGCGGCGGCCAAGCGCTATGTGCCGGGCTATATCTTCCTGGTCGGCTTCATCGTCTCGATGGTGACGCTGGTCAAGGGGCTCTCCCACGTTGGCCTGCATCTGACGTTCGGTGAAAGCCTGCTGCTGGCGGTGGCGTTCGGCGTGATCATCATGATGTTCGGCCTGCTGCTGGAAAACCGCATCAACCGTGGTGACCGCCGTGCCCGCAGCAACTATGACTTCTCCAGCGTGGAGCGCATCTTCGGCGTGCTGATGATGTTCACCGCCTGCGCCATGGCCTTCGCCCACGGCTCGAACGACGTCGCCAACGCGGTCGGCCCGCTGGCGGCGGTGATCAGCGTGGTCGAGAACGGCGGCGGCGTTTCCGGCGCTGCCGCCATGCCGTGGTGGGTGCTGGTGCTCGGCGGCGGCGGGATCGTGGTCGGCCTGGTGACCTACGGCCACAAGGTCATCGCCACCGTCGGTACCGGCATCACCGAGCTGACCCCGAGTCGCGGTTTCGCCGCGACGCTCTCTGCCGCGTCGACCGTGGTGCTGGCCTCCGGTACCGGGCTGCCGATCTCGACCACGCACACCCTGGTCGGCGCCGTGCTCGGCGTGGGGCTGGCTCGCGGCATGGCGGCGCTCAATCTGCGCGTGCTCGGCACGATCGTCCTCTCCTGGCTGATCACGCTGCCGGCTGGCGCGGTGCTTTCCATCGCCTTCTTTTTCATGTTCAAGGGCATGTTCGGCTAGGATCTGAAAACTGTCTGCGCTCGGTAATACCGCGTTCAAAATCGGCTTAGAATGCTCATTTACAGCTTGTAAGCTCCGCTTCTGCGCCGATTTCCGCCTTGTCTTGCCTTCGCTCGCCGACTTTTCAGGAAGCAGGATTCTGGGCCAGTGCGTAAAGCTGGTCATGGCTCATGGACGCTCTGGTATAGTTCGAGGCAGGCCCCACGCGGGTCATGCCTCATAGCCAACAGCCGGAGCGTCTAATCCTTGGACTCGCGTTTTCCCTTCGTCGACTGGTTTCGCCATTCATCGCCCTACGTCAACGCCCACCGTGGCAAGACCTTCGTCATCCTGGTGGAAGGCGAAGCGATGGCGTCGTCGCGACGCAGCCAGCTGCTGCAGGATCTGGCGCTGCTGCATACGCTCGGCGTTCGGGTCGTGCTGGTCTACGGCATCCGGCCGCAGGTCGGTGCCTCGCTGGAAGCCGCCGGTATCACGCCGGTGCGCATCGAGGGGCGCTGGGTCGCCGATCGCCAAGTCATGGATCACGTCGAACGCATCGCCGCGGTAAACCGTCTCGATCTTGAAGCCCAGCTCTCGCTGGGGCTGCCCAACACGCCGCTGCATGGTGTCGAGCTTACCGCCGTCTCCGGCAATCTGGTGACGGCGAAACCGCTGGGCGTGCGCGACGGGGTAGATTTCGATCACAGCGGTGAAGTTCGCCGCGTGCGCAGCCAGGCGATCGAGAGCCTGCTCGCCGGCGGCAATCTGGTGATCCTGCCGCCGCTGGGATACTCCCGCACCGGCGAGGTCTTCGATCTCGATGCCTCGGAGATCGCCCAGCATGTCGCGGTGTCGCTCAAGGCGGATAAATTGATTCTGCTGGGAGAGTCGGCCGGACTGCACGACGACAGCGGCCAGCTGCAGCGCCAGCTGACACCTGATGAAGCCGACGCCCAGCGCGAACGGGAGGCGCCCGGCAGCGAGCTCGCCCGCCATCTGGGGGCGGCCTGCGGCGCGGCCCGCCACGGTGTCGGCCGTACCCACCTGCTTTCCTGGCACGACCACGACGCGCTACTTGGTGAGCTGTTCACCCGCGACGGGGTCGGCACCATGATCACCCAGAATCGCTACGAGCAGTTGCGGCAGGCGGTACTGGATGACGTCGGCGGCCTGCTCGCGCTGCTCAAGCCGCTCGAGGCCAGCGGCATGCTGGTCGCCCGAACCCGGGAGCGGCTGGAGCACGAGATCGACGATTACGTCGTGATCGACCGCGACGGCATGGCGATCGGCTGCGCGGCGCTGCATGGCTACGCCGACGCCAGAATGGGCGAACTGGCCTGCCTGGCCGTACATGACGACTATCGGCGTGGCGCCCGGGGAGAGATGCTGCTTGCCGAGATCGAGCGTCGTGCCCGGCGACAAGGGCTGACGCAGCTGTTCGCCCTGACCACGCATACCACGCATTGGTTCGTCGAACGCGGCTTTTCCCTGGCCACCCCGGAAGCGCTCCCCGCGCTGAAGCGCGAGACCTATAATCAGGCCCGGCGCTCCAAGGTCTTGCTGAAGTCTCTGTAAAGCGACACCTCTGGCAGCGTATATCGCGCTTTGGCGTATCCAAATGGAGACGCTGTAAACCTCTGATTTTTGGATTTTATTCTGAATCGGGCGAAAAGGTGTCTGCTTATGGAGACGTTTTTGAGCCCGTTTTTTCGTTTCACCGGGGCAAAGATTGGCGGCAACCCGTCGTCGAATAAAGGGATGTCTATAAATTATTGATTTTAAGTTCTTTTTATAAAACTGGCACGGCTATCGCAATACTGTTCACCGAGAGCGACGAGATGGCCTCTCCGGAAGTCATCTCGCCGGGTCTTCTCAGGCCCCCAACTACCCTGTGCAGGGCCTGGCAAGATTCGACAGCGTCTGCTCCACGCGATGTGTGACTTAGGTTGCGATGAGACGGGTGCGGCCCATCGGGCAAGGAGATGCACCATTAGGGCAAGGATGCCCCGGCAAGGATGCCTTCCCCCTCGAAAGAGGGGACCCATTGCGACCGGGCGCAGCGTTTTCCGAAACGTTCTTCGTAACACGCTTTCGGAAAGCCAGGCGACCGGTTCAGACACGAAGCAGGCGGCTCGCCGCCACGGTATTCGAGAGCCCCTGAATGGCCGAATCGAGTACCGGCTTCGGGGCCTTCGGGGCTTTTTAGCCCTTCGGGGCTCTCGGGCCCTTCGGGCCAGGGGAGCGATCTCGAATGACTGATTCAGGCAGTGTTTCCAGGTCGTTCTCGACCCTTCAGTTCCCTGCGTACCTTGGGCCGGCTCTGCCGGCCTTCTTTTTTTGTGCGGGTTTCTCGAACCCACCACGTATGGCCCGAATGGGCGTTCAATAATAATGCTATTCTTGCGGAACGATCCATGGCCCCGATGGGCATCCTGCATAGAGCGATTTTCATGACCACCAAGCTCTCCCGACGCTGGCGTCCTCGCTCGCTACTGCAACTCGTGTTGCTGGCCTTCGTCGTCGTCATGTTGCCGATAGCGGTGCTGATGTTTCAGGCCGGGCAGGCGCTGTCGCAGCTTTCGACGCTTGCCGACCAGAGCGCCCGGGAAGCCGTCGAAGAGACGCGTCGGGCGCGCATGTTGAGTACGCTGGCGCTGCAGATGGAGCGCAGCGCCCGCCAGTACGCAGTCATCGAAGAAGAAGGGCTGCGCGACATCTACGATCAGAAGGTTCGACAGTTCGGCGAGCTGCTGCAACAGCACGAGTCGTTGATGCGCGATAACCCGGATTTCCAGTCGCTGGCCGAACGCTACCAGCAGTTGCGGTATCTGCCCCAGGCCTCGGTGGGCGATCTGGATGCTTTCCTGGAGCGGTTCTCCGGTTTTGCCTCGGAGTCCGATGCGGTCAGGAAAGCCACCAACGATCTGATCGACACGCGCATCGCCAATATTCGCGAGCAGGCGGATGCGGTCAAGGCGCGGCTGTGGATGCAGACCGCTGCCCTGGTTTCCGCCAGCCTGATGCTGATGCTGTTCTTCACCTGGTTGATCACGCGTCCCATCCGCCAGCTCGAACGGCGTATCTTCGGCCTGGGCAGCGGCGAATGCAGCGACACGCCGATCCGTATCCAGGGTCCGGCGGAGCTGGTCCAGCTGGGTGACCGGCTGACCTGGCTATCCGGGCGGCTATCGGAGCTGGAAGCCCAGAAACAGCAGTTTCTGCGCCATATGTCGCACGAGCTGAAAACGCCGCTGGCCAGCGTCCGGGAAGGAACCTCGCTGTTGTCCGACGGCGTGGCCGGCGAGCTCAACGAGCGCCAGAGCGAAGTGGTCAGGCTGATCGACGAGAACGGGCAGGAACTGCAGACCTTGATCGAGCAGCTGCTGGACTACAATCTGCTGCAGAACAGCCGCCGAATGAAAGTCACGGCGTTCGATGTTGCGACGGTGATTCAGGAAGTGCTGGCCAAGCATCGCCTGGCGCTCGACAACAAGGGGATGCGCGTCAAGAGCCCGCATCATCCGTTGAAATGGCAGGCGGACCGTGAGAGAACGGCGCGCGTGCTGGACAACCTGATCTCGAACGCCATTGCCTATGGCGACGACGGCGGCCAGCTGGTGATTCGTGTCGCGAATCAGCGCGATTGGCTGATGCTGGATGTCGCCAACAGCGGCGAACCTATTGCCGAGGCAGATCGCGAGCATCTGTTCGAAGCCTTCTATCAGGGCAGTGTGAGGCGCAAGGGCCCGTTGAAGGGATCGGGCATCGGGCTTTCGGTCGCCGCAGACTGCGCCAGGTTGCAGGATGGCCAACTGGCGCTGGTGGACGATGCCGAGCTGCCGGTCTGCTTCCGCCTTACCCTGCCGTGGTCGAATTTTCCGTCGCATGGAACGCAATACGAGCAATACGAAAATGACGCCGCGCCGGACGAGACGCTGCCGGGCGGTGATTCAAGGAAGGAAACATGGTCAGTCAGATGAGAACGACGCTTGCCCTGTTCGGCGTGATGGCGCTGGCGGGCTGTCAGTCCCTTACCAGTGAGCCCGTGCCCTACGGCTGCGGCGAGATCCCGACCTACGCCGACAACGTATGTCTGGTCGATACCTGGGTCGAGTTCGGCCTGCAAGCGCAGCGCGGGGATGGCGACTGGCGCGACGAGACCCTGGCCAGGGTCGGCCAGGGCCGCATGGATCAGAAGGCCGTGCGCGCCGTGGTGCTCTCCTGGGATGGCCCCGGCGAGTGGCGGGAAGCCTCCGACCTCTACAAGGCCTCCATCGACGCCGCACCTTCCCGGCTGCAACCGTTGCTTCAGCAGTGGTTGAACGGTCTGGAAGCGCGCCGTCAGCTCTATGCACAGCGAGGCGCGAGCGAGGGTGGCCGTCGCGACGATACGCAGGCACTGAAAGACGAAAACGAGAAACTAAAACAACAACTCCAGGAGATGTCGGACAAGCTGGATGCATTGACCGATATCGAGCGGACCATCAACGCACGCGATTGATCTCCGAGGACGCTCGCGACCGATCTTCGAATAAGATCCCCGCGAATATCAACACACACGTAAAAACCAGGCCATCCGTGCGACCCAGGCAATACCGGCGTCGCACGACCGCGTCACATCGAGCGTGACACGCCTTCATCGGCATCGATAAGGTGAAGCGGTGGCAGGAGGTGCCCATCCCATGTCATTGAATATCGAAACTCCCAAGACCCGACCGGTGAGAACCCCGGCCATGCAACCGGGCAAGAGCAGCAACACCGCCCACATTCTCCTGGTCGACGACGACACCAGCCTGCTCAAGCTGCTGGGCATGCGTCTGGAAAGCCGCGGCTTCCGGGTGACCACGGCGGAGAGCGGTCGCGAAGCGCTGACCCACATCGAAGAGACCTCGCCGGATCTGGTGCTGTCCGATCTGCGCATGGACGAAATGGATGGCCTGACCCTGTTCCACGAGCTGCAGCGGCGGGTGCCGGGTATTCCCGTGATCATCCTCACCGCCCACGGTTCGATACCGGATGCCGTCAGCGCCACGCGACAGGGCGTGTTCAGCTTCCTGACCAAGCCGGTCGATCGCGACGAACTGTTCGAAGCGATCGACGAAGCGCTCAAGCAGACTCCGACCACGCGAGGCGAGGGCGGGGAAGCGTGGCGTTCGAAGATCATTACCCGCAGCCCGCAGATGGAGCGCATTCTCGAACAGGCCTACATGGTCGCCGCCTCCGATGTCAGCGTGCTGGTGACCGGCCCCAGTGGTACAGGCAAGGAGCTTCTCGCCAACGCCATGCACCAGGCCAGCCCGCGTGCCGACAAGCCGTTCGTGGCGATCAACTGCGGCGCGCTGCCGGAGCAGCTGCTGGAGAGCGAGCTGTTCGGTCACGCTCGCGGCGCCTTCACCGGCGCGGTCAGCCAGCACGAAGGCCTGTTCCTGGCTGCCGACGGCGGCACGCTGTTCCTCGACGAGATCGGCGACATGCCGCTGCCGCTGCAGGTCAAGCTGCTGCGCGTATTGCAGGAGCGCCAGGTTCGCCCGCTGGGCAGCACCAAGTCGTTTCCGATCGACGTGCGGATCATCTCCGCCACCCACCGGGATCTCGACCGCGCCATGCACGAAGGCGACTTCCGCGAGGATCTCTACTACCGCCTCAACGTGGTCAATCTCAAGCTGCCGCCGCTGCGTGAGCGAGCCGAGGATATCCCGCTACTGGCCAAGCACATGGTGGCCCAGATTTCGGCGCGGCATAAACCGTTCGTCAAAGGCTTCTCGCCGGAAGCGCTCAACCTGCTCGCCTCCAGCGGCTGGCCCGGCAACGTGCGCCAGCTCGTCAACGTGGTCGAGCAGTGCGTCGCCCTGACCAGCACGCCGATGATTCCGGAAGCGCTGGTGTCGCAGGCGCTGGTCGCCGAGGAGAACGCGCTGCCTTCGTTCAGCGAGGCGCGTGCCGGGTTCGAACGCAGCTACCTGATCAAGGTGCTCAAGATCACCGAAGGCAACGTCACCCAGGCGGCACGCATCGCCGGACGCAACCGCACCGACTTCTACAAGCTGCTCGCGCGTCACGACCTCGATCCCGGCTCTTTCAAGCCGAGCGCAATGCCGGATCCGACTGGCTGACGCCGCTCGCAATCGAGTACAGGAAAGTCGAAAGCCACCGCCGGCGATGAGCGAATTGCTGGCGGTGGCTTTTTGCCGATGGCTTGTCGTCGATTACCGAGCGGCAACCGCTCTGTCTTCTCGATGTATCAGCGCTTCAGCCGCCGCTTCACCTCCAGCTTCAGGCGGCCTTCGCCGAGACGGGCCGTCAGCGTCTGGCCAGGTTGGGTCTGGCTAGCGGCGCGGACGACCTGGCCGCGGTCGTCCTGCAGGATCGAATAGCCCCGGCCCAGCACGGCCAGCGGGCTGACCGCATTGAGCTCGCGGGCGATTCCCTGCAGGTTCTGGCGCTCCTGCTGCAGTTTCCGCCGCTGGCCGGCTTCCAGCCGCTGCCGGAGCTGTTCGACCCGTTCGCGAGCCTGGCGCAGCGTCCGGCTCGGGTCATGCAGCGTGAAGCGCCGAGTGGCGGCATCCAGCCGTTGGCGGTCCCGTTGCAGGCGCTGGCGCATCGCCAGTTGCAGCCGACGATCCAGCCCCGCCAGATGCTGACGCTGTTGAGCCAGGCGTTCGCCGGGATGGCGCAGCCTAGCACGCAGATGATCGAGCCGTTGGGACTCGGCGTTGAAGCGCCCGCGCCACGCCTGGTGAAGCCTTCTCCGCTGCTGATTCAGCGTCGCCTCGAGATCGCGGCGATCCGGCACCAGCCGTTCGGCGGCGGCGGAAGGCGTCGGCGCGCGGACATCGGCGGCAAACTCGGCCAGCGTCGTGTCGACCTCGTGGCCGATGGCCGCCATTACCGGCAGCGAAGAGTGGAAGATCGCGCGGACCAGATGCTCGTCGTTGAACGCCCACAGGTCTTCCAGACTGCCGCCGCCGCGAGTGATCAGAATCGCATCGAAAGGGTCGCTTGCGTCTTCCCGTCGCGCCTGACGATTGGTTCTCACCTGACGATTAATCAGGGCCAGCGCCCGGATCAGCGCCGGTGGCGCCTCGCGACCCTGCACCGGCGACGGGAACACGCTGACGCGAACCATCGGCCAGCGCGCCCGCAGCACCGCCAGCACATCGCGAATCGCCGCGCCGGTGGGGGAAGTGATCAGCGCCAGATGCCGGGGCGGGTAGGGCAGCGGCCGGGCATTGGCGAACACGCCTTCGGCGTTCAACTGCCGCTTCAGTCGCTCGTAGGCCGCCATCAGCTCGCCTTCGCCGCTGGGCTGGACGGCATCGACGATCAACTGGTAATCGCCCCGCGGCTCGAAGATCGACACCCGCCCGCGCACCTTGATCCGGTCGCCATCCTTCAACGGCGTGCGGGAAAGGCCCGCCCGGTTGCGGAAGAACGCGCACCTGAGCTGCGCCTTGGCATCCTTCAGCGTGAAGTAGATGTGGCCGGAAGCGGGCCGCGCCAGTCCGGAAATTTCCCCCTCGACCCAGCAGTCGCCGAAGCCGCGCTCCAGCATCTGGCGGGCCTGGCGGTTGAGATCGCTGACGGATAGCGTCGTTCTGCCCGGTTTGTCCATCGCGGACCTCGTTAGATAGAAAGTGCGGCCAGTCTAGCATTCCGCTTCAGCGCCTTGCGTCGAGGCAGACTTCAGCAGCCAGCTCACGAAGATTGCCCCGGCGAGCAGCGCGCCGCCGAAAAGCTGCAGGGCAATCGTGTGTCCAAAGCTATCGATCAGCGCGCCAGTGGTGACGACGGGCAGACTGAAGCCAACGTAGGCGAGCAGAAAAAAGCCGGCGCTGGCACTGGATTGTCGCTCGCTGGTGATAGCGAGAACGCCACTCAAACCGCCCAGGTAGACGAAGCCGTAGCAGGCACTGCTGGCGGCGACGGTGCCGATGAGCACTGCAGACAGTGTCCCGGTGAGTGCCCCCCAGGCGATCACCGCATACGCCAGGGGCAGAATGACCAGGCCCAGTTGGGTCGCGGTGTGGGGCGAGAGCCTCCGCGCCCATGGCTGGAACAGTACGCCACAACTGCAGATGCCGAAAGTGGCGAAACCGGACCAGGCGGTGAGCCCGTGTCGCGCCAGCGTCGACGGTAGAATCGCGATGACTAGCCCGACCGTGGCCCAGGCCAGCAGGATCGCCAGCCCGAACGGGAGCGCTCCGGCCGGGAAGGCCGGCAACCGGAGCATGGTGGCATGCCCTTGGCGTGGCGTTTCATCGGCTAGGCCGATCGTCAGCAGCAAGGCCAGACTTGCAGCACCCAGATACAGCCAGAGACTGGGCGGGGTCAGACTAGGGGCGTTCAGGACGAAGAGACTGGTCACCGCGGCTCCGAGGCCGAAACCCAGTGACGTACTGGCCGTGACCCAGTTCGCCGGCACACGCTTGTCGCGGCCTTGGAACAGCTCGAGCATGTAGGCCGGTGCGACGGCCGAGGTCAGCGCGGTGCCCAGGCCCATCAGGAAGCGAGCAATGCCCAAGGTGACCAGCCCGGGAGACACCAGTGTCAGTGACGTTGCCGCCAGGCAAAGACACAGCGCCGCAACGATCAGCGGGCGCCGCCCGACGCGTTCCGGCAGGCCGTTCAATGTCAGCAGGACCGGCATGATGCCTAGCACGTAGCAGGCGAAAGCCACGCTGGTAGCGCCGACGCCCAACCCGTCTTGCGCGGCCAGAGCGTCGTAGAGCGGCGCCTGCAGATTGACCGCTGTGGTGATCATGCAAAGTGCGAACGCGAGGCGGAGAGGAGAAAGTCCTGTCATGCGATGGCTGCCCGAGTCAGTAAAGGGGTTCCAGCCTGGCACCGGCGCACGGGACCGGTAAGGTACAATGCCGGCGGATAATTCACGCACTGTTCGCGATTATCACAGAACGGTTGCTACCCGGGGGTGTTACCGCGGTGAAGTGGGAAATCGATCAAGATTCGAGCCTGCCTGTGGTGACTCAGGTGGCCGAAGGCATGCGCGACTGGATTGCCCGGCACGGCGTGGGCAGCCGTCTCCCCTCGATTCGTCGTCTGTCAAACGACATGGGGATCAGCCGCAACACTGCCATCGAAGCCTATGAGCGGCTGGTGGCGCAAGGATTGGTGTGCTCCAGGCCGGGATCGGGGTTCTATGTGACCGATGGCGCGTCCCGGGCGCTCGGCAGAAAGGATCGAGAGGCGCCAAGCCTGGACGACGTTACCGATGAAATGTGGCGTTTGTTTCAGGTTCACGAGCAGACCCTGAAGCTCGGCTGTGGGTGGTTGCCCACGCATTGGCGCGAGGGTGACGACCTGGCCTACGCCATCCGTCATGTGACTCGGCAGAGCCGCTCGGGCCTTTTCGACTACAGCACACCGCTGGGCACTCCGGAGTTGCGCTCGCTAATCCGGGAAAGAATGCGATTGCTGGACATCGAAGCGGATGCCAACCAGATCCTGCTGACGGGCGGTGGCAGTCATGCCCTCGACCTGCTCGTGCGGCTGACTCTCGAGCCGGGTGATACGGTTTTCGTGGAATCGCCGGGCTATTACAACCTGTTCGGCCTGTTGCGGCTTCAACGGGTCAAGGTGATCGGCGTACCGCGCCTGAGCGGGGGGCCGGATGTCGAGCGAATGGAATCTCTGCTGAAAACGCATAAGCCCAGGCTGCTGTTCACCAACAGCGTGTTCCAGAACCCGACAGGGACGACGCTGGTGCCAACCGTGGCGCATCGCGTTTTACAACTCGCCGAGAAACACGACTTCCAGATCGTCGAGGATGATATCTACGCGGATTTCCAGCATGCCCCTACGATTCGGCTGGCGGCACTCGATGGCCTGCGAAGGGTGATCTATCTCGGCAGCTTCTCGAAGAGTCTCTCCTGTTCGCTGCGCGTGGGGTTCATCGCCGCCGGGCCGAGGCTGATCAAGCAGTTGGTGGACGTCAAGATGCTTACCAGCATCGCCTCGTCGCGCTTTGCCGAGCAGGTAGTGAAAACCATGCTGGAGAACGGCAGCTACCGAAAGCTGGCCGAGCGCCTGAGCACCAGACTCTCGGAGCAGATGGCCTCGACCCTCGAGCTGGTCGGGACAGCGGGCTGGGAGGCCTTCGCCGAGCCGGCTGGAGGCATGTTCCTGTGGATACGCCACCCTGCCGTGGCGTCCTCCGGCCGGCTTGTCGAACTTGCTCAGCGCGCGGGCATCAGCCTGTCGCCGGGCGATGTCTTTCTGCCTGAAGGCGGGCATTCGCCCTGGACCCGCATCAACGTGGCCTACGCGCGCGACCCCCGAGCGTTGCGCTTTCTCTCTTGTCCTGATGATGATGAACCCGTTGGCGGCGGATAAGCTGGCGTATGCATGGCAGGGAGGACTTAAAACCACCATGCCGCCCCGACCACGCGACCCGCGACCCGCGACCCGCGACTGCCATTGAGCAGCGTCGGCCAAGCGACTATAATGCGCGATTAACTTTTCGCGGCTCCCGGTTCATTGCCGAGTCCACACTGCAAGAACGGTCCCCAGGGGCTTGTCCCAGGGCATTCACCTTCAAGGACCATCGCGGTGCCGCAGGCTGTCACAGGCTCCCCACCACCTGCCAAATTGGGTTTCCGACCATGCTACGTATAGCGCAAGAAGCTCTTACGTTCGATGACGTATTACTCGTACCCCGCTACTCGGATGTCCTGCCCAGAGACGTCGACCTCAAATCCCGCCTGACCCGCAACCTGACCCTGAACATTCCGCTGCTCTCTTCGGCCATGGATACCGTGACCGAAGCGCGTCTGGCGATTGCCATGGCCCAGGAAGGCGGCATCGGCATCATTCACAAGAGCATGTCGATCAACCAGCAGGCCGCCGAGGTCCGCAAGGTCAAGAAGCACGAAAGCGTTATCGTCAAGGACCCGGTCACCGTCGGTCCCAACGCCAAGCTGCAGGATCTGCTGGAGATGGCCTCCGAGTACGGCTATTCCGGCTTCCCGGTGGTCGAAGGCGAGACCCTGGTCGGTATCGTCACCGGGCGTGACATGCGTTTCCAGCCGGATCACAGCGACAGCGTCGAAGCGATCATGACCCCGCGCGACAAGCTGGTCACCGTGCTCGAAGGCACCCCGCTGGACGTGATCAAGTCCAAGCTGCAGGAAAACCGCATCGAGAAGATCCTGGTCGTCGACAAGGACTTCCACCTGCGCGGCCTGGTCACCGTGCGTGACATCGAAAAAGCCCGTACCTACCCGATGGCCGCGAAAGACGCCGATGGCCGCCTGCTGGTCGGCGCCGCCGTCGGCACCGGCCCGGAAACCCCGGACCGCATCGCCGCGCTGGTCGAAGCCGGTGTCGACGTGCTGGTCGTCGATACCGCCCACGGCCACTCCAAGGGCGTCATCGACCGCGTGCGCTGGGTCAAGGAGCACTACCCGGAGCTGCAGGTGATCGGCGGCAACATCGCCACCGGCGAAGCTGCCGTGGCGCTGGCCGAAGCCGGCGCTGACGCGGTCAAGGTCGGCATCGGCCCCGGCTCCATCTGTACCACCCGCGTCGTCACCGGCGTCGGCGTTTTGCAGATCACCGCCGTCGCCAACGTCGCCGAAGCGCTCAAGCCGTTCGACATCCCGCTGATCGCCGATGGCGGCGTGCGTTACTCCGGGGATATCGCCAAGGCGATCGTCGCCGGCGCCAGCACCGTCATGCTCGGCAGCATGCTCGCCGGCACCGAAGAAGCGCCGGGCGAAGTCGAACTGTTCCAGGGCCGGACCTACAAGGCCTATCGCGGCATGGGCTCCATGGGCGCGATGTCCCAGACCCAGGGCTCCTCGGATCGCTACTTCCAGAGCAAGGACGAAGGCGTCGAAAAGCTGGTGCCGGAAGGCATCGAAGGCCGCGTGCCCTACAAGGGCCAGATGAGCGCCATCGTCCATCAGATGATGGGCGGCCTGCGTGCCTCCATGGGCTACACCGGCTGCCACAACATCGAAGAGATGCGCACGCTGCCGGAGTTCGTCAAGATCACCGGTGCCGGCATCACGGAATCCCACGTGCATGACGTGCAGATCACGAAAGAAGCGCCAAACTACCGCGGCGCCTGATCGTTCGTGATTCAGGAAACCATCTGCGCTCGCTCAGGCTTTGTTGAACGGCGGCTCGATATGCTCATTTACCAACACGTAAACTCCGCTATCTCGCCGCCGTTCGCCTCCCCTGAGCATCGCTCGAAAGGTTTCTTTTCATGGTCGAGTCCATCTTGCATGGGCTCGATCATCGAAACAGTTTCCAGCCATTTCCGGCTTCATCAGCGGCGCCTAACAGCGCCGCTGCTTGTTTTAGGTTCACTTCCAGGGCTCATCCGATGACCGACATCCATTCGCACAAGATCCTGATCCTCGACTTCGGCTCCCAGTACACGCAGCTGATCGCGCGCCGCGTGCGCGAGATCGGGGTTTATTCCGAGATCCGCGCCTTCGATATCACCGAAGAAGAGATCCGCGAATACAACCCCAACGGCATCATCCTCTCCGGTGGGCCGGAATCGGTCTCCGAGCTGGGCTCGCCGCGCGCGCCTGCGTGCGTGTTCGAGATGGGCCTGCCGATCTTCGGCATCTGCTACGGCATGCAGACCATGGCCGAACAGCTCGGCGGCGCGACCGAAGGCTCCAACAAGCGCGAATTCGGCTACGCCCAGATCAACGTGTCTGGTGAAGACGACCTGCTCGGCGGGATCATGGATCATGTCGGCCACGACGGCGGGGCGCTGCTGGACGTGTGGATGAGCCACGGCGACAAGGTCGCCCGCGCTCCGGCGGAATTCACCGTCACCGCCTCCACGCCGAGCTGCCCGATCGCCGCCATGACCTGGCCGGAAAAGCGCTTCTATGGCGTGCAGTTCCACCCGGAAGTGACCCACACCCTGCAGGGCCAGCGCATTCTCGAGCGCTTCGTGCTGGATATCTGCAAGGCCGAACGCCTGTGGACCCCGGCGCAGATCATCGAAGACCTGACCGAGCGCGTCCGCGAACAGGTCGGCGACCGCCACGTGCTGCTCGGCCTCTCCGGCGGGGTGGATTCCTCCGTCGTCGCCGCGCTGCTGCACAAGGCGATCGGCGATCAGCTCACCTGCGTGTTCGTCGACAACGGCCTGCTGCGCAAGCAGGAAGGCGATCAGGTGATGGAAACCTTCGCCAGCCACATGGGCGTCAAGGTGATCCGCGTCGACGCAGAAGAGGAATTCCTCACCAAGCTGGGTGGCGAGAACGACCCCGAAGCCAAGCGCAAGATCATCGGCAACACCTTCATCGACGTATTCGACCGTGAAGCCGCCAAGATCGACGGTGTCGAATTCCTCGCCCAGGGCACCATCTACCCGGACGTGATCGAATCCGCCGCCAGCAAGACCGGCAAGGCCCACGTGATCAAGTCGCACCACAACGTCGGCGGCCTGCCCGAGACCATGAAGCTCAAGCTGGTCGAACCGCTGCGTGAACTGTTCAAGGATGAAGTGCGCAAGCTCGGCCTCGAGCTCGGCCTGCCGTACGACATGGTCTACCGCCACCCGTTCCCCGGGCCGGGCCTCGGCGTGCGCATCCTCGGCGAAGTGAAAAAGGAGTACGCCGACATCCTGCGTGAAGCCGACGCCATCTTCATCGAAGAGCTGCACAACTTCGACTGGTACCACAAGACCAGCCAGGCGTTTGCCGTGTTCCTGCCGGTCAAGTCCGTCGGCGTCGTCGGCGACGGCCGCCGCTACGAGTGGGTTATCGCCCTGCGCGCTGTCGAAACCATCGACTTCATGACCGCCCGCTGGGCTCACCTGCCGTATGAGCTGCTGGAAAAGGTCTCCAACCGCATAATCAACGAGATCAGCGGCGTATCGCGGGTGACCTACGACGTGAGCAGCAAGCCGCCGGCGACGATTGAGTGGGAGTGAGTATTTAAAAAGTATTGTTTTAACCAAGAACCCGCTACCGAGCGGGTTCTTGTTACTAGTTAGTACCGAAATTCGGCACATAGTTTGTTGTTGAGCTTCTATACACACTCTGGCCTGTGGGGCACGTGATGGATAAGAATAAGCTGAGCGAACGAGACATCTGCACCAAGTTCGTTACCCCCGCTATTCAGCAGGCTGGTTGGAGTCATCAACAATTTCGCGAAGAAGTGCGTCTTACTGAAGGCCGTGTTCTTGTGCGCGGCAAGCTGGCAATACGAGTAAAGAATCCTGAAGCCAAGGGTGGCCCCAAGCGCGCTGACTTTGTACTCTATGCCAGGCCTAACATTCCAATAGCAGTTATTGAAGCGAAGCAGGCAAGGTTCTCCATCGGTCATGGTATGCAGCAAGCCTTGGCCTATGCTGAGATGCTAGACGCACCGTTTGCCGTTAGCAGTAATGGTGATGGCTTCATGCTTCATGACCGCACTGGCTTATCGCAGCCTGTTGAGCGTGAACTTTCGCTCTCCGAATTTCCTGCCCCTAGCGACCTTTGGAAGCTTTATGAGCAGTGGAAAGGTCTTGTCGAGCCGTCCGCCGTCAAACTGATTGAGCAGCCGTTTTACGTTGATGGTAGCGGCAAAAGGCCTCGTTACTACCAGCGCGTTGCCATTAATCGCGCTATCGAGGCGATCGCCAAGGGTCAGCAGAGGGTGCTGTTGGTTATGGCTACCGGTACGGGTAAAACCTATACGGCGTTTCAGATCATTTGGCGTCTTTGGAAAAGTAAAACTAAGAAGCGTATTCTATTTCTTGCTGACCGCAATATCCTCGTAGACCAGACCATGCAGCAGGACTTTGCTCCTTTCGGTGAGGTGATGCACAAAGTCACTAATCGCGAAGTCAAAAAGAATTACGAAATCTATTTGGCGCTTTATCAGGCCGTGACGGGGCGGAAAGAGTGGAAGCAAATCTACCGTCAGTTCCCTGCCGATTTTTTCGACTTGGTTGTGATCGACGAATGCCATCGCGGCAGCGCGGCGGATGACTCCGCTTGGCGTGACGTGATCGGTTACTTCAGCAGTGCCACTCACCTAGGCCTGACTGCAACACCGAAGGAAACCAAGGAGGTGAGCAACATCACTTACTTTGGTGAGCCAATCTACACCTATTCACTCAAGCAAGGCATCGAAGACGGGTTCCTTGCGCCATATAAGGTCATTCGCATTGCCTCTGACGTCGATGCTGTGGGGTATACCCCTGACCAAGGTAAGATCGACAAACTTGGTCAGGCTGTCGAACAACGGCAGTACAATACGAAGGATTTCGATCGTAATCTGGTACTGGAAAAACGCACTCGCTTGGTCGCCAGCAAGGTTTGGGAATACCTGAGTACTATCGACCCGATGGCTAAAACTATCGTCTTCTGTGACGATCAGGATCATGCAGAACGCATGCGGCAGGAACTGGTAAAGATCATCCCGGCAGCTGCCAGTAACCGCCGTTACGTGATGCGCATCACCGGAGACGACAACGAGGGCAAGGCCCAGCTCTCATACTTTATCGACAACGACGAGCCTTATCCCGTTATTGCTACTACTTCCAAGCTGCTCACAACTGGGGTGGATGCCAAGACTTGCAAGCTCATTGTGCTGGACCAGAGCATCAACTCAATGACCGAGTTCAAGCAGATCATTGGTCGCGGTACCCGGCTACGCGAAGACTACCAAAAGCTCTACTTCACCATCATGGATTTTAAAGGTGCCACACGCCTGTTCGCCGACCCCGATTTTGATGGCGAACCTGTAGTGATCTACGAACCCAAACCCGACGAACCCGTGGTGCCGCCTGAAACCTCTACACAATCCGGGGCCGACGAGCCTGAGCCCATAGATGGCGATGATAGCTCGCCAGGTGGTGACATCGGCGGGAGTGGTGTTAGCGAAGGCCGCCGCAAATACGTTATCGATGACGTGGATGTGAGCGTCGCTGTCGAACGCTCCCAATACCTTGATGCGGATGGCAAGCTTATTACCGAAGACTACCGCGCCCTGCTCAAGGATGACATCAAGAAGGCGCTGCAGGCCGAGTTCACCAGTCTCACCGAATTCTTGCGCCGCTGGAACAGTGCAGAGCGCAAGCAAGTCGTGCTGGAAGAGCTGGCAGGGCACGGTGTACCTCTGCACATTTTGCAACAAGCCGTACCCGATGGCTACGAGCTGGACGCCTTCGATCTGGTCGCCCACGTCGCCTTTGACCAGAAGCCACTCACCCGTCGCGAGCGGGCCAACAATGTGAAAAAACGCGATGTGTTTGGCCAGTATGGTGAGCAGGCCCGGGCCGTGCTCGCAGCTCTACTTGACAAGTTCGCCGACCACGGCGTGCAAGATATCGAAGACGCCAAAGTATTGGAACTGCCTCCGTTCGATCAGCTTGGCAGTAAGACACAAATCCGGCGCGGCATATTCGGCAGCATCGAGCAATATACACAAGCCGTGCAGGTGCTTGAAAAGGCGCTATACGACGACCACGGATAGAGGCAAGCCTGACCCATTTAGGCTTCGCGGAAAGAGAGCAGTGCGATGAATCTCAGCAGTACTATCAAATCCATCCAAGACATCATGCGCAAGGATGACGGTGTCGATGGCGATGCCCAGCGTCTAGGCCAGCTAACCTGGATGCTCTTCCTTAAGGTTTTCGACCAGCGAGAAGAAGAGTGGGAAGACGACAACCCGAAATACCGGTCTCCATTGCCTGAGCGCATGCGTTGGCGCAACTGGGCTGCCTACGTGGCCGGGCCTGATGGTAAGAAAAAACCACAGATTGCTGCCAGCGAGGTGAACAGCTTCGTCAACAATGAACTGTTCCCTAATCTCAAGGATCTGGACGCCAACGCTGGCCCTCAGCATAAGGTCATTCGCAGTGTTTTTGAGGATGCTAACAATTACATGAAGTCTGGCACCCAGTTACTAGCCGTGATCGAGAAGCTGGAAGAAGTCATTAACTTCCACGATTTCAAGACCCGTGCTAACTTGGGTGACGTCTACGAGCAATTACTCAATGACCTGCGCGGTGCGGGCAACGCCGGTGAGTTTTACACTCCGCGCGCTATTACCCAGTTCATGATCGATCGCGTCAATCCTAGCCTTGCCAAGCGGGAGGCAGTAATGGACCCGGCCTGCGGCACGGGTGGCTTCTTGACCGCCGCCATTGACCACCTGCGTAACCAAATAACAGTTAGCTCTAGTGCCGAAGACCAGCGCGCCATTGAAGAGCTCATTCGCGGAATCGAGAAGAAACAGCTCCCGCACCTACTGTGTACCACGAACATGCTGCTACACGGTATTGATGTGCCTAGCCAGATTGAGCACAAGAACACGCTAGGAATCGGTTGGAACGAGTGGAGCGCCCACAGCAAGGTTGATTGCGTCATCACCAATCCCCCCTTTGGCGGCTACGAAGATGACGGCGTCGGTAGCGATTACCCAGCTGACCTGCGTACTCGTGAGACGGCCGACATGTTCATGGCACTCATCATTAAAAAGCTCCTGAAGGATAACGGCCGCGCCGCCGTGGTACTGCCCGATGGCTTTCTGTTTGGCGAGGGCACAAAGGCCACGCTGAAGAGGCTACTGCTCCGCGACTGCAAGCTACATACTATCGTGCGCCTGCCCAAAGGTGTGTTCGCACCTTATACTACCATCAAGACCAATCTACTGTTCTTCACCAAGGGTGCCACAGTGGATGACGGTAAAGAGCACTTCCACACCGACACCATCTGGTACTACGCGCATCCTTACCCGTCGGGCTACAAAAGTTACAGCAAGACTAAGCCCATTCGCTTCGACGAGTTTAAGCCCGAGCAAGACTGGTGGGGCAGTGAGGACAACGACTTTGCCGACCGCGTAGAGAACGAATTCGCTTGGAAGGTGGATTTTAAAGCCAAGCGTGAGCAAGCCGAGGCCGCTGCCAAGCCGCATTGGGATCGTTCCGAAGCACTGAACTTTGAGGCGAGCACGCTGGAAAACCGCATGCGCGACCTGCGTGGTTCTATCAGGGGCGTCAGCGACGCCGCGCAGCGCAAGCCGGTAGAAGATGAGTTCGATACCCTTCGCGCCCAGGCCGAAGGCCTGCGCTTGCAAGCCCGCGACGCTCAGGCCGCGGGTGATCGCCTCTACTGGCCTATCTACAACTTGGATGAAACGAACCCGCGCAGCCCAAAGGAACTACCGGACGACCCCGATAAGTTGCTCACTGCATATAAGGTCTTGCTTGGCCAGATCGAAGAAACAGAGAACCGCCTGAAGAGCGAACTCACCGCTGCGCTGGCGCATCATTTCGTCACTGAGGAAGCCTGATGGACGCGCAGCAGTTTCTGGCGGCGTTTGGACATATCGCCAATGCGCAGGGGGGAATCGCTCAGCTCCGGCAGATGATCTACCAACTGGCGGTTGCCGGCTCGCTTACACCGCGTGGCGATAACCCGGAGGACGTTGATCAGCTTCTTTCCAGCATCGAGCAAGAGCGGGAGCGACGAATCCGAGCAAAGAAATACAAGCGGATGCTTAAGCTTGAAAGCGAGCCGATCAGACAGCCTCACGGCTTTGTACTTCCTGCAACTTGGCGTTGGTCTCGTTTGCTCGACATCGGTGAGATCAATCCTCGTAACGTGGTATCGGACGATCAACTGGCTGCCTTCTTACCGATGAGTGGTGTACCCCAGCTACATAAAGCG
Organism: Salinicola salarius; assembly: GCF_002179555.1. Taxonomy (GTDB): domain Bacteria; phylum Pseudomonadota; class Gammaproteobacteria; order Pseudomonadales; family Halomonadaceae; genus Salinicola; species Salinicola salarius_A. The sequence goes on along the minus strand of NZ_NHOU01000003.1, from coordinate 191 downwards.
CCCGTTGTTACCGAGACCAAACGCTGGGGCGAGATAAAGAAGGGCTACACCCACTTTGCAAATGGCGATGTGGTGCTGGCCAAGATCACGCCCTGCTTTGAAAACGGCAAAGCAGCAGCTATTGAGAACCTGCCTGGCGATGCGGGTATCGGTGCTGGAACGTAAGCGTTCATTCGGGGACGTAGTAGACG
>NZ_NHOU01000029.1 GCF_002179555.1 Salinicola salarius | reverse complement strand
GGCTTGTGCCTCGGCTTCTCGTCATCTCCGACGTCCTGCCGAGCCAGTTCCGCTAGTGTCGGCACGTCGCGCCGCTGGAGCATGCGATGCAGGCCGGAGCGAGACAACCGGGAGTTCAGGAACTCACGCGCCACGACGAGGAGATCATCCAGACCGAGGCGAAGGAATTCGCGCGCTGCGATCAGCACCTCCTCCTGCTCGGGCGTGAGCGTGGCCAGCAGGTTGTGACGCGTGTGCGATCGATCATGGACATCGTCACGGTACCGCCAGCGCTGTATGGTCGCGGTGGCGACACCATACTGGCGGGCCAGCTCGCTATCCGTGATACCGGAGGGCGCTGCCTGGATCTCGGCACGGATCTTCGGTGTCGTGGTCGCTTGTTTATGCAGCTTGATGTCCATGAACTTGCTCCCGGATGAATTGCTGAAGAAGCTCCCTGGCGGCTAGCAAAGGATAACTTCTATAGGCGATCTGATCATCCGGGACCCTGCATTTTATCCACTATCCTCGATGAATCGCTTTCGATCCACCGCCCGCCTTTCATCGCGGCCCGCCATGGGGGCTATCCTGATCAGCCGAGGAAGATGGGAAGAAGATAAGACGGGAAGAAGAGCCGTAAGAGAAAGCGGCGAAAAGCCTGGATGAACAGCTTGATGAAAGACTCGGTGAGGGAACGTTGATGAGAGGGTTCCATGAGTGACGCTGCATCGCCGCCACTGGCCATTGTCACTGGCGCCACCGCTGGCCTCGGCCTGGAAACCGCCAAGGGTCTGGCAAGCGCGGGGTATCGGGTCGTCATCGCCGGCCGCAACCCTGACAAGGGCAAGCTCGCATGCCACGCGGTTCGCCAGCACCGGCCCGGTGTCGACGTTCGCTTCGAGCTGCTCGATCTCGATAGCCTCGAGTCCGTACGCCAGTTCGCGGCCCGGCTGCGGGAAAGCGAGACCACGCTGAAACGGCTGATCAATAACGCCGGCATCATGGCGCCGCCGAAGCTGGAGCACACCGAAGACGGCTTCGAACGCCAGTTCGGCGTCAACTATCTCGGCCACTTCCTGCTGACGAGCCTGCTGCTGCCGCTGCTGGTGGCCTCTTCCCGCCACGGCCGAGCGCCACGCGTCGTCCAGCTTTCCAGCCTCGCCCATCGCAGCGGCAGGATCGATTTCGACGATCTCGGTTCTGACTCCAAAGCCGACACGCACTACGACCCGTGGCGCGCCTATCGGCAGTCCAAGCTCGCCATGCTGCTGTTTGCCCAGGCGCTGCAGAAGCAGAGCGACCGCCATGGCTGGGGGCTGTCGAGCCTCGCCGCGCATCCGGGGCTTTCACGCACCTCGCTGTTCGATGCCGGCGTGAAGAGCCGCGCACTGGCCGGCCAGGTCTTCAAGCTGGTAATGCCGCTGCTCAGCCAATCCGCCGCCGAAGGCGCCAAACCGACGCTTCATGCGGCTCTCGCCGGCGATGTCGATGGCGGCGACTACTTCGGCCCCGACGGCTTCAGCGAAACCCGCGGCGAACCGAAACGCGCTCATCGCAGCAAGGCGGCCAAGGACCCAGCGGTGGAAGAGCGGCTGTGGACAGTCTCGTGTGAGTTGACCGGCGCGGTGTGGTCGGCGGCGGCCGGTTGAACGACCGATACAACCGATACGGCTAACGCCTGTCCGGATGAAGACCGCCGCTCTTGGCGGGTCTTCATCGCTCGCGGCATTCCATCACCACGCATTATTCCACCGTGACGTGCTATTCCACCGTGACGCTTTTGGCCAGGTTGCGCGGCTGGTCGACGTCGGTGCCCTTGAGCACGGCGACGTGATAGGAGAGCAGCTGCAGCGGGAGGGTGTAGACGATGGGGGCGAGCAATTCATCCACAGGCGGTACGTGGAGCACGCGCAAATTATCGGCGGCGGTCAGCGCGACGCCTTCGTCGGCGAACACGAACAGTTCGCCGCCCCGGGCGCGCACTTCCTGCAGATTGGACTTGAGCTTCTCCAGCAGTTCGTCGTTGGGAGCGACGGCGACCACTGGCATGTCGGCGTCGACCAGCGCCAGCGGGCCGTGCTTGAGCTCGCCCGCCGGATAGGCCTCGGCGTGGATGTAGGAGATTTCCTTGAGCTTGAGCGCGCCTTCCAGGGCGATCGGGAACTGGGTGCCGCGACCCAGGAACAGCGCGTGGTGCTTCTCGGCGAACGCTTCCGACAGCTGGGCAATCGGCCCATCCATGGCCAGCGCGCTATCGAGAACCGCCGGCAGGCCGCGCAGCGCCTGAACCAGCGCCGTTTCCCGTTCGTCTCCGCGAGTCTTGCGGAGCGACAGCGTCAGCAGCATCAGCGCGACGAGCTGGGTAGTGAACGCCTTGGTGGAGGCGACGCCAATTTCCGGCCCGGCCTGGGTCATCAGCGCCAGGTCGGATTCCCGGGTCAGCGAGCTGCCGGGCACGTTGCAGATCGCCAGCGTGCCGAGATAGCCCTGGCCGCCGTGCTCGTCGAGACTGTCGGCGCGGCTCTTCGCGTAGCGCAGTGCCGCCAGCGTGTCGGCGGTCTCGCCGGACTGGGAGAGCGTGACGAACAGGGTGTTTTCCGGCACGACGACTTCGCGGTAGCGATACTCGGAGGCGACCTCGACTTGGGTCGGCAGGCCCGCCAGCTTCTCGAGCCAGTAGCGTGCCACCATGCCGGCATGGTAACTGGTACCACAGGCGACGATATGCACCTGCTTGACCTGGTCGAACAGCGCCCTGGCGCCGACGCCGAAGCTGCTTTCGAGCACGTGGGAACCGCTCAACCGGCCCTCCAGCGTGGCGGCGATCACGGCGGGCTGCTCGTGAATCTCCTTGAGCATGAAGTGACGATACTCGCCACGACTGGCGGCACTGTCGCCATGTTCGTAGGTATGCACCGGGCGTTCGGCCGGCTGACCATCGGCGGCGAAGATCTCGATGCCGTTGACATCAGACAGGCGCACCACGTCGCCTTCCTGCAGATAGATGAAGCGGTCGGTGACCTGCAGCAGCGCCAGCGCATCGGAGGCCAGGAAGTTCTCGTCGATGCCGACGCCGACCACCAACGGGCTACCCTTGCGGGCGCCGACGATCTCCCGCGGTGCATCGGCATGCATCACCGCCAGCGCATAGGCGCCGTCGATCCTGTCGAGCGTCGCCCGGACTGCCGCCAGCAGGTCGCCGGTCTCGCCACCGTCCTGATTGGCGCTGTCCCGATGTCGAAAGGCGCGGTCGATCAGGTGGGCGACGACTTCGGTATCGGTCTCCGATTCGAACACCACGCCGTCAGCTTCCAGTTCGCGCTTGAGCGGCTCGAAGTTTTCGATGATGCCGTTGTGGACGATCGCCAGCCGCTCGCGTGCCAAGTGTGGGTGAGCGTTCACTTCGGACGGTTTGCCGTGGGTCGCCCAGCGAGTGTGCGCGATGCCGATCCTGCCCGTCAGTGCACCCTGTTCGAGCTTCTCCTCGAGCGCGGCGACCTTGCCCTTGGCACGCTGGCGGGCCAGCTCGCCGGCGGCGTTCAGCACGGCCATGCCGGCGCTATCGTAGCCGCGATATTCGAGTCGCTTCAGCCCTTCCAGCAGGATGCCCTGTACGTTGCGCGCAGCCAGCGCGGCGACGATTCCACACATAGTCGATTCCTTTCTGAGTCCGTTTTGTCTTACCGCTCGGCGGGCGATTCGGCGACCACCAGCGTCACGTCCTGGCGTTCGATGGCCGCCGCCGCGTCATCGCCGATTCGCCAGTCGGTGACCAGCGTGTCGATACGCGCCCAGGGCAGTTCCAGATTGGGGATACGGCGGCCGATCTTGTCGGCCTCCACCATCACCACCACCTCGCGGGCGACCTCGGCCATGACGCGGGTCAGGCCGAACAGTTCGTTGTAGGTGGTGGTGCCGCGTTCGAGATCGATGCCGTCGGCCCCGACGAAGAGTTGGTCGAAGTCGTAGGCTCGCAGTACCTGTTCGGCGACCTGGCCCTGGAAGGATTCCGAATGCGGGTCCCAGGTGCCGCCGGTCATCAGCAGCGCGGGTTCCGACTCCAGCTCGCGCAGCGCACCGGCCACGGCGAGCGAGTTAGTCATCACTACCAGCCCGCGCAGGCCGCCCAGCTCGCCGATCAGCGCGGCGGTGGTGGTGCCGCTGTCGACGATGATTCGGTTGTGCTCGCGAATGCGCGCTCGCGCCGCCTGGGCGATGGCCTGCTTGTACGGTGACAGCATCTGCGCCGGCTCGCTCAGCATCTCCTGGGGCAGTGGCGCCGCGCCGCCGTAGCGCCGCAGCAGCAGGCCGCTGCGCTCGAGCGTGTTGAGATCCTTGCGGACGGTGACTTCGGAGATCGCGAAGCGGCTCGCCAACGTCTCGACCGGGGTTTCCCCATGTTCGTTGACGTAGGCAAGAATGGCATGACGGCGCTGGGCAGTATCGCGTTTGGGCATGATTCAGGTTTCGAGACTCGGCCTTTATCTTTCGATTCGAAAGTTAACAGGTTCGAATCAAAGCTTATTGAGGCAAACTCGTCAAGTCCTGCGATACTCGGGATGACGAGGTAGCCACCATTGGGCAGGCTCGGCATCATGGTCGCCATCGGAAACAACCATAAAAGGCCTCCAGACATGACCAGTCAGGAACTCCTCGGGAAACTCATCGGCTTCGATACCGTCAGCCGCGAGTCCAACCTCGCGCTGATCGAATTCGTGCGTGATTATCTCGCCCAAAACGGCGTCGATAGCGAGCTGATTCACAACGACGATGGCAGCAAGGCCAACCTGTGGGCGACGATCGGCCCGACCGATCGCGGCGGCGTGGTGCTTTCCGGCCATACCGACGTGGTACCGGTGGATGGCCAGCCGTGGACGGTGCCGGCGTTCGAGATGACCGAGCACGACGGCAAGCTCTACGGCCGTGGCACCGCCGATATGAAAGGCTATCTCGCCTGCGTGCTGGCGGCCGTACCAAGCCTCAAAGCGACCGAGCTGAAGACGCCGATCCATCTGGCGTTTTCGTATGACGAAGAAGTGGGCTGTCTCGGCGTGCGTTCGATCATTTCGATGCTGGAAGGCAGACCGCACAAGCCGCTGGCCTGCATCATCGGCGAGCCCACCGAGCTCAGGCCGGTGCTGGGCCATAAGGGCAAGCTCGGCGTGCGCTGTCGGGTGCATGGCGCGCCCTGCCACTCCGCCTACGCGCCGGAAGGCGTCAACGCCATCGAGTACGCCGCCAGGATGATTACTCGGCTCAACCAGATTGGCGAGCGGCTGGCCGATCCGGCGCGTCACGACAACCGCTTCTACCCGCCTTTTTCCACCATTCAGACCGGCGTGATCGAGGGTGGCCGCGCGCTCAACATCGTGCCGTCGGAATGCCGCTTCGACTGGGAAGTGCGCTCGCTGCCGGGCTTCGATGCCGGCGAGGTGGAGCGCGAGATGCGCAGCTACGCCGATAACGAGCTGCTCCCCCGGATGCGTGCGGTCGAGCCGAACACCGATATCGTGTTCGAACCGCTGCAGGCCTACCCGGGGCTGACCACCGAGGCCTCGAGCGAGGTGGCGCGCTTGATCGCCGCCCTGTCGGGCCGCGATGACTTCGGCACCGTCGCCTACGGCACCGAGGGCGGGCTGTTCCACGAAGCCGGCATTCCCACCGTGGTCTGCGGCCCCGGTTGCATGGATCAGGGCCACAAGCCGGACGAGTTCATCGCTATCGAGCAGCTCGATCGCTGCGATGCGATGATGCAGAGACTGAAGGAGCATTTGAGCGCATGAAGGGATTCACACGCCTTTCCAGGCTTCGCTGGGCGCCGGCGTTTGCTCTGACCCTGCTGGCCGGCTGTAGCACCCAGGCGCCTCAGCCCGGCTTCGAGCAGCGCCCGGCGAGCGTGAAGAACGAACTGGTCTCGCTGATTCCCGCCTCCGCCGAGGATCGCGATGGCTGGGCGGCGGACATTACCGCCGCGTTCTCGGCTCAGAATCTGCCCGCGACCCGGGACAATCTCTGCTCGGTGCTGGCGGTGATCGAGCAGGAGTCGACCTATACGGCCGACCCCAGCGTGCCCAATCTTTCGACCATCGCCCGGGAAGAGATCGAGCGTCGCGCCAGCGCGCTGCACATTCCCGGCTTTCTGGTCGAGGCGGGCCTGAATCTCGAGTCGCCCACCGGCGAGACCTACAGCGAGCGGCTCGACCACATCACCACCGAGCGGGAGATGAGCGAGATCTTCGAGGATTTCATCGGCATGGCGCCGCTGGGCCGCCAGCTCTTCGGTAGCCTCAACCCGGTGCATACCGGCGGCCCGATGCAGGTCAGCGTCGATTTCGCCGAGGACTATCTCAAAAACGACGCCGAGCACTACCCGTACCCGATCGACGACTCGATTCGTCACGAGGTGTTCACGCGGCGCGGCGGGCTCTATTTCGGGATTGCCCACCTGCTCGACTATCCCGCGAATTACGACGAGCCGATCTATCATTTCGCCGACTTCAACGCCGGCTGGTACGCCAGCCGCAACGCCGCATTCCAGGCCGCGGTGAGCCAGCTTTCCGGCATTCCGCTGGCGCTCGACGGCGACCTGATCATTCCCGGCTCCCGCCAGGCCGGGCAGACCGAACTGGCGGTTCGCACGCTGAAACGCCAGCTGGAGATGGACGACGGCGAGATCCGCGACGCGCTCGAGCAGGAGAACTCCCTCGAATTCGAGCAGACCGAGCTCTATGAAAAGGTCTATTCGCTGGCGGCCCGACAGGAAAACCAGCCGATCCCCTACGCACGGCTACCGGGTATCAAGCTCGAAAGCCCCAAGATCACCCGCAACCTGACCACGGCATGGTTCGCCAATCGGGTCGACGACCGCTGGCAGCAGTGCATGAGGCGGTGATGTCCAATATTGAAGGCTGAACAGCAAGTTTCCCCAGTTGCTGGAAAGAAACCGCCCTATAGCGCCTTCCAGGCTCAGCCCGAGCGACCTTCGGCGAGCCGGGTCTAGCGACATGGGTGAGGCGAACCAGATATCTGAGTGATGTCTGGTTCGCCGAACGGGTTGGCCATGGATGGCCAACCCCGGCCCTGCAAGCGGGACAGGATGTTTTAGCGAAGCAGGACGCTAGAGGCGCGCCGGGACAGAGCAGAAAATAGCTCCTGCATTTTCTGCATTTCCGCCATCCATGGCGGTCAGATGTCCTTACGCGCCGACCCGAAGCACAGACGAAGATCGACTCGGGGTTTCCTGAGCCTGTGGCGCGAAAAAGGGGAGCGCGAGGGGCTTGCCCCTCGCAATAACGACGACGACAGTCGTAAAGCTCTCGTCAGTAGTGATCTCGTTTGAATTGAATAAGTCCCGAGCGAGGACCCGAACATATCAAGTCTTCGGCGTCTTCACCGGCCGCTGCCAGCCAGGCTTGGCCACCTGACGGCTGCGGGCCAGCGCCAGTTCGCCCTGCGCCACCTCGCGGGTGATGGTGGAGCCGGCGGCGATGGTGGCGTCGTCGGCGATCGCCAGCGGCGCGACCAGGGCAGTGTTGGAGCCGACGAAGACCCGCTCGCCGATCCGGGTGAGGTGCTTGTTGGCGCCGTCGTAGTTGCAGGTGATGGTACCGGCGCCAATGTTGGTGTCGCGGCCGATCTCGGCGTCGCCCAGGTAGCTCAGGTGCCCGGCCTTGACGCCGTCGCCCAGCGTGGCGTTCTTGGTCTCGACGAAGTTACCCACATGCGCCTTGGCGCCGAGACGAGTGCCGGGACGCAGCCGAGCGAACGGGCCGCAGTCGCTGCCTTCGCCCATCTCGGCGCCTTCCAGATGGCTGTTGGCCTTCACCACCGCGCCGCGACGCAGGACGCTGTCCTTGATCACGCAGTTGGGGCCGATGACCACGTCGTCTTCCAGCGTCACCTGACCTTCCAGGATCACGTTGACGTCGATCCGGATATCCCGGCCGATGGTGACCTCTCCCCGCAGATCGAAACGCTGGGGATCCGCGAGACTGACCCCTGCCGCCATCAGGCGATCCGCCTGGCGACGCTGATAGGCGCGCTCCAGTGCCGCCAGCTGACGGCGATCGTTGATACCCTCGACTTCGACCGGCGAGCTCGGCTGGGTCGCCTTGACCTCGACGCCATCCGCCGCGGCCATGGCGATCACGTCGGTCAGGTAGTACTCGCCCTGGGCGTTCTCGGCGGAGAGCTGCGGCAGCCAGCGACGCAGCTGTGCGCTGGTCATCGCCATGATGCCGGTGTTGCACTCACGGATGGCGCGCTGGCCGGCATCGGCATCCTTGTGTTCGACGATGGCGACGACCGCGTCCTTGTCGTTGCGCACGATCCGGCCATAGCCGGCGGGATCGTCGAGCGTCACCGTCAACAGCGCCATGTGCTGCTCGTCGACGCCGTCGAGCAGGCTTTCGAGGGTCCTGGCCTGGATCAGCGGCACGTCACCGTAGAGCACCAGCACCTTGCCATCGCCGAGGCCATCCAGCGCCTGGGCTACCGCATGCCCGGTGCCCTTCTGCTCGGCCTGCTCGCAGAAGGCGAGTTCGCGATCGTCGGGTGTCGGCCCGGCTTTCGACAGCGCCTCGCGCACCGCCTTGCCACCGTGGCCGACCACTACATGCAGCCTGGCGCTCTCCAGCCCCGCGGCGGTATCGACGACGTGCTGAACCAGGGGACGGCCCGCCAGCTCGTGCAGCACCTTGGGTGTCTTCGAGCGCATGCGGGTACCTTGGCCGGCGGCCAGAATCACGACGTCGAGGGTCATGGCGTTAGTCCTTCGCTGTTCAATGGAAACCGGGCGTCATTCTAGCGTTTAAGACGCGCCCTGACAGAGGATCCGGGAAGAACCGTGCGGCCACGAAAAAGGCGACTCCGGGGAGTCGCCTTCAGGTACCGCACTAGCGTGTACTGCACGGGTACTTGCGCCGGTGCACGGCGATTGCCGTCAGCCGCGACCACCCTTGCGACGCAGCTGTTGCAGCGTGCGCAGCTGAGCGGTGGCTTCCGCCAGCTCGGCAGCGGCACGCGCGTAGTCGAGCTCGGTCTGCTTCTCGTTGAGCGAGGCCAGCGCATGCTGACGCGCCTGCTCGGCTTCCGCTTCATCGAGATCGCTGGCTCGGGTGGCGGTATCCGCCAGTACCGAAACCACGTTCGGCTGCACTTCGAGGAAGCCGCCGGTGACGTAGTAGAGCTCTTCTTCACCGCTTTCCTGAATCACGCGCACCGGACCGGGCTTGAGCTCGGTCAGCAGCGGCGCGTGACCGCGCAGGATACCCAGATCGCCGGCCACGCCGGCAGCGATGAGCTGCTCGACGTTGCCCGAGAAGATCTCCTTCTCGGCACTGACGATGTCACACTGAAATGTGGCCATAGCGATATCTCCCGGGAGTCTGCAGGCTTACTTCATGCTCTTGGCTTTCTCGACGGCTTCGTCGATGGTGCCGACCATGTAGAACGCCTGTTCCGGCATGTCGTCGTAGTCGCCGTTGAGGATGCCCTGGAAGCCACGAATGGTTTCCTGCAGCGACACGTACTTGCCGGGCGCACCGGTGAAGACCTCGGCGACGAAGAACGGCTGCGACAGGAAGCGCTGGATCTTACGCGCCCGTGCCACGGCCAGCTTGTCTTCGTCGGACAGCTCGTCCATCCCCAGGATGGCGATGATGTCCTTGAGCTCCTTGTAGCGCTGAAGCACGTTCTGCACACCGCGAGCGGTGTTGTAGTGCTCTTCGCCGACGACCAGCGGATCGAGCTGGCGCGAGGTGGAGTCGAGCGGATCGACGGCCGGATAGATACCCAGCTCGGCGATGGAGCGCGACAGGGTCACGGTCGAATCCAGGTGGGCGAAGGTGGTTGCCGGAGACGGGTCGGTCAAGTCGTCCGCCGGCACGTAGACGGCCTGGACGGAGGTGATCGAGCCGGTCTTGGTCGAGGTGATACGCTCCTGCAGGGCGCCCATCTCTTCGGCCAGAGTCGGCTGGTAACCCACCGCCGACGGCATACGACCCAGCAGTGCCGACACTTCGGTACCGGCCAGGGTGTAGCGGTAGATGTTGTCGACGAACAGCAGGACGTCGCGACCTTCGTCACGGAAGTTCTCGGCGATGGTCAGGCCGGTCAGGGCGACACGCAGACGGTTGCCCGGCGGCTCGTTCATCTGGCCGTAGACCAGGGCGACCTTGTCGAGAACGTTGGATTCCTGCATCTCGTGATAGAAGTCGTTACCTTCACGAGTACGCTCGCCGACACCGGCGAACACGGAATAACCGCTGTGCTCGGTGGCGATGTTACGGATCAGCTCCATCATGTTGACGGTCTTGCCGACACCGGCGCCGCCGAACAGGCCGACCTTGCCGCCCTTGGCGAACGGGCATACCAGGTCGATGACCTTGATGCCGGTTTCCAGCAGGTCGCTGGATGCGGCCTGATCCGCATAGCCGGGTGCCTGACGGTGGATCGGCATGCGCTCGGCATCGATCTCGCCGGCTTCGTCGATCGGCTCGCCCAGCACGTTCATGATGCGGCCCAGCGTCTGCTTACCGACCGGCACCGAAATCGGCGCACCGGTGTTGACTACCTCGATGCCCCGCTGGAGACCTTCACTGGAGCCCATGACGATAGCGCGAACCACGCCGTCGCCGAGCTGCTGTTGCACTTCGAGAACGGCCTCTTTACCCGAGACCGTCAGCGCGTCGTAGACCTTGGGAACGTCGTCCCGCGGAAACTCTACGTCAATCACCGCGCCGATGATTTGTACGATACGTCCGCTCATAGTGGTTCCTCGTAAACCTGCAAATGAAACCTGTTAGGCCAAGCCGTACTCGAGATCGCCGCCTCGCAGGCGACGATACCGTCATACCGCCGCGGCACCGCCGACGATTTCCGAAATCTCCTGGGTAATGGCCGCCTGACGCGCCTTGTTGTACACCAGTTGAAGATCGTCAATCAGATTGCCGGCGTTGTCGGTCGCGTTCTTCATCGCGATCATGCGCGCAGCCTGTTCGCAGGCCACGTTCTCGACCACGGCCTGATACACCTGGGATTCGACATAGCGAACCAGCAGGTGATCGAGCAGGGTCTTGGCATCCGGCTCATACAGGTAGTCCCAGCTTTTCTGCGTATCACCGGGACTGGGTTGTTCTTCCCCTTCGCTCTCGTCCGCGACTGCCTCGAGTGGCAGCAGCTGACGCACGACGGGTTTCTGGCTCATGGTGTTGACGAATTCGTTGTACACCACGTAAAGCCGATCCAGACTGCCTTCATCGAAGGCATCGAGCATCACCTTGACGCTACCGACCAGATCCTGGGCTTCCGGTGCATCGCCGAGGCCCTTCTTGGCTGCCAGCAGATTGCCGCCGCGCTTGCGGAAGAAACCACCGGCCTTGCTGCCGATGGCCGCGAAATCGGCACCGACGCCTTTCTGGTCCCAGTCGCGCGCATGCTTGACCACCGCCTTGAACAGGTTGACGTTCAAGCCACCGGCCAGACCGCGGTCACTGGAAACGACGATATAACCGACGCGCTTGACCTCGCGCTCGACCATGTACTCGTGCCGGTATTCCGGATTGGCCTCGGCGACGTGGCCGACCACCCGGCGGATCAGTTTGGCATAGGGCTGGCTGGCCGCCATGCGTTCCTGAGCCCGACGCATCTTCGACGCAGCGACCATTTCCATGGCGCTGGTGATTTTCTGCGTGTTCTTGATGCTCCCGATCTGGGATTTGATCTCTTTTGCAGCTGCCATCGCGGATCACCTGATTCATGCCGCTCAGCCGGGCAAGCCGGCTCGCTCACATCACGCGATGGAGCGAGCCGCGCCGCTTACCAGGTCTGAGTGGACTTGAACGACTCGAGACCCGACTTGAGACCTTGCTGGATCTCGTCGTCGTATCCGCCGCTCTGGTTGATCTTGTCGAGCAGATCGGCATGCTCGGACTTCATGTAGTCGTGCAGGGCACGTTCGAAGTCCAGCACCTTGTCGACCGCGACGTCGTCCAGAAAGCCTTCGTTGGCGGCGTACAGCGTGACGCCCATCTCGGCCACGGACAACGGCGAGTACTGCTTCTGCTTCATCAGTTCGGTGACACGCTGACCGTGCTCGAGCTGCTTGCGGGTCGCCTCGTCCAGATCGGAAGCGAACTGCGAGAACGCCGCCAGCTCGCGATACTGCGCGAGTGCCAGACGCACGCCGCCGCCGAGCTTCTTGATGATCTTGGTCTGGGCCGAACCACCGACACGCGATACCGAGAGACCGGCGTTGATCGCCGGACGGATACCGGAGTTGAACAGGCCGGTCTCGAGGAAGATCTGGCCGTCGGTGATCGAGATCACGTTGGTCGGTACGAACGCGGAGACGTCGCCGCCCTGGGTCTCGATGATCGGCAGTGCGGTCAGCGAACCGGTCTTGCCTTTCACTTCACCGTTGGTGAACTTCTCGACGTAGTCGGTGTTGACGCGGGCTGCACGCTCGAGCAGACGCGAGTGGAGATAGAAGACGTCACCCGGATAGGCTTCACGGCCCGGCGGACGACGCAGCAGCAGCGAGATCTGACGATAGGCGACGGCCTGCTTGGAGAGGTCGTCGTAGACGATCAGGGCGTCCTGACCGCGATCGCGGAAGTATTCGCCCATGGTGCAACCGGCATACGGCGCCAGATACTGCATGGCTGCCGGATCGGCAGCGCCGGCCGCGACCACGATGGTGTGGTCCATGGCACCATGCTCTTCGAGCTTGCGCACCACGTTGGCGATGGTCGACTGCTTCTGGCCAATGGCGACGTAGATACAGGTGACGCCCTTGCCCTTCTGGTTGATGATCGCGTCGAGCGCTACCGCCGATTTACCAATCTGACGGTCGCCGATGATCAACTCACGCTGACCGCGGCCGATCGGCACCATGGCGTCGATCGATTTGAGGCCGGTCTGGATCGGCTCGTCGACGGACTGACGCGTGATGACGCCCGGCGCGACCTTCTCGATCGCGTCGGTCATCTTGGCGTCGATGTCGCCCTTGCCATCGATCGGGTTGCCCAGCGCATCGACCACGCGGCCGACCAGCTCCGGACCTACCGGCACTTCGAGAATACGACCGGTACACTGCGCGGTCATGCCCTCTTCGAGTTCCAAGTAGTCGCCCAGGACCACGGCACCGACACTGTCGCGCTCAAGGTTGAGCGCCATGCCGAAGATGCCACCGGGGAATTCGATCATTTCGCCCAGCATCGCATCGGCCAGGCCGTGGATGCGAACGATGCCGTCAGCGACGCTGACGACGGTGCCCTGATTACGGGCTTCGGACGCGACATCCAGCTTTTCGATACGCTGTTTGATGATGTCGCTGATCTCGGAAGGATTCAGTTGCTGCATGCCATGTCCCTCGAACTCAGGCGGTGAGCGCTTCGCGCAGACGTTGCAATCGACCGCGTACCGAACCGTCGATGACGGTATCGCCGGTACGCAGGATCACGCCGCCTAGCAGCTCGCGGTCCACCTGAGTGGTAATGGAGATTTCACGATTCAGGCGCTTCTTCAGAGCCTCGGCGAGCACGGACTGCTGCGCGTCATCCAGCTCGAAGGCGGAGACGATGGTGACATCGACCCGCTTTTCCTGCTGGGCGCGCAGCGCCTCGAACTCGGCGTGGATGTCGGGCAACGCAGCCAGACGCCCCTTTTCACCGACGAGGTGCAGGAAGTTGCCTACACTTTCGTCGAGAGGTTCGTCACCGCAGACTTCCAGCAGCAGACGCGTCTTGTCGTCAGCGGTCAGCCGCGGGTTGCCGAGAATGCGTTCACGGACATCGGAATCACCGGCCGCCTGAGCGACCAGTGACAGACTCTGGGACCACGCTTGGAGCGCCTTGTTATCGCGCGCGAACTCGAACGCCGCCTTGGCGTAGGGTCGAGCGACGGTAGACGATTCAGCCATGGTGCGCCTCCTTAGAGCTCGGCAGCGAGCTTGTCGACGAGCTCACGATGCTTGGCTTCGTCGATGGAGGACTCCAGGATGCGCTCTGCACCGGCGACGGCCAGCAGCGATACCTGGGCACGCAGCTCTTCCTTCGCGCGATTGATCTCCTGATCGATTTCGCTGCGAGCGCCTGCAATGATGCGCTCGCCTTCGGCCCGCGCGTTGTCGCGGGCTTCTTCGACGATCTGATTGGCCCGCTTGTTGGCCTGTTCCAGGATCTGCTGCGCCTGTTCCTTGCTTTCCCGCAGAGTCTCGTCGGCCTTTTCCTGAGCCAGTTCGAGATCACGGGTCGCACGGCTGGCTGCATCCAGTCCATCGGCAATCTTCTTCTGTCGCTCCTGCAGTGCCTGCATGACCGGGGGCCATACATACTTCATGCAGAACCAGACGAAGACTGCAAAGGCAATGGCCTGACCAATCAGTGTAAGGTTCAGATTCACGCCAGCACCTCTCGCGTCACGGGTTTGGGGTTAGGGTCACCGGAGGCCTCGTGGGCCACGAACGGTGCCGTTAACCGACAAACGGATTGGCGAAGGTGAAGAACAGGGCGATACCGACACCGATCATGGTCACGGCGTCGAGCAGGCCGGCGACGATGAACATCTTGACCTGCAGTTGCGGGATCATTTCCGGCTGACGCGCGGCGCCTTCCAGGAATTTGCCACCGAGGATGCCGAAGCCGATGGCGGTGCCGAGGGCACCCAGGCCGATCAACAGAGAAACGGCAATTGCGGTCATGCCCAGAACTTGTGCTTCCATGGTTCTCTCCAGTTTCAGTCGAGTCTTGCTCAGTCGAGTTTTACTAAGGGTCAGGGGTTAACGGGAAACGCTACTCAATGCTGCTCTTCCGTCGCCATGCTCAGATAGACGATGGTAAGCATCATGAAGATGAAGGCCTGCAGCGTGATGATCAGGATGTGGAAGACCGCCCACGGGAAGTGCAGCGGAAGCTGCCACAGTCCGACCATGGCTATCAGGATGAAGATCAGTTCACCGGCGTAGAGGTTACCGAACAGTCGCAGCGCCAGTGAAACCGGTTTGGCCAACAAGGTAACGATTTCAAGCAGGAAGTTGACCGGAATCAACAAGATCTGGGCAAGTTTGTTGGGCGTGTTGAACGGGTGCAGCGTCAATTCTGCGACGAAACCGGACAGCCCTTTGGAACGAATGGAATAGAAAATGATCAGCGCGAAGACCGAAAGCGACATGCCGAGCGTGGCATTGACGTCGGTCGTGGGTACGACCTTGAAATAGACGTGCGCCGGGTCGGCACCGAACCAGGCACCCACCTTCTGGGCCAGCATCGGCAGGAAGTCCACCGGCACCAGGTCCATGATATTCATCAGGAAGATCCAGCAGAAGATCGTCAGCGACAGCGGCGCGATCAGCCGGCTCTTGCCGTGGAACGTCTCTCGTACGGAACCATCGACGAATTCGACCATCATCTCGACGAAATTCTGCAGCCCGGTCGGCACGCCCGTGGAAGCGCGCTTGGCGACCAGGCGGAACAGGTAGAGAAACAGTACCCCGAGTCCGATCGACCACAGCATGGTATCGACATGAATGGCCCAGAACCCCATTGCCTTGGCGTCGGCAGCGGAATGAGCCATGGACCAGCCGTTTTCCGGATGCAGACCAAACGTCATGTTCTGCAAATGGTGCTGGATGTACTCCGTACTCGTCATGTTGTTGCCAGCCATGGTTCAGCCTCGAGATTGAATGTGTGACGGTCGGCGCAGGAGCCAGGGCCCCAACCAATGCGCCAGCAGCGTCACCACATAAGCGCCAAAGAAGAAAGCGGGGTTTGAGGGGGGCACTGCCACGAACACCAGCGTGAACAGTGCCGCCGTCAAACCGAACTTGCCGGCCTCGGCGTGGTAGAAACTCTTGACGATGTATCTTGCCTGCGCTGCGCCCTGATAGCGAAAGGCACGCCAGGCAAAAAAGGCGTTGGGGATGGCAGCAACGAGGCCACCGCTCAAGGCGGAAACCGCCGTTCCGCGATCCCAGCCCCCCCAGGCAATGAGAGCCAGCCCCATCACCACGCCGCACTGTAACAGGATCAACGCCGCGATTCGCGGTCTTGGAAGCTTGGCCGGTGCCGCTGGTTGCATGGCGTCGGTCTCGCCTTGAATCCTGGAATGGTCTTGTTTCTATGTTCGATGTCTGCGTTCGGCGTCAGCCTGGCAAATCTCGGCGGATTATAGAGAAGCGGTCATGTCGCTTCAACCGAACCTGCACCGATCTGAAGCGTCTTCTGGAGAAAACGATCGCGAAAAGTGCGTAAATTCCGTTAACGCGCTAAATGTTTTAGCCTCTAAAGCGTGCCGATTCGCCGCTCTTCAGCGGATGTGACCGAGTATGCCATCCAGTTCGTCGAGGCTGGTGTAACGAATAGTGACTCGCCCCTTTCCGGAACTGTTGTGATGAATCTTGACCGGCGCCCCCAGCAGGTCGGCCAGGCGATTTTCGAGCCGCCCGACATCCGCCGGTGACCGCTTGTCTTCGGCCTTTTTCTGGCCGCTGGCGATCTGCTTCACTAGGGCTTCGGTCTGACGCACGGTGAGTTCGCGCGCCACGACTTCATGCGCCGCGTGCCGCTGCTTGGCGGCCGGCAGGCTGAGCAGGGCGCGGGCGTGTCCCATGTCCAGATCGCCACGCTCAAGCAGCGTCAGCACCTGCGGTTCCAGCGCCAGCAGGCGCAGCAGGTTGGCGACCTGGGCACGTGAACGCCCTACCGCATCGGCAACCTGCTGCTGAGTCAGTTCGAACTCGTCGAGCAGACGCTTGAGCGCCATCGACTCCTCGACCGGGTTGAGGTTCTCGCGCTGAATGTTCTCGATCAGCGCCAGCGCCAGCGCGACCTCGTCGCTGACTTCGCGAATGACTGCCGGAATGGTATCGAGCTCGGCCAGTTGAGAAGCCCGCCAGCGACGTTCGCCGGCGATGATCTCGTAGCGCTCTGCGCCAATTTGTCGCACCACGATCGGCTGCATGACGCCCTGGGCACGAATCGAATCTGCCAGCTCTTCCAGGGCTTCGGGCTGGATGTCGCGTCGCGGCTGATACTTGCCTCGGGTCAACTGGCGCAGCGGTAACCGCTCGAGTCTTTCTTCGGCAACCTGGGATTCCGGCGGCACCTGCGCGGGTGACGGCGCATCCGAACCAGCCTCCTGCGACAAACTGCCGCGGCGACGGGCACTGGACCCGATCAGGGCATCGAGACCGCGACCCAAGGGGCGTTTGCGCGTCGTCATGGGGTATTCCTCGCAGCAGTCATCGTTATTACAGCGCCAGCCGGCGAATCAGTTCCTTGGCCAGAACGCGGTGCGCCTGGCTGCCACGCGAGAGCCGCGCATATTTGGTGACCGGCACGCCGTGACTGGGCGCTTCCGCCACGCGAACGTTGCGCGGGATGGTGGTCTTGAGCAGGGAATCGCCGAAATACTGGCCGAGCTGCTTGCTGACGTCTCGTGTCAGGCTGTTGCGGGGGTCGTACATGGTTCGCACGATGCCGAAGATCTCGAGCGCGGGGTTCACGCTCTCCTGGATCTGTTCGACGGTATCGAGCAGCGCCGAAAGGCCTTCTAACGCGTAGAATTCGCACTGCACCGGAATCAGCACGCCGTGGGCGGCGGTAAGGGCGTTGACCGTCAGCATGTTGAGCGACGGCGGGCAGTCGATCATCACCACGTCGTAATCTTCGGCGACGCTTTCGACGGCCGTTTGCAGCACCCGCTCGCGGCCATCGCGGTCGAGCAGATCGACCTCGGCAGCGGTCAGGTCGCCGTTGCCCGGCAGCAGTGCGTAACCGGCCACGGCGCAGTCGACGATCACCTCGGCGGCGCTCTTGTCGCCGAGCAGCACGTCGAGCACGCTGCCGTCGAGATCGTGCTTGTCGACCCCGCTGCCCATGGTGGCGTGGCCCTGGGGATCGAGATCGATCAGCAATACGCGACGATCGAGTGCCGCCAGGCAAGCCGCCAGATTGACCGCGGTCGTGGTCTTGCCGACACCGCCCTTCTGATTGGTCAATGCGATGATTCTGGTCACTGGCGACTCCCTTCGTCGAAACTGATCCTGTAGATCGCGAGCGATCCGCTAACGCTAAATCGGCATTGGCGTCGACGCCGCTGTCTTCATGCCCGGCTCATGACGGGTCTATCGTCGATGGCCTGGGTCATCGACCCGCCCGAGACGGAGCAGTTGCCGTTCGGCGTCATCGACCCCGGGCACCGACAGGGCGAGGCGCTCGTGCACCGCGACATGGGCCGGCACGGATTCGAGTTCATGGGTCTCGAGGCCCCCTTTCATCGCCAGCCATTCACCGCCTTCGGCCAGCAAGGGCTCGGTGAGCCCGATGAAATCGCCCAGCGAGGCGAAAGCGCGCGAGATGACCTGATCGAACGTGGCGTCGAAGGATTCGACCCGAACCTGCTCGCAGCGCACGTTATCGAGCCCGAGTTCCATCACCGCCTGGCGCTGGAAGCGCACTTTCTTGCCGTTGCTGTCCAGCAGCGTGACTTGAAGTCCGGGATCCAGGATGGCCAATACCAGTCCCGGGAACCCGGGCCCGGAACCCACGTCCAGCAAGGTGGGGCCGCTCACGGCAAAGGCCACGCTGGCGCTGTCCAGCAGATGGCGGCTGACCATCGCCTCGGGCGAGCGCACTGCGGTGAGGTTATAGGCGCGATTCCACTTGTGCAACAACGCGAGCAGCGTTAGCAACCGCTCGCGCTGTCGGTGGTCGATCTCAACATTCAGTGCCGCCAGACCCTCGTCCAGCAGTCGTTCACACGCTGGCGTCATGCGCTCAATGCCCGGCTGTCGTCGATCAGTCGACGCTTCTTGAGATGGATCAGCAGAATCGAGACGGCGGCCGGGGTCACGCCGGAAATGCGACCGGCGTGGCCCAGCGTCTGCGGCCGCGCCTGCTCGAGTTTCTGGCGAATCTCGTTGGAGAGACCCTCGACCTTGGCGTAGTCCAGCGATTCCGGCAGCGGTGTCGCTTCGTGACGCCGCATCCGATCGATCTCGTCCTGCTGGCGCGCGATATAGCCTTCGTATTTGGCCTCGATCTGCACCTGCTCAGCGACGGGCTCCTCGCTGACGGCCTCGCCCTTGAGCGAGGCCACGTCGGCGTAGGTGAGCTCGGGCCGCTTGAGCAGATCCATCAGGCTGTATTCACGCGCCAACGGTTGCCCGAGTTTCTCTGCCACGCGCTCGGCCGCCGGCGTTTTCGGCTGGACCCAGGTCGAACGCAGCCGGGCGCTCTCCTGCTCGATCCGGTCACGCTTGGTGGCGAACGCCGACCAGCGATGATCGTCGACCAGGCCCAGCTCCCGTCCGACCGGCGTCAGCCGCAGGTCGGCATTGTCTTCGCGCAGCAGCAGCCGGTATTCGGCGCGCGACGTGAACATCCGATAGGGCTCTTGCGTGCCCATGGTGATCAGATCGTCGACCAGCACGCCGAGATAGGCCTCGTCGCGCCGCGGCCACCAGGCGGATTCCCCCTGGGCACGGCGAGCGGCGTTGATGCCCGCCAGCAGCCCCTGGGCGCCGGCTTCCTCGTAACCCGTCGTACCGTTGATCTGACCGGCGAAGAACAGGTTGTGGATAAATTTGGTTTCCAGCGAGTGCTTGAGATCACGCGGATCGAAGAAATCGTACTCGATGGCGTAGCCGGGCCGGGTGATATGCGCGTTTTCGAGTCCGGTGATCGAGCGCACGACCTGCAGTTGCACGTCGAACGGCAGAGACGTGGAGATCCCGTTCGGATAGAGCTCGTGGGTATCCAGACCTTCGGGTTCGATGAACACCTGGTGGCTGGACTTGTCGGCGAAGCGGTGGACCTTGTCCTCGATCGACGGGCAGTAGCGCGGCCCCACGCCTTCGATCACGCCGGAATACATCGGCGAACGGTCGAGATTGGCGAAGATGATCTCGTGGGTTCGCTCGTTGGTATGCGCGATATGACAATCGACCTGGCGCGGATGCTGTTCGCGGCTGCCCAGATACGACATTACCGGCAACGGCGTGTCGCCGGGCTGTGATTCGAGCCTGGAGAAATCGACGCTCTTGGCATCGATCCGCGGTGGTGTCCCGGTTTTCAGCCGATCGACCCGGAACGGCAGCGCGCGCAGACGTTCCGCCAACGCGTTGGCCGGCGGATCGCCGGCGCGACCGCCGGCATGATGATCCAGCCCGATGTGAATCACGCCGCCCAGGAAGGTACCGGTACACAGCACCACGGTATCCGCCATGAAGCGGATGCCGGTCTGGGTCCGGACACCGACGACGGTGTCGTTTTCCACAATCAGATCGTCGACACCCTGCTGGAACAGCGTGAGATTCGGCTGGTTCTCCAGGATGCCGCGAATGGCGGCCTTGTAGCGCACGCGATCGGCCTGGGCTCGGGTGGCGCGAACCGCCGGCCCCTTGCGGGAATTGAGCACGCGAAACTGGATGCCGGCCAGGTCGGTTGCCTGTGCCATGGCACCACCCAGGGCATCGATCTCCTTGACCAGATGGCTCTTGCCGATCCCGCCGATGGCGGGATTGCAGGACATCTGACCCAGCGTCTCGATGTTGTGCGTCAGCAGCAGGGTGCGGGCACCGCCACGTGCCGCTGCCAGAGCGGCTTCGGTACCGGCATGGCCACCGCCGATCACGATGACCTGAAAACGGTCGGGATACTCCACGGTTTACCTCACGAGGTGCTGAAAACGAGTAGCTCGAACAGGCACCCGACAGTGAATGAATCTCGAAAAGCCGCCCAGTATAAACCTCCTGTGGGTAACCGTCAGGGGTTTTCCACACCCGATTGTCTTCAGCCCACCAGCCAGCAGAGTCATTACTAAATAAAGAGAAATATATAAAGAAGTTCTGTTGTGGTAGTAACTAATGGTGTGGATGTTTTCAGTGGATAAGTCGAATTACCCTATGGGTGATAACCACTTGCATTGTTATTCGATTGTTTGAAAAGCACTGGGGAGGCTGCTGACAACGGCGTTGTTTCCTGTGGACAGAAGATCGCTTTGTACACATCGCCATCCGCACACGGGTTGTCCACCGGCGCATACGCCAACTGTTACCGCGGTGGTCAACAAACCACGGATTCTCCACCAGCGCCGGATGAATCAGGGTTACAGCCAGATAGGCAAAAAAACTATCCACAGGCGGAAAAACGCGCCTGGGATAACCATGAATGACGAAATCGGCCTTGGTCGACCCGATCTTTCGACCCTGAGGCGAACCGATGGCTCGGCGTTTATCGCTCGAGCCAGGAGACGAAGCGGTAAGACGCGGCGAAGAGGACAGGCGGAATGGCGATGGAAATGAAGAAGCGCGGTGCAGGAAGGGCTGAGCGTGCTGGAGACGGGTAGAGCGTACCTCGAGGAAGGCGGACACCGGAAATGCCTCCGGTGCCCGCGGTTTTCGGAACGCTCGGCCCGCGTTCGGGCTAGTGCTTGAGCACCCGTGAAAGGAACGCTTGCGTGCGTTCGTGGCGGGGATGATCGAAGAGCTGCTCCGGCGGGCCCTGCTCGACGATCTGGCCGCCGTGGACGAAGACCACACGATCGGCGACCTCGCGAGCGAAGCCCATCTCGTGAGTGACGATCATCATGGTCATGCCGTCGTTGGCCAGTTCGCGCATGGCGTCGAGCACCTCGCCGATCATCTCCGGATCCAGCGCGGAGGTGGGCTCGTCGAACAGCATCAGCCGCGGCTCCATTGCCAGCGCTCGGGCGAGCGCCACGCGTTGCTGCTGCCCGCCGGAGAGCTGGGTCGGATACTTGTCGGCCTGATCGGCAATGCCGACCCGTTCGAGCAGCTTGTCGGCGATGGCGTTGGCCTGGTCGCGCGTGACGCCGCGGACCTTGCGTGGCGCCAGCGTGACATTGTCGCGGATCGACAGATGCGGGAACAGGTTGAACTGCTGGAACACCATGCCGACTTCGGTGCGTACTGCCTGCAGGGACTTGCCGCTGGCGCCGTTGGGCATCAGGGTCTTGCCGTCGACTTCGATACGCCCGGACTGGAACGGTTCGAGCCCGTTGACGCAGCGAATCAGGGTCGATTTTCCCGAGCCGCTGGCGCCGATGATCACCACGACTTCGCCATGGGCCACGCTGAGATCGATCTCCTGCATCACGTGCAGGTTGCCGAAGTGCTTGTCGACCCTGTCGAGCCGAACGATCGGCGACGCATCCGCCGTCCGGTCGGCGTCTTGACTGGTTACGCTATCGTTCATCCCACCAACCCCTTGCGTTCGAGCAGACTCAGAGCCAACGACAGGCTCAGGGTGATCGCCAGGTAGAGCAGGGCGATCATGAAATAGACCTCCAGCGCGGTGAAGGTATTGGCGATATAGACCTGTCCCTGGCGAACCAGCTCACCGACACCGATGACCGAGAACAGCGAGGTGTCCTTGATGCTGACGATGCCCTGATTGCCCAGTGCCGGAATCATGCGGCGCAGCGCCTGAGGCCAGATCACGTAGCGAAAGGTCTGGGGCGGTGACAGCCCCAGCGACAGCCCGGCTTCACGCTGGCCTCGCTCGATCGATTGCACGCCGCCGCGCACGATCTCCGAGATGTAGGCACCGGCGTTGAGCGCGATGGCGGCGATGCCCGCCGTCAGCGCATTGATGGGGCCGCCGAGCAGCGTAGGCAGGCCATAGAAGATGAACAGCACCTGGACCAGCACCGGCGTACCGCGGAACACTTCGACATAGACCACGGCGGGCCAGCGGAGCCAGCGCGTGGGGCCGATTCGCATCAACCCGAAGAGGATCCCGATAAGAAAGCCGATAGCCAGACCGGCGAAGGAAATGAGCAGGGTGTAGGGGAGACCCTTGAGTAGAAACGGCAGAGAAGCGATTGCCGCCTGCCAGTCGAACTGAAAATTGAACTCCACGGAGCGTCTCCATCGGCAACGAGAGAAGACCCCACCGCCGGGCGGCGAGGTCTTTCAGGACCGTTTCTCTTTTTTTTTGGGATGGGTAGAAAGCGAGTCCTGGCAACGATCGGGGGCCGACGCCCAAGGCGACGGCCCCCGGTCAGGGTTGGTCGATCATTTGGCGTCCGGTGCCGCGCCGAACCACTTCTCGTGGATCTCGTCGTAAGTGCCGTCTTCATGCATGGCTTTCAGCGCCTTGTTGGCGGGCTCGACCCACTGGCTGCCCTTGGCGAAAGCGATGCCGTACTGCTGGCCTTCGTAGAGCGGGCCGGCGGTCTTGACCTTGCCCTTGCCCTTGGTCTGGGCGAAATAGCCGACATTGGGCGCGTCATAGAAGACGGCATCGGCGCTGCCGCCCATCAGGGCCATGTACATGTCGGAACTGCCCGGATAGGGCGTGATCTCGGCATCGTCGCCGAGGTTTTTCTGCAGGTAGTCGTAGCTGGTGGAGCCGATCTTGGTAGCAACTCGCTTGCCTTCCAGGTCGTCCAGCGAGTCGATGTCGCTGCCGTCGGATACCAGGATTCGCAGGCCGGAATCGTAGTACGGGTCGCTGAAGTCGACGATCTCCTGGCGCTCGTCGGTAATGGTGATGCCGGCGATCGCCAGATCGACGTTGCCGGTCTGCACGGCGGGAATGATGCCGTTGAAGTCCATGGTGTTGAGATCGACCTGGAAGCCGGCGCGGTCGGCGATCTCGTGGAGGATATCCATATCGAAGCCGACCATCTCGCCGCTGTCCTGATCCATCATCTCGAACGGCACGAAGCTGGGGTCGGTGACGGCCTTGAGGGTGGTGTCCTGTGCCGAGGCCAGACTGGAGGCACCCAGGGCGAGGGCGAAGGCGGGAATGGCGAGCCATTGGCTCGGAGTCATGTTGTTTTTCATAGGTTCCTCTAGTCATTGTTCGATTTGGACAATCGACCACTACCTTGAGGAAAGTTGTTACTCAACGTCAAGTCGACCTAGGTAACCTCGGCGCAGATATTCGCACTCGACCAAGCGGGAAAACACCGGCTTCCGGTGCAGATCCGGTGCTTCCTCTTGGTCTGCTAGACCGAGAACGAGGCACCGCAGCCGCAGGTGGACTGGGCGTTGGGGTTCTTGATGATGAAGCGGGCGCCGGCCAGGCCTTCCTCGAAATCCACCGTCGAGCCGACCAGGTACTGGTAGGAAAGGGCATCCACCACCAGGCTGACACCATCGTTGTCGATCACGGTGTCGTCCTCGGCGGTCTGGTCGCCGAGATCGAAGCCGTATTGAAACCCCGAGCAGCCGCCGCCGGTCACGTAGACCCGCAGTTTCAGGGCTGGGTTGTTCTCTTCGGCGATCAGCGCCTTGACCCGCTTGGCAGCGGCATCGGTGAAGAACATCGGGGTTGGAGCGAAAGACTCCACTGTGCTCATCGTCACGCTCCCGTGCGTGCCGGTCATGGGCCGAGACCGGCTTATCGAAAATGACGTGGGGCGGAATTCGCCCGATTGACGTCCATTATCGTTAATACCGAGTAAAAGGGTCAACTATAGTGGCGTCGATGTCCTCCTCCGCCCGAGGCCGATAGGTGTATGATGTCATTCCCGTTAACCGCTCGCACGGCGTGGCTGTCGGCCTGGACAGGTATCGCGCACGAAAGACGAGCGATCCGGATCGGGCAAGGAGATGAGTTTGTCACGCGTGCCGCGGTTCGTCCCACGCCTCAACCTCGAACGTTTTCGACGCCAGCTGGCGAGCGTCGATGCCATGCCGCAACTCTGCCTGCTGGGCATTCTCGCCGGTATTCTCACCGGCACCGTCATGGTCGTGTTCCGCCTGCTGCTGGAATTCGGCGCGCTATTTTTCATTCCCGGCGACAACCCGGAAGCCTTCGAAACCCTGCCGCCGGCATTTCGCGCGGGTCTGCCGCTGATTGCCGTCACCCTGATCGGAATATGGCTGTGGCCGCAGCCCAATCGCGCGCTGAAGATGGGGATCGGGCACGTCATCGAGCGACTCGCCTACCATCAGGGCAAGATGCCGCTGCGCAACTGGATCAATCAGTGGTGGGTCGGCGTCATTTCGGTCATCGGCGGGCTGTCGGCCGGCCGTGAAGGTCCGGCGATCCATCTCGGTTCCGCGGCTTCGAGCTGGATCGGCTCGCGGCTGCGCCTGCCTCACAACAGTCTGCGCGTGCTGGTGGCGTGCGGCACGGCGGCAGGGATTTCCGCCTCGTTCAACACGCCGATCGCCGGCGTTATCTTCGCCATGGAAGTGGTGATGATGGAGTACACCATCGCCGGTTTCATGCCGGTGATCCTCGCTGCCACCATGGGCGCGCTGGTCTCCTGGACGGTCTACGGGGCCGAGCCGGCGTTCAGCGTACCGGCGTTGCAGCTCAATTCGCTGCTGGATCTGCCCTGGATCGTACTGACGGCGCTGGTCGTGGGCGTACTGGCAGGCGGCTTCGTGCGTCTGGCGCAGGGGCACGCGTCGATTGCCCGAATCCCGTTTGCCCTGCGTCTGGCCATCGTCGGTCTGCTGACCGGCGCCGTGGCGTGGTGGTATCCCCAGGTTCAGGGGATCGGCTACGACAGCCTGGAACAGATGCTCAACGGGCCGATGGCGCTGGATGTGCTGCTGGTGCTGGCGGTGATCAAGCTGGCATTGACGGGCATCTGCCTGGCGGGCGGCGTGCCGGTGGGCGTGATCGGGCCGATGCTGGTGTCCGGCGCTGCCGTGGGCGCGGTAATGGGGATGATCGGCGGTACCCTGTTGCCGAGCGTGGTCACGACGCCGACGCTTTATGCCGTTCTCGGCATGGCGGCGATGATGGCGGCGGCGCTGCAGGCCCCGCTGGCCGCCTTGCTGGCACTGCTGGAGCTGACCCGCAATTCGGCGATCATGCTGCCCGGCATGCTGGCGGTGGTGGTGGCGGTGCTCACGGCGCGCCAGCTCTGCCGCTGCCAGGGATTCTTCCTGTCCAGTCTCAACCAGCAGGGGCTTCACCCGCTGCAGCAGCCGTTGATGCAGGCGCTGTCGCGGGTCGCCGTGCCGGCCGTAATGGAGCGTAACCTGGTGCGCACGCCTCGGATCATCGATCACGACCGGGCCAAGGCGCTGCTCGATTCCAAGCCGACCTGGCTGGTGATCATGCAGGAGGACAGGGACAAGCCACCCCTGGCGATGAAGGCCGCCCATCTGGCGCGGGTGCTGCACGATGAGGCATGGCTCGCGGAGCATGAGCAGATCGATCTCGAGGAAGTGCCCGGTCAGCGTCTCGATCTGGCGCCGGTGCATCTGGAAGCGACGCTGTCCGAGGCCTACGACACGCTCAACGAATCCGGCGTCGATGCACTCTATGTCGAGCACACCACGGCGCCGATGATCCGCAAGATTTCCGGTATCATCACTCGCGAGGCGATCGAGAACTATTATCGACGTAAACGCTGACGTAGCGGGACGGAGGTCCCGAGGAGGGCATCATGATTCGCTACGACGATAAACCTGTGGTGATGATTCTGGCGGGCCACGATCCCAGCGGCGGCGCAGGGTTGGTCGCGGATGCAGAAGCCGTGAGAGGCTGCGGTGGCTGGCCGGTGACCGTGCCCACGGCGATGACCGTACAGTCGACCCGTGACGTGATCAGCGTCGAGCCCTGCAGCGGCGATTTCATTCGTCGTGCAGCGCGCGCCCTGTTCGACGACTTTCGTATTGCGGCCATCAAGGTGGGGCTGATTCCCAATCTCGAGGTGCTGGAAGCGGTAATCGATGTCGCCAGGATGAGCCCCGGCACGCCGCTGATCGTCGATCCCGTCATTCGCAGCGGCGGCGGTTCCGAGTTATCCACACCCGATCTGCTCGAACCGATTCGTCACCGGCTACTACCCCTTGTGGATATCTTGACACCCAACCGGCGGGAGCTGACGCTGCTCTCCGCCATCGCCGCTGCCGACGAAGTGGCGCGGGTGGTGGAGGTGATGTCGCTGGGCTGCGCCGCCGTGCTCGTGACCGGCACCGACTCGCTGGACGGGGAATCGACGGCGGGCAACGTGGTGCATACCTTGCACACCCCAGAGCTCAACCGTCAATGGCAGTGGCCCCGTCTGCCGGCCGACTATCACGGGTCGGGATGTACGCTGGCCTCGGCACTGGCGACCCGGCTGGCCGCCGGCGAGGGGCTGGCCGCGGCCTGTGCCCAGGCCCAGCGGTTCACCTGGGATACACTGGACAATGGCCTGGCGCTGGGCCAGGGCCAGTATCTGCCGGACCGGGTCTGGCGCGCACCCGACTTCGATGCCACGCTGGAATGATGATGCCGACACGCTCGAATCCATCGGCCCTGAACGGGCTCTACGCGATCACCGACAGCCATCTGCTGCCGGATGATCGAACCCTGCTCGCTGGCTGCGAAGCGGCACTGGAAGCCGGTATCGTGCTGTTGCAGTATCGCGACAAGTCCGCCGACACCCATCGCCGCCAGCGCCAGGGCGATGCGCTGGCGGCACTCTGCGAACACCATGCGGTGCCGCTGATCATCAACGACGACCTCGAGTTGGCGTTGCGATTACAGCAGCGCTGGGGAGACGTCGTCGGCCTGCACGTCGGTCAGGAGGACGTCTCGCTGGCGGCTGCCAGGCAGCGGTTGGGTGAGTGCGCCATCATCGGTGCGACTTGCCACGATTCGCCGGCGCTGGCGAGTACGGCAGCCGATGCCGGCGCCAGCTATCTGGCCTTCGGGCGGTTCTTCGCTTCCCGGACCAAGCCGGAAGCGGCGCCAGCGCCGCTGTCGATACTCGACGAGGTCGCGCCTCTGGGGTTGCCACGAGTGGCGATCGGCGGTATCGATGCGGGTACTGCGAGTCGGGCCCGTGCGGCGGGCGCCGAGATGCTGGCGGTGGTCCATGCTATTTTCGGTGCGCCGGATATCGCCCGCGCGGTGCGTGAACTCAATGCCACTATCGCCGACGCGTCCTTACCGAATTCCGTCATCGATGGAAAGCCTGACATCGATCGATGTCGGTAGAACTTTGCTAGAGAGAACACCATGACGACATCCGCCGAACTGTTCGAACGCGCCTGCCGGCATATCCCCGGCGGCGTCAATTCCCCGGTCCGTGCCTTCAAGGGCATGTCGCAGCCGCCGGTCTTCGTCGAGCGCGCCCAGGGCGCCTATCTGTTCGACGTCGAGGGCAAGCGTTACATCGATTACGTGGGCTCCTGGGGGCCGATGATCACGGGCCATGCCGATCCGGATGTGTTGAATGCGGTTCGCGAACGCCTGGACAACGGCCTTTCCTTCGGGACGCCGACGGCGATCGAGACCACCATGGCCGATCTGATCTGCGAGATCATTCCCTCCATCGACATGGTGCGAATGGTCAACTCCGGCACCGAAGCGACGATGTCGGCGATCCGCTTGGCGCGGGGCTACACCGGGCGCGACAAGATCGTCAAGTTCGAGGGCAACTATCACGGCCATTCGGATTCGCTGCTGGTGAAGGCGGGATCCGGTGCGCTGACCCACGGCGAGCCCAGCTCTCCGGGCGTGCCGGCATCGCTGGCAGAGCATACGATCACGCTGGCCTACAACGATATCGAAGCCGTGCACGAGTGCTTCGAGGCCATGGGCGAGCAGATCGCCGGGATCATCGTCGAGCCGGTGGCCGGCAACATGAACTGCATCCCGCCGCAGCCCGGCTTCCTGGAGGCGCTGCGCGAGGTGTGCAACAACCACGGCAGCGTGCTGATCTTCGACGAGGTCATGACCGGGTTCCGCGTGGCGCTGGGCGGCGCTCAGGCCCATTACGGCATCACTCCGGATCTGACCTGTCTGGGCAAGATCGTCGGCGGCGGCATGCCGGTCGGTGCCTTCGGCGGCAAGCGCGACATCATGGAGCAGATCTCCCCGCTGGGGCCGGTGTATCAGGCCGGCACGCTGTCGGGCAACCCGCTGGCGATGGCCGCCGGTATCACCCTGCTCGGCAAGGTGCGTCAGCCCGGCTTCCACGAGGCGCTTTCCACGCGCGTGGAAACCTTGTGTGAAGGTCTCGAGGCGCGTGCCCGCGATGCCGGTATCGATCTGATCACGCAGCGCGCCGGGGGCATGTTCGGGTTATTCTTCACGGCGCAACAGCGGGTCGACAACTTCGGCCAGACCATGGCTTGCGATGCGCAGGCCTTTCGCGACTTCTTCGCGCACATGCTGGAATCCGGCGTTTATCTGGCTCCTTCCGCGTTCGAGGCCGGATTCATGTCGAGCGCGCACACGCACGACGATATTCAGACGACCTTATTGGCCAGCGAGCGGGCGTTCGCCGCCATGCGTCAGCCATGAGACACGAACGCGACTGACAGGGAGACGACGCATGAGCCGAACGCTGATACAGGCGCTCAAGGAGAGTGATTGTTTCGATCATCCGATCGGCGCCGTCGAAGTGTTCGAAACCCCCATCTCCTGGGTGGTATCGACGGGCGATTACGCCTACAAGATCAAGAAATCGCTGGATTACGGCAGTTTTCTCGATTTCTCGACCTTGGAGAAGCGGCGTCGCCTCTGCGAGCAGGAAGTCACGCTGAATCGTCGCGTGGCGCCTGCGCTCTATATCGGCTGCGTCGCGATCTCAGGTTCCGAGACGTCGCCGCGGGTCAACGACGACAGCGCGCCGATCGAGTACGCGGTCAAGATGCGCCAGTTCAGCAGCCGCCATCTGCTGAGTTCGCTGCAGGCCAGCGGTGAACTCTCGGCGGAACTGATCGACGATCTGATCGATCAGCTAGTGGCGCTGCACGAGTCGGCGCCCAGCGTGTCCGGCGATAACCCGCTGGGCTCGCCTTCGAGCATTCGCGACATGCTGGTCAACGAGTTCGAGACGATCGAGCCGCTGCTGGAATCGCCGCAGGATCAGGAGCAGCTGGCCAGGGTCAGGACACTGACGCTGGAGAGTTTTTCGCGGCTCGAACCCATTCTCGAGTCACGCTGGGAAGGCGGCTTCATTCGCGAAAGCCACGGTGATATTCACCTGGGCAATGCGGTCCGCTTCGAGGGCAAGGCGATCCTGTTCAATGGCATCGAGTTCAACGATCGCCTGCGCTGGTGCGACGTCGCCTGCGAACTGGCCTTCCTGATCATGGACCTGGAAGCCCGCGGCGAGAACGAGTTCGCGCACTATGCGCTCAATCGATATCTCGAGCTGTCCGGGGATTATCAGGCGGTCCGCCTGCTCAACTTCTACAAGCGCTATCGGGCGCTGTTGCGCGCACGGATCGAACTGGTCAGGGATCACGACGCCGGCATGATCGACGACCTGCCCGGAGGCGAGCCCATCGAGGTCTTCCGCCGTTATCTGTCCATGGCTCAGGAGTACAGCGAGTTCCGCTTCCCTTACCTGATCCTGGCGGTCGGTGTCTCCGGCAGTGGCAAGAGCCGGTTCACCGAGGAGATCGTGAGGCGTCTGGGCGGGGTACGGATCCGGTCCGATGTCGAGCGCAAGCGTCTGTTCGACTTCACGGCGGCACCCGACGATGCCGACGCCGTCTACAGCGAGCAGGCCACCGACCAGACCTATCGGCGTCTCGCCGAATTGACGGGCACGGTACTCGAAGCCGGTTTGCCGGCGTGTATCGATGCCACCTGCCTGTTGCTGGAACAGCGCAAGCGGCTTCGGTTCGAGGCCGAGAAGCGCGGGCTTCCCGTCTTGATCGTCAGTTTTGAAGCGGATCGGGCGACACTGCGGGCTCGCATCGTCAAGCGTGCCAGACGTAGCGGAGAACCTTCGGAAAGCAGCCTTGCGATTCTTGAACAGCAACTGGAACGCTTCGAGCCGTTTGCCAGCGACGAGACGACCCATCTCGTGCATCTCGACACGACGGCGCCGGATGCCAATCTGACGCTGGCTTCGTTGATCCAGGAACGCATGCGGCTGAACTGAAAAATCCACAGGGAAGCCGGTAGGGTTTCCCTGTGGATTGAAATTAGGTTCTTGCTATTGCTATTGCTATTGCTACTTGCGTTCAGCGGCGTCCGTTGGCGTAACGTGAAGCCATGACCGGAATCGTGCCCAGATTCTGTCGCGCCCAGTTGGTGGCCTGGATGCGGTTGTGAACGTTGATCTTGCGGAACAAGTTGTAGAGATGCGACTTGACCGTGTGTTCGCTCACGAACAGTTTTTCTGCGATTTCCGTATTGCTGGCACCCGATACCAGCAGGGTAACGATCTCCAGCTCACGTCGCGTCAGGCCACATACCGGTCGATAGGTATTGACCTGCTGGCGACGGTAAAAGTCTATCAACATCGCGGAGAGCGGCCGAGAAATCCACAGCTCGCCTTCCATTAGTTTGACAATACCTTTACACCCGGCTTATTCATGAGGTCGGTCTGAAAA
>NZ_NHOU01000028.1 GCF_002179555.1 Salinicola salarius | reverse complement strand
CGATCCACCGCCGCGGGCCCTGGCCCGCGGCGATTTCGTTTTGTCGGGGGGGTCAAGCTTTGATCAATCGATAACGGATCTCGGCCTCGTCCAGCGTGGTGCGATGTTCGGCGGCAAGGCTTTCGTCGATCAACACGAGGTCGAACTCGTCGAGATCGGCGAGCCGATGCAGCGCGCCGTGGCCGAACTTGGCGCTGTGGACGAGCAGGATCCGGCGCTCTGCCGCCGCCATCTGGGCGCGCTTGATCTGGGTCACCGTCGGGTCCTGAACGTAGGCGGTAGTGCCGAGGATGGCCGATGCGGAAAGCACCGCCACATTGGCACGCAGGTTGGCGAGCGTCTGTTCGCAGAGCAGGCCGAAGGTGGCATTGAAACGGGGCTGGTAGTCGCCGCCCAGGGTGATCAACTTGATGCCGCTGGCGGCCTTGAGCCGGTCGATGCTCTCCAGGCCGTTGGTGATCACGGTCAGTGGCTCCCGCGCCGGCAGCAGCAGGGCGAGTTCGGCGGCAGTGGTGGAGTCGTCCAGCATCACCGCTTCGCCGGACGCGATCTCCTCCAGCGCCGCACGGGCCAGCGCCTGCTTTTCCCGCGTGGCGATATGCGAACGCAGTGCGAAGTTGCTTTCGAACACGCTGGAAGAGCGGGTGGTGACCCCGCCATGCTGCTTGTTGACCATGCCCTGATCGGAGAGGGCGTCGAGATCGCGGTGTACCGTCATCCGGCTGACGCCGAAGCGCTCGGCCAGCTCGTCGACCTGGGCCGAGCCGGCCTGGATGATGTAGTCCAGCATCGCCTGGCGGCGCGCTGGTGCCCCCCGTGTCACGGTGCGAGCCGTCATGGTGGCGGACGAAGTCATGACGCTCCCGTCGTCAACACGACCTTGATCGAGTCGCGCCGGGCGGCGATCTCGAAGCCGCGCTCGAAGTCGGCCAGCGGAACACGATGGGTGACGATGCCGCGAGTTGTCACCAGCCCGCGGGCCAGCAGGTCGATCGCCACCGGGTAGGTGTGCGGCGAGAGATGCGAGCCGCGGATATCCAGCTCCTTGCGGTCGCCGATGGTGGACCAGTCGACGCTGGTGGGCTCCTTGAACACGCTGAACTCGACGAACCGACCGAGCTTGCGTAGCGACTCCAGGCCTTGGACCACGCCGCTCGACGAGCCCGTGGCGTCGATGTAGACCTCGCAACCGTAACCGCCGGTGAGTGCCCTAACTTCCTTGGCGACATCGTCGCGATGCGGATTGAGGCCGTGATCGGCGCCGTAGTCGCGGGCCATTGCCAGACGCTCGTCATGGGTATCGACCAGGATCAGCTGCCTGGGCGTCTTGAGCCTGGCAAGCTGGACCATGGCTAGCCCGATCGGCCCGCCACCGGCGATCACCACCGTGTCGTCGAACTGGATATCGGCGCGATTGACCGCATGAATGCCGCAGGCGAGCGGCTCGAGAAACGCGGCGTCCTCCACGCTCAGGCGCGGATCGACCGGATGCAGCACCGCGTTGGCGGGGACGCGCAGATATTCCGCCATGCCGCCATCGGCCACGCCGCCCTGAAAGCCGAAGATGTTGTGCACCTCGCACATCCAGTAGTGGCCGCGCTGGCAGTAGAAGCACTGCCGGCAGGGCAGGATCTGCTCCGGCACTACGCGCATGCCGAGTTCGACGTCGAAATGCTCGGCGGCGCCTTCACCGAGCGCGACCACTTCGCCGGCGAATTCGTGGCCGATGATCATCGGTGGCTTGACCCAGGGCGGGAAGCGTTCACCGTCGCCCCAGTACATGGCGGCGCCATCGCGGCACTTCAGATCGCTCGAACAGATCCCGCAGGCCTGGATCTTGAGAATCAGTTCTCTCGGGTCGGGCCGGGGTGTCGGCACGCGCTCCAGGCGGTAGTCGCCGGGGCCGCGACAGACCACGGCCTGCATGCTTTCGGGGAATGACGCTCGAGAATCAGGCATTGGAGACTCCGGCGCTGGGTTGGTGGACTGAAACGAATAACGAAGGAGTAGTGAAGAAATAACATCAAAAAGTGACGTACTGCCGTATGACTTTGGTCTCGGATAAGTTTCCTGCTCGGCGGGTAATTTTTAAATCTTTGATTAAATTAGTATTATTTAAAATCAGAAAGATAGTTAACACTAACGTCTAACGACTTTTCGTCACAGAATAATGTTAGAAATGGCCGCGAGTGGCGTTCGTGCAAGCCACCACTGAATGATTCGGCGAAGGCGATCAACGGGGAGGCAGCCATGTCACGCGGTTATCTGCTGGGGCTCGATGGCGGCTCCAGTTCCACCAAGGCGGTGATCTTCGATACCCAGGGCCACGTCGTGGGGATCGGGCGGGAATCTTCCCGGCTCGAGCATCCTCAGGCGCACTGGGTCGAGCGTGACATGAGCGCCGCCTGGGCGAGCGCGACAGCGGCGATACGTGGTGCCCTGGCAATGGCCGAGCTGGACGGTGACGAAATCCTGGCAGTCGGCGTTACCGGTCATGGTGACGGGCTTTACCCGATTGACGGGAAGGGTGAGCCGCTTGGCCGGGCGATCACCTCACTGGATAGCCGCGCGGCGGGTATGGTAGAGCGCTGGTGCCGAAAGGGCGTTCGGGACGAAGCGCTGGCGCGGATCGGGCAGACGCCTTTCGCTTTCTCGCCGGTGACCTTGCTGGCGTGGATGCAGGATCATCAGCCGGAACGGTTCGCCGCGCTCGGCCATGTGCTGACCTGCAAGGACTGGCTGCGTTTCAAGCTGACCGGCACGGTGGCGACCGACTTCACCGAGTCCAGCACCGGCTATACCGACGTCGAGACCCAGCGCTACAGCCGTGACGCGCTGTCGATGCTTAGGATCGATGGCGCCTTCGAAGCGCTGCCGGAGGTGCGCATGCCCGACGAGATCGCCGGGCATGTCTGCGAGGCGGCGGCCCGCGAGACCGGCTTGAAAGCGGGAACTCCCGTGGCGACGGGGCTTCACGATGTCACGGCCAGCGCGGTGGGGCTGGGCAACATCGAGTCGGACACGCTGACCATCGCGGCCGGCACCTTCAGCATCAACGAAGTCTTTTCCGACGCGCCGAAGCCCGATCCGCGCTGGGCGACCCGCAACGGCCTGCGCCCGGGCCAATGGCTAAACATGGCGATTTCACCGGCGTCGTCGAGCAATCTCGAATGGTTTCATCGCCAGTGGGGCCGGGCCGGCGATGGCGGCGCCGGGGCCTTTCTCGCCGACATGGAGGCGGCGCTGGACGAGGCGTTCCGGAGCCCGTCGCGCCTGGTCTATCACCCTTTTCTTTACGGTTCGCCCTACGACGAGCCTGCCAGCGCGGGCCTGTTCGGCCTGCAGGGCTGGCATGGTCGCGGCCATGTCCTGCGCGCGATTCTCGAAGGCGTGGTGTTCAATCATCGTGTCCATGTCGATGCGCTGGCGTCGACCTTCGCCATCGATCGCATCCGTATCACCGGCGGCGGCAGCCACTCGCCGCGGCTGGCCCAACTGTTCGCCGATTCGCTCGGCTTGCCGCTGGAAACCTCGCGCATCCAGGAGGCGGCGGCCTGGGGCGCGGCGATCTGCGCGGGCGTCGCGGCCGGTGCGTTCTCGTCGATCGACACCGCCACACGGCTGTGCGAGGTCGATCACCGCTACATACCGGATGCCCATCGCCAGGCCGAGTGTCAGCAAGGCTTCGAGCGTTATGAGCGATTGATCGAGTGCCTGCGTCCGCTGTGGGCGGTGCTCGATGCCGAGGCCTCGTCGGCGGGAGCGTCCGACGCCGAATCCGAATCCAGACCGATGGGGAGAGCCACCCGATGACGGAATCTCTGAATCCAGCCCCGCTGACGCGCCAGCAGACACTGGAACGCCTGCGAGCCGATCCTTCGGTCTCGGTGCTGATCATCGGCGCCGGCATCAACGGCGCCGGGCTGTTTCGCGATCTGGCACTGCAGGGGGTCGATGCCCTGATCGTCGACAAGCAGGATTTCTGTGCCGGGGCCAGCGCGGCGCCTTCGCGGTTGATCCATGGCGGCCTCAAGTATCTGGAGACCGGCGAGTTCCGGCTGGTGGCGCAGTCGACCCGGGAGCGCAACCTGCTGTTGCGCAACGCGCCGCACGTGGTGCATCCGCTGCGTACGGCGATGCCCACGCACAGCTGGTGGGGCGGCATCTGGCCGTCGATCCAGCGCTTCTTTCGGCGTCCGGCGAAGATCGACGACCGCGGCATCCTGATCAGCGAGGTGGGGCTGACGCTCTACGATTTCTTCGGACGTCACTTCCGCAGCATGCCGCGCCATTCGGTGATGCTGGGACGCAAGGTACATCGGTCGTTGCCGGATATTCGGCGCGACGTGCGGGCGCTGCACACCTATTACGATGCGGCGATCAGCCAGGCCGAGCGGCTCGGGTTCGAGCTGATCGACGAGGGTTGCCGAACCCATCGCGGGGCGATGGCGCTCAATCACGTCAATCTCGTCGGTGCCGGTGGCGAAGCGGTCACCTTCGAGGACGAGGAGGGCGGCGTGTTCACGGTGAAGCCGCAACTCATCATCAACGCCGGCGGCGCCTGGATCGACGAGATCAACCGCCAGCTGGGGCGGGAGACGCGGCATATCGGCGGCACCAAGGGCGGGCATCTGATCGTCGACGTGCCGGCCCTCCGGCGCCAGCTCGACGGGCGCATGATCTACTTCGGCACGCCGGACGGACGGATCTGTCTGATCTATCCGTTCATGAACCACGTGCTGGTCGGGGCGACGGACATTCGCTGCACCGATCCGGACCAGGCCGTCTGCGACGACGACGAGCGCGATTACATGCTCGAGGCGGTGCGCTACCTGTTTCCCGGCGTCGCGATCGGGCCGGAGCAGGTGCGCTATCGCTACAGTGGGGTGCGCCCGCTGCCACGCAGCGATGCCGCCGATCCGGGCCAGATCAGCCGCGATCACGCCATCGTCGAGGATCGTATCCACGACCGGCCGGTGCTGTCGCTGGTGGGCGGCAAGTGGACCACCTTCCGTGGCTTTGCCGAGGAGGTGGCGGATGATGTGCTCGCCAGGCTCGGTCGGCGCCGCGAGATCGATACCCGGCAGCTGGCGATCGGCGGGGGGCGGGATTATCCCCGCGATGCCGCGTCGCGGGAGGCATGGCTTTCCCGCGTGACGGCGCTCTGCGAGGGCGACCGGCAGCGGGCGATCACGCTGCTGGATCGCTACGGCACTCGCGGCGAGGCGGTGGCGCGTCACTGCGCGAGAATGAGCGCCGAGGGCGTGAATCGGCAGCGTCCGCTCGCCTCGCTTGCCGATTATCGGGTGGGGGAGATCGATTTCGTCTGTCGCTTCGAGCGCGTCGAACATCTGGCCGACGTGCTGTTCCGGCGTCTGCCCATCGCGCTCTCCGGCCAGCTCGACAGCGCGGTGATCGACGAGGTTGCAACCCTGTGCGGCGCGGCGCTCGGCTGGGCCGGGACACGCCGCCGCGAGGAGATCGACGCGGTGTACGAAATCGCGACACGCTTGCATGGCGTTGCGCTGACATCCGGGCAGGAAAGCTCGACAATCTCGACTCAGGAGAGCACGTCATGACGACCGTCTTTTCTTCCAGTGGGTTACGTGTCGGGCGGCTATTTCGTCGCGATACCGGCCTGAGCTGCATGGTGGCGTTCGACCGCACTCTGCTGGCGGGGCCGGTGGAACATGCGATCGACGCGCGGCGAGCCTGCGAGGCGATCGTCGCGGCCGGGCCGGAGGCGGTGCTGCTGTCGCCGGGCGTGCTCAAGTCCTGCGGCGACCTGTTCGCCGATAGCCGGGCGCCCAGGGTCGTGCTGCGGATCGACTACCCGATGGTGGGCGACTTCACCCTGGCGGGCGAGGAACATCACCGCATGATCGCGACACCGGCCCAGGCGCAGGCGATGGGTGCGGACGCTGTGGTGATGTGTCTGATCTCCGGTTACGACGACCCCAGGCGAGAAGCCGACAATCTCGAAGCGGTGGCGGAGGCCGCCCGCCAGTGCGAGGCGATCGGGCTGCCGCTGATCATCGAAGCGGTGGTGTGGGGGCATCGTGAGAAAGGGCTTGAAGGCGGACGTCTCGATGGCGAGCGGATTGCGCGAGTCGCGAGAATCGCCGCGGAGCTGGGAGCGGACCTGGTCAAGGCGCAGTTCACCGGCGAGGCCGAGGACATGCGCGCGCTGGCCGACAGCTGCCCGGTTCCGGTGCTGGTGCTGGGCGGGGCGGCAATGAACGACGACGAGGCCCTGGCAAGCTTCACCCGCAATGCGTTGGACAACGGCGCGCGGGGCGTGATCTTCGGGCGCAATGCCTGGCAGCGGGAGAACGCCACGGCGGGTATCGAGCGGCTGATCGATATCGTGCACGGTATACAGCGCGTCCATACGAAAAGCGTCCGATAGCGCCGATCAATCGGCGGCTTAGGTGGCAAAGAATAGGCAGCTAGCTATTCTGTGTGTAGACTTTTATGTCCTGCCCCGGCGCCTTGGGGACAGTAGTGTCGTGCGTCGTTTTCATCCGTCCTTCCGACCGGCGGCGCTGCGTATTTTGTCAGGCGGATCGTGACCGCGAGCCGCAACCAGTGAACGAAGGGATCTCCGTACGCCATGAGCGAATACTCTCTGTTTACCTCCGAATCCGTGTCCGAAGGTCATCCGGACAAGATTGCCGATCAGATTTCCGATGCTGTCCTCGACGCCATCATCGCCCGGGACAAGCAGGCTCGCGTGGCCTGCGAGACGCTGGTGAAGACTGGTGTCGCCATCGTCGCCGGCGAGATCTCCACCACCGCCTGGGTCGATCTGGAAGATCTGGTGCGCAAGGTGATCATGGATATCGGCTATACCTCCTCGGAAGTCGGCTTCGATGGCGAGACCTGCGGCGTGATCAATCTGATCGGCAAGCAGAGTGTCGATATCGCCCAGGGCGTCGATCGCAGCAAGCCTGAAGATCAGGGCGCGGGCGATCAGGGGCTGATGTTCGGCTATGCCACCAACGAGACCGACTCGTTCATGCCGGCGCCGATCCACTATTCGCATCGTCTCGTCGAACGTCAGGCGGAGCTGCGCAAGAACGGCACGCTCTCCTGGCTGCGCCCGGATGCCAAGAGCCAGATCACCTTCACTTATGATGAAAACGGCAAGCCCAACGGCGTCGATGCCGTGGTGCTGTCGACCCAGCACGACCCGGACATTTCCCAGGATGATCTGCGCAAGGCGGTGGAGGATCTGATCATCCGCGACGTGCTGCCGGCGGAGTGGATTCACGACAAGACCCGGTTCCACATCAACCCGACCGGCAAGTTCGTGATCGGTGGCCCGGTGGGTGATTGCGGCCTGACCGGACGCAAGATCATCGTCGATACCTACGGCGGCATGGCGCGCCACGGTGGCGGCGCCTTCTCCGGCAAGGATCCGTCCAAGGTCGACCGCAGTGCCGCCTACGCCGGGCGTTACGTGGCCAAGAACATCGTCGCCGCCGGCCTCGCCGACAAGTGCGAGATCCAGGTCTCCTACGCCATCGGCGTCGCCGAGCCGACTTCGGTCTCGATCAACACCTTCGGCACCGCCAAGGTCAGCGAGGCGAAGATCATCGAACTGGTGCGCGAGCACTTCGATCTGCGCCCCCATGCCATCACCCGCATGCTCGACCTGCTCCATCCGATGTATCAGCTGACGGCCTCCTATGGTCACTTTGGACGCGAGCCGTTCGAACACAGCTACACCTGGACCGACGTCAACGGTGAAACCCAGACCGAAACCTTTACCGCTTTCCCGTGGGAAAAGACGGACAAGGCCGAGACGCTGAAGGCCGCTGCCGGCCTGTGATCGCCGATCCATCGCCCGAAGCCGGCCTGCCGGGCCGGTCCGGGCGATCCGTCTTGCCGCAACATCGAGCGGACCCGTTGATTCGGGTCCGCTTTTTTTTGGACTGATTACCGGCGGGATAAACCCGCATCATAGCTGCCATCGTCATGAGCCACTATCGTTATGGTATGGGGCAGGACGCCTATCGATCATTCGCCACGGCTGGCGGCGACAGGAAAGGATGCCATGCTGGAAATCGCAGCACTCTTCATCACGATCACCGCGCTGTTCGCGTGGTTCAACTACCGCTTCATCAAGCTGCCGGCGACGATCGGCGTGATGTTCATCTCGCTGATGGCTTCGTTGCTGCTGATCGCCCTGAGTCACCTCGGATTCGACGCGATTACCGATTGGGCCGAAGCCTGGCTGGGGCAGATAAACTTCAATGCGCTGCTGATGGACGGCATGCTGTCGTTCCTGCTGTTTGCCGGCGCGCTGCACGTCGATTTCCATAAACTGAAGCGCTATCGCTATTCGATCAGCTTTCTTGCCACCATCGGCGTGGTGATTTCGACCGTGGCGATCGGCAGTGCGGCCTGGTGGCTCTTCGCTACCTTCCATATGGCGGTGCCCTATCTCTACTGCCTGGTCTTCGGGGCGCTGATCTCGCCGACGGACCCGATTGCCGTGCTCGGCATCATGCGCAGCGCCGGCGCACCCGAGGACATGGAGATCAAGATCGTCGGTGAATCCCTGTTCAACGACGGCGTCGCGGTGGTGGTCTTCACCGTGATGCTGGGGGCGGCGACCGCGACCGAAGCGCTGACGGTCTCGCACTCCGCGATGCTGTTTCTGGAAGAGGCCGGCGGCGGCATCCTGCTCGGGTTGGTGATGGGTTACATCGCCTATCGGATGATGAAGAGCATCGACCAGTATCAGATCGAGGTGCTGGTCAGCCTGGCGCTGGTGCTGGGCGGCTATACGCTGGCGACGCATCTGCACGTCTCGGGGCCGATCTCGATGGTCATCGCCGGGCTGTTCATCGGCAACCGCGGCCGCGAGCACGCCATGTCGGATACCACGCGCCGCTATGTCGATGGCTTCTGGGAGCTGA
This sequence comes from Salinicola salarius, assembly GCF_002179555.1. Taxonomy (GTDB): domain Bacteria; phylum Pseudomonadota; class Gammaproteobacteria; order Pseudomonadales; family Halomonadaceae; genus Salinicola; species Salinicola salarius_A. The sequence goes on along the minus strand of NZ_NHOU01000028.1, from coordinate 28,306 downwards.
TCGACGAGATTCTCAACGCGGTGCTGTTCGTGCTGATCGGTCTCGAGCTGCTGCTGATCCCCTTCGAGTGGTCGTATCTGATCGTTGCCGCGCCGATCATCGGCGTGATTCTGGTGACTCGGCTGATCACCATCGGCCTGCCCATGATGATGCTGAAGCGCTGGATTCACTATCGTCCCGGGACCACGCGTGTGCTCACCTGGGGCGGGCTGCGGGGCGGAATTTCGGTGGCGCTGGCGCTGGGTCTGCCCGAGAGCGACTACCGCAACACCATCGTGATGGTGACCTATCTCATCGTGCTTTTCTCGATTCTGGTACAAGGTCTGACCATTGGGGGGTTGGTTCAGCGAGTCTTATCGCAAGAGGCCGACAAGTCTTAGACTTTGGTCGTGCATGACGGTTCGGGCATGGTATCGCCGCCGGGCGTTCCTTACTCTTGGGGCCATCATGGTGTGTATATTCTTCGGCCGGACAGGCCGATGACAATCAAGTGACGGGGTGAAACATGAAGTTACGCACAGGAATGCTGGTCGCCGCGCTGGGACTCTCCAGCGCACTGCTGGTCGGTTGCGGCGATGACGGTGATGACCAGGCGAAGGAGGGTGATCAGAAACAGCCGTCGTCTCAGGAATCATCGACCTCTCAGTACGGTGGCGGAACGCCGGATTCTGATGGTTCCGAGTCGACCAACGACAACGACCAGTCTTCCCAGTCGGGCGGGGATGATAGCCAGCAGGCTTCGGCCGGCGGTGGCGAGCCGGTCAATCTGATCTTCGGCACCGGCGGTACCGGCGGCAGCTATTATCCGATCGGCGGTGCGCTCAAGAGCGTGTTCGAGGAGAGTGATCTGGTCGATGGCGTGCAGGTCGTTTCCACCGGCGCCTCCGTGCAGAACATCAACAACATCACCGACGGTCTGAACCAGGTCGCCATCGTGATGAGCGACGTGGCCTACGATGCGGTCAAGGGGCAAAACCAGTTCGAAGGCCAGGCCGCCGATATCCAGACCATTGCTGGTCTCTATCCCAACGTGGTGCAGGTCGTCGCGACGGCCGACAGCGATATCCAGAGCATCGCCGATCTGAAAGGCAAGCGCGTCGGCGTCGGCAAGGTCGGCTCCGGGGTAGAGCAGAGCGCGGCCAAGGTGCTGGAGTCAGCCGGTCTGAGCTACGACGACCTGGCCCAGGTCAGCCACACCGGTTATGCCGACAGCGTGACCGAAATGAGCAACGGCAACCTGGATGCCGCGTTCTTCACCTCTGGCGTGCCCAATTCCAGCATCACCGGGCTGATGCAGAGCACCGACGTGACCTTCGTGCCGGTCAGTGGCGACGTTGCTTCCACGCTGCTGGAAAAATATCCGTACTACGAGAATTACGAGATTCCGGCCGGCGCACCGGAGCGCTATAACCTGGGCGACGCCGTGAACACCGTGGCGATCCGCAACATCATGATCGTGCCGTCTTCCATGCGCGACGATGTCGCCGAGGATCTGGCCAAGCGTTTCCACGACTATCTGGAATCCGGCAACGTCTCGGTCGGCGCGCTCAAGCAGTTCGATCCTGCCACCATGAACCAGAACCTGGTCGTTCCGGTACATCCGGGCGCGCAGGCCTACTACGACACGCTCGCTTCCAGAAGCGGCGGCGACAAAGCCGACATCAGCGAGGCCACAGCTTCCCAGGCAGCCAACGAACAGGCGGCAACTACCGATGCGGACGGTGCCGAGGCCGACCCTGCCAAGCAGACCAGCGCCGAGACGCCTGAAGACAACGCTCAGCCTACCGAAGGCAGCGATACCAGTGGTGGCGACAACGCTCAGGACAAAGAACCGCAATCCTGAGCAAGAGCGCTCGCGTGTCCCGCAAGCCATGACACGTCCTGGCGATGCGTAAAATCTGGCTGAGTATCGCAGCGGTGGTGATCCTGGTGATCGCCACCGCTGCGTATCCGCTACCGTGGCTGGTCATTCGTGACGGGCCGCAGTGGCGGTTTGCTTTTCCGGGGTGGGAGGGGACGACCTTCACTCTGCGCTGGATGCACTCGGTCGAGAAGGAGGACTGGGAAGAGTGGTTCGCAGTTACCGAGGGCGATGTCATCGAAATCACCGGAACGCGATTCAAGACCTTCGGTGCCGGTGTGCCATCCCGTGCCGGCAACGAAACCCATCTCGAGGATGGCTGGGTGGTGATGACCGGGATCGATCGCGTGGTCGATCCGCTGGCGGTACAGGCGGCGGTGGAAGAACACTACCGCCTGATATTTGCCGGCCATGTCATTCCCCTGTCGCGTGGCGACCCACCGCCGATTTTGACCTTTTCCATACTCAGGGTGCCCTTGTGGCAAGTGTTGCCGGCACTGGTGCGCCCCTGGTTGTCATAGATTCCTGCGTGGCGAGGAAGACATATGTCCGAACAGAAGAACACGATCTCCACCGACGGCCCGGAAGATCCGTCGGTCAAGGAGGCGCTGGAGAAATTCGATCGCGAGAGCCTGGTACGGGACAGGCTGCCGCGCGCGGTGGTCCAGTTCGTCATGGCGGTATCGGTGCTGCTGGCGCTGTTTCACCTTTACACCTCGTTTTCGGGGCCACTGGTCGATGTCGCGCAGCGCAGCATCCACCTCTATACCCTGCTGGGCCTGGCCTTCATTCTCTATCCGCTGACCCGTAAAGGAGCGCGGGATCGCGTACCGTGGGGTGATGCCATCGTGGCGCTGCTCGCCTTCGGGATCGGCGTCTACATGCTGATGGTGTCGGACCGGGTCATCGCCTCGGCAGGGCGCATCAACAATGTCGACATGGTCGTCGGCCTCGTGGCGATTCTGCTGGTCCTGGATGCGACCCGGCGCGTCACCGGCTGGGGTCTGACCATCCTGGCGACGCTGTTCCTGATTTATGGCTTCTACGCCAAGCTCTCTTTCTACCCGCAGTTGAACGAGGCGATCGTGCTCGCCACCTGCAAGCAGATCGTCTCGCACCTGGTCTATATCACCGAGGGGCTGCTGGGGACGGCGATCGGGGTGTCGGCGAGTTACATCATCCTGTTCATCCTGTTCGGCGCCTTTCTCGGCAAGTCCGGACTGGGTCAGCTGTTCAATGATCTGGCGCTGGCGATCGCCGGGCATACCCGCGGTGGACCGGCCAAGGTCGCGGTCATCGCCAGCGGTTTCCTGGGTTCGATCAATGGCTCGGCCATTGCCAACGTGGTGACGACAGGCGCCTTCACTATTCCGCTGATGAAGAAGACCGGCTACAAGCCGAACTTTGCCGGTGCGGTGGAAGCGGCCGCCAGCGTCGGCGGACAGATCCTGCCTCCGATCATGGGGGCGGCGGCGTTCATCATGGCCGAGGTGCTGGCCGTTCCTTATACCCAGGTCATTCTGGCCGGCATCATCCCGGCACTGCTGTTCTATCTCGGGGTGCTGTTCCAGGTGCATCTGCGCGCCATGCGCAACGGGCTGGAAGGCATTCCCCGCTCCCAGCTCACGCCGCTCAAGGAGGTCATGCTCAAGCGAGGCCACCTGCTGATACCGATGGCCGTGCTGCTGTGGCTGCTGTTCGAAGGGCGGGCACCGTTCTTCGCGGCCTTCTGGTCGATCGCGGCGACGGTTCTGATCTGCGGTACGCGGCGCGTCACCATCGGGCTCAGCCTGGTTCTCGCGCTGTTGATCTTCGAACCGCAGCTGCGCGCGCTGCTCGGCGGCCATGCGATGCCCAACTTCCCGGCCAGCCGCTGGATGCTGTTCGTCATCATCGCGATCCCGGTAGCGGTCAACGCGATGCGTGCCAGGCTGGGCATGGTGGCGGAGAAGATGGATGTCGCCGATTGTCGCGATGCCATGCACGACGGGGTGCGTAACGCGATCCCCGTGGCGGTGGCGTGTGGCGCGGTGGGCATCATCGTGGGGATCGCCACGTTGACCGGTATTGCGCTGGAGGCAGCGGACGCGGTGGTGACGCTGGGCCAGCAGATTCCGATTCCGATGATCCAGCTGCTGGTCACGCTGTTCTTGACCATGATCGCGTCGATCGTGCTCGGCATGGGGCTGCCCAGCATTCCGACCTACATCATCACCAGTACCATGGCCGCGCCGATTCTGCTCAACCTGCCGATGTTCCGCGAGCTGGCCGGCAGCAACGAGACGGCGATCTTCGTGGCGCACATGTTCGTGTTCTACTTCGGGCTGTTCGCCAACCTGACGCCGCCGGTGGCCCTGGCTGCCTACGCTGGCGCCGGCATCAGCGGCGGATCGCCCAACGCGACCGGTTTCCAGGCGATGAAACTGGCGATCGCCGGCTTCGTGGTGCCGTACATGTTCGTGTTCGCGCACAGCATGCTGATGATCGACGCGACGTTGTGGAACACGCTGTGGGTCATCGTGACCGGTGTGGTCGGCGTGTTGCTGCTGGCCGTCGCGGTCGAGGGCTATCTGCGGCGACCGCTCAATCCGTTCTGGCGGATACTGGCAGCGATCGGCGCGCTGGCATTGATCTTCCCGGGGATGATCAGCGATATCGTCGGTGCGGTCATTACCGTCGTGCTGTTCCTGCTGACCAAGGCGAAATCGGAGACTACGCCCGCTCGCGCGGTATAGCGCCCCGAGCCTTCGGGCCTTGATGACGCCCGCTCTCCTTGCGAGGAGAGCGGGCGTTTTTCATTCGGGGCCACGAGTCGGGTTCGATGACGTCGGGGCGGCAGTCGATGACGTCACATTCGGCCATGGTCATGAGCGACAATTTGTCTAGAGTCCACAGTAGCATCCGTCGCTGATGTTTGATATAAGACAACCAAAGCACCCGTCGGTAGAGGTGCCGGTTAATGACCGTTGAGGATGATACATGTCGATCAATGTCACTCGGCGCCAGTTTTTCAAACTGGGCGGGGCGGGATTGGCGAGCTCGAGCCTGGCGATGATGGGGTTTGCCCCCGAACCCGCCGAAGCTTCTATCCGCCAGTTCAAGCTGACCTACGCCAAAGAGACGCGCAATACCTGCACCTACTGCTCGGTGGGTTGCGGCATTCTGATTTACAGCAAGGGCGATGGCGCCAAGAACGTCGAACAGAACGTCTTCCATATCGAAGGCGATCCGGACCACCCGGTCTCGCGAGGTTCGCTCTGCCCGAAAGGCGCTGGCCTGCTCGACTTCGTTCACAGCAAGGGACGTCTCGAATATCCGCAGGTGCGTGAAGCGGGCACCAGCGAATGGAAGCGGATCGGCTGGGATGAAGCGCTGACCCGCATCGCCCGGCACATGAAGGACGATCGCGACGCCAACTTCGTCCAGCGCACGGCGCACGGCGAGACGGTCAACCACTGGACGACGACCGGGTTCCTGGCGGCATCGGGTTCTTCCAACGAAGCCGGCTACATCACCCACAAGGTGGTGCGCAATCTCGGCATGGTGGCTTTCGATAACCAGGCGCGCGTCTGACACGGACCGACGGTGGCAGGTCTTGCCCCAACATTCGGTCGCGGTGCCATGACCAATCACTGGGTCGACATCCGCAATGCCAATCTGATTCTCTCGATGGGCGGCAACTCTGCCGAAGCACACCCCGTGGGCTTCCGCTGGGTCACCGAGGCCATCGAACACAACAAGGCCGAGTTGATCACGATCGACCCGCGCTTCACCCGTACCGGCGCCGTGGCGCAGGACAAGGCGTTCATCCGTACCGGCACCGATATCGCGTTTCTCGGCGGCCTGATCAGCTATCTGATCGAGACCGACCAGATTCAGCACGAGTACGTGTTGAATTACACCGACGCGGCATTGATCGTGCGCGAGGGGTACGGTTTCGAGGACGGCCTGTTCTCGGGCTACGACGAGTCGACGCGCAGCTACGACAAGCAGTCGTGGATGTACGAGATGGGCGACGACGGTTTCGTCCGTCGCGACGAGACGTTGCAGGATCCGCGCTGCGTCTATCAGCTGCTGCGTGAACACTACGCGCGTTACACCCCGGCCATGGTCTCGAGCATCACCGGTATCGCGGTCGAGAACATCCAGCGCATCTGGAAGAAGATCGCGGCGATGGCGGTCCCCGACAAGACCATGACCATCCTCTACGCGCTGGGGTGGACGCAGCACTCGATCGGCTCCCAGATCATCCGTACGGCCGCGATGGTGCAGCTGTTGCTGGGCAACATGGGCATGCCGGGTGGCGGCGTCAACGCGTTGCGCGGACACTCCAACATTCAGGGGCTGACCGATCTGGGTCTGCTTTCCCAGCTGCTGCCGGGCTACATGACGCTGGCCAACGCCAAGGAGCAGGACTACCGCGCCTATATCGACAAGCGCACCAAGCAGCCCACCGTCGAGGGTCAGGTCTCCTACTGGAAGAACTACGAGAAATTCCATGTCAGCCTGATGAAGGCGTGGTACGGCGATGCCGCCAACGAAGCCAACAACTGGTGCTTCGACTGGCTGCCCAAGCTCGAGCGGCCGCTCTATGACATTCTCGATACGTTCGAGCGCATGTCCAAGGGCGAGCTCAACGGCTACTTCTGCCAGGGGTTCAACCCGTTGGCGTCGTTCCCCAACCGGGCCAAGGTGACCAAGGCGCTCTCTTCCTTGAAGTATCTGGTGGTGATGGACCCGCTCAACACCGAGACCAGCGAATTCTGGAAGAATTACGGCGAGTACAACGATGTCGATTCCAGCCAGATCGACACCGAGGTGTTCCGCCTGCCGACCTGTTGCTTCGCCGAGGACGAGGGGTCGATCGTCAACAGCGCCCGCTGGCTGCAGTGGCACTGGTCCGCGGCACCACCGCCGGGAGACGCGCGACCGGATACCCGCATCATGGGCGAGCTGTTCCTCAAGCTGAAGCAGCTCTATCAGGAGGAGGGCGGCGTCTTCCCGGACCCGATCCTCAACCTGACCTGGGATTACCGGATTCCGGCCGATCCGAAGGCGGACGAACTGGCACGCGAGTTCAACGGGCGCGCGCTGGAGGATCTTACCGACGAGCAAGGCAACGTGACCCGGCGCGCCGGTGAGCAGCTGTCCGGTTTCGCCGAGCTGACCGCCGACGGGCGCACCGCGGCGGGCTGCTGGATATTCGCCGGCTGCTGGACCGAAGCCGGCAACCAGATGGCAAACCGCGACAACTCGGACCCTTACGGCACCGGCAATACGCTGGGCTGGGCATGGGCCTGGCCGATGAACCGGCGAATCCTCTACAACCGGGCCAGCGCGGACGTCCAGGGACGCCCCTGGGGGCCTGACAAGGCGTTCATCTGGTGGGATAGCGAACAAGGTGCCTGGGTGGGAGCGGACGTACCGGACTTTCCGACCAATTCGCCGCCGTCGCAGGGCCAGATGCCGTTCATCATGCAGCCGGAGGGCGTCGGTCACCTGTTCGCGGGGCAGAGCATGGTCGACGGCCCGTTCCCCGAGCACTACGAGCCGTTCGAGTCTCCGGTGCCCCAGAACCTGTTGCATCCGGGCAAGGAGAAGGCGCGCAACAATCCGGCCGCGCGCATCTTCGAGGAGGATCGCGAGGCGCTGGGCAAGCCCGAGGAGTTTCCGCACGCGGCGACGACCTATCGTCTCACCGAGCACTTCCACTTCTGGACCAAGCATGCCGAGCTCAATGCCATTGTGCAGCCGCAGCAGTTCGTCGAGATCGGCGAGGCGCTGGCCGACGAGATCGGCATCGCGGCGGGCGACTGGGTGAAGGTCTCCTCCAAGCGGGGCTTCATCAAGGCCGTGGCGGTGGTGACCAAGCGTCTGCGTCCGATGATGATCGGCGACAAGCAGGTTCACCACGTGGGGATTCCGCTGCACTGGGGATTCACCGGAGTGGCCAAGAAGGGCTATCTGGTCAACGCCCTGACGCCATTCGTCGGCGATGCCAACACCCAGACGCCGGAATACAAGTCGTTCACCGTCCGCGTCGAGAAGGCTTGAGGAGCGTATATGGACAATTCCCAGAACATCATCGCCCGCTCCGCCACCACGACGACGCCCCCGCAGGTCCGGGGGCATGTCGACGAGGTCGCCAAGCTGATCGATGTCTCCAAATGCATCGGTTGCAAGGCGTGTCAGGTGGCGTGCATGGAGTGGAACGACCTGCGCGACGATGTCGGCGAGTGCCACGGCACCTACGACAACCCTACCGACCTGACCTCGGAATCCTGGACCGTGATGCGGTTCAGCGAGTACGAGACGCAGGAGGGCAACCTCGAATGGCTGATCCGCAAGGATGGCTGCATGCATTGCGCCGAACCGGGCTGCCTGACGGCTTGCCCGGCCCCCGGAGCGATCGTGCAGTACGCCAACGGGATCGTCGACTTCGACTCCAACCACTGTATCGGCTGCGGGTACTGCATCACCGGGTGCCCGTTCGATATTCCGCGAATCTCGCCCAAGGATCAGAAGTCCTACAAGTGCACCCTCTGTTCGGATCGGGTCAACGCAGGGGTGGAGCCGGCGTGCGTCAAGACCTGCCCGACCAACTGCATCGAGTTCGGCACCAAGAAGGACATGCTGGCGCGGGCGGAGAAGCGGGTGGGCGATCTCAAGGAACTCGGCTTCCGTGACGCGGGTATCTACGATCCGGCCGGGGTCGGCGGCACGCACGTGATGTACGTGCTGCATCACGCCAATGATCCCAACCGCTACAGCGGGTTGCCCAAGGATCCGCGCATCTCGCCGCTGGTCGGGGCGTGGAAGGGCGCGACCAAGCCGATCATGTCGGCGATCATCGGCATCACCGCGTTCGCGGGCGTGATCCATTACATGACAAAGGGGCCGAAGGAAGAGCCGGAAGAGCACGCGGGGCATGGGCAGGACGACACGCCGCCGCCTCACTCGCTCGGCTACGATGCCACCCGTCCGCGGGGAGAAGACCGATGAAGATGCCACGCGATCGTCTGATTCGTTATTCGCCGCTGGATCGCGCCAACCACTGGACCATGGCAATGGTCTTCGTGCTGTTGGCGCTCTCCGGACTGGCGTTCTTCCATCCGGCCTTCTTCTTCCTCAGCCATACGCTGGGCGGGCCGGTCTGGGCGCGGATCCTGCATCCGTTTCTCGGGGTGGTGCTGGTGCTGCTGTTCTACGCCATGGCGGCCCGGCACGTGCGGCGCAACCTGCTCGGCGAGAACGACGTCCAGTGGGTGCGCCAGATCGGCGACGTGCTCGACAACCGCGACGAGAAGCTGCCGCCCATCGGTAAGTACAATCCGGGCCAGAAACTGGTCTATTGGGCGCTGGTAGTGTCGATCGCGGTACTGCTGATCAGCGGCGTGATCATGTGGCGGCCCTGGTTCGCCGGCTATTTCCCGATCCCGCTGATCCGCTTCGCCAGCCTGCTCCACGCCGTGTCGGCATTCGTGGCCATCGTCACCATCGTGGTTCACGTCTACGCGGCCATCTGGGTCAAGGGCTCGATTCGGTCCATGACCCGAGGCTGGGTGACCCGCGCCTGGGCGCGCCATCACCACGGCCTGTGGGCCCGCGAACAAGAGGAGGCGCAGCACCGTGAGCAGCAACCCTGATAACGAAAGCGAGCCGGCTGTCGCCGGCGAGCACACCTTTGGCCAGGCGCCCCCGTCACCGGGGGCGCCTCCGATGGTCGGCCTGCCGGCGCGCAAGCTGTTCGTCGAGCGCGCCCGGCGCCTGCGTCAGCTGGCCGAGCGTGTCCCGGCGATGGCGGCCTACCTGCAGTTCATGGCAATGGTGGTCGAGGCGCAGCACCGGGTCGTTCAGCAGTCGCGTCCGGCATTGACGAGCGGGGCGGAGCTGGCGATGCGTCATGGCATTCCCCCCTTGTCGATCGACGGCCTGTGGCGGGACATGTCGTGGCACGACGATCTCGAGGCGTTGCTGGAGGAGCTCGACGCGCAGGTGGTGGAACCGCAGCGAGGCTGGTTCGATGCATTGCGCCGGCTTCCGCAGACGGAGCGTGCCGAGTTGGCCCATGCCATGCTCGAGGGTCGGCCGCTGCCGCTGGAGCAGCGCGCCATGGCACCGCTGATGGGCGCTGCGCTGCAAGTCGCCTGGACGCGTCAGGCGCGGATGCTGCCCGCCACGCCGCCCAGGCCGGCGGGCGCTACCAGCGGCCTGTGCCCGTGCTGCGGGGCTCCCGCTGTCGGCAGTCTGATCCAGATCGGCATGGCGCGTTCCCGGGTGCGCTACCTGCAGTGTGGCCTGTGTGCCAGCGAGTGGTACGCCGAGCGCGCCAAGTGCGCACAGTGCGGTGACAGCAAGACACTGGACTACAGCGGGCTCGAGGACGAGCAGGGCGAGCGGGTGTTGCCGATTCAGGCCGAGACCTGCGATCACTGCCACAGCTATCTGAAGCGGGTCAATCGCGAGTGGGAAGCGGACGCCGACCCACTGGCCGATGACCTGGCCAGCCTGGCACTGGACATGATGATTGCCGACCGGGATCTGGCGAGACGTGCTTTCAACCCCCTGCTGGTGCTGGGCGAGCCGGCCTAAGCTTCGAGCTTCGAGCTTCGAGCTTCGAGCTTCGAGCTTCGAGCTTCGAGCTTCGAGCTTCGAGCTTCGAGCTTCGAGGAAGGGATTGCGAACTTCGTGAGTTGGCGAGGATCGTTTTCGCGGCACGCGGCACGCGACTTGTATTGGTGCCAGCTCGACGATTAAATCGAGATTCCAATCAGCGACCTCGAGCCATTCATGCCCGACACGATCGCCTCATCGATGGATCTCCGACGCCAGTTGCCGGGAGTGACGACACTGCTCGAGCATCCCGAACTCCAGCCGTGGCGGCAGCGCCACGGTGATCGGCTGGTGATACGCGCCATCCGCGAAACGCTGGCGCTCTTTCGCCAGCGTCTGAGCGATGGCGCGGCGACCTTCGAAGACGTCACCGGCTCTGCCGATGGTTGGCCCGGTGACTCAGGACTGGTCGACGCGATCTCGGATCGACTTCGACGCCTGGTGCAGCCCAACATGCGCCCGGTCTTCAACCTGACCGGCACCGTCATACATACCAACCTGGGGCGTTCGCCGCTTTCCGAGGCGGCCATCGAGGCGGTGGTTCAGGCTGCCCGCCATCCGGTCGCGCTCGAATACGATCTGGAACAGGGACGGCGTGGCGATCGCGATCGTCTGGTGGAGTCGCTGCTGATCGAATTGACCGGTGCCGAAGCGGCAACGGTCGTCAACAACAATGCCGCTGCCGTGCTCCTGGCGCTCACCGCGCTCGGGGCCGGCCGCGAGGCGGTGATCTCGCGTGGCGAAATGATCGAGATCGGCGGCGCATTTCGGATACCGGACGTGATGTCCGCCGCCGGCTGCCGGCTGGTCGAGGTCGGCGCCACCAATCGCACCCACGGGCGGGATTTCCGTCAGGCGCTCGGCGACGACAGCGGGTTGATCGTCAAGGCGCATACGTCCAACTACGCGATCACCGGGTTTACCAGCAGTGTGCCGGAACATGAGCTCGCCGCCATCGCCCACGATCACGGCATTCCGTTCATGGTCGATCTGGGCAGCGGCGCACTGACCGATTTTCGCGCCTTGGGCCTGCCTCATGAGTCCCTCCCGGCGGAGGCGATCGCGGCAGGGGCGGATCTGGTGACCTTCAGCGGCGACAAGCTGCTCGGCGGCCCTCAGGCGGGCATCGTCGTCGGCAGGCGCGAGCTGATTGCCAGGCTCAAGCAGCATCCGCTCAAGCGGGCGCTGCGCTGCGACAAGCTCACGCTGGCGGCCCTGGAAGCCACGCTCCGCTGCTACCGGGACAGCGATTCTCCGGCACGCGCCTTGCCGGCGCTGGCGATGCTCGCCCGGGACCTCGACGCGATCGTCGAGCAGGGGAAGAGATTGCAGCCAACGCTCGAGGCGGCGGTCGACGGACTCGCCGGGGTGAGCTGCGAGGATTGTCGTAGTCAGCTCGGCAGCGGATCGTTGCCGGTCGACCGTCTCGATAGCCGCGCCCTGGTGCTGCGTTGCCGGAGCGGTCGCGAGCTATCCCGGCTCGAGCGTGCGCTGCGCGCCTTGCCGCGTCCGGTGATCGGGCGTGTACACGATGGCGCGCTGTGGCTGGATCTGCGCTGCCTGGCGACCGAAGCGGACGAGCGGCAGTTCGTCGAACAGCTCGGCGAGATTCGGCAGCGCTGGAGTGAGCAGGCATGATCATCGGCACGGCGGGTCACGTCGACCATGGCAAGACGGCGCTGATTCACGGTCTGACCGGCATCGCTACCGACCGCCTGAAGGAAGAGCGCGCGCGTGGGCTGACCATCGAGGCCGGCTACGCCTATCCCGAATCGCCACCGGCGTTCGACGGCGCCACGCTGGGCTTCATCGATGTGCCCGGCCACGAGCGCTTCATCGCCAACATGCTCTCCGGCGCCGTCGGCATCCAGGCGATGCTGCTGGTGGTCGCCGCCGATGACGGCATCATGCCGCAGACCGTCGAACATGCCCGCATTCTGGAGCTGCTGGGAGTAACGCGGGCCTGGGTGGCGCTGACCAAGATCGATCGTGTCGAGCCGTCGCGCGTGGCCCAGGTGACGCAGGAGCTGCGGCACTGGCTGGTCGGCACCGTCTTCGCCGATGCGCCGGTATTTCCGCTTTCCAACACGTCGGGAGAGGGCGTCGAGGCGCTCGGGCAGGCGCTGTGGACGGCAGCGGCCGATGTGTCGAGAGACAATGTGTCGAAAGACAATGTGTCGAGAGACGATGCGGCCTCGAGCGGACCTTCGGCGGCGCTGGCCGATGCGGGCCGTTTCCGGCTCGCCATCGATCGCGTCTTCGTCAAGCGGGGCGCCGGCGTGGTGGTGACCGGCACGGTGCGCAGCGGGCGGATCGCGAGTGGCGACAGAGTGCGGTTGCTGCCGTCGGGCCTGACCGCCCGAGTGCGAGGACTGCGTTGCCAGAATCGCGACACGGCGTCCGCGAGCCGTGGAGAGCGCTGTGCCATCAATCTCAGCGGCGCCGATATCGAGTCCGGACGTCTCGCGCGGGGGGACTGGGTGGTCGCCGAGGCTTCCCGGGTCACCGATCGCCACCGGCTCGACGTGGTGCTGCGCGCGCTGCCCGAGTCGCCGCCGATCAAGCACTGGGCCCCGGTTCATCTGCATCACGGCAGTGCCCACGTCACCGGACGGATCTCGCTGCTGGAAGGGGAAACCTTGGCACCAGGGGCGTCGATGCTTGCCCAATTGGTGCTCGAGTCCCCACTCCAGGCGGCGCACAGTGACCGGATCGTGGTGCGCGATCACGGCGCCAGCCAGACGCTGGGAGGTGCCAGTGTGCTCGATGTCGCGCCTCCTCGAAGGGGCGCGCGAAAGCCGGAGCGCCTCGCCTGGCTGCGCCAGTTGCGCGAATACCTGCCGGATGCCTACGGTCTTCAGGACAGCAGTGCTTTCTGGCAGCGTCCGATGACCGACGGGATCGGTATCGATCTGTCTGCGCTCTCGGACAATCTCGATCGTGAATCGAGCGAGCTCGAGCGTAGTGCAACGCTTGCCGGCTGGTGGGTCATTGCCGGTCAGGGAAGCAGTCATGCGCTCCCCGAGATGACGCAGCAGATGCTCTATCACAAGGCGCTGGACCGGCTGGCGCAACTGCACGAACTCGAACCGGCGATGCGCGGCGTCGATATCGATCGCCTTCGCCGGATGGTAGCGCCCCAACTGCCGGCCAATCTGTTTCGGCCACTACTGGAACGCTGGAAAACGGGTGGCGAGATCGTGCAGCATGGTCCGTTTGTGGCCCTGGCCTCCCACGAGGCTTCGCTGTCGCCGGAAGAGGCCCGGCGCTGGCAGCAGGTTCGCCCGCTGCTGGAGGCCTCGCCTTACGATCCGCCGCGTGTGCGGGATATCGCCCAGCAGTTCGGCTGGGAGGAAGGCGAGGTGCGGCGTCTGCTGAGAAGCTGTGCGCTGCTCGGAAGCGTCTACCAGCTGCGCCACGATCATTTCTTCCTGACGCCCCATGTCGCCGAGCTGGCTGGCGTGATTCGCGAGCTGGATAGCGAGGCGTCGCCGGGGGCGAAGGCGGCGGATTTTCGGGATCGGGTCGGCTGCGGGCGGAAACTGGCGGTGTCGATTCTCGAATTTTTCGATCGAATCGGCTTCACGCGGCGCATTGGGGATAGTCACAAAGTGATCCGGGAGGATATGCTATTCGAATGACGGGTTTGGCCTTCGATGGCCGAACGCCTGGAAGAGAATCGTTCCCCGGTGGGGCGCCAGGACTTCAACTCCTGTAGGGGCTGCCAGCAGTCCCTGGTGGGTTCGACTCCCTCTCTCTTCCGCCACCCTTTCCTTTCCGGATGTGCCGGTTGTTGCCTGCGGCCGCCGTCGATGTCTCGCCCTCCGTCAAGCGCCTAGCGATGATGCTTGCCGGCTGCAAAAAATTACGCGCTTTTATCGAAGCGCTGGTTACCTATAAATGCATGATTAAGAACACTTAAGTTTTGCTATTAACAAAACTGATAGAGAGATTACGAAAAATACGTTGGAGAGCCAGCGATGACGGTTCATCCTGAGGGTGCCCACTTAGCCAAGTGGCTCTCACCGCAAAGGAACGTGGGAGTGGGCTCTTCTTTCCAATCGCTGCATTTTCTCTCTGCCTTCTTCGTGCTTTTTCTGTCCCGTTCTGGCGTGTGCGACACGTCGACGTCGGCGATCCGTTCGTTATCTTCACGCTATTCCTATTCGCTCCATCCCTGCCCGCTTCCGTGCCGTGAGGCCAGTCTTCCCTGAGGGGCCTGTCGACAAGGCGCTTTCTCTTCGAGGCGCAATCCTTACAATGAGACGCATCAAAGCATCGCTATCGATGGAGAGACAATGCAAGGTTCCCTGATAGGTATCGTGGTGGGGCTGGTCGTCTGGATGTCGACGGCCGAGTGGAGTTGGGGAATCGGTGCCGGCATTGCCGTCGGGATCGCCTGGGATCTATGGCGACAGCGTCCGGGGCGCGGTGACGACTGATACCGTGGTCGAACTTCGGACTTTCGTCACCGGATGGTGACGATCCCGCGTTGCTGTCGATGGCGGTGCCTAGAGCTATCGTCAAGGCAAGGCAGGCGTTGTAATACAATAGCGTCGGGGTCGTGCGCTAAGATTCGAGGACATTCCCGTCAGGACAGGTCTCATGGCCTCGCACGATCATTCTCGTCACGATTCACACGATCACGCTGGCAAGGGCCATGCTCACAGCGAGACTCATGGCCATTCACAGGATCACGACCATTCCCATGGCCACTCTCGTGATGGTCACTCCCATGATCATTCCCATGACCACTCGCACGATCATGCGCCAACCGTAACGGCGGACAGCGCCAAGCGGGTGAGGCTGGCGATGATCCTGACCGCCGGGTTCATGCTGGCCGAGGTGGTTGGCGGCTGGATCTCCGGCTCCCTGGCCCTGCTGGCCGATGCCGGGCACATGTTCAGCGACAGTTTCTCGCTCGGTCTCGCGCTGTTCGCGTTCTACATGGGCGACAAGGCCCCGGACAAGCTGCGCACCTTCGGCTATCAGCGCTTTCAGGTGCTTGCCGCCTTCGTCAACGGCCTGACGCTGCTGGCGATCGCGGTATGGATCTTCATCGCCGCGATTAGGCGATTTACCCAGCCGGTCGAGGTGCTGGCGGGGCCGATGATGGTGGTGGCGATCCTGGGGCTGCTGATCAACCTGGTGGTCTTCAAGATCCTGCACGGCGGGGATCAGGAGAATCTCAACCTGCGCGGCGCCGTGCTGCACGTCATTGGTGACCTGCTGGGCTCCGTGGCGGCGATCGTCGCCTCCGTCGTCATCCTGCTGACCGGCTGGACGCCGATCGATCCGCTGCTGTCGATGTTGGCTGCGGGACTGATCCTGCGCGCCGCCTGGAAGATTCTGCGGCGCTCGTCGCACACCTTGCTCGAGGGCACGCCGGAAGGAATCGATATCGGCCAGATCCGCCAGGCGCTGCTTGGCGTCGACGGGGTCAAGAGCCTGCACGACATTCATGTCTGGGGGCTGACGCCGCAGGATCCGCTGCTCAGCGTGCATCTGGTGATCGAGACGCCGGAGCTGCACGATGACGTGATCGAGCGCGCCTACGACATGCTGCAGAGCCGCTTCGGCATCCAGCATGCCACGCTGCAGGTCGAAACCCGAGACTGCCTGACCGGCGGGGAGTGCAACCACGGCATGGTCGTGCATCCATGAATCGGCCGCCGTCTCGATGATCGGGATTCATGACGACGGCGGGAAAGTTTCATTGGCCGTGATCGCCTCGGGCAGGCAAAATCGCCGACATCCGTCGTCAATCCATCATCGGTGGTCGTTTTCAGGTCACGGTCCGAGAACGACACCTTCGGCTGGCGTGTCGTCACGCTGGCTTGCATCGAAGAGAGTCATATCATGAGCACGCAGCCGCCGCTGGGCATCAGTTTCGAATTCTTTCCTCCCAATACCGAAGCAGGAAGGGAAAAGCTCGGCGGGGTACGCGATGCACTGGCCGCGCGGAATCCGCGCTTCTTCTCCGTGACCTACGGTGCCGGCGGTTCCACTCAGGCCCGGACCTTCGATACCGTCAAGACGGTGCGTCGCAGCGGTGTCAGCACGGCACCGCATCTGTCGTGCATCGGTAGCGAGAAAGGCGCGCTTCGCGAGCTGCTCCAGACCTATCGCGAGGATGGCGTGGACAGTCTGGTGGCGCTGCGCGGCGATCTGCCGTCGGGCATGGGCGGTGCCGGCGAGCTGCGCTATGCCAACGAACTGGTCGAATTCATCCGGGCCGAGACCGGCGATCATTTCGAGATCGCGGTAGCGGCCTATCCGGAAGCGCATCCGCAGGCACCGAGCTTCGAACGGGACCTGGAAAACTTCGCCCGCAAGGCGAAGGCAGGTGCCGACCTGGCGATCACCCAGTACTTCTTCACCGCCGACGCCTACTTCCACTTCGTGGATCGGGTAAGGGCGATGGGCGTCGAGATCCCGATCGTGCCGGGGATCATGCCGATTACCAACTACACCAAGCTGGCCCGCTTCTCCGATGCCTGCGGCGCCGATATCCCACGCTGGATCCGCAAGCAGCTCGAAGCCTACGGCGATGATAGCGAGAGCATTCAGGCGTTCGGCACGGAGGTGATCTCGAATCTCTGCCAGCGCCTGCTGGATGGCGGTGCGCCGGGCCTGCATTTCTACACACTGAATCAGTCGGCGCCGACGCTACGGGTACTCGACAACCTCGCGTTCAAGCATTGACCCGAACTCGACTATTGACCAGGTGATTCGCGTCATCGTCGTGTGTTGTCTAATTTGAAGTCTGTCACCCACGGACAGGAAGACGACATGCGACAGAAGACACTATTGGCGCTCGGCGCAAGTCTGGCAATGACGCTGAGCACTGCGGCCCAGGCCGAGACCCGCGTAGAGATGCATTCGGTCTCCAGCGACGGCGTCGGCGATAGCGTCGGCACCGTGATGGCCGAGGACACCGAACACGGCTTGCTGCTGACGCCGGATCTTTCCGGTCTGAATCCGGGGATTCACGGGTTCCACCTCCACCAGAACGCCAACTGCGAGACCAGCAAAAGCGATGGTGAAGTGACGCCCGCTGGCGCCGCTGGCGGGCACTTCGACCCCGAGGGGACCGGCACTCACCGAGGGCCATACAGCGACGAGGGCCATCTTGGCGATCTCCCCGCGCTGATGATCGATGAGGATGGCAATGCCACTACGCTGCTGTTGGCCCCCCGCCTGGAGGAGTCCGACTTGAGCGGTCATGCTTTCATGATCCATGAAGGCGGCGACAACTATTCCGACGAGCCCAAGCTCGGCGGTGGCGGTAGTCGGGTTGCCTGCGGAGTTATCAAGAGCAGTTGATCCGTGCCTGTCAGAAACCCACCGACGACGGCTCTGCCACTGGCAGGGCCGTTCTGCGTTGCGGGACGGTGCGCGTTATCCGTTCATTCTGCGTAAGCTATTGTTTTCAGGACAGCCGTCGCGCCATAATCTGTTCATTTATCCAGGTATGGGGCGCCCGGGCCGATGGCCAATTTTCGAACGCATTTGGGCGTGGCAAGCGTCGGAGGAGCCGTCGTCGCTCAGGCCGGTTGGCAGGCGGGGCAGTGGACCGGTTGGCAGGCGCTGGCCGTAGCCTTGCTCGTGGCGTTCGGCGGCATCCTGCCGGATATCGATGCCGACCAGTCCCAGGCCATTCGCCTGATCTTCAATATCCTGGCCGTCGTCGCGGTGGTGCTGGCGGTGCTGGTGCTGCAGCACAGGGTCACGCCGGCCTATCTGTTCGTTGCCTGCGGCGGTGTCTATGTCGGTGTCCGCTATCTGGCCGGCGCCCTGTTTGCCCGCTTCACAGTGCATCGCGGGCTCTGGCATTCACTGCTGGCGGCGGGCGTCAGCGGGCTGTCGACTGCAGCGATCAGCTTTTCGCTGCTGGGTCAGCCGGAGCGGCTGGCCTGGATCCACGGGCTGGCGATGACGCTGGGCTTCGTCATTCATCTGACGCTGGACGAGCTGTACAGCGTCGATCTCACCGGCGCGCGACTCAAACGCTCTTTCGGCACGGCGCTCAAGCTGTTCAGTTGGCAGGCGCCGGGCAGCGCGCTGATGCTGGCGCTGGTATCGGCACACCTGCTGAGCTGGCTGCCTTCCTTCGCGGCACTGCGCCAGCTGATCGCGCAAGGCATGGCGCTCTGGCACTGACGCGGAACCGTCGCGCCGCATTCGATGGCGAGGGAAGCGTAATTCGCCTTCCCGGAGTGGGGCGAGAAGATCGGCAGGCGCTCGGTCCGGTTTCTTTCTACACTCATCGTCTCTCTAGACTCTTCTTCTCCGACAATTATCCTCTCTACGTACTTGAGCGGTAGACGCTCATCTCGTCCGCTCGACGTGCCATCCCGCCATTCACGACAAGGAGGTCGCTATGCATCTGGTATTCGACGTCAATGAAACGCTGCTCGACACGCGCGCGCTCGATCCGCTGTTCCAGCGCTGGTTCGACAGCGAAGCCGCACGTCCGGAGTGGTTCCTGACCCTTCAGGAGCGTTGGATGACGACCAACCTGATCGGGCGATTCGAACCCTTCTCCAACCTCGCCAGGAGTGCGCTGCGCCAGCTCGGTGCCAAGCAAGGCGTCGCGATAACTGCCGACGACGAGCAGGCGCTGGTCGACGGTATCCTCTCGATGCCTGCCCATGGCGACGTCACGGCGGCGCTGACGACGCTTCGTGATCAGGGCCATACGCTGACGGCACTGACCAATAGCGCGCTGAAGGCGGCGCATCAGCAACTGGAACATGCCGGGCTGGAGGGTTACTTCGGCGCCATTCTCAGCGTGGAGAGCGTCGAGCGCTACAAGCCTGCGCCGGAGCCCTATCGCCACGCGGCGGCACACTGGGGCGTGAATACGCACGAGATGGCAATGATCGCCGCCCATGGCTGGGACTTGATCGGAGCCCATGCGGCCGGCATGCGAACCGGCTTCGTCGCGCGGCCGGGCAAGGCGATGGATCCGGCACTCGATGAGGTGCCGGATTGGCATGACGACGATCTGGCACGTCTGGTCGAGCGGATCATCGCTGCCTGACGAGGCCGACCGTCAACCTCGTCGTTCTCGATATCAATACGGCTTGCGGGGATCGAGAATACGCACCGGCGTGATCTCTTCGCTCGCGGGTCGCTGGCGCTCCCGAGGCTGATTCACCCGGGTGGGGACTTCCGGGATGGTGTCGTCCTCGATGGGCAGCTGTTCGAAGAAGTCACAGCTCACGCAGTCCCGATAGCGAATGCCGTGCTGTTCCCACGAGCGGATGCGATCCATGGCCGAACAGCGCGGACAGATCGCACCGGCGATGAAGCGTTTCGGCGTCTGGGTCATGCGTTACCTCGCAATCGTTGAGCGGACGCCCGCAGGCGTCCACTCGGCTCATTGATGAAACCGGCGATCATGCCGCGTTCCGGGGTTCGATACCGGCATGGCGCAGCAGCGGATCGATGCTCGGCTCGCGGCCGCGGAAGGCTTCGAACAGTTCCGCGGCTTCCCGCGAACCGCCCTGTTCCAGAATCGTCTCGCGGAAACGACGGCCGGTTTCGGGATCGAAGATGCCGGCTTCCTCGAAGGCGCTGTAGGCATCCGCGGAGAGCACTTCGGCCCATTTGTAGCTGTAGTAACCGGCGGCGTACCCCCCGGCGAAGATGTGCGCGAAGCCGTTCTGGAAACGGTTGAAGTCGACGGTGGGTACGACCGAGGCCTTGGCGCGTACGTCGTCGAGCAACGCTTGAACGTCCGCCGCAGTCGGCTTCTGGCACTCGTGGTGCAAGCGGAAATCGAACAGCGAGAACTCCAGCTGACGCATCATCTGCATCGCCGACTGGAAATTGCGCGCGGCCTGCAGCTTGTTCAGCAGGTCGTCCGGCAGCTTTTCGCCGGTATCGACGTGACCGGCAATCAGGTCGAGGCCCTCTCGCTCCCAGCAGAAGTTTTCCATGAACTGGCTCGGCAGCTCGACGGCGTCCCAGGCGACGCCGCTGATGCCGGAAACGTCGGCGACCGTCTGCTGCGTCAGCATGTGATGCAGGCCGTGGCCGAATTCGTGGAACAGCGTCAGCACTTCATCATGCGTCAGCAGCGCCGGCTTGCCGGCGACCGGAGGCGTGAAGTTGCAGGTCAGATAGGCGACCGGCAACTGCAGCTCGCCATTCTCGCGCTGCAGGCGAGTCCGGCAGACATCCATCCAGGCGCCGCCACGCTTGCCTTCCCGGGCGTAGAGATCCAGATAGAAACCGGCGATGGGGCGATCGCCGTCGAGCACGTCGAAGTACTGCACGTCGGGGTGATAGCGCGGCGCTTCCGGATTTTCCGCCATGCGGATGCCGTAGAGCTTTTCGGTAACGCGGAACAGCCCTTCGACGGCGCGCGGGGCGGGGAAGTAGGGGCGCAGCTGCTCCTGGGAGATGTCGTATCGCGACTGCCGGAGTTTTTCGCTGGCAAAGCCGGTATCCCAGGGGTTCAGCGAGTCGAGGCCGAGGGTTTCCTTGGCGAAGGCTTCGAGTTCGTTGAACTCGCGCTGGGCCTGTGGGTGCGCACGTTCGGCGAGGTCGTCGAGGAACCCCAGCACCTGTTCGGGCGTTTCGGCCATCTTGGTGGCCAGAGAGTAGTCGGCGTAGGTATCGAAGCCGAGCAGCTTCGCCAGTTCCTGGCGCAGTGCCAGCGTTTCCTCGATGACCGGGGCGTTGTCGTTCTCGCCGGCCTTGGGCCCCTGGTCGGAAGCGCGAGTGACGTAGGCGGTATAGACCTCGCGACGCAGCTCGCGATCTTCGGCGAAGGTCATGACCGGCAGGAAGCTGGGCACGTCGAGGGTAATCCGGTAGCCGGTCTTGCCTTTGGCTTCGGCATTCGCCTTGAGCGTTTCGAGGGCGCTTTCCGGCAAGCCGCTCAGGCGCTCGGCATCGTCCAGGTCCAGCTGCCAGGACTGCGTCGCGTCGAGCAATTGGTTGGAGAAGGTGTTGCCCAGTTCCGACAGGCGAGCCTGGATCTCGCCGTAGCGCTTTTTCTTCTCGGCCGGCAGATCGACGCCTGCCAGGCGGAAGTTGCGCAGCGTATTGTCGATCGCCTTGCGCTGGGCGGTATCGAGCGCGGCGTACTCGTCGCTTTCCCGCAGGCGTTCGAAAGCCTTGAACAGCGCGGTGTTCTGGCCGACCCAGGTGCTGTACTCGGACAGCATGGCGAGACACTGCTGGTAGGCTTCGCGCAGGGCATCGTTGTTCATCGTCGAGTTGAGATGCGAAACCGGCGACCAGGCCTGGGAGAGGCGATCTTCGAGCGCTTCCAGCGGCGCGGCGAGCGTCTGCCAGCTCACGTCCTGCTGCTGGGCGAGCGCCTCCGTGGCCTGACGGTTGTCGGCAATGATCTTCTCGATGGCCGGAACGACGTGTTCGGGGCGAATCGCCTCGAACGGCGGCAGGGTATGATGCTCGAGCAGCGGGTTATTCGACATGGTCACCTCGGACGATGGGATCGGTTTCATCCTATATGGGGGGAGCCGGCACCGCTTTCAATCCGAAGCCCTGCTCGGGTTACGGTCCAGATCGATCCCGGGTACCCACACGCATGTTCATTCCGGGTTCCGGCCAGAATACGCGGGGCGAAAGCGTCGGCACGCTCGAGATTGGCGCTCCGCCAGGTGCCTGATAGGCTCTTCGCGTTTTCGTTATCGTCGCATGGCATCATGGCCTGCCGACATCGGCCGCAACCGTCAGACATAGGTCTCGAATGATGAGTGAAACTCTGGAGCGCTGGCAGTCCCGCCGCGCCTTTATTCTGGCGGTCACCGGTGCTGCCGTCGGCCTGGGCAACATCTGGCGCTTCCCTTACATGACCGGCGAGAACGGGGGCTCGGCCTTCCTGCTCCTTTACGTCGTCTTCGTGTTGCTGCTGGGGCTGCCGATGATGATGGCGGAGATCATGATCGGGCGCGCCGGTCGCCGCAGCCCGATGCAGGCGCTGGCTTTTCTGGCAGACGAGGCCGATGTCAGCCTCCACTGGAAATGGCTGGGGCTGTTCGGCGCGATCACCGTCTTCTTCATCCTGTCGTTCTACTCGGTCGTTTCCGGCTGGTCGATCGAGTATCTGGTGAGTGCCGTGAACGGCAGTTTCGTGAATCGTTCGCCTCAGGAGATCGGTGCGAGCTTCGATGCGTTTCTGGCCGACCCGCTGCGCATGACCTTCAACCATACCTTGTTCATGCTGCTGACGATGTCGGTGGTGGCGGCCGGCATCGCCAACGGTATCGAGAAGCTCAACAATATGATGATGCCGCTGCTCTACGGCATCCTGATCGTGCTGGGGGGCTACGCGGTGACGACCTCCGGCTTCGGCGCCGCCATGCACTGGCTGTTCACCCCCGATGTGTCCGCGATTACCTGGGGCGTGGTGCTCAACGCCATGGGGCACGCCTTTTTCACCCTGGCCGTGGGGGCCTGCGCGTTGATGGCGTATGGCGCCTACATGCCCGATGAGCAGAGCCTGCCGAGGGCGGTCTTCGGCGTGGCGGTGCTCGATATTACGGTGGCGCTGCTTTCCGGCATCGCGATCTTTTCCATCGTTTTCACCCATGGTCTCGATCCCGCCGAGGGGGCGGGGCTGATGTTCGTCACGCTGCCGATCGCCTTCAGCGAACTGCCCGGCGGGCAGGTCTGGCTGGGTGCCTTCTTTCTGTTGCTGCTCGTCGCGACCTGGACCTCCTCGATCAATCTGGCCGAGCCGATGGTGTCGATGCTCGTCGGGGCCGGATGGCGGCGTAGCCGGGCTGCTATCCTGATCGGGGTGCTGGTGTGGTTGACGGGGCTGTTGTCGGTGTTGTCATTCTCTACGCTGGCGGATGTGCACTGGATCGGGGAGATGAACTTCTTCGCACTGGTGTCGACCATACCGCCGGATATCTTCCTGCCGGTCGGCGGCCTGCTGATTGCCATCTTCGCGGCGTGGAAAATGTCCCGGGAGGCTGCCGTGGCAGCGCTGGGCGTCGGCCCCGGCGCTTTTCGTCTGTGGTTGGGGCTGGTGCGCTACGTGTCGATTCCGCTGACCGCTGTCGTGCTGGTGACGAGCCTGATGTAGACAATGCTTCCGATAGTCCGACGTATTCTGGATAGCGACAGGAGTGAAAACCATGGCAATTCGAACGTTTCAGGGTGTCACGCCCAGCCTTGGCGAGCGGGTGTTCATCGATGACACCTGCGTCGTGCTGGGTGACGTCGCGCTGGGCGATGACTGCTCGGTATGGCCGATGGCGGTCATTCGCGGCGATGTGCACCGCATTCGTATCGGCGCACGAACCAGCGTGCAGGACGGCTGCGTACTGCACTGCACCCACGCCAGCGACTACAACCCGGGCGGTCAGCCCCTGGTGATCGGGGACGAGGTCACGATCGGCCACCAGGCCACGCTGCATGGCTGCAAAATCGGTAACCGCGTGCTGGTCGGGATGGGCGCCGTCGTGCTGGATGGGGTCGTGGTCGAAGACGAGGTGATCATCGCTGCCGGCGCCATGGTGCCACCCGGCAAGGTCCTGGAGAGCGGCTATGTCTATGCCGGTAACCCCGCCAAGCCGCTACGTGAACTCAAGCCTGCGGAGCGGGAGTTCTTCGCCTACTCTGCCGCCAACTACGTCAAGCTGAAGGATCAGCATCTGACCGGCGAGTGATCAACTATCGCGGCGGTCGTTCAGCAACTGCGATCGCCTTTCGGCGCGCCGGGCTCGAGATTCGGCGCGCTGCAGGTCCATCAGTCCCGCCTTGACGTAGTCGAGATGCTCGTGCGCCAGTGTGCGGGCGTCCTCGGCGCGGCCTTCCAGAATTGCCTCGAGCAGGGCGCGGTGCTGTGCCATCAGTCGTTCGCGGGCGTTGGGGCGCTCGAACAGATGCGCGAGGTTGGCCACGATGCTCTTCTCCAGCAGGTGAAAGAGACCGCGGATGGTGTGCAGCATCAGGACATTGTGCGCCGCCTCGGCAATGGCCAGATGAAAGGCGGCGTCGGCCTTGGCTTCGCGTAGCGGATCGCTCTGCTGGTCAGGGTCCTTGTAGCTTCTATCCAGTGCCTCGAATCGCCGTTGCAGCATCTCCTTGTCTGCTGGTGTCGCCCGCATCGCCGCGTGGTAGGCGGTAATTCCTTCCATGGCGTCGCGGAATTCCAGCACGTCCAGATGAAACTCCTCGTGGCGTGACAGCATCTCCAGCATGGGGTCGCCATAACTGTCGGCGAGACGTTCGCTGACATAGGTACCGCCACCCTGCCGACTGGTCAGAAGGCCGCGAGCGGCCAGCTTCTGGATGGCCTCGCGCAACGAGGGGCGGGAAACGCCAAAGCGCTCGGCCAGCTCTCGTTCGGCCGGCAGGCGATGGCCGGGCTTGAGGCTGCCCTCGAGGATCATTGCCTCGAGGCGTTCGGTAATGACGTCGGCCAAGCGAGGTTGTCTGACGGAGGGGTAGGCCACTGGTCGGACTCCTGGTGGTAGTTTGAAATTGGTTTTACCAATATTCTGGCATCTTTCAAAGATGTCCGGTCAGAGAAATGCGCTTTCTAACGGCAGATAAACCAAAGTATAAGGGCGTGGAGCGGGAATTCGCGGGCTTTCGTTTGACCCTCATTTCTGAGCGGTAATAATGGGATGAAATTAAAGTGTCAATTGGTAAAACCAAAGCGGGCTTGCGAAGGCGTTGTCCAGCGCCCACGGCAGAATCCCGACGAACCAGGACCATGACATGACGCCAGTCAAGCTCTATCCCGCCAAGCCCGAGAAGGTTTATCTGTTCGGCACCTGTCTGATCGATCTCTTCTATCCCGAGGCGGGGATGGATGTCGTTCACCTGCTCGAGCGGGAGGGAGTCGAGGTCATCTACCCGGACGATCAGACCTGCTGCGGTCAGCCCGCCTACACGTCCGGCTATCATGACGAAGCGCGTGCCGTCGCTGCCGCGCAACTCGATCTGTTCCCGGAACCGTGGCCGATCATCGTGCCGTCGGGCTCCTGCGGCGGAATGATGCGCACGCACTACGCTCAGCTCTTTGCGGATAGCGAACGCCAAGCGCAGGCAGAAGCGGTAGCGTCGCGAGTCTTCGAACTGACCGAATTCCTGGTCCATGTCTGCCACGTGCGGCTGGTCGACCGGGGAGAACCGCAGCGACTGGCGATGCATACGTCGTGCAGCGCTCGGCGGGAGATGGGGCTGGCGGAGACGGGGCCGCAGCTACTTCAGCAACTGAGTAATGTGACGCTGGTCGAGCAGGCGCGCGCCGCGGAATGCTGTGGGTTCGGCGGCACCTTTGCCGTGCGTCACCCGGAAGTTTCCGCGGCGATGGTGGCCGACAAAGGTGCGGCGCTCGAAGCCGCGGAGGCGGAGCACTTCGTGACGTCCGATTGCGGCTGTCTGATGAATATCGATGGTCATCTCCAGCATGAACGGCGCGCGCTGCGTGGCGAGCATATCGCCAGCTATCTATGGAGGCGCACGGCATGAATACGCCTTCGACGGCCAAATCCCCCAAAGAAACGCTTCAGGGCGGGGCGGCGACGCCGGAGGTCCAGACGTTCGACCCGCGGCATTTCCATGCGCAGGCGCACGATGCGCTCAACAATCCGCAGATCCGAGGCAACTTTCGCAGCGCAATGGATGGGCTGATGCGCAAGCGTCGGGATGTCTTTGCCGAATGGGATCTCGAGACGCTGCGTCAGCTGGGCGCCAACGTGCGAGCCCGAGCGCTGGCCAAGCTGCCGGATCTGCTCGAGCAGCTCGAACGCAACTGTCAGGCCAACGGTATCCAGGTTCACTGGGCAGAAAATGGCGACGAGGCCTGTCGCATCATTCGAAAGCTCTGCGAATCGCGGGGCGCCAGGCGGATGATCAAGGGCAAGTCGATGGTTTCCGAGGAGATGCATCTGAATGCGCATCTCGAAGCGGCGGGCATCGAGGCGCTGGAGTCGGATCTCGGTGAATACCTGGTACAGATGGCCCACGAGACGCCGTCGCACATCATCATGCCGGCGATCCACAAGAATACCGGCGAGATCGCCGATCTCATGCATGACAAGACCGGCATCGCGCGAACGCTGGATGCCGATACGCTGACGGCGGCAGCGAGGGCTCAGCTCAGAGAACGCTTCCTGACCGCGGACGTGGGGCTTTCCGGTGTCAATTTTGCGGTGGCAGAGACCGGCACGCTTTGCCTGGTGGAAAACGAGGGCAATGGGCGGCTGACCACCACGGTGCCGCCGGTGCATATCGCGGTGACGGGGATCGAGAAAGTCGTCGAGCATCTGCAGGATGTCGCGCCTCTCTATGCCTTGCTGACGCGCTCTGCCACCGGGCAGCCGGTGACGACCTACTTCAACATGATCTCCGGGCCGCGCAGGACCGAAGAGCACGACGGCCCGCGAGAGGTCCATCTGGTGCTGGTCGACAATGGCCGGTCACGTATCTATCAGGACGACGAACTGCTCGATACGCTGCGCTGCATCCGCTGCGGTGCCTGCATGAATCATTGTCCGGTCTACACGCGTGTCGGCGGGCACGCCTACGGCACGACGTATCCGGGGCCCATCGGCAAGATTCTGATGCCGCACTTGCTGGGGCTGGATGCGACGCGCGATCTACCCAGTGCGTCCAGTCTGTGTGGCGCCTGCGGCGAAGTCTGTCCGGTCAAGATTCCGATTCCCGATCTGCTGGTGCGGCTGCGCAAGGAGTCCGTTGGCGAGGGGCGAGGCAACGTGCCGGGTGCCGGCGTCAAGCGTAATGCCAAAGAAGTCGCGGCCTGGAAAAGCTGGCAGTGGGTAGCGACGCATCCCGCTTTCTGGAGGTTGGGTACGGGAGTGGCCGGGCGCTTTCGCCGGCTATCTCCCGGCCACCTGCCGCCATGGACGGACTATCGCGTGGCGCCCAAACCCGCGAGCAAGACACTGCATGGCATGATGCGAGAGCGGTGCCGAACGGAGAGCGACTCATGAGTGCAAGGGAAGCGATTCTCGAACGCCTGCGCCAACGCCTGGATGGCGATATTGCGGTTCCGACCAGCGACTTTGCCGTCATGACGGCGCGAGGCTGGAACCGGGAAGAGCGGCTGGCGCGTTTCGAAGCGATGATCACGGCCGTACGAGGCGAGGTGGTGAGGACGTCCCGCGCGGACTGGGCTCGGGCTCTGGTTCAGGTCCTGGCCGACAAAGGAGTCGGAACGCTGGCGTTGGGGCGTCTCCATGACGTGGCTAGCGAGGCTCGAGGAACGCTGGCGGCGCATGACATCGAAGTGGTCGACGCCGATCGGGATATTGAAAGCTGGAGTCGGGAGCAGTTCGAGGATGTCGATGCGGGCCTGACATCGACTCTGGGCGGTATCGCCGAAACCGGCAGTCTCTTCCTATGGCCTACACCGGACGAGCCGCGGCGGTTGAGCCTGGTGCCGCCGCTCCATATCGCGGTATTGGATGCCGACCATGTTCACGACACCTTCTTCGATGTGCTGCGCGACAAATGCTGGGCAGATCGGATGCCGACCAATGCGCTGCTGATCTCGGGGCCGAGCAAGACGGCCGATATCGAGCAGACGCTGGTCTATGGCGTGCACGGGCCGAAGCAGCTCGTCGTGCTGTTGCGCCAGGCTTGAGGCACTGCTGACGACGCGGTCAGAGGCGTGCTTTGAGCCTATCGTGTCAGGTAATTGTTATCGATTTCACTTTTTTTGAGTCAGGGGCTTGCCAAGCGGGCATCGGATCCGTAAAGTACGCATCCGCTGACGCCGAGACAGGGTTTTGGAGGCAGCGGAGAAGAAGGCCAAGCGTTTGATTTGATTGAATAAATCGGTTGACGCAAGGCGGTGAAGCCGGT